>CAWDZB010000010.1:0-189926 GCA_963806685.1 uncultured delta proteobacterium
GGCCGACAACTTTTCGCGGCCGTTGAAAGCAACCGATCACACCAAGGCGGTGGGCACGCTGATGGATTGGATCGAGGAACGCAGCGGGCGTGACGCATTGACCGCCGTCGGGCATCGTGTGGTGCATGGCGGGCCGCAATATAGCGACCCGCAGTTGATCACCGAGGGATTGCTCGAGGACTTGCGGCACCTCACTCCCTTCGATCCCGAGCATCTGCCGGAGGAGATCCTGTTGACCGAGGCGTTTCATCGCCGCTTTCCCGACCTGCCCCAAGTGGCCTGTTTCGACACGGCTTTCCACCATGACCTGCCGCGGGTGGCGCGGCTGTTGCCGATCCCGCGCAGGTACGAGGCGCAAGGCGTGAGGCGGTACGGGTTTCACGGCTTGTCGTATGCGTTCCTGATGGAAGAACTGACCCGGCTGGCCGGAGCGGCAGCGGCGCAGGGCCGGGTCATCCTCGCCCACCTCGGCAACGGTGCGAGTTTGGCGGCGGTGCGCGACGGCAAGCCCGTTGACACCAGCATGAGCTTTACCCCGACCGCCGGGGTGCCGATGAGCACCCGCTCCGGCGACCTCGATCCCGGCCTGGCTTGGTATTTGGCGAGTACGGAAAAATTGAGCGCGAAGCAGTTCAACGAGATGGTCAATTTTCAGTCCGGGCTGCTCGGGATATCCGAAACCAGTTCCGATATGCACGACTTGCTGGAGTGCGAAGCGCAGGACGTGCGGGCGTCTGAAGCGGTGGCGCTGTTTTGCTACCAGGTGAAGAAATGGATCGGCGCATTCGCGGCGGCGTTGGGCGGACTGGACACGCTGGTGTTTGCTGGCGGCATCGGCGAGAACGCGCCGCCAATCCGGGAGAGGGTCTGCGCGGGACTCGGCTTCCTTGGCCTTGAATTCGACGGGAACCGCAACGCGGCGAATAAGGGCGTGATTTCCACGCCGGGAAGTCGGGTTGCGGTCCGCGTCATTCGCACCGACGAAGAGCAGATGATCGCCAGGATGGTTTCCAACGTGCTCGGACTTGGCCGAAAAAGATGGAATTCGAACCCGTACCGGGGTCGACGTGGCGAGCGAATGGGGCAAGGGAACAACGTTTAAGGTATTACTGAAGGTCGTACAATAACGAAAAGCGGTGTTTGCGGGGGATGGAATGAAAATCCTTGAACGTCTCTTGAAGTCGAAAAGCTTGAGAATCAGGGTTCTGGTCCCGCTTATCACCGCCTTGATTCTCCTCCTCGGCTCTATAGCGCTGATTCTCCAGCAGTCGCAGCAGAAGGTGCTGGAACAAGAATTAGCCGCAAAAGCAAGAGAGACTGAAAGGCTCTTCCGTGAGTATAGATTTGAAGAGGCGAAGACGTTAAGTCTCGCCTTGAGCACCCTTACCCTTAACAGGGAGTTGCTGGCAGCCTTCAAGGCCAGAGACCGGGAGCGCCTCCTTGGCCTGACTGAATCGTATTTTGAAGGGCTGCGATCGCACTTCGATGTCACCCACCTCTATTTCACCGGGCCGGACCGGGTGAACATCCTGCGTCTTCATAAACCGGACCTTTACGGTGACCGGGTCGACCGCTTCACCACGCTCGAGGCCGAAAAAACCGGCAGGGAAGCGCAGGGTTTCGAGCTTGGCCCCCTGGGAACCTTTACCTTGCGGGTGGTCACACCGTGGTATGACGGAAATAGGCTGCTCGGCTATGTCGAACTCGGCATGGAAACAGAGCATATTCGCGAGGAGCTGCAGGGAATCCTCGACAGCAACGTTTACGCCTTTATCCATAAAGACTTCATTCACCGCGAGGGATGGGAGGCGGGCATTCGGGTGCTCGGCCACAAGGAAGAATGGGGACATTTCCCTGATAGCGTAAGTATCGGCGGACCACTTGGCCAAATCCCGGAGAATATCGCGCAGGTGATAGCCGGAAAACACCCGCCGCAACCGGGAACGGATATCCATGCTGGGGGGAGATATTACCGGGTCACCTTCATTCCGCTCATCGATGCGGGCAAGGGTGAAATAGGCCACTTATCGATTCTGCTCGACACAACGGCAAGTATTTCGGCCTTTCACCGGTCGATTCTCCTCATTTGCCTCTTCTATGTTTTGGCCGGCGCCGCCCTCTGCCTGTTTTTTTACGCCTTCCTCGGGTGGATAGAAAAGGAGCAACAGCGGCTGGAAGCGTCCCGCCTCGAATTCGAACAACGGTTCAGAATCATCTTCGACAGCGCCAACGACGGGATCCTGCTGGCGGATGTCGAGACTAAGAAATTCTCTCTCGGCAACAAAATGATATGCAGCATGCTGGGGTATGGTCCCGAAGAAATAAAGACCCTCGGCGTCGCCGACATCCATCCGGAACAGGATCTGCACCGGGTTATTGACCAGTTCGAACGGCAGCAGCGGCGAGAGATCGCGGTGGCAGAGTGCCTGCCGGTGAAAAGAAAAGACGGGAGCGTTTTTTACGCCGACATCAACACGTATCCGGTCACCCTGGGCGGGAGGAGTCAGCTGGTCGGCCTATTCAGGGACGTCACCGAGCGGAGGAAGGCGGAGGAGCGTATTCGCGAAAGCGAAGCGCGCTACCGCAGTATTTTTGAATCTGCCGCCGACATCATCTACCTCCTCAATCCGGACGGCACCTTCCGTTCGCTCAACCCCGCCTTCGAGAAGATTACGGGGTGGACACCGGAAGAATGGATCGGCCGGCCGTTCGCGCCCATCGTCCACCCCGACGATTTGCCCTACGCTTTGGAGATCTTTGAAAAAACGCTGGCCGGGGAATCCTTGCCGTCTTTCGGATTGCGCCTCGCCAGGAAGTCTGGAGAGTACTTCGATGCCGATCTCAGTATCGTGCCCCTTGGGAGTGATGGGGTAACCAGTACCGCGGGGGTCGCCCGCGACGTAAGCGAACGCAAGCGCGCGGAAGGGGAAATCCGCAAGCTGAACGATGAGCTGGAAACCCGGGTGCGGGAACGGACGAAGCAGCTCGAGGATGCCCAGGAGGAGTTGCTGCGCAAGGAGAAGCTCGCCATCCTCGGCCGGATTTCGGGGAGTATTGGACACGAGCTGCGCAACCCCCTGGGGGTCATGAGCAACGCCGTCTACTTCCTGAAGATGATCCTGACCGATGCGGACGCAACCACCCAGGAATACCTGGGCATCATCAAACAGGAGATCGACAACTCCCTGTGGATCATCACCGATCTGCTCGATTTCGCCCGAACCAAGACGCCTCAGACCCAGTCGATATCCGTCCGTGAACTACTGAACCGAAGTATCGGGAAATGCGCCATTCCGGATACCGTCAAGCTGCGGATCCAAATTCCGGACGCCCTTCCCTTGCTCAGGATTGATCCGCTGCAGATGGGACAGGTGCTTCAGAACCTCATCACGAACGCCGTCCAGGCGATGCCGACAGGCGGGATCCTTACCCTGCGAGGAGGACAGGACAGCGAAGGAACGGTTCGGCTGGAGGTTGCCGATAGCGGCGAAGGGATCTCCCCGGAGAACATGAATAAACTCTTCCAGCCGCTCTTCACCACCAAGGCCAAGGGGATCGGCCTGGGGCTGGTGGTCTGCAAAAATCTGGTGGAGGCCAACCGCGGGCGGTTCGAGGTCGAAAGCGAACCGGACCGGGGATCGACCTTCGCTGTCGTGCTGCCGATTGAAAGGGGAACGGTATGAAGGTAAAAACCAGCATACTTCTGATCGAGGACAACGCCGGACAGAGAAAAACCCTTTTGGACATTCTGAATGCCAAAGGCTATGAAACGTTCGAGGCGGGGGATGGCGCGAAGGGGCTCGCTTTTCTGCACGACCATCCCGTCAACCTGGTGCTTACCGACCTGGGATTGCCGGACATCTCCGGAATCGACATCCTCCGGGAAATCAAAGCCGGGTACCCCGCCATCCAGGTCATCATCCTTACCGGCAGCGCCACCTTCGATTCGGCGGTTGAGGCGACCAACCTGGGGGCCTTCTCGTATCTCCTGAAGCCGTACGATATCGAGCTGTTGCTGCTCAATATCCGGCGCGCCGACGAAAAACGGCAGTCGGAAGAGGATCGGGAGCGGCTCATTCTGGAACTCAAGGCCGCCCTTGCCAAGGTGAAACTGCTCGAAGGTATTCTCCCCATCTGCATGTACTGCAAGAAGATCAAGGATGACGAGCAGGGCTGGCAGCCGTTGGAACGTTTCATAACCGACCACTCCGAAGCACTCTTCAGCCACGGCATCTGTCCGGAATGTGCAAAAACAATAGACCAGGAAACCTTGCAGGAACTTGAAAAACTGAAACAAAAAAGGTAGGCGGATCGAGGTGGAGAGGAAGCGATGCAAGGGGACGACGATTACGGTTTTTCTGCCGATAAAGAGGGGGAAATATGAGTGACAAGCTGAAGATTCTGGTGGTGGACGATGACCGGCGGATGGTCAAGACCACCTGCGACATCCTGCGGGTCAAGGGGTATGAGGCTGTGCCAGCCTACAGCGGCGAGGAGGCCATGGACAAGGTTAAAAATGAGGCCCCCGACTGCGTGTTGATGGACCTCATGATGCCCGGTATTGACGGGGTGGCGGCCTTGAAAAGGATCAAGACCCTATCTCCCGACACTCCGGTGGTGCTGATGAGCGCTTACTCCACCGATGAGCAGGCGGAGGAGGCGAAGCGGCTTGGCGCGGCCGCGGTTCTCGCCAAGCCGCTCGACTTTCAGCAGATACTTTCGTTTCTCTCGCTGCTCCGAAAAGAAAGTAGCGTTCTTATCGTGGATGACGACCCGGAGTTCTCCGTGGCGCTCAAGGACATCCTCAAGATGAACGGTTACCGTGTGGAAACCGAGGAGGACCCGGCGAAGGTGCTCGGCCACATGGAGCAACAATACCAGCTGGCCGTCATTCTTGATCTCAAGCTCGGCGATGCCGAGGGGCTGGATGTTCTCAAGCAGGTTCGCGCCCGCTACCCCGGAAAACCGGTGGTGCTGATGACCAGCTACCGGGAGGAGATGTCGGCCTCCATCGAGCAGGGAAGGCAGGTGGGGGCCTACACCTGTCTCTATAAGCCGTCCGCACTGGAGGAACTGATGCCGATCATCGAGGATATCAAGAACCGCAAACTCAATGCGCTCCTGGGCGAACCGTTCTGATTGCGAGGTGAGCGGATGGAACGACCCTGCATTCTGATCATCGATGACGATCCGAACCTGAGGAAGACCCTGGCCGACATCCTCCGGGTCAAGGGGTATGGAACCCTGACGGTCGAGGATGGAGAAGGGCCTGGCTGGAGCGGACCTGGCCAGCGCGGGTGTGGTTGCCGAGCGGCTGAGGATGGTGGTGCAGGCGGAGACGGACGTTACCATAAGCCTGGGGGTTGCCTCATTCACCGCTGACATGCCGGGCATGGAAACCCTTGTTGGTAAGGCTGACAAGGCTCTGTACCGGCCAAGGAGAGAGGACGGAACCGAGTTGAGGGGTTACGGCTTGATTCCGGTTTTCGAGGACCAGGCTCGCAGGGTCCTTTAGAGTGGCCCGGCGAACCGTCATGACTGCTGTCTTTTGGATTCGTTGCGAAGCCACCACCGCTCGGTCAATGACCCGGGGCGACCTCACTATTGCCCGTCATATTTGAAAGCTCATGTTAAGTATGACGGATATCGCTGACCTCTGATCCTTTCCCTGCCCCGGCCCTTTCCATTTTTCCAAGCATTATCGAACCCTTGAACACGCGGGCGGCGCAGACCTGCACTGGCCTGTTAATTGCGATGTTCCTTCTTGACGGAACCTGCGCACCGTCGCGCGATCCGCGGAATTCCAGTCGCTGTCAGGAGGAGGGTTATGAAACAACCGATGAAAGAACGGCGGGAACTCAAGGCGATCGGAAAAGTCCTGTCGCGGCGCCTGGTTGAATCGAGCAATGACAGCATTACCAAGGTTGCCGCTGCCGAAGAAAACGGGGTGGCAAGAGTTGCGGGCATGCATCCCCGGAAGTAACCTTTCATCGTCACCCAGGCCCGGAAGATGGCGGGGGCAGCCGAGCAAGGTCCGCCCAACTGGTTGGCGGACAGCCGCAAAGGGAAAGGTCCATCCGGTACGGCTGCGGGACGGGGATTCCCGGGAGCGGGCACCCCGAGCCCCCGAGGCACATGACCTGCGACCTGGTGCCGCTCATTACCCAGGCGATGATCAACATCCGGCAGGGGGGGCTTCAGCGATTGTTTCCACAGGAGGGAGGGACCGCCGGACATGAATCTGCAAGCCAGCACACTCACGCCCGAACAACTCCACAAGATGGACGCCTACTGGCGCGCCGCCAACTATCTCTCGGTCGGCCAGATCTATCTTTACGACAATCCACTGCTGAAGCGGCCGCTGGCACTCGCGGATGTGAAGCGCATGCTGCTGGGGCACTGGGGCACGACGCCGGGGCAGAATTTCATTTACGTGCACCTGAACCGGGTGATCAAAAAGTACGACCTCGACATGATCTACGTCTGCGGTCCGGGTCACGGCGGGCCGGTCGTCGTGGCCAACACCTATCTGGAGGGGACCTACAGCGAGATCTACCCCGAGATCAGCCAGGATGAGAGGGGTCTTCAGAGACTCTTCAAGCAGTTTTCCTTTCCCGGCGGCATTCCCAGCCACGCCTCGCCGGAGTGCCCGGGCTCGATCCACGAGGGGGGCGAGCTGGGCTATTCCCTCAGCCACTCCTTCGGGGCGGTGTTCGACAACCCCGACCTGGTTGTCGCCTGCGTTATCGGCGACGGCGAAGCGGAAACCGGACCGCTGGCCACCGCCTGGCATTCCAACAAGTTCCTGAACCCGGCCAGCGATGGCGCGGTGTTGCCGATCCTGCATCTCAACGGCTACAAGATCGCCAACCCGACGGTGTTCGCGCGCATCGAGCCGGAAGAGCTGGATCAATTCTTCCGCGGCTGCGGCTGGACGCCCTATTACGTCGAAGGGGACGACCCGGCGCTCATGCACGAGGCCATGGCGGCGACGCTCGACAAGGCGGTGGAAGACATCCAGCGCATCCAGCACGAAGCCCGCGTCAACGGCGATACCATGCGCCCACGCTGGCCGCTGATCGTTCTCAAGTCGCCCAAGGGCTGGACCGGGCCGAAGGTTGTCGATGGCCTTCAGATCGAAGGCACCTTTCGCGCTCACCAGGTGCCGCTCTCCAACCCCGCCAGCCACCCCGAGCACCTTAAACTCCTGGAAGAGTGGCTGAAAAGCTACCGACCGGAGGAGCTCTTTGACGAGTCGGGCCGCCTGAAAGCGGAACTGGCCGAACTGGCGCCCAAGGGAGAACGCCGTATGGGTGCGAATCCCCACGCCAATGGTGGCCTGTTACTGCGCGATCTGATCATGCCGGACTTTCGCGATTACGCGGTGAAGGTGCCGTCACCCGGGGCCGTGACGGCGGCCGACACCCACGAACTCGGCGTGTTCCTGCGCGATGTGGCCAAGCTCAATCGGGAGCAACGCAATTTTAGAATCTTCGGCCCCGACGAAACGCTTTCCAACCGCTTGAACGCCATTTTCGAGGTCACCAACCGGCAGTGGAACGCACGGACGCAGGCCAACGATGAATTCCTCGCGCTGGATGGCCAGGTCATGGAGATGCTGAGCGAGCATCAGTGCCAAGGCTGGCTCGAAGGTTACCTGCTCACCGGCCGGCATGGCCTCTTCAACTGCTACGAGGCCTTTATCCACATCGTCGATTCGATGTTCAACCAGCACGCCAAGTGGTTGAAGGTTACGGCGGAGTTGCCGTGGCGGCGGAAAATAGCGTCGCTGAATTATCTGCTGGCCTCCCACGTCTGGCAGCAGATGCACAACGGCTTCACTCATCAGGACCCCGGTTTCATTGATCACGCCGTGAACAAGAAGGCTTCCGTCGTAAGGGTTTACCTGCCGCCGGATGCCAATTGTCTGCTCTCGGTCTGGGATCACTGCCTGCGCAGCCGTCACTACGTCAACGTCGTGATCGCCGGCAAGTATCAAGCGCCGCAGTGGTTGACGATGGAGGCCGCCGTCAAGCACTGCACCGAGGGGATCGGCATCTGGCAGTGGGCGAGCAACGACCGGGGGGGGGCACCCGACGTGGTCATGGCCTGCTGCGGCGACGTGCCGACGCTGGAAACCCTCGCCGCCGTCACCATCCTGCGCGAGCATCTGCCCGAGTTGAAAATCCGGGTGGTCAACGTCGTCGATCTGATGAAGCTGCAGCCCCAAAGCGAACACCCGCACGGCTTGAGCGACGAGGCCTTCGACGCGCTTTTCACCAGGGACAAGCACATCATTTTCGCCTTCCACGGCTACCCGTGGTTGATCCACCGGCTGACCTACCGCCGTACCAACCACGACAACCTCCACGTCCGCGGCTACAAGGAAGAGGGCACCATCACCACCCCCTTCGACATGACGGTATTGAACGATCTGGACCGCTTCCACCTGGCGATGGACACCATCGACCGCCTGCCGCAGACCGGTGACAAGGGCATTGTCCTGAAGCAGCAGCTCATGGACAAGCTGATTGAGCACAAACGGTACATCGACAAGTACGGTCAGGACCTTCCGGAGATCCGCAACTGGAAGTGGAGCTCATTGGCACCCTGATCCGGCGCTATAGGCGGTTCAGAAAACTGTCGCCTGGGCGAAAAAACCACGCGAAGGAGGCCACAATGTCAATTCAACTCAGTGAAGAAAACGGCGGCAAGGTGCTCAATATTCACGTCAGCGGCAAGCTGGAAAAAGCGGATTACGAACATTTTGTGCCGGAGTTCGAGCGGCTCGTCCGACAGCATGGAAAATTGCGCGTGCTGTTCGATATGACCGATTTCCATGGCTGGGAGGTGAGTGCGGCATGGGAAGACGTCAAGTTCGGCATGAAACACTTTGCCGATATCGAGCAACTCGCGATGGTCGGGGAAAAAAGGTGGCAGCACGGCATGGCGATGTTCTGCAAACCGTTCACGAAAGCGACGGTCCGCTACTTCGATCACGCCGCCGCCGCTGAGGCGCGGACCTGGTTGGGTGAAGGCTAGGGAATAAGCCGAACACCGACAGGTTAGAGATTATGTTTCAAGGGAAACGACAGCGGCGAGGTTTCTATCAGGCGGTCCTGGCCGCGAGTTGGTCCGGTTTTGTTCCGGGTAATCAGATCACCCTGTTACAGAACGGAGTGGCCTATTTCCCCGCCATCGAATCGGCGATCGATCGGGCCAGCCAGGAAATTTATCTTGAAGCGTATATTTACCAGGATGACGCCGCAGGTCAGCGGATCGCGGACGCGCTGAAGCGGGCGGCCCGGCGTGGGATAAATGTCCATGTGCTGATCGACGGCTACGGATCCAAGGACCTGCCGCGAAGCATTCGGGACCGACTGCGGACCGACGGGGTTCAGATCCTCATCTACCGGCCCCAGATATCCCCCTGGACGTTCCGGCGCGAGCGCCTGCGCCGCATGCACCGAAAAATCGTGGTGGTGGACCGGGAGATTGCCTTTGTCGGGGGAATCAACATTATTGCCGACCGGAAAACGACGGGGGGGATGCCCCCTCGCCTTGATTATGCCGTCGCGGTGGAAGGACCGCTGGTGGACGTGATCCACCTTTCTGTGCAGCGCCTCTGGTCCATGGTGGCATGGAGTACTTTTCGCAAAGGGACGCTCCGGGCCGGAGCCCAGCCGGCTTCGACCTGCTCTGGGGGGGGTATGAACGCAGCCTTCCTGGTGAGAGATAATTTTCACCACCGCCGTGACATTGAAGCAGCGTATCTGGGGGCGATCAGACAGGCGAAATCCGAAATCATCCTGGCCAATGCCTATTTTTTGCCGGGGGCCGATTTTCGGCATACGCTGATCCATGCGGCCCGGCGCGGCGTGCGGGTGGTTCTATTGCTGCAGGGGAAGTCTGATCATCCACTCCAGCATTATGCCTCTCAGGCGCTCTATGGCAATTTCCTTGCGGCGGGAATTGAAATTTACGAATACCACCAGAGTTTTCTGCACGCCAAAGTGGCGGTGATCGACGGGTATTGGGCGACGGTGGGATCCTCGAATATCGATCCGTTCAGCCTGCTGCTTTCTCGTGAGGCGAATGTGGTCGTTGACAACGAAGCTTTTGCCGCGGCCCTGGCACAAAGTCTGAAAAAGACCATGGAAACGGATGGCCGGCGGATCTTGGCGGACAACTGGAAACAGCAATCCGCAGGCTTCCGGTTTCTGGGTTGGCTCTGTTACGGCTTTCTGCGCTTGATGATGGGAATCAGCGGTTATGCTCCGGAAAAAAGCCGGAACAGGAAGAGGCGGCAAAGGTAAAGAGAGGTCGGAATTGAAAAAAGAATCGTCGTCCAGGGGACAAGGCAACGGGCAGGATGGCGGAAGGGAATCTCCGGAACCCGCCCCTGTTACTTTGCAGCTGCCGGTTGATGTACGGAGTTTTTCCCTCGCGCTGCTCACGGTGCTCGCGGTGATCTTCGTGCTGAATTGGGCCCGCGCAATTTTCATCCCGCTGATGCTGGGAGTGATGATCAGCTATGCGCTCGCTCCCTTTGTCAACCAGCTGCATAAATGGCGAGTCCCGCGCGCCATCGGGGCCGCGGTACTGCTCCTTGGTATCCTGGGAGGGACGGGCTCCCTGGTCTATTCCCTCAGCGACGACACGACCAAGCTGATCGAGACCCTGCCCGATGCGGTGCATAAGTTTCGTGTGGCCCGACTCAAGGAGCGGAGAACCTCCGCGGGGACGATGGAGAGCATGCAAAAAACCGCCACCCAACTCGAACAGGCGGCGAGCGAGGCCGGTTCTCCGGCGCCTGCTGCGCCACGCGGGGTGACGCGGGTCCAGATCGAAAAACCCAAATTAAATGTAAAAGACTACTTCTGGATGGGGACCAAGGGAGCGGTCGCGTTGGCCGGCCAGTCGGTTTTGGTCTTGTTCCTGGCGTATTTCATGCTGGCTTCGGGCGATACCTTCCGGCGCAAACTGGTCAATATCTCCGGTCCCACCCTCCGCAGGAAAAAAATCACTCTGCGGGTGCTGGATAAGATTGCCGAACAGATTCAACGCTACCTGTTGGTGCAGATTTTCACCAGCATCCTGGTGGGCGTTGCGACCTGGCTGGCGTTTCTCTGGATCGGTCTGGAACATGCGGCCGTCTGGGGGATTGCCGCCGGAGTCCTTAAGACCATGCCCTATCTCGGCCCGGTCGTCGTTTGCGCCGGTACCGCCCTCGTTGCCTTTCTGCAATTCGGAACGATCGACATGGTACTTCTGGTTTCGGGCACCTCGCTGATCATTACCAGTCTCGAAGGCTACCTGCTGACCCCCTGGCTTACCGGCC
Source organism: uncultured delta proteobacterium (assembly GCA_963806685.1). Classification (GTDB taxonomy): domain Bacteria; phylum Desulfobacterota; class Desulfuromonadia; order Desulfuromonadales; family DDH964; genus DDH964. Next base: position 11,342 of record CAWDZB010000010.1, read on the forward strand.
GTGCCAGTCGCATGAGCCCGGTGGTGGTCTTCGTCAGCGTGCTGTTCTGGGGGTGGTTGTGGGGGGTGTGGGGTCTATTGCTGGGCGTGCCCATCATGATGATCATCAAGGCGATATGCGATCACGTGGAAGATTTGCAGCCTATCGGCGAACTGCTCGGTGACTAGGGCAGACCATGGGCGTTCGGGACGGCGCGGGGGTGGTGGATCGTCGCTGACCTGTCCACAAGGGGGATGAAGACATGAGTCAAAAAACCAATACCGAACCAGACCAGCTTAAAGATCCTGTCTGTGACATGTCGGTATCACGTGATTCCGAATACGCTTACGACTATGCCGAAAAACAGTATTTATTCTGCAGTGAACATTGCCTGAAGAAATTCAAGGCGACCCCGGAACAGTATCTGGGCAAGGAAACATCCCCAACAGGCAAAACAGAGGGTGAGTCAAAGACCTACACCTGCCCCATGCACCCGGAAATTCAACAGCAAGGTCCCGGAGCCTGCCCAAAATGCGGGATGGCGCTGGAGCCGATGGGAGTGCCGGCAGCTGCGACGGCAACCACCTACACCTGTCCCATGCATCCTGAAGTCATTCAGGATCATCCCGGCAATTGCCCCAAGTGCGGGATGGCGCTGGAGCCGGTTACCTCCAGCGGTGAAGAAAAAAATCCAGAGCTTAGCGACATGAGCCGGCGCTTCTGGGTCTGCACCGCGCTCGCTTTGCCGGTCTTTTTCCTGGCCATGATTGCCGATATGGTGCCTGGCTGGCTACCCAACTGGCTTTCGATGCACGTGGTTCAATGGATTGAATGTGCGCTGGCGACGCCCGTTGTCGTCTGGGGCGGCTGGCCGTTTTTCGTTCGCGGCTGGCAATCCGTCCGGACCTGGAATCTCAATATGTTTACCCTGATTGCCCTGGGGGTCTCGGTCACCTGGGGCTACAGCATGATGGCCCTCCTGTTCCCGGGGCTCTTCCCACCCCTTATGCAGATGCCCGGCGGACTGGTGGCGGTCTATTTCGAAGCCGCGGCCATGATTACCACGCTGGTCCTGCTCGGGCAGGTACTTGAATTGCGGGCCCGCTCACGCACCAATGCGGCCATCCAGATGCTGCTCAGCCTTGCTCCGAATACGGCCCGCATCGTCAGGGAGGATGGCACGGAAGAAGATATCCCGCTGGAGCAGGTACAGCCCGGCGATACCCTGCGGGTTCGTCCCGGCGACAAGGTGCCGGTCGATGGTACGGTCATCGACGGTGAAAGCAACATCGACGAATCGATGGTCACCGGTGAATCGATCCCGGTGGCAAAGTCAGCCGGCGAGAAACTGATCGGCGCGACGGTCAATGGAACCGGCAGCCTGTTGATGAAGGCGGAAAAAGTCGGCTCCGATACCCTGCTGGCACAAATCGTGACCATGGTGGCCAACGCCCAACGAACGCGAGCGCCGATTCAAAAGCTGGCCGATGTCGTGGCGGGTTATTTTGTCCCCACCGTGGTTGGCTGTGCCGTGGTTGCCTTTGCCGTCTGGTGGTTATGGGGCCCGGAGCCGCGCCTGGCGCATGCCGTGGTCAATGCCGTCGCGGTATTGATCATCGCCTGTCCCTGCGCACTGGGACTTGCCACCCCCATCGCCATCATGGTGGGAACCGGGCGCGGGGCGCTGGCCGGTGTCCTGATCAAGAATGCCGAGGCCCTGGAGATCATGGAAAAGGTCGATACCCTGGTGGTGGACAAAACCGGTACGCTGACGGTCGGCAAACCAAAGCTGGTCGCTGTGCAGGCAGCAGCAGGATTTTCCGAAGATGACGTGTTACGGCTGGCCGCCAGCCTCGAACGGGCCAGCGAACACCCCTTGGCGGAAGCTATCGTGCGTGGCGCCGAAGAAAAAGGGCTTGCGCTGGTTAAGGCTGAAAATTTCCAGTCGGTGACCGGAAAAGGGGTCACCGGTGAGGTTGATGGCCATGCGGTGGCAGCAGGCACCGTCGCTCTGCTGAAAAGCCTGGGTATCAACGCGGGAGACCTGTCGCAGCAAGCGGACCAGCAACGTGCTGAAGGCCAGACGGTCTTGCTGGTTGCTATCAATGGCAAGGCTGCGGGCTTGATCGGTGTCGCCGACCCCATCAAGGAGTCAACGGCCGAAGCCATTCGCGATCTGCATGCCGAAGGTATCAGTATTGTCATGATTACCGGTGACAATCAGATCACCGCGAATGCGGTTGCCGACAAGCTGGAAATCGACCAGGTCCATGCCGAAGTATTGCCCGAACAAAAAGCCGAATTGGTCAAAAACCTTCAGGCAGAAGGCCATATCGTCGCCATGGCGGGTGATGGTATCAACGATGCCCCGGCGCTGGCCCAGGCCCATGTCGGTATTGCCATGGGCACCGGGACCGATGTGGCGATCGAGAGCGCCGGCATCACTTTGGTCAAGGGCGATTTACAGGGGATCGTCAAGGCCAGGCGCTTAAGCCGCGCCACCATGCGGAATATCAGGCAGAATTTATTTTTTGCCTTCTTTTACAACACGGCGGGAGTGCCGATTGCCGCGGGAGTGCTGTATCCCTTCTTTGGCATTTTGCTGTCACCCATGATCGCTGCCGCAGCCATGAGCTTCAGCTCCGTCTCAGTCATCACCAATTCGCTCCGACTGAAGCGGGTGCAATTATAAGATGCGGAGTATTTTCAAGCCGGCCACCAATCCTCCTGGCCGGAATAAATGGTTCCCATTTTGGCGTATGAGCAGCAGAAACGGAGAGCTGATCCGGTTGGAAAGATTTGACCCATGACGACCTCTTCCCGAAAAGTGATCTACGCCGCGCTGGCCGGCAATGGTCTGATCGCCATCACCAAGAGTGTTGCGGCCTTTATGACCGGAAGTTCGGCGATGCTGTCGGAAGCGATCCATTCGGGCGCCGACACGGGCAACCAGATGCTGCTGCTGTACGGACTGCGGCGGGCAAAGCTGCCGGCCGACCATGAATTCCCCTTCGGACACGGTAAGGAGGTTTACTTCTGGAGCTTTGTGGTCGCCATTGTGCTCTTTGCCGGCGGCGCGGGGTTTTCCCTGTACAAGGGGATTGACCACCTCCTCGCGCCGGTACCGGTCAAACACTTTTATGTCAATTATGGCGTGATCGGCCTGTCCTTGATCTTCGAAGGGACCAGCTGGTATCTCGCGCTGAAGGCATTTTCCAGAACCAAAGGCACCTGGAGCTATCTTCAGGCCGTTCACCGGGGGAAGGATCCATCGATCTTTATCGTGCTGCTGGAGGATTCCGCGGCCATCATCGGCCTGGGGGTAGCGTTTGCGGGAATCCTTTGCAGCCAGATGACCGGCAATCCTGTCTATGACGCCGTCGCGGCCATCCTCATCGGCCTGCTGCTGGCTGGAACCGCCCTATTGCTGGCTGGCGAGACCAAAAGCCTGTTGATTGGAGAGAGCGCCAACAAAGAGGTGGTCCAGGGGATCCGGGACCTTGCCGGTTCGCGAAAAGAAATCAAACAGGTCAATGAAGTCCTGACCATGCACATGGGGCCGGATTTTATCCTGGTGAATATCAGCGTCGATTTTGTGGACCCGATCCAGGCGACGGAGGTGGAGCTGACCGTGGCCGCCTTGGACCGGGCGATCAAACGAGCCTTCCCGCAGGTTCAACGCATATTTATCGAAGTGGAGACGTGGCAGGCAAAGGATGAGGCCAGGGATGCGGAAAAGAGTGGCCTCTCCCGGTAGTGGATTCAGGGACTATGGCGTTAACGGGGAAGGCTTTTGGTTGTGGAAGCCTTCGCAGGACTCGATCCCCAGCAGCCACCCTTCCGGAGGTCGCAGCCGGCCCGTTTAGCGGGCTGTGGTTCCATGGCCGGCCTGAGACTAGATTCCACCCGTCACCTCGTCCGTCCAGACCTTGAAGGTTTTCAGCGTGTTGGGTCCGAAGGTGTTGCTGATGGGGACATCGGCGGCATCCCGTCCCCGGGCGATCAGCACGCGGCCGATCCGCGGTACGTTGTTGCGGGGATCAAAGACATACCAGTGCCCGCCAGGATAGGCCTCCATCCAGGCGGCGAAATCCATCGGTTCGTAGGGCGGCCTGCCGATGTCGCTCAGGTAACCGGTGCAATCGCGCGCCGGAATGTTCATGCAGCGTCAGGATCATCGGCTGGGGACAATCGTAGATGAGTTCGTAGCCGACCCGGATCTGCATCATTGGTCTCCATCAAACTGCCCGGATTTGCAGCCGGCGCATGGATAGTCCGACCGTCTCCTAGGATTTCTTTCGGTCCGATTTATTCTGGTACATCCTCGTGTCGCTCAACTTTAAAACTTCCACCACCTGGTCCCTGTTTTCGGCGGTCGCAATGCCGAAGGCGATGCTCAGCTGGCCATTTTTGATTTCCGGGCAACCCATAATTCTCTCCACCGCATCTTCCGCAACCTCTTTACTCGTACCCGGCAGGAGAATGGCAAACTCGTCTCCCCCGATTCGGGCCACAATGTCCTCGGCCCGAAAGGCACCCAGAATAATCCGGCCCGCCAGCCGAAGCAGCTGGTCCCCCGCTTCATGCCCCAAGGCATCATTGACCGTTTTCAGGCCGTTGACATCTGCCATCACGACGCTGATGGGAAACATTCGTCCATGGGCAAACCGTTCCAGTTCTCCATCGAAAAATGCCCGATTATAGAGGCCGGTCAAATTGTCGTGGGTACTGTCGTGCCGGAGCAAATCTTCGACTTCCCTGCGGCGGGTAAAATCATGCTCGCCGCCGATGACCCCGATGATCTCGCCGGCGTTATTACATATAGGCGTTTGGGTTCTCTCCAGATGCTGGCTCTTCCCTTGCGGATCAACCAGGGTCTCTTCGCAGTAGTTGCACCGGCCAGTCGCCAGGACGGCCCTGAAGTCCTGCTGGTATTTCTCGGCGCGCTCGACCGGATAAATATCAAAGTCGGTTTTTCCGATCAGGTCCTTGGGTGCCATGCCCAGCGTCTTGCAAAAGGGCACATTGACCGCGACATACCTCCCCTCCCGGTCCTTCAGCCAGGCGGGATTGAGGCCATGATCAAGTATCGCCTGCTGCTGCCAGAGGACTTCCCTGATGCGCTCTTCGGCCAGCTTGCCCGCCGTGTCATCAACGATTGCGGTCAGGATACAACCATCTTCGCGTTCGAGCATGGCCACCGTGACGCTCTGCAGTTGGCCATGGATTACCGTGCCGGCTTTGCCCTTGAGGCTGATTTCACATTGCTGCATCCCCACTTTTTGAAAGACACCTTCGAGGTGCCGGGAAAAAACCTCTCTTCCTGCCGCATCGGTAATAAAACCGCTAAAAGGTTTGGCGATCAGCTGCCGCCGCTCTTTGCCCAGCAGTTGGGCACCGGCAATATTGACCTCCCGGATCAGCCCCTGAAAATCCAGGGTGAAATAGCCGATGGGGGCAAAATCGTAGAGTTCGGCATACTTGTTTCTCGATAGCTTGAGTTCTTCCTGAATTCGGCGCAGTTCTTCGTTCTGCATCTCCAGTTCGACCTGGTGGATCCCAAGTTCCTGGATGAGCCGCCGCATCTCACCCTCGAACCGTGGTGGATGCAACTCAGCTATTTTTGCCTCCCCCGATTCTTCCACCCGGCGACGCAATTCGCTTATCTCTCGAATTAATTGGGCTTTTGTTTTTTTGTTATCGTTCATGGCAAAACCGATGGCGTCTCAAATAGGCGCGGTCGCCGCGAAGAGCACGAACATAAGGCTAAAAAATACCTGATTAGGTTCCATTCTCAGCTCGTTCCAAAGTCGTTCCCTATGAAAGGGAGATTGACTTGCCCTCGCCGTAAGATTCTCCCTGCCTGGGCGAGCAACCCAAACCGGCGGGGCGCTGCTGACGACAACCCTTGGTTCCAGGCAACCCCATTCAAGCTCCATGGCCACATTCGCGTCTCCGATCGCTGAGCCCTCGACCGCGGATCTTCTGCCAGTTCCCTCCGGCGCAGTCAGAGGCTCTGGTGTTTTAAAGGCCTTTAAAAATACCCAGCGCCGGTGTTCGCTCCGCATGGCAGCATGCCGGAACAACCACCCTCCTGCGCAGATGGAGCCAACGAAGACGCGTCGGCCCTCAGCTTCGCCCATGGCTTTCCGCGAGCCGGGGCCGCCGCGTCCCCATGCCGGCGGCAGCCCGGGCTCTTTTGGTTACATTCCTGGGCCGAACCAGGAAAGTAACTCGTCCGGCGGGACGAGACCCGCCGGTTTTGAAACCCTTTGGCGATCTCGCCAGGTGCATTTTCCAAGGAATTTCTTTCGCACCCGACGATCACCGCGTTATCTCCAGGACTATTCAACGTCGGCCGCGGTCGCGCCGCCAGGCGCCGACCGAAGCCAGGATCGCACCCAAAAATCCGAGATAAACCATGACTTCGCCAAGATAATGGTGCCAGCCGGCCAGGGGCGCGTCCACCAGCAGCGCGCCGCCGACCACCAGCGCCGCAGCCACAATGGCGCCGGTGAGCCGTTCGAGATTGCGGCTGACGCGGCCGCCCAGGGCTTCCACCCCGGGGGCCTTGATCCGGCCCAGATCGCCATCGGCGATCCGCCGAAGGGCGCGACGCGTGTCACCGGGCGCATCGCTGATCAGGCGCTCCAGCTCGCGGGCCAGGGTACTGGTCTTCTCCTTGATCCGCTCCATGGAAAAGTGCTGCTCGCTCAGGCGCGAGATTTGTTCGCGGAACGATCCCAGGTAGTTATGGTCCGGATCGAGTTGCCGGATCATGCCTTCAAGGATGACGAACGCCCGGGTCAGCAGGAAGAACTCTCCGGGGTTATGGACGCCGTTCCGGCTTCCGGCCCGCAGCAGGGAGTCAAAGACATCACCGACGGAAACTTCCGCCAAATCGTCCCGGTGGAGTTCCTGGAGCACGACCTTGATATCCATCAGCAGCGCCCCGCGATTGACCTCTTCGCGCCCACGCGGCGCCATTTCCAGATAGGCCAGCTTGGCGCCGCGCGCATCCCCTTTGACGACCGCTTCGAGGAGGAGCTTCAGCGAGTCGCGCATCGCCTCGTCCAGTTCGCCCGTCATCCCGAAGTCGAGCAGTGAGAGGCGGCCGTCGGGGAGGACGAATACATTGCCGGAATGCGGGTCGGCGTGGAACAGCCCGTCCTCGAAGATCGTTTGCAGCATCAGCCGGACCAGGGTGTTGATCAGCCGCGGCATCTCTTCCGGGTGCAGTTTGGCATAGCCATCCACCGGTTCGCCGGCGGAAAACTCCATGGTGAGGACCTTGCCGGTCGACAGCTTTTTGACCACATCCGGAATCCAGAGGTCAGGTATATCGGCCAGAGCGGCGCGGAAAAGGGTGATGGAACGCGCTTCGCGCCGGAAATCGGTTTCCCGGTTCAGGCTGTTGGAAAATTCCTGGACCAGCAGTGGCAGGTCAAAGACCAAAAGGCGCGGGAAGAGCTGCTCCCCCAAGGCGACCAGGGATTTCAGCGCCTTCATATCCGTGGCGATCATCGCTTCCAGGCCGGGTCGCTGCACCTTGACCGCGACGCGGCGCCCGTCGTGCAGGGTCGCCTCATGCACTTGGGCGATGGTGGCGGCGGCAAGGGGCGTTTCGCTGAACACGGCGAATATTTCCGTCATCGGCGCGCCCAGTTCGGCTTCGACCGTGACGCGCACCGCGTCGATGCCCAGCGCCGGCAACTGGTCGTGCAAAAGCTCCAGCTCCTGGATGTAGGCATCCGGCAGCAGGTCGCGCCGCATGGCCAGCACCTGGCCGAGCTTGAGAAAGGTCAGCCCCAGCTCCTCGAAGGTTTCCCGCACCTCTTGGGGCGGAGGCCAATGGCGCTTGCCCCGCAACGCTCCCAACAATCCATGGCTGAACAGTACGCGGAGAATCTGCAGCAGGCGTGGGGCGACGCGCAGCCGGCGGCCTCTTTCCCGGGCGATCAGTACGGCCATAAATTTATCCTCTATCCCAGCCTTAACAACGCGTGGCGAACTTGCTGCGAGGCCTGTATCCCGTGGTGCCCCGTGGATAAGAGCTCGGTATCCTTCGGTGAGCGTTCGCCCTTATGCATTCAGATTTCCTCGTCTTTGCCCCAGAAGAGGATCATCTGCGCGACAGGGGAGTCATGTGCATTCATGAGCTGCTGGGTGCTGACCAGATTCCAGCCGAGCCTTACCATGCTATCCAAATGCTCTTGAAAATCCAGGGCCAAGAGATCGTTAAACGGGTAGCTTTTGGTCGTAAAGGTAAGAGATTTCCCCATGGCCATTCTCCTATTGCGGTGGTCTCTGGTTTCAATTGTACCGGCTTTTTGCGGACATACTCTCTGAGCTTCCTCCCGGGCGACAATTGCTCCGGGGCAGGGAACAGGGGTCAAGCCTGACGATCGGAGATTCTCAAGTTCCCTGATACCTCCTCCAACGTTCTGGCAGGCCCCCTTTCTGGTGCCGCGCCGGGTTCCTGCTATTCTTGACTCGGAAGCAGAAAGGTTCCCGATGAAGACCCGATTGATCAATCTCTGGGGGAAACTGCGCTCCAGCTACTGGTTCCTCCCCGGCCTGATGGCCCTGGGCGCGGTCGGCCTCACCATCGTCCTCGGCGGCATCGACCGCCGCTGGGGTTCTGCCATGGTCCGGGGTTTAGCCTGGATGGGCGAAAATGAGCCCGAAGGGGCCAGGGCGTTCCTGTCGACGGTGGCCGGGGCCACGATCACCGTCACCGGCGTCGTCTTCTCCATCACCATCGTCGCCCTTTCTCTGGCCTCCCAGCAATTCGGCCCCCGCCTGCTCAACAGCTTCATGCGCGACCGGGCCAACCAGGTGGTCTTCGGCAGCTTCATCGGCACCTACCTCTACTGCCTGCTGGTGCTGCGCACCATCCACGGCAGCGGGTCCGAAGGCTATGTCCCCCAGCTCTCGCTGCTGGCCGGTTTTCTATTGGCGATCCTCAGCGTTGCCGTGCTGATCTTCTTCATCCACCATGTGGCCGAATCGATCCAGGCGATGACGGTCATCGCCAACGTCGGCGCCGATTTGGAACGCGCGATTGTTAGAAATTTTGCCGAGCATGACGACGGGTCGCCGGCTAACTGGCGGGAGGCGCTGCGCCCCGGGGAACTGCCAGAGGATTTCGATTCCGCCGCCCTGCCGATTGGCGCCCGCCGCAGCGGGTACCTGCAGGCGGTGAATATCAGCAGCCTGTTGAAGCTGGCCACCGACCACGACCTGCTGCTGCGTCTGGAGCTGAGCCCCGGGGCCTTCGTCATCCGCGGTGCCCCGCTGGCTTCCGTCTGGTCCGCGGATCACGCCCGACCGGCGGAGTTGGACGATGCGGTCACCGGAGCCTTCATCGTCGGCGCCAAGCGCAGCCCCGAACAGGACATCGAGCACCTGATCAACCAGCTGGTGGAGGTCGCCGTCCGCGCCCTGTCGCCCGGGATCAACGATCCCTTCACCGCCATCAACTGCATCGACTACCTCGGCTCGGCCCTGAGCGAACTGGCCCACCGCCGCCTGCCGGCCCCGTGGCACTTCGACGCGGAGGATCGGCTGCGGCTGATCACCCGCCCGCAGACCTTCGACGGCGCCCTGACTGCCGCGGTGGACCAGATCCGCCAGCATGGGAGGCGCGACGTTGCGGTCACCATCCGCCTGCTGGAGATGCTCGCCACCCTTCTGCCCAGCACCCGCAGCGAAGAGCAGCGCCGCTCCGTGGTGCGCCAGGCGGCGATGATCGACCGGGGCAGCCGCGACGGCCTCTCCGCCGAGGAGGACCGTCGCGACGTACGGAACCGCTACCTGGCGGTCTTCCAGGCCCTGGAAGAGAACTTCGGGCTCAGCGGCGACCTCGATTGAGCCATCCCCTTGTCCGACGCGTACCGCAAAGCCGTTAAACTTCCTCCCGTGCGGTTAGAGCACTCCGCGGAAGGGGTTCCAAGGTTCGGGTGCCGACAGGGGCCGGGAGCCACCCCATTCCGGATCCTGATTAGTTCGGATTCTCAGCCAAAGAGGTTTCCCCCTTGAGAAAGGGGTGTTAAGGGGGATTCTAAGTCGGCGGGTCTCGTCCCGCCGGCATGGGGACGCGACGAGCGGAGTATCGGAACTGCCCCTGGTGAGATCGGGCCGGCGCGTTTTCGTTTGCTCCATCTGCGCGGGGTGGTGATCGTTCCGGCATGCTGCTTTGCGGAGCGAACTCCGGCGCTGCTTGGTTTTAAAAGCTTCTCCACAACCAGAGCCTCTGACCGCGCAAAGCAGAGTTGCAAAAGAGCATGCGGCCAACGACCCGCGATCGGAGACGCGATTGTGACCACGGAACCCCGGCGGGGTTGGTTGTCGACGAGGGAGATCCTGGGCACCGGAACTTCGCGAGCGCATGCCCCCCGCAAGGGAAAGCGTTTGGGGCGGTCGCCCAGGCAGGGAAAATCTTACAGCGAGGACAGGGCAATCCCCCTTTCATAAGGGAGGACTCTGGAACGAGCTGAGAATGGAACCCAATCAGGTTCGGAATTGAATTGCTCGCCGCTGCAGGGAAGAGAACGGCTCCCGAGGGTCCCGGGAATCGTTCAGATTCCCCCGGGCCCGGTGCAACTGGCGGCCATATTACCCGGCAAAGTAGCGGACGATTTCGTTGGTGAGGGCAGCGAGGGTGTATTCGGCGGGCTCGATGGCGACCTCCAGCCCGAGCCGGCGGCAGGTTTGGGCGGTGATCGGGCCGATGGCGGCGACGACGACGCCCTCAAGGAGCTTGGAGAAACGCTCGGTGCCAAGGATGCGGGCAAGGTTCTCGACGGTAGAGGAGGCAGTGAAGGTGACGCAGTCGATCTCGGCGGCTTCGAGAGCCGCGAGCGCTGCGGGGGGGAGTGCAGCGGGGAGGTTATTGCGATAGGCGACCGGCGCCACCACTTCGGCGCCAAGGGCGGTCAGGCCGTGAGGGATCACCTCACGGGCCTTGTCGGCACGGGGGAAGAGCACCCGCTTGCCGGCCAGCGGCTGGTCGGCAAAGGCAGCGACCACCCCTTCGGCCTTGTAGTCGGCCGGGATGAGGTCGGGGCGGATGCCGTGGTTGCGAATCGCCGCCGCGGTCTTCGGACCGACGGCACAGACCCGGCAGCGGCCCAGGGCGCGGGCGTCGAACCCAAGGATCTCCAGGCGGGTGAAGAAGAACCGCACGGCATTGGCGGAAGTGAATACCAGCCAGTCGAAGGTTGCCAACTCGCCGATGGCGTCGTCCAGGGGGGCAGGGTCGGTAGGAGGGACCAACTGGATGGTAGGACATTCGACCACCTGGGCGCCCTGACCTTCGAGGTGGACCGAAAATTCTCCCGCCTGATCGGCGCTGCGGGTCACCAGCACCCGCTTGCCGAACAGCGGCCGGTTGTCGAACCAGCGCAGCTGCTCCCGCAGGTCCACCACCTCGCCGACGATGATCACTGCCGGCGGCTTGAAGCCCTGTTCGCGGACCTTGGCGGCGATGTCGGCTAGGGTGCCGACCAGCGTCTGCTGGCGCGGCGTGGTTGCCCAGCGCACCACCGCCACCGGGGTTTGCGGGCTGCGGCCGTGGGCGACCAGCTCACCGGCAATCAGCTCGAGGTTAGCCATCCCCATGTAGAAAACCAGGGTGCCGACGCCGGTTGCCAGCTTCTCCCAGTCGAGGCTGGAAAATTTCTTGGCGGGATCCTCGTGGCCGGTGACCAGCCCGAGGCTGGTGGTAAAGTCGCGGTGGGTGAGCGGGATGCCGGCATAGGCCGCGGCAGCGAAGCCGGCGGTCACCCCTGGAATGACCTCGAAGGCAATCCCCTGCCGGTGGAGATGGAGGGCCTCCTCGCCGCCGCGGCCGAAGAGGTAGGGATCTCCCCCCTTGAGCCGGGCCACGACCTTGCCCTGGCCGGCCTGCTCGGCAAGCAGGGCATTGATCTCCTGCTGCGGACGGTGATGGCAGCCGCGGGTCTTGCCGACGTAGATATGTTCGGCGGCCGGCGCCTCGGCCAGCAGCGCCGGGTTGGCCAGGTAGTCGTAAACCACCACCTCGGCGCGGCGCAGGCAGTCGCGGCCGCGGACGGTGATCAGCCCCGGGTCGCCGGGCCCGGCGCCGATGAGGTAGACGATGCCGGTTTTAGTCTTGAGTCCCGAGTCCAAAGTTCAAAGTCCAAAGTCCCGGGTCCAAGGTCCCGGGTCCAAAGTCCGAAGTCGCGTATCCAGAGTCCAAAGTCAAAAGCCGCCCCCCGAATGGCGAGCGACCTTAGACTCGGGACCTTGGACCCGAGACCCGGGACTCTGCGGTTTAGATTAGACGTCTTCCCGCGTCACGTTGAAGGTCTCGTGCTGGTAGACCTCGTTGAGGATTTTGCCGGCGCCCATGATCAGCAGGTCGTCGCCGAGGGAGGCGCCAAGATGTTCGCAGTCCTCCACCGGCCCGCTAACGGTCTTCTTCAGGCACTGCACGCCGTCGCAGTCGGCAACCAGGCCGGTGAGGGTCAGGGTGCGGCCGGCGACGGTGCCGTGGCAGGCGATGGGGACCTGGCAGCCGCCTTCCAGGCGGAGCAGGAAAGCGCGCTCGCCGCGCACCGCCCAGTCAGTTTCGGCATGGTTGAAGAAGTCGATGAGGGCGTTGGTCTCGGCGTCGTCGATGCGGCTTTCGATGCCGAGGGCGCCCTGGCCGATGGCCGGGATGGAGACGTCGACCGGCAGGTACTCGCCGATCTGGCTGTCGAAGCCGAGGCGGTGCATGCCGGCGGCGGCGAGGATGACGGCATCGAGGTTGTCCTCGGTGAGCTTGCGGATACGGGTCTCGACGTTGCCGCGGATGTCGACCATCTGCAGGTCGGGACGGATGTGCAGCAGCTGCGCCTTGCGGCGCAGGGCGCTGGTGCCGATGCGCGCCCCCTGCGGCAGGTCGCGCCAGGAGGTGACGCCGGAGCGCAGGATGACGATGTCGCGCACGTCCTCGCGCTCGGTGATGCAGTGGAGCGCCAACCCCTCCGGGAAGAGGGTCGGCACGTCCTTCATCGAGTGCACGGAAATGTCGGTCTCACCGCGCAGCATCGCCTCCTGGAGTTCCTTGGTGAACAGCCCCTTGCCGCCGACCATCGCCAGCGGTACGTCGAGGATCTTGTCCCCTTGCGTCTTGATCTTGGTCAGGGTGACCTCGAGATCGGGGTAGCGCTTCTCCAGCTCGAACTTGACCCAGTTGGCCTGCCACAGGGCGAGCTGGCTGGCGCGGGTGCCGATACGCAGTTGCTTCTTGGCCATTTTCAGCAATAACTCCTTGTCATACGGATATGGATGAATTCGGAAGGGGCGACGGTCACTCGCCGACCTGGTCGTCGAGGCACTCGATTTTCCCCTCGGGAGCGGGCAACTCGAGGTCGAAGAGGGCGCGGATCGCCTCGACGTAGCTGTCCCCGGCCGGATCGTTCTGGCTCTTCTTCAACAGCGTCATCGGCTGGTGCAGAACCTTGTTGACGATCGCCGCGGTCAGCGCCTCGATCGACTTGCGCTCCTTGTCGCCGAGCCCCTTGAGGTTGCCGAAGGTTTTCTCCAGCTCGGCGCGGCGGATCTCTTCGAGCTTCTTGCGCAGGGCGACGATGGTCGGCACCACGTCGAGGCTGGAAAGCCACTTGAAGAAGATGCCGATCTCCTGGTCGATGATCGCCTCCGCCTTCTTCGCTTCCTTGTGGCGCTCCTTGAGGTTGGCCTGCACCACTCCCTGGAGGTCGTCGACGTCGTAGAGGTAGACGTTCTCGATGTCGTTGACCCGCGGGTCGATGTCGCGCGGCACGGCGATGTCGATGAGGAACATCGGCTTGTACCTGCGACGGCGGATCACCTCCTCGACGGTCTTGTGGCCGAGGATGAAGTTGGGGGCGCCGGTGGAGGTCAGGACGATATCGATCTGCGGCAGGTGGTCGACGAAGTTGTCGAACAGGATCGGCTTGCCGCCGAACTCGTCGGCGAGCTTCTGGGCCCGCTCGAAGGTGCGGTTGGTGACGTGGACCTTGGCGACGCCGTTGTTCATGAAGTGGCGGGCGGCCAGCTCGCACATCTCGCCGGCGCCGATCAGCAGTACCGTCTTGTCTTCGAGGGTGTCGAAGATCTTGCGCGCCAGCTCCACCGCGGCGAAGGAGACCGAAACCGCGTTGCTGGCGATCTCGGTCTCGGTGCGCACCCGCTTGGCCACCGAGAAGGCCTTGTGCAGCAGGCGGTTGAGAATCAACCCCGCGGTCTTGAACTCGCCGGCATAGCCGTAGGCGGTCTTGATCTGGCCGAGGATCTGCGGCTCTCCGATGACCATCGAATCGAGGCTGGAGGCGACCCGGAAGATGTGCTGGATGGCCCCCTCGCCCTGGCGATCGTAAAGATGGGCCTCCAGTTCGTCGGTCGTCAATCCATGAAACTCGGCCATGAACCGGCGCAGCTGGCCGATGCCGGCATCGGCCTCACGGCTGACAGCATAAATCTCCACCCGGTTGCAGGTGGAGACGATCAGCCCTTCGGTGATCCCGGGCAGCGCGGCGACCTGCCGCAGCGGTTTTTCCATGGCGGTCGGAGCGAACGCGACCCGCTCGCGGATTTCCACCGGAGCGGTCTTGTGGCTGAGCCCGACGACAATAATGTTCATACTGCCAATCCGTTCAAAATCCGGCCGTCAACGGCCTTGCAGCGCCTTGAAGCTGTGCGCGCCGGAAAGAAGCCAGTTGACGCCCAGAAAGGAGAAGAGCAGACAGAGAAAGCCGATGATGGCGAAGATCGCCGCCCGCCGGCCGCGCCAGCCGATGGTCAGCCGGCCGTGCAGCAGGGCCGCGTAGACGAACCAGGTGATCAGCGCCCAGGTTTCCTTGGGGTCCCAGTTCCAGTAGGTCCCCCAGGCCGAGTTGGCCCAGATCGCCCCGGAGATGATGCCCATGGTCATCAGCGGAAAGCCGAAGGTCAGACACTTGTAGTTGATCGAGTCGAGGGTCTGCAGCGACGGCAGGGAATGGTAGAGGGTGGAGAACTTCTTGCTTTTGAGCATCCGCTCCTGGACCAGGTAGAGGACGCCGGCCACCGCCGCCACCGCGAAAATCGCGTCGCCGAGAAAAGCCAGGGTAACGTGTACCGGGAACCACCAGGAGTCGAGCATCGGATTGAGCTCGCGAGCGGCCTTGGGGGTGGCGCTGCCGATGATCATCAGCGCCAGCGCCAGCGGACAGGAAAAGGCGCCGAGGACCGTCAGCCGGTAGCGCAGGTCGAAGAGGAGGAAGATGCCGACCACCGCCCAGGCAAAGAAGGAGAGGGATTCGTAGAGGTTGGAGGCCGGGGTATAGCCGGTTGCGAGGTAACGGGAGACCAGGGTTGCACAGTGCAAAGCAAAGCCGCCGACCAGCACCCAGCGGGCCAGGCGACCCGCCTGCTCGCGGTGCCAGAGCACATCGACCAGGTAGAGGACGGTGGCGGCAAAATAGAGCAGCAGCGTAATCTTGAAGAGCAGGACGTTGACGCTCATGGCTTCCCTTTCGACAGGCGAATCCCCAAAGCTTCCAGCGACATCCCCGCGCCGGCGACTTCGGCGAGCAGATGGTCGGCACCGGCCGTATCGCAGGCAGCCAGCAGCTCGGGCAGTCCCCCCTCCAGAAGACGGTGCAAAATCTCGACATTATATTCGCCATTTGGCGGCAGTGTCAACCACTTGCGGCGCAGGGCGGCGAAGACCTCCAGAACCGCTTCCCATTCCCCGCCGTATTGCCCGGCAAGGCGGTCGCGCAGCAGGACGGCGAGGGCCGGGCTGGCGCCGCCGGTGGCCGCGGCCAAGGTCAGGGCGCCGCGGCGCAGCACTGCCGGCAGGGCAAAATCCCCCTGCTGCGGATCATCGGCGACATTCACCAGGATCCCCGCGGCGTGGGCCTCTTCGGCGACCGCCTCATTCACCCGGGGATCATCGGTGGCGGCAAAGGCCAGCCGGGCACCGGCAAGGTCGCCGCGGCGGTAGGGTCGTCCCACCAGTTCCACTCCCTGCGGCAGAGCCGCGGCCTGCGCCGGTGCTATCAGCCGGACCCGGGCCCCGGCGGCCAGCAGGCCGTTAATCTTGCGCAGGCCGACGGCGCCGCCGCCGACGACGACGCAGAGGTGGCCTTTGAGCTGCAGGTGAATGGGATAATCGGCCATGTCAGGTGTCAGGTGTCAGGTGTCAGGTGTCAGGTGTCAGGTGTCAGGTGTCAGGTGTCAGGTGTCAGGTGCCAGGTGCCAGGTGCCAGGTCCAGGGAGGATATATGTCTCTCCTGAATCCTGAAACCTGATTCCTGAATCCTTGTTCAGATGCCGAACAGTTCGGCCTCGACCAGCTCGCAGAGGAGTTGGCCGAAGAAGAGCGCGGCCTCGGCACACCGCGCCGGTGATTCGCTGCTGACCGCAAACCACCGGTCGACCAGCTCGTCCCCCGGCTCCTCGCGTAGCGGACCGAGGAACACAATCCCGCAGCCGACCTGGCGGGCCGCCTGCAGCAATTCGGATATCCCCTCGTCGCGGCTGCCGTCGCTCAGAAACAGCAGGATATCGTCGCCGCCGGCCAGCATGCGCAGCTGCCGGGCAGCCGCCTGGCGCTGCATTCCGTAGCGTCCAAGCGACTGCAGCAGGGTGCCGTCTCCGCCGAGAGCAAAGACTGGCAACTGGGGTCGTTCGAAAGCCAGCCGGTGCAGAAAGCGGTCGGCAACCAATTCGGCCACCGTGGCGAGAGGCCCGCTGCCGGCGAGGAACAGCCTCGAGTTGCGATGGAAGGCGGCAACCACCTGCCCGGCAAAGCCGGCAACGGCTTCCGGGTCATTGAGAAAACTCTCGTCCAGGCAGGTTCCCAACTCGGCAACGGCTCTCGTGATCTTCTCCTGGTCCATGCGTTCGGCCCTCACTTCCCTGAATTTCCGGCATCATAGGGCGCCATTCTAATGGTGTCAAGGCGTTCGCCGGGGGAATTATGCCTTGCTTTTTTCCGGGGCTGTTTTATGATGAACGTTATTGCAGGACAGTTGCTGAACCAATTTCATCCCAAAGGAGAACCTCATGGCGAGCGATAAAGTCGTGCATTTGACCGACGACAGTTTTGAAAATGATGTGACCAAATCCTCGACGCCGGTCCTGGTGGACTTCTGGGCGTCGTGGTGTGCTCCCTGCAAGGCGATCGGCCCGGTGATCGACGGCCTGGCCGAAGAATATGCCGGCAAGGTCAAGGTGGCCAAACTCAATGTCGACGAAAACCCTGCCACCCCCGGCAAGTTCGGCGTCCGCGGCATCCCGACGCTGATCCTGTTCAAGGACGGCAAGGTGGTCGACCAGGTGGTCGGGGCGGTTCCCAAGAACCAGCTGGAGGGGCTGATCAAAAAGGCGCTCTGACCCCGGCGCTGAAACTGGTCCAGCAAAAAGCCCCGTCGCTTGCCGACGGGGCTTTTTGCTTGTCTTCAGGGAGCTTTGACCTCCTGCAACGCCTCGGACACTTTCTCCACCTGTGCCGCGCTTGCCCCGGCTGCGGACATGGACTGCAGCAGGGCCGCCTTGTCCTGCGCTGCCTGGGACATCGCTGCCAGGGCGGCCATGGTACCGGCCTGGGTGTGAAGTCGAGGATAGTATCTTTGCCGCCGGGCCTGGCGATAGCTTTCGGCGATATTCTGAGCCGCATCCAACCACTCTGTCATCTGCTGTTGCTCAGCCAGGCGCTTCTGGTCGCGAGCCCGGAGGTAGGCTTCGGTCTCCTGGCTGGTACCGGCCGGAACCTGCATCGGCACCACGTTCACAGCCCCTGAAGGGGAACTCGATTTCTGCCTACACCCCGGCGGAAAGCGGGCCGGGTCATCGGTAAAAACCAGCCTGCCATTGGTGTCGCGGCACCGGAAAACCTCTGCCTGGGCGACGGTTGCCAGCAACAGAAGCAACAGCATCGTTTTAAGCAAGCCCCGCATCGCCGACCTCCTTGCCCTCGAAAGTCCAGATTCGACAGCTCAAGCATAGCACCGAGGCATGCTTCCTCAACCTTGCCGCCGAGTGGGCCTGCGGACTAGGGGGTACCCGCCCGCCGTTCCTGGCGCAGCCGCTGGTAATCGTCGTAGCTCATGCAGTCGACCTGGTCAAGGCAATCCTGCATCTCCCGCGCTCCTCCGAGCTGGTAACACTCTTGGCGCTGCCGATCCTGGAATCCCTGGTACCAGGCCCGGTAGCTGCAACCCGCCCCGGCCAGGACCAGGCCCCCCAGCGCCAATAGAAAAAGGCCTCGCCCTGCCAAAACGCTCCCCTTTCGGTCAACAACTGCCACAGACTTGCCGGGCGATTGACCTGGTTTGCAGGTTTCCGCAACTGCCGGCCTAATCCCCGGTGGATGCCTGTTCCGATCCGGTCAGCGCACCCGCCACCTCCCGCAGGCGGCGGAAGATCTGCCTCGCGGCAGACTTGTCTCCGGAGCAGGCGGCCCGCGAAAGTCGCGCCAGTTCCTTGAAGTCGAGAATGGGGGAACGACGGCCGAGTTCCGCCAGGGTCGCCTCGGCCTGGTCGGGATCGCAGAGCCGGTCGCGCCACTGTTCGAGCTGGTGAAAGGCCCGCTGCTCCTCCCAGTGGCGCTCGCTCTGGCCGAGCAGGTGCTTCTGGATGGCCGCGGCCTCTTCGGGGCGCTGGCGCAGCATACCGCCCAGGTGTTTGACCTGGCGCTTGCGGGCTCCGTGCCCCTTGGTGCGCCGGGCCAGCTCCACCTCCTCACGCACCTCGTCACTCAGTTGCAGCCCGGCCACCACGGCATCGGCCACCTCGGCAAGCTGGCCAGCCAACTCCTCGATCCCCTTGGCAGCACGCTTCAGAGCGGACTTGCTGGGCTGTTGGTACTCTTCGGAATCCATCAATTCTCCAATCGAAAGGGACCGTCCCCATTGGGGGGGAGGTTCCCGGTCAAAATTCCTTGCCGCTGTCGAGAAGCAGGGTGACCGGGCCGTCGTTGACCAGCTCCACCGCCATCTCCGCCTGGAAGATCCCGGTGGCCACGGTCAACCCCAGCTGCCGCAGCCGCTCGACATATTGCAGGTACAGTGCATTGGCCAACTCCGGCGACGCGGCGGCGGAAAATCCCGGTCGGCGCCCCTTGCGGCAATCGCCGTAGAGGGTGAACTGGGAGACGACCAGCACGCAGCCTCCGGCCTCGCTCACCGAGCGGTTCATCTTCCCCTGGGCGTCCTCGAAAATCCGCAGTCCCGCAGTTTTCTCAGCCAGGCTGCGGGCATCGGCCTCGCAGTCTCCCTGGCCGACGCCGAGCAGCACCAGC
Organism: uncultured delta proteobacterium; assembly: GCA_963806685.1. Classification (GTDB taxonomy): domain Bacteria; phylum Desulfobacterota; class Desulfuromonadia; order Desulfuromonadales; family DDH964; genus DDH964. Next base: position 30,603 of record CAWDZB010000010.1, read on the forward strand.
AGGCCGGGACCGATCGCGCCGATCGTTTCACCGCCGACCCGGACCTGCGCCCGGCTAACCCGCTGAAGAACCGCCCGCATCTATAATAGCCTCCCATCCGGTTGCCTGTCCCTGAGCCTTCTGGTCTTGTTCGCCCCTGGCCGTGTTGCGGCTCCTTGGCTTAGCGTCGAAGCTAGGCCAACGCCGCCACGCCTTGCCAGAGGCAAGCAATCCACAAAATCCTGGCGGGCAATCAACCGCATGGCAGGCTAGGTCTCCCCCGCCAGCCGGCGCAGCAACGCCAGGTTGCGCAGATCAAATTCGTTCTTCTCGCCCGGCGGGGTCTCCAGGATCTTGGGCACGGCGGCAAAGCGCACATCGCCCATCAGGCAGGCGAAGCCGGGTTCACCGATGCAGCCCTGGCCGACATGCTCGTGGCGGTCGACCCGCGAACCGCAGGGTTTCTTGCTGTCATTGACATGGAACAACCGGATCCTTTCGCAGCCGATGATCCGATCGAAATCGGTCATCATGGCGGCATACCCCTCCGGTCCGGAGAGGTCATAGCCGGCGGCAAAGACGTGGCAGGTGTCGAGGCAGATGCCGAACTCGTGCTGCGGAACCAGTTCCATGATCCGCGCCAGATGCTCGAAGCGCCAGCCGAGATGGCTCCCCATGCCGGCGGTGGTTTCGAGCAGAACCTGCACCCCCGTCGGAACCGTGGTGAAAATCTCGCGGAAGGCTGCGGCAATGCGCTGCAAACCGGGCTCCTCGCCAACCCCGAGGTGGGCACCGGGGTGCATTACCAGGGATTCAACTCCGAGCAGCGCGCAGCGCTCCAGCTCGTCGCGAAAGGCCGCCTTGGACTTCTCCCACTTTTCGTCGTCCGGGGCCGCGAGGTTGATGAGGTAGCTGTCGTGGGCGGCCACTGCTTCGATCGGGCTGTTTTCGCGGTTGGCCCGGAAGGCCGCGGCGCTCGCCGCGGAAATCGGCTTGGCGCGCCACTGGCTGGCGTTCCTGGTGAAAATCTGGATTGCCGTGCAGCCGATCTCCTCGCCGCGGGCAAAGGCCAACTCCACGCCGCCGCTGATCGACACGTGGACTCCTAGAGGTTGCATCAGGGCTCCTTGTAGGAGGTTACAGCCAGGAGGCCACCAGCTGCGCCGCGGCCTGGGCCGAGGGGACCTGGTGGTCAACGCTGGTATCGGCGGCGCCAGGCCCCACCAGGACGGTGGTCATGCCGAGGTGCTTGGCGGTGGCCAGGTTGTCGAGGGAGTCCTCGACCATTACGCAGCGCTCACCGGGCAGGCCGAGCCGCTGCAGCACGCCAAGATAGGGGTCGGGGTTGGGCTTGGGCTGGTAGGCGGCGATGCGGATGTCGAAGATCTCCTCGAAGGCGCCGGCCAGGTCGAGGGCGGCAAGAACCTTCTCGGCATGCCCCCGGGAGCCATTGGTAAAGACGAAACGGCGGGTCGCCAGCTGCTGCAGACTGCTGCGCAGCTGCGGGTCGGGCTGCAGGCGGCCGGTTAGGTCGACGTCGTGCACGTACTCGAGGTAGTCCTCGGGGTCGACCGCGTAGTGGCGGATCAATCCCTGGAGGGTCGCGCCATAGGCCTTCCAGTAGTGGCGGCGCAGGCCGTCGACCTGGCCTGTGGGAATGGCGACGACTTCCTCCATGTAGCGGTTGATCCGCTGGTCGATCAGCGAAAAGAGGTCTCGCTCCGGAGCGTAGAGGGTGTTATCGAGATCGAACAAAACGGCGGCTGTCATCATGCTCCTAAAGGGGCGGCAAGCGCCCCGCGGATCAGGGTGATGCGCTCAGCATACTCTTCGGTCCCCAGTAGCCGCGCTTCGTGCGGCTCACTCCAGATCGGCCGCGGCCAGAGGGGATCGTCTGCAGAGCGCGGCACCAGGTGCCAGTGCATGTGCGGGACCATGTTGCCGAGCAGCTCGTAGTTGATCTTGGTCGGCCGGAAGAGTTCGGCCAACACCCGGGCCACCCGGTTGATCTCTTCCATCACCCCTTGGCGAGTCGCCAAATCGAGGTGGAAGAGCTCGGTGACGTGGTTCCTGGTAAAGACGAAGCAGTAGCCGGCAAAGAACTGGTCGCGGTTGAGGGTCACGTAGCAGTGCTCCAGCTCGGCAATCCGCAGCTCCGGTTCCGCGCCCCACTTGCCGCACATCGGGCAGGCGCTCATTGCGGACGGTACTCCCCGGAAAAGACCTCTACGGCAGGTCCGGTCATCAGCACCGGTCCGGCTGCCGTCCATTCCAGCTCCAGGGTGCCGCCGCGCAGGCGGTTGCGCAGCACCCGGTCGGTCCGACCGCCAAGGACGCCGGCGACCGTAACCGCCGAGGCGCCGGTGCCGCAGGCCAGGGTCTCCCCTGCCCCCCGTTCCCAGGTCCGCTGGCGCACCTCGCCGCGGGAGAGGATTTCGACGAACTCGACGTTGGTACGGCGGGGAAAGAGGTTGTGGTTCTCGATGAGCGGGCCGAAGCGGGCCACCGGGAATTCGTCCAGTCCCTCGACATAGATCACGCAGTGGGGATTTCCCATGGAGACGCAGGTGATACGGAAGGAATGGCCGTCGACGACCAGCTCTTCTTCCACCACCTGGGCGTCGGGGGCACCGGCCATGGGGATCTCGCCGCGCAGCAGCCGCGGCGGTCCCATGTCCACCCGGACCTTGTCCACCTTGCCGGCGCTGTTGAGAAGGAGTTGCAGGGTCTTGATGCCGTCGCCGGTCTCGACCCGCATTTCCCGTTTGGCGCTCAGGCCGTGGTCGTAGGCAAACTTGGCGACGCAGCGTACCCCGTTGCCGCACATTTCGGCCTCGCTGCCGTCGGCATTGAACATGCGCATCCGTATGTCGGCGAATTCCGAGGGGAGGATCAATATCAGGCCGTCCGAACCGATGCCGAAATGGCGATCGCTGATCTCTCGGGCCAGCGCGGCGGGATCGGCCGGCGTCTCCTCGAAGCCGTTGACGTAGACGTAGTCGTTGCCGGCGCCCTGCATCTTGACGAATTTCATACCCCTGTCACCCTTTCCCGATCCCGAAACATGACCGCAGGCGACCATTATAGGCCGCCGTTCGATTCCGGGCAACCGTCATTGCACGGCGTGTTGACCCCCCCGGACGGCTCACGTATGATGGGTTAAATTGCATGCAAAGGAGTCGCCCGATGGCCTTCAACCTGAAAACCAAACTCTGGCAGACCGGAGCCCTCGACTGGTGGGCTTTCATCGACGGTGAGGACATCTACCTCGGCAGCCGGGAATTTCCCACCCCGCCCGAAGAAGGGGATGAGTGGATCGTGAAGGAGACCGGCGACATCTTTCGCATCGTCGACGGCGAGATCCGCAAGGTCGGCAACCGCCCTCCGGAGGTCCCGGAATGGCTGTGAAGGGTGAGCTGAAGGTCCTCCAGCTGCCGGCGGGGGAAATGAAGAACTTCGCCTACCTGGTTTACTGTCCGCAGAGCCGGCGGGGGATGGCTGTCGACCCCTCTTTCGCCCCGGAGGTGCTGCTGGCCGCGGCCCGGGAACGGGAGGTCGAGATCGATTTTCTGGTCAACACGCACGGTCATCGCGATCACTGCGCCGGCAATGCCCGAATTCTCGAGGCCACCGGCGCCCGTCTCGCCGGCCACCCGGCCGACGTACCCGATGCGGACCTGGCGCTGGAGGAGGGCAGCACACTGGACGTCGGCGGGGGGCGGGTCACCGTCCTCCATACCCCGGGGCACACCCCCGGTTCCCTGACGCTCAATCCGCCGGGGGCGTTGATCACCGGCGATACCCTGTTCATCACCTTCGTCGGCCGCGCCGACCTTCCCGGCAGCGATCCGGAAGCGCTTTACGGCAGCCTGCGGCGTCTGGCCGCCTTTCCTGCCGCCACCCTGGTCTATCCCGGCCACGACTACGGCCCTCGGCCGGTCTCGGACATCGCCTTCGAAACGGCCAACAACCCCTACCTGCAGTGTCCCGACCTGGCCAGTTTTCTCAAGCTCCGCTGCGGCTGAACCTGCCTCCGGAAAGCCTCAACCGTCATCCTCCTCTTCGGATGGGGTCCCATCCGCAGCCGGCGCTTGCGGGCGCTCCTCCCAGGCAACCACCCGGGTACCGGCCAGCCGGTCGTTCCAGCCGCGCCCCGCGGCATCGAACAGGACCGACGCGTAGCCGAGCCCTCCCAGGCACCACCCGGCCAACCCCCCAACGCTGCGCAGAAATGCCTGGGCCGGAGAGAGGGGGGAACCGTCGAGGGTTTCCACTCCGAGGCCGAACAGCATTTTCCCGGGGGTCTGCCCGAAAAACAGGTGACAGATGGTGAAGTAGCCGAAACAGCCAAGGAATATGAGCAGGAAATAGGGGACAGCGAGCCGCAGCAGCAGCACCGGGTCGGGGAACACTGCGCTCTGCGGCTCCAACAGGTGCTGGCCCAGAAGCAGAAAGACGGCGAGCACGCTGCCTACCAGCAGCAGGTCGGCCAGCAGCGCCCCCAGTCGCCCGACCAGGGAAGCAGGAGGCGGGAATTCCTCTTGACCTTCTGCGGAAGTCTCCTCGACAGGGGGTAGCGGGACCGTCGTTTCCGGATTCTGTTCCGAGGGCTCGGCGGCGACGGCCGTAGTGAGGATCTCCGCTTCGACTGGTTCGTCGCTGGGGGATTCCGGGAGTTCGTCCCCGGTCGGCATCGGCGCCGAAAACGCTGCCTCGTCTCCGAGGGGTTGGCCGATGAAAATTTCGGGAACCCGCCCGGCCGTGGCAGATTCCCGTTGCTCAAAAGGGTCGCTGGTTTCCTTTCGTCCGGCAGGTTTTTTCCCCGGCGACTCTTCCGCCAGATCATCCCAGGAAGGAAGCTCGGTCTCTTCGCCAAGGAGGTCCTCGGATTCTTCTGCGGAATCGAAGAAGGAAAAGTCGTCGGGGTCGTCGAGGGCCGGCAATTCTTCGCTACCGCTCTCCAGGGGAGGAAGTTCCCCCTCTTCGGAAGCTTCGAGCTCGAAGCCTTCGCCGACATCGTCGAGGTTGAAATCCGCTGCCGGGGCAGTGACGTCGGCAACGGCATTCCCGTCATCTTCGACGGCGGGAGCGGCAGGCGGGATGGTTGCTTCCGGTTCGTCCATGAAGCCGAAACCGAAATCGGTGGGGGCGGTGGCCTCGGTCTGCAGGGCCTCTTCCGGTGTTTCCGCCGCCTCGGGCAGGATCACCTGCGCCCTATTGAATTTCGACCCCGGGAACAGCAGGCTGCGCAGGCCATGCTTGGCCTTGAAGGCAACCAGATCGTTGCCGCACTTCTTGCAGCTGTCCAAATGGTCAAAACTGTTAAAGCCGCACTTGGGACATTTCATACGCCCTATCCTCCCGTTTCGCTTTGTCGAGGCGGTTTCCCCGGCTCCAGTTCGCCCAGGTCCCCGTAAACATACTGCACGATGGCAGCAGCGGCAAACCCCGCCGTTTCACTGCGCAATATCCGCGGACCGATCCTTACTGGGATAAACCCCGCGGCGGCGGCGAGTTGGATCTCGGCGGCCGCGAAGCCGCCTTCGGGACCGACCAGAATCGTCACCCCGGCCGGCCGCGCAGCACCGAGCAGATCCGCCAGGGGCCGGCTCTCCTCTTCCCACAGCACCAGCCGCAAGCCTTCCCCGACCCCGGCCAGCGCCGTCTTCAGGGAGCATGGCGTGACGACCTCGGGGATAATGGGCCGCCGGCACTGGCGGGCCGCTTCGCGGACGATTCGCCGCCAGCGCAGTAGGCGCTTCTCCTCCCGAGAGGGATCCGGAACCGGGATGCTGCGGCCGGTCAGCACCGGCACGAAGCGGTGGATGCCGAGTTCCGTGCCTTTCTGCAGGACCAGATCCAGCTTGTCTCCCTTCGGCAGGGCTTGCAAAAGTTGCACCGGAAAGGGCTGCTCCTCGGCCCGGCGTCGCCCCAGAACCTGTGCCTCCCCCTGCTTTCGCGTCAAAGAAACGATCCGGCAATGGCAGATCAGCCCGTTGCCGTCGAGGAGTTCCAACTCCTCGCCGGGACGCATGCGCAGCACCGTCGCCAGGTGATGCAGGACCTCCCCGGTGAGGGGAACCACCTCGCCGGCCAGTTCCTCGGGCAGGACGAAAAACCGGTGCATCAACGGCTCCGGCTGTAGATCAGGCAGGACCAGTCCTCGCGCCGGAAAAACTCTGGCCCGGACAACGGATAGGCATTGAAGGCCGCGGCGACCAGCGCCTCCTTCTCCTGCAGGATGCCGGAGAGAACCAGCGTACCCCCCGGCCGCACCCGGCTCACCAGCGGCTCGGCCAGACGGATGTTCTCCTCGGCAAGGATGTTGGCAAGGACCAGATCGAAATCCCCTTCCAGATCCTGGAGCTGGGCACCAGTCACCTCGACCCGGGCCGCCAAGCCATTGTCACGGACGTTCTCGGCGGCGATGCGACAGGCTTCGGCCTCGATATCGCAGGCCAGGACCCGTTCGGCCCCCAATGCCGCGGCGGCAAGCGCCAGGATTCCTGAACCGGTGCCGACATCGAGGACTCTCTGCGGCGGGTGGGAGTTCTCGAACAGGGAGGCCAGGGCCTCGAGACAGAGGCGGGTGGTGCCATGGGTACCGGTGCCGAAGGCCATGCCCGGATCGAGAACGATCACCACCTCGTCGCCCTGCGGCTGATACTCCTCCCAGCTGGGACGGATAACCAGCCGCCGGCCGATTCGCACCATCGGAAAATGTTGCTTCCAGCCCTCGGCCCAGTCCTCGTTGCGGACCGCGGTGGCCTCCGGCAGCAGTGCCTCAAGCCCGGGGACCAGGGGCGCAAGCCCGCGTAGCCGCTCGCGGATCGCCTCGCGCAGAGTTTCGACCTCTGCCGGAGCAACCTCGAAATAGGCACGCAAACGTGCCGGCCCGCTCAGTGGTTCGTCGGGGTCGGGCGGAACGAAGGTATCGAGGCGGCGTTCTTCGACCGTTACACCGCAGCAACCGAGCTCGCCGAGTTCGGCGCATACCAGATCAACGGCGGTGGCCGGGACGAAAATATGAAGTTCACACCAGGAGGCGGACATGCTCCCTGTTTAGCAGAGCCGTCTGTTCAAAAGCAACAAAAACCTTGACAAGGGCCGGGGTAGGCACGGTAGATTTCTAATGAGTCAAATACTCCATTGCAGCTATTTTTACCGCATGTTGTTTTCAAGATGTTTCATTCCCGGCAATTTTGTGGTTGAAAATGGTCGATATCCGCTCCAAACCGTAAATGACACTTGATTTTAATGAACAAATTGCTACTATTCCTAACGATCTTCTCATGAGGAGCGGCATGGCCGGCCAGCAACAGATCTTCATCCTGTCCGATGCCACAGGCGAAACCGCCGAAAAAATGGTCATGGCAGCCCTCACCCAGTTCCGCCAGAAGGACGTGCGGGTACGCCGGGTCAGCCATGTGCTCAACAAGACCGACGTTTACGAAGCCCTGGACGAAGCCCTCAACCTTCAGGGGCTGGTCATTTACACCATTGTCAACCGGGAAATCGCCCAGCTGGTTCAGGCCGAATGCAACGCGCTGGGGCTATCTTCCCTTGACCTGCTGACCCCACTGCTGATGCGGCTGTCGGAATTTTTCGGCCGGGAGGCGGGGGAAATCCCGGGGCTGCTGCACGGCGTCGATGAGGCCTACTTCCGCCGCATCGAGGCGGTGGAATTCACAGTCAAGCACGACGACGGCCAGGAGACCCGCCATCTCCCCAAGGCGGATATCGTTCTGGTGGGAATATCCCGGACCAGCAAGACACCGCTTTCCATGTACCTTGCCCACCGTGGCTACCGGGTGGCCAACGTGCCCCTGGTCAAGGGGATCGAGCCACCGACGGAGCTGGCCGCCGTCGACCCGAAACGGGTTGCCGGCCTGATTATCGACCCCCAGCGGCTGGTCGAATTGCGGGCAGCGCGGTTGCGCAACCTCGGACAGGACCCACGGACCGCTTATGCCGATTTTGAACAGGTCGAGGAGGAGCTGCGTTATGCCCGCAGCATTTTTCGCCGCAACCCCTGGGTGGTCATCGACGTCACCGGCAAGGCGGTGGAAGAGACCGCCAACGAGGTTCTGGTCAAACTCAACCTCAAGTAACCCGTCCAAACCGACAGGCCGATAACGAACCCGGCATTGTCCGAACCAAATACCGGCACAAAGGAGAACCCGACATGCATATCCTGGTGGTGGAAGACGAAAAGAAGGTCGCCAGCTTCATCAAACGCGGGCTGGAGGAAGAAAAGTACACGGTTGATCTTGCGGCCGACGGGGAGGAGGGGCTGTACATGGCCGAGACCAACCCCTACGACCTGATCCTGATGGACCTGATGCTGCCGAAAATGGACGGCTTGGCGGTGATCCGCGAACTGCGCAAAAAGGGGGTCCAAACCGCAGTGCTCTGCCTGACGGCCAAGGATACGGTCGACGACATCGTCTCGGGCCTCGATTCGGGCAGCGACGACTACCTGACCAAGCCGTTTGCCTTTGCCGAGCTGCTGGCCAGGGTGCGGGCGCTGGTCCGCCGCGGCGCCAAGGACCGCGGCGCGGAAATTCGCTTCGCCGACCTGCGGCTCGACCCCGTCGCCCACAAGGTCTGGCGCGGCAGCAAGGAAATCGAACTGACCGCCAAGGAGTACGCCCTGCTCGAGTACCTCATGCGCAATCCCAACCAGATCCTGACCAGGACCATGATTGCCGAGCACGTCTGGGACTATACCTTCGACTCCTTTACCAACATCATCGACGTGTACGTCAACTACCTGCGCAAGAAGATCGACAAGGATTTCGACAAGCGACTCATCCACACTGTGCGTGGCGTCGGCTACGTGCTCAAGGAAGACGAATAGCCGGCTTACGGCCCAGGCCGCCGCGCACAGGACGGACACCTTGTTTTTCCGAACGATCCGCTTTCGCCTCACCCTCTGGTATGCTCTTTCCTTGGCCGTCCTTCTGGCGACCAGCGGGTTCTTCTGGCACTATTACCTGGCCAGCAGCCTGCTGCGCCACGTGGACGAACGTATTCTCAACGTCGCTCAGGACGTGGCAGGCTACCTTGGGGACATCCCCCCGGACGACCGTGCCGACCGCTGCCAAGGGCTGGAAAACTTCGTTCACCGCCACAACTGGGCCGGCTACGTTGAAATCCAGAATGGCAGCGGCACCGTCGCCTGTACTTCCAGCAATCTCGGCCCCATCCAGCTACCCTTGAGCAAATCCACCCTGGTGCAGCTCAAGCAGGGAATGGCCAGTTTCGAAACTGTTCCGGTTTCCGGATTGGGCCACGACCTGCGCCTGTTGACCTATCCCTGCCGCACCGCGGATTCCACCACCCAGCTCATCCAGGTGGCCGAAAGCCTTGAGCCGGTGCACCATACCCTGGAGGACCTGCGCCTGCTGCTGCTGACCTTCAGTCCCCTGGCCCTGCTGTCCCTCTCCCTGGGGGGCTGGTTTCTCGCCAGCCGGGCCCTAGCGCCGGTCAGCCGCATCACAAGCGCCGCCCAAAACATCAACGAGCGTAATCTAAGTGAACAGTTGCCGGTAGGGACAAGTGGCGACGAAATCGCACGTCTGGCGGCGACTTTCAACGCCGTTCTCACCCGTTTGGACGAGGCTTTCCGCAAGACCCGGCAATTTTCCGCCGATGCTTCCCACGAACTGCGCACCCCGCTGACGATTCTCAAGGGGGAAACCGAGGTGGCGTTGCGCTGGGCGAAAACTCCCGAGGAATTTCACCAAATCCTGGCTTCCAACCTCGAAGAGATCGACCGCATGGGACGCATGTTGGAAGACCTTCTGGCCCTGGCCAAGAGCGATGCCGGGGAGATGGTTCTCGATCGTCATTCCTTCAGCCTCAGTGACATGCTGCAGCACCTCTACCTGCAGACCCGGGTTCTCGGCGAAGCAGGAAAGTTGGAAATCGTCCTCTCCCCCAACGTCGCCCAGGAAATTTTCCTGGTCGGCGATGAACTGCGCCTGCGTCAGGTTTTCCTTAACCTGATCTCCAACGCCATCAAATACACGCCGGCCGGCGGCCGAATTGAGATCATCCTCAGCGTCGAGGGCTACTCGGCGCAAGTCAGCGTGAAGGATACCGGGATCGGCATTCCGGCCGAACATCTGCCTTATATTTTCGACCGCTTTTACCGCATCGACAAGGCACGCAACCGCATGGACGGTGGTACCGGCCTCGGCCTCTCGATCGTCAAATCGATCGTCGAGGCCCACGAAGGAACCATCGGCGTCCAATCCACGGTCGGGGTTGGCAGCACCTTCAGTGTTCGGCTCCCGCTGTCCGGCCCCCGCCAAACCCTGGCCGTCTCGGTCTGAAAGGCCGATTCCAACGACTGACCGAGATGCTACACTGGGAAAGGAAGGGCAGTCGGCGCAGGGAGGAGGGGCATGAGGTCGGTCTTTTTTCCGCAATTGGTCAATGACCCGTTCGGTGACCCCGCACTCTACGTGCGCATCGCCCACCGGGGCGAAGCCCTGCTCTTCGACTGCGGTGAACTGCAGGCCCTGACTCAGCGCGAACGCCTCAAGCTGCGTGCCGTCTTTATCTCCCACCACCACATCGACCATATCGCCGGACTCACAACCCTGTTGCGTTCCTTTCTCTACAGCGAACGACCGCTGCTGGTTTTCGGCCCGCCGGGAACAACGGAGCGGATCGGCCATCACCTCGCCGCCATTACCTGGAATCTCACTGCCGGCTATCCTTTCGTTCTCGACGTCCGCGAGTGGGGAGAACCCTCCGGCCTGCGGGTACGCTTCCTTGCCGACCGCGGTTTCGTTGCGGAGAAAACGGAAACTTTTTCCTGCCCGGAGGGACTCCTCTATGCCACCGCCGCCTGGCGGGTACGTGCCACGGCACTGACCCACGGGGACATTGTCTCTCTGGCCTTTGTTCTCGAGGAGCCGCTGCACGTGGCGATACACGGCGATGCCCTGGTTCGGGAAGGACTCAGTCCGGGGCCCTGGCTGGCTCGGTTGAAGGATCTGATACGGAAAGGCGATGCCGAAGACGTCCGGATGGAGGTTCCCCTGATGGCTGGCGGTAGCCGGGTATGGACCGTCGGGGCGCTGACCCGGCGCGTCGCCCATACCGAACCGGGAATGAAACTTGCCTACGTAACCGACGTGACTCCGGATGCGGAGAATACTAGGCGGATCGTCGCACTGGCTCGCGGGGCCCACTTCCTCGCCATCGAGGCAACCTTTGCCGACACCGACCACCAACTGGCGATCCAGCGCCATCATCTGACCGCCCGAATGGCCGGTGAACTGGGACGCAGGGCCGGGGTTGGACGACTTGTTGTCTTCCACCATTCACCCCGCTACCAGCGAAACCCGGAGCGGTTGCGCCGGGAAGCCGAAACGGCCTTTTCGTGCTGATGCGGAAAGGGTCGGAGCAACCGCCGGAAGACGGAAAGAAATGCCCCAAAAAGCAAGAACCCGCGTCCGGGGAGGCAAGCCGGAGCGCGGGTTCCCGCTTTCACGGGGAGGGAGGTAAGAATGCGCTGCCAGCCTGCCACAACCGGCCGCGCTTGATGGTAAGTATACACCCCTCCCTGCGCGGGCAAAGGCTGATCCGCACATGATTGCCGGCCACCATAGCCACTGTGCCGCTGTGCAAAAGCACAGTGTATTTCCGAGCTTCTTATGATAGTTATGTCGCTATGCGCCTGGCTCTGAAACACCAGATTATCCTTGCCCCCGCTACCGTCCTGCTGCTGATGACGCTGCTGCTGGGCTTTCTCCAGTACAATTACTGGGACCTTTCGATCAAACGCCAGGAGGCTCGCCGCCTGGCCACGGTCTTCATCGCGCTGGCCGAGGCCGACCTGGCGACCCAGCGTATGGCCTCGCTGGCCAACCACCTGCGCGACGCGTCCATTGTCAACATGCATTCCCTTGAGGAGTTGGAAGAGCTCTATTTCCACCTCCACAACGCGGCCGAGCGGGTCCTCGCCTTGGAACCGCTTCCGAAAAGTTCTTCGACCCTGATCCGCAAAACCATCAGTGCACTCAATCCCGACCAGGGCTTCGATTTCGATCGGATCATGGCCAACATTTCCCAGTTGCGCCCGGAAATCGCCAAGCTCTCGGAAACTATCCAGCAGGATCGGGACAAGCTGCGCGACGTCCACAACCAGGACATGGATGAGATGGTGGCCCGTACGTCGCTGATCTCCATCATCGTTCTCGGCACGGCCATCCTGCTCGGGATCTTCCTTTCGCTGACCTTTGCCCGGCGGATTCTGCATCGCATCCAGTTTCTTTCCGACAGCGCCAGGCAGATTGCCCGGGGGGACCTGACCCCGCCGGTGGCCCCGGAGCACACCTATGACGAACTGGACGATTTGACCGTTTCTATCAACCGTATGACCGAACGCCTGATCCGGGTGGTGGGGACCGAAAAACTTCTCGAAGGCGCCGAGGAGGAACGGCGGCGCATCGCGATGGATATCCACGATCAGACCCTCTCCGATCTCTCGTCGGTGCTGCGGGGCATTCAGGGGATGAAGGGCCAGTCCGAGAACGACGAACGGGTGGCGACCCTGGAGGATGACCTGCAGCGCGCAATCACCAACCTGCGCGAAGTGATGGACAATCTGCACCCACAGACCCTCGACATCCTTGGTCTCGGCGCTGCCCTGGAGTCCTATCTCGAGCGCCATCTGGCAGACGCCGAAATGCCCGAATATCACCTCTATGTCTCTCCTCGGGCGGATACCGGCCACTTCTCCCGCAATGCCCGGCTGGCTCTTTACCGCATCGCCCTGGAAGCGATCCACAATGTCATTCGCCATGCCGGGGCGACCCGCTACGAGGTCTGCCTCGACCGGCGCGACGGCCTGCTGGTATTGTCGGTCGAAGACAACGGCTGCGGGTTTGATCCCCAGGCCACACTGGCCGATGGTCACCGGGGCCTCAACAACATCCGCGAACGGGCCAAAACCATTGGCGCCAGTGTCGACTGGCAGCCTTCGCGCTTTTCCAGCGGAACCCGTTTCGAACTGACTTTGCCGGTCCCCAAAGACCAGGAACCGAGGTGAACCATGGAGCCGTTGAAAATTCTGATCGCCGAAGATAATCCCAAGGATTTCGAGTTCCTTGAACAGTTGTTCGCCGAATGGAGCGAGCCTTGGCAGATCGAGCGTGCCCCCAACGGCATGGTCGCCCTGGAAATCGCCGTCAAGCAGGATAATCCGCTGGTGCTTAGCGACATCCAGTTGCCGGAGTTGAACGGAATTGAGTTTGCGAGGGCACTTTGGCAGCAGAAGCCCACCTCACGAATCGTCTTCTGGAGCCAGTTCAAGGATGAGATGTACGTGCGCGCCCTGGCCCGCATCGTCCCAGCCGAAACAGTCTACGGCTACATTCTCAAATCCAATACCCGGGAGCGGATCGCTTCGGCCATCCGCACCGTGCTCCTCGACGACCAGTGCTGGATCGACCCCGAGGTGCGCAAAGTGCAGGGGATCGCCGGACACAGCCAGACGGCCCTTTCCGACATCGAGTTCGAGGCCCTGGTCGACATCTCCCTCGGGCTCACCGACAATCTCATCGCCCAGCGCCGCTATCTCTCACGGCGCGGCGTACAGAGCCGCCTCAACTCCCTTTACAGCAAGCTTGGCCTCGACCAGGAGCAATTCCACAGCGAAAAGGCCGGCGACGCCTTCAACCTGCGCAACCGTGCGGTCTCCGCTGCCCTGCGCCGAGGCCTGATCAATGCCTTCGAACTGGAACACGAGGAGGAGGAATTCCAGAGTTGGCTGCGTCGTTTCAAGGGGAACAAGGGGAGTCTTTGAGGGAAAGGACAGAAGATCGCGAGTTGCTTTACGGATTCCTTGCAGCCACGCCCATTCTTCTATAGTATGGTCATACCAACCTAATCCTGGAGCAAAGGTATGACCATTGTCTTTGAGCCGATCCGGCCGAAGAAAATCGCCGAAGAAATCGTTGACCAGATCAAGCAGCTGATCGCCCGTGGCGACCTCAAACCGGGGGAACGCATCCCCTCCGAACGGGAGCTAGCCACCCTGCTCGGGGTGAGCCGGCCCTCGGTCCGTGAGGCGCTCATGGTGCTGGAAGCGATGGGCTTCATCGAATCCCGCCAGGGCGGTGGGACCTTCGTTCGCACCCTTACGGAAACCACTCTCACCGATCCCCTCGCCCGGCTCATGGAGCAAAAGGACCCGCGCATGCTTCACGCCCTGGCGGAAGTTCGCATGGGGCTGGAGAGCTGGTCCGCCTACCTCGCTGCACAGCGCGCCGACGATCGGGAAATCGAAGAATTGCGCCGCATCTACCGGACCATGGAAGAGCAGGCTGCCGACGGTGGTTGGGATGCCGACGTCGATGCCCGTTTTCACTATGCGATTACCGCCGCCACTCACAACACGGTGCAGGTGCACGTCCTCGACACCATCCACTCCCTGTTCCACACTACCATCCAGGTCGCCCTGACCGAATTTTACCGCAAGGCCGGCTACATCGAGCTGCTCCTGACTCAGCATCGCGAAATCGTCGACGGTATTGCCGCCCGAGACCCGGAACGGGCTCGGCAGAAAATGCTCGCCCACCTGACCATGGTCGAGGAAAAACTCTCCCAGTTCCTGGTCACCCCCTCCAACTGACTCCGCCCGGGGACCCGGCCTTCCCCTGCCGGCCAGACTCTTGAACCGTCGGGGGAAAAACCGGGCCCGTCCTGCCATTGGAGCTCAATCCCGTTGTTTAACGTTTAACCACCCTTGGTTTCACTTTATTATTCCCTCCTGCAGGCCTCATTAGGCATGATCTGGCCAACAAGGGTATAATCGGCGCAAGAAGGAAAACGAAAGGAGCCGGTGCCATGAAAAAACTCTGGATCCTCGCCATGACTTGCGGCCTGCTTGCACTCTTCGTGCTGCCTGCAGCAGCCCTGCACCACGAAGTGAAGATCACCGACCAGGCCGGAATCGGCAGATATTTGACCGATACTGAGGGCATGACCCTGTACACTTTCCAGAAGGACAGCGTCGGGCATAGTGCCTGCAGTGGGTCCTGTGTCAACAACTGGCCGGTCTACTACCGAGAACAGGTCGCTCCGCCACCCGACTTGAAAGCAACCGACTTCGCGACCATTTCCCGTGAGGACGGCGCCACGCAGACCACCTTCCGGGGATATCCTCTCTATTACTACAAAGGGGACACCGTTGCCGGAGAGGCCAAGGGGAACGGTATAATGGATCTCTGGCATGTTGTTGATCCGGACCATTTCCCGCCCATGTAATCGATGAACCCGGGATCGATGGCACAGCCAAAGCCGCGTCCGGAAACGGACCTTTATTTCAGATTACGGACAAACCCCGTTTTTCACGAAACGGGGTTTGTCGTTTGATCACAGCTCTCGACTTGGGGCTTTCTTCGAGGCTTAGGCTCAAACCAGCCCGATAATTTCCTTGCCAAACAAACAAAGTCCCCACCTTACGGTGGGGACTTTGTCAGCAGTCTTGGGCGGCCCCTGCGGCCGCCCCTTGGCGTTTCCATGCTCTCCGCGCCTGAGATCAGACCTTCGGCCCGGCCTGAGTAAAGTCGAAATCGTCACCGTCCTTCACGTATTTCTTGAAGTTCTCGATGAACATCCCGGCCAACTTGTTGGCGGTATTGTCGAAGGCCTCCTTGTCGGCCCAGGCGTTGCGGGGGTTGAGCAGGTTGCTGTCGACGCCGGGAAGGGCCTTGGGGATGCGCAGGCAGAACCAGCGGGTCGCGTCGAACTCGGCCTTTTCAATGGAGCCGTCGAGGATGGCGTTGACGCAGGCGCGGGTCGCCTTGATGCTCATGCGCTTGCCGACGCCGTAGCCGCCGCCGGCCCATCCGGTGTTGACCAGGTAGGCATTGACGCCGTGCTGCTCCATCTTCTCGCCGAGCAGTTTGGCGTAGGCGGTCGGGTGCAGCGGCAGGAAGGCCTCGCCGAAACAGGCCGAGAAGGTTGCCTGGGGCTCGGTGACGCCGCGCTCGGTGCCGGCGACCTTGGCGGTGTAGCCGGAGAGGAAGTAGTACATCGCCTGCTCCTTGGTCAGCTTGGAGACCGGCGGCAGCACCCCGAAGGCGTCGCAGGTAAGGAAGATGATGTTCTTGGGATGGCCGGCCTTGAGGGTCGGCTCGTGGTTTTCAATGTGCTCGATGGGGTAAGAGACCCGGGTATTTTCGGTCTTGGAGCGGTCATCGAAGTCGATGATGCCATCCTCGTTTGCGACCACGTTCTCCAAAAGGGCGTTGCGACGGATGGCGCCGTAGATCTCCGGCTCGCTCTCTTCGGCGAGGTTGATGCACTTGGCGTAACAGCCCCCCTCGAAGTTGAAAATGCCGTCGTCGTCCCAGCCGTGCTCGTCGTCACCGATCAGCTTGCGGGCGGCATCGGTGGAGAGGGTGGTCTTGCCGGTGCCGGAGAGGCCGAAGAAGAGGGCGACGTCGCCGGCCTGGCCGACGTTGGCGCTGCAGTGCATGGAGAGAATACCCTGCAGCGGCAGCCAGTAGTTCATCATGGTGAAGATACCCTTCTTCATCTCCCCGCCATACCAGGTACCGCCGATGATCGCCACGTTCTTTTCGATGTTGAAGGCGACGAAGACCTCCGAATTGAGCCCGTGCTTCTCCCAATTCTTGTTGGCCAGGTTGCTGGCGTTGTAGACGGTGAAGTTGGGGGCGAAGCCGTCCAGGTCCGACTGCCCGGGACGGATGAACATGTTCTTGACGAAGTGGGCCTGCCAGGCGAATTCGGTAACGAAGCGGACCTGCTTGCGGGTCTTTTCGTTGGCGCCGGAAAAGCCGTCGGTGACGTAGAGGTCCTTGCCGGCCAGGTAGTCGAGGACCTCGGCGTAAAGCTCATCAAAGACCTCGGGGGCCATGGCAGCGTTGACCTTGCCCCAGGCGATATTCGCGAAGGAAGGTTGCTGGTGGACGAAGTACTTGTCCTTGGGGGAACGGCCGGTGAACTTGCCGGTGTCGACCATCATCGTCCCGTTAGCGGCGACCCGACCCTCGTCGTTGCGGCTCTCGGCCGCGAAAAGTTCGTCGTAGCCGAGGTTGTGGTAGACCTTGCCGATGCTTTTCAGCCCCAAATCCTTTGCTTCGATCATGATCCGCTCTTCCTTTTCCGTAAAATCGGTCACCCCACCGGGCGGCCAAAGTTGAATGGAAAAATACCGGCCCGGAAAGCCCTCGATAAGGAGCGCTGGTCCGCGGCCTGTGCCAACGGTGGAACTCACGAGGAGGTTCGTCACATATCGTATAGCAATGTTCAGAAATGGGATGGAAGTGCCCGAATTTTATCGGGAAGGGACTCTAACAAATTTATCAACAATAAAAAAGAAAATTCTTACTAAAAAATGTACGCAAATGCTCCACCCCGCCCTGAGCGTATACAAAAGACAGGAATCACTCGGTAGAGCGGGACCGCAGATAAGCAACCAGTTGCCAGATTTCGCTGTCATTGAGATTGGGACCCCAGGCGGGCATCACCGAGCCCCGGGAAAGGTAGGGTTCCACGGTTTTGCCCTTCGATATCCGCCAAAAGAGGTAGGCAGGGTCCCGGTGGCGGTAGGCGGGATCGGTGAAGTCGGGAGCCGGCGGCTGGAAAAAATCGGCCCGGGGATTACGCCCCTCCTCCGGCTTGCCGTGGCAGGGTGCACAGCGGGAGGAGAAGATGGCGGCACCGGCGGCAATATTGGCCGGTTGCTCTAGAAATCCCTCCGGAGGCCGCCGCTCCGGATAGCTGGGGGTTGACCCGCTGCAGCTGGTCAGAGCCAGCAGCAGCACCAGGATCGTCAGGCGATGCGGCATTGTACCCCTCGGCTGTCATTGGCATTGAGGTGGTGCGGTTTCCGGACCCGCCAATACCTGCCGCAGGGAGCCTCGGCGTCCCTGCGGCAGAACCTCAGGTACCTTCAGGCCGCCCGTTGCGGAACGGCCCCCCAGTGTTGCAGTTCGTCAACGATACCGGCAACCACCTCGTCCAGCGCCGCGGCCACCGGCGGGGTCAATTCCAGGGACATCTCGATGGACCCGGGCTGCACCCCCCAGACAACCAGTTCGGCTGGGAGATGACCCTGCAATTCCGCCACAGCGAGTAGGTCCTGGACCCCCATCTGGTGGACGGAGAGTTTGTTGGCAAAAGCCCTGGGAACCTGCTCGCCACGGAGGCGGAAGACCGATCCCGGGGTCGCCTCCATTTCCAGGGCATCCACGATCAGCAGTTTCCCCGCCTCCTCCAGGTGCGGCAGCAGGTCGAGTCCCAAGGTGCCGCCGTCAATGAGCTTCGTCCCGGCTGGAAAGGTATAGCGCTGCAACAGCTCGGTGATCACCCGGCCGCCGAAGGCATCGTCGGCCATCAGCGCATTGCCCAGCCCCAGCACCAGGATGCTCACTTAAGATCCCTCGGCTCGATGAATTTGTAACCGCCGAAGATGCTGTCCATGGTGCCGTTGCGTTCCTTTACGTCCATCAACCAGGCACTATAGACATGATGGATGGCAAAGCCGATCAGCAGCCACATGATCAGGTGATGAGTCAGGCGCAGCCACTGGACGCCAACCGCCGCGTTAAGCGGGCCGAAAATGCCCGTCCACAACCCGCTTGGCGCAAACTGGCTGTAAAGGGCGAAGCCGGTCACGATCTGCAGTAGGAGGAGGATCATCACCCCCGAATAGGCCGTCGCCGCCAGGGCGTTGTGGCCCACCTCGTAGGAGATCTGCCGGCCGGTGAAGGTGTAGTAGCGGAACATCTGCCAGGCGTTACGGCGCCCTTCCTTGAACAGCAGCGGAAAGAAAGCCCGCCAGGAGGCGTGGTGATTGCCGAAAAATGCCCAGATCAACCGGGTCAGGACGGAGATGGCGAACAGGTAGGCGAATGAGAAGTGGACCACCCGCACCCAGCCCATGACATACAGGGAGGTGCTGGGGACCTGGGCGAAGGGATGGCCGATGTAGAACCCTGTCACCGATAGTACGGCGATGGCCAGGACGTTGCACCAGTGGGTGATGCGGACCGGCCACTCCCAGACGTAGCGTATCTCGAGCATGGCGGACCTCCTTTACAGGGCTTTGACCCGGACAATCTCCGTTCCCCGGCCGTCGAGGAGATGGACGGCACAGGCCAGGCAGGGGTCGAAGCTGTGGACGGTGCGCAGGATCTCCAGTGGCTTCTCGGGGTCGGCGACGGGAGTACCGACCAGCGCCGACTCGTAGGGACCCATCTGCCCCATGGCATCCCGGGGACCGGCGTTCCAGGTCGAGGGAACGACCGCCTGGTAATTGGCGATGGCACCGTTCTCGATGTGGATCCAGTGGCCCAGCGAGCCGCGCGGCGCCTCGTGGTAGCCAAAGCCCCGCCCCTCCTTCGGCCAGGTGGCCGGGTCCCACTTCTCGCCGTTGTGGACCTCGAGAATGCCGCGCCCGGCGTTGTCGGCCAGCTGCTGCAGCCAGAGCTCGTTCTTCTGCGCCAGAAGCAGGGTTTCGATACCGCGGGCGGCGGTCCGCCCGAGGGTCGAGAAGAGGGCCGCGGGTCCGACACCGAGCTTGTTCAGCACGAAGTCGACGGTCTTCTTGACATCCTCGTGCCCCTTAGCATAAGCAATCACCATGCGCGCCAGCGGGCCGACTTCCATCGGCTGGTCGAGGTAGCGCGGCGCCTTGACCCAGGAGTACTTGCCGTCGGTATCGAGGAAGTCGAAGGGGGGTTTGGGGCCGGTGTACTTCTGGCTGGTCTCGCCGTCGTAGGGGTGAAGTCCCTTTTCGTCCCCCTTGGAATAGCTGTACCAGGAGTGGGTGACATACTCGGTGATCTTCTGCTCGTCCATTGCCATGACGTTGGCCAGGTCCTTGCCCATAATTACGCCGCGGGGGAAGTAAAGGTTGTCGGTCCCTCCGGCGTTGTCCAACGGAAAATCGCCGTAGCTGAGGAAGTTGCCGACCCCGCCGCCGACCCCTGCCCATTCCTTGTAGAAGGAGGCGACCGCCAGCAGATCGGGAATATAGACCTGCTCCACGAAGACCCGCGCCCGTTTCAGCAGCTTGCCGATGTAGGCGATCTTGTCGGCATTGATGGCGTTCTGGCTGTTGGGATCGACCGGAATCGCCATGCCGCCAACCAGGAAGGTCTGCGGGTGGGGATTCTTGGAGCCGAGGATGGCGTGGATCTTGATGACGTCCTTCTGCCACTCCAGAGCCTCCAGGTAGTGGGCGACGGCCATCAGGTCGGCTTCGGGGGGGAGACGGTAGGCGCTGTGCCCCCAGTAGGCGTTCTGGAAGGGGCCGAGGCGTCCGGTGCCGACGAAGGCGGCGATGCGTTCCTGCACCCCCTTGAAATAGGTGACGCTCGATTTCGGCCAGTCGGAGATCGACTGGGCGAGCTTGGCAGTGGCTGCCGGGTCTGCCTTCAGGGCGCCGGTGATGTCGACCCAGTCCAGGGCGTGCAGGTGGTAGAAGTGGATGACGTGGTCCTGCACCGCCTGGATGCCCATGATCAGGTTGCGGATCAGGCGGGCGTTGTCCGGGATCTGGATCTTCAGGGCATCCTCGACGCAGCGGATGCTGGCGATCGAGTGGACGGTGGTGCAGACGCCGCAGAAACGCTGGGTAAAGTGGTGGGCGTCGCGCGGGTCGCGCCCCTTGAGAATCGTCTCGATGCCCCGGAACATGGTCGAGGAGCTCCAGGCATCGGTGATCTTGCCTCCTTCGACCTGGGCCTCTATGCGCAGGTGCCCCTCGATGCGGGTCACCGGATCGACAGCGATCTTTTTGGCCATTTTCTAGTCCTCCTTTTTCACCTTGTCGGATTCCATGGCATCCCCCTTGCGGAAGGCGCTCGCCACCCCGTGGGCGCCGAAGGCCAGGGCGGTGGCCGCCGCCAGCCCGAGGCCGATCTTGTCGGCGGTCGCCTCGATCCCGAAGCCGGGGACCTGCGGCAGACGCCGGTAGAAGGGGGTCATGGTGTCCCAGAACTGGGGTTCGCTGCAGCCGATGCAGCCATGCCCGGCCATGACCGGCCAGCTGGTCCCTTCGTTGTAGCGCACCGTCGGGCAGTTGTGGAAGGTCTCGGGCCCCTTGCACCCCATCTTGTACAGGCACCAACCCTGCCGGGCTCCGGCATCTCCGAAGGACTCCACGTACTGACCGGCGTCGAAGTGGGCGCGGCGCTCGCAGTTGTCGTGGATGCGCTTGCCGTAGGCGAAGAGCGGCCGGCCGAGCTGGTCGGTGGCCGGCAGCTTGCCGAAGGTCAACACGTGGACCAGGGTGGCGGTGAGGTTCTCGGCATTGAGCGGACAGCCGGGGAGGTTGACCAGCGGCGCGCCGGGGACCACGTCCCTGACCCCCACGGCTCCGGTGGGATTGGGAGCGGCGGCCGGGATGTTGCCGAAGGCGGCACAGCTGCCGACAGCAATGGTTGCCTTGGCATTGCCGACCGCCTTTTTGAGGGAATCGATTGCGGTTTCGCCGCTGACGGTACAGTAGACGCCACTGTCATCGCGGGGAATGGCCCCCTCGACGATGCAGATGTATTCTCCCTTGTACTTTTCCATCGCCGCCTGCTTGGCGGCCTCGGCCTGGTGACCGGCAGCCGCCATCAGCGTCTCGTGGTATTCCAGGGAGATCAGGTCGAGGATGATCGAGGCGGCGGTCGGCTGGTTGGCACGCAGGAAGGCCTCCGAATCACCGGCGCAGTCCTGGAATTCGAGCCAGATCACCGGGACGCGCTTGTCTTCCACCGCCGCGGCCACCTTGGGCATCAGACTCAGCGGCAGGGCCAGGGCCGCTGTGGTTGCGGTGCAGAACTTGATGAAGTCACGGCGGCTGATGCCCCGAGCCTCCACCCGTTGCAGAATCTCTTCCGGTATGGACACCGGCGCCGGATGTTGCTCGCTGTTCATCGATCTGACCTCCTTTGCAAGGGATGAGACTTACACCAACAATGCGCTATTTTGGTACCTCGAAAATGGCACTGAATGATGATATCCCGGACACCAAAACCGAACAATATAACAGTGTTAATGTCGCTTCGAGGTTCCCTGTCAAGGGCCGCCTCGAAAAATAGGGTTTACGCTATTCCGGCTAGCGAAGCCAGCTGCTGTATACACTTCAAGGATTCGATTTTCGGCAGATTATTTGACCCAGTTTAACCGCTGTTCGGCGCCTGGCAAGTCCAACCTCCCATCTGCCGGGTTCCTATACAGGATTGGGTTAGCTGCTATACTGGATTTGTGAAAAACACTAAGGGAAAGGGGGTCTGTCATGACACGTGATGTGCGTAAGTTTGGCATCAGTGACAAACGGGGCCGGATCAAAACCAGCGCCGACCCCTACCTCCCCGGCGAGGGGCACAAGGAGCCGGCGATATGCCGCTCCTGTCAAGCCCTCTACCGCAACAAGCGCTGGTATCTCGACCCGCTGGCGGTCACCCGCCTGCAGGCGGAAGGGGAGCTGCAAGCGGTAACCTGCCCGGCCTGCCAGAAGATCGCCGAGCACTATCCCGAAGGAGTGGTGACCCTGCGCGGCGACTACCTCTGGGACCACGAGGAGGAAATCCGCCACATCCTGCGCAACGAAGAGAACAAGGCGATGGCCAAGAACCCCTTGCAACGCATCATGCGCATGGAACGGGAGGGCGGCAATCTCGTCATCGAGACCACCGAAGAGAAGCTCGCCGAGCACCTCGGCCGGGCCCTGCACAAGGCCCACCAAGGTGAGTTGCGGGTTTCCTGGACCGACGACCACGCCATCTGCCGCGTGACCTGGGAGCGAACCGGGTAGGCATGCCGTGGGAGTCATGACCTTCAACCGGGGACGGCTAACGCGTTCGCCGGTTGTCTTTTTTCCGGACCGGAAAGACGTGGGGACGTACCGGTTGCTCGAACATACTGCCGACATGGGAATCGAGGCGACGGGAGCGGATCCGGCCGATCTCTTCACCGCCGCCGCCGAGGGACTGCGGGCGATTCTCAGCGACGCGCCGATCCGCCCCTGCACTTCCTGGCAGCAGGTGGAGGTCAGCGGGCAGGACCGCAAGGAGCTGCTGATCACCTGGCTCAACACTATCCTCTACCGACTTGAGGTCGACGGCCTTTTTCCGGAGCGGTTCCGGGTCGAGAGCATTTCCGCCACCCGTCTGACCGCACGAATTTGCGGGGTGCTGTTGGACAACAGCATGCCCCCTCCCGACCGGGAGGTAAAGGCGGCGACCTGGCACCAACTCGAGATCGTTCGGGAGAAGACGGGGTGGCGGGCGCGCCTCTATCTGGACCTTTGAAAGGCCGTGGAAGAGCAGCGATGAGCGTCAAGCTCCAACGCATCGATGACTGCCGCTGGCGCATCCCTCGGGAAGGGGCGATGCGCACCGGCGGGCTGGTTTTCGCCAGCGACAAGATGATCCGCGCGCTGCAGCAGGAGCAGGCCCTGGAACAGGTGCGCAACGTCGCCACCCTGCCGGGGATCGTCGGCCCCTCTCTGGCGATGCCCGACATCCACTGGGGTTACGGTTTTCCCATCGGCGGCGTAGCCGCCTTCGATCCCGACGAGGGGGTCGTCTCTCCCGGGGGCGTCGGCTACGACATCAACTGTGGGGTGCGTCTGCTGCGCAGCGCCCTGGTAGCCGGAGAGGTCAGCGCACACCTGCCGGCACTGGCCGATGTCCTGTTCCGCAACGTCCCCTCGGGGGTCGGCTCCCACCGCAAGGATCTCAAGCTGATGGTGCACGAGGAACGCCGGGTCCTGGAGCAGGGAGCGCGCTGGGCGGTCGCCCAGGGCTTCGGCAGGGTTGCCGACCTCGACCACATCGAAGAGGGGGGGACGATCCCCGGTGCCGACCCGGAACTGGTCTCTGACCGGGCCCTGGAGCGAGGGCGAACCCAGCTCGGCACCCTCGGCAGTGGCAACCACTTCCTCGAGATCCAGCGAGTCGAGCGGATCTTCGACGAGGACGCCGCCGCGGCCCTCGGCCTCTTCACCGACCAGATCACCGTCTCCATCCACACCGGCAGCCGGGGCCTCGGCTACCAGGTCTGCGACGACTGGCTGCGCACCATGCTCCACGCCAGCCGCCGGTTCGGTATCGAGCTGCCCGACAAGCAGCTCTGCTGCGCACCGCTGACCAGCCCGGAAGGGAAAGACTACCTGGCGGCGATGGCGGCGGCCGCCAACTTCGCCTTCGCCAACCGCCAGTTGATTACCTCCTGGGTCCGCCAGTCCTTCGAGCAGGTGCTCGGCAAGGGGGAGGGGGCGCTGGGGATGTCGGTGGTCTACGATGTCTGCCACAACATCGCCAAGTGGGAGGAACACACCGTCGATGGCCAGAAGCGGCGGCTGTGCATCCATCGCAAGGGAGCGACCCGGGCCTTTCCGCCCGGCCATCCGCAGACCCCAGCGGCCTACCGTGCGGTCGGCCAGCCGGTGCTGATTCCCGGGGACATGGGTCGCTACTCCTACGTCCTCGTCGGCACCCCCGGCGCCATGGCGGAGACCTTCGGTTCCACCTGCCACGGCGCCGGCCGGGTCCTCTCGCGCCACGCGGCGAAACGCCTGGCCCGCGGCCACAATATCGAGGCCGAACTGCAGGCGCAGGGGATCCTGGTGCGAGCCGCGGGGCGCGCCACGCTGGCCGAGGAGATTCCCGAGGCCTACAAGGATGTGGCCGAGGTGGTCGAGATCGTCGCCCGGGCCGGCATCGGCCGAATCGTTGCCCGCCTGCGGCCGCTGGCGGTTGTCAAGGGATAGGCACCAGGAATCAGGTTTCAGGGATCAGGATAGGATTGAAAGGCCTTGTCTGAAACCAGATTCCTGAAACCGCGAAAAGGAGGGTGATATGCGAGTTTTCGTTACCGGCGGCACCGGGTTCGTTGGCAGTGAGGTGGTCAGGCAGCTGCTCGCCGCCGGCCACACCGTCCGCTGCCTGGTCCGTGAAGGCTCGGGACACAAACTGGAAATCCGCGAAGGGATCGAGATCCACCACGGTGACGTTCTCGACCTCTCGTCGCTGGAAAAGGGGGTCGCAGGCTGCCAGGCGGTGATCCACCTGGTCGGCATCATCCGCGAATTCCCCGGCCGGGACATCACCTTCGAACGGTTGCACCACACGGCGACCGTCAACATGGTGGCGGCAGCCACCGCCTGCGGCGTCAAGCGCTACCTGCAGATGAGTGCCAACGGCACCCGCAAGGATGCCACCTCACCTTATCACCGCAGCAAGTGGGCGGCGGAACAGGCGGTCCGTGCCTCGACCCTCGACTGGACGATCTTTCGGCCGGCCCTGATCTTCGGCCGCGACGGCGAGTTCGTCACCCTGCTGGCCGGCCTGGTCGGCAAGCTGCCGGTGGTGCCGGTGATCGGCAACGGCCGGTACCGCATGTCGCCGGTAGCGGTCGAGGACGTGGCGGCCAGCTTCGTCGCCGCCTTGGAGCGGCCGGAAACCATGGGCGAGGTCTTCCACTGCTGCGGCCCCGAGGACTACAGCTACGACGAGGTCCTCGACCTGGTGGGTGAGGCTCTGGGGAAAAAAAAGGTCCCCAAGCTGCACCAGCCGTTGCTGATGATGAAACCGGTCATCGCCCTCTTCGAAGGCATTCCGCGCTTCCCCATCACCACCAGCCAACTGGCCATGCTCCTCGAAGGGAACGTCTGCGATCCCTCCCCCTGGGCCGCGGCCTTCGACCTGAAACCACTCTCCTTTGCCGAGGGGATCCGCAGGATCCTGCGGCGCTGAGCAGCGAACCGGTTGACAAGCCCCGGCAGCAGCGGCATCATGAAACCCCGCCGGTCCGGCTGCCGGGAGTCCTGCCATGCGCCTCACCCTCAAAATCGCCATCGTTATCTTGCTCGGCATCGCCCTGCTGCTGTCGATTCACAGCTACCAGACGGTTCGCCGCGAAACGGAGGTCCTCAAGGCCAACCTGAGCCGCGAAGCGCGCTTGGTCGGTCAGGTGCTGCGGCCGCTGGTGCTCGAGGTCTGGCAGCGCAAGGGGGAGAGCGCGGTCCAGGCTTTCCTGCAGCAGGTTGGCAGTGTGGTCAGCGACCAGCAGCTGCGCTGGGTCTCACTCGAGAACCAGCCCGATGCCCGTGTCCGCCCGCGGGTGAAGGGGGACCGGCTGGCGGCCGCACGCCGTGGCGAACTGGTTACGGTCATTGCCGAAACCAGCGACGGCCGCGATTTTCTCTTCACCTACCTGCCGCTGCAGGGCCCCGGTGGCCGCCGCGGCGCCATTGAGATCGGTGAATCGCTGGCAGGCCTGCACGGTTACGTGCGCGAGAGCATGAACCGCTCGGCCCTGCTGCTGGCGGCGATGGTCGCCTGCAGCTTGTTGCTGATCGGGGTGGTCGGCAGTTTCTGGGTCACCCGCCCGGTACAGAAGCTGGCTGCCCAGGCCGAACGGATGGCCGCCGGAGACTTTTCGGCCATCGTCGAGGTCCGCGGCCACGATGAAATCGCCAGCCTGGCGGCCGCACTCGACCGCATGCGTGGCCAGCTCGCCCATGCCCGGGACTCGGACCGCGCCCGCCTCGAGGCCCTGGAGAAGCTCCGGCACACCGAACGCCTGGCCACTCTCGGTCGTCTTTCCGCAGGGATGGCGCATGAGCTCGGAACCCCCCTCAACGTCATCGCCGGCCGAGCCAAGCTGATCGCCGGCCAGGACCTGCCGCCGGAGGATGTCGCCCGCTCGGCACGGATCATCGGCGAACAGGCCGAGCGGATGACCGCCATCATGCGCCAGCTCCTCGACTTCGCCCGCCGCGGCAATCCCCGCACCAATCGGGTCGACATTGAGGCTCTGGCGGCCAAGGTGGTCGAAATGCTGCACCCGGTGGCCAGCAAGCAACAGGCTCAACTTACGCTGGTCCCGGCAGCCGAACCGCTGGCGGTCGCCGCCGACCCCAGCCAACTGCAGCAGGTGCTGACCAACCTGGTCATGAATGCGCTGCAGGCCCTGGCCCCGGACGGCCACGTCGAACTGCGTTTCGCGACCCGCACCTCGCTCCCAGCCGAGGCCGAAAATAAGGCCGATGGGCCCTGGGCGGTCATCGCCATCCAGGACAACGGCAGCGGGATCGCCCCCGAGGACCTGCCGCATCTCTTCGACCCCTTTTTCACTACCAAGGAGGTTGGCCAGGGGACGGGTCTCGGTCTCTCCATCGCCTACGGCATCGTCGAGGAGCATGGCGGCTGGATCGGGGTCGACAGCCAACCCGGGGAGGGCAGCTGCTTCAGCATCTATCTCCCTCTGGCCGTACCGGGAAAGGAGGAGCAGAGCCATGGCTGAGACAACCCCCGGCCGGGTACTGGTGGTCGATGACGACCGGGAAATGCGTAGCCTGCTCAAAGACGACCTGACCCGCCAGGGACACACCGTGCTGGCGGCCGCCGACGGCAGTCAGGCGTTGGCCCTGCTGCAGACCAGCGAGGTCGATGCGGTTCTCGCCGATCTGAACATGCCGAGGACAGGCGGTCTCGACCTCTGCGCGCGGCTGCAGAACCAATGCCCGGAACTGCCGGTGGTTATCCTGACCGCCTTCGGCAGCCTCGACACCGCCATCGCCGCCCTGCGCGCCGGTGCCTACGACTTCGTCACCAAACCGGTCGACCTCGATCTGCTGGCCCATACGGTACAGCGCGCGATTCGCCACCGCCAGCTCGAGCAGACCCTGCACCGGCTGCAGGACGAGGTCCGCCGCCAGCGCGGTCCCGGCGCCCTGCTCGGGGAGAGCGGAGCCATGGCCGAAATCCGCGACCTGGTGGCGCGCCTGGCAGGCCTCGACAGCTCGGTGCTGATCAGCGGGGAAAGTGGCACTGGCAAGGAACTGGTCGCCCGCGCCTTGCACGAGCAGAGCGACCGCCGCAGCGGCCCCTTCATCGCCGTCAACTGCGCGGCTTTGCCGGAAACGCTCCTCGAAAGCGAACTCTTCGGCCACGAGCGGGGGGCCTTTACCGATGCCCGCAATGCCCGCCGCGGCCTCTTCCTCGAGGCTTCCGGCGGCACCTTGCTCCTCGACGAGGTCGGTGAACTGCCGTTGCCCCTGCAGCCGAAGCTGCTCCGCGTGCTGGAGGAGCGCAGGGTGCGGCCGGTCGGCGGCAACCGCGAAATCGACTGCGACGTACGCATCATCGCCGCCACCCACCGTAACCTCGAGGAGGCGATCGCCGCCGGGACCTTCCGCGAGGATCTCTTCTACCGCCTCAACGTCCTGCCCCTTGACCTGCCGCCGCTGCGGGCCCGCGGCAACGACATCCTGCTGCTGGCCCAGGTCTTCGTCGACGAATTCGCCGAGCGTTTTCGCAAGGGGGTCAAGGGGCTTACCGAGCAGGCTGCCACCCGCCTGTTGGCCCATGCCTGGCCGGGGAATGTTCGCGAGCTGCGCAACGTCATCGAGCGGGCCGTCGCCCTCACCCGCCACGAGCGGTTGACCGTGGAGGATCTTCCCGAGCGCCTTCGCAAGCTTAGCCCGCCTTCCTCCCGGACCGGCGGCCCGGAGCCGCCCGGGGACCTGCCGTCCCTGGCGGAGATGGAGCGGCGCTACCTGCACCAGGTCCTGGAACGGGTGGGCGGCAACCGCACCCTGGCGGCCAGCATTCTCGGCATCGATCGCAAGACCCTGTACCGGAAACTGCAGGAGGAGATCCCTTCCTGATCCGCGCGAGGCTGGGGCAGAATGCCCCGGCGGGGCGCTTTGCCCCAAAAGCATCTCTGCAAGCCATTGAAATCACAAATATTAATTCTGGCACGCCGGTTGCGATAATCATAAGGCGAATCCTTCAGGAGAACGCCGATGACCGTCAACCCGGAAACTGCCGACCGACCGGCCAACGTCCTTATCGCCGAAGATGACCCGGCGTTGCGCGAACTGCTCGCTTTCTGCTTTTTTCGCGAGGGCTACGCAGTGACCAGCTGCAGCGACGGCCTCTGCCTCCTTGAGCGGCTGCACGACAGCCTGGACGGCGAAGGGGAACCGATCGACCTGGTGGTGACCGACATCCGCATGCCGGGACTCACCGGCCTGGAAGTCCTGGAGAGCCTCTGCGACCGGCCGCAACGGCCGCCGGTGATCTGCATGACCGCCTTCGGCGATCCCCGGACCCACGCCGCGGCCCGTCGCCTGCGTGCGGCGGCAACCTTCGACAAACCCTTCGATATCGATACCCTGGTCGACCGGGCGCGGGTCCTCTGCCCGCCGCTGCGGCCCCCATTCCAACCAAGGAGCATACCATGACGACACGACGAACCACTCGTTTGCACCTCTTTGTTGGTCTCATCCTGGCAATCCTGGTGGCGCTTCCCGGCCTCGCCACCGCCCAGGAACAGGGCCTGGAAAGCCTGCGGCAGACCGGCCAGGCATTCCGCGCCGTGGCCAAGCAGGTCTCGCCGGCGGTGGTCTTCATCCAGGTGGAAAAGACCGCCGACCAGCAGGAGATGCTCCCCTTCGGCTCCCCCTTCAACGGCCCCCTCGGCGACGACTTCTTCCACCGCTTCTTTGGCACCCCGCCCGATGGACACGGCACCGGCAAGATGCCGAAACGGCAGATCCAGGGACAGGGTTCGGGGTTCATCATCTCTCCCGACGGCCTGATCATGACCAATAACCACGTCGTCGGCGACGCCGACAAGGTGACCGTACGCCTGCTCGATGGCCGGGAGTTCAAGGCCAAGGTGATCGGCACCGACCCGCCGACCGACGTCGCGGTGATCAAGATCGAGGCCCATGACTTGCCGGTGCTGGAACTCGGCGACTCGGACAAACTCGAGGTCGGCGACTGGGTGCTGGCGGTCGGCAACCCCTTTGGCCTCTCCCACACCCTGACCGCTGGTATCGTCAGTGCCAAGGGGCGCAGCGGCATCGGCCTCAGCGACTATGAAAACTTCATCCAGACCGATGCCGCCATCAACCCCGGCAACTCCGGCGGCCCGCTGGTCGATCTCGACGGCAAGGCGGTTGGGATCAATACCGCCATCTTCAGCCGCAGCGGCGGTTACATGGGCATCGGCTTCGCCATCCCGATCAATATGGCCAAAAAAATCCGCGATCAGCTGGTGGAAACCGGCACGGTCACCCGCGGCCAGCTGGGCGTTTACATCCAGGACCTGAATGAGGATCTGGCCCAGTCCTTCGGCCTCAAGGACACCAAGGGCATCCTGGTCTCCAAGGTCATCGAGGATTCCCCCGCCGCCAAGGCCGGTCTCAAACAGGGAGACATCCTGCTCAAGGCCGACGGCCGGCCGGTCGGCAAGGTCAATGAGTTCCGCAATGGCATTGCCATGACCGCTCCCGGGACGGTGGTCCATCTGGGCATCCTGCGCAACGGCAAGCCGCTGGAGATCAAGGTCACCATCGGCAAACGCCAGGGCAAAGAGAGCAGCGGTAAGGCGGCCGTTGAAAAGACCGGCAGCTACGGTCTCTCGCTCCAGGCCCTCACCCCCGAGCTGGCCGCTCAGCTCGGCTACCAGAACGTTTCGGGGGTGCTGGTGGCCGCCGTCGAAGACGGCTCCCCGGCCGATGACGCTGACATCCAGCAAGGTGACCTGATCCTGGAAATCAACCGCCAGGCGGTGACCACCCCGGAAATGGCGAGCAAGGCACTGCGGGCCAGCGCCAACAAACCGGCTCTGCTGCTGGTTCGCCATGGCGATACGACCCGCTACGTCGCCCTGAAGCCTGAATAGCCCCCCCCGCCACACACGTGGCGCTTTGCCCCCGGCCAGCCTCCGGCCGGGGGCTTTTTTTCACATGGAATCTCGCGGATTAGGTGTTGCAGTTCCCCGGCACCTCTGCTAGATTCTCTCCCGCCGGGCCGGCCCCACCCCCCCTCCGGGGCCGATGCGGGAGGAAATTGTGGACTCAATCCACAGGTTGCCCCGCCCCGGCCTTTTTTATTGGCCAGTCTCCAAGCCAAACGCAGCCGGCATCCCGCCCCTTTCCTCTGGACTATCTACCTCTTTCCCGAACCGGAGCCACACCTTCCCTTTTGGGCGGGGCTTGCCTATAATGGGTAGCCTTTTCCGTGGGAGTCCCATGCAGCAGACCTTTTCCAGCGGCGTCATCATTCTGCTTCGCCAGGCCATCTGCGAAACGGG
This sequence comes from uncultured delta proteobacterium, assembly GCA_963806685.1. Classification (GTDB taxonomy): domain Bacteria; phylum Desulfobacterota; class Desulfuromonadia; order Desulfuromonadales; family DDH964; genus DDH964. The sequence goes on from CAWDZB010000010.1 coordinate 61,686, forward strand.
TGGCAACGAAGTCTTTTTTCTCGGCCATACCGACGACCAGCGCCGGGTAATCGAGATCGAAGTCCTCGCCCGCGGCTCAAAAGAGGCGGTGCCGGCCATTCTCCAGGCCTGTCGTTACGGTGACGTAGTTATCCACAACCACCCCTCGGGACAGCTCACCCCGTCGCCGGCCGACCTCGAGATCGCCGGCCGCCTCGGGGCCCTCGGGGTCGGATTCCACATTGTGGACAATGCTGTGGACAACGTCTACCGGGTGATCGAGGCGTTTCTGCCGCGCAACCGGCAATTGCTCGATCCGGCCCGGATCGCCGACCACCTCGGTCCGCAGGGCTCGATCGCAGCCGCCCTTTCCGGCTACGAAGAACGCCCTGAACAGCTGCGCATGGCATTTGCTGTCGGCGAGGCCTTCAACAGCGACCGGCTGGCGGTAATCGAGGCCGGAACCGGCACCGGCAAGAGCCTCGCCTACCTGGTCCCGGCGCTGCTCTGGTCGCAGGCCAACGAGGAGCGGGTGGTGGTCTCGACCAATACCATCAACCTCCAGGAGCAGCTGATCCGCAAGGACCTGCCGCTGCTGCAGCGGGCCACCGGCCTCGAATTTCGTGCGGTGCTGGTCAAGGGGCGCGGCAACTACCTCTGCCGGCGGCGGCTGGCCGCCGCCCACCGCGAGCCGGAGCTTTTCGAAAATGAGCACCAGGGAGAGCTCGAGACCCTGGTCGACTGGGCCGCAAGGAGCAGCGACGGCTCCCGCGAGGAGCTGACCTTCGTCCCCCGGGAGGCGGTTTGGGAGGAGGTGCGCTGCGAGGTCGACCAGTGCGCCCGGGTGCGCTGCGCCGACTACGCCGCCTGCTTCTTCCATCGCGCCCGCCGGGTCGCCGCCCAGGCCGACCTGCTGGTGGTCAACCATGCCCTGCTTCTTTCCGACCTGGCCCTGCGCCAGCAGACCGACAACTACACCGCCGCCGCTGTCCTTCCCCCCTTCGACCGGGTGATTCTGGACGAGGCTCACCACCTTGAGGATGTCGCCACCAGCTTCTTCTCGGCCCAGGTTACCCGCTTTGCTTACGCCCGGGTGCTGGGCAAACTGCGCCATCCACGCAAGCCTGACAAGGGACTGCTGCCCCGGCTCCTCGCCCAGTTGGCGCAACTGCTGCCAGACAGCGCCGACGCACTCTACCGGCAGCTGCACGGCCGGATCGAACAGCTCCTCGTCGATCGCCAGACGCTCTTCGACCGGGCGGTATCTGACCTGGATGCGATCGGCAGCCGGCTGATCACCGAATATCCTGTCCGGGAAGGGGAGGAGCTGCGCCAACGTGTCACCCCGGCCTTTGTCGAGCGACCGATCTGGACCGATACGGTCGCCCGGGTCCGTGAACTGGCCGCCATGACCGGGGCGCTCGGGCAAGCCGGTCAGGCCCTGCTCAAAGTCTGCGAGGCATTGCCGGAGAAGGTCGCTGAACGGCTCGCCTCGGTCTTCACCGATCTGTCCGGGGCCTTTCTGCGCCTGGCCGGCATCGCCGGCGATCTGGAGTTTTTCGCCGCCGCCGACCCAAGTTACTGCGTCTGGATGGAGGTCGTGTCGGCGCGCAGCGGGCGCGGTGGCGGGCCGGTCACCCGCCTCTGCGCCGCGCCGTTGGAGGTAGCCGCCAGCCTGCAACAGGCCCTCTACGACCGTTTCCGGACCGTGGTCCTGACCAGCGCCACCCTCGCCGTCGGCGACTCCTTCACCTTTCTCGAACAACGCGTCGGGCTCGATCGCTGTCCCTCCGACCGGCGCAGTGCGCTGCGCCTCCCCTCCCCCTTCGACTTTGCCCACCAGGCCCTGCTGGCGGTTCCGGTCGACATCCCCGAGCCGGGGCGCCCCGGCTATCCGGAGATGGTCCGCGATCTCGCCGAGCGGGCCGTCCTTGCCGCCGACGGCCGCAGCTTCGTCCTCTTTACCGCCTACTCGCTGCTGCGCCGGGTCCATGGCGAGCTGGCGCCGGTCCTCGCCGCCCGCGGCTATCGCTGCCTGCGCCAGGGGGAGGAGAACCGCCATCGCCTGCTCAAGACCTTCGCCGGCGATCCGACCAGCGTGCTGTTCGCCACCGACTCCTTCTGGGAAGGGGTCGACGTGCCCGGGCGCGCTCTCGAACAGGTGATCATCACCCGCCTCCCCTTCAAGGTCCCCACCGAGCCGATCCTCGAGGCCCGGGCTGAGGCCATCGAGCGCCGCGGCGGCGACCCATTCATGGAGTACACGGTGCCGCAGGCGGTGATCAAGTTCAAGCAGGGCTTTGGCCGACTGATCCGGCACCGCGACGATCGCGGCGTGGTACTGATTCTCGATGCCCGGGTGGTGAAAAAAGGCTATGGGCGGATTTTTCTCCGCTCCCTGCCCGAAGTGCAGGTGGTGACGGCTCCCAGCAGCGAGATCTTCACGGCCATCGAGCAGTTTTTCCAGGCCGGGAACCCATAGGTTGACTTCGCGGAGCGAGGCCGTGGGGATGATTGACCGGATACTGTCCCGGATTAGCCGTGACCGACTGGATGGAAAAGCATCTGGTATGCTCTTCCCAATGCCTACCGATCGGGAGATTTCCATGTCCATTGCGGTCAAACAGCGCCAGGCCCTCGAACAGGCGGCCCGCCAGGCCGCCAACGCCAGCTACTCCCCCTACAGCCGGTTTCCGGTGGGGGCTGCGGTTCTCGCCGCCGACGATCTGATCTATACCGGCGCCAACATCGAAAACGCCTCCTTCGGTCTTTCCTGCTGTGCCGAGCGGGTGGCGATTTATCGGGCCGTGGCCGCCGGCAACCGGCGCCTGCAGGCCCTGGCGATCTTCACCCCGACCCCGCAACCGACCGCCCCTTGCGGCGCTTGCCGCCAGGTGCTGGCGGAATTCGCCGAAGAGGCCTCGGTCCTGTGCATCTGCCGCGGCGAGGGTCGCCTGGAATCCAGCGTTGCCGAACTGCTGCCCGATGCTTTCGGTCCCGCCGGACTGGTCCGGGAGTCCGGTCATGACTGACCCCTGTTACCACATCGGTTTTTCCTCCGCCGACCTTGGATCCCCCCTTCCCGAAGCCGTCCTGCTCTGCGGCGACCCGCAGCGCACCCGGCAGATCGCCCGCCGTCCCGATCTGCGCTGCCTGCGCACCCTCTCGGAGAACCGCGGCCTCGACAGCTATCTGCTCGAAGCGGCTGACGGCCGGCGGCTTTTGGCCGCAACCAGCGGCATGGGCGCGCCGTCGCTGAGCATCGTCGTCAATGAACTGGCGCAGGTCGGGCTGACCTGCTTTGTCCGTGTCGGTACCAGCGGCGGCATCGGCCGCGATGTTCGGGCCGGCGACCTGGTCATCTCCAGCGCTGCCCTTTGTCGGCAGGGGGCCGCCCGAGATATCGCTCCGGAGGAGTACCCGGCCGTCGCCGATCCCTTCCTCTGCGTCGCCCTGGCTGCCGCGGCCGGGGCCTCCGGCCACCGCTGGCACCTCGGCGTCACCGCCTCGGTCGACACCTTTTACGAAGGACAGGAACGGACCGCCAGCTCCGCCAACCCCCACCTTCTTCCCCACCTGCGGGGTCTCAACGCCAGTTACAGCCAGCTTGGCCTTCTCAACTATGAGATGGAGGCCGGAACCCTGTTCAAGATGGCCGGAGTTTATGGCCTGACCGCCGGCTGCATCTGCGCCGTGCTGGCCGACCGCAGCAGCGACGAAACCGTCGACCTGGACATCAAGGAACCAGCGATCAACGCTGCCATCGACGTCGCGCTGGACGGCATCCGGCGCTGGCTCAGCAGCGACTGCCGGCATCCGGGCCGAAATGTTCGCTCCGGGTGAGCCTCGGCACCTTGGCCGCGTGCTCTGGAAACACCAAAGCCCCGGCTGCCGCCGGGGCTTTGGTCGTTCTGTCGACTGATTTGCTATTCCCTGTGGGAATATTTCCCTGAACGAATTCAGGGGCTAATTATACCTTTTTATCGGAGTACCCCTTCCCGACCCGGTGGCTCAGAGACATCCATCCGTCTTCCTCCTTTAATATTCAGGGTTATTTTCACTCTACTACCGAAACGGGTCTTGTAAAGGGCTTCGCTGTCGCCCAAACCTCAACTCCTGAAAAAATTCTGTTGTGCTAAGATGAAATTGGAAGAAGAAGGATGGCGCTACCAGGTCTCACGCCGGACGCCGTGTCCTCCCATCCGCCAGGGGCGTGCAACTCCCTGAAAGGAGTGGTTCTTCGCCGGAAGGAAGCGCCCCCGGGCTCAGCAAGGGCCGGTGGTGGCACCGCCGGAGAGAGGTTCTGCCGACGGATTGGCGTAATGCAGACCGGGGTTCCGCCATCCCGCCCATTAGAGCAGGCCGTCCCGAAAGGGGCGGCCTGCTCTACGCGCCGTTGCGCCCCGGTGCCTTGGTGCTTCCCCTGCTCGGCGCCCATTTCCACCGGCGGCTTGGTCCCCGCCCCTGGCTGATCCACGACCTGGGACGAAACCTGGGCATGCTGGGGAATGGACAGAGCCGGCGCCTCGGCGAACTGACAGCCGACGCTCCACCCACCCTTGCCGCCAGCGAGCCTGCCTTGCAACAACTGTGGCAACGTTTCTTTGCCGAGATCGCCATCCCCGAACGCCACAGATCTTCGCCTGCAGCAACATTTTCTCCCGCAGAAATACCGGGGGGAGCTGATCGAGTTCGATGATCTCGGCGAGGCCGGCAGCGCTCGGCAGAAACCGGGTAAAACTTGACCCCTTACCCTCTGATCATGCTAGGATAGCGAGGTATGTCGCCGCGGCGATGGGTTGCGGCGCAACACCGAAATTCCCTGCCAGAGAGGTGGCTGCCAGCGCCACCGGACGAGAAACCATGAACCGATTCTGCCGCAAGGCGTTGGCGATGGCCGCGCTGCTGATGCTCCTGCTGTTGCTCCCGGCTCAAGGGCGGGCCACCGGTAATGACGTCGACTTCAGCTATACCCGGGCCCAGGTGATCAGCTACCTGTTGCGCCAACAACTCCCGCTGCATCACTACAGCCACAAACCGATCGACGACGCCCTTTCCAAGGCGGCCTTCGGCCTCTTTCTCAAACAGCTCGACAGCCAGAAGCGCTTTCTGCTCCAATCCGATGTCAGTCAGCTGCAGGACTTTTCCGATCGCATTGACGACGAGCTCAATCAGGGGCGCATCGTCCTGCCTTCCTTTGCCGAGGAGATCATGGCCCGGCGCATCGCCGACGTCAAAAAGCTGGTCGAGCAGCTGTTGGCGGGAGATTTCGACCTGCAAAGCCAGGAGAGCTTTGAGACCGATCCGGATAAACTCGATTTCTGCGCCAGCGACACTGCGCTCAAGAACCGCTGGCGGCAGACCCTGACCTACCAGATCCTGCTGCGCTACCTGGACCTGGTAGACGATAGCGCCGCCGAAGCCAAGATCGCCGGCAAAAAAGTACCTGCCGGCGACCACATCGATGCGAAACTCCTCAAGCAGGCCCAGGAGAAGGTCGCCAATAATTATCGGGACTTCTTCGAGCGCCTCCAGCAGGACACCACCCAGGATTACTACGACCGCTACTTCAGCGCCGTGACCCGGGCCTACGATCCCCACACCGACTACCTGCCCCCGACCGAAAAGGAAGATTTCGACATCGGCATGCGCGGCTCCCTCGAAGGAATCGGCGCCACCTTGCGGGAAGAGGACGGCTACATCAAAGTGGTGGCAATCATGGCCGGCAGTGCCGCCTTTCGCCAAGGGCAGCTGCAGGCCGAGGACATCATCCTCAAGGTCGCCCAGGGATCGGCCGAGCCGGTCGATGTGACGGATATGCGCCTGCGCGATGCGGTCGGATTGATCCGCGGGCCCAAGGGAACCGAGGTGCGGCTGACGGTTCGCAAACCCGACGGCCGGGCCCTGGTGATCCCCATCGTCCGGGACGTGGTCCAGATCGAGGATACCTTCGTCAAGGGTACGGTGATCCCGGCCACCGCTGCCCATCCGCGGTTCGGTTATATCAAGATCCCCTCCTTCTATCGGGACTTCCGGGGCAGCGGCCACGGCGCCAAGGTCCGCAACGTCACCGACGACGTGCGTGCCGAGCTGGAACGCCTCAAACAGTCGAAGGTGGAAGGAATCGTTCTCGATCTGCGCAATGACGGTGGCGGCTCCCTCTCCGATGCGGTGGAAACGGCCGGGCTGTTCATCAAATCCGGTCCGGTCGTACAGGTCAAATCCAGCGACGGTACCATCCAACCTCTCAACGACGACGATGCCAGCATCGAGTACGGCGGGCCGCTGGTGGTGGTGGTCAACGAATTTTCCGCCTCCGCCTCGGAAATCCTGGCGGGCATGCTGCAGGATTACGGCCGCGCGGTGATCGTCGGTGGCCAGCATACCCACGGCAAGGGGACCGTCCAGGCGCTGATCGATCTCGACCGCAGCCTGACCCTGCGCAACATGGATGAATACAAGCCGCTGGGGGCTCTGAAGATCACCGTGCAGAAGTTTTACCGGGTGAGCGGTGCCTCGACCCAGTACCGCGGGGTGGTCCCGGACATCATCCTCCCCGACCGGCTGCAGTATCTCAAGACCGGCGAAAAATACGCCGAGTACTCGCTCCCTTGGGACACCGTAGCGCCGGTCAACTACTCCCACTGGAACGACCTCGCGATACGGCTCGACACCCTCCGCAGCCACAGCCGGCAACGCACCGCCACCGATCCCCGCTTCCAGGAAATTGCCCAAGGGGCGGCTCGCACCAAGGAACTCAGCGAACGGACCCTGCAGTCGCTGAATATCGACACCGTTCGCCGGGAGCGGGAGGAAGCCAAAAAGCTCACAGACGTCGTTCCGATGCATGGCAAAAAAGCGGATCAGCCCAAGGATCATGTTCAGACCCCCGCCGAAAAGGAAAAACAGCTGGCCAAGGACGTCCTCGATGATCCCTACGCCAGCGAAGCCCTGGCGGTGCTGGGCGACCTGCAGTCCCCGGCCCGCCGGTCACCCCTCCTCGCCACTCCGGGACGCAGCGCCGCAGCAAACAGCCCGGCCGTAGCCCGCTAGGTTCGTCCGGTCCTCCTCTTCTGCTCTCCTTTTGCCGCCCCCCGCGCTTTCCGGGGGCGGCGTTTTTTAGCTTCCGGTGTATCGTTCCATGGTCACGACCATCCCCGTCAGGATTTCCGCCAAGATAAATTTCGGGGCCGGCAATCCTGACGGCCCCGAAATTTCCCTGACTGGTGAGTGGTATTACCGCGGCGCCATGGACTCGGCCAACACTTCGGCAATGTCCCGTACCTTGACGGTACCGGCGTTTTCGTCCTTGAGACCATCCTCAAACATGGTCATGCAGTAGGGGCAGGCGACGCAGATCGTCTCCGGCTGCTGGTCGAGAGCTTCGCCCACCCGCTCGAGATTGATGCGGGTTCCCTGGTGTTCCTCCATCCACATCCGCCCGCCACCGGCACCGCAACAGAAGGAATTCTCTCCCTGCCGTTCGAACTCGGCCGGGGCGCTGCCGGTAGCGGTAGTCACTACCGCTCGCGGTGCGGCATATTCGTCGTTGTGCCGGCCGAGATAGCAGGAATCGTGCAGAAGGACCTTCCCCTGGCTCTTGGCGGCCGGAACCGGCAGTCGGCCGCTGGCGGTAAGTTCGGCCAACAGCTGGCTGTGATGGATCACCTCCAACTCCAGGCCATATTGCCGGTAGTCGTTCTTCAGAGTCGAAAAACAGTGCGGGCACTGGGTGATGATCTTCTTCACTCCCCGTTCCCGGAAGAGTTCGGCGTTTTTCGTCGCCAGCTGCTCGAAGACGTATTCGTTGCCGAGCCGGCGTACGCTGTCGCCGCAGCACAGCTCGTCCTTGCCGAGAATCCCCCACGAGAGGCCCGCCTTGTCGAGCAGCGTCGCCAGGGCAACGGTGACATGCTTGTTGCGGTTGTCGAAGGCGCCGGCGCAGCCGACGAAGAAGAGGTATTCGGTCTGCCCGGCCACGAAGGGACGGTCGCCGAGATGGCCGCTCCACTTGGTGCGCTCTGCCGGAGCGATCCCCCACGGGTTGCTGCGCTGCTCCATGTTCTCGAAGAGGTTGAGAAGCTCCTCGGGGAATTTCCCCTCGCTCTCCACCAGGTGGCGGCGCATCTTGACGATCTTCGGCAGGTGCTCGATGAGGACCGGGCAGGCCTGCAGACAGGCGCCGCAGGTGGTGCAGGCCCACAGCGCCTCCTCGCTGTTGCAGCCTTCGCCCCCCTCGCCGATCAGCGGCAGGCGCGGCTTTTCTCCCCGCTTGAGCAGGCTGGCATTTTCCAGGAAGTTGACCTTGATGTCGTGCACCACCTGGCGCGGGTTGAGGGACTTGCCGGTGTTCCGGGCCGGACAGACGTCCTGGCAGCGGCCGCACTCGGTGCAGGCGTAACCATCGAGAATATCCTTCCAGGTGAACCGTTCGACGCTGCCGACGCCGAAATTCTTCCCCGGCGCGAACTTCTCGCGAGACTGGGTATTGGACTTCTCCAGCGAACTGAAGAAGCAGTTGGGGATGGCGGTTAGAATGTGCATGTGCTTGCTGCGCGGCAGCAGGTTCATGAAGACCAGCAGCACCAGGGCATGGACCCACCAGGCGGTGCCGGCAAGGGTTTGCAGCGAGGTCACCGGCAGGCCGGCCAGGCCACCGGCCAGCGCCCGCGACACCGGCATCCAGGCGGCGCCAGCCTCCTGGCCAAGGGCGATCTCGGCGGCGTGCAGGCAGAAAAAGACAACCATCAGGGCGGCGATGAAGGCGAGAATGACAAAGGCCTCGCCGCTGCGGGCGCTAGCATAGTCGCTTGAGAGATACGCCGGCGGAAAGAACAGCCGGCGGGCGGCGGCCAGGATCACGCAGGCCAGCGCGACCACCGAAACCAACTCGAAGGCCAACGCCAGCGGGTGATAGATAGCCCCGGGCAGGAGCGAAAGGCGCAAGTCCGGAAAGAGCCCGCTGAGCAGGAATTCGCCGTTGGCCAGCAGCAGGACCAGGAATGACCAGAAGATCAGCATATGGTTGATGCCGAAGGGGCGTCTGACCACCCGTCGCTGGCCGAGGGCGTAGCGCAGCATAGCTGCCAGGCGCGCCCCCGGGTTGGAAGTGCGGTCCTCACCCTGGCAGAGGGCAAGAAGGCTGAAACGCTGGTAACAACTGAGGGCAAATGCCACCAGGGCGAGCAAAAACAGGGGGATGAAAATCAGCTGTTGGGAAGACATCTCGATTCGCTCTCCGATTGCGTTAGGCGCTCTGGCGCCGGTCACTCTGGCGTAGTTCGCGGACCCGGGCGGTGATCGCCGGGATGACCTGGAACAGGTCGCCAACAATCCCGTAATGGGCGATCTGGAAGATCGGCGCCTCGGGATCGCGGTTGATGGCGATGATGGTGTCCGAGTCCTGCATGCCAACCATGTGCTGGATGGCACCGCTGATGCCACAGGCGATGTAGACCGTCGGCCGCACCGTCTTGCCGGTCTGCCCGACCTGGCGGTCACCGGGCATCCAGCCGGCGTCGACGGCGCTGCGCGAGGCACCGACCACCCCTCCGAGCTCGTCGGCCAGTTCCTGGAGCAGGACGAAATTCTCCTTGTTCAACATGCCGCGGCCGCCGGAGACGATGATGTTGGCCCCGGCGATGTCAACCCTGCCGTGGCCGGCACCGTCCTCGATAACCTCGAGGACCTTGACCAGGATTTCCGCCTCGGGCGGCGCGAAGTCGTCGCGAAGGATGGGGCCGCTGCGACCGGCCACATATTCGGGCATCTGCATCACGTGGGGGCGGACCGTAGCCATCTGTGGCCGAAACTTGTCGCACATGATGGTCGCCATGATGTTGCCGCCGAAGGCCGGGCGGGTCTGCATCAGGTTGCGCTTGTCGTCGATGGCCAACCCGGTGCAGTCGGCAGTCAGGCCGGTCTTCACTACCGTCGCCACCGCCCCGGCGAGATCCCGTCCGACCCCGGTGGCGCCCATCAGGATCACCTCCGGCTTGCGCTTGTCGATCAGGTGACACAATGCCCGGGTGTAGGCCTCGGTGCGGTAGTGGCGGTAGACCGGGGCATCGAGCAGGATGGCCTGGTCGGCACCGAAGGCGAAGGCCTCGCTGCACAGGTCTGCGACCTGGTGACCGATGACCACGGCACTCAGCGGCGCATCAAGAGCCTTGGCCAGTGCCCGGCCGGTGAAGAGCAGTTCCCAGGAGACCTTGGCCGGCTCGCCCCCGGTCTGCTCGATAAAGACCCAGACTCCGCGGTAGGCGGCGAGCAGGGCTTGCAGCCGCTGTTCCTCCGGGTCGAGTTCCTCTTCCACGGCGGCGCCATCGGCCTGCTGGCGGGCGATCTCGTCGAGAATCGCCTGCTCCTCGGCAGTGAAGAACATCTCGATGGCTTGCGCCGGACAAACCTTGATGCACTTGACGCAGCCGATGCACTTGCCGTAGTCGATGATCGGCTCGCCCTTCTCGTTCATGGTGATGGCGTCGATCGGGCAGGAACTCTGACAGCGTTCGCCACAGGCGATACAGCTCCCATCAATAACCTTGGCCTTGCCCCGGGGTTTTTTCAATTTCTTCGGTTCCGTCATGATCTCCTCGAAAATCGCCCAACGGCGAAAGGATGGTTCTATTTATCCTGTCCAAAATCAGAGGGTCAGCAGATCTTTTTCCAGTAGTTTGTCGACCAGCAAACCTGCCGATCCGGCCGGATCACCAGCGCCGTCGCCAAGGATCTCCCCTTTCTCGAGCTCGGGGGAAAAAATCCGGCTGACCCAAGTCGGCGAGCCCTTGAGACCGATGGTACCGACGTCGAGCTGCAGCACTTCGTTGTTCCAGACCTTGATCTCGGCATTCTTGGCCGCCAGACGCATCGACACGGTGGGATAGCGGGGGCGGTTGAGTTCACGGACCACGGTGAGGACCGCCGGTAGGGGCGCTTCGACGATCTCGTGCCGCCCCTCGAGCTTGCGCCGTACGCGGACGGTCTTTTTCTCCAGGTCGAGGTCCTCGATGCGGTCGACCAGAGTCAGCTGGCTGTAGCCGAGGCGACTGGCGATGCCTGGGCCGACCTGGGCGGTGTCGCCGTCGATGGTCTGCTTGCCGCAGATCACCAGCGCGACCTCCTCTTCGGCGCCGAGCCGGCTGATGGCCGCGGACAGAACCTTGCTCGTCGCCAGGGTGTCGGCACCGCCGAAAACTCGGTCGGAAAGCAAAATCGCCTCATCGACACCGACCGCGCAGGCCTTGCGCAGCGTCGCCTCGGCATTGGGAGGGCCCATCGACAGGGTTACGGAGCGCACCCCGTAGCGGTCCTTGAGACGCAGGCTCTCCTCGAGGGCGTGGGTGTCGTAGGGATTCATGATGAAGGGGATTCCTTCGCGGACCAGGGTGTTGGTCACGGGGTCGATCTGTACCTGGGTGGTGTCCGGGACCTGCTTGATACAGGAGATGACGAGCATTGGCAATGTCCTCGATGGGAGTGGATCGTATACAAAAAAACCCGCACAGGGTCATTTCCTGGCGGGCTTCATTGCGTCGCTATGGGGGAGGAAGGCACGCCATCGTGCCGACTCGTACCGGAACCGGAACTTTGGGCAGAGACCCTGCCAACCCTTTCCGGCTTTGGTAAATTCCCGACTTTCGGCCATTTTCGGGCTGGCAATGACCAGCCGTTCATGTCCGGAGATGGATAGGATGCTGTTTTTTCGGCGAACACCGGTGAAGTTTTGAGCAAGGGCATAAAAGTCAATAAAAACGACGACAAGCAAGCAATGCTCTCAGCACCCCCTTCGGCGTTGGTTGAGATACAGGGTATTTTTCGAGATGAAAAGTATATTATTTTTTCGCTGTCAGCAACCCAAAAAACCTGGCGGTCTCGAGCCTCCGACTCGAATTGAGGCTGCTGTCAAAGCCATGTCTCCCGGCAAAAGGGGATCAGCTACCCGAAAACCACCGGTAAACTCGGCCGTTTCTGGTCCCACCGCAGGGGTAGACCTAAATGCAAAAAAAATTTCCTCCAACCCATTTTTGCGGCCGCCGCAGTAACGAACCATGTATACGGATAGCCCCTGCCGATATCCGGCAAAAAGCGGCATGGTATACTTCATGCTCTCCGCAGCATTCAATCCCCATCCCGGAGGTCGCCAAACCGATGGAACAGCGTAAACGCGTGCTGCTGGTCGACGAAGTTCGTCTTTTCCTGGAGATGGAAAGGTCCCTCTTTTCCCGTGACCAGGTCGCGGTCACCGTGGCCCGCAATGGTCGCGAAGCCCTGCACTCCCTGCAGGTCTTTAAGCCCCAGCTGGTGATCATGGACCTGCAAATGCCGGGCATGGATGGTGCCGAAATTTGTCGACGCATCAAAAGCGATCCCGACCTCTGTTCGGTACCGGTCATTCTGACCACGGGAACCGACGACGCTGCGGAACTCCAGCGCTGCCGGGCTGCAGGATGCGACGCGGTCATCGGAAAACCCCTCAACCGCCGACAACTTCTGGATGCCGCAAGGCGGTTTCTGGCAATGGCCGAGCGAGCGACACCCCGCGTCACCACCCGCATGCTGGTCCATTACGGGATTGGAGACCAGCAGACTCTCCATGATTTTTCCGTGAACCTGGCCAGCGGCGGGATATTTCTCGGGACTTCCCAGCTGCTGAGCACTGACACCCCCCTGAGTCTGGAATTCTTCATCCCCGGGGCACCGACCACCATTCGCAGCAGGGGGCGGGTGGCCTGGGCCAACGCTGCCGGTGACCAGGCCAAGCCCGATCTGCCGTGCGGGTTCGGCGTTCAGTTTCTGGACATGGCCTCGCGGGATATCAGGGCGATCCGGGAATTCATCCGTTCTGAATTCCCCACCCCAGTCTGATCCCCAACCGAACAGGAGGTTCCCATGCAGGTCGTTTGTATTGTCGGCAGTCCTCACGGCCCCCGCGGCAACACCGCCCGTCTCCTGCAGGAAGTCCTCGCCGGAGCCGCGGCCCATGGTTGCCGTGCCGAGACTATCTATCTGGATGGCCGCAGCATCCTCCCCTGCAATGGCTGCGATGCCTGCCACAAGTTGGGACGTTGCGTACAGAAAGACGACTTCGAGGCCGTGCGTGCCAAAATCCTTGCCGCCGACGGATTGATCCTTGCCAGCCCCAACTACCTCTTCAGCGTCAGCGCCCAACTCAAGGCCTTTCTCGACCGCTGCTGCGGAGTCGTCCACCTGCTCGGCTTCAGCGGTAAATACGGTGCGGCGGTAGTCACCTCCGGGGGAGGCGGCGACGAGCCGATTATTGACTACCTGCAACGTTTTCTGACCATTACCGGGATTCACTCGGTGGGGGGCGTGCACGCTACGATGGGAGCCCTGCCCGATGGCGAGTTCACTGCCGGACTCAAGCGCGAGGCCCGGCGGCTCGGCGAGAAGCTGGTCACCGCCTGGCAGCAGCAGCTCCGCGACCCCCGCGTCGAGATGGAAATCCGCGCCTTCAGCCAGCGGATGCGGGAACTGGTCTTCTGGAAAAAGGGGGAATGGCCACACGAATATCAGGTCTGGCAGAGTCGGGATCCCGCTTAGCAATCGGAAGTTGCTATGAAATCTGCCAAGTACAGATTTCCCCGGCGCAGCGGCAACCGTTTCCATCTGCTGGTCGACGGGGACGAATTTTTCCCGGCCATTCTGGAGGCCATCGGTTCCTCCCGGTCCTCGGTCCTGCTGGAAATCTATCTTTTTGAATCAGGCCTGCTTGCCGACCGCTTCATTCCCGTCCTGACCGCCGCCGCGGCACGTGGAGTGAAAGTCCGCCTGCTCCTCGACGACTTCGGCAGTCGCCTGCTTTTGCGCCGCGATCGCCAACGCCTGATCGACGGCGGCGTCCAGTTGGCCTTCTACAATCCCCTCGGTCGCCATCATTGGCGGCGCAATCTGCAGCGCAATCATCGCAAATTGCTGATCATCGACGGCGAGCGGGCCTTCACCGGCGGCGCCGGTATTACCGACCTCTTCTCCGCCGCCCTCCGTCCCGCCGACTACTGGCACGAGCTGATGCTGGAGATTCGGGGCCCCCTGGTTGCCGATTGGCAAACCCTGTTCAGGGATACCTGGCTGGAGGTGGTCGATCAGCCCCTGGATCTGCCATCCAGAGCACCCCAACGTTACACCTCCGATAGTGCCAGCGGACGGGTCGCGGCCCAGGGCCGCAGCTTTCACCAGGCCGATATCGTCCGCTCCTTACTCAAGCGGGTGCGCCGGGCCAGACAGCGGGTCTGGTTGGCCACCGCCTATTTTCTTCCTTCCTGGAAGCTGCGCCGGGCCCTCAAACGAAAGGCCCGGGCCGGGGTCGATGTCCGTCTGCTGCTCCCCGGCCCGCACACCGATCACCCCAGCGTCCGCCGCCTTGGGCAGCGCCATTACGCCCCACTGCTCCGCTCCGGGGTACGGATATTCGAATACCAGCCCCGCTTCCTCCATGCCAAGGTCCAGCTCTGCGACAGCTGGGCAAGCATCGGCTCGAGCAATCTGGATCGCTGGAACCTGCGCTGGAACCTGGAGGCCAATCAGGAACTGGATGACCCGGTCATTTTGGGGCAGCTGGAAAAGCTGTTCAGGAGCGACTTTGCCCACTCGCAGGAGATCGAATATCAGGATTGGCTGCAGCGCCCCTGGCATCGCCGCCGGATGGAGCAACTCTGGGCCAGTGTGGAAGCGCTGGTCCGCCGGGTGAGTGAACCTCGACCGCCGGGTCCCCCGGACTGAGTGGAGGGAGAGGATAGGAGGGAGTTACTGGCGAACGACGCACAGAATCCGGACCGAACCGGCTGGTTTGTCGGCGAGAAACTTGCGCTCGGCATCGACCGGCCCGGAGGCTTCGACCAGGGCCGAACGGGTTTCGTTTTCCTGCTGGTAGGTAATTTCGTAGCGAATCACGGTCTTTCCTTGGGGGGAATAAGCCGATTCTAGCGGCCCCGGCGCCAAACGTCAACGGTGCAGGCACTGCAATTTCTGCTTGATTGTCCCGGCCAGCCGGTCTAATGTCAGGAATTAACTGACGGATTTAAACATGCGGAGGATACCTATGCCCCGTACCAGGTTACTCGTTCTGGGGGTCGCCTGGTTGCTGCTTATGGCCGCTGCAGCGACCGCTGAAACCCGCTACGTAAACGACCAACTGATCATCGACCTGCGCGCCGCGCCGAATTCCGAGTCTTCGGAAATCACCACCCTGAAGACCGATGCCCCCCTCGAAATTCTCGGGGAAAACGGCCGTTTCCTCAAGGTGCGCACCGAGGCCGGAGAGGTGGGCTACGTCCTTAGCCAGTACGTAACCACATCCACCCCTAAGAGCCTGCAACTGACCCGCCTCACGAGGGAACGGGATGAACTGCAACGCAAGCTGAAGCAACTCGAGGAGACGCAAGGGAAAACCAGCAGCGAGTTGGAAAAAACCCGCCGGCAACAGGAAGACCTCTCCCGCGAGCTGCAGGCCAAACTCACCGCCACCGAACAGCAGTTGGACACCACCCGCCGCCAGCTGACTGTCGCCACCACCAAATACGAGACCCTGCAGAAGGACGCCGGGAATGTGGCGACCATTGTCGACGAACGGGACCAATTGCAGCAAGAGAATGGTCAACTAAAGACCGAACTCGCCAGCCTTCACGAAGAGAACTCCTCTTTGCTGCGCACCGGCATGATCCAATGGTTCCTGGCGGGAGGGGGAGTCTTCTTCTTTGGCTGGTTGATCGGAAAAGTGTCGCGCAAAAAACGCCGCGGTTTCTGAACCACAAATCGGTGCAGGGCCGGATCCAGGCGACAGCTGTCGGTTGCAGGATCTTGCCGGAATCGTAACCGTTGCCCCTTCCCTCCCTCCGACGATATGCTGCGCATCATCAGAATCCTGCTCCCGGTTCCGGCGTCGACCGAAGCGTTATGGCTCGGGTCGATTTATACTTTAAGCCCTTCCGCAAAACAATAAAAAGATGTTTTGCAAATTCGCAAACATTCCCGCTGCCCTCCTAGAAAACATTTTTTCATTTTATTTCCAGCAGGTTGTCCTTTCGCCTCCCGGATCAGACCGTGCCTGGGCCTGAATCCCGCGCCTCGTAATTTTGCAAATCTGCGAATCTCCCTCCCGCCGGCAACGTCGACAATCCAACGATCCCCTTTCTCAATTGTCTGAAATATAAGGCCACTTTCTCATTACTAAAAAAAATCAAACATTGGTATATTCGTTGCTTGAACAAAAAACATTTCAGTAGCTGACTGGGCTTGCTGACCGGACGCCCCTTCTCTATCGAGGTGCCATTATGATTTTCAAAACAAAGGCGACGGAACTTCATTACGAAGATTTCGGCCAGGGACCGGCGGTGGCGGTGCTCCACGACCACCCTTCCAACCGGGAACTGCGGACGGCAGTCTTCGACGCCCTGGCCGAAGCCGGATGCCGGGTGATCATCCTTAATTCCGCCGGCCTCGGCAGCAGCCTCCGGGCAACCTTCTCGCCCAGCGAACAAACCGCCCAGGTTCTGGCCTTGTTCACCTATTTGGGTATCGGCCGCGCGGTAGTGATCGGCATCGGCATGGGAGGATATGTGGCCCTGGACCTGCTCGAGCGGTTCCCGGGCCGGGTCGCCAAAGCGAGCTTTGTCGTCTCCGCCGAGCTGGCCGCCGACCTCCGTCGCCGCGCCGGCAGCAAGGGTACCCTGGAGGCCCTCCGCAGCGGCCATTGCGGGGACCTGAAAGGGGTATTCCTCCACGTCCGCCGGCCCGCGCCGGCACCGCCCCAGCTGCCGCGTTTGCGTGCCTGGATCAACAAGCTGCGCGAAGGCCGGCGGTCAGCCTACCGGAGTCAACGCAGGGACTGCGCCGCCCTACTTGCAAACCTTGAGTTGCCGCCGCTGCTCATCGAGGAAGAGTCCTCCTCAGCCGCTTATCCCTGCCCTGTTCCTCTTTCCGGCATTGGCAACTTCCGTACTCTGCACGCCCTGAGCGCTCCCCTGCAGTCCTTGCTCAATGCCCTGCTTCCCGACCGCGAGTCACGCTTCGAGGAGAACGCCGAAGAGGTCTTCTCCGAGCACCGCTGAGGCGGCCGCCGGTTGCCATACGAGGGTGATCGGCGGCGTTCGCGAAGGAAATCGTTGACATGGCCTGCGCCTTCGTGTTAACCAGAGTTTCTACAGGAGGATTCACCCGGTGCAGGCGATGATTTCCGGCCAAACATTTCAGGCAGCATCTGCAGGCCGAGCTATGAGCGCGGCGACCGCCGCGTTTCAAAGCCCGATCTCTGCCTGCCGCCCGGTGCCCGGAACCTGACCGACCCCCATATGATGCATCCCAGGCCATGGCAGAGAGTCCATGGCCTTTTTCTTTGGCAGCCAACCGCTGCAACTCTGGACGGAGACTTTTCATGCGCAACAACATCGTGCACATCGGAGCGGGGGAACTGACCTATGAAATCCGGGCGATTGTCGAGATTGCCGACAAACTCAAGACCCTTGGCATCAAAACCAACATGGAGAATATCGGCGACCCGGTGGCCAAGGGGGAGAAAATCCCCGCCTGGATGAAGAAGATCGTCGCCGATTTGGCGATGAAGGACTGTTCCTACGGCTACTGCCCGAGCCGGGGCGTCCTGGAGACCCGCCAATTCCTGGCCGACCTGGTCAACCGCCGCGGCAAGACCCGCATCACGCCCGACGATATCCTGTTTTTCAACGGCCTTGGTGATGCGATTCAGAAGGTGTACGGCCTCTTGCGGCGCGAGGCCCGGGTCATCGGACCTTCCCCGACCTACTCCACCCACTCCTCGGGGGAAGCGGCCCACGCCGGCCAGAAGCCGGTCTCCTACCGCCTCGACCCGGACAACAACTGGTTCCCGGATCTCGATGATCTGCGTCTGTCGATCAAGTACAACCCGGCGATTTCCGGCATCCTGATCATCAATCCCGACAACCCGACCGGCGCCGTCTATCCGGAGCGGATTCTCAAGGAGATGATCGCCATCGCCAGGGAATTCGACCTCTTCATCATCGCCGACGAGATCTATCACAACATTGTCTACAACGGCCAGTCGACCAAGCCGATCTCCGACCTGATCGGCGACGTTCCGGCGATCGCCATGAAGGGGATCAGCAAGGAGGCTCCCTGGCCGGGTGCCCGCTGCGGCTGGATCGAAGTCTACAATGCCGACAAGGATCCGGTCTTCAAGCAGTACACGCAGAGCATCCTCAACTCGAAGATGGTGGAAGTCTGTTCCACGACCCTCCCGCAGAAGGCGATTCCCGCCCTGCTCAGCCATCCGGAATACCCCAAGTACCTGGAGGAGCGCAAAGCCCGCTACGAGCGCTGCTCCAACGTCGCCTACGACCTGCTGAAAAAGGTACCTGGGATCAAGGTCAACCGCACCAACGGCGCTTTCTACATGTCGGTGGCATTCAAGGAGGGCCTGCTCACCCACCAGCAAACCCTGCCGATCAAAAACCGGGAGGTGAAGGAACTGGTCGAGGGGCTTGTCACCCAGCCCGGATGTTCCCTGGACAAGCGCTTCGTTTACTACCTGCTCGCCTCCACCGGCATCTGCGTCGTGCCGCTCTCCTCCTTCTGTACCCCCGAGCAGGGCTTCCGCGTCACCCTGCTGGAGCGTGACGAAGAGGAATTCGCCAAGATTTTCGAAACGCTGGGCGCCAGCATCAGAGCCTACCTGCAGTCCTGAGCAATCCCCACCGTGCCGCCGGCCCGCCCCCCTCAAGGCCGGCGGCCTTTCCCGCTTCCCGGCCCCGGGGCGCATGATATGCTAAGCCCATGAGTACTCTGGCCAAGCCCAATCTCGACACCCCGGTCAGCTCCCCGGCGGATCTCGTCGCCTTCCTGGCCCGGGGCGCCCGCCCCTCCCAGGAGTGGGGAATCGGCACCGAGATGGAAAAGCTGGTCCTCGACGCCGAGACCGGTGAAGCCGCCGATTACGGCAAGGTGGAAACCCTGCTCCTGGCCCTGGAAGCGGAGGGCGGCTGGCGTCCGATCCGTGAGAATGACCATCTCATCGCCCTGTTTGGGCCCCATTCGTCGATCACTCTGGAACCCGGCGGCCAGCTCGAACTCTCCGGTAGGCTCTGCCCGGATCTGCACTGCAATTACGGTGATTTCGCCAGCCACCTCGCCGCTATCGTCGGCAAGGCCCGGGCTCTCGGCCTCTGCTTTTTCGGCCTCGGCGTCCAGCCCTTCACCCCCCCGAGCCGGATCGACTGGGTGCCCAAGGCTCGCTATGCGATCATGGGCCCCTACATGGCCCGCTGTGGCGACATGGGGCAGCGGATGATGAAACAGACTGCGGGCATTCAGGTCAACCTCGATTACCAGGACGAGGCCGACTGCATCGCCAAGCTGCGCATCGCCCTGGCGACCGCCCCGCTCTTCTACGCCCTGTTCGCCAACTCACCCCTGCTTGACGGACGGCCCAGCGGTTTTCTCTCCACCCGCGGGGAGATCTGGTCGCGCACCGATCCTGACCGCACCGGGTTGCTGCCGCAAATCTTTGCCGACGGGGCGGGCTTCGCCACCTACGTCGATTATGCTCTCGACGTCCCCATGTACTTCATCCAGCGCGAAGGCCGCTATGTCGATCTGACCGGGGAACGCTTCACCTTCCGCCGCTACCTCGCCGTTGGCTACGGACCTCACCGGCCCACCCTGGCGGACTGGGATCTGCACCTTTCAACCCTCTTCCCCGAAGTCCGGCTGCGACCGCAGATCGAACTGCGCTCCGCAGACGCCCTGCCGGCACCGCTGACCCTTGCGGTCTCAGCTCTGGGCAAAGGTCTGCTTTACGATGCCGAGGCCCGTGCAGAAATCTGGTCTCTCTTCGCACCCCTCGATGTCGCAACCCGTGATCAGCTGTGCCGTGACGCCTGGCGACTCGGCCTCAAGGCCGAGTATCTCGGCCGCCGGTTGCAGGAGGTCGCTTGCGAAGCGCTGGCTATTGCCCGCCGTTCCCTGCGGCGCCAGGCCGCCACTGCGGGCCGAGCCCTCGATGAAGCGATCTACCTCGAAGGGGTCGAAGAAATAGCCACCAGCGGCGTGACCCTCGCCGAGAGGCTGCTCGCCGACTGGCGCGGCTCGCGACAGGACAAGCTGCAGGCGCTGCGCCGGCATTGCGGAATCGGCTGTAGCGGTGAGCCGCCCCTGTAACCGGCGTGGCCCGCTGCGGCGCATTTGCCCGGCAACGGGCCGGTCAGCAACATCTCCTCTTGCGCTGAAACCCCCGGTTCGGCTAAGCTAGGTACTTATCCTTCACCTGCGAAGCGGTCCATGCCCAGCGTTGCCCTGCGAAAATTCATCCTCACGATCCTGTTGCTGACGGCCTGGGCCGCCGGCTCCAGCCTCGTTTCCCGCCCCGGGCTCTGGCATGGCCAGGGGGGCGCGGCCCTTGCCGCCCTCGATTGCTGCCGGATTGTCCCCCTTACCCGGAAAGAAGGAGATTTTTCCCGCCGGCTTCTGCCGCGGGTCCATTCGGGGGATGAACCGTGCTGTGATCCCCCCCTGCGCACACCTTGCCGGCTGACCGCCTACCAGCAGCCCGACTCGCCCCTGCCGCAAAATCCGGTACAGCCCGTGGTCTTCCCCCTCGGCCGGCGGCACCGGCTGTTCGCCGTCAGCGATACCGGCTTTGCTCCCCTTCCCGGCCCTTCCAGCCATCCCGACCTCGCCCTTCTGGAAACCGTTGTCCTCCTGAATTGAGCCGCGTGCCGGCAATGCCCGTTGGCGGACCTGGTCCGCGAACCGTTGCGACCGCCCCGGCCTGCTGTGCCGGTCCGGTCTGGCCCCGCTTCAACCCCAAATCGGGAGAATTTTCCATTGAGCAACAAACAACGTAACCCTATTGATGCGGTCTGGGACTTTTTCTGTTCCCTGAAGCTGACCATTATTACGCTGATTTTGCTGGCGATCACCTCGATCATCGGCACGGTGGTACAGCAGGGTCTGCCCGCCCAGGAGTATCTGAAGGAATACAGTGAAACCACCTACCGGGTGCTCAGTACCCTGAAGTTCACCGACATGTACCACTCCTGGTGGTTTCTCGGCCTGCTGGAGATTTTTGCCCTCAACCTCATTGCCTGTTCTATCAAGCGCCTGCCGCGGGTCTGGAAGACCGTCCACGAGCCGGTGCTGGTGCCGGCCGACACCCTCTACCGCACCCTCTCCAACGTCGAGGAAGTGGTGGTCAAGGGGCAGAGCGTGGAGCAGGTAAGCGAGCGGACCAGCACCCTGCTCGGCAAGGCCTTCGCCGCCCCGGTGGTGACCGCCGAGGAGGAGAAGGTCCACCTGTTCGCACAGAAGATGCCCTGGGCCCGCTTCGGGGTCTACGTCACCCACCTGTCGATCCTGATCATCTTCGCCGGCGCCATTCTCGGCTCTTTGTGGGGATTCAAGGCGTACGTCAACATCGTCGAAGGAACGGCCACCAGTCAGGTCTGGCCGCGGAACAGCGAGGAGAAGCCGATCGACCTCGGCTTCCAGGTGCGCTGCGACAACTTTTCGGTCTCCTACTACGGCGGCGAAAACGCCGGCCGACCCAAGGAGTTCAAAAGCCTGCTGTCGATCGTCGACGGCGGCAAGACGGTGGTCGATCACCGGCCGGTAATCGTCAACGATCCTTTGACCTACAAGGGGATCACCTTCTACCAGGCGAGCTACGGGACGAGCGGCGAGCCGAGCTTCAAGCTGCGGGTGACCGAGCGCGCCAGCGGCAAAGCCGTGGAGCTTGACGGTCGGCAGGGGCAGCTGCTGACGCTGCCCGGCGGCGGCCACGTGCGGGTGGTCGATTCCACCACCGCGTTCCAGAACTTCGGGGAGGCGGCGCGCATTGAAGTCACCCCGCCGCAGGGGGCGCCGCGCTCCTTCGTGGTGCTCAAGGCGTTTCCCGATTTCGATGCCCAGCGCGGCGGGGCGTACATCGTCAGCCTGCTCGATCTGGAGCAGCGCTACTACACCGGGCTGCAGGTGGCCAAGGACCCCGGGGTGTGGGTGGTCTGGCTCGGCTGCGCGCTGCTGGTGCTCGGCTCGCTGACCGCCTTCTTCCTTTCCCACCGGCGGATCTGGGCAACCATCCAGCCGCTGGAGGGGGGCAAGGTCGGGGTCAAGATCGGCGGCAGCGCCCACCGCAACCAGCCGGCCTTCGAGATCTTTTTCGACGACCTGAAGAAGCAGCTTCACGACGAACTCTCAGCCTAGGGCCACAGGTCCTTACGGAGGAGCCCCATCATGGACAGTACCCAGCTTTTCAATATCGTCACCATCGCCTACTTCTCTTCCATGGTCCTGTTCGTCGTCTACCTGGCGACGCGCAGCAAGGCGGTGGCGACCATCGCCAACGTCCTCGCCTACGGCGGCTGGCTGGCGCACACCGCGGCCATCGGCTGGCGCTGGTACGACTCGTACCAGATTCCCGGCGGGGTGGGACACGCACCGCTGACCAATCTCTACGAATCGGTGGTCTTCTTCTCCTGGACCATCCTGCTCATCTACATCCTGATCGACCTCAAGTACCAGCAACGGGCGGTGGGGGCGTTCGTCATCCCCTTCGCCTTTCCTCGGCATGACCTGGGCCCAGCTCAACCTCAGCGACGCCATCGAGCCATTGGTGCCGGCGCTGCAGAGCAACTGGCTGACCTACCACGTGATCACCTGCTTTCCTCGGCTACGCGGCGTTCGCGGTGGCCTGCGGGGTGTCGATCATGTACCTGATCAAGGTCGGCAAGGAAGGGGGCAGCGGCAACGCGCCGGCGGGGGGCATCCTGGCGCTGTTTCCGAGCGCGAGGATGCTCGACGACATCAACTACAAGGCGATCATGATCGGCTTTCCGCTGCTGAGCCTGGGGATCATCACCGGGGCGGCGTGGGCGAACTACGCCTGGGGGACTTATTGGAGCTGGGACCCGAAGGAGACCTGGAGCCTGATCGTGTGGTTCATCTACGCGGCCTTCCTGCACGCCCGCTTCACCCGCGGCTGGGTCGGCAAGCGGGCGGCGTGGCTGTCGATCATCGGCTTCGCGGCGACGATCTTCTGCTACTTGGGCGTCAACCTGGTCCTCTCCGGCCTCCATTCCTACGGCCGCGGCGGCGGCATGTAGGGTCTTTAAAAAACCAAAAAAACAACGGGCCGAGGTTTTATGAACCCCGGCCCGTTGTTTTTTCTTCAGCTCCCCTTGGTCATTCTGGCTGCGCCAGAAGGGAACGCAGCTCGGTGAGCAGCCCGGCGACGAGGTCGTATCCCTGCTGCCAGAAGTTCGGTGCGGTGAGGTCGATGCCGAAGGGCCGCAGCAGCTCCCGAGGCGGAGCGCTGCCGCCGGCCCGCAGGAGGTCAAGATATTTGGGGACAAAATCCTGCCCTCCCTGCTGGTAACGGTGATAGAGCGCCAGCACCAGCAGCTCGCCGAAGACGTAGCTGTAGCAGTAGAACCGGGCATGGATGAAGTGACTGATGTAACTCCACCCCCAGCGGTAAGGTTCGATCATTTCAATGCTGTTGCCAAACAATCTGGCGTTCTCCTCCCACCACAATTCCGCATAGTCTTCCGCGGACAACAGTCCTTCCCCGCGCCGCCGATGGGCGGCGAGTTCAAAACGGGTGAGGGCATTCTGCCGGAAGGTCGTGGCGATGATGTCCTCGAGCTTGGCGCAGAGCAAGGCGATTTTGGTGCCGCGGTCGGTCTCCCGCTCCAGCAGGTGGCGGGTCAAAAGCATCTCGCCGAAGACGCTCGCAGTCTCGGCGAAGGGTAACGGCGCATGATAGTGGAAGAGGTTTTGCCCACCGGTCAGGCAGTTGTGGACGCCATGTCCCAGTTCATGGGCCAGGGTCGCCACATCACGTGGATTCCCGGTGTAGTTGAGCAGGACATAGGGGGGCAGGTCCGGGGTGATGCCCATGCAGAAGGCGCCCCCCCCCTTGCCGGGACGCGGCAGAACGTCGATCCGTCGTTCGGTAAAAAACCGTTCGGCCGGTTCGGCCAAGACCGATGAGAAACCGGCGAATGCGGTCAGCACCAGCTCCCGCGCTTCGGAAAAAGGAATCTCCCGGCCCGGGCCCGCCACCGGCGCATAGATATCGGTATTTTTCATCCGCTCCAGCCCGAGCATTCTCCTCTTCAGCTGGAAATACTCCCGGGCCAGTCCATAATTGGCCTCGGTGACCTCCATCAGCCGCGCCACTACTTCCGGCTCGGTCTCGTTGGCCAGGTGGGTTGGCGTCATCAGCTCGGGATAACCGCGCAATTCAGCTTCCCGACCATGGTCGAGCAGGATATTGTTGAAACAGGCTGACAGCACCAGTTTCTGCTCGGCATGCTTTTCCAGGAAAATCGAGAACGCCTGTTCGCGGACCCGACTGTCCTGATGATAAAGCAGGCCAAGAAGCTCCTCGCCGCTGACCTCCCGCGGGGAGTCCTCGCCGGGCATCTGGAAGGAATAGCGTAGCGCGGCACTGAGTTCATCGAAGAGCTGAACGAAACCTTCCCGCCCCGAAAGGTCCTTGCGGGTCAGCGCCTGCTCCACCTCCTCGCTCAGAGTGTAAGAAGCCGCGGAGCGCAGACGCTTGAGGTAATGAGCGTAGGGGAGTATTTTCGGGTCCTGTACCAGCTCGGTATAACGTTCCTCTTCGATGCGCAGGACCTCCAGTTCGAAGAACAGAGTCAGCTCGGCCACCCCACTCGACTGCTCGCGCGCCCGGGACAGCATCGCCCCATGGTGGGGAATACTGCTGTCTGCAGCAAACAGCAGCTGGGCATAAGCACTGGCGCGCATCAGGGTTTTCTGCAGGACCTGGTAATCCTCCAGGGCTGCTGCCAGCAAGTTGGCGTCACCCTTGGCAATACGCCCGCGGAAGCGGTGGCGGAACCGCCCGGCGGCAACTTTTGCCTGCTCAAGATCGGCCCTCCAGGCCGGATCGTCTGCGGAGGAATAAAGTTCGGCAAGATCCCAATGCAGGTCATCCATATCGGTTTCTCCTGTATCCCTGCGACGGCTACCGTAAGGAGCCGGCTGTTGATTGTCAAACCTGATGCCCAGGCCGTCTGCCCTTAGCGCCACCTTCCCCCAATCTACTGCCCGCCCTCCCAATCATCAGGGCTTCGACCACCTCAGCCTTCCGCCAGGGCTCGGTTGACAGGGGGCATTGGGTAGGGGTACTCTCTGCGCACCGCAGAGCGGAGCGCTTCGATTTTCCACCTTGTGACCAACTTTGCCAGCCGCCAGTCAAGCCTCGACCAAGCGAACCTTTTGCAAATTCAGCGTCCGCTCCGGATTCCGGCGGCCGGGAGTGCCGGAAAGGACTCAACATGACCTATTGGCTTCCGTCCAGCCTGGTCCGCGGTAATCCAATCGCTAGGGGAGCTTGCCCCGCCGGCACCTTTTCCTACCAGATACCTCTCCAATGGCCCCGAGACCGTTGGAAGAGTGTTCTTGACCTGCTAGTGCCCGGGAGAAAACGATGAACCGCCGCCTGGTGCCCCCGCAGCTCCCCCGCTACCTGGTACAGTCCGGATTTTTGGTCTTTTACCTGTGGATCGGCTGGCGTTTCGTGCACTGGGTCGACCGCCTCGCCGCCGGCAGCAGCGCCGGCTATCCCCGCCCGGCCGCCATCGACGGTTTTTTGCCGATCAGCGGCCTCGCCGGCCTGCGCTACTGGCTGCAAAGTGGCGAGCTTTTTCCCGTTCACCCGGCCGCTGCCTTGATCCTGCTCGCCGCCCTGCTTACCGGGCTGCTCCTGAAACGGGGCTTCTGTTCCTGGGTCTGCCCGATCTTCCCGCTCTCCGAAGGGCTCTGGAGGTTGGGCCAGCGGCTGTTCGGGCGCAGCTTCTCTCCCCCATTCTGGCTTGACATTCCCCTGCGCAGCCTCAAGTATCTGCTGCTCGGCTTTTTTTTGGTGCAGATCGGCTGGCTGATGCCCTTCCCGGGGCTGCGGGCCTTTCTTGCCTCGAACTATCACGTCGTCGCCGATGTGCGGCTGCTGGAATTTTTCCGGCACCCTTCGCTGCTGCTGATCCTGGTCCTGCTGGCGCTGGCCCTTCTCTGCCTGCTGGTGCAGATGGCCTGGTGCCGGTATCTCTGCCCTTACGGCGCCCTGCTCGGCCTGGTCTCGCTCCTCTCCTTGGGCAAAATCGGCCGTTCCGAACGACTCTGTATCCGTTGCGGGCTCTGCTCGGCCCGGTGTCCCGCCTGGCTGCCGGTGCGTTTTAAGCAGGTGGTCCGCTCCCCGGAATGCTATGCCTGTTACCGCTGCGTCCACAACTGCCCTGCCCCCGGGGCTGTGACCTTTCGGTTTCTGCAGCGCTGGACCGTTCCATCGTGGCTTTTTGCCCTGCTGCTGCTTGGACTCATTCTTCTAGCCAGCGGCTATGGCCATCTAAGCGGACGGTGGCATGGAGCGGTCCCGGAGGAGGTCATTCGCCAGCTGTTGGGCAGCAGGTCCTGATCGTCCCTTTACAGAGCTTGGCGGTGCTATAATTGGCGCAGGATTTTCTGTGGAGGTGGGCCATGAAATGGACCGTGATTCTGGCCGTCTTACTGCTGTCCGCCGCTTGCGCCATGGAACCTGGAAGCTGGCGTTGGCTGCATCCTGATCCGCAATACGCAGCAAAAAACCTCTGGCGTGACATCGACGACTGCGAGGACTTCGCGAACCGGGTGGAGGATCGTGGGCCGTTTGGCCTTTCCTCCAACGCCCGCGACTACGGAGGCTGGGGGGACTTCCAGTTCGAGCTCTGCATGGAACGGCGAGGCTGGAAGATGACCTACGTTCCCTCCGGGCAACCAAAACGGTGATCCTGCCTTCCTGGATGAGGGGCTGAAACCCAGGCTTTTCGCAAAGGGTTTTTCAGGGCGCGATGCAGCCTGCGGCTGGCTGTTTTCACTCTCCTCCCGGCTGCTGGAAGAGGAGATAGGCGCTTCCGGTCCCGTCTTCCTTCTCGTTCATCAGCAGCACGGCCAAGACCGGGCCCGAAAGGGATTTCCAGAGCGCAAAATCCTCGATATAGGCTTCCACCCCGGCAAAGGGATGTTCCAGACGCAAGCCCTGCTGAGAGCGGACGATACGGACCAGCGCGTCCTTGCCGGTGGGTTTGCCGAGCAGGGGCAGTCCCGGCGTGCGCTGGTGGTAGAGGGTATAGACGCTGTCCGAGACACCGGCCACCACTCTGGTCGGCAACTGGTAACGGGTTTCAGTCACCCGGTCCTCCTTGCCGAACCCGGAGCGGTATTCAGGTTCCTTCAGCCGGACCGCCACCTCAGGGCCCCGGAAGGGTCCGAGGCTTTCCAGCAGCTGTCCCCCAGGAACCTTCTTGGCGGTTGACCTGGACTCGAGGTAAACGCTGCCGTCACCTTCAGTGACCAGCATTTCCCCCGCGTTAAGAGGGGTCTCTTCCAGAAGGTTTCTCCACCAGGCCACCGGCTGGCTTCCCGGCTGGTACCTCCCCTGGTCCTCGACCAATGGCAAAACCGGCTCGGCAAACAACTGGTGAGCGCCGCGTTCCTGTAGATACCCCCGCCCCGCGTAAAACCGCAGATAGCTTCCCAGGTCCTTGCTCACCGGCTGGACCGCCCCTCCCTCCGCAGTGAGGACCCAGCCATGAAGACGGGTATTTGTTCCGGCATATATGTCCTGGACATCCTCTCCCCAAACGGCTGCTAATTTCACCCCACCTTCCCCGAGGGACTCGGCGTCCAGGTGCAGGGCTCGGAAGCCTCTTTCAGGGGAAGGATAACTCCCCAACTTTTCCAGTCCCTGCGTAGAGACCTGGTACGCGGTCAGACCTCCGTCCGCCTGCAGCATCAACCGGACCCCCTTGGCGTTGGGGGCGTCCAGCAGAGCAATCTGTCGTGGATGCCCCGGCAATTCGATCGGCCCGCGTGGGACCGGCATCACAGGCGCGGTAGAAAGGGACTTTTCGGGTTTGGGTGTTACGGGAGATGGGGGTGGTACCGCGGATGGTGCAGAGGTCACCGCGGGTGGGGCAGGGGTCACTGCTTCCGCCCCCTGTCGCTCAAAGGCAATGATCGTCCCGTCCGCCCGGCTCAGGGTGAGAGAAGGACGATTGCCGGTCTGGCGCAGGTCGAGGGCCAGCCCCTCCTTGACCTTCGCATCTACCGGCAGGGGAGTTACGGTAAAGCCCCTGTCGAGCAGATTTTCCAGCAGGTCCTGAACAGTCGGTGAGGCGAGGGGATCGGCCAGGGTAGTGCGCAGGCTGATTTTTTTCACCCCGTCCCAGTGGTCGAGAGCGGCACCGATTTTCGGCCAGGTTGCCGCAGCGCAAACCGTTGCGGCCAGGGCAAGCCAGAGGATGAGGGCCAAAAGAATTCTGCATTTTCCATGCATAACGGCCTCCTGGGTAAACAGGTTTTCGCGTCAAAGCAGGATCGATCTGCCGGCCGGGAAACTTTCGAACCAGCGGTCCCCTCTACCGGGCGTTGACGAAAAAGGGCCCCCGAAGGGGCCCAAGGGATTTGCCGTCGGCTTCTTAATAGGACCAGGCGAGGGTCAGCATATTGACGGTTGCCGGATCGTCGCCGAACTGGTCCTTGATCCCGTCGCCGGGGAGGAAGGTGGAGAAGATGTAGTCGGCGCTGAAATTCTTGGAGAAGGCGTAAAGCAGCTGGAGATCGAACGTGGTGCCGGCGTATTTGTCGACCTTCTCCCCGGGGTTCCTGGCATTGACCAGGTTGCCGGTCTCGTCGTACCAGATAAAAAAGGCCTGGGTCTTGTAGAGCAGGCCGGGGAGCAGCGAGGCGAGGTCGCCGCGGGCGCCGACCGCCACCAGCTTCTGCCCCGGGTTGTCGCCGGAGCCGCCGTTGCTGATGCCGCCGTACCGATGGGTCTTGCGGGCCCGCTCCGGCGAATAGGAATAGAGGGTGGCACCGTAGCTCTGGCCGATATCGTCGCCGAGGACATTGCCATCCATCCCCATCAGCCCCGAGAAACGGCCGATATCGGTGATGCCGACGAAGCCCTTGACCTTATTGTCGGCAGCGTCGTCGTCCCCCTGGGTATAGCGGAGGGCGAGGTAGGGATTGAAGGCTTTGCATACCGGTACCTCGGCCCCGGCGAACAGGGCCCAGGAGGAGATGTCGGGCCCGTTATCGAATCCGCCGTCGGCACGGATGATCTCGAAATAGGGTTTGAGCGGACCGGTCTGGCCGGTTACCTCCGCCCCGTAATAGTGGATCTGGGCATGCATGTTGCGGTTATCGCTGAAAGCGTAGAGAGGACTTATGGTCAGACCGACATCACTGTTGGCATAGAAGGGGCTCGCCGGCATCGCCTTGCTGCGCTGGCCGAGATCGTATTCGAGCTTGACACTGTAAACCCGCCAGTCGTTGGCCTCGGAGCTGGCCAGGGGATCGCTTTGCAGGGGAACCTGGTTCTGGACCGGGAGGTAGAGGGCCTCGTAACGCAGGTTATCGGCGAGTTTGCCGCGGAAGCCGATAAAGGGATGGTCGTCGCCGTAGAGCAGGCCGCCGGTCTTGATGTCGAGCGCCCGGATGTCCCAGCCGGTCTCCAACTCGAGGGCCGGGAGAAATTTGTAGGTGAGTTCGGCCCGCTCGATGCCGAATTCGCCGCCGGTATTGGGCTGTCCTTCCTTTTCCGCACCAACGTAATAGGAGCGGTCGGCGCTGTCCTTATTCATGATGACGTCGCCCTCGGCGATCATCTTGACTTTCCAGTTGTCTCCGGCGGCGGTCCAGCCGAGGCGCAGCTCGCTGCGCATGAATTCGCCCTTGACGAAGCCGCCCTCGGTAATGATGGGACCATCATGCTTGGAAGAGTTGAAATCGAAATCGTTGAAGTAAGTCGGTTTTACTTTAGCGGTACCGAAAAATTTAATCTCGGCGTGCCCTGGGGTGGCGAATGCCAGAATCCCCAAACCGACCAAAGACCATGCGGCGATCTTCCTTCTCATCACATCCTCCTTCATTGAGAGATTAAACCCGCCAGCTCTCGCCAATGAAAGCTGTCGGTTCAGGCCTAATCGAAATCGGCCGAATATTCAATTAACTTCGGACTTTACCAGTGCTGAAAAGGAGAGTCAAGACAATAGAACGGCATTCCTTTTCCGGGAAGTCTGGCGTATTGAGACGCTACGGAGGGGGGCTGGCGGCTTATTTTCCTTCTTCTTTATTGACGGACGGCGGCCACGACCCTCTGGGGCGTTTTTCCGGCAGAGTAAAAATTAAACACAGAAAGCCCGGCGTTGGCCGCCGGGCTTTCTGTGTTCTGCAAAAGGTTGTGAGTTGCCAACGAAAGTTCTTGCCGGGTCATTTACCTAGAGGGATGGCAAGGAGGTAGCTCTTGCCCTTTCGCGAGAGAATGGAGCCGGACTGAGTGCTGACCAGCAGGGCCCGCTTGCCGGCCACCGTCAGCCCGACGATGGGGCTTTCCAGGTCGTCGCCGAGCCGGCCACGGACGAAGCTGCCGTTGCTGTAGCGCAGCACCGACAGCCAGGTTTTGCTGATATTGGGGCCGATCCCCGGGGCGCGCAGGAACGAGCCTTCGGCGGCTATGGCAATCACTTCCGGGCGGCCGTCACCATCGAGATCGGCCGCCACCGGCGGAACCTCGAAGGATTCGGTGGCGGACAGCGAATCCACGGCACCGGGGTTGCGATTGAAGGTCATGGCCGAGAGGCTTCCTCCCATCTGCTGCGGCGATTCGTAGAGAGAGTGGCTGCCGGCATAGATGGAAAGGACGCGCCGGCGCACGAAAATTTCCTCGGGATGGCCGTCGCCGGTCAGGTCGGCGAGCAGGCTCCCCTGCACCGGAAAGGAGCGGGGAAGGTCCAGGTTGGTACTTTCGGATTCGATCTTCCCGCCGGCCAGGTGCAGTTCCTTAATCCGGCCGCCGAAAAAGATATCGCGGTCGAAATTCTGGCCGAGCAGGGTCTCGTTGGTACCGTCGCCGTCCCGGTCGAAGCTCCCCAGGATGTAGGGGAGGGTCCCGTCCACCGGGGTCAGACGGTCATCCTGGAGTTGGAAAACCTCGCCAGCGACGGTATGGGGGGTGACGGGGGTCGTTGCCTGGTTCACCTCAACGGAAGAGGTCACCGCCAGGTAAAGGGGCCCTTGTGCCACCGGCTGCCACCAGTGCAGGGCAAGTATCTGCCCGGGTCGGGATGGATGGCCCTGGGCCAGGTGCACCAACTCTCCGGCGACGGTAAAGACCTGGATGGACCTGCCATCGGTGGTGGCCAGGAGCTGCCGACCGCCGGCCTGGGCAAAGGCCGCCATGAGGGTATCCATCGGGCAGCGGGCCGACGGTTTCGAATCCCGGGTAGACCGCTTGGTACCCGGTCGCGCCCGTCCCCCCTGCTACCGGCCCCTGCTCCCATTTGAGCGGGCCGTGGCTGACGGGGCCCGGCATCGGAGTTGGGGAAGGGACGGGAGCCACGGCAATGGGCGCGGCTGGCGGGCGCGGTGACGGGACAGCAGCCGTGGCCGTGAACTCGGAGGGGGGATAGGCGTGGAGAATCCGGAAATCGGCATCATGGACTTGAAGACCACTCCCGTTCAGGACGAACAGCAGGGCCGGGCCGCCCTTGGCCAGGGCCCCGGGGGTCGCGGGGCGTTCCGCCTGGGCGGCGGCATAGTCCTTCCAGTCCAGGTTGGGCAGGGCATCCTTGAGCTGGGCGAAGAGTCCACTTCCCTGGCCGGTGTAGTCCCAGAAAATGGCTGGAATGTTTTCATAGCGGCGGATAACGTCGCCCGCCTTGAGCCCTTCGACCTTGCCGAGCGGGCGGGCATAGGAGTAGCCGGACTTGACCCGCGTCACCTGCAGCACTCCCTTGACCTGGTCGAGGGTCCCCAGCACTTCCTTGGTCACCGGGTGGATGATCTTCTCCCCCTTCGTGACCACGGCAAAGAGATCGCCGACCGCAACCCCCTTGGCGGCGTCCTGGTCGATCAGGTACTCGTCATTTACCGGCATGATGATGTAGCCGGAAAGGGGCTTGAAATCCTTGGCGATCTCGTCGAGACCCGCCGCGCGGCCGGGAATGACGGAACCGATGATCAGAAAAACCGCCAGTACGAAGATGCCTTGCAGCTTCAAGGGTCAACCTCCTGTCTGCCTGGAACAACTGGATGGGGTCCGGGGCCGGACTTCGGCCCGGCCGGAGCCGCCAACGGCGGGACCCCGTAGGAAAAGAACGGCCGGGCACAAGGCCCGGCCGGGAATATAACACAGCAGTTATAGAGCGGCAATCTTAGAAGCCGTAGCGGACCCGCATGGTGGAGCGCCAGATGTCTTCCGCCTTGCCGGAATCGGAAAAGGCACCCGCGAGGACGTCGTCGGCAAACAGGTAGCCGGCGTTGAGCGCCACTTCCACGTTGGGATAGAGCTTGTGGCTGACGTAGGCGTCGATCTCGGTCCCGATTTTATCTTCGTTCGAGACACCGTTGTTAAGGTCCTCGGCGGTCATCAGATAGAGGACGGCGCCGCCCAGCTTGGTCTTGTCGGTCGCCTGGAAATCGGCGGCCAGCTTGTTGAGGATCAGGCCCTTATCGGCAAGGTAGGGAGCCTCGGTGAAGTAGTTGTCGTCGGTGTAGCCGCCCTCGAAGAGGACCACGCTGTCGAACATGTCGACGTCGGTGGACATGAAGTTGTTGATGTCGCCGTCGGTCGAATCGTCGTCACCGGAGGCATACCAGCCGGTGTAGGTCAGGCGAACCTTACCGAGGTTCATACCGACATCGGCATGGAGGAAATAGGCGCTGACATCGAGATCGCCGGGTTGGTCGATCTTGCCGCCCTGGTAGATGGCATCCCAGTTCACGAACAGGCCGACCGGCGCCTTGAAGGAGCCGTCGGTGCCGATGGTGTAGATGCTGTACTGGTCGTTGCCGAAGCGCTTGATTTCGTAGGAAATCCCGGCGGTGGCGGGATCGTAGGCGTCCTGGCGCTGCCAGAGGCCGAAGAGGCCGATCTTGACGCCGTCGGCCGGCTTGAGGTCGCCGCGGAGCAGGAAGGCGTCGGCATCGTCGAAGGCATTGCTATTGCTGTTATCGAATTGATTCTCATGGCCGCGGACCCAGCCCAGGGTGTAGCCGACCGGACCGGTATCGCCCTTGAGCTGCACGCCCATGGCGGTCTCCTGCCAGACGTAGTGGTTGACGGTGAAGGGCATCAGGCCGATCTGCAGGCGCGCCTTGCTGGCGACGAAGGGGAGCTGGAAGTCGCCGTAGGCCCAGCGGGTCTCGATGTTGACGCCGTCGCCGGAGTAGGTGGCGCCACCGCCCTTGCCGTAATTCTGGCCGAAGCGCAGAGCGCCGAGCTCGATGGCGTAGACGCCCTTGGCCGCGCCGTCGTTGGTGGAGAGCTCGGTCCACAGCCGGTACTTGATGTCGCCCCAGAAGGCGCTTTGGGTGTCGCTGGAAGTCAGGGCGGTGCCGGACAACGGCTTTTCCAATCGTTTCCGCGCCGGCGTACATCGGGGACTGGTTGGTGTAGAGGTTGAAACGATGGTTGAGGTCGCCGTGAACGGTCACGTCGACGGCCAGGGCGGGGGTCGCCATGGCCAGGGCGACCAAGGCCGCCAAGAAAATCTTCATCTTGCTCACTGTTGCCTCCTGAATTGAAAAATTAACGGTTCTTCGGCCCTGCGGGCCGCCGTCGGCCTCTACAATGAGGCCTCAGTAAGGGTCGTTACTGGGTCGCAGGAACTTCGAATTCATACCCACAAGCAGGGCATTTGACACGGGTCCCCTCTTTTTTGCTCATACTGGCACAAGCGGAAAGGGAGATGGCCAGCATCGTTGCCAAAACAAGAGAGACCACTTTCCTCATCCTCTCACCTCCTTTCAGTCATTGGCGTTCGGTTTCTGGTCGGTTCTGACCTGCGTGGGCAGGGCCAATCCACAACGTTTTTAGATAACTACAACTATAGTGCCAATTTCAGCCCGGCAACCACACTTTTTCCGTCTCTGCAACCTATTGAAATTTCTAAAAATTTGAATTGGTAATCGGGCCCTCTTGCGTTGCGGTCAGCCACCTGTGTCGACCCTGCATCGTGCTGTTGCTTTTCCACCACGGCTGTCTGTCCCCCCACCAGGGGAAACAGGGCTTCAATCCTACGCCGCCTATTGGCCAACATTGAAACAGGTTTTCAATAACCCTTGAAGTTTAGGCTGCCAATGCCGGCTGTCAAGGACGGAAGCCATCCCCCGGCTATTTCCCGGCCATCAGCTTGGTCAAGGTGGCCCTCAATTCGCTGGCCGGCATCAGGCTGCCGTCACGACGGACGATGAAATTGCGATCGATAAGGATGGTGCGTGGGATGACAAATACGTTGTACGCCTTGTAGGCGCTGCCATCGTCCAGCAGGGCGACATGGGGCATCGAATAATGCTTGTCCTTGAGGTAGTCGCGAACCATCTGCGGTGAGTCTTCAACGAACACCTCGACGACCATTACCTTGTTTTTCGTGAGAAAATCGCTGACGGCGAGGATTTCCTGGGTCTGCTGGCGGCAGGTACCGCACCAGGTGGTGGCCAGTTTGAGCAGGATCGGCTGGCCTTTGAAATCCGAGAGATGAACAACCTTGCCGTCCAGGGTTTGCAGCTTGAAATCGGGGGCCGGAGATCCGGGCTCCACGGCATGGGCAGGCATGGAGAACAGGAGCAGGGGAAGGAGCAGAAGCGGCATCAGCTTCTTGATCATAAAATACCTCCGGGATTGTTGAGGACCAGGCGCATGTGCCGCTTCAGTGTAACAATCCCACCCCGCAATTCAAGCGTATGAAAATCGGGTGTTCTAAAATTTAAAACAACCGTACAAAAAAATAAAACGCCCTGTCAAGCCAAAAAATCTGTCGCGCTACCCTTCCCCGACAAACAGGGAATTTTATCCCGCCACCTGTCCGCGAGGGGTTAGCACTCGGTTACAAATCAGGGAGACCCCGGCGCGCAAAGCTCAGTCAGCACCCCACCGCTGGCTTTAGGATGCAAAAAGGCGATCTGTGTGCCATGAGCGCCCCGTCGCGGGCTTTCGTCAACCAGCCGCACTCCCTGAATCTTCAGCCGCGCCAATGCTCCAGCCAGATCCTCCACCTGATAGGCAATGTGGTGGACCCCCTCACCATTCTTCTCCAGGAATCGGGCAACGGGGGAATCTGCGGTTGTGGGTTCGAGCAGTTCGACACGACTCTCCCCAATGGCCAGAAAGGCCACCCTGACCTTCTGTTCCGCCACCTCCTCCGTCCCCTCGAAGGCCATGCCCAGGACGTCCCGATAAAAGGGAATGCTGGCCGCAAGGCTTTTCACGGCAATGCCGACATGATTGATTTTGCTGGTCATCAAACTCTCCTTCAACATTTACGGAATGATTCCGGGGCATTTTTTTAATTGTGCCGCTTGAACACATCCAGCAGCCGTCGGGAAGCGGCGGCAGGGGTGGTTACTCCCTTGGCCACCGCTTCCTGGATTGGGCCGATCAGGGCCTCGACCTGGGGGTCGCGCAGAAAAAGGTCCTTGAGATCGTTCATCAGCAGGGTCCACATCCAGTCGGTGGCCTGCAGATGGCGTTTGCGGGCCAGTTCACCGCTTTTTTCCCAGGTCTTGCGGCAGTTCAAAATAGTCTGCCAGACTTCCGCGACCCCCTCCCGGCGCAGGGAGCTGCAGAGCAGGACCGGAACCTGCCAGCTGGTACTTTTCGGTTTGAGCAGATGGAGGGCATTGAGGTACTGCTGACGGGCCAGCTCGGCGCGCGGCCGGTTTTCCCCCTCGGCCTTATTGATCACGATGGCATCGGCAATCTCCATGACCCCCTTCTTGATCCCCTGCAGTTCATCCCCGGCTCCGTGCAACTGGAGCAGCAGGAAGAAATCGACCATCGAGGCGACGGTGATTTCCGACTGGCCGACGCCGACCGTCTCGACGATGACCACATCGTAGCCGGCCGCTTCACAGATCAGCATAGTCTCCCGGGTCTTGCGGGCCACCCCGCCGAGGGTGTCGCCCGACGGCGAAGGACGGATGAACGCCCGGGGGTCACGGGAGAGTTCCTCCATGCGCGTCTTGTCACCGAGGATGCTCCCCCCGGAGAGTTGCGAGGAAGGATCGACGGCCAGGACCGCGACCTTGTGCCCCTGCCCGGTCAGGTAGAGGCCGAGTGCCTCGATGAAGGTGCTCTTGCCGGCGCCGGGGATGCCGGAAATGCCGACGCGGATTGACTGGCCGCTGTCGGGGAGCAGTTCGTCGAGCAGAGTAGTGGCGGCCAGGGAATGGTCGAGATTGCGGCTCTCGACCAGGGTAATCGCCCTGGCGAGGGAACGGATTGTGCCGGCCCGAACGCCGGCGGCGAGCTCTTTGATCGGCAAGGCAAAACCCCAAGAAAAGAGGTTTGCCACAGAGGCACAGAGAGCACGGAGAATGGCCAAACCAGGGGGTTCAGGGTTTCTCCTTGTGCGCTTTGCCTCTGTGGCGAATTCAAGGGTGGTGACGAAAAAGGCGGGCCCGAAGGCCCGCCTTGCGGTCAGGATAGATTCCTTACTTGCGCTTTTCCTCGATGGCCCCCAGGGTTTCGCCGGCGGAGGTCACAATCGGCGTTCCCGGACCGAAGATCCTGGCGGCGCCGGCGGTGTACAACGCTTCGTAGTCCTGGCGGGGAATGACGCCACCGCAAACGATGGCGATGTCCTCGGCACCGAGCTCCTTGAGCGCTGCGGCCAGTTGCGGCACCAGGGTCTTGTGCCCGGCGGCGAGGCTGGAGACGCCGACCACGTGGACGTCATTCTCCACCGCCATCCGCGCTGCCTCCTCCGGGGTCTGGAAGAGCGGGCCGACATCGACGTCGAAACCGGCGTCGGCGTAGGCGGTGGCCACCACCTTGGCACCGCGGTCATGGCCGTCCTGACCCATCTTGGCGATGAGAATCCGCGGCCGCCGGCCTTCCCTGGCGGCAAACGCCTCGATCCGCTTCTTCAGCGCCGCAAAGTCCTCGTCCACTCCCACCACCG
The DNA here is from genome assembly GCA_963806685.1 of uncultured delta proteobacterium. GTDB lineage: Bacteria > Desulfobacterota > Desulfuromonadia > Desulfuromonadales > DDH964 > DDH964. The sequence goes on from CAWDZB010000010.1 coordinate 98,642, forward strand.
ATCCGTAGGCTCCCGAGACAAGTTTGATTTCGGCCCGGTGGCGGCCGAAGACCTTCTCCATGGCGTCGGAAATTTCACCCACCGAAGCCCGGGCTCTGGCGGCCTCGACACACAGCCCGAGCAGATTGAGGTCTTTATTCTGGCATGCGGCGGTGATGGCGGCAAGGGCCTTCTGACAGGCGGCCTCGTCGCGCCCGGAGCGCAGGCTGGCGAGACGGGCGATCTGCCCCTCGCGAACCTTGGTATTGTCGATGTCGAGGGTTTCGATCGGCTCCTCTTTGGCCAGCCGGTACTTGTTGACCCCGACAATGACGTCCCGCCCGGAATCGATCGCTGCCTGCTTCTTGGCGGCCGACTCCTCGATGCGCAGTTTCGGCATTCCCGACTCAATGGCCTTGGTCATGCCACCCAGGGACTCGATCTCGTCGAGGATTTTCTGCGCCTCGTCGATCAGCGCCTTGGTCAGCGACTCGACATAGTAGGAACCGCCCAGGGGATCGACTACCTTGGTGATGCCGGACTCCTCCTGGATGATCAGCTGGGTGTTGCGGGCGATGCGCGCCGAATGGTCGGTGGGCAGGGCGATCGCCTCGTCGAGGGCGTTGGTGTGCAGTGACTGGGTCCCGCCGAGCACCGCCGCCAGTGCCTCGAGAGTGGTGCGGATGACGTTGTTGTAGGGATCCTGTTCGGTCAGGCTCCAGCCCGAAGTCTGGCAGTGGGTCCGCAACATCAGCGACTTGGGGTTCTTGGGGCTGAACTGCTGCATCAGTTGGGCCCACAGGTAGCGGGCGGCGCGCAGCTTGGCGGCCTCCATAAAGACGTTCATGCCGATGCCGAAGAAGAAGGAGAGGCGCGGCGCGAAGGCGTCGATGTCGAGCCCCTTGGCCAGCGCAGCCTTGACGTACTCGAGGCCGTCGGCGAGGGTGAAGGCCAGCTCCAGGGCGTTGTTGGCACCAGCCTCCTGGATGTGGTAGCCGGAGATGGAGATCGAGTTGAAGCGCGGCATGTGCCGGCTGGTGTACTCGATGATGTCGGAGATGATCCGCATCGACGGTTCCGGCGGATAGATGTAGGTGTTGCGGACCATGAACTCCTTGAGGATGTCGTTCTGGATGGTCCCCGCCAGCTGCTCCTGGGCGACCCCCTGCTCCTCGGCGGCAACGACGTACATAGCCAGGATCGGCAGCACTGCCCCGTTCATGGTCATCGACACCGAGACCTGGTCGAGGGGGATGCCGTCGAAGAGGACCTTCATGTCGAGGATCGAATCGATGGCCACCCCGGCCTTGCCGACGTCGCCGACCACCCGCGGGTGGTCCGAGTCGTAGCCGCGATGGGTGGCAAGGTCGAAGGCGACCGACAAGCCCTGCTGACCGGCGGCGAGGTTGCGCTTGTAGAAGGCGTTGGACTCCTCGGCCGTGGAGAATCCTGCGTACTGGCGCACCGTCCAGGGCCGGCCGGCGTACATCGAGGCCATCGGACCACGAACGAAGGGAGCGAAACCGGGAAGGGTGTCCGCGGTCGCGAGGCCGTCGATATCCTGGCGGGTGTACAAAGGTTTGACCCGAATCCCTTCCGGAGTCTCCCAGGCAAGGCGGGACAGGTCCTCGGATTTGGTCTCCTTCTTGACCGCAGCTTCCCAGTCGGCCGTGGTTCTGGGCTTGAATTCACTCATGGTTTGATCCTCGTTCCAATGGATTTCAAGACGCCGGAAGGAAGCCGGCGCCGGGGCCGGAGGAGGCCCGACGATTACCTGATTACCGAAAAACCTGAACGACCGCCGGGGGCGGGTGAAACACAGCCACGGGGTTCTTTTGTTCAGCGGGTCACTACAGCCAGCACCTGAACCTCCTGCCCGTCATACGAGAGCAGGCGGTGACGCAGGGAAGAGTCGAAATAGACGGCATCCCCCTCCTCCAGCAGCAGCCGCTCGTCCTCGAGCAGAACTTCCGCCGTTCCCTTGATGATCAGCAGAAACTCTTCCCCCTCGTGGTTGTAGAGGGTCTCTTCGCCGGCCCTCTCGGAGACGGTTAACAGGAACGGCTCCATCTTCTTGTTGCGCTTGCGGAAGGAAAGGGCCTCATAGGTATAGCCGTGCCCGGTTCCTGCCTTTGAGATCACCCGGCTGACTACCCGGCGCTCTCCTTTTTTAACGACCTCGTACTTGCGCTCCTCCTCCTCGCTCTCGAAAAACATGCCCATCTTGACGTCGAAGAAACGGGCAATCTTGGAGAGCGTGGCGATGGGAGGGGAGACGTTGTTGTTTTCGATTTGCGAAATCAAGGCCGGGGAAAAACCCGTTTCCCGGGCTACATCCTGCAGGGTGAGCTTTCTGGCCTTGCGCAGTTTCTTAATCTTGGCGCCGATGTTGTAGTCCATAGTCAACCAATGAAAATAAAAAGTAGTTTTATTCTGGCAGGATATATCGGAAATGGTGAAAATTGTCAACTAAAATAATTTATTAATGATAAAACCACTTTATTGAAAATAAAGTAAAAAAGGTGAGCTCCCGGCCAGGCGAGCTTCTCTTGGCCAGCCATCCGAAATGGAACGATCCGTCAACATCAAATCTCCGGCTATCCACCCTCCCGCTTCGATCGCAGGCGGCACCTGTATTGACTTTTTCCTTACTCTCCTATAGGTTTAGGCCTGATCTTCCACAGTGGCGCGGCTTCCCCCTCGCCACTCCACGACCGTCCGCACAAAGGATCCTTGCTTGCCTTCAAAAACCTTACAGCTTCCCCTCGGTGTCCGTATCTGGGAAAACGAAATCAAGGGTTGTGCCAAACCCCTGCAGGAAGGTTATACCTTTTCCCTGCTGGAAAACTCCGCCGACTCCTACCGTTTTACGGTAGTCGTCAATGCCGACCTGGTCGCCGAGATCTTCCGCGCTTTTGCCCGGACGCTGTCTGAGGATGCCTTTTTCATCCTGGAATACTATGAAGAGGAGGTTGATCCGGGCGCCGAAACGCATCCGGAGCCGACCGTCTATTATTCTCCGTATTTCGAACCACCGGCAGTGCTAGAGACTCTGGAGCGGTTTTTCCCCCGCCTGGTTCACGATGGCTTTGTCGGTTTCGGCCTTGCCAACAATCGTGCCGGGGTGGAACTCTTCTTCTCGGAAGAGAAGGTCCTGACCTGTTTTACCGGCAACCATCTCCGCTTCATCAACCTGCTGCATACCCTGAACGTCTTCCACGTGCCGGATCTGGTGTTTCCAACCGATCTCGGCCATGACCACCTCTCGCTCCTCTGCCATGAACGCCAGGCGCTGGATCTCCCCTTCTCCGCCATGACGGACAGCGAGTTGGACTATGTCTGCTTCTGTGGGGAACTGGTTGAGCTGTTCGATATGTACCCGGTCGAAGAGTCTCTCTCCTTCTTTCTCTCCAAGCGGGAACAGGACGAGATTGAGCTGCGCCTTGCCAGCCATCCGGAATTCGTCGAATACACCGACGATGACTTTGGCAGCCTGCTTTTTGACTGGAACGACTTCGTCACCGAGTGTGAGAGCGGTTTTCAGGGTGATCTCTGGCAATATCGGCAGGGCTTGAAACTTCGCGACATGATCCAGTTCGTCGTCGAAGGCACCGCTTCCGGCCTGGGAGTCAAACTGCTCAATATCGTCGCAGAAGCGGACAGCAAGTTCCGCCGCCTGCTCATCGATCGCCGTAAACGACTTGACCCTCCCGACGATGTTCCCGTTCGCGAAGAGCGCTTCTGGTACCAGGGGATGGTCAGCAACCACGGTGTTTCCCTGCGCCGTGACCTGATTCGCCAGGGGTGGTTCAAGCCTTGAAAACAGGCACAAGCTACAAGGCAACCTTTTCAAGGTTAAGCCTGAAAACCTTACCTTTGACTGTTCACCCAATCTTATGATCGCCCTGATCGCTGCCGTTCCCCTGGAAACCTCGCTGTTGCGCCGAACGCTGTCGCCGTGCGAAGTGCGCAGTTGCGGACGCCTCGAGCTTTATCGCGGCACCCTCGACGGCCAACTCGTCAGCCTGCTGCATTGCGGCGTCGGCAAGGCCAATGCTGCCGCCGGAACCGCCCTCCTGCTCGAAACCCAGCGGCCGGAAGCAGTGATCAACTTCGGCTGCGGCGGAGCTTATCCGGGCAGCGGCTTGCAGCTCGGGGATCTGGCATTGGCCAGCGAAGAACTCTACGGCGACGAAGGAGTCGACACTCCCGACGGGTTTCTCGATCTCGAGGCCATCGACCTTCCCTTGCTGCAGCGCCACGGCCAGCGCCTGTTCAATCGCTTCCCCGTCGACTCATCCCTGTTGGAGCGCGCCCGTGTCATCCTCGATGATCCGGGAATCCGAAAGGGCGCCGGATTCGCCATCGGGGCCTTTGTTACCGTTTCGACCTGCTCCGGTTCGGCGCGGGCTGCGGCGACCCTGCACCGGCGCACCGGGGGCCTCTGTGAGAACATGGAGGGCGGTGCGATCGCCCAGATCTGCTGCCGCTACAACGTTCCTTTTATTGAACTCCGCGGCATTTCCAACTACGCAGAGAATCGCGATCTGACCCGCTGGGACCTTGCCGGCGGCGCCGCTACCGCCCAGCATGCCGTGCGGGCCTTCGTCAGCCGCTGGAGCATTCCCAAGGAGCCCGCATGATCCGCTCCCTGAACCTCGGCTACTCGCCCTGTCCTAACGATACTTTCATTTTCTATGCCCTGGTTCACGGCCGGATTCCCCTGCCGGGGGTCCAGATCAGCGAACGACTCGCGGACGTCGAAACCCTCAATCAGCTGGCCCTGGCGGGCGCCCTGGAGCTGACCAAAGTCAGCTATCACGCCCTCGGCCACTTGCGCGACCGCTACGTCCTGCTGCGCAGCGGAGGAGCCCTCGGTCGCGGCTGCGGCCCGCTGGTCATCGCCCCACGGCCCCTGGTCATGGAAGAATTGCGGGGGCTCCGAATCGCCGTTCCCGGGCGCCTGACCACCGCCAACCTGCTGCTCCAGCTCTATGGCGAAGGTTTTGACCGTCTCGTCGTTTTGCCCTTTGACCGGATCATGCCCGCGGTGCTGCAGGGGGAGGCTGATGCCGGCGTCATAATCCACGAATCCCGCTTTACCTACCGGCAGCTCGGCCTTCACCAGGTACTTGATCTTGGCGCCTGGTGGGAAGGGGACAGCGGGCTGCCGATTCCCCTGGGCGGTATCCTGGCGCTTCGCACCCTCGGCCCGGCCTTGATCCAATCCCTCGAAGAGGCGCTGGCTGCCAGCGTTGCCTACGCCTTCGCCCATCCCCTCGAGCCTCGCGACTATATCAAGCGTCACTCCCAGGAACTGGCTGATGAGGTCATCGCCAGCCATATCGGTCTCTACGTCAATGACTTTTCCCTCGACCTCGGCCAGGAAGGGGAAAAAGCCGTTGCCGAACTTCTGCGTCGTGCCGAACAGCGCGGCATCATCCCTGCCAGCTCCCTGCCGCTATTCAGCCCTTGAAGGCCCTTCCTTCCGAATTTCGCCATCCTGGCCAGTCCCTTTATAGTTTCAGCAGTTAAACTAAGATTTTCAGCAAGAAGCGTCCTCCTTGCAGATGGCCGTAGCGGAGGATTCAAGCTTTGCAAGACGTAGTTTTATAATGGTCTGACCATTGGCGGGTAGAAATTATTTTCACCACTTTGATGAAAAGGTCCGAATTCAAAAGGGAAAGGGCAAAATGGCGGTCTATTTCTTAACGACCATTAAAAATTAATGAATTCAAGAGCTTCCGTATACCATTCGGAACACGAAGAAAAACGACATGGGACGAATTCTAAACCGCTGGTATGGACTGCAAAACAATACGATGCGTAACATCTCGTTTTAACGACGGTTTTCTAATTTTTTTGGTTGCACGCAGGTTTAAGGGGGTTATACTGGAGCCAATAAAAAACAGCGCTGGTATTTAAAACTACATCGCGCAGAAGGAGATCGGCCATGAAATGCCCCGTCTGTAACAAAACCGAAAACCACGTTGAAATTGATGCCCACAGCAACGGCTTTGACGCGGAAATCATCCTCTGCGATATCTGCGGAAGCCTCTGGTCCATCAACCACGGGGTAACCGAAGTCGTCAGGGACGCGCAGGCCAGGTCGTTCCTTTCGGCCACCACTGAATGTGTTGAAGCCGACGACTACTGCCTGGTTGCCTGATTCAAGCGGCGGCGCATAGGTCGAGCGAGCTCTGATTTTTAGCCGGCCGAGGTAGCCGGGGGCGCTTGCGCCATTCTCGACTGTCAGCCGGTTTATTCGCAGCAAGCAAAAGGCCCCACTCCGTATCGGAGTGGGGCCTTTTGCTTGCCTGGACAGGGCTGTTTTAACCGAAAACCGCCTTAAGGTATTCCAAGGTGCGGGTGCGCTTTTCCTTCTCGATCTCCTTGACATCGACCTCGACGAATTTTTCGTCCGGGGTGACCTTGAAGATCGGCTGCCCTTTCTGGACGATGATCCCCTCCGTGCCGTCGATAACGATCTTGTCGATGGTGCCGGAAAACGGTGCCAGGACCTTGTTGAACATCTTCATCACCTCGAGAATAAAGAGCGGCTGCCCCTTCTCGAAATGCATCCCCTCGGTCACGAAGGGGGGCATGCCCGGGGCTTCCTGGGCATAGTACATGCCGCCCCCCGGGGTGACGATCTCGTCGGCCTTGGTCGAGGGTGGCGGTACCAGAACCTTCTTCATCGCCGCCTGCAGGTCCGGGTCGTTCAGGTAATCGGGGATGGTCACCTCGAGATCCGCCTCGACCCGGAAGGCGAAAAAGTCGGTCCGGTCGGCGATCAGGAACAGGATGCCGAGTAACTCATTGCCGAGCTCGTAGCCGGCATGAGCCTCCCGCATCCGTTGCCAGGTCTCCTTGTCGAAATCTCCCTGGGGTTTTTCCTTGGCCAGGATGTCGTTGAGTTTGAGGTAGTCGTCCTTGTCCAGCTTGAAATGTTCGCGCAGCTCGGCGTAGAACTTGAGGGCGGCCTGCAGCAGGGCGTTGTCATGAGACCAGATGACCTCGGCCGCCGGACGGGCCGGGTCATAGGTCATGTTGAGATACTCGTAGGTATCCTCGAGGATCACCAGGGGGTTGCGCAGCCAGACCAGTTTCCCGTTCTGGAGGGCAAAGTTCTTCTGGTTGACACTCAGCCAGCCGGAAAGGAGATGCGGATCATTCAGCAGCACCTCCATCGGCCGGGTCAGCAAGGTTCCCTTGCGATCCAGAATCTCCGAAACCGCCTTGCCGGCGTCGGGGTCATCCGCATAGAGACCAGCGTAGTGCTTCTTGGTGGCCAGAAAGGCATGGACCACGTCCAGTTTGCTCGCTTCCTCCTTGAGCTTGCCAACCAGGGTCAGGTAGGGGACGACAAAGCGGGTGGTCGGTTTGGCCATGACGTTCTGCCCGAGGAACCAGTTGACCAGTCCGTAATGGAATTCCAGGTTGGTCGCCAGGTTGGTGCCGCGCAGCACCGTCCGGCGCAGGGCCTGGGCGAGATGGAGGTAACTGTCGAGACGAGCCTCCCCTTTGGTCAGCAACAGGGCGATGTTGGAGTCGTAGGCCCCGGCCAGGGTATAGCGCATGAACAGGCCGGTGTCAGGATTGGTGATGCAGATCCCCTGATCGTCGCGAATCTCGCCTTCGATCGGCGGCGACCAGTAGCGGATCACGCCCCCGGCGCTCGGGGAAAGGGAGCAGTCGGTCGCATTCAGGCGCGCTTCTGCGCTGGCACGGAAGCGCGGCAGCCGCTCGGGGCGCGGCAGCCGCTCCTTGTGCCTGGCCAGCAGCGCCATCGCCTCGACCAGCGATTCGACGATGAAGAAGTCCTTCTTATCCTTGGGGTTGGTGAATTTCAGGCTGTAGACCAGTTCGGTGACGCGGTGCTCGACCTGGATGCGGGTATTGACCTCCATGAAGAAGTGGCGGTCACGGTCGACGATGCACTCGAAGGTCGACGCCGAATCGAGACCGACCGCCTGGCCAAAGCGCTCCGACTGTTCCTCCATCCGCCTGAGGACCTGCAGGTCGGTTTCGAGTGCCTGGGCCTGGGCCTTCAGACCGGCTTTTTGGGCCTTTTCGATCTCCTGCGCCAGCATTTCCTGGGTCACAGAAATCTCGAGCAGCTTCTGCTCGTGCATCTGCAGGGAGCAGTCGCGGCCGCCGAGGGCAATGCACCATTTCCCGTTGCCGAGCAGCTGGATCTCGTTGTGACGGGTCTGCTCGATGTTGAGTTCGACCAGGACGTTCTTGTTGTCGCCGACGCCATTGGCCTTGACCTCCTGCAGCACTTCGCGCACCAGGCCGGGAGCATCGGCCGCCGCCTTCTTGATATCGGTATCGGACGGATTCTTTTTGGTCAGCAGCGAGGCGCCGAGAATGCGCTGCCCCTTGCCGCCGCCACCGCCGATTGCCTTGAGGCGGATGCGGGCGCCGGGGAAGTTCTTGAACATCGCGGCGCATTCTTTTTCGACCTGGGCGCAGAGCTCTTCCATCGAAAAGAGATCGATCCCCTTTTCGTAGGAGGCGAACAGGATCGCATCGGCCAGTTCTTCCAGGGTGAGCTTTTTGTCGTCGACGACCTTTTTGGCCACCTTCAGCCCCTCGGCCTTGACCAGCGCCAGCAGCGCTTGGCGGCTCGGATGCTTGGCCACCAGGGTGCGGGCGGTGACGTTGTCGATCCCCGGGGTGACCGAGACATCCACCGACAGGGCGGTACGTTTGGCCTCGTCCTTCTTGCCGGCGCCGCGCTGGGTCGCCGAACAGGGGCCGATGAACTTCAGGCCGGCATCCTCAATCGCCGCGACGAACTCGTCATCCTCGGCCATGAAGCCGTAGCCGGCGAAGATCGCGTCGTAGCCATTGTCCTTGGCAGTCTGGATGATCTGGCCGATACGCTCGACCCGTTCTTCCTTGCTTGCCCCGGTATAATCGGGAACCCGATGGATCCGGCTGGAATCGGTCAGCTTGCGCAGCTCCGGTGAGAGGGCATTCGGATAGACGATCGAGTCCTTCTCCGAAAGCAGAATGCCATAATGGCTGATCCCCATCTCCTCGTAGACGGTCATCGCTTCCATGCGGATCGGGCCGCGGCAGACGATCAGCGGCTTGAGGTCCTCGCAGGAGAAGGACCGCACCCATTCGGAACTCGACTTGCTCAGGCGACGGTCGCGATGAATCAGCGGATTATTGCGGTAATAATCAATCTTCTCTGCCATGGGCTTTATCTCCAGATCGAAACCTTGATTCGCTTTCATTCCCAATCCCTCCCCAGCCGCACCATCAATAGAACTCGCGCTGCGGGCCCATCATCGGCCCGGGCTTGTAATGCCGCATCAGGAAGGCGATGTTTTCGCCCAGAACCTTGCGCAGATCGGTCGGCATGACGATCGACGAGATCGAGCCGAGGGCGAGGCCCTCCTTGGGATTCATCAATTCTTTCTCGTAGCGCAGGTTGAGCGCGGCCTCCTGAGCCTTGAGCCATTCGGCGGCCTCCTTTTCGGCCTCGCGTTTGGCGTCGGTGCCATCCATGCCGGCGGTGATCCGTTCGGCCGTCCCCTGCTTGACCATGCCGGCCGCCGAGCCGCGGATCTTGCGCAATTCGCCTTTGTAGACGAACTCCTTGCCGGCCGGGCCCATGACTGCCAGGCGGGTGGTCGGCAGGGCCAGCACCAGATCGGCCCCGGTCGGATAGTTGTTGTAGGAAGCGTAGGCGCCGCCGAAGGCGTTGCGCAGGATCAACAGGATGCGCGGGGTGCGCACGTCGACGATCGAGTCGAGCATTGAGCGGCCAGCCTGAACGATCCCTCTCGCCTCCTGATCGCGTCCGGGGAGGAAGCCGGTGGTGTCTTCCATAAAGATCAGCGGGATATTGTAGACGTTGCAGAAGCGCACGAAACGAGCGATCTTCAACGCCGAATCGCAGTCGATCTGCCCCGAAGCCACCGCCGAGTTGTTGGCGACGAAGCCGACCACGTGACCGCCGAGGCGGCCGAAAGCGGTGATCGCCTCGCGGGCCCGGTCCGGCTGGATTTCGAAGTAGTCGCCATGATCGCAGATCTGCTGAATGACGATCGAGACGTCGAAAGGGGTATTGAAGCCGGTCGGCGAATTGAAGGCCTTCTTCAGCAGGGTGTTGATCTCCCAGGTCTTGCGATCGAGGGAATCGCTGGTCGCCTGGAAGGGAGCGGCACTGAAGTTGTTATCGGGAATGTAGGAGAGGAGCCGGACGGCGGTGCGCAGCGCGGCGACCTCGTCGGACACGGTCAGATCGGCGACGCCGGATGCGCCGTGGACCTTCGGTCCGCCGAGTTCTTCGGGGGTGATGTCCTCGCCGAGGACCGACTTGACGACGCCGGGTCCGGTCAGGCCGAAGAAGGTGTCGTTGGGCTGGATGAGGAAACTCCCCTGGCGGGGGAGGTAGGAACCGCCGCCGGCGTTGAAGCCGAACATGCACATGATCGAGGGGACCACCCCGCTGATTTTGCGCAGCGCCGTGAAGGCCTCGGCATAGCCGTCGAGACCGCCGACCCCGGCCGGCACGAAAGCGCCGGCCGAATCGTTCATGCCGATGACCGGGATCCCCTTCTCGCCGGCCATGTTGAAGAGCTTGGCAAGCTTGCTGCCGTTGGTGGCGTCGATGGAGCCGGCGCGCACAGTGAAGTCGTGGCCGTAGACAGCAACATCGCGCCCGCCAACGTTGAGGATGCCGGTTACCAGCGAGGCACCGTCCAGGTTCTTCCCCCAGTTCTGAAACAGGATGTTGGGCTCTTCCTGGGTAAGGACCTTGAGCCGCTCCCAGACCGTCATCCGTTTCTTGAAGTGCTGTTTCTCGACCTGGCTGACCTGCACCGACTTGATCGGCCGCTCGATCAGGGCATGCCCTTCCTTCATGACCTCTTCATAAGGCCCATGCTGGCCGGCAATTTCACCGGGAATGTTAAATTCGACTTCCTGGAGCGGAGCCAATGGATTGTTCAGTGACGGTCTGATCACATTCTTGGCCATTTCGGACATCCCTCTGCTGATTGGATTCGTCGGTCCCCAGAATCGGCGCAGGACGCCGTTCGGGGGGGCTGCCTCTCTACCTTAACTGCCTGAAAATGCGGAAAACCGGAAAGATTTTATTTAAAACAACGTTTCTCGTGACCCCAGTACAAAACAAAAAACTCACCAAATTGTCAAGAAAATTTTTATTTTGGATAAAATATGCGCCCAGGAGGAAGGCGCCCGGCTTTTATCATCAATGAAATTTTTTACCGGCTGGCAAACCATGAAAGCCCCCTCGGAGGGACGGCCAGCCCAACGGGCAAACCCCTCACACAGGCCCCAACCAATCGAAATAAAAAACTAAAAGGACAAATTACTTGCCAAACAATTGCCCACTGATCCGGCTCCTGTCAGCCTGCCTGCCAAAGGCGGTTTTGAAATGTTTTTTGTTCCCTCGACAAAGTATTAGTTTAAATAAAATTATGTTCTGATTCCTGGTCGAAATTTAAGGGAAATTGATTCTATGGAAGGGAAAGGGGGAGGGGGGAAGCGGCCAGGCCCCCGCCGGAAAACCGGAGGGGGCCTGGTGGGGGAAAAGGGGATTACGGCCAAGCGGTCAGAGCTTCATGTGTACGGCCTTGATGAAATGGGTACCGACCGCCTGGGCGAGGCGGGCAACAACCTCCTCGCTGGCCGGGGTATCGAGGGAAAGTACCACCATTGCCTCACCGGCCTTGGCCCGGCGTCCGAGATTCATCGAACCGATATTGATGCCGGCCTCACCGAGGATGGTGCCGATTCTGCCGATCAGTCCGGGCTTGTCCTCGTAGGTCATCACCAGCATGTGCTCCTCGGGCTGGAAGTCGGTCAGGAAATCGCGCATCTTGACGATCTTGGGAATCCCCTCGAAAAGCGTTCCGGCGATGCTTCGCTTGCCTTCCGGGGTTTCCAGACAAAGGGTCACCAGGTTGGAAAACGATTCCGACTCGGTGGTCCGCACTTCCTCGACGGCAATGCCCATGGACTTGGCCACCAGTCTGGCATTGACCATATTGACCTCCTGGTCGGTCTGCCGGTTGAGCAATGCCGCCAGGCCGCAGACGGTGATCGGCGCGCAGTCGAAGCGGGCCAGCTTGCCATTATAGGCAAAAACAACCTTGTTGGGGTTGGCCGGAGCGAGCTGGGAGACGAATTCGCCCATCTGGCTGACCAGGCCGAGGAAGGGCTTCATGTGCTCCATCAGGTCGGGATCGAATTTGGGGATGTTGACCGCATTCTCCAACGGCCGCCCGTCGAGATAATTGACCAGTTCGCGACTGACGTCGACGGCGACGTTCTTCTGCGCCTCAAAGGTGTTGGCCCCGAGGTGCGGGGTCACCACCATCCGCGGATGGGCGATCAGCTGTTGCAGGGTTTCGCTGCGCGGCGGCTCCTGGCTCCAGACATCGAAGGCGGCACCGGCACACTTGCCGGACTGCAGGGCGTCGAGCGTCGCCGCTTCATCGATGATCCCGCCGCGGGCACAGTTGATCACGATCACCCCGTCTTTCATCGCTGCGAAGTGTTCGGTGCCGATCATGCCGCGGGTTTCGTCGTTAAGCGGGGTGTGAACGGTGATGATATCGGCATAACGAACGATGTCCTCCAGCGGCACCAGCCGTACGCCGAGGTCCTCGCCGCGCTTTTCGGCAATGTAGGGATCGCAGGCGATGACCTCGGCTTCGAAGGCCTTGCAGCGTTGCGCAACCCGCCCGCCGACCTTACCGAGACCGATGATGCCGACGGTCTTGCCCTTCAGTTCGTAACCGGTAAAGGGAGCCCGCTTCCAATCCCCCCCCTTGAGGCTGGCATTGGCCACGGTCACGTTGCGGCAGAGGGAGAGGAGGAGTGCCATGGTATGCTCGGCCGCCGAATTGACGTTGCCGAAGGGGGCGTTGACGACGATGATCCCCTTGTTGCTGGCCGCCTCCACATCGACGTTGTCGATCCCGACCCCGGCGCGGGCCACGATCTTCAGGTTGCCGGCATGGGACAGCAGCTCGGCATCGACCTGGGTGCCGCTTCGGGTGATGATGGCGTCATAGCCGCCGATGGCCCGATACAGCTCCTCGCGGGAGAGACCGAGACGAATGTCGAACTCGATGCGTGGGTCCTCGGCTAGGGGCTGCAGGCCCTCCTGGGAGATTTCGTCGGTAATCAGGACTTTCATGGAAAGACTCCTTCCGCTGCCGGCTTGGCGATGCCGCCGAAAGCGCTCCGGTTCGTTTGAAAACGGAAAGTCTAGACCTTTTGCGCGGCACTGTCAATGTTGTAGACAGCCGGAAAAGCGCCCGCGAAACCAGCTACTTGACCACCTTGAGCCCCGGCCTGGGGGAAGGCGATGGCGGCTCCTGCGGTGCGGGAGGAGCTGGCTCGCCGGCATAAGGAAGGGTGCCCGCAGCAACCATCTGCGCCACCGCGGTGGCAATTGTCAGACACTGTTTCGTACATACCCTGCGCACCGGGCAGCTGGTGCAGTCGGCCTCGCCGCCGGCAACGCGCAGGGCGTGGATCACCAGCTCGACGCTTTCCGGCTGGCTGAGGGGGATGAGATACATAGAAAACTCCACGCAAGTTTCTGTTTTTCGTGACCGGTAAAACTGCCAAACCTGGATTCTCACCACGAAGGACACGAAGAAAGCGCTCATATGCCGCCTTGGGCCTTAACTTGGTGTTCTTCGTGGTGAGGGGCTTTAGCTTTTCTTACAGGCTCTTGCCGGCAACCACGGCGAATTCTTTCAGCTTGGCCATCATCGCCGCGAATTCGGCCGGGCGCAGCGATTGCGGGCCATCGCTGGCCGCGGTTTCCGGGTGCGGATGAACCTCGACGATCAGGCCGTCAGCACCGGCGGCAACCGCCGCGTAGCACATCGACGGTACCAGGGATGCGTGACCGGTGGCGTGGGAGGGGTCGATGACCACCGGCAGGTGGGTCAGCTCCTTGAGCACCGGAACGGCCGAGATATCGAGGGTATTGCGGGTGGCGGTCTCGAAGGTGCGGATGCCGCGCTCGCAGAGGATGACCCGCCGGTTCCCCTCGGCGAGGATATACTCGGCACTCATCAGGAATTCCTGGATGGTCGTCGCCATGCCGCGTTTGAGCAGGATCGGCTTGTCGAGCCGGCCGAGCATCTTGAGCAGGGCGAAATTCTGCACGTTGCGGGCCCCGACCTGCATGATGTCGGAATAATGTGCCACCAGCTCGACGTCGCGGGGATTGACCACCTCGGTGACGATCGGCAACCCCGTCGCTTCGCGGGCCAGGGCAAGCAGCTTGAGCCCCTCCTCTTCCATCCCCTGGAAGGAATAGGGGCTGGTCCGCGGCTTGAAGGCCCCGCCCCGCAGGACCCGGGCGCCGGCGGCCTTGACCGCCTGGGCGCATTCGAGGATCTGCGCCTCGCTCTCCACCGAGCAGGGACCGGCCATGACCAGAAAAGCACCGCCGCCGACCGTCAGGCCGGGGACGATCTCCACCGCGCTCGGCTCCGGCTTGATCTCGCGGCTGGCGAGCTTGTACGGCTTGAGAATCGGCACCACGCTCTCGACGCCGGGCAGCGACTCCAGCGACTGCAGCACCGATTTGCCGCGCTCATCGCCGACAGCACCGATGACGTTGCGGGTTTCACCGTGAATGACGTGGGGCTTGTAGCCCAGCTCACGAATCCGTTTCTTGACCTCGGCCAGTTCGTCCTTGCCCGCTCCCTGTTTCATGACGATGATCATCTTTCTGTGCTCCTTTCTTCCGGTTGACTGTGACCAAACAGCTCAGGCCACCCGGATCTCCCATGGCGGCCTGCTGTTCGTTCCGGAGCACCGGAAACGGCAAAACCATGGGCGGCCGGTCGGTCTGCCCATGGTTTTTGATCCTCTTCTATCGCTTGCGGCTTACGACAGCGGACCTTTCCCTCGGGCAGACGGCCTAAAATAAAAGCCGTACCAAAAGGAGAAGCTGCTAAAGCTGTCGCGGTAAAAACGCATTCGGATGGGTCTCCGCAGGGTCGATTTCCTGTTAGTAGCAGAAAGCGTGGCGCCTGGCAAGGGTTAAATCATCCTTTCAGGCAAAGCTGGCACCCCCGGCGAGGTGCTCCATGAATCGACGCAGCCAGAGGTGGACGTCATGGCGCCGGATTTCGCTCTGCAGCAATCTCATCCGCCGCTGCCGCTCCGGGTGCGACATGAGGAAGGCCTGGTGGATGGCGTCGGCGGTGGCTTCGACGTCGTAGGGATTGACCAGCAGGGCCCCCCGGCCGAGCTCGTCGGCGGCGCCGGCAAACTCGCTGAGGATGAGGACGCTGTTGCCATCGACGGAGGCCGCGCAATACTCCTTGGCCACCAGGTTCATGCCGTCGCGCAGCGGGGTGACCAGGGCGATCTCCGAAGCGCGGTAATGGGCCAGCAGCTGCATCCGCTCGAGGCTGCGGAAGACGTAGTAGATCGGGGTCCAGCCCGGCTCGGAAAAGCGGGCGTTGATACGGCCGGCCACCTGGTCGAGGAGTTCCTTGAGATCCTGGTAGTCGGCGACCAGGGTGCGACTCGGCACCACCACCTGCAGCAGGGAGATGCGCTTGTGGAGGTCCGGGTACTTTTCCAGGGCCCGTTCGAAGGCGAGGAATCGGTCGGGAATCCCCTTGGTATAGTCGAGGCGATCGATGCCGAGCAGCAGCTGGCGCTCTTCCAGCTGTTCGTGCAGGTACCAGGCGGCCTCGGCAACCTCCTGGGAACGGGCCGCATCGTTGAACTCCGCGAAGTCGATGCTGATCGGGTAGTGGCCGACCTTGACGAAGCGTTCGCCGCTGCGAACCAGGGTATAGTGGCGGTGCCGGCTGATGACCTCGGTATCGGGCAACAGGCTGGTGGCGCAGGCGACGAAATTGCGGCGGTCGCGCAGGGTCTGAAACCCGATCAGGTCGTAGGCGAGCATGGCGCGGATGATTTCGTCGCGCCAGGGCAGGCGGCGGTAGAGATCGGGCGAGGGGAAGGGGATGTGCAAAAAGAAACCCAGCGATTGCTGCATCCCCAGCTGTTTCAGGGCCCGCCCGACCAGCAGCAGCTGATAGTCGTGAATCCAGGTCACGTCGCCCGGCCGGCTGTGGGCCAGCAGGACCTCGGCAAACCGGGCATTGACCTCCTGGTAGGCTTGCCAGGTATCGGTCTGGAACCGGCAGTAGCCGAGCAGGTCGTGGAACAACGGCCAGAGGGTTTCGTTGGAAAAGCCCTGATAGTACTTTTCCACCTGCTCCTCGCTGAGGGGAACCGGCGCCAACTGGTACCCCTGCTCGGCGTTGAAGCGGGCGAAGAGCTCCTCCAGCGGCGCCTCCTCGCCGCAGCCCGGCCAGCCGACCCAGAGCCCCGAGTTCCGACGCATCACCGGCGCCAGGGCGGTGATCAAACCCCCTGCGCCCGGCTCGATCCGCCAGCTCTCCTCCTCCCGGCCGATGACGATCGGCAGCCGGTTGGAGACGATCACCAGCCGCTTATCCTCTTGGTTCATAGTCCTTCCCTCCGCTGGCCTGCTGAAGCCAGGTATCCAAAAATTCGAGCAACTCTTCCGGGGGACGCAGCCAGAGGTCGGCGGAACTCGTCCGGCGTTGGCTGCGCACCAGGATGCTCAATCCCCGGCCGTGCAGCGCCCGAAAGGCATCCTCGTCCGTCAGATCGTCGCCGAGATAGGCGATGGCGGCGGCCGGCGGGGTCTCGGCGAGCACCTCGCGGACGGCGCTGCCCTTGTCGCGGCCGGGGTGGCGCAGTTCCAGGCCACCATCGAATTCGTGCAGTTCCAGCCCTACCTCCTCGGCAAGCGGCCGCCAGACGGCGGTGGCCGACCGGCGCAGCCCAGCCGCGGACTGCTCATCAAGGCCCCGCCAGTGCAGGGTCACCGAGGCCGGCTTGCTCTCGCTGTGTGCTTCCAGTCCCCGCCCGGCTATCCAGGCGGCGGCCTTATCAAGGGCGGAGCGGGCTGCCGCGGGCAGGTCGCCGAGGCGATATTCTCCGCTCGGCAACAACCGCTCCCAGCCGTGGCAACCCCAGATTTCCGGATGCGGCTCCATTCCCAGCAGCGGCAGCAGATCGGTCACCGTTCGTCCGCTTACGATCACCAGCCTGGTCCCGGAGTGCTCCAAGAGCGCCGCCAGGCGCTGACGTACTCCGGGATAGGGAAACGCCTGGTCCCGGGCGACCCGGAAGGGTGCCAGGGTACCGTCGTAATCGAGCAGCAGCACCGGCGTCGAATTGCGTTGCAGGCGCTGCCAGAAGGCTGCCAGAAGTTTTTCGGCCTCGTGGTTCACCGGGTAACCTCGATGCGCTCCTGGCTGCCGTAGAGGAGGCCGACCATGAGGGTGAGATATTCGCGCAGATGCCGGGTCAGCAGGAAGTTTTCCCACACGAAGCGCCGTGCCCGGTTGCCCATTTCCTCCAGCAGATCGCGGCGGTGCAGCAGGAAGCGGGTGCGGAGCGCCGCCCCTTCGGGAGTGCGGACCAGAAAGCCGGTGTAATGGTCGATCACCTGCAGGCGGATGCCCCCGGTGTCGCCGCCGATCACCGGCTTGCACTTCCACATCGCCTCGGCCACGGTGAGGCCGAAACCTTCCCGCAGCGATTTCTGCAACACGATATCGGCGATGCGCTGCAGGGCGTTGATGGTGCGGTGGGCATCGGGCGGCAGCAACAGTATATGGATGTTGGGGTCGCCCTTGGCGGCCTGGCGGACCTCCTCGAGGACTACCATCCCCTCGGGGTCGTCACTCGCCCCGCCTCCGGCCAGCACCAGTTGCAGCGGCGTCAGTCGGGCCGCCAGCCGGTAAGCCTCGATGACCCCGAGGGGGTCCTTGAAGCGATCGAAACGGGAGACCTGCAGAATTGTCGGCAGCTCCGGATTCAAGCCGAAGCGGCTGAAGACCTCGTGCAGCTCCTCCTCCGGCAGTTCCCGGTTTTTTTCGCTCAGCGGATCGATGCTCGGCGGAATGATGTACTGAGGGTGAGGAAGGGGCTGGGCGAATTGAGGGAGACTGAAGATGCTGGCGTCGTAAGACCCTATCCACTGCCTCAGGTATTTCCATACCGGCCGGAAGGGATGGCTGGCGTCGATGTGGCAGCGCCAGATCCATTTCCCCCTGCGGTTCGGGCAGCTGGCCAGCAGGGCTGCCGGCTGGGGGTCGTGGATGAAGACGAAATCCGCGCGCTCCAGCAGCTCCCGCAAGGTCTCGGCGTTTTGGGCATTGGTTGCCTCGTACTCCCGCAGCAGGGGCTCGGGGATCATCACCTGGTTTCCCTGCAGGGCGTTGTGGAATGATTTGGTGCATTGGTAAAAAGGCGCCGCGCCGCTGATGACCTCCCAGCGGGCATCGATACCGAGTGCCTGCATGAAGGGGACCAGTTTCTGCAGGATCTCGGCGACCCCGCCCCCCTCGCGGGTCGAATTGACGTGCACCACCGTCGTTCCTTTCAGCGGGGCGGCGAGCTGCCGCAGGTGCTCGATGATCACAGCGCCGGTGACCGCCCGATATTCCTCGACGAAGTTCTGCAGGTATTCCGCGATGATCTCTTCGTCCATCAGGTCCTCGCTGGGAAGTACTGCTCGAAGAGGCCGGCGATGATCTGACGCAGCTCCTTGAGGGAGGAAAAATAGGGATCGATGCTGCACAGACGGGCAGCGAGCTCGGTACCTTTGTCGCCGCGGCCACCCAGCCAGACGGTGAAGTCGTCGCAGCGCTGCGCGGTCCGGTTGCGGGCGTCGATGAAGTGATAATAGATACTGCCGGTCGACAGGGACCGCAGCTGCGCGGCCAGGTCCGCCGCTTCGCCGCAGCGCAAGCCGGTATCGAAGACCACCACCTGGGAGCGAAGGAACTGAAACTGCTGATCGGCGAGCGCCCAGGGAACCAGCTCCCGCTCATCGAGGCGCTGCTCGACGATTTCGAGGACCTCCTGGCGTACGCTTTCCCGATCGGGAAAGTCGGTGGGGGTGACCATGCTCAGGCGCTCGGCCAGCTCCTTGTCGTGCAGCCCGCGCCAGGCCCAGGAGGCGAAGTCGTTGTTGTATTCCGGCTCATCGAACTGGGGGCGCAACAGCCGCCCCCAGAAGTGATGATCGACGCTGTTGGCCGGCATCTTGAGCAGTCCCTCCCGGAATTCCTTGAGATTTTGGGCCCTCACCCCGCTGGCGATGGTGATCAGGGCGCAATCCATGACCGCAAAAGGTTGGTCGTCAACGACCGGTGGGGCCGAGTCGTTCATCGTGGGCTCCTTCGGTGCACGACGGAAGGGAACAGGACACGGCGGTGGGAGGTTGCCTAATATGAATAGCACAAAGCCGGGGGGACGCAAATCCGCGCCCCCCGGTGAGGCTCAGGGGAGGGGTTTGTACCAGACGTTCATGCTCTCCAGACTGCCGGAGATGTTGGTGTTGTTGGTCAGGGTTCCGCCGAAGCGGTAACCGCGGCGGGCAAAGGTGATGTTCATACCGAAGGAGACGGCCCGGGCAATGGTGTAGGCGGTCGGCAGCCGGCGCTCCTGCATCTCCTCCTCCATCCGGGCCAGCAGGAAGGTGGCAAAACCGCCGCCGCGCTGATCGGGTCGGGTCGCGAAATCGGTCATCTCGACGTTACCGCCGGCCGGGTCCATTTCCGCCGAAGCCAGGGCCACCAGCTCTCCCTGGTCCCAGATCCCGAAATAGACGACCTGCTCGGCCATGGTCCGGCGCAGGTACTCGGGATCGTGGATCGGAAAGGGATAGGTAGCGAAGACCTGGCGATAGAGCAGCGCCATCGCCTCGGCGTCGGCCGGGTTCGTGACCCGCCATTGATAGCGGTCGTCCAGTACCGGCGGTTCGCTGTCGGGCCGGCGGTTGCGGGCCGCCGCCAGGACCTCCGCCAGTTGCTCCGGGGCGTCCGGCTGCCGCCGCTCCTCGTCGAGGTATTTGGCCATGAAGTGTACGTCCGTGGTTCCCTGGTAGAAACGGGGGACGAAGGCCTCGGCATGGTAGGCTGCGGCGTCGAACGCCCCCCGGGCCTCGCCCGGGACCTTGGCGATGATCTTCGAATAGCCCTCTTCGCGGGCCAGTTCCTCGATGCGTTGGGCGGTGTGCTGCGGGTCGCTGCCGCCCAGCTTCATCAGGTAGACGCGGTCATTGGCCGGCCCGTGCTGGACCGTCGCGCTGCCGAGACGGGTGACGTGATCGTTCACTGCTGCCTCCTTTCCAGGCGTTCGTTGTTCTCCGGCGCCAGGTAGTCGGTGTCGCCGTAGTCAGTCAACAGGCTGGCGATCCCCACCACATCGTTCTCCTGCCCTTCGTGCAGATCGTGCTGCAGATCGCAAGTCGTCGCAGTTGTCGTCGCAGATGATCTGCTTGTAGTCTTCCGGTTCCTTGTAGGTGGTGATGACCCCCTCGTAGTTGCGCAGCACCACCTTGTTGGTCGACCAGGAGATCAGGTAGTTGGGCATAACCCGGATCTTGCCGCCGCCATGGGGGGCGTCGATGACATAGGTCGGCACCGCGTAGCCGCTGGTATGGCCGATCAGCGACTCCATGATCTCGATCCCCTTGCCGACCGGGGTCCGGAAATGGGAAAGGCCCTCGGAGAGGTCGCACTGGTAGAGGTAATAGGGCCGGATGCGGTTCATGACCAGCTTGTGGACCAGGGCTTTCATCACCCGCGGGCAGTCGTTCACACCCGCCAGCAGCACCGATTGGTTGCCAAGGGGGATGCCGACGTCGGCCAGCTTGGCAATCGCCTCGCGGGCCGAGGTGGTCAGCTCCCGGGGATGGTTGAAGTGGGTGTTGATCCACAGCGGATGGTACTTCTTCAACACCGCCACCAGGTTGTCGGTAATGCGGTAGGGAAGAACCACCGGCGTGCGGGTGCCAATGCGGATCACCTCGACATGGGGAATGGCCCGCAGCTCGCCGAGAATCCAGTCGAGCTGCTCATCGCTGAGCAGGAAGGGATCGCCGCCGGAGAGGAGCACGTCGCGCACCTCTTCGTGTTCGCGGATATAGGCGATTCCCTCGCGGATCGCCTCCTTGCGAGGGATGGAATCGACATCGCCGACCTTGCGTTTGCGGGTGCAGTGCCGGCAGTACATGGCGCAGACGTTGCTGACCTGCAGCAGCACCCGGTCAGGATAGCGATGGGTCAGTACGCCGGCCACCGGGCTATCCTGGTCCTCGGCCAAGAGGGTCGGCCATGTCCGAGCTGTGAATATCCAGTTCCGCGACCGACGGGAAAGGCCTGTTTGAAGACCGGGTCATTGCGAAAATCCGCGGCGTTGATCAACGAAAGATAATAGGGCGTGATCGAAAGGGGGAACTTGTCCAGGGTTTCCTCCAGTTCCTGTCCTTTCTTCCCCATCGAATTGGACACCAAGCAGCTTTTCAAAGGAAGAAAGCGAAGTGATAGAATTTTTCAACTGCCACTTCCAGTCCTTCCAGTTATCAATTACTGCCTGAGAATAGACTTTTTCAGCGATTTCCTGCTGTCTTTCATTGTAGATAGTCACTTGTAATTGTCCTTTTAAAAAATTTTACTGTAAGCAACACTTACAGCGGTGAAATAGATATTCTCCAAAAATTGCCAACGCACACAAGGTAACATAATCAGGTTCAATGTCAAATTTTTGTCCTTTTAGGTAAAAATTGCCCGTACTTACATTATTCAAAGAACACCGGTTTTTCCTTTATCCAATCGCATCCCATCTTCCGGGTGCTTCAAGCCAACAGAACAACACCAACCCCGGGCCGGCTGAATTTTCCTTGACAGTCGGGACGCATATTCGCTATATACATGCTTCCGTTTGCCCAGATAGCTCAGTCGGTAGAGCAGAGGACTGAAAATCCTCGTGTCGGCAGTTCGATTCTGTCTCTGGGCACCAGAACTCAAAAGGGCCGTGGATCTCTCCACGGCCCTTTTTCGTTGGATTAAAGCTTCACTCGCCTAAGCCTTGACATCCTCAGCAAACTACCATTCGTGGTATTGTCCTCGAAAATCCCTCCAAGATCATGGCTCAGTGCGGGAAGCCATTATGGGGAAAGGCAAGGAATGCGGGAAATCCTATTTCGTTCGCTGCCAACTGGGTCTGGCCAAAAGCGGGCATCGCGCGGGAAACTAGCGGAGTCGCACATGCTAAACATCAAACGGGCAGCCGATCGGCTGCCCGTTTTCATCCTTCCGAGGGCATCCCTAAAATCGGTAGCCTGCCCCAGCGACCAGCCAAGACTTCCCTGGTTTCGGCAGCGAGACCGCAAACCGGTCCCCCCATCCCCGTCCAGTGCTGGCCCGCCCCAGAACAACCATCGGTTTCTCCTTCCGACCCTTTCAGCCGAACAACAGTTTGATGGCAAAGATCAGGACCGTCACCGAGACTAATTTGCGGATCCAGTCGTGCCCCTTCTTGACGGCGACGTGGGGGGCGATCCAGCCGCCGAGGGAATTGCCCGCTGCCAATGCCGTACCGAGGCCGTAATCGACCTGTCCATGGGCGATGAAAACCCCCAGGGCGACGATGGTGAAGGCAAAGATGACGATGACCTTCACGGCGTTGATGCGCACCAAATCGAGACCCTGCAAAAGCAGACCGGAGATGATCAGGAAACCGACGCCGGCCTGGACGAAGCCGCCGTAGATGCCGATGGCAAAGAATCCGAGAAGTAGAGCGGCGCCACGTAGTTTGGTCATGCGTTCGGCGCCGAGGTTCCAGCGGCGCACCGGATCGACCACGGTCAGGACCAGAACTCCGATCATGATGCAGGCCAGCAGGCGACGAAAGAGCTGGTCATCGATGTTCACCGCCAGCCGTGCGCCGATATAGCTGCCGATCAGCGCCGGCACCGTGCAGAGCAGGGCCAGTCGCCAGGGGAAAACCCCTTTGCGGCGAAAGCCGGCCATGGCGAAAATATTCTGGAAGAAGATCGCTACCCGGTTGGTGCCGTTGGCCACCGGCGCCGGCAACCCGAGAAAAAGGAGCACCGGCAAGGTCAGCAGTGAGCCGCCGCCGGCCATGACGTTGAGGAATCCGGCCACGATGCCGACCAGCATCAGTGCCGGGTACTGCCAGGAGAAATGGCTCATGGTCGGAACTCCTCTTCCGGGAAGATGGGTGACATCGTGCCGGTCAGCGGCCGAACACGGTTCGTTCGATCTCGTCCAGATGCTGCCGCATCTCCTGGCCAGCCCGCTGGGAGTCGCGCCGGCGCAGGGCGACCAGGATCCGCTTGTGCGCTGCCAGCGATGCGAGCCGCCGGGTCTCGCTCTGCAACGACTCATGGCGGCTTTCGCCAAGGGTGGTCCGCAGCTGTTCGTAGACTTGCAGGATGACGGAATTGCCCGTCGCCCGGGCAATCTGCAGGTGGAAGGCATCGTCGGTGGCGGCGGCGCCCGCCGCGGCACCGGAAGCGCTTCGTTGCTCGGCGAGCAGGCGGGAAAGCTCCTCCAACTCCACGACCCCGGCGGCGGTAGCGGCCAGGGCCGCAATCTGTGGTTCGAGCAGGCGACGGAACTCGAAAACCTCCCGCAGCTTGACCCCGTCCCCGATGCACCGGACCATAGGTTCGATGCGGGCCTGCCCGTCCCGGGCGAGAACATAGGTCCCGTCCCCCACCAGGCTGCGCACCGCCCCTTGCTCCTCGAGGGCCCGGATCGCCTCGCGCACCGCATGACGGGAAGCGCCAAAGGCCTCGGCCAACCGCCGCTCCGGGGGCAGGCGGTCGCCGATCCGGAATTCGCCGGCAGCGATCATCTGCCCGATGCGCTCGACAATTTTTTCATGAACCCGCAGGCAGGAGTTCCCCCCGGATGCGGCTCGCTTCTGGGTCACGACTCGTTGTCCTCTTTTCAGGAGGCCGGAAAATTGGTTGGACCAATATAGGAAAAGGAGGGGGACGATGCAAGGGAAATGCGGGCGGGGGGAGGCGAAGACTGTTCCTTCGTACTGCTTTGAATGGGGCTGCCTGCCTCCCCAAGTTCCCGGGTAAAGAGGGGAGGAGCTATTCGCCGAGCAGGGTGCGGATAACCTCGCCGGCCATGGTCAGGCCGAAGATGGGGGGGATGTAGGAGGAGCTGCCGAGGATGACCCGGCGGTGGCGGCAGCTCCATTGCTGCTCGTCCTGGTTGGGGCAGACGCAGTTTTCGGCACAGGCCCCCCCCGCCGGGTCGAGAGGGCGGAACTCCTCGGTGGAATAGACCACCCGCACCCCGGAGGAGATTCCGCGACGACGCAACTCCTTGCGAATGATGCGGGCCAGCCGGCATTTCTGGGTATGGAACAGGTCGGCGACGGCGATCTTCGTCGGGTCAAGCTTGTTGGCCGCGCCCATGGAGGAGATGATGGGCAGTTCCCGCTCCCGGCAGCTCTGGATCAGGTGCAGCTTGGCGGTTATATGGTCGATGCAGTCGAGAACGTAGTCGTAGCCGCGCTCCAGAAGCTGGCCGGCGTTCTCCGCCTGGAAGAAGGCCTTGATCGGTTCGACCTGGACTCCGGGGTGGATGGCCCGGCAGCGTTCGGCCATCACCTGGACTTTGGGCTTGCCGATGGTGCCGTCCAGGGCGTGGATCTGGCGGTTGACGTTGGTCAGGCAGATATCGTCGAAATCGACCAGGGTCAGCCGCCCCACCCCGGCCCGAGCCAGGGCCTCGGCGGCGTAGCTCCCCACCCCGCCGACGCCGAAGATGGCCACCGACGCGTCTGCCAGCCGCGCCATTCCCTCGGCTCCCGCAAGCAGTTCCATGCGACTGAAGCGATGCTGTTCCATACCAGGCTATCCTATGGTTGTCTTCCCGCCCCATTTTCAGGCGGACAGGGGGGAAGGTTCAAAATCCGTTCGGCATTCGCCGTGGTTCTGGCGGCCGTCTGCTCCGGAGTCCACCCCCGGAGCTCGGCCACCTTGTCGGCAACCAGCCGCAGCCAGGCCGGCTGGTTGGGCTCGCCCCGATGCGGGAAGGGGCTCAGGTCCGGGGCGTCCGTTTCCAGGACGAGCGTCTCCTCCGGGAGTTCGCGCACCACCTGGAGGAGGCGGCGGGCATTGGGGTAGGTGACCGGGCCGCCGATGCCGATGCCCAGATTGAGCCGGCGGGCCTCCAGCGCCGTCTCCAGGCTCCCCGAAAAAGCATGCAGAATGCCGCCGACCGCTGCGGCATTCTCTTCGCGGAGGATCTCCAGCAGCCGGCTTCCGGCCCGGCGGCAGTGGAGAAGCACCGGCTTGCCGCAGGCGACCGCCAGCCGCAACTGGCCGCGGAAGGCTTCCTCCTGGAGCGCCGGGGAAGGCATGCCGGCCGTTCCGTCGAGACCGATCTCGCCGACCGCCACGGTCCGTGGGTCGGTCAGCAGCCCGGCCAGCCGCTGTCTGACCTCGTCCCCCCACTGGTCGGCCGCAGCCGGATGCAGCCCCGGTGCCGCATACGCCCCCGGCGCTGCGGCAACGGCAGCCAGCAGCCCCGGCCAGCCGGCAGCTTCGACCCCCGGGACCAGAAAGCCTCTCACCCCGGCGTCGCGGGCGGCCGCCAACTGGGCCTCGCGGCTCCGCGGTTCCGGCAGCAGGTCGAGATGGACATGGGTGTCGAACAGCATGCTAGTGGGGGCCATGCGGCGACTCTAGCACAATGGCCGCCTCCGGGGAAAGCCGGGGCGGCTTTTCCATCTTGCACTGTTCGGGAAACTATGCTAAGAGCTAACAAGCTAATTTTGCATACAAAATTCCTTCAAACAAAGGTTTTTCCATGGCCGACATCCCCCGCACCCGGATCTCCTTTCTACGCAAGATCTTCTTTTTCACCCATCTCGCCGGCCTGTTTGCCGGGGGCATTTTTCCCCTCATCGCCGTCCCGATCGTCGGCCCCGCAGCCAAGACCCTCCCTTTCATCCTCAGCTGCCTGGTCATGGGCCTTGGGGTGGGTGCGGTTCTTTTCCAGTTCGTACGCATCAGTCTCAAATCCCAGCTGCACCAGCAACTGGCGCTGCTGCAGCCGCTGATCGGCACCGTGCACCGCGCTGACGACACCCTGGAAAGCCTGAGCCAGGCCCTGCAGACCTCGATTCAGCAGATCGAGGATTTCGTTCGCCCCCTGCTGGCTACCATCGATGAATTCGTCCCCCATTACCGGACCCTCGCCGCCTCCAGCAGCTATCTCTCGGATCGAGCCCGGGAAGGCCTGAGCGCCGCCCAGACGACCCGCAAGGACGTCGCCGCGATGGGTGAAAGGCAGCAGGACATCGCCGCCCAGATGGAGCTGCTGACGGAGCGGACCCAGGACGAAGCGGCCCTCTCCCGCGAACTGTCGGCATCCCTCGAGGAGATGGCTGGAGCCATGGAACACTCCAACGCCCAGTTCCTGGAAACCACTACCAGTGTCGACCAGATGGCCACCAGTCTTCGCGAGGCGGCTGACCAGGCCGGCAAGATCACCCGCAGCGTGGAGATGACGGTTCGTGACCTGGATGGCATCAGCGAGGCCTTTGCGCGCATTCGCAGCGGCGCTACGGCCAGCGCCGAAGCCACGGCAGCCGTGCAGCAGGATGCCGAAAACGGTCTGCAGGTGGTCGGCTCCTCCCGTCAGGAAATGGACCGCATCGACGCCGAAAGCCGCAAGGCCACCGAGGCCATGGGGCGCCTCTCCCACCAGACCGGGGAGGTGGCGAAGATCATCGAGGTCATCCGCGAACTGGTTTCGGACACCGAACTGCTCGCCTTCAACGCCGCGATCATCGCCGCCCAGGCCGGGGAGCATGGCAAGGGTTTTTCCGTGGTTGCGGAAGAGATTCGCGACCTCGCCGACCGGACCACCAACAGCGCCCAGGACATTCAGCGGATCGTCAAGGCCATCGGCGGCGATACGGCGGAAGTCACCGCGGCCATCGCCGCCACCGGCCAAAGGATCGCCAAGGGGAAGCAGCTCAGCCAGGAGACCGGCACCGCCCTGGAAAAGATCGTCGCCAGCGCCCGCCAGGCGGCCAGCTCTTCGGACGACATCGTGCAGTTGACCGGTGAGCAGGAACAGCGGGCACAGGGGCTGGTCACCAGCGCCGGCCAGGGAATGCGCTCGGTCAAGGCCATTGCCCGGGCCATCCAGGAGCAGCAGCAGGCAATCGATCGCATCCAGCAGGGGGTCGGCCAGATGAAGTCGGCGGCCGACCAGGTCGCGCACGGGATGGAGGAGCAGGTCCGGGCCAATCGCGAATTCGACAAGGGGCTCGCCGGCAGGGAGTCCCATATTCAGGCGGTCGACGATGCGATCCGTTTCCAGACCGAGATCGCCGACCGGGTCTTCACCCACTTCAACATCTCCGAAAAGCGTCTCCACAACAACTCGGAGCGGGCCGCGGTGATCAACGAGGAAATCGACGCCATGGAAACCCTCACCGGGCGCCTGCGGGATTTGGCCGAGCGCTTTCAGGCCCTGTCGAAATAGACCGCCTGAGAGGCTCCAGCCTCCTACCAGTTCGAAAAGTTTCCTATATATGAAAACATGGATTTCATGATTGCCTCCCCGGCTGCTGCCGTGTTATAAAGCCACCGTCATACTAGATCTCAGGGCAGTGCCCCGGCGTTGCCCGACCAAACGGGGAGACAATGAAAACCACCTACACCACCTTCGGTACCTGTTCGCGCTTTATCGACATCGAACTGGATGGCGGCCGGGTCAAGGAAGTGCGCTTTGTCGGCGGCTGCGCCGGGAATACTCGCGGAATCGCAGCCCTTGCTGCCGGCCTGCCGGTCGGCATGGTAATCGAAAAGACCCGGGGAATCGTCTGCCGGAACGATACCAGCTGTCCCGACCAGCTCGCCCGGGCCCTGGAAAGCCTCTCCCTGCAGCAGGCAAGCTGAAGTCCCGGGCAACAATCGGGTAGGAGGCGGGGTTACCCCCGCCGTCCTCCCACACCACCGTGCGTACGGTTCCGTACACGGCGGTTCACAAGGCACACTGAAAGCGTCTGAGGTGGTCGATTAGCGAAACCAACCCCAGGTTGTCGAAGAAAGATTTGCGAAACGCATCGTGCATGTGCGAGGCTCCTGAGTTGTACCAGGGGCCCCGCCCGTTTTGGGCCGATTTCCAGGCCCGCTGTTCCGTCAATCCCCGTCGCATCAGATTCCTGGCCCGGGTGAAAGGGCGCTTCCACTGCCGCCACAGGATGCAGCGCAGCTTCCGCCGGACCCAGCCATCCAGTTCTTCGAAGATGCCTTTGACTTCCGCCAGACGGAAATAGGCGATCCAGCCCCGGAGCTTCGGGGCGGACTCTTCGATGACTTTCTTGAGGCTGTGCCCCCTTCCCCGCCGAAAAACCTGCCTGAGATTGGCCTTGAGCCGCTTCACGGAAGAGTCCGCCACTTTCAGGCGCGGCTTCTTGTGAAAGCTCATGCTGTAGCCCAGAAAGGTCCTCTGCCAGGGTCGGTCAACGGCGCTTTTGGCGCGGTTGACCTTGAGCTTGAGCCGCTGTTCGAGAAACCGGGTCAACGAGGCCATCACCCGCTCCGCAGACCGGCGACTATGAACGTAGATGTTACAGTCGTCGGCATAGCGGCAGAAGGCATGGCCGCGCTTCTCCAGTTCCTTGTCGAACTCGTCGAGCAGGATGTTCGACAACAAGGGTGAGATCGGGCCGCCTTGCGGCGTCCCCTCCACCCGGGGCGAGACAATCCCTCCTTCGAGAACTCCGGCCGTCAGGTAGTTGCGAATCAGTTGCAGCACCCGACGGTCTTTAACCTTGCGAGCCACACGTGCCATGAGCACGTCGTGCCCCACCCGGTCGAAGAACTTCTCCAGGTCGATATCGACCACCCAGCGTCGCCCCTCGGACACACGCCTGCGGGCGACCTCAACGGCCTGATGGGCGCTCCTTCCGGGCCGAAACCCGTAGGAGCTCTCGGAGAAGTCCGGTTCGAACAGCCGCATCAGCTCCTGATGCAGCGCCTGCTGAATGACCCGGTCCAGCACCGTGGGGATGCCGAGCATGCGCATCCCGCCGCCGGGCTTGGGGATTTCCACCCTGCGCACCGGCCGGGGCTGATAGGTCCCGTTCAGCAGCTCTTCCTTGATGCGCGGCCACTCCTTCTTCAGATAGTCCTTGAGGTCGCGAACCGGCATCCCGTCGATGCCGGGCGCCCCCTTGTTGCTGACCACCCGCTCGTAGGCCGCCATCATGTTGCCGCGGCTGACAACTTCCTCCATCAGTCGCGTCTCCACTTCCGTCCAGGAAGGTTCCCGGCATGCCGTGACGCTTGACGCACCTCCGCCGTACTCTCGCGACTTCCGGTCGCTACCCTCGGGCGCGGCCTCTGGCATCTCAGCCAGAGCTTCTGCTTCCTCGATCGTCATCGAAATTCGGGGCTCCTGACAGGCGCCTCGTGTTCGGCCCTTCACCGAGGTGGTCAGTCCCGGCTACTATGGCCTCTGCTGACTTCTGCCGACCCGTCCCGACGCCTCTCGGCGCCGGTAGCACGAGGCAGATCGGCAGATCTCCCAGGGTAATGCGCGTGACCTTCCTCCCATACACCCGCCGCATCTACAGCCCCACCCTCCCGGATGGCTATCGGGCTTTGAAGATCTATGCCTTCTCGCCCGGATGGGACTGCCTCGTATGCGATTTCTGTTCGTCGGGCCGGGAGTTTGCCTGCGGCTTCCTTCAGATTCCACCTCGCGGTGGACACCCTTGCCGTTCAGCTAGCGGTTCCCGCCATCAGGGTCCGCAGGGGACTTGCACCCCCAAGTCACCGATTCACCACCACAGTGAATCAGACAGCGCCAGTCAAGGCGCTACGCGCCATGCCTGGCGCACATAGAAAAAGGCGCGAACCCCCGGGGGTTCGCGCCTTTTTCTATTGACCTGATTCCCGGTATCCTGGCGGCCGCGTTACCCCTCCAACAGCCGATCGACTACCCCGGCAGTCTGGACCGTGAGCCGACGACAATTCGCCTGGTGTTCAGAACTCAACCAAGGATAGGGGGCTGACAACCCCTGGCAGCAGGTCACCCGGTTCCGCTCGCGAAACGCCGCCACCAGCTCCCCCGCCTTCTCCCCCTTGCCGTTCAGGCCGAGGGCCATGACCCCGCCGCTCACCGCGCCGCACAGGCACTGGCTGCCGCCGACGCCACCGCCGAAAGCCGCCGCCATCTCCAGCAGCCGCGGCTCCTCAGTCCCGGTCGTGACCTGCAGGACCGCCTGGGTACAGTTCAACCCGGCGTCGAACAGCCGACCGGCCCGTTCCGCCACGGTCTTGGCATCCGGCGCCGGAGGGCTCTTGTGCCATCTGCTCAAAAACACCTGCCATTCTCCTCTTCGCGACGGCTCATTGGCCCTGCCGACAACCAGCCCGTCCCCGACGAAGACCCAGGGGGGCCAGCGGCTCAGCCCTCCCGGACCCCGAGCTTGCGAAGGAGGGTGATCATCGGGCACCAGTCGGTAAAAGCGCTCTGAAACAGGTTGAGACCGACGAAAGCGGTGAACAACAGCCAGTAGGGGCTGACGTAGTGGGCGAGGGCTACGCTCAGCAGCACGAAGAATCCGGCGATCAAACGCAGGTAACGATTGATGGTCATGACTGGTATCTCCTTGCATGTTGTTCGGCTTTTTTGCCGTAAATGAGCCAGTAGACGATGGGGATGACGATCAGGGTAAAAGCGGTGGAGGCGAAGACCCCGAAAATGATCGCCCAGGCGAGCCCCGAGAAGATCGGATCGAGAGTGATGATCCAGTTGCCGAGCAGCGCCGCGCCGGCCGTGAGCAGGATCGGCCGCAGGCGCACGGCTCCGCTCTCGATGATCGCCTCCTTGAGCGGCAGACCGCGCTGCATGGCATGGTGAATGAAATCGATGAGGATGATCGAGTTGCGCACCACGATCCCGGCCAGGGCAATCATGCCGATCATCGCCGTGGCGGTGAAGAAGACCGGTGTACCGTACCCCCCCACCGGGTGGTCGGCGATCAGGTTGAGGAGCCAGAAGCCGGGCATGATGCCGATCATGGTCAGCGGGATGGCGGCCATGATGATCAGCGGCATGCCGTAGGAGCCGGTCTCGACCAGCAGCAGGATATAGATCAGCACCAGGGCCGCACCGAAGGCGATCCCCAGATCGCGGAAGACGTCGAGGGTGATCTGCCATTCCCCCTCGCCGTTCCAGACCACCCGCGTCCCCACCGGCAACGAGTTTTTGTTGAAGAAGGAGGAGAGGTTGAGGACGGCGTTGACCGGGCTCTTGCCGGCCATCTCGCCGGTGACGTAGACCACCCGCTGCAGGTTCTTGTGGAAGATGGTCGGCTCCTGGGTCTGCTCCACGAAGCGCCCCAGTTCCGAGAGGTGTACCAGCTTGCCGTCTGTGCCGCCCACCGTCAGCGCCCCCAGGTCGGCGGCCGAGGAGCGTTCTCCCGCGGGAAGCCGCAGCAGGATCTGCAGCGGGTGACGCTCGCTGTCGACGTGAACGGTGCCGACCGTCTCGCCGCCCAGGGCCATCGCCAGGGTCCGGGCGATGGCGGCGTCGCTCACCCCGGAGAGGGCGGCCTTCTCCTTGTCGGGGAGGAAGGTCAGGCGCGGTTGCGGCGCCTCGACGAAATCGTCGACGTCCACCACTTTGTCCTCGTCGCGCATCCGGGCCTCGACCTGCTTGGCGGCGGCGATCTGCTCGGCGTAGCTGATCCCCGGCTCGGCGTAGACCTCGGCGGCGACGGTGGAAATCACCGGCGGCCCCGGCGGCACCTCGACGATCTTCAGGTTGGCGCCGTGGGCCTCGGCGATCCGGGTCAGATCGTTGCGCAGCCGCAGGGTCAGCGGGTGGCTCTGCATGGCGCGCCGCCCCTTGGCCGCCAGGTTGATGCGGATGTCGGCGACATTGGCGCCGCGACGCATGTAGTAGTGGCGGACCATGCCGTTGAAGTCCATGGCGCTGGCGGTACCGACGTAGGCCTCGAAGTCGGTGACCTCGTTGACCGTCCCCAGGTAATCCTCAAGCGCCCGTACTGCGGCGTCGGTCTCCTCCAGGGGCGTCCCCTCCGGCATGTCGACCACCAACTGGAACTCGTTCTTGTTGTCGAAGGGGAGCATCTTCATCGGCACCAGGTTGAGGGCCGGCATCGCCATCGAGCCGAGCAGCAGCACCACCACTGCGGCGACCAGCAGCCACCCCTTCTTGCGCGAGTCGATGAAGGGCTCGAGGAGCCGCCGGTAGATCCGGTAGATGCGGCTTTCTTCCAGCACGAACTCGTGCCCCCCCTTGCCGTACTGCCCTTTGAGCACGTGGTAGCTCATCCACGGCGTGATGGTGAAGGCAACCAGCAGCGACATCACCATGGTCAGCGGCAGGTTGATCGCCATCGGCCGCATGTACGGCCCCATCATGCCGGTGATGAAGAGCATCGGCAAAAAGGAGAAGATAACCGCCAGGGTGGCCAGGATCACCGGCGGCCGCACCTCGTCGATCGCGGAAAGGACCGCGTCGCGTGGCGGTTCCTTCTTCATCTGGAAGTGGCGGAAGATGTTCTCGACGTCGACGATCGGGTCGTCGACCAACAGTCCCAGCGCCAGCACTAGGGCGAAGAGGGTGACGCGGTTGATGGTGTAGCCGAACCAGTAGTTGATCAGCAGGGTCAGCGAGTAGATGATCGGGATCGAGACCGCGACGATCAGCGCCTCGCGCCAGCCCAGCGCGAAGAGGACCAGCCCGAGGACCGTCACCATGGCGATGAGCAGCTCCTCGATCAGCTCGTTGACCTTGTGGTTGGCGGTCTCGCCGTAGTTGCGGGTGACCCGCACCTGGATGTCGTCAGGGATGATCGTCCCCTTGAGGGCGCCCACCGCCTCGATGACCTGCTCGGCGACCACCACCGCGTTGGTCCCCTTCTTCTTGGCCACGGCGATATTTACCGCCTGGTACTCGTGGCCGGCAGCGGCCGCCGCCGCATCCCCGGCGGGGCCGAAACGCAGCCGGGTGTAGGTGGTCGGCTCGGCGGGGCCATCCGTCACTTTGGCGACGTCCCGCAGCTGGACCGGACGATTCCCGGCCACCCCGATCACCAGCTCGCCGACCTCGGCCGCCGAGCGGAAAAAGCTGCCGCCGCGCACCAGGATGCTCTGGTCGCCCTTCTGAAACTCGCCGGCCGGCAGCTCCAGGTTGGCTCCCTGCAGCGCCCGGCGCACGGTCAGCAGGTCGAGGCCGCGGGCCGCCAGCGCCTGGGGGTCGATGGCGATGCGTACCTGCCGGGGCCGGCCGCCGATCACCGTGGTCACCGAGGTGTTTTTTACCGACTGCAGGCGGTCGACAACCTCCTCGGCGACCCGGCGCAGCTGATAATCGGAGGCCTTGTCGCTGTAGAGGGTGAGATTGACGATCGGCACGTCGTCCACCTCCACTGGCTTGATGACCCAGCCGGTGACCCCCGGCGGCACGATGTCGAGATTGGTCTGGATCTTGTTATGCAGCTTGACCAGCGACTGGATGCGGTCCTCGCCAACAAAGAAACGCGCCGTGACAACCGCCAGGTCGGGCTTGGACATGGAATAGACGTACTCGACGCCGTCGACCTGCCAGAGAAGCTTCTCCAGGCGGGTCGAGACCTGGCGCTCCACTTCGGCGGCGCTGGCCCCGGGCATGTGCACATAGACGTCGGCCAGCGGCACGACGATCTGCGGCTCCTCCTCCCGCGGCGTCAAGAGCAGCGCTGTAGCGCCGGCCAGCAGCGAAAGGATGATGAGAATGACCGACAGGTTACCGTCGAGAAACTTGTCGACGATCCGGGTCGGCAGCGAGAGCTTTCTGGCCATCCCTAGCCCTCCACCCGGGCGCCGTTTTTGGCCCGCTCGACCCCTTCGACGACGATCCGCTCACCTGCCCTGAGGCCGGAGAGGATCTCCACCTTCTCCTCCAGCCGCCGGCCAATGCGCACCAGGCGGAAATGCAGCAGGCCGTCCTCCACCACGTAGAGGCCGAAGAGCTGGCCGCGTTCGACCAGCGCCCTGGCCGGCACCAGCAGTGCCAAGGCGGCGACGGCGGGAGCCTGAACGCGGGCGAAGAGCCCGGCCGCCAGGCCCGGGGCCTCCGGCAGGTCGACCTTGATCTCGAAGGAACGGCTCTGCGGGTCGGCGGCGGTGACGATCTCCCGCAGGGTCCCGGTGAGAGTCTTCCCCCGGGACGGCAGTTCCACGGCGAGGGTCTGGCCAAGGGCAAAACGCCCGGCCAGGGACTCGGGGATCGCCGCCCGCACCCGCCAGTTGCCCTGGCGGTCGAGGACCAGCAGCGGCATGCCAGGCATGACCGTGCTCCCGGCCTCGACCCGGCGCTCGATCACCATGCCGTCGTAGGGGGCGACCACCTGCGTCCAGGCTACAGCCGTTTTCGCCGCCGCCCTGGCGGCCGTGGCCTGCGCCAGTGCGCCCTCGGCCCCCTTGACCCCCTGCCGCGCCTCCTCCCGCTGCGCCTCGATCTGGTCCATCTCCTGGGGGGTTACGGCCTGGCCGGCAAACAGCCGCGCGTAGCGCTGCCAGGTCTTCTCAGCCAGCTCCAGGCGGGCCCGGGCCGCCGCCAGATATCCCCGCGGCTTCCGCCCCCGCCGCCCGCGCCTCGCGCAGGCGGTCAGCGACCTGGTTGTCGGCCAGAGTCAGCAGCAGCTCGCCCTTTTTCACCCGGTCCCCGGCGTGGACTTTGATTTCGGCCACCTGGCCGTCGAGCCGCGCCGCCAGCACGCCGCGGTCGAGGCTCTCCACGGTGCCAACAAAACTCTCGCCTTGAGCCAGGGGTTCGGCCGTCACGGTCAGTAGCCCCAAGCCCTTGATGACCGGAGCCTCGGCGGCAGTCCGGCCCGGCTCGATCTTTTCTCCACAACCGGCCAGCACGAACAGCACCAGCAGAGCGGGAATCCAGCGTCTCACGGTTTATCCTCCTTGCCCGGAAGCAGGCTTTTCAAAAACAGGCCCTTCTGCAGCTCCACGTTGCCCCGCGCCAACAGCATGGCGCCGTTGGCGTTGACCGCATCGAGCCGGGCCCGGTCGAGGGCGGCCTGGGCGCCCAGCAGGTCGGAGAGGGGGGAGAGCCCGGCCTCGTAGCGCTGCCGCAGCAGCCGGTGACTCTCCTCGGCTTCGCTCACGGCCGTTCGCGCCGAGGCCAGCTGCAGCTTTGCCTCCTCCGCCCGCAGCTCGGCCTCGCGGGTTTGCAGGGCGACGTTGCGCCGCAGCTCCTCGGCCTGCAGCCGGGCGGCCTGCTGTTGCGCAGCGGAACGCTCGATTTCCCCGCTGCGGCGCAGTCCGTCGAAGAGGGTCCAGGTGAGGCCGGCGCCGGCCTGCCAGCTGTCCGCCTCGGTGCCGAAGGGGAGGGACGGGTCGTGCCAGGCATAGGAGGCCGTCAGTCCCAGCCGCGGCAGGTACCCGGCCCGGGCCTGGCGGCGTCCCGCATCCGCCGCCCTGGCCTGGTAGTGGGCCGCCAGCAGGTCCCCCCGGGGCTGCGCCTCGGCATCTGTGACGAGGGGAAGGTCGCCCGGCTCCAGCGGGCGGGCGATGGTCACCTCGCCCTCCGCCCGGCCCATGGCCAGGGCCAGGCGGCGCTGCGCCAGCTGCAGGTCGTTGTCGGCGGTCAGCCGGCGCCGTTCGGCGTCGGCCAGTTGTACCCTGGCCCGCAGGGTGTCGGCCCGCAATCCGAGACCGGCTCCCTCGCGCTGTTCGGCCAGGCGCACGGTCTCCCGCTCCTCGGCCAGGGAACTTTCGACCCAGGCCAGGGCGGCCTGCGCCTGCTGCACCTCCAGGTAGGCCTGGAAGGCGGCGAAGGCCGCCCGCTCCTCGCTCCAGCCGGCCGCCGCGCTGGCGGCCCGGTAGTCCAGCTTTGCCCGTTCCAGGCCGTAGCCGACATCGGGATTGAACAGGGACTGCTCGAGGGTGAAGCGGGTTTCATAGTCGCGCCGGCTCGGCGGGTTGTTGTAGGGGTCGGCCGTGGGGGAGAGGACCAGGCGCCGCTGGTTGAGGGACGTGAACAGGCTCCCCCCCGGTTCGTTGGTGGCCTGGAAAGCCTCCCTGAAGCCCAACTGGGGGAGGTAGCCGCTGCGCGCCTCGGTGATCGCCGCCCGCGCTCCTGCCGCCTGCTGGCGGGCCGCCTCGGCCATGGGCCGGTGCGCCACGGCGGCCGCCAGGGCCGTTGGCAGGTCGACGGTTTCCGCGCGGACCGTCGGTAGTGCCGGGAGCAGGCTGAACGCAATAAGGAACATCAGGATTTTTGCCATCGCGACACCTCTGGGAACAACATTCGAAAAAATATATATATTAATTTTTATGGAATTGTCAAGCGGCTTCTCGCTCTCCGCACCCCGAAAAGAATTAACCCTAGCTTATTGTCCAGCAACTGCAAGGTCGCGCGGTTGGGGCGTTTGGGACAGGCGGAAATTTTCTGGCAAGAGCGCCGATGACCGGTCGGCCGCCTCCCCCCCGGACCCTGGGGAGGAATCGGACAAAAAGCCTTTGCCAGCAAACAGGGTTTGTACTACTATAACAAGCTCAATCCTGGGGCTGGAAAGCCGTGCCTTGTCACTTTGATCAAAGGAGATCGAACCGATGAAGCGATTGCTGACCCTGTTGTTGATCCCGGTACTTCTCGGGCTGGCCCTGGGCGGCCCGGCCTGCAGTGAAGACAAGCCCGATCCGCTGGCCGCCTGGAAGCCCAAGTTCGACCCCAGCGGCGCCCAGTACACCTACATCCTCTCCAACGTCTCCCATCCGGCGATCGAGGGGGTCGGGGTCGGCTACCGCATCCGCGACCGGGTCTGGGAACTCTCCAAGGGCCGGCTCTACGTCGACTTCCGGCCGCTGGCCCAGCTCGGCGGCGAGAAGGACGTGATCAGCAAGCTCAAGCTCGGCGCGGTGCAGGGGATGCTCAGCTCATCGGTGGCCGCCGCCAACGTCGCCGACCGCCTCGGCATCGTCAACCTTCCCTACGTTATCGACACCTTCGACAAGCTCGAAAAGTTCCGCAACACCCCGGCGCTCTGGAAACCCTTCAGCGAGGCCGCCCTCGCCCAGGGGATCATGGTCCCGGACATCACCGGCTACGGCACCTACGGCTGGGCCACCACCACCCCGGTGCGCAACCTGAACGATGCCAAGAAGGTCAACTTCCGCATCGCCCAGGCGCCGGTCAACGCCGACATCTACAAAGCCTGGGGGCTGAAGTTCACCGTCATGCCCTGGCCCGACGTCCCCCAGGCGCTGCAGACCGGGGTCATCAACGGCCTCGACCACACTCCGATCGTCTGCAACATCACCAAGAAGTTCACCATCGCCAAGTACTTCACCGAGGTCAACTACGCCCAGGGGCTGTTCGTCCACCTGATGAACAAGCGCTGGTTCGACCGCCTCCCGCCCGATCTGCAGAAGATTCTGCTGCAGGCCATAGCGGAGGAGAGCGCCAAGACCCGCGAGGCGACCCGCCAGCAGCAGGCCGAGCAGATCGCCAAGGCCAGGGAAGCGGGTGTCGAGTTCATCCCCCTGGCTCCCGCCGACCGCGCCGAGCTGATCAGGGAAGCCGCCCCGGTCTACCAGACCTGGGGGCAGAAGATCGGCATGGACTACCTGAACCAGGTCCGTGCCGCCCTCGGCGACTGACACCAAACCGCACTGAGCCCAAACCGGCCGGGGAGAGGACTGCTCCCCGGCCCTTTTTACGGATGGCCATGCTGAAAAAGATCTTCACCGTCACCGACCGGGGCCTGGCGTTCGTCGAGGACTGGACCCTGTTCGTCACCGTCGGCGTGGCCCTGGTCACGGCGATGGCCAATATCCTGCTGCGCAAGCTGACCAGCGACGTCAACCTCTACTGGTCCGACGAGGTGGTGCGCAAGGCGATCTTCATCTCCACCTACATCGGCAGCGTCGCGGCGATCCGCCACCGCTCGCTGATCCGCATCGACGCCCTGCCCCAGCTGGTGCCGATCCTGAAGAAACCCCTCAACATCCTCAGCCACCTGGTGGTGCTGCTCTTCTCCGGCACGGTCTTTTGGCTCGGCCTGCAGCTGACCAAAATGATGTATGCCGACGCCTATGCGAAGACCGCCACCCTCGGCATCGCCGAATGGTACTTCTACGCGGTCCTTCCCCTGATGGGGATGATGATGATGATCCGCACGCTGCTGGTCATGGTCGAGGATCTGCGCGGGGGAGGGACGCCGTCGTGACCGCCAGCTACCTGATGATCGTGGCCATCCTCCTCGGCAGCATGGCGGCCACCGTGCCGGTCTTCATGGCCCTCTTCTTCACCGGCCTGGTCGGCCTGGTCTGGGGGGTCGGCATCGATCCGCAGATCGTCATCGAAGTCCTCTACCGCAGCATGGACAAGTTCGCGCTGATCGTGGTGCTGTTCTTCGTCCTCTGCGGCAACATCATGACCACCGGCAGCATCGTCCAGAAGCTGATCAAGACCGCCAACGTGCTGGTCGGCTTCCTCCCCGGCGGCCTGGCGATGGCCGGGATTCTCGCCTGCGGCTTCTTCGGCGCCATCTCC
The DNA here is from genome assembly GCA_963806685.1 of uncultured delta proteobacterium. Classification (GTDB taxonomy): domain Bacteria; phylum Desulfobacterota; class Desulfuromonadia; order Desulfuromonadales; family DDH964; genus DDH964. The sequence goes on from CAWDZB010000010.1 coordinate 137,089, forward strand.
GGCTCCACCGTCGCCACCGTGGTCGCCATCGGCGGCTTCATGATCCCGGCGCTGGTCGACAACCAGTACGACGAGAAGTTCAGCGTCGGGGTGATGACCACCGCGCCGATCCTCGGCATCGTCATCCCCCCTTCGATCTCGATGATCCTCTACGCCATGGTCACCAACGACCCCCTCGAGGCCCTCTTCCTCACCGGCTTCATCCCGGGAGTGCTAATCATCGTGGCGATGTCGATTTATGCCTACGTCGTCTGCAAGCGCCAGAACCTGCCGGTCCGCGAACGCCCCTCGCTGAAAGAGTCGCTGGCGGTCCTCAAGGAGAGCGCCTGGGCGCTGTTTTTGCCGGTGCTGATCTTCGGCGGCATCTACTCGGGCCTGTTCACCGCCAATGAGGCGGCTGTGGTCGCCTGCTTCTACGCCTTCTTCGTCGAGATCGTCATCCACAAGGACATGAAGCTGCGCGACATCAAGAAGGTCATCGTTTCCTCGGCGGTCACCTCGGCGACCCTGCTGGTGATCGTCGCCGGGGCTTCGGTCTTCGGCGAGTACCTGACTTTCGAGCAGATCCCCAACAAGATCGCCAACGCCGTGGTCGCCAACATCCAAAGCCCCTGGGTCTTCCTGCTGGCAGTCAACATCATGCTGCTGCTGATCGGCATGTTCATGGACATCATCTCGGCGACGCTGATTTTGACCCCGATCTTTCTGCCGCTGCTGCACAAGTTCGGCATCAATACCATGCACTTCGGCCTGCTGATGACCATCAACCTCGGCATCGGCTACTGCACGCCGCCGCTGGGGGTCAGTCTCTACATCTCCGGAGCGGTGGTCGACCGCGACCTGCTCTATGTCTCCAAGGCGGTGCTGCCGTTTCTGGCGATCCAGATCGCCATCCTGCTGATCCTGACCTACTGGCCGGAGCTGGTCCTTTTCCTGCCGAAGCTGGTCTACGGCTGAAACCCTAACGCCTAGGAAGGGATATCCCCATGGAACGCAAGGTTCTGGTCCCCGTCGATGGCTCCGAAGCCTGCGCCCGGACCATCGCCGGCATCATCGGCCGCCGCGATCGCTTCCCCGGCCCGCTGACCGTGCTCCACGTGGTCGATATCGACAAGCTCGCCTACCGGATGATTCCCGATTTTCAGCTCGACATGATCCGCGAGCGGGCGCACAAGGCCGGTGAACAGGTGGTGGATAAGTGCTGCCAGACCCTCCAGGCGGGAGGAATCAGCGTCCTGCCCCGGATCGAGAACGGCAACCCCCGCGACCTCATCTGCCGCATCGCCAACGACGAGGCCTTCGAGCTGCTGATCATCGGCCGGCGGGGGATGGGGGAGATCCGCGACGTCCTTTTCGGCTCGGTGGCCAACCATGTCCTGCATCACGTCCGCTGCCCGGTGCTGCTGTTTTAACGGCAGGAGCGGCTGGGATGTCCAAGCCAAAAGGGGCGCCCTGCCAGGGCGCCCCTTTCTGGCTTGGACATCATGCTGTGCTCAGACCGGCTTCACCTCCTGCTCGCTCTGCCACAGGCCGTGGAGGTTGCAGTAGATGCGCGCCACCAGCGTCACCGGCTTGTCGAGGGTGATGAAGAAGGTCGCCTTCGGCTGGCTGAATGCCTCGCGAAAATCGAGGCGCCCGGCCGGCTCGTTGCCGGCAAGGATCTCCACCCAGTCGATGTAGTGTGCGGGCCCCATGGGGTGGAGGGTCTCGCCGATGGCGACGTTCACGGCAAACACCTCCCCCGCCTTGATCGTGGCCGGCAGCTCGATCACCGGCGCGTGCAGTTTCTCCAGTCCCTGTTTGTGGGCCGGATCCCTGGCCCGGTTGATGTCCCGGAAGAGCTGCGCATCAACCGCCGCGTTGCCGGTAAAGGCCCGCGCCGCCTCCGCTCCTCCCAAGATCAGACCGCCGGTCGCCAAGGCGGCCGTCCGCATGAAGTCCCTGCGCCCTACGCCCTCGTTCATCGTCTCCTCCCTGGTTGCGGGTTGACATGGTGGAGGAACTATAGCCCTGCCCCCGGGACTGTCAACGCACCCCGAAAAGACCTTGTCTCCAGACCGACAATCGAATATATTGATTTAAACATGTTTCGGAGGCCCCCATGGAACTGCTCGGTCTGCTCGGCATCCTGCTCGGCTGGTACGTCCTCAACCGCTGGGTGCTGCCCCGCCTCGGCGTCCCCACCTGAATCAGCACCAGCTGCGACCTTCCCGTGCGGAAGGTGGAAGAAAAGAACCAGTCTGACTTGTCGGAAGAGTAATAGACGGGGGGCGAATCCTGTAACCGGATTCGCCCCCCGTCGTTGTTTGCTGCACAAGGTGCAAATGTCCAAAAGTCAAACGCGACCCCAATCATTCGCCCCATTTTGATCCTTGGCAATTCTATTCACGACGATTGTCAATAGAATTGTTAATAGATTGTCAATAACGGTTCAAAATCGTATTCAATCTAGTCCCCTAACCCTAACTCTTCGGGGGAAGCATATACCAGAAGATAGCGTGCCCAGCGTTTTCCCTTCTCCCGCCGCAGGAAACCCTCCTCAACCAACTTGTTTAGGAGGTAGGATGCACGGCGGAGACTAACACCCAACAAAGCTCGGCACTCGGCATTGTTGATCGAACCGTGCTCCCGGACAAAGGTAATGATTTTCCCTTCGTCGGTTTCTGGTACTGCCGGCCGCGGCATCTCTTCCGGCATCTTGAGTGGGTAACAGAGGGTGTAGTGGGTCCAGCGGCCGGCGCTGTGCTGATAGACCAGGCCGGTCTGGACCAGTTCGCGCAGTTCCTGACCGGCTCTGGCAGCATCAACATGGTTCAGCCGCCGATAGTCGGCATTGGTGATTTGGTCGCGCTGTCTAAGGTAGACCAAAGCCAGCCGCTGCCGGTCGCTGAGCGGTACGCCGGCAAACTGGTTCAGCCAGGTGATGGCGTCTGAACTCAGCAGGGTGTGGTTGCGGAAGGTGACCAGGAAGGAGAAGCGCCGGTCGTCGAAGCGGGGCGGCTCCAGGTTCGCCTCGCGCATTGCATGAAGCATGGCCCGGATGCCGCTGCCGCGGTTTTCGACCACGTGCATGTCTTCCATCATCCGCATAAGGCGGGCGTTGCGGGTCGACTGCTCCTCTTCCAGGTTCTCGATGGTCACGTTGCCGAACAGACCGCCGGGGCTCTGGATCTCCAACCGGTCGGCGAACATGCGTACCTGAATGTAACTCCCCTTGACATAAGAGCTGTAGTCGCGGTGGGCAATGGCATTGGCCAGCGCTTCACGCAACGCCTCCTGTGGGTATTCGGGGATATCTCGGCGGAAGACCCCATCGATCAGGGATGCCTTGCGCATCGCGCCGAGGATGTACGTTTCCGCCTCGGCGACCATCTCCGGGAGCGGTCCCTCGAAGCGGCGGTTGTCGAGGAAGCGCTCGCCCCGGGGCGTTTTCTCCTCTTCGGTAGTGCCGAAGTACTGGACGAAGGTGATCATCAGCTGAGGGCAAAATTCCTGCGGGTACTTGCCGAACATCAGCAGACCAGCCAGAGTCGGCCGAAGAACCTCTCCGTCCCGCGCCAGAACGTGGAGCCGGGTCAGAGCCTCCTCCCGGGAGCCGCGCAGGTAGCCAGCGCGTGGACGTGCCCGGCGGAGGTTGCCGAGGTAGGCGTCGAGCAGCGCTCCGTCGAGGTCGTCCAAAGTGGCGCCGGGGACAACTTCTTCATCACAGGTAGGTTGACCGCGACCGCTCAGGTAGCCGAAGACCTCGTAATCGGTCATCTGCCGGCTGGTGTTTCCAACCCGCAGGTAGGCCCCTTTGGGCAGACCGGCGGTCTTATAGAAGCAGGGCTTCTGTGTCGCCGGGGCCTCGTCCACCTCGGCCGTTACAACGGTGCACCCGTCGATCTCATCCACCGTGTAGACGGGGCGCAGGGCCGGCTCCATCACGTCCGCGGCCAATTGGGAAAGCTCTTCCTGCAACCGGTGGGCATCGCCGACCCCGACCAGAGCGAAACCTTGCGCCTCGTCAAGCCCGAAGAGGAGCACGCCGCCACCGGGACGGTTGGCGAAGGCCGAAAGAGCCTCGAACAACCGCTTGGGCGTGCCGCCCCGCGCCGCCTTCACCTCAACGTTGTCCAGCTCACACTGCCGCCGCTGGACATCCTCCACAAGTTGCCGCAGTTCGTCACGGGTCATGCTGCCTCATCCCCTTCTTGCCGCACTCGCAGGAATATATCAACTTCGCACGCCCTAAACGGCGCAACAATCTGAAAGTACATTGGTTTTTTAAATATACAGGCCGGAAGTAGCATTGGCCGCGTATAGTGCCGGTATCTGAGCCATGAATTCTCCCAGCGCCTCTGCGACTGGCGTTGCGATTTGGTCGCCGAAGCTTTTTACCAACTGCTGGAGGGAGGTCATCAACAGTGTGATAGCTTCGGTAAAACTGGTTGCCGCAGTTCATCGCATCCGGCATGAAACAACGTACCCAACGTTCTCGGGTCCTTTGACGAACGCCTGGCTACTTCCAGCATGATGTAGCGGGCAAACACAATCGTTGTATGAGCCACCAGCGCATCGTAACTGCGACTCTGAAATTCTTTGGCCAAGCGCAAATAGCTCTTTGAGATTTTGAAGAACACTTCGATGTCCCAGCGCCGTTTGTAGAGCTTGACGATTTCTTCATCCGCCAGATCGATATTGGTCGATAAGAGCGCCAGCCAGTTTTTGGAACCGCGAGCACGAACAAAGACGATCTTGGCCATAACGGTCTCGTTTCGGGAATCCATCCCCAGCTCTACCTGAACCGAAGCCAAGATCTTCGCTCGCCCACAGCGCTTGCGGACGCTCTTGTAGAGTTCCTTAAGCGTAAGGTCGAATCCTTGATAGCCGTATTTGGTCTTCGCCTCCTTGAGCATGCAAATGACCTGCTGTTTTTGTTCGAGTAGCCCAATGATCGTCGCGGGAAAAGCGAACCAGCTATCAAAAAGCAGATAATCGGCACGGATGCCGCTATCGTGGGCTTGTTCACCAACCTCTTGAGCACGTCAGGGGATTTACGAATACTCTCGGCCCGACGTTTGAAGCCATGGGTCCGCTTATCGACCTCAGCCATGGGTGCCAGACGGTTTTTCTGATTGGCGGAACTGAGCAGACTGAACGAGACCGGCAAATAGCTTGAGCCATCCGACCAGCCCAGGGTCAACAGGCGGAAGCCGCGATAGTAGCGTTTGTCGTTATGGTCATGGACACGTGCCAGAAGTTCGACATTTTTGCTCCGATTGCGGTTGTAGAGCGAGTCGTAAACAATGAACACCTTGGGCGTATCAACTGACGTCAAGGGCAGAATCTTCTTGTTGAGGACGGTGGCGCAAAGCAGATGCAGGAACTTGCGCCAGTTGGCATTGACCGAATTGAGGAATCGATAAACGGTGTCTTTGTCAACCTCACTACCGGAGGCATCGGCTTACAGATAGCGGAAGAGATTCTTGCGGGTAAAGAGCAGGCTGAAGATCATCCGCATCACCACAATAGGAGCAATGCCGCATTGTTTGACCATGTTGCTTTGCCTTAGCAATAGTGCGATGTGCTGATTGTCAAAGAACGAATTAATTTGGTTTTGATATGCAACAGTCTCTGCTACAATGGATCAAAGTATTATCTCCTTGTTGGTAATAGGTTGTTTGGCGATAACCTATTTTACTACAGGAGATGATGCTTTTGTTTAATTATTAATTTAAGTTTATATTAAGCTGTTAAACCTGACACTGGGACGACGGTCTCCCCAAAGCGCTGGATGTCCCCGGAATTACCGAAATTCTTCAAAAACATCAGAAGTCGCTATCTATTTCCTCAAATGAGCGCAGTTTCTTCCACAGGCGGGAGTTATCTGGCAAGGATAAGCTGTCCGAGATTTCATCTCGGCGCTCATACAGTTTCTCGCACTCGTCCTGTGTCGAACAAATGATATAACGAATATCGTCCCATTTAAACTGAAGTGCATCAGACTCGTGATGAACAGCACGCCATTCTCGTTCGTCGTAGTATCGTTTGAGAGGTGTGCCCTGCAACGGGTCGTCACTCTCATATGTTTTGAAAAATGCTGCTCCGTCGGCAATGAACCCCAGAGCTTTTGCCAACTCATTCTCAACAGCGCGTATCATTTTCTTAGCATCCTCTGAAAGATCATCGGCCACTGGAGTTGCCCCGGTTCTGTGCCGAGTCAATTCTGAGACAAAATCAGCTCCCAATTCGCGCCTGTTATATTCCACATCCAGAAGCTCAATCAGTGCGCCGGAAAAACCAGGAGAATTTGAGTGAACATAACGAACAGGCGCAACGCCATTGTTTATCGCCCACTCCTTGGTTAATCCGATAGCATATGATTCGTAATAGGCTCTGTGACTTGCAGCCAGAGTAAGAGGGATATCGCAGAAACACACAACACGATTATCGATAAAAGGTCTCTGAAGGCCGATTTCTGTCAGAGGAGATGTGCCCCAGCCAATCGTGGGGTACGGCTCTCGAACTTCCGAAAATCGCAAACCATATTGGAGAATACTTATAACTGTCTCAAATGATTTCGTGTAATGAAAAAGGCAGGATGAACTTATTGCTCTGGCCTTCATATGACTCTCTTGTTTTTCCCGCTTCATAGGCTTACTCCGTTGGATTAGTTTGTCGAATAGTAGCCAGAAGAGAGTCTGAAATGCAAGAAAAAAAGACTGTAAGTTATTGATTGTAAAGGAGTTTACAAATGTTGCCGGTCTTTTACCAAAGGGCTTACAATTATTATTACCGCTTACCGCAACCTGCGTCATCCGTTGAGGCAGAACCGGCAAGCAGTTGTGCCAGCAACCCCGGATGGAAATACATGTCCTTGAACTAGGCCACCGGGTAGGATTTCATGGCCACCGTCCACCGCAGCCATGGTGACTCGCCAAAATCGGATGTGAAAGACGGGACGGATTTATTTCCGGCCCTTTTCAAGCTTCAGCGACTCCAATCTCCGGCACCCCATCCCAAGTCCGTCCCTCCAACAAACGCCCATTACGCTTTTTCGCCCGCTTCCGGCCATCGGCCCCCCATCCGCCCCACTGCTTGAAGAAGAAGGCGGCGCGCTGCTCCTCGCACTGGCGCTTGATGTTGAGGACCCACTCCGGCTTCATCGGCCGGGCCTTCGGTCCCGACTCGCCGCCGACGATGACCCAGTGGATGCCGGTCAGGTCGAGCGTGCCGAGGTCTTCCAGCAGCGGTTCGGCGGAGACGAAGCGGATGCTGGCCGGCACCTGCCGCAGCCAGTCGAGACGCGGCACGCCGTGCTGTCGGTCTTCGACCGTCGTTCCCAGCCAGGCATTGGATGGCGCGGCGCCAAACTCGGTGAAAAAGGCCGCCATCCGCTCGGCCCGCTTGGTGAGGATCTGAAAAGTGTGTTGCGGTGCCTGCCCGATGACCCGGAACACATCGCGAATGTAAGCGTCGGGAATCTCCTCATGGAAGAGATCGCTCATCGAATTGACGAAATAGACCGTTGGCCGCTTGCGCCGCAGCGGCTCATCGAGCCGCTCGGGAAGGAGGGTGAGGGCGAAACCGTTGTCGTAGCCGTTCACCCCCATCGCCTGCAGCCGCCGAGCCATGACCTCGGCATAGCAATGGGCGCAGCCGGGGGAAACCTTAGTGCACCCCACCGCCGGATTCCAAGTCTGTTCGGTCCATTCGATTCTGCTTTTGGTACTCATGTCGTCAACCTTCTCAAGCGCTCGCCTTTATTCCGGTTCTCGTCAAAATGCACGAACCTGGAGCGTCTTTTCGTTCCCATATCCAAATTTTCAACTTTACCTTCCGAAAGCAACTCTCCAAAGGCCTTCTGGAAATCACCCTCGAACCAGCCGGTTTCCTCCAGCATGTCAGCGAGCTTGGCAAGGCCGAAATATTGAGACTCAGGTGCAAGGCTTTTCATCCAGTAGTCTTTGACAGCCTCCAACTCGACCCGACCATCGTTATCCGGAACCGTGGTCTCGGCACCAAACAGGCTCCCCTGACCCGTTTTCTCTTCTGTCCGTTCCTGCTTGGTGCAGGCACGAACCCTTTTCTGTACAAGATCCAACTTTTCCGAAGCGTCCATAAACACCTGGATACCCTTCGCGCTGCGCGTCAGGTAGACCAGTTCGTACTTGGTGCGGTCGCGTTCAGGGTCGAGGATCGGAACCCAAGCCGAACGAGGTTGGCCGTCGATCCCCGGCATGTGGACTTTCAAGTGCTGACGGTAAAGTGTCAGCAGGTGAAGTTCCCGTTCTTTCGAATTCATGCCGTCAGTCTCCGGCACTTCGCCGAAGATGGCCCCCATGTCCTCTTCAAACTCCTTCTGCGTGTGGGTGCGCAGAATGAAGTCATACATGAAGTTGATGAGAAATTCTGACTTCGGCCGCTGAAGCAGGGGCTTGAGTGTGGGAATCTCCACCACCTTCTTCCATCCCTTGGGATCGATGAAGAAGAACGCGAACTCATCCGGCCTGCACCATTGGAGTATCTGCTGCCGCAGATCGAAGAACTCCCCGCAAAAAGATTCGGCAACAATCCCGGAAGGGGTGTTGCCGCGTAAAAAGGTTTGCAGCTTGGCATGGGCTCGCTTGCGCTTCTCGATGTAAAGCGCCCGGAACCGGACATCCTTTCCCATCCGGCCCAGCCCCTCCCGGCACTCAGCCATAATTTTCATGGAAATGCCGATGGAAGTATCCATTAAGTCGTCGCGGTTTTCTTCCCACGGTCCGGCGAAGCAGTCAACGTAACAAATGGATTCCTGAAACTGGCCGACGATCATGAACAGGCGCTTGAGATAGGCCTCAAGCAATTTGTGCTTGATATATGCCTGTTCGCGCCCTTTGTAATCTTTCAGGCCATCCATAATCCCCCTCCGTGGATCTGCGAATTATCTCATCCTCTTGCGACAGAATAGGTCAGGAACTCTTCCAAGGCCTGTTTGCGAATTTCCTGCCGGCGATCTTGAATGGCAAAGCATCGTTGGGTTCTGGCAATTTGTTGTTTGCCAGGGTCGCCATTCTGAACGATTAATTAGCAGACGACCAGGAGAGATGAACATCGTCGATCGTTCCCAATTAATGCCCGAGGAATGATGGACAATTTTTTCGGCCATCATACCTTTGCCAAACTATTGAAACAAGGGCTTTATCGTCGAATTAAAACGCGGGCTGGATCCAAGCTAAAGGTAGGGCGAGAAGAGCTTGGCGGTGCCGTCGCGCAGCCGCGCCGGCAGGCTGCGGCCGTCCACCTCCGCCTGGCTCACCTCGCGGGCCGCCTCCCGGCTACGATCGAAATGCTCCGCCAGGCGGTCGTGGAAACCGCGATCGTAGACCTCCAGGTTGAACTCGAAGTTGAGCCGCAGGCTGCGCGGATCGATGTTGGCAGAGCCGACCAGGGCGTACTCGTCGTCGACCAGCAGCAGCTTACTGTGAACGAAAGGGGGCGGCTGCAGGTAGACGCGGACGCCGAAGCGCAGCAGCTCCCAATGGTAAGAGCGCATCGCCCAGGCCACGTAGGGGAGGTTATTCTGCCCCGGCAGCAGCAGCTCCACCTCCACTCCGCGCAGGGCGGCGGCACTGATGGCCGCCACCAGGCTGCGGTCGGGGATGAAATAGGGGGTCATCAACCGGACCCGCTCCCGCGCGGCATCGAGGGCGCCAATCAGCAGCCAGTGGAGCTTTTCGAAATCCTCGTTGGGCCCGGCGCTGATGCCGCGACAGAAGGCCGAGCCCGCCGTGGCGGACGGGGCGGTCCCGGGACCGCTCAGATGTTCGCCGGTGGCGAATTCCCAGTCCTCGCCGAAGGCATCGGCGAGCTGGGCCACCACCGGACCCTCGATCCGGAAATGGAGGTCCCGGACCCGGTGCGGGTTGTCCCTCGCGGCCAGGTGGCGATCGCCGATATTCATTCCGCCGGTGAAGCCGATGCGGTGATCGACCACCAGCAGTTTGCGATGGTTGCGCAGGTTGAAGTAGATGCCGCGCCCGGAAAGGGAGAAGGGAAGAAAGCGGGCGACGGGAATTTTCGCCTGACGCAGCAGGCGATGGACCGGCGGCCAGGAGTAGCGCTCACCAAGAGCGTCGATCAGCACCCGGACCTCCAGACCCCGGCGGCAGGCTCGCTCCAGGGCGTCCACAAAGGCGCGCCCGGTGGGGTTGCTCTCGAAGATATAGCTGGCAAGGTGGACACTTTGCCGGGCATCGTCGATGGCGGCGAGCATGGCCGGATAGGCCTGTTCGCCGTCGTAGAGGGGGAAGAGCAGATTGCCGCCGACCAGCGGCCGGCGGGTGACCGCGTCGCCCAGCGCCAACAGGCTGGCGAAGTTCTCCCGACGGAACGGCAGGTCCGAGGCTGCCAACTCTCGCGACCAGGCGCAGGCCGGAGCCAGGCGCCGCGGCAGGCCGAGCCCTTCAGCCTGCCAGCCCCGGGCCCGGGAGCGGATGCGGTTGATTCCGAACAGCCAGTAGAGGAACGGCCCAAACCCCGGCAGCACCAGGGTCGTGACGATCCAGCCGAGAGCCGCCCGGGGGTCCCGCTTGTGCAGCAGCGCATGGCCGGCGGAAACGACCCCTACCCCAGCCAGCCCGCCCCACAGCAGTATGTCGAACAGTCGGTCGACCACGGCGGCCCTTCCCTATTCGGAACAACTCCTTGGTTTCGCTGGAAGTTTAACAGAGGGGCAGGGGATTGGGATCCGGGCCGCGGGCGCCCGGCCGGGCGGGGGCGGCTGCGGCCAGGACTTCAGCGTAGGCTGGTGGCGCAGCGCGGGCAGGTGAGCATGCTGGTGGAGGGGACCTTGTGGCCGCAGGTCGGGCAGTTGAACCAGTACTTGCAGGCCTTGCACTGGGCCTCGGCCAGTCCCTGCTTGCGCTTGCACTTGGGGCAGAGCCGGACCATCTTGCGGCTTTCGCGGTACTCGCCGAAAAGCAGCCCGCAGCGGGGACACTCCTCGGCATCCCGCTTGCGGATTTCTGCACCGCAGGCCTGGTTGGGGCAGACAAAGACCGTCCCGCACCCCTTGCACCAGAATTTGCCTTTCTTCATTTCCTTGCAGACGGGGCATTTTTCCATGGTGATTCAGACTCCCGATAATTAAAGATTCCGGTTTCGCTCCGGCGGAAGGATCGGCGGCAGCGCCCCGCCGCGGCCGAAAAAAAAGCCGGGCCCTTGAGCCCGGCTTTTGGATTCTCCAGCGGATAGGGCTCAGTCGATCTTGCGGAAAACGCTCGGCGCCGAGGCGCAGACCTCACAGGGGCCGTCGGGCGCTCCCTCGATGGTGTTGCCGCAGACCTGGCAGACGTAGTAGTCGACCCCGGCGTTCTTGCCGAGGTTGTCGAGGGCCTTCTGGTAGAGCTCGGCGTGGACCTGCTCCACCGCGTTGGCATAGGTGAAGCTGCGCAGGGCGGTGTCGAATCCCTCGCCGGTTGCCTCGTTGATCATTTCGGGATACATCTTGGTGAATTCGTGGGTCTCGCCGGAAATCGCCTCAGCCAGATTGGCCGCGGTCGAGTGGATGCCGCCGAGAGCCCGCAAATGAGCGTGGGCGTGCACCGTTTCCGCCTCAGCCGCAGCCCGGAAAAGCTTGGCCACCTGCAGGTGCCCCTCCTGTTCGGCCTTTTTGCCAAAGGCGAGGTATTTGCGGTTGGCCTGGGATTCGCCGGCAAATGCCTCCTGCAGATTCTTCTGGGTCTTGCTGCCGTTCAGATCGGGCATCGGTTTTCTCCTTGGAAAAAAATCACGGCCGGGATCCGGCCGCACTGGCTGTGATTGTACCCGCCAGGACACGAATGTCAACCATCCTAGCGTGTCGTCCGGCAGGCGCGCTCCACGTCCTCGGTGCGGCCGATCAGCACCAGCAAGTCGCTGTCCTTGATCAGGTGGGTCGCCGGCGGGGAGATATTGAATTCGTCGGTCAGCACGTCCTTGATGCCGATGATCGTCACGTTAAATTTTCCACGCAGGTCGAGCTCGATCAGGTTCTTGCCGATGAAGTGGGCCGGCGGGGCGGTCTCGGTAATAGAATACTCGTCGGCCAGCGGAATGTATTCGAGGACGTTGGGACTGGCCAGGCTGCGGGCGACCTTCACCGCCATGTCCTTCTCCGGAAAGATGATCTCGCTGGCGCCGATCTTCTCCAGGATCCGGCCGTGGTCCTCGTCGATGGCCTTGACCAGGATACGCGGCACCTTGAGTTCCTTGAGGTAGAGGGTGATCAGGGTCGAGAGGTGGGAACGTTCGCCGGTGGAGACGATCACCGCATCCATTTCGGCGATCCCCTGCCCCTTGAGAAACTCCTTGTTGGCGGCATCGCCGAGGATGGCGTAGGAGGCATGGTCCTGGATGCGCTGGACCTTCTCCCGGTCGGTGTCGATGGCGACCACCTCGTGTCCCTGGCGATAGAGGGTGCTGGCGACGTAAAAGCCGAAATTGCCCAGGCCGATGACACAGACACGTTTCATGGGACAGATCCTTTCCACTGAAGACCGGCATCAGCCGATCATCAGGTTTTCCTCGGAATAGCGAACCGGATGCGACTGGCGGCGACGGACGATGGTGAAGGCGAGGGTCAGTAGCCCGACCCGGCCGACGAACATCAGTAGGATGATGATCAGTTTGCCCGCCGGGACCAGCCGGGCGGTCGCCCCCAGCGACAGGCCGACGGTGGCGAAGGCGGAGATCGCCTCGAAAGTGTAGTCCATGAACACCCCGCGGCTGGCGCCGAAGGAGAGCCCCGGCAGTTGCACCGCCAGCAAGGCGAAGGTGGCGGCGGCGATGAGCAGGGCGGCGAGCATGACCAGGGTCAGAGTCTTGGTCTCCACTTCCTCGGGGACGGTGCGGCGGAAGACGTTGGTATGGGAGAGGCCCTTCAGCCGGCTGTGCAGGATGGCCACGAACAGCGCCAGGCTGGTGGTCTTGATGCCGCCGCCGGCCGAACCAGGGGAGGCGCCGACGAACATCAGGAACATCATCAGCAGCAGGCTCGCCGCCCCGAAGCGGTTGAGGTCGATAGTGTTGAAGCCGGCGGTGCGGGCGCTGACCGACTGGAAGAGGGTGATCCAGGTCCCTCCCCAGAAGCCGCGCCCCTTGAGGGCGGCATTGTATTCCAGCAGCCCGAGCAGCAGCGCGCCGCCGAAGATCAGGATCGCCGTGGTCAGAAAGACCAGCTTGGAATGGAGCGAGAGCCGGCGGCGCTCGGTCTTGGCCCGCCGCAGGTCGAGGACCTCCTTGATGACCAGAAAACCGACCCCGCCGAGAATGATCAGCGCCATGATCGTCAGGTTGACCAGCGGGTCGTTGCGGTAGCCGACCAGGCTGTCGGGAAAGAGCGCGAAGCCGGCGTTGCAGAAGGCGGAGACCGAGTGGAAGACGGCGTAGTAGAGGCCGCGCCCCCAACCCAGGTCGGGAACGAAGCGGCAGGCCAGCAGCGCCGCGCCGGCCGCCTCGATGATCAGGGTCATGCGGATGATGTCATGGATCAGCTCGTGCAACGATTCGACCGGGGTGTGCAGCAGGGTCTCATGAATGAGCCAGCGGCCGCGGGTACCGACTCCCATGCGCAGGTAGAAGAAGAGGTAGACCGAGAAGGTGGTTATGCCCAGCCCGCCGATCTGAATCAGCAACAGCACCACCAACTGACCGAAGAGGGTCAGGCGGGTGCCGGTGTCGACCACCACCAGCCCGGTAACGCACTGGGCGCTGGTGGCGGTGAACAGAGCGTCGATAAAGGACAGGGGGGTACCGTGGGCGGCCACCGGCAGGGTCAATGCCGCGGCCCCGAGGAGAATGGACAACCCGTAGTAGGTGATCAGGGCGGTCCCGGGGGAGAGTTTTTTCAGGCGCTGGATGAGAACGGTCATGGCTGCTCGAATTTTTCCGCGATGCTACTCCCAGCCACCCGCTCAAGGCAAGGAAAAATCCCCGCGGGAGATGAGCCACCCACCAAGGCATATTGTATTTTATATATTCAATATTTGACATTTATTGACAACCTCCCGTATCATTCCAGGGCAGTAAATCCCGGTTTCTGGAGGGTCAAGATGATGAACTCAGCAGTGCGGCAGATCGTGATCATCGGCGGCGTCGCCGCCGGCATGAAAGTGGCGGCCAGAACCCGGCGCCTCGACCCCCGAGCCCGGATTATCGTGATCGAGCGGGGATCGCAACTCTCCTACGGCGCCTGCGCCCTCCCTTATTTCGTCGGAGGGCTGGTCGCCGAACTGGATGACGTGCGCAAAACCAACAACGGAACCCTGCGCGACGAAGCCTTCTTCAGCAAGGTCAAGGGGGTGGAGGTCCGCAGCCGCTGCGAGGCACTGGCCATCGACCGCCAGCGGCGCAGCGTCCGGATCCGCGAACTGGCAAGCGGCAGGGAAGAGGAATTGCCCTACGATGCCCTGGTCCTGGCCACCGGCAACCGGCCGATCGTGCCGCCCCTGCCGGGCATCGGGCTGGCCGGCGTCCGGACCCTGAAGAGCCCCGAGGATGCTGCGGCGATTGCAGAAGAAGCCACCCCGGGGCGCAGGGCAGTGATCGTCGGCGGCGGCCTGATCGGCCTGGAGATGGCTGAAGCCCTGACCGGTCGCGGCCTGGCGGTGACGCTGCTGGAGATGAAGGACCAGGTGCTGGCCTCGGCCCTCGATTTCGGCATGGCCGCCTTGGTCCACCGTGAACTGCGCAAGAACGGCGTCGAGCTGCGGCTGGAGGAGCCGCTGCAGGCCATTGCGGGGGAGGCGGGAAAGGTTACCGGCGTGGTCACCGCCAAGGGGAGCTACCCGGCCGATCTGGTGCTGCTGGCCATCGGCGTCCGCCCGGAGGTCACCCTCGCCCGCGAGGCGGGTCTGGCGATCGGCCCGACCGGGGCGATTGCCGTCGACCAGCGGCTGCAGAGCTCCGACCCGGCCATCTGGGCGGCCGGTGACTGCGCCGAGTGCCGCGACCTGCTCAGCGGCCGACCGGTCTACGTGCCGCTGGGCTCCACCGCCAACAAGCACGGGCGGGTGGTCGCCGACAATCTCTGCGGCCGGGAAGCAAGCTTTCCCGGGGTCCTCGGCACGCTGATCGTCAAGGTCTTCGGCCTCACCGTCGCCCGCACCGGCCTCTCCGAGGAGGACGCCCACCTGGTGGGGGGCGATCCGGTGGCGATCCTCGCGCCCGCCCCCGACCGGACCCACATCTACCCCGGTGCCAAGCCGATCGGCATCAAACTGATCGCCGATCGTGCCAGCCGCCGCCTGCTCGGCGCCCAGATCGTCGGTTTCGGTGCGGTCGACAAACGCATCGATGTGCTGGCCACGGCCCTGACCTTCGGCGCCACCGTCGACCAGCTCGCCCAACTCGACCTCAGCTACGCGCCCCCATTCTCCGCGGCTATGGATCCCCTGCATCAGGCTGCCAACGCCCTGCGCAACAAGCTCGACGGGATCGGTGAGAGTCTATCGCCCCTGGAGGTGCGGGAGCTGCTGGCGGAGGGACGGCCGCTGCTGCTTCTCGACGTGCGTTCCCCGGCCGAACACGCCGAAGTGCGCATTCCGGGCGCCACCCTGGTGCCGCTCGGCAGCCTGCGCGAGCGTCTCGACAGCCTGCCGCGGGACATCGAGATCGTTCCGCTGTGCAAGATCAGCCTGCGCGGCTACGAGGCCCAGTGCATCCTGCGGGACGCCGGTTTTCCCCGGGTGCGCTACCTGGAAGGGGGGATTCTTGGCTGGCCCTTCGAACTCGACCAGGGAAGTTGATGGCTCACCTTGGTGGCCCTTGCACCGCGGCTTGCCAGTTGCGATTCCCGGGATTCCGATTAAAATGGCGGCACATCCCGGGGAGGCGCCACATGAACTGCCAACACGTCGACAAGCTGGAATGCCCGGTCACGCTTTTTCTGTGTGACGGCATGGTCCGCGAGGGAAGCCTCTTCCTGACTCCCGCCAGCGCCAGCCATGGCGAAGCCCAGACCCCCCTCGAACTGGCCAACGAGCCGCCCCCTTTCTTCGCCTTTCGCAAGCCCGACGGCTCCTTCAGCCTGGTCAACAAGGCCACCGTCAGTCACTTGAGGTTCCGGCCCGGTCCCGCCCCCCCCGCTCCCGGTCCTCCTCTGGAGGTCCGCATGGTCTTTCCCGGCGGCGAGGTCCTGCAGGGAACCCTCACCCTGGCGGCCGCAGAGGAAAAAGGCCGCCTGGAGGAAATTTTCGGCGTCCGGCGCGGGTTTTTCCTTCTCGACTGCGGCTCCGCCCATTACTTGGTCAACTCCCGGCTGATCTGCGAAATTAATCCCCTTTGAATCGGGTAGGAGGCGGGGTTACCCCCGCCGTCCTCCCACACCACCGTGCGTACGGTTCCGTACACGGCGGTTCACAAGGCACACTGAAAGCGTCTGAGGTGGTCGATTAGCGAAACCAACCCCAGGTTGTCGAAGAAAGATTTGCGAAACGCATCGTGCATGTGCGAGGCTCCTGAGTTGTACCAGGGGCCCCGCCCGTTTTGGGCCGATTTCCAGGCCCGCTGTTCCGTCAATCCCCGTCGCATCAGATTCCTGGCCCGGGTGAAAGGGCGCTTCCACTGCCGCCACAGGATGCAGCGCAGTTTCCGCCGGACCCAGCCATCCAGTTCTTCGAAGATGCCTTTGACTTCCGCCAGACGGAAATAGGCGATCCAGCCCCGGAGCTTCGGGGCGGACTCTTCGATGACTTTCTTGAGGCTGTGCCCCCTTCCCCGCCGAAAAACCTGCCTGAGATTGGCCTTGAGCCGCTTCACGGAAGAGTCCGCCACTTTCAGGCGCGGCTTCTTGTGAAAGCTCATGCTGTAGCCCAGAAAGGTCCTCTGCCAGGGTCGGTCAACGGCGCTTTTGGCGCGGTTGACCTTGAGCTTGAGCCGCTGTTCGAGAAACCGGGTCAACGAGGCCATCACCCGCTCCGCAGACCGGCGACTATGAACGTAGATGTTACAGTCGTCGGCATAGCGGCAGAAGGCATGGCCGCGCTTCTCCAGTTCCTTGTCGAACTCGTCGAGCAGGATGTTCGACAACAAGGGTGAGATCGGGCCGCCTTGCGGCGTCCCCTCCACCCGGGGCGAGACAATCCCTCCTTCGAGAACTCCGGCCGTCAGGTAGTTGCGAATCAGTTGCAGCACCCGACGGTCTTTAACCTTGCGAGCCACACGTGCCATGAGCACGTCGTGCCCCACCCGGTCGAAGAACTTCTCCAGGTCGATATCGACCACCCAGCGTCGCCCCTCGGACACACGCCTGCGGGCGACCTCAACGGCCTGATGGGCGCTCCTTCCGGGCCGAAACCCGTAGGAGCTCTCGGAGAAGTCCGGTTCGAACAGCCGCATCAGCTCCTGATGCAGCGCCTGCTGAATGACCCGGTCCAGCACCGTGGGGATGCCGAGCATGCGCATCCCGCCGCCGGGCTTGGGGATTTCCACCCTGCGCACCGGCCGGGGCTGATAGGTCCCGTTCAGCAGCTCTTCCTTGATGCGCGGCCACTCCTTCTTCAGATAGTCCTTGAGGTCGCGAACCGGCATCCCGTCGATGCCGGGCGCCCCCTTGTTGCTGACCACCCGCTCGTAGGCCGCCATCATGTTGCCGCGGCTGACAACTTCCTCCATCAGTCGCGTCTCCACTTCCGTCCAGGAAGGTTCCCGGCATGCCGTGACGCTTGACGCACCTCCGCCGTACTCTCGCGACTTCCGGTCGCTACCCTCGGGCGCGGCCTCTGGCATCTCAGCCAGAGCTTCTGCTTCCTCGATCGTCATCGAAATTCGGGGCTCCTGACAGGCGCCTCGTGTTCGGCCCTTCACCGAGGTGGTCAGTCCCGGCTACTATGGCCTCTGCTGACTTCTGCCGACCCGTCCCGACGCCTCTCGGCGCCGGTAGCACGAGGCAGATCGGCAGATCTCCCAGGGTAATGCGCGTGACCTTCCTCCCATACACCCGCCGCATCTACAGCCCCACCCTCCCGGATGGCTATCGGGCTTTGAAGATCTATGCCTTCTCGCCCGGATGGGACTGCCTCGTATGCGATTTCTGTTCGTCGGGCCGGGAGTTTGCCTGCGGCTTCCTTCAGATTCCACCTCGCGGTGGACACCCTTGCCGTTCAGCTAGCGGTTCCCGCCATCAGGGTCCGCAGGGGACTTGCACCCCCAAGTCACCGATTCACCACCACAGTGAATCAGACAGCGCCAGTCAAGGCGCTACGCGCCATGCCTGGCGCACACAGCAAAGCGGCAGGCCCCGAAGGGCCTGCCGCCTGAATCACACCGTTACCGAACCGGACTCAGAAGGGTCGGGTCGGGGAGGATTTTTCTGCCTGGGCCGTAAGCTGCGGCGCGGCCTTCTTCATCACGAAATTGTAGCTGTCCTTGAGCTTCTTGGTGAAAAAGGTCCCGAGCCACAGCGGGCTCCAGACCAGCCCCGCGGCGAGCCAGCCGTTGCGGGCACTGACATCCGTTTCGTCGGCCTTGATGCTGTATTCCAGCGCGTCGTAGCCGGGTTTCTCCACGGTGACCGCGAAAGAGCTGCCGGTGCTGGTGGAGTATTCGTACTTGCACGGGGTCACGCCGATCGCCTTGCCATCGACAAATACCTGGGCGCCAGCCGGCTCGGAAAGGATCATGGCCTGGTTGGCACAGGCGCTGGTGAAGAAGGCCAGGATGGCAAGGGCCAGCAACTTCTTGATCATCAGGAAACCTCTTTTCCGTCAGGGAAATTTCGGGGGGGGGGAAGACAGACAGCGGATAAGTAAATTTGCATCGACCGTGCCAAGTATCTGTTTTTGCGAAACTTTTATCGGGAGTGAAGGAGGCCGGCCTGGGGCGGGAACCGGGTTGAGGGAATTCTTCCCATGATTCCGATAGATTAGCCATCCGGATCGACCTGTTTTAGGTGCATCCTCCTGCGCCAACCTTCATTGTGGCCAAACCCCCGTTCCGGCGACTTTTTTCGAATCCGGCATTTCACCGGTGGAATTGCCACAGTTTGTTGCACACTGTGTCAATTGGAGCACAGTTTTTCACAGTTCCAGGTAGGCCCGCAGGTAGCGCCCGGTATGGGAACGGGAGGAGCGCGCTACCTCTTCCGGGGTGCCGACGGCCACCACCTCGCCGCCGCGGCTCCCTCCCTCCGGGCCAAGGTCGACGAGATGGTCGGCGGTTTTGATGACGTCGAGATTGTGCTCGATGATCACCACCGTGTTTCCGGTCTCGACCAGGCGGTGAAGGACATCGAGCAGCTTCTGGATGTCGGCGAAGTGCAGGCCGGTGGTTGGCTCGTCGAGGATATAGATGGTGCGGCCGGTGGCGCGCTTACCCAACTCCTTGGCCAGTTTGACCCGCTGTGCCTCGCCGCCGGAAAGGGTAGTGGCGCTCTGGCCGAGCTTGATGTAGCCAAGGCCCACGTCGCGCAGCGTCTCCAGCTTGTTCTTGACACGCGGGATGTTCTCCAGAAACTTCGCCGCCTGGTTGGCGGTCATGTCCAGCACCTCGGCGATGTTTTTCCCCTTGTAGCGCACCTCCATGGTCTCGCGATTGTAGCGCGCCCCCTTGCAGACCTCGCACTGCACGTAGACGTCGGGCAGAAAGTGCATCTCGATCTTGATGATGCCGTCCCCCTGGCAGGCCTCGCAGCGCCCCCCCTTGACGTTGAAAGAGAAGCGCCCCGGCTTGTAGCCGCGGATCTTGCTTTCCGGCAGCTGGGCGAAGAGGTCGCGGATGTCGGTGAAGATACCGGTGTAGGTGGCCGGGTTGCTGCGCGGGGTGCGGCCGATGGGGGACTGGTCGATATCGATGACCTTGTCGAGGTGCTCCAGCCCAAGGATGTCGTCGACCTTGCCGGCCTTCTCCTTGGCGCGGAACAGGCGCTGGGCGAGGGCCTTGTAGAGGGTGTCGAGGACCAGCGTCGACTTGCCGGAGCCGGAGACCCCGGTGACGCAGGTCATCACCCCCAGCGGGATCCGCACGTCGATCCCCTTGAGGTTGTTTTCCCGCGCTCCCTTGAGCTCGATGAAACGTTCGCTGCTGCGCCGCGTTTTCGGCAAGGCGATAGCCAGCTCTCCCGACAGGTAGCGGCCGGTCAAAGAGCGCGGGTCGGCGAGGATCTGCTGCGGCGTCCCCTGAGCGACCACCTCGCCGCCGTGGACCCCGGCCGCCGGGCCCATGTCTATGACATGGTCGGCCTCGAGGATGGTTTCCTCGTCGTGCTCGACGACCAGTACCGTGTTGCCCAGGTCGCGCAGCCGCTTGAGGGTGTCGAGCAGCCGCCGGTTGTCGCGCTGGTGGAGGCCGATGGAGGGCTCGTCGAGGATGTAAAGGACCCCGACCAGGGAGGAGCCGACCTGGGTGGCCAGGCGGATGCGCTGCCCCTCGCCGCCGGAGAGGGTCCCCGAGGTGCGATCCAGGGTCAGGTAGTCGAGACCGACGTGGGTGAGGAAGGAGAGTCGCTCGCGAATCTCCTTGAGGATTCGCCGGGCGATCTCCTGCTCCTTGGCGGAAAGCTGCAGGTCGGCGAAGAAGGCCTCCGACTCGACGATGGAGAGGGCGGTCACCTCGCGGATGCTCCGGCCACCGACGCGGACGAAGAGGGACTCCTTCTTCAGGCGTGCGCCATCGCAGGTCGGGCAGGGCATGACGTTCATGTAGCGCTCGAGGTTCTCGCGCACGTTGTCCGAGTCGGTCTCGTGATAGCGTCGCTCGAGGTTGGGGATCACCCCCTCGAAGGCCTTGTGGTAGAAGTGACGCCGCCCTCCCTGATCGAAGAAGAAGCGCACCTCCTCCTTGCCCGAACCGCGCAGCAGCACGGTCTGCAGCTTCTCCGGCAACCGGTGGAAGGGGGTGTTGATGTCGAACTCGTAGTGGTCGGCCAGTGCTTCCAGCAACTGCTGGTAGTAGAAGCCAGTGCGCGTCTCCCAGGGGGCGATGGCCCCCTCGCGCAGGGAGAGGCCCGGGTTGGGGACGACCTGCTCGGGGTCGAAGTACATGCGGGTGCCCAGCCCCGCGCAGTCGGGGCAGGCGCCGAAGGGGCTGTTGAAGGAGAACATCCGCGGGGTGATCTCCGGGTAGGAGACACCGCAGTCGGGGCAGGCGTGTTGCTCGGAGAAGACGACCGATTCGCCCCCCACCACCTCGACCCGCACCAGCCCCTCGGCGAGGCGCAACGCGGTCTCCAACGAATCGGCCAGCCGGCTGCGGATATCCTCCTTGAGAACCAGACGGTCGACCACCACCTCGACGGTGTGCTGCTTCTTCTTGTCCAGTTCCGGGGTCTCGGCCAGCTCGTAAATCTCGCCGTCGATGCGCACCCGGACGAAGCCGTCGGCCTGCAGCTGCCGCAGCTCCTTGCGGTATTCCCCCTTGCGGCCGCGGACGATGGGGGCCAAAAGCAGCAGCCGGGTCTTTTCCGGCCAGGCGAGGATCCGGTCAACCATCTGCTCGACGGTCTGGCTGGCGATCTCTTTGCCGCACTGGTGACAGTGGACGCGGCCGGCACGGGCGAAGAGCAGCCGCAGGTAGTCGTAGATCTCGGTGACGGTGCCAACCGTCGAGCGCGGGTTCTTGGAGGTGGTCTTCTGCTCGATGGAGATCGCCGGGGAGAGCCCCTCGATCGATTCGACGTCGGGCTTGTCCATCTGCTCCAGGAACTGCCGGGCGTAGGCCGAGAGGGACTCGACGTAGCGCCGCTGCCCCTCGGCGTAGATGGTGTCGAAGGCCAGGGTCGACTTCCCGGAGCCGGAAACGCCGGTAATCACCACCAGCTGATCGCGGGGGATCTCGACGTCGATGCACTTGAGGTTGTGCTCGCAGGCGCCCTTGATGATGATTTTATTGGTCATAAAAACAGGTTCAAGGTTAAAGGTTCAAGGAGCAAGGAGCAAGGACGGCAGCGAGGCCCACGAGGTGAGATTTCCCTTTCACCTTGAACCCTGCTCCTTTTCCTTGTGGCTGGCCATTTGGTCAGCCATGCTTACCGCAGCCACCAGGCTCGCCGTGCTTGCCTGGCCGCTGCCGGCGAGGTCGTACGCGGTGCCGTGGTCGACGCTGGTGCGGACGATGGGCAGCCCCAGGGTGACGTTGACGGCATCCTCGAAGTGGAGCAGCTTGAGGGGAATCAGCCCCTGGTCGTGGTACATGCAGACCACCGCGTCGCAGGCCTGCTGCTGCACCGCAAAGTGGAAGAGGGTGTCGGCGCTGTGCGGGCCGGTGGCGGCGATCCCTTCCCGCTGCGCGGCAGCGATCGCCGGGCGGATCAGCCGCTCCTCCTCGTCACCGAACAGGCCACCCTCGCCGGCGTGGGGGTTGAGGGCGAGAACCGCCAGCCGCGGCTGCTCAAGTCCGAAGAAGCGCCGGAGGGCGCCGTCGGTGATGCGGATGGTGGCCAGGATTTCGGCCGTCGACAGCACCTGCGGCACCGCGCTGAGGGCCAGGTGGGTGGTCACCAGGCAGACCTTGAGGCGCTCGCCCGCGAGCATCATCACCACCTTTTCCACCCTGCAGCGCTCGGCGAGCAGCTCGGTGTGCCCGGGGAAGGGGGAGCCGGCGGCGTGGATCGCCGCCTTGCTGATCGGCGCGGTGATCATACCGGCGGCGCTGCCGTCGTGGCAGCGGTCGCAGGCCCACTCGATGTAGTCCAGCATCGCCCGGCCGCAGGCGGCATCGGGATGTCCATAGCGCAGCTCGCCCGCCAGCAGCCCGGAGAGGGCCTGCAGCGCCAGGCGTCGTCCGGCGAAGTCCAGGGTATGGCTCCCCGAACCGCCGCCGTCCTGGATGACAACACTCACGCCGAAGATCTCTCCGGCCCGCGCCAGGCAGCCCGGATCTCCGGCAACCAGCAGCGGCCGGGGCAGGTGATCGAAGGCCCCGTCGAGGAGCGCCTTGACGATGATTTCGGGTCCGACCCCGGTCGGATCGCCCATGGTAATGACCAGTGGTTTGACCATGACTCTCTCCTTGGCCCAAGCCACCATCATAATCCGAATCGGGGACAAATCTCAATGCTGCCGAGAACAGCACCGTTCCCCCGGATTTCCCGAGAGAGCCTTGGCGGCGGTGACGACTCCGGACCAAGGGGAGGGGGGGAGGTTCGCGGACGCAGCGCCCTACGCTCCCAGCGCTTCCAGGAGGGCGACGGGAAAGACGGTTAGCACCTGGGCGAGTTCGAGCGCGGGGCCTTCCTGCCCCGGATGCGGACCCAAGAGCTCCCCGGTCAGGACGTTGCGGTAGCGCCTCCCGCCCGCCGCGGGGGGAAGAAGGAGTCGGGTCTCTCCCCAGACGCGCCCTCCCAGCGGCAGTCCCGGCGGCCGGGCAACCAGCCGGGTGAAGAAGCGCGGCGCGACGACGATCACCATGCGTGTCTCCAGCATCCGGGCGAAGGCGCAGACGTGGTCGGCACGATCGCCCCGGACTTCGAGCGAAGAGTAGCTCCCGGTTGCGAAGAGTTGCCGTTGCCGCTGCCTGAGTGCCAGCGTCCGCTGAATGAGAAAGAGCTTGATCCGCCCATCCCCCATCTCCGTGGCCAGATTGCCGGCGAGCTGGCGCAGGCCGGACTCCTCCCGTTGCCACAGCTCGTCGAGGAGCCGGCGCCGCAGGCCAAAATCGACTGGCCGCCGATTGTCCGGATCGACCAGGCTGAAATCCCACAGTTCGCTTCCCTGGTAAAAATCCGGGATGCCGGGTGCCGTCATCTTCAGCAGGGTCTGGGAAAGAGCGTTGAGCATCCCGCAATAGCTGGTAAGCTGCTGGAACTGTCGCAGGTCGTCCAGGAACGGGTTCTGGGCATCGGTCGCCAGCAAAAGGTCGATGAAGTGCAGCAGGGCCTCTTCGTAGGCCGTGTTCGGCCGGGTCCAGCTCGAATTGACCTTTGCCTCCCGTAGCGCCTTCAGCATGTATTCCCCGATCCGCTCGCGGAATGCCTCGAAGGCCCCCGCCGACGGTTCGAGAGGCCAGGCGCCGACCAGGGTCTGGTAGAGGAGGTATTCTTCGTTTCGATCCGGGACCGGCTGCCCCTCGACCAGTTCCTTCCGCTTCCGGTTGAGCCGGCGCCACCGGCCCAGCGCCGCCCGCCACCCCTCGGGAATTTCCGAAAGCACGTTGATCCGCGCCCGGACGTCCTCGCTGCGCTTGGTGTCGTGGGTCGAGGTGGCCAGCAGGGCCTGGTAACGGCTGCGGCTGCGCTCGATGTTCTGGCCGTGGAAGGCCTCCAGTGGCGTCCCGAAGCGTTCCGGGTTGCCGCCGACCTCGTTCAGGGAGACCAGCCGGTTGTAGACGTAGAAGGCCGTATCCTCGACCCCCTTGGCCATCACCGGCCCGGTCAGCTGCTGGAAGCGCATGACGAAATCGAGCCACTCCTCCCGTTCCGCCGCGGCCATCCCGCCGTTCACCTCAAGCAGCAGCACCCGCTGGACGAAATCGAAGACCGAGGGATCGGTGGCGGGATTTTTCCGCTTCGCCCGGGCGATGGCATATTCCACGTACCGCCGGTCCCGCTCCGCCACCAACCCGCTGCGGGTGTAGGTCCGGTAGACGGGGAAAAAGGCAATTACCTCGACCAAAGCCCGGGTCAGGCTGTTGAGGGTGAAGTCCCGGGTATGCCGGTTCACTTCCGAGATCGTGTTCAGCCGGTAGCCGAGGGCGTTGACCTCGCCGGACATGCTGGCCTGCATCACCAGCTTCTTTGCCTCGTAGACGATCTCCGGAAAATTCAGCCGTTGGCCGATGAAGCGGGTATAGAGGGCGTCGAAGGCCTTGCCGTTGCCGGCCTCGACAAAGATACCGTTCACCAGGTTGGCGAACTCGTAGCCGGTGGTCCCGAAGACCGGCCAGTCCTCCTGCAGCGCCTCCCCCTTCATGAGGATCTTTTCCCCCACCACGTAGAAGGGTCGGAACCCAGGCTCCCGGGCCAGCCGTGCCGCATAGCGCTCCCGCAGCCGGGCTTGCCGCTCCTGCTCCAGTCCCTGGTGCTCTCTTGGCTCCCCAGGCTCTTCCTGGGAGGCAAGGCCCCGCTGGACGAAACAGCCCCGCTGCAGCTTTTCCAGGTAGTCGGCGGGATCGTAAAGCCCGTCCAGGTGGTCGACCCGCAGCCCGGTCACCTGCCCCTCCCGGACCAGTTGGAAGATCAACCGGTGGGTCTCGGCAAAGACCTGGGGGTCCTCCATGCGGATCGCGGCCAGGGCGTTGATGTCGAAGAAGCGCCGGTAGTTGATCTCCTCGGTGGCCACCCGCCAGTGGGAGAGGCGATAAACCTGTCGCCGCAGCAGCGCATCGAGCAGGTCGAAACTGGCCGCCACTCCGGGCTCACCGTTGAAGAGTTCGACATTACGGTCGATGAAGGTCCGGATCGCGGGGCTTTGCCGGTAAAGGGTATCGAGACGGCGCTTGGCGATCTCCTTTTCGCGGTAGCGTTCGACGATCCGCTCCGGGTCACATTCCGTGGCCGGGGGGAGATTTTTCAGCTCCGTGTCGATGCTGAGCAGTTCCAGGAGGTGGGGATGGTCGGCCGTGAGCGTCCGCTCCAGTTCCTCCAGGCGGTGGGTGAGAATGGCGTCGTAACTCTTGGGCATGATCGGCAGCCGGTGGTCGTAGTAGTGCAGGTAAAACGTCCCGGCCTCGAAACTCAGGGTCAGCTCGCCGTTCTCCAATACCGCCCCGTACTGGTCGCCGAGGACAGGGTAGAGCACCTTGTCCTTCAACTCCCGCTTGACCGGTTCCCAGTCGATGTCGAAGAACCCGGCGTGCCTTGCGCTCGGGCCGTTTTCGAGCAGGTCCATCCACCAGAGGTTCTCCCTGCCCTCGATGCACATGTGGTTGGGCACGACGTCGAGCAGCAGGCCCAGGCCGTGGCAACGCAGCTCGGTCACCAGGGCTGCGTATTCCGCTTCGCTCCCCAGCTCCGGGTTCAGGCTGTTCGGATCGAGGATGTCGTAGCCGTGCAGGCTACCCGGTCGAGCCTTGAAACAGGGGGAGGCGTAGAGGTCACTGATCCCCAGCCGATGCAGGTAGTCGACGAGGTCTCGGGCGTCGTTGAAGCGGAAGTCCCGGTTGAACTGCAGCCGGTAGGTGGCGACGGGAATGCGCGGTCGATCGAAAAGGCTTTCGGGCATCGCGGGTCCTGCCTCCCCCTCTTGAACCAAGAGGGGGCAAGGGGGATTTAGGTTCGCCTGCTCAGTTCCCATAGAGGACGAAGCTCCAGGGAGCGAGGGTCACCGGGACCTCGCCGCGGTCGCCAGGCAGCGCTGCCGGGGCCGGGCTCCCCGCCCCGCCCCATTCGGGCTGCGCCGAATCGAGGAGCCTGCGACAGGGCGGATGATGCAGGGGAAGAGCCACACTGCGCCGCTCCTCCCCGAAGTTGAAGATGCAGAGGACCTGGCCGGCGCCGGCCCCGCGGCGCAGCACCAGCACCCTTTCATCGTCCAGCGCCGCCACCGCCGTCTCCGCCCGATGCAGACGGCGCAGGGCCGGCAGCTCGCGACGCAGCCGCAGCAGCTGCCGGTAGAAGGCGAAGAGGATGAGATGCATCCCCTGCCGGCGCTGTTCCGGGTCAAGCTTCGCAGCCAGGAAGGTCGCCTCGGCGTGGGGATCGGGGATCGTTCCTCGCCAGGCGAAGGCGGCGAACTCCTCCTGCCGCCCGCGGCGCACCGCCGCCACCAGTTGCGGATCGCCGTGGCTGATGAAATAGGGAAAGGGGGCGCTCTCGCCGTACTCCTCGCCCATGAACAACAGCGGCAGATAGGGGGCGAGCAGCACCGCCCCGGCCGCCAGTTTCAACTTTTCCAGCGACACCAGCTGGCCTAGCCGCTCGCCGCGTGGCCGGTTGCCCACCTGGTCGTGGTTCTGGGCAAAGACCACCATTCGCCCCGGCGGGAAGACGGCCGAGGAGCTGCCGTGACGGCGCCGGCGATAACGGGAATATTGCCCCGAAAAGACGAACCCCTCGCGGTAGGCGGTGGCGAGCTGGGAAAGTTCGCCGAAATCGGCGTAATACCCCTGCCGCTCGCCGGTGAGCAGGGTATGCAGGGCATGGTGGAAGTCGTCGTTCCACTGGGCATCAAGTCCGTGCCCGCCGCGCCCAGGCGTGGTAATGGTGCGCACGTCGTTGAGATCGCTCTCGGCGATGACCTGCACCCGTCGCCCCAGGGCCCGCGTTTGGCGATGAACCGCCTCGGCAAGCTCCTCCAGGATGTGCCGGGCACTGAAATCGAAGATGCCGTGGATAGCATCGAGGCGCAGGGCGTCGAGGTGGTACTCGGTCACCCAGAAGAGGGCGTTGCTGACCATGAAGTGGCGCACCGGGTCGCTGTCGGGACCGTCGAAGTTAACCGCCTCCCCCCAGGGGGTGCGGTAGCGGTCGGTAAAGTAGGGTCCGAAACAGCCGAGGTAGTTCCCCTCTGGGCCGAGGTGGTTGTAGACCACATCGAGGATCACCGCCAGCCCCTTGCGGTGGCAGGCATCGACCAGCCGCTTGAGCCCCTCCGGACCGCCGTAGCTGTGCTGGACGGCGAAGGGATAGACGCCGTCGTACCCCCAGTTGCGCTCCCCGGGGAACTGGGCCACCGGCATCAGCTCCAGGGCGGTCACGCCCAGTTCCAGCAGGTAGTCGAGGCGGGAAAGGATCGCGGCGAAGGTCCCGGCCGCGGTGAAGGTGCCGACGTGGAGTTCGTAGATCAGGTAGTCCTCGAGCGCCAGACCGGTCCAGGCGCCGTCGCTCCAGGCGAAGGCGCCCGGGTCGACGATCCGGGAAGGTCCGTGGACGCCCTGCGGCTGCCAGCGGGAGGCTGGGTCGGGGCGCTCGCTGCCGTCTGCGAGGCGATAGAGATAGTCCTCACCCGCCCGGGCAGCGACCGAGCCGAAAAAGTAGCCGTCCCCCTCGGCCTGCAACGGCTCCGTCCGGCTGCCGCCTCCCGCTACCAGCCGCACCGTCAGACTCTCCGTGTGTGGCGCCCAGACCCGGAAGGCGACCTCGCCGTCGGCGCGGCAGGTGGCACCGAGATCGAGCCGCCAGGGAGGTGCCTGGTTTGGTCCGCTAGCGTCTGTGGTCATGGGGGTCCCGGCCTCGCCCATCGGCAATCCTGAGGGGGCAAGCCATTTCCTGGTCTCCCCTTGGATAGGGGGCTCTTACACTTTAGCGGCCAATGGTCGCCCTGCAACAGGCGAAGTCGGGAGGGAGGTGAAGATAAGAGGGAAGGGTACGAACCGTTAGAGGAGTCCAGGCCGCGACCCTACCAGGTCCAGGAGAGCTGGTTGTGCAGGGCCTGATAAGCCAGCAGGTACATGGCGGCGTTCCACGACTGGCCGGACATCCCCAGGGGCTTTCCGTTCTGCCCCTGGAACCATTCGTTGAAATCCCAGTCGTTGACCTGGTTGGCGCGGGCCAGGGCTGCCAGTTCCTGCCAGGCGAGCTCTTCCCGTCCCAGGCGCTGCAGGACCAGCACCCAGAACCCGCCGACGAACGGCCAGATGCCGCCGTTGTGGTACTGCCAGGGACGGTTCTGCTGGTGGCGCAGCATGTAGGGGCGCCAGAGGGGATCCCCCGGCGTGATCGGGAAGCCGACCGACCGCAGGGGATAGGGGCGGTTCGCACCGAGATCCAGCACCGCCGTGACCATCGGTTCACCGTGCCCGGGAGCGGTCAATCCGGTGAGCAGGGCAAGGAAGTTGGCGAAGAGGTCCGCCTCTTCTCCCCACCCCGAAAGGTTGGCGAAACTGAGGAAAAATGGAGTGGCTGCGGAGCGTTCCCGGATTCGGTCGGTCAAAAGTCGCAGCCGACGCGAGCCGGGGACTTGTTCACCGAAGGGATGGAAAAGCTGGTTGGCGACCTCCCGGGTCTGCTCGCTGCCCGG
Organism: uncultured delta proteobacterium; assembly: GCA_963806685.1. GTDB lineage: Bacteria > Desulfobacterota > Desulfuromonadia > Desulfuromonadales > DDH964 > DDH964. The sequence goes on from CAWDZB010000010.1 coordinate 165,924, forward strand.
TTCCCCATAGAGCCGTTTGACCCAATACCAGAGGGCATTGGTGTAGAGGACGAACCCCGAGCGGGGCATGATGTCCGCCCAGTCGCTCGCCTCGTTCTGCTGCAGCAGCTGCCACTGCGGGTGCTCCTGGCAGGCGAGCCAGTGCCGTGCCTGGGTGACCTGCTCCTTTAGCTCCCGGCCGAGGCTGCAGCCGGGGACCAGCAGGTCGAGCCAGGCGACGGCGATCAGCCACCAGAGGGTGGCGTCGACGCAGCCGGTGTACCAGAAATCGACCTCGCCGCCGGTGGGGTCGACGTAGTTGGGGATCTGGCCGTTGGCCGCTTGGGAACGGGCCAAGGTCAACAGCCCGGCCCGGGCGCAGGCGATCAGCTCGGGCTCCCCGGAGGCGGCCATCCCCAGGGCACAGATCGCCGCGTCCCGGCCGAAGATGGTGGCGTAGTGGCGCTTCCGAGCCGCCTCGGTATTGCTCGCGGCCAGGATCCCTGCCGGCGTCGTGTTGCGCCGCAACAGAGCCAGAGCCCGGTCATACCCAGTGGCAATAAGCTCCGCATCGAGCGCTGCAGGGCGAAGATCCTGCTTCATGGTAAATCTCCCCGAATCTGGAATTTGCCTCCACCCTACGCCGAAACAGCACTTGGCACAAGCCGGTTGCGGCCGGGCGGCAGGCAATCCCGGCCGCGGGCCCGGCGTTGAAAACCCCGATCCGTCCGGGGGAGAGGGGTTGAGGTTCTCGCCAGCCTTGTATAATGGGAAGGGTGTAAGGACGAATCGCCCCAGCCAGGATTTTTCCAGGAAGGACGGGACATGACCGACGGTAGGCGCAGGGTCGTCATCGAAAATCTCTCCCCCCAGGTAGAGGGGGGCCGCTTCCCGGCCAAACGGGCAGTGGGGGAGGTGCTGACCGTCACCGCCGACATCTTCGTCGACGGCCACGATGCTCTGCAGGCGGTCGTGCTGCACCGCCTGGCTGGCGAATCGGACTCCCGCGAGACCCGGATGCGGTTTCTGCGCAACGACGCCTGGAAAGCCGAGATTCCGGTCGAGGAGCTGCGTGACATCTACTTCACCGTCCAGGCCTGGGTCGACCACTTCGCCTCCTGGCGCGAGCGCCTGGAAAAGAAGTTCGCCGCGGGCCAAAAGGTCAGCGTCGAGCTCCTCGACGGGGCCCGGCTGCTGCGCCAGGCGGCCGAGCGGGCCGCAGCCGCCGGCCAGCGGGAGGATGCCGGCCTGCTGGAGGGTTTCGCCGCCCGGCTCGGCGGGGAGGAGATTTCGGCCGCGGTGGCCGTGGCGGCCGAACCACAGCTGGCCCTGCTCATGGACCACCATGCCGACCGCAGCCTGGCGAGCCGCTTCCCCGAGGAATTCTACGTTCATGTAGAGCCGGCGCTGGCCGCCGCCAGCGCCTGGTATGAGCTCTTCCCACGCTCGGCGGGGTTCCCCGGTCGCCACGGCACCTTCGCCGACGTCGTCGCCCGGCTGCCGCGGATCGCGGCGATGGGCTTCGACATTCTCTACCTGCCGCCGATCCACCCCATTGGCGAGTCCTACCGTAAGGGGCCGAACAACACCCCGAACGCCGCGCCCGGAGCCATCGGCAGCCCCTGGGCCATCGGTTCGCAGGCCGGCGGGCACAGCGCCGTCCATCCCGAGCTCGGCACCCTGGAGGACTTCGCCGACCTGGTGGCGGCGGCCGAAAAGGAGGGGCTCGCCGTCGCCCTCGACATCGCCTTCCAGTGCTCCCCCGACCACCCCTGGGTGAGCGAACACCCGGAATGGTTCCGCATCCGCGCCGACGGCTCCATCCAGTACGCTGAAAACCCGCCCAAGCTCTACCAGGACATCTATCCCTTCGACTTCGAATGCGGCGAATGGCGCCAGCTGTGGGAGGCGCTGCGCGACATCTTCCTTTTCTGGGCACGGCAGGGGGTGAGCATCTTTCGCGTCGACAACCCACACACCAAGCCGATCGGCTTCTGGTACTGGTGCCTGGCCGAGGTGCGCAGGGAATGCCCCGAGGCGATCTTCCTCTCCGAGGCCTTCACCCGGCCCAAGGTCATGTACCGGCTGGCCAAGGCCGGCTTTTCCCAGTCCTACACCTACTTCACCTGGCGCAATTCCAAGGCGGAGCTGACCCGCTACCTCACTGAGCTGGTTCACGAGGCGCCGCGGGACTTCTTTCGCCCCAACTTCTGGCCCAACACCCCCGACATCCTCCCCGAGTACCTGCAGTACGGCGGCCGGCCGGCCTTCGTCATCCGCCTGGTGCTGGCGGCGACCCTCTCCTCCAACTACGGCATTTACGGCCCGGCCTTCGAGCTGTGCGAGGCGGCCGCCCTGTCCGGTACCGAGGAGTACCAGGACTCGGAAAAGTACCAACTCCGGGACTGGGACCTGCAGCAGCCGGGGAGCCTGGAGCCCTTCATCGCCCGGGTCAACGCCATCCGCCGCGCCCACCCGGCCCTGCGCCAAATGTGGAACCTGCGCTTCCTGGAGGCGGACAACGACAGCATTCTCTTCTTCGCCAAGTTCGACGACGCGCAGCAGGACCTGATCCTGGTGGCCGTCAACCTCGACCCCCACCACACCCAGTCGGCCTGGCTGCACCTGCCGCTGGAGGAGTTCGAACTGGCGCAGGAGCGCAGCTTCATGGTCCACGACCTTTTGGGGGACGACAAGTTCATCTGGCAGGGGGAGCGCAACTTCATGGAATTCGATCCCCGCGTCCTGCCGGCACGCATCTTCCACCTCAAGCGGCGCCTCAAGCGCGAGACCGACTTCGATTATTTCATGTAACCGGGAGCAAAAACCTGTCATGAGTGCCAAAAAGACTGAACCGCAGAGTCCAACCCCAGACTGGTACAAGGACGTCGTCATCTACCAGCTGCACATCAAGAGCTTCTGCGACGGCAACGGCGACGGCATCGGCGACTTCCAGGGGCTGCTCTCCAAACTCGACTACCTCGAGAACCTCGGCGTCACCGCCCTCTGGCTGCTCCCCTTCTACCCCTCACCGCTGCGCGACGACGGCTACGACATCGCCGACTACCGCCAGGTCCACCCCGACTACGGCACCCTGGCTGACTTCAAGCGCTTCCTGGCGGCGGCCCACGACCGCGGCATGCGGGTGATCACCGAGCTGGTCCTCAACCACACCTCCGACCAGCACGCCTGGTTCCAGCGCGCCCGCCACGCCAAGCCCGGCAGCGCCGCCCGCAACTTCTACGTCTGGAGCGACACCACCGACCGCTACCGGGAGGCGCGGATCATCTTCCAGGACTTCGAACTTTCCAACTGGAGCTGGGACCCGGTGGCGCGGGCCTACTTCTGGCACCGCTTCTACTCCCACCAGCCCGACCTCAACTTCGACAATCCCAAGGTCCACGAGGCCCTCTTCAAGGTGCTCGACTACTGGTTCGCCATGGGGGTCGACGGCATGCGCCTCGACGCCATCCCCTACCTTTACGAGCGGGATGGGACCAACTGCGAAAACCTGCCGGAGACCTACGCCTTCATCAACAAACTGCGCAGTCGCGTGCAGGAGCGTTTCCCCGACCGCATGCTGCTGGCCGAGGCCAACCAGTGGCCCGAGGATGCCGCCCGCTACTTCGGGGAGGGACAGGGCTGCCACATGTGCTTCCACTTCCCGCTGATGCCGCGCATGTACATGGCCCTGGAGACAGAGAACCGCTACCCGATCACCGACATCCTTGAGCAGACCCCGGAGATTCCTGGGAACTGTCAGTGGGCGCTGTTTCTGCGCAACCACGATGAGCTGACCCTGGAGATGGTCACCGACGAGGAACGGGACTACATGTACCGCATCTACGTCAAGGACCCCAAGGCGCGGGTCAACCTAGGCATCCGCCGCCGCCTCGCCCCGCTGCTCGGCAACGACCGGCGCAAGATCGAGCTGATGAACGTGCTGCTGCTGACCCTCCCGGGCTCGCCGATCATCTACTACGGCGACGAGATCGGCATGGGGGACTACTACTACCTCGGCGATCGTGACGGGGTGCGCACGCCGATGCAGTGGAATACCGACGCCAACGCCGGCTTCTCCCGGGCCAACCCGCAGAAGCTCTTCCTGCCCCTGGTCATCGACCCGGAATACAACCACTCGGCCCTCAACGTGGCCACCCAGGAGGAGCGCAGCTCCTCGCTGCTGTGGTGGATGCGCCGGCTGATCGACCTGCGCCGCTCGACCTCCTGCTTCGGCCGCGGCGCGATCCGCTTTTTAAAGCCGGACAATACCAAGGTCCTGGCCTATCTTCGCTCCTGCGGGGAGGAGCATATCTGCGTGGTGGCCAACCTCTCCCGTCACGCCCAGATGGTACAGCTCGACCTCGCCCCCTTCGCCGGCTGCGTCCCCGCGGACCGCTTCAGCGGCAACCGTTTTCTGCCGGTGGCCGAAACCCCCTATTCTCTGGGGCTGGGCCCCTACGGCTACTATATCCTCACCCTCACCGCCCCCTCCGCTGCGGCCGGAGCGGAGGAGGCCGCCGGTCTTCCCCCCCTGAAGGGCAAGAGTTGGCTGAATCTGCTGGCGGACAAGGGGATTCGCCAGGCCCTGGAAAGCCGCATCCTTCCCGCCTACCTGCCCCGCCAGCGCTGGTACGGCGGCAAGGCCCGAGCCATCCGCAAGGTCACCGTGACCGAAACGATCCCCTTGAGCCGCGGGAAAAAGGCTCCGCTCTTGCTGCTGGTGGATGTCGCCTACCAAGAGGGCGACCCCGACCTCTACGTCCTGCCGCTGACCTATGCCCCCCAGGAACAGGACCTCGGGGTAGGCGAAATGGAGGCTCTTCCGGGGGCGATGGCGCAGCTTACCCTGGATGACGGCCAGGGGGTGCTCTGCGAGGGGATCTACAGCCCACAGTTCGCCCGCGAGCTCATCAACGGTCTCGCCAGCAGCAAGCGACTGGCCGGTGGCCACGGCCGTCTGCAGGCGAGCGCCGGCCGGGAACTGGGCCGCTGGTGGCGGCTCCAGGGGGCGGAAACTAGCGTGAAACTGCTCGGTGCGGAGCAGTCGAACACCTCGCTCCTCTACGGTGACCGCTACATCTTCAAACTCTATCGGCGCGCCGCCGCCGGCGTTCACCCCGACCTGGAGATCGTCCGCCAGTTGACCGAGCAGGCCAAGTTCGTCCACGTCCCCGCTTATGCCGGGGCCATGGAGTACCGGCCGGACAGCGACCCGCCGGTGGTGCTGGGGCTCATGCAGCGCTTCGTTCCCAACCAGGGAGACGCCTGGCAACTCTTCCTGGAGCAGGCGGAGCGCTACCTGGATCGGGTGTTGATCCACAACCGGAGCTGCGAGGCGACCCCTCCGGCTCCGGCCAGCCTGGTCGCCGCCATCAGCACCGGGCTCCCTGCGCCCCTCGACGAGCTCATTTCCGGGATGACCCTGGAGATGGCCGACCTGCTCGGGCGGCGCACCGCGGAATTGCACCAGGCGCTCGCCCGCGGGAGGGGGCAGGCCTTCCGCCCCGAGGACTTCACCAGCCTTTACCAGCGCGCGCTCTACCAGGCGATGCAGAACCAGGTCCGCCAGGAGCTGCGCCAGCTGCAGCATGCGCTCCCCACCCTTCCTGCGAACCTGCAGGACCAGGGTCATCAGGTCCTCGACCTGCAACCGGCGATCCTCGAACGACTGCGCGCCATCACCAGCGGCAGGCTGGCGGCGAAGCGGATTCGCATCCACGGCGACTACCATCTCGGCCAGGTGCTGTTCACCGGCAGCGACTTCGTCATTTTCGACTTCGAGGGGGAGCCGGCCCGGCCGCTGAGCGAGCGGCGCATCAAGCGCTCGCCGCTGCGCGACGTCGCCGGCATGGTGCGCTCCTTCCAGTACGCCGCCCACACCGTGTTGCGCTCGGGCCCGACCATCCGCCAGCAGGACACGGAAGCCCTTGTCCCCTGGGCCGATCGCTGGTACCAATACGTCGCCGTCGCCTTCCTGCAGGGCTACCTGGAAGCGATGGCCGGCAGCGACCTAATCCCCGCCGAGCCCGGCCCGCTGGAAAACCTCCTGGTCCCCTACCTGCTGGAGAAGGCGGTCTACGAGCTCGGCTACGAGCTCAACAACCGCCCCGACTGGCTGGCCATCCCGCTGCGCGGAATCCTCTTGCTGTGCGGAGAGTGAACTATGACAAAACCTGAGGTCATCTACGGCCAAAGCCTGTTGACCGACCACGACATCTACCTCTTCAAGGAAGGGCGCCATCACCGCCTTTACGAGAAACTCGGCTCCCACCCCGGGGCGGTGGGCGATGTCGCCGGGACCCACTTTGCCGTCTGGGCCCCGAACGCCGGCCGGGTCACTGTCTTTGGCGATTTCGACGACTGGGACCCCGACGTCCATCCGCTGGCGCTGCGCCAGGACGACTCGGGAATCTTCGAGGGGTTCGTTCCCGGCGTCGGCCCGGGGACCCGCTACAAGTACCGGATTACCCCCCGCAGCGGGGAACAGGCGACCGACAGGGGCGACCCTTTCGCCTTCCACTGGGAGCTTTCGCCGCACACCGCCTCGGTGGTCTGGGATCTGGAGCATGCCTGGCAGGACGGGGAGTGGCTGGCGGCCCGGCCGGGGAAGGACAATCTCGGCGGGGCGATGAGCATCTACGAGATGCACCTCGGCTCCTGGCGCCGCCCGGGGGACGAACCGGAACGACTGCTTTCCTACCTGGAACTGGCGGAACTCCTTCCCGACTACCTGGAAAAAACCGGCTTCACCCACGTCGAGTTCCTGCCGGTCATGGAACACCCCTTTTACGGTTCCTGGGGCTACCAGTGTCTCGGTTATTTCGCCCCCTCCTCCCGCTACGGCACCCCGCAGGAGTTCATGGCCCTGGTGGAAACCCTGCACCGACGGGGGATCGGCGTCATCCTCGACTGGGTACCCTCCCATTTCCCCAGCGACGGCCACGGCTTGGTCCATTTCGACGGCACCCACCTCTACGAACACGCCGACCCGCGCCAGGGCTTCCACCCCGACTGGCAGAGCGAGATCTTCAATTACGGCCGCAACGAGGTGCGGGCCTTTCTGATCTCCAGTGCCTTCTTCTGGCTCGACACCTTCCACGCCGACGGTCTGCGGGTCGATGCCGTCGCCTCGATGCTCTATCTCGACTATTCCCGCAAAGCCGGTGAATGGATCCCCAACCGCTACGGCGGCCGGGAAAATCTCGAAGCGATCGAGTTCATGCGCTCCATGAACGAAGCGATCTACCGGGAATTCCCGGGGACCGAGACCATTGCCGAGGAATCGACGGCCTGGCCGATGGTTTCGCGGCCCCTTTACGTCGGGGGACTCGGCTTCGGCATGAAATGGAACATGGGCTGGATGAACGACACCCTCGCCTATTTCGGCCAGGATCCGATCCACCGCAAGCATCATCACGGCCAGTTCACCTTCAGCGTCTGGTACGCGTTCAACGAGAACTTCGTCCTCCCCCTCTCCCACGACGAAGTGGTCCACGGCAAGCGCTCCCTGTTCGACCGAATGCCGGGCGACAGCTGGCAGAAGTTCGCCAACCTGCGGCTGCTGTTCGGCTACATGTGGGGTCATCCGGGGAAGAAGCTGCTCTTCATGGGAGGGGAGTTCGGCCAGGGGCGGGAGTGGAACCACGACCAGAGCCTCGACTGGCACCTGCTGGAGCAGGATCCGCACCACGGTATCCAGCGCTGGGTGGAGGACCTCAATGCCTTCTACCGCCGGACCCCGGCGCTGTTTGAGCAGGACTTCAGCCGGGAAGGCTTTGCCTGGATCGACTTCCATGACGAGCAGAACAGCGTGCTGGCCTGGCTGCGCCGGGACAAACAAGGGAAACCGCTGCTGGTGGTCCTCAACGCCACCCCGGTGCCAAGGAACAACTACCGGATCGGCGTTCCCGCCGCCGGCTTCTGGCGCGAAGCAATCAACAGCGATGCGACGGAGTACGGCGGTTCCGGCTGGGGCAACCTGGGAGGCGTTGAATCGACCCCGGTGCCGTATCATGGTTTCTACGACTCGCTCTCCCTGAGCCTGCCACCGCTGGCGGTCCTGTTTCTGACGCCAGAGGGGTGACGGCCGCCGGCCAGGGCGCAACTATTCTTCGACCCGTACAAAGGAACTGACCAGGAACGGAAAAATCGCCCTCATCACCGGCGGCAGAGTGCGGGACGACAAGGAGGTCAACACCTTCATCGCCTCCCAGACCGCGCTGGGGCGGGTCGGCCTGCCGGAAAACATCGGCGGCGCCATCGCCTCGCTCCTTTCCGACGACAACCGCTGCATCAACGCCCAGCGCATCGAGGCCTCGGGGGGCATGTTCCTCTGAGAATCAGCCGCACGGTGATACGGAAAGCGACGAAGGCCCGATCCGGTTGAGGATCGGGCCTTCGTCTTGGGTTCAATTCGGGACCGAGGGCCACTCCCTGGGTCCATCAGCCCAGCAGGTCCCGCAGCTCTCGTCTTCGAGAATGTCCGAAACTCCATCCTGACCCCACAACAGACCCGGCGCTGTTTGAGCAAGACTTCAGCCGGGAAGGCTTTGCCTGGATCGACTTCCATGACGAGCAGAACAGCGTGCTGGCCTGGCTGTGCCGGGACCGGGCAGGACGGGAGCTGCTGGTCATGGTCAACGCCACCCCGGTGCCGCGAAGCAACTACCGGGTCGGCGTCCCAGTCGCCGGCTTCTGGCGACACTTCCCAACCGCCACCGCTCAATCCAGCCCGGAAAACCCTGGATAAACACTTCCCCGCACAAACTCCCAGGCAATCAAAGAAGACTCTCATACTCCTTGTGCCGTTCAATGTAACTGCGGACAAAGGGACATTGCGGGATGACCTTCAGGCCCTCTTCCTTCGCATACTCCAGGGCCGCCTTGACCACTTTGCCGCCAATCCCCTGCCCCTCCAGGGAGGACGGGACTCCGGTATGCACCAGGGTCAGGGTGCCGTCCTTCAGTTCGTAGTCGAGGACGGCCGTGGCACCGCCCACCGTGGTCTCGAAGCGTTTTGCCGAGGTATTGTTTGTCACCTTGATATCCATGGATTGTCCTTTCCGCATCTGCCATGCCGACCGGAGACGCAAAAACCGTCCCCGGAATTCTCTCCAGCAGGACGGCTCAAATTTCCGGCAGCAATATTCCCCTCACCTCCAACACTTCTCCCACAAAAACAACAATAGTCCATAGGAAACGGCTTCCATTAGATAGTGGTAATCGCCAATCAATGTCAAGGAAACTTCACCAATCTCCAATCCAGCTAACAGAAAACCCCGCCGTTTCTCCCGATGCAGGGTTGAGGACGACCGGGCGGGGCGGCCGCTGCACCCAAACGAAAACCCCCGCCGGCAAGCCGGCGGGGGCGAAAGGTAAAGTACGGAAGGGGGCTCAGATGCGGATATCGATGTAGGCGGCCTTGCGCAGGCCCTGCGCCCATTCCTTGAACCGCTCTTCGCGCTTCTGTTTGAGCAGGGTCTGTTCGATTTCCCCCTTGACCGTGTCGAATTTGCGAATCGAGCCCGGCTTGCGGACATCGACCTTGAACAGGTAGAGATTCCCCTTGGGACCGTCGATCAGCTCGCTGACCTGGCCCTGCTGCAGGTTGCGGATCGCCTGGTCGAAGACCTTCGACAGTTCCCCTTCCTTGAAGATCCCCATGTCGCCCCCCTCGGCGCCTTCGCCGGCGTAGGTCTTGAGCACCGCCTCCAGCTCCTCCCCGGCCACCAGCCGCTGCCGGGCCTGCTCGGCCTTGCTGCGGATCGCCTCGCGCTCGGCCGCGGCCGCATTGGCCGGTACCGGAAAGGTGATGCGGCTGATGCGCATGTAGGGAGCCTCGCGGTAGTCGTCGATGTGCTCTCGGAAATAGTCGAGCTCATCCTGGTTGGTCACCTCCACCTTGCTCTGGACTTCGCGGCCGATCAGCTTGAAGCGCAGGATCTGCTTGCGCAGGTTCTCCTTGTAGTCCGCAAAAGCCATTCCCTGGGCCTGCAGGGCAGCGACCAGTTGCTCCCGGGTCAGCTGGTTCTGCTTCTGGACATCGTCGATGGCGGCTTCCACCTCCTCGTCGCTGACCTTCAGCCCGAGCTCGGCGATCTTCTGCTCGACCAGCGAATCCTCGATCAGCCGCGACAGCAGCTGACTGCGCAGGTTGGCCAGTTCCATCTGCCCCGGCTCGGGTTTTCCTTCCAGGGCGGCGGCGACCGCCTGGTCGAGCTGATGAGTGGTGATCACTTGGTCGTTGACCACCGCGGCAATCCCCGAAACCGTCTCGGCCCGCAACGGTGCGGCCAGGCTGGCGAAGAGCAGCCCCAGCAGTATGATCCGGCCTGCTTTCATGGCAATTTCCTTCTCTCGTTCTGCCGTCCCTGGCTCAGAGCAGGGACCAGTTCATGTCGATTTTCGCCCGGCTGCGCAGGTCCTGCAGCCAGGCCTGGTAGGCCTGCTCCTGCTTGGCCTCCAGCAATTGGTCGCGGATCTGCGTACGGGCCTGTTCCAGGGTGAGGCGCTGGGCCGGCCGGCGCTCCTCGACAAGGAAGATATGATAACCGTATTCGCTGTGCACCAGATCGCTGATCCGTCCCGGCGCGAGGGTGAAGACCACCTTGTCGAACTCCGGGGGCATCTGCCCCCGGGCAAAGAAGCCGAGGTCCCCGCCCTCTTCGGCATCGGGGGAGAGGGAATACTCCTTGGCCACGGCGGCAAATGGCCGGCCCTGGCGCAGCAGGCCGAGAATGCGCTGGCCTTCCTCCTTGCTGCCGACGACGATCTGCCGGGCCCGCACCTGCTCCGGGCGGTTGAATTCGTCCTGGTTTTCCCGGTAGTAGTTGGCGGTCTCCTCCTCGCTCACGGCGAGCTTGGCGTCGACCGCCTCCCTCATGACTTTCTCCACCAGCAGCCCCAGTTCCAGTTCCTGGCGCCATTCCGCGTAGGAGATGCCGCGCTCCTTGAGGACCTCATCGAAGGAGCCGTCGGGGTACTCGCTACGGTATTCCTTGATCGCCTGCTCGACCTCCGCCGGGGTGACCTGGATGTGCAGCCGTTCGGCCTCGGCCAAGGTCAGTTCGCGGTCGATGACCTGGACCAGGAAGGCGCGCTCGAGCTGGTTTTTTTCCTCGGCGGAGAGTTCCTGTCCGGCGGGCTGGGTCTTGGCGAATTCGCGCCGGAACTGGTCGAGGGTCACGGTGCGGTTGTCGACCCGGACCAAGACCGGGGAGGCCGCTTCTCCACGCTCCTTGCAGGCCAGCAGGGGAAGACAGAAAAAGATCAGAACCAACAGGGTCTTGCTGCGCAACGTGCACATACCTTTCCGATCCATGCTGGGGAGACTCCGGGGGGGGGCAGAAGGACGGCGGCGGACAGCCGCGAAAAATCAGGCTAGCACAGTCACAGAAACGCCTGCAATTCTTTTTTGGCGGCCTCCAGCAGCGCTTCGGGATCCAGCCGGCCGAGACGGATGGTGAGCCGGTAATCGGGGCTGAAGGCGTAGCGTTTTTCCGGATCGGCGAGCAGCCCGAGAATCTTCTCCGGGGGTACCGGGGTACCGGCGTGGAAGCCGAAGGTCAGCTGGCGGCCGTCATACTCGGCCAGTTCGATCTTCAGCCGCTTGAGCAGCACCCGCAGCTTCATCACCCCGAGGAGCAGCTGTCCCGGCGGCGGGATCTCGCCGAAGCGGTCGCGCAGCTCGTCGGTGGCCAGGTAGATGGTCTCTTCGTCGGGTGCGCTGGCCAGTTCCTTGTAGAGAACCAGCCGCTGGTTGGGATCGGGGACGTATTTCTCCGGCAGATAGGCCGACAGGCCGAGACGGATCTCCGGGTCAACGGTCTCTTCCCGCTGCTGGCCACGCAGCTCGGCGATCGTCTCCTCAAGCAGTTCGGCGTACATTTCGAAGCCGATCGCCGCCACCTGGCCAGCCTGGCGCGGCCCGAGCAGTTCGCCGGCGCCGCGCAGCTCCAGGTCGTGACTGGCGATGCGGAAGCCGGCCCCGAGCTCGGTCAGCTCCTGCAGCACCTTGAGCCGCTCGCGGGCGTCACGGGTCAGGGTCCCCTCGCCGGGAATCAGCAGGTAGGCGTAGGCGCGCCGACCGGAGCGGCCGACCCGCCCGCGCAGCTGGTAGAGCTGGGCCAGGCCGAAGCAGTCGGCGCGGTTGATGATGATAGTGTTGGCGCGCGGGATGTCGATGCCGTTCTCGATGATAGTGCTGCAGACCAGCAGGTTGCTCTGTCCCTCGATGAAGCCGAGCATCACCTCCTCGAGGGCCTTCTCCCCCATCTGGCCGTGGCCGACGGCGACCTTCGCCTCGGGGACCAGGGTGCGCAGGAAATCGGCCTGGGCCTCAATGGTCTGCACCCGGTTATGGACGAAGAAGACCTGGCCGCCGCGGCGCAGCTCGCGCAGGATCGCCTCGCGGATCAGCTCCTCGTCGAAGCGGGTGACGTAGGTGCGCACTGCCAAGCGGTCGACCGGCGGGGTGTCGATCACCGACAGCTCGCGGATCCCCATCAGCGACATGTGCAGGGTGCGCGGGATCGGCGTGGCGGTCAAAGTCAGCATGTCTACCTCGGCGCGGAGCTTCTTCAGCCGCTCCTTGTGGGCGACGCCGAAGCGCTGCTCCTCGTCGACGATCACCAGGCCGAGGTCCTTGAAATGGACGTCGCGCTGCAGCAGGCGATGGGTGCCGATCAGCACGTCGACCTGGCCGGCGGCGGTGCGCTCCAGGATCCGCTTCTGCTGTGCAGCGCTGCGGAAGCGGGAAACCATCTCCACCTCCAGCGGCGTGCCAGCGAAACGGCTTTTGCAGGTCTCCCAGTGCTGGCTGGCGAGAACCGTGGTCGGCACCAGCACCGCCACCTGGCGGCCGTCCATGGCGACCTTGAAGGCGGCGCGGATCGCCACCTCGGTCTTGCCGTAGCCGACGTCGCCGCAGATCAGCCGGTCCATCGGCTGCTCGGCCTGCAGCCCCTCCAGCACGTCGTCGATGGCGGCCTGCTGGTCAGCGGTCTCCTCGTAAGGAAAACTCGCCTCGAACTCGCGGAAGTGACGATCCGGGGGCGGGTAGGGGGGGCGCACGTTCAGCGCCCGCCGGGCGTAGATGCGCAGCAGTTCCCTCGCTAGTTCCTCGACCGCCGCCCGGGCCCTGAGCTTGGCCTTTTCCCATCCCTGGCCGCCCATCTTGTCGAGGCGGGGCTGGTGCCCCTCGCCGCCGACATACTTGGAGACCTTTTCGATGCGGTCGATGGGGACGTAGAGCTTGTCGTCGCCGGCGTATTCGAGGAGCAGGTAGTCCCCTTCGGTCTGGCCGGTGACCAGATGGACCAAGCCGCGATAACGGGCGATGCCGTGGTCGGCGTGGACCGCGAAGTCGTCCTCGCGCAGCTCGGCGAGGGTCGAGAGCAGCGCCTTGGCCCGCGCTGCACCGCGGTCCCGGCGCCGCACCCGGGGGCCGAAGATCTCCTCCTCGGCGATGACCGCCAGGCGCTCGTCGGGGAGCCGGAACCCGGCGCCCAGATCGCCGAGGGTCAACAGCAGTCGCCCCGGCCGGGCCTGGGCGAGGCCGGCCGCCGCCTCGAAATCGGCCACCAGCCCCTGGCCGCCGAGCAGGTCGGCAAGACGTTCGGCCTGGCCACGCTGGTGGCAGACCACCAGCACCCGCCACTGTTCGCCCAGCCAGAAGCGCAACTGGTCAGCCAGTGGTCCGAGCCCCTCGTTGCCCTCCTGCAGGCGCCGGCGCAGGTCCCCGTTCCCCTCGGCGCGCACCCGGTAGAGGGGGTGACCGGCGTCGAGGCGGTAGAGTTCCAGGGGGGAGAACTCGATGCGCGGCCGCCGCGCCAGCTCCGCCTCCAGCGTGGCCGGCTCCAGGAAGAGCTCGGATGCGGTGACGAAGGGCTCGCCGCGCCGTCCGGCGCGGACCTCCCCTTCGCGAACTTCGGCAGCGAAGCGGTCAGCCTCCTGGAGAACCGCCGGCGGATCGACCACCACCCAGCGGGCCTCCGGCGCATAGGCCGGTAGGGGATCGAGCTGCTCGTAATTGCACGGGAGGAGAAAGCAACGGCCGGGGGCGAGAATCCCTTCGCGGGCCTCTTCGAGCACCTCCTCGCGCACGCTGCGCGGCAGGCCGAGGGTATCGCAGCGCTCCTTGAGCTTGCGGGCGAAGGTTTCCAGGTGCTCCCCGGCCAGCACCAGCTCGCGGGCCGGCAGGAGCATCAGCTCCTCCAGCTCCAGGTCTCCGGAACGCTGGCTGGCCGGGTCGAAGGGGCGCATACGCTCGATGTAGTCGCCGAAGAACTCGATGCGCACCGGCTGGGAGCGGGTCGGAGGGAAGAGGTCGAGAAGGTCGCCGCGCACCGAGAAGGTGCCGCGGTCCTCGACCATCGGTACCGCCTGGTAGCCGAGTTCGAGGAGCCGCTGCAGCAGCGGCTGGCGGGGATATTCCTCCTCCACCTGCAGCTCTTCGCAAAGCCCGGCCAGCACCTGGCGGGGGATGACCCGCTGCAGCAGCGCCCGCACCGGCACCACCAGAGCCCGTGCCCGCCCCTCGTGCAGGGCGGCGAGGGCGGCAAGACGTTCGGCCTCGACTTCCGGGTGGGGCTGCAGCGGCTCGTAGGGGCCGACTTCCCAGTGTGGGAAGAGGAAAACCTCGCCGTCGCGACCATGGCAGAAGGCGAGATCCGCCGCCAGGCGTGCCGCCTCCTGCTGCCCGGCGGTCAGCACCAGCAGGGTTTCGCTGCCGGCGGCCAGCAGTCCGGCGAGCAGGTAGGCGCCGCTGGCGCCAACCAGGCCGAGCACCTCGCAGCGCCCGCCGCCGGCAAGCACTCCGTCGACGAACGCCTTGCGGGTGGCGTGGGCAATGTTCGACTGCTGATCCAGATCAGGTTTCATGGATAGGGTAGGGTCCCCGCGCGGAACGGGGCCGGTCGTCAAGCCAAGCAGAAAGGGCGTGCCGTGGCACGCCCTGCAAAAGGAGATGCGGTCTCCGCCTCAGTCACGGGGGACGGCGAGCATCCGCTCCAGGCTCCCCCGGGCGCGGTCGGCCACGTCAGCCGGCACGGTGATCTGCGGGCTCATGGTCTGCAGGCAGCCGAGCACGTCCTCCAGGGAGGTCAGCTTCATGTTCGGGCAGATCAGCCGCGAGGTCGGCAGCACGAAGGTCTTCTCCGGGTTCTCCCGCCGCAGCCGGTAGAGGATGCCGGCCTCGGTGCCGATGATGAATTTTTTTGCCGGACTCTGCCTGGCATAGTCGTACATGCCGCTGGTCGAGCAGATGTGATGGGCCAGCGCCAGGACGTCCGGCGAACACTCGGGGTGGGCCATGAAGACGGCATCGGGATGCTCGGCCAGCGCCCGTTCCACGTCAGCTACCTGCAGCCGTTCATGGGTTGGGCAGTAGCCTTCCCAGAAATAGCAGGTCTTGCTGGTGTGGCGGGCGATATAGCGGCCAAGATTGCGGTCGGGAACCAGGATCACCTCGTCAGCGTCGAGGGATTCAACCACCCGCACGGCGTTGGCGCTGGTGCAGCAGATGTCGCTCTCGGCCTTTACCGCGGCGCTCGAATTGACATAGGTCACCACCGTCGCGCCGGGGTGCTCGGCCTTCATCGCCCGCAGCCCTTCAGCGGTGACCATGTCGGCCATCGGGCAGCCGGCGTCGGGGCGCGGCAGCAGAACGAGCTTGTCCGGGGCGAGGATCGCCGCACTCTCGGCCATGAAATGCACCCCGCAGAAGACGATCACCTCACGATCGGTGCGCGCCGCCTCCAGCGACAGCCCGAGGGAATCCCCCGTAATGTCGGCCAGCTCCTGAATCTCGTCGCGCTGGTAATTGTGGGCCAGCAGCAGGGCATTGCGTTCGGCGGCCAGCCGCCGGATCTCGTTCTTGATTTCTTGCTGGGTGTTCATGGAAGTCCTTTCACAGCTTCAATATGCATCGAATGTTAGTTCAAAACCCCTGATATGTCAAACCTTTATCAGCCATTCTGGCCTTGACAGGGCTACCAATTGGAGCTATTCTCAGCGGGCCTTCGACACTCTCCCTTCTCTTTCAAGGACTTCCCGTTATGTTCGGAATCGGCATGCCCGAACTTCTGATGATTCTGGCCCTGGCGTTGATCGTCATCGGCCCGAAGAAACTCCCCGATCTCGCCCGTGCCCTCGGTCGCGGCTTCGCCGAGTTCCGGCGCGCCACCGAGGAACTGAAGACCTCTTTCAAGGAGGAGGTGCGCACCGCCGAGACCAAGCAGCGGCTGCTGGAGGAAGGGAAGATCCAGCCTCCCGGTGCCGATGCCGGCGTCGCTGCAGAAGCGCAGGGGGAGGAACCACCGGCACCCGTAGCCGAGCCTGCCGCCCCCACCGGCGAGAAGCCCGAGGGTGGCGCCGATGAGCGATGAAAACCTCCCCTTTACCAAGCACCTGGAAGAGCTGCGCCGGCGACTGATTATTTCCGCCGTGGCCTGGCTGGTCACCTTCATCGGCTGCTACAGCTTTTCCGAACAGCTCTTCCAGTTCATCTCCGAACCGGTACGCGCCGCCCTGCCCAAGGGGAGCTCGCTGGTCTTCATCAATGCCACCGAGCCCTTCTTCACTTACCTGAAGATCGCCGCCGTCGCCGGCCTGCTCCTCGCCCTGCCGGTGATCTTCTGGCAGCTCTGGGGATTCGTCGCTCCCGGACTCTACGCCCGCGAAAAGAAGTTTGCGATCCCCTTCGTTTTTGCCAGCTGCCTCTGCTTCGGGGCCGGAACCTACTTCGGCTTCAGCTTCGTCTTTCCGACCATCTTCACCTTTCTCATCAAGTACGGCACCAGCACCGGGGACATCAGCGCCATGCTCTCCATGGGCCAGTATCTTTCCCTCTCCAGCAAGCTGCTGCTCGCCTTCGGATTGATCTTCGAGCTGCCGATCATCATCTTTTTCCTCGCCCGGATGGGGATCGTCGATCACCTCTGGCTGCGGAAAAATCGCAAGTATGCGCTGATCGCCGCCTTCATCGTCGGCGCCATCCTGACCCCGCCGGACGTCTTTTCCCAGACCGCGCTGGCCCTGCCGTTCGTCCTCCTTTACGAGATCGGCATATGGGTGGCGTTCTTTTTCGGCAAGCGTCCGGAGGAAGCGGATACCGCCGCCGGAGAGCAGGAAGGCTCCGGGGAGTAACTCCGGCGGCCCGGGGAGGCTTCCGGCAGCGGCGCGCCTTTTTACAGAACCTTTCCCGTCGGCGATTTCAGACCTCGACCGCTTAAGATCGAGGTCCCTTCCGGTAGGGACCTAACCGGGGTTCCGGGACTCGTCACTGCGATAGGGCACCCAGAGAATGTCGTTGCGGCCGCCGTCATTGCACAGCCGCGCCCAGACGAAGAGCAGGTCGGAAAGCCGGTTGAGGTAGGTCAGGCCGTGGGGGTTGAAGTTGTCATTTCCGGTCGCTCGTTCCGCGGCGCGGGCGTCGAGCAGGGTGCGCTCCGCCCGCCGCGTCACCGACCGCGCCAAGTGCAGGGTGGCCGCCGCCCGGTTGCCGCCGGGGAGGATGAAACTGGTCAGCGGCACCAGCTGCGCGGTGGTGGCGGCAATCAGAGCCTCCAGGCGTTTCACGTGGTCGACGCTGATCCGCGGCAGGTGGATCTCCTGTTGCGACTCCGCTACCGGGGTTGCCAGATCGGCGCCGAGATCGAAGAGCTCCTGCTGCAGACGTTGAACCTCGTTCTCCAGGCCGGGCGGCAGGGTCTCCAGGCGTACCAGGCCGAGCAGGCAGCTCACTTCATCGACGGTTCCGTAAGCGGCCACCCGCGGCGCGTTTTTCGGTACCCGGCTGCCGTCGGCCAGGCTGGTTTCCCCCTGGTCACCGCCGCCGGTGGTGATGCGATCGAGTCGAACCATCGTCTCCTCCTGGTTTCTGAACCTTGAATTTGGGTTAATATTGAAGGGTGCCCAGCCCGTCTTTCCCTGTCGTTCGGTCCGATCATGACCCGTACCGCCCTCGACATCCAGAACCTGCACAAGTCTTTCGGAAACTTTTCCGCCGTGCGGGGAATCTCCCTCGCCATTGCGCCCGGGGAGGTTTTCGGCCTGCTCGGCCCCAATGGCGCCGGCAAGAGCACCACCATCAACATGGTGGCCGGTGTGACCCGCATCGACACCGGGCGGATCACCGTCTTCGGTCGCGACAACCGCAGCGAGTACCGCATGACCCGGCGCCTGGTGGGGGTCATGCACCAGGAAATCGTCATCGACAACTTCTTCACCATCGACCAGGCGCTGCGCTTCCACAGCGGCTATTACGGCGTTCCCGACGATCCGCGCTGGCGCCAAGAGCTGATCGACCGGCTCGGCCTCGGGCCCCACCTGCACAAGACCATGATCAAGCTCTCCGGCGGGCTGAAGCGCCGCTTCATGGTCGCCAAGGCGCTGATCCACCGGCCGCCGCTGCTGATCCTCGACGAGCCGACCGCCGGTGTCGACGTCGAACTGCGCCACAGCCTGTGGGACTTCGTCCGCGAGATCAACGCCGCCGGGACGACAATCCTGCTCACCACCCATTACCTGGAGGAGGCCGAACAGATGTGCGGCCGCATCGCCATCATGAACCACGGCGAAGTCATCGCCCTCGACCGCACCGAGGCCCTGCTCGCCCGCCTCGGAAGCCGGGAAATCCGTGTCCAGCTGGAGCAGCCGCTGGCCGCCATGCCGCCCGCACTCGCCCGTTTCGGCGGCCGCCTCAGCGATGGGGGCCTGCGCCTCGACATTCCGCTGCAGAACGGCAGGAGGGCAGGGGAGGTGCTCGCCGATCTCTGCCGCTGCGGGGTGTCGGTGGCCGATATCGAAACCCGCCGCGCCGGTCTGGAGGAGGTCTTCCTCAAACTGACCGGTCTCGACAATGATCGGGGTGAACGGTGAAGGCCTCCCGCCCCTACCTTCCCTGGCTCCCTTTCTACACCCTGTTGCAGAAGGAGGTGCGGCGCTTCTGGCGGGTGGCCTCCCAGACCCTGCTGACGCCGATCATCACCGCGTCCCTCTACCTTTTCGTGTTCGGCGCCACCCTCGGCCAGCGGATCAGCGTCCTGCCCGGCTTCAGTTACGCCCAGTTCGTTATCCCCGGGCTGATTCTCATGGGGGTGATCAACAACTCCTTTTCCAATACCTCCTCGAGCCTGTTCATGTCCCGCTACCTGGGCAACATCGTCGATCTGCTGGTGACGCCGATCTCTCCGCCCCAGTTCATCCTCGCCTATACCCTGGCCGCCATGCTGCGCGGCCTGGCCGTCGGTGTGGCGACCTGGCTGATATCGATCTTCTTCGCCAGCCTCCCCTGGGCCCACCCCTGGGCTGCCCTGGCGATGGCGGCCACCGCAAGTCTGCTCTTCGCCCAGTTCGGCCTGATCGCCGCCATGTTCGCCCAAAATTTCGACTCGTTGTCGATGTACTCCAACTTTATCATCCTGCCGCTGATCTACCTGGGCGGGGTATTTTACCCGATCTCCATCCTCCCGGATCCCTGGGCCACCCTCTCCCGCCTCAATCCACTCTTCTATCTCATCGACGGTTTCCGCCACGCCATTCTTGGTGTCGGCGACCTCTCCCTGACCACCGCCTTCACGATCAGTATTCTGATGGCGGCCGGCCTCTTTACCTGGGCCGCCCTGCTGATCGGCCGCGGTTACCGGCTGCGCGGCTAGGCCAGGAGAATCAGCCAGACCCCGGCCACCATCACCAGCACTGCCAGCAGGCAGGGTCCCAGCTTCGGTTCGGCGAACAACCACCGTCCCCAGAGCACGCTCAGCAGGGTACTGGAACGCTTGATGGCAATGACGTAGGGGACCTGGGTGAGGTTGATTGCCGCCATCTGGCAGGCCAGGGTCAGCCCCCCGGCCAGGCCGGTGGCGAGCAGGGCACTGTGGGGTAGGGGATGGACCTGCCGGCGCCGGCGGCCGAGAAACGGCAGCAGGCCCAGGGTGATAAACAGGTCGACAGCGACCGCCCAGCCCAGGGGGGAGGAGCTGCGAACACCGAGCTTGTCGATGTTGGCGGTGATGCTCCAGATCACGGCGACCAGGAGCATGGTACGTGAACCGGGGCGGCCAAGCAGGTTGCGTAAGCCGGAGCCGATCCCCCCCGGCCCTTCGCCGCGGTGGAGAGCGAGGGTGCCACCGACCACCAGGACCACCCCCGCCATCCCCGCCGGGGTCGGATACTCGCCGACCAGCAGCGGGCTGGTCACCAGCAACAGGGCCGGAGTCAGGTTGATCAGCGGCACGGTGAGCGCCAGTTCCCCCACGGCCAGAGCCCGCATGTAGAGCAGGCTGCTGATCAGGTTGAGACCTCCGCCCAGCGCCAGGGCCGGCCAGAAGCCCGGTCCCAGAACCGGCCAGCCATCGACGGCCAGCAGCGGCAGCAGCACCGGCAGCGCCAGCAGGCGCCAGGCGAAGGCGGCCTGCACCGGGTCGGCGCCCCGTAGGGCCAGCTTCCCGGCCGCATCCTTGGTCGATTCGAAGCACGCCGTGAGCAGGGCGAGGATCGTCCAGGGCATGGTTCAGTCTCCGCAGGCTATGGCGACAGGATACCATCGGCCAGAGCGCTCCGGCACAAAAAAGCGCGGCCCCCCAAGGGGCCGCGCTGGTTGTAAACCGATCGCGAATGAGCTCAGAAACTTGCGGCGAAGCCGAGCCGCAGCGCGTCGTCGATGGTCCAGGTGCCGTAGCGGCCGAAATCGCTGCGGATGTTCTGATAACCGAGATAAACCTCGATCTTGGGGGTGACATTGTAGCCGGCCCGCACCGCTGTTTCCAGCATCCCGTCGCTGTCGAGGCCGGAAAAGATTTTCGGGGCCACGTAGAGCCTGGCGCCGAAGGAAACCCCGCCGAGGGCCGGCGGCACATAGCGGATCAGGCCGCCGACGGCCGCGGCCAGCATATCCTGGTCCCGGTCGGTGCTGCCGCCGTAGCCTTGGACACCGACCCCAACCTTGAGCCCGGGCACGTTCCCCGGTTCGCCGACGAATTCGAAGGCGGCGGAGAAGAGCTTGGTCTCTTCGTCGTCGTTGTAGAGGAACCGGGCACCGAACTGGGAGGAGCCAAGTTCGTCGGCGACCAGCGGCTGGATGACCGCGACCTGGGCACTGTCGTTGTCGAAGGCGAGATCGAGCGAGGTGGCGTGGGCTGTCCCGGCAATCAACAAGATGACAGCGAGGGCGGCAAGGGATTTGCGCATGGGATTCCTCCTTGGGCGGCATGCTGCCCATGGCGGGCAGGTTGATTCCGGGGAGGAATATGCCATAACTTCGGCGACGGGGCAAGGGCCAGTGGGAACGTAGGGAAGGACCGGCGCCGAGAGGAGTGTCGAGAGGCGCGGCTCAGATATCGATAACCCGCGAGAGGATGTTTTTTTCCACCCGGCGGCCTTCGGCCTGGGCCATGCTCTGGATCAGCACCTGGCCGCCAATGCTGGCGGTCTTGCGGACCAGGTTGTCGGCCATCTCGCCATTTTTGCTCTTGAAGGCCTCGATGATCTTCTTATGCTCCTGGACCGAGATTTCCATCCGCCCCGGTAGCGACAGGGAAGCGAGCCGCAGGCGGTTGAACTTGAGCATCATCTGGGTGATCAGTTCCTGGAGCTTTTCGTTCTCCGCCGCCTTGATGAACAGTTCGTGAAATTCGTTGTGCACTTTGAAAAAGGTTTTCACGTCCCCCTCGGCGGCTAGCTGGGCCAGACGTTCGTTGATCCCCTCCAGTTTTTCGATGTCCTTGTCGGTCAGGTTATCGGCCGCCATCCGCGCCGCATAGCCTTCCAGGATGCTCTTGATGGCGTAGAATTCCTCTACCGCACGCTCCGAGAGGGAGGTTACCACCGCGCCCTTACGGGGGATGACGGTCAGGTAGCCTTCCGATTCGAGCTGCCGGAAGGCCTCCCGGATCGGGGTGCGGCTGATACCGAAGCGTTCGGCCAGCTCCGGTTCGGCAACCTTCTCCCCGGGCTTGAGCTGCCCCTTGAGAATGGCTTCGCGGATGGTTTCCAGGATTTTTTCGCGGAGGGTTTGGTGGCGTTCGATGGGCTTTCGCTTCACGGGCAGGGCTCCATTGCACTGAATTTGGTAAATTGTATACAGTATACATAGGTTGTCAAGCTTTTTTCGACCCTGTGCAACCTTGCATACCAGCAGAACTCCTTGCCTTTTAGCGTTTACGGGGCTATCATCCCGGTACCTTCGACCCTCGGAGCGGTCATGGATCCGATCCGCCATCTGCGTTTTTCCCTGTCGATCCTGGTTGGCATCATCGCCCTTGGAACCTTCGGTTACATGACCATCGAGGGGTGGTCCGGGTTCGACGCGCTTTACATGACCGTGATCACCCTGGCGACGGTCGGCTTCAAGGAAGTCCACGATCTCTCCCCCCACGGGAAGATTTTCACCATTCTGCTGATCATCTTCGGCGCCGGGATTATCGCCTATTCCGCCGGCAGCCTGCTCCAGATCATGGTCGAGGGCCAGCTGCGTCGGATCTTGGGGAGGAAAAAATTGGAAAAGCAGATCGACAAGTTAAGTGGCCACTACATCGTCTGCGGTTATGGCCGCATCGGCACCCTGATCTGCCGGGAATTCCTGGCCAAACCGATCCCTTTCGTGGTGGTGGAAAAGGATCCGGCGTTGTGTGAAAAAATCGGGGGCGAAGGAATTCTCTTCGTGCGCGGCGATGCCACCGATGATGAAACCCTGATGACCGCCGGCATCCTGCGGGCCAAAGGGCTGATCACCGCGGTCACCTCCGACACCGAAAACGTCTACATCACCCTGACCGCCCGCGGGCTCAACCCGGACATGTTCATCCTCGCCCGTTCCGGCGAAGAGGGCTCGGAAAAGAAGCTGCGCCGCGCCGGGGCCAGCAAGGTC
Organism: uncultured delta proteobacterium; assembly: GCA_963806685.1. Classification (GTDB taxonomy): domain Bacteria; phylum Desulfobacterota; class Desulfuromonadia; order Desulfuromonadales; family DDH964; genus DDH964. Next base: position 188,773 of record CAWDZB010000010.1, read on the forward strand.
ATCTCCCCCTACACCATCGGCGCCTCGCGAATGGCGCAGGCGGTACTGCGCCCCTCGGTAGTCGACTTCATCGAAATCGCAACCGCCGGCCGCAATCTCGAACTGCAGCTCGAGGAGATCCGCGTCGCCCCCGATTCGGCCCTGGCCGACAAGACCCTGATCGACTCCGGGGTCCGCAAGGACCTCGGGATCATCATCGTCGGCATCAAGCAACAGAACGGCCAGATGCTCTTCAATCCAGCGCCGGCAACTTCAATCCGGGGTGGGGATGTGTTGATCACCCTTGGCGAGCCGAAGGCGATTCAGGATCTTGAGCGGATTGCCTCCCGGGAAGGCGGCCATGTCTGAGCGGCTCCACGTTCATCTGCCGTACCGCAACCTGGCGGCTGCCGAACCGCTCCTCTTTCGTCAGCGGCTGCAGCCCGAGATCGCCTTCCGCGGTCCCGACCTTGACCAGCTCTCCCTTCCTGAGCTGGGAGACATCGGCCGGCGCCTCGCTGCGGCCGGGCTTGCCGTCACCGTCCATGGGCCGTTCCACGATCTCAACCCCGGAGCTCTGGAACCGCTGGTGCTGCAGGCTACCGCCCGGCGCTTCGAACAGACCCTGGACGCGGCCGCCGCACTGCAGGCGCGGCTGGTAGTCTTCCACCCCGGTTACGAGCGCTGGAAATACGGCGGCCAGGATCACCTCTGGCTGGAGCAGAACCTGCTGTTCTGGCCGCCGCTGCTCGGGCTGGCGCGTCAGGCCGGAATCTCTATCGCCATCGAAAACATCTTTGAAATCGGGCCGAAGACCCTGGTCGACCTGCTCGATGCCATCGATCGCCCCGACTTCGGGCACTGCTTCGATGTCGGCCATTGGCAGCTGTTTGCCGAAACCTCGCTGGAGGACTGGTTTGCGGCCCTCGCTCCGCGACTGCTGCATCTGCATCTGCACGACAACCACGGCGACGGCGACGACCATCTCCCGGTGGGGGAGGGGATCATCGATTTCCGCCGCCTCTTCGCCCTGCTCGGGCAACTCCCCAGTCTCCCGTCGATGACCCTGGAAGCCCACGACGAGGCGGCCCTCCAGCGTTCACTTGTCGCCGTCGCGCCCTTCCTCCGAGTCTGAAGCCGGACCCGGCATCAGACTCGCCGGACCGACCCGGCCG
>CAWDZB010000011.1:0-285871 GCA_963806685.1 uncultured delta proteobacterium
CGGCCCTCCACTTTTCACTTTTCACTTTTCACTTTTCTCCTCCCCTCCCAGACTCTTCAGCAGGTCGGGAAATGTGTCTCCGGCGCAGAACGCGATTCCCGGTCGCGCCCCCGCCGGGTAGCGGCGGTTCCAGTCCTGGAACAGCCGCCACTCTTCCTCGAAATTGGGCGTAAATAGACCGGTACCCAGTTCCGCTTCGATCTCCTCCCCCCTCCAGAAACGCACCTCCTCGATCTCGTCGCGCGCAAAGTGGACCGGTCCCACATGGCAGGCGAGGAACGTAGCGACATTTTCCGATTCGATCCCGTTGCGGATCTGCGACTTGTAAAGGAAGGTCAGCGGGATTCCCTCGATGCCGAGCTCCTCGGCCATCTCCCGCACCGCTGCAGTGCGGTAGTCTTCCCCCGGGTCGAGGTGGCCGCCGACGCTGGTATCCCATTTGCCGGGCTGGATATCCTTGTGCCGGGAGCGTTTCTGCAGCAGCAGCTCTCCCCGGGGATTGAAGACCAGAACATGGGCCACGCGGTGGACCAGGGTCGGGTCACCGTGGCAGGCGCGGCGCGGAGCGGTGCCGATCACCCGGTCCTGATCGTCGACGATCTCGAAGATTTCGTTCCTGGGCGCTTTCATGAGGCGTGTCTTTCCGGATCGATGCGACCGTTCAGAGGTGGGCTGCCAGTCCGTTGCCAGGGACGATAGCGGTCAGCAGTCGGGCCAGGAGCTGCTCCAGAAAGGGAATCGAAGCGTGCAGCGGGTGAGCATCGGCAAGCAGGTGGAATTCGGCGCCATGACGCGTGACGAACCGCCAGGCATGGGCCGCCGGAATCAGCGCATCGTCACGGCCATGGACGACCACCACCCGTCCAGCCACGGGCCGGGGATCCTGGTCCTGGTAGCCGGGCAGACAAAGGGCCGGGGCAAGGAGCAGCAGCGCAGCGGGACGGAGGCGGGCCGAGGCACGACTGGCGACGTAGCCGCCCATGCTCGAACCGATCAGCACCAGCGGCCCGGCCCCGGCGGGCACCGCCTCCAGCAGCAGCTCGACGCGTTCTTCGGGGTCGGTGGTGGTGCGCAGGTCGGGGCTGAGGAAGCGCCAGCCGCGGCGCCGCGCCACTTCCGCCAGCGCCAGACTCTTGGCCCCCAAGGGACCGCTCTCCTTGCCGTGGGCAAAAACCACCAGCTTCATTGCATCGTCTCCTCGACCGGTCGCATTGACGTGGGCCGGCATCTCGGCATCAGGCGAACTTGTCCTGGCCGACGGGCAGGCACCTTGTACGGGGGGAATGGGGACTTGAATGCTCCGTTTATAGCAGAGACCGACAGGGGCGGAAACCTTTTTGTATCCTGCCGGAGACCATCCCCTGGCGATTACCGCGGGGCTGGTCGTTGTTCAGGGGAGACTGAAAAGGCGGGTGTTGGTTCCGACACGGGAGGCAAACCTGCAACGGGAGAAGCGGCCGGGCACGGGGCAAAAAAAGCCGCCCCGTGCCCCGGGAAGAAGTTACCAGGCAGGAGAGATGCATTGACGCTTAACGAATTCCCTGATCTTGTCCATGTCCTCCATGGTCAGGCTCATAAACTGGATGCCGATTCCGGGAGGGAGTTGCTCTTTTTTGCGGTGGTCGAGGGCATTCACCCAGGCAACCCGGCCCTTGCAGCGGATAATGCCACTGCTGTTGGGCAGATCGAACTCCAGGTTGAGGAGCGTTTCGGCAGGCAACGGATCGGCCATTTCCAGAAACAGGCCGCCGGTGCTCAGGTTGACCGAATAGGTTGTCAAGAGGCTTTGGTCCTGCGCGAGTCGAACCCGCAGCCGGGCATCGATCCGGGGAGCGGTGCGTTCCACCACCAACTGGTATTGGCGAACTATTGCGATCAACTGATCGGGATCGAGCGGCTTGCTCAGGACGTGGTCGCATCCGGCTTCCCGACAGCGTTCAAGGCTGCCCTCTTCCTGATCGTCAACCAGCATCGTGACGGGAATCGAACAGAGTTCCGGGTTGTTCTTGATCTGGCGGCAGCATTCGTCACCATCCATTTCCTTCATCCTGAGATCGAGGAATACCAGGTCCGGCCGATAATGTTGCGCCATGGCATAGGCATCGGCACCGGACCCGGTCGACAACATGTCCAGGTCTTCGCGGTGGAGAAAAGTTCTTTTCAGCTCCAGGAACAGATCGAGGTCATTTATCAGCAGAATCTTCTTCCTGTTCACGGCATCGACTTCGGGGCCATTGGTGGTCCGATCCGGCATCGTTTTCATTGTCTTGCCTCCGTTCCTTTTCGGTAAGGTTGAGGAATGGCCACCGTTTCCGCGCTCAAGCCCAAAAAGTGATGTCAGTGAATTGGTCTGATTCATGGTTTCCTCCTTCGGGATCTCCCCTCATGCGGGGTACCCGATAGGAGTGCCATACTCGTGCCAAATCTTCATGTTGCTGTTTTCAGAGTTTTATTTGAGATTCATGAAGATCAAAGGGAGGGCTAAGTCGATTTTTTGACTATTCTCGGCAGGGCGGTATTCCGGGGAGGCATTCCCACCAGGACTGGATGGCGTCGACACGGGAGTTGGAACCGAACGAGCAGAAGTCACCTGCTCAAAAGGCCTTTTTTCTTCAATTTTTCGAGAAGGGTGGTTCTTTTGAGGTTGAGAATCCGGGCCGCTTCCTTTTTGTTGCCGTTGGCGATATCCAGCGCTTGGAGAATCAGGCGATCCTCGAAGGCGCTGACCAGGCTGTTGAAATCGCCCCCGGCAGGATCGAGGGTAAATTCGAGGGCATTGGATACCTCCGGGATAGCGGAAACTTCCCGGTGGGGGGCGTACTTCTCAGGCAGGTCGGCCAGCCTGACCATCCCTCCCCCCTGCAGTACGACCATCTGCTGCACCAGGTTCTCCAGTTCCCGGACATTCCCAGGCCAGGGATTTTCCACCAGGGCGGCGACTGCGGCCGGATCGAAACCCTCGAGGCGCATTCTGCGGTTGCGGTTGTAGATCTGGACGAACTTTTCGAGCAGCAGCGGGATGTCCTCTCGGCGTTCCCGCAGCGGCGGAATCGAAAGGGGGACGACGCTCAGCCGGTAGTAGAGATCCTCGCGGAACGACCCTTCCTTTACCATCTGCTCCAGGTTGCGGTGGGTCGCGGCGATCACCATGACATCGACCGGGACCGCCTTTACCTGCCCGACAGGCTCGAACTCCCTCTCCTGCAGCACCCGCAGCAGTTTGGCCTGCAAATTCGGCTTCATATCGCCGATTTCGTCGAGGAACAGAGTGCCCTGGTCGGCAAACTGGATGCGACCCATCTTGTTCTGCATTGCTCCGGTGAAGGAGCCCTTGACATGTCCGAACAGTTCGCTTTCCAGCAGCTCGTCGGGAATGGCGGCGCAATTGACGGGAACGAAATTCTTCCCCTTGCGGGCACTGTTGCCATGGATGGCCCGGGCCACCAGTTCCTTGCCGGTGCCGCTCTCCCCCTGGATCAGGACCGTACTGAGGCCATCCTCAGCGACCCGTTCGATAAGGCCGAACAGGGCCCGCATTTTCGAGGAGTTGCCGAGGATGCCATGAAACCCGTCGCTCTTGCGGATCTTCGCTCCCCGTTTTTCCCGGTGGATCAACAGGTCGTAGTAGTAGAGCGCCCGGGCGACGGCGATGGTTCCCTCCCGCTCGTCGAAGGGGTAGTTGAGATAAAAAAATGCCCCGGAATTCAGGGCCCCTACTGCTGCTTCCCGGTCTCCGAGCGGAACGCTGGGGATGGGAACAATCTGGGGATTGATGCGGAAAACATCTTTAAGCACTTGGGGAGCGGACTTGCCTTCGGGGAAAATTCCACAGACCAGGACGCAGGCATCTTCCTGGGAGAGGATTTCCAGCCCCTCGGCATAGGTCCCCGCCTCGAAAACCACGCAGCCGATTTCCTTGCGGATCATAGCGGCAAGACGTTCCCGGCCGGAGCGCTCTCCATCCATTAGAACGACGCTACGCAATGGATCGGCCATGGTTTCTTCCTTTTCGACGCTCGGAGTTAGGCACTTTCTCCGTAGATAATTAGGAAGCATTATAAACTATAAATGGCAAAAGCCAAAAAACCGACTCTTTTGTATTTCCTGAAATTGGCCCTCCCCCATCGTTACCCTGGAACAAAAAAAGGGTCCGGCAAGAAAATGCCGGACCTTTTTTTGTTTGGTGGGCGCAGTAGGGATTGAACCTACGACCCCTGCCGTGTGAAGGCAGTGCTCTCCCGCTGAGCTATGCGCCCTTTTTCGTCTGTGGGTGTGGATTTATAACAACTTGGGCCGCGGCTGTCAACGGGAAATTGATCGCCAGGTCCCACAGTTCCTCACTTCTCCCGCAGAAGTTCCCGGGCAATGATCAGGCGCTGGATTTCGCTCGTCCCCTCTCCAATGGTACACAGCCGGGCGTCGCGCAGGTAGCGCTCCACCGGCAACCGCTTGAGATAGCCATAGCCGCCATGCAGCTGCATTGCCCGGTCGGCGATGCGCACCGCCGCCTCGGAGGCGTAGAGCTTGGCTATCGCCGCCTCGGCCGTGGCGATCTCGCCCCGATCGAGACGCTCGGCGGCCTGGCGGGTCAGCAGCCGGGCCGCATCCAGCTCACAGCGGCTGTCGGCCAGGGCGAACTGGACCGCCTGCTGCTCCCCCAGCGGGGCGCCGAACTGCCGCCGCCGCCGCGACCACGAGATGGCCGCGTCGAGGGCGGCGCGGGCGAGGCCGCAGGCCAGGGCGGCGAGGCCGACCCGACCGCCGTCGAGTAGTTGCAGGGCGTCGGCGAAGGCTCGACCCGGCCTGCCGAGCAGCGCCTCTTCAGGCAACAGAACGTCCTCAAGGGTCAGGGTGGTGGTATCCGAGGAGCGGCAGCCGACCTTGTCCAACGGCGGCCCCGGATGCGCCCCGGCGGTCCCGGCGGGGAGGAGAAAGGCGCTGATCGGCCGCCGGCCGCCGGCTTCGGCGTCCCGGGCCAGAACGATGGTCAGCCCGGCCACCGAGCCCTGGGTAACGAACATCTTGTGCCCATAGAGGCGCCAGCCGCCGGGAACCCGTTCCGCCCGGGTGCACAGTGCGCCAGCGTCACTGCCGGCCCGGGTCTCGGCCAGCGCCCAGGCGCCGAGACAGCGGCCGGCAGCCATCTCCGGCAACCAGCGGCGGCGCTGCTCGAGGGTGCCGAACCGCTGCAGGTGGGCGCAGGCCAGGCCGTTGTGGGACGCGAGGGTCAGGGCCAGGCCACCGTCGCCTGCTGCCACGACCTCGAGAATCCCGGCCTGCTCCACCAGGCTGAGGCCGATCCCGCCGTATTCCCTGACCACCGCCATGCCGCAGAGGCCAAGCTCCGCCAGCTGCGCAACGGTCTCCGCCGGAAAGCGCCCGACCGCATCCCATTCCGCAGCCTGAGGCACCACCTCGGCATCGACCAATTCTTCGACTCGGCGCAGCAGTGCCGGGAAATCTGCCCCGTTGGTGCTCACAGCGCCTCCTCGGTTGCGTCGCCGATCGCCTCAAGGAGGGTCGCGGGAAGCGGGGTCGGACGGCGGTCGGGGCCGAGCACGACGTGGCGGGTGTGCCCTTCGGCCAGCAGCGTCCCGGCATCATTGACCGCACGGTAGGTAAACTCGATGACCTTGCCCCGCAGCCGCACCAGAGTGGTCTCGATCGTCACCCGGTCCTCGTAGCAGGCCGGCGCCTTGTACTTGACGTCGGCCTCTGCGACCACGATGAAATAACCGGCCTTCTCGAAATCGCGGTAGTGCAGCCCCTGCTGGCGCAGGAAATCGGACCGCCCCTCCTCGAACCAGACCAGGTATTTCGAGTGGTGGACGATCCCCTGGGCGTCGGTCTCGGCATACCGCACGGTGAGGGTCAGCGAACGGGTCATGGGGGCACTCCTGGCAACAAAAGAAAAAAACGGGAGCTGGATGGTTCAGGAAGTCGGCATGGGTCGCAGTCAAACCGGACCCGGTCCGAGGCGCGGCCGCACCACCTTGACGGTGGCGGCAGCATGGCTGACCCCGTCGATTTCCAGTTCCGAGTCCACCACGAAGATCCGCCCGCGGCGCTCTCTTATGGTGCCCCGAACCGTCACCTCGACATCGACCGGAACCGGTTTGCGAAAGCGGACCTGGAGTTCGGCGGTGAGCAGATCCTCCTTTGTGCCGCGGCAGGCCTGGATGGCCACTTCGTCGAGGAGAGCGGAGACGATGCCGCCGTGAACCACTCCCTGCCACCCCTGGAAGGTGGCCTGGATGCTCAGCCGGCACTCGGCCCACCCCGCTTCGGGGTCGATCCGGAACCGGGCCTGCAAGCCGCCGGAATTCTCCTGACCGCAAACAAAACAAAGTCGGTTATCGAGCAGTCCCATCGCGTTTCCTCTCTTTCCCAAACCAGACCCAGACGCTTCAAATTAGCGGACCGACCGGACAAGGTCAAGGAGAGAACCGGTTGCTCGTGGATCACGAATTGATCACTTCGGATAAAAATCGGATCGGGGCTTTGAATTTGGTTTAAATTCGAATTGAATCAAAACTTATCCGAAGTAACCCGCGCGAACCGCCTTTGCACTCCTTTCTCCGCCTCCGATTGAGCAAGGGGGACGGGCGAAATGCGGTTTTCAAAATTTTGGCGCCAGGGTTAAAACAGCAGCGGCCGCCGAAAACCGGCGGCCGCTGCTTTGGGCCTTTGCTGGCGGAAGGGTGAATCAGGCGAGTTCGCCGCCAATGGTTACCTTGACGGTCTCAAGGGATGTGGCGGCGCCGCTCGCTTCCAGCGCCCGGCGGGCAATGGCGATCAGCCCCGAACAGCAGGGTACTTCCATGTGCACCACGGTGAGGGAATTCACGCGATTCTGGCTCAGGATCGCCGTCAGCTTGTCGAGGTAGGCCTGACCGTCATCGAGCTTGGGGCAGCCGATGAGCAGAGCTTTCCCCTTGAGCAGGTCGCGGTGGAAATCGGCATAGGCGAAGGGCGCACAGTCGGCGGCGAGGACCAGGTCGGAATCCTGCAGGAAGGGGGCGGATGGCGGAACCAGGTGCATCTGCACCGGCCACTGGCGAAGTTCGGAGGTGCGGGGCGAAGCATCCAGAGATTCCGCATCGGCCCCCGGGCCAACATGCCGGACCTGGGCGGAGGGGCAGCCGCCGGCCTGGGTAGCAACCGTCCGCACCTGGGCCGAAGGGCAGCCTCCGGCGGGCGGGTGAACCGGGTTGGCCGCCTGGGCCGGGTCGGAAGCGGCAAGGTGCTCTTCAACCGCCGACTTCGTCGAAGGCATCGGCTTGGCGTTTTTCGACGATGATCGCATCCTGCGGGCAGTGGCCGAGGCAGGCGCCGAGCCCGTCACAGAGGTTGTCGGCGATCAGCTTGGCCTTGCCGTCAATGATCTTGATCGCCCCTTCGGCGCATGCCGGCACACACAGCCCGCAACCGTTGCATTTCTCTTCGTCGATTCGCACGATCTCACGCAGCATATTTTTCACCTCGTTCGTAAAAGAAAGATGGGGTTCGCAATGTTGGTATTATTATCGCTGTTCAGGAGAAAAAATGCTTTGACGTCGGTCAATTCAGGAAAAACATCTATCGCCCTCATACCGCCCCGCCCCCCAGCTAAAGGAAGTAATGCCAGAGCAAATCGAGGCGCCCCCGCTGTAGCAGGCGGCGGCCGGAAAAGCGCATGATCTGGCGGACCTGTTCGCGGTGGCCGGGCCGATAGCAGTGCACCGGGCAGTGCTTGCAGGCCGGCTTCGGTTCCAGCGGGCAGCGCAGGCGGCGGGCGAAGGCGTAGGCGAGGAATTCGCGGCAGTCGGCACAAAGCGGATACCGTGCCAGGCGCAAAGAAGCCAATCCAGGCTCGGCGGCCTGGAGGGGCCGGCGTTCCCCGTGGTGGTGGGCCCGGCAGTGGACGGCCGTGAACAGAGCGAGGACCTTGAGATCCTTGAGCTCGCGGCGGGTCAGGGCCTGCGTCGGCTGAAGTGGAGTGGAGGTCATGGAGTGGAATCTAGCACGTCACGGGGACCTCGATCCTTGACGGAAATCAAGAATCGGGGCCGCGCCGGCCCGACCACAGACGGCTCACCGTTCGCGGCAGGTCTCGGACAGCTCGGCGAGGCGGTCGGCATCGAGGATGCGGATGGTCCGGCCCTCGACCGCGATCAGGTCGTCGTCGGAGAGTTTGCGCAGGGTGCGCGACAGGGTCTCGCTGACCGTGCCGAGGTTGGAGGCGAGCTGCGACTTGGAGATCGGCAGCACCACCTGCCTGGCGTCGCCGGCCAGGTCGAGAACGTAGCGGGCAAGCCGCGCCGGGACATCCTTGAAGGTCAGTTCCTCGACCTGGGTAGCAAACTGGCGCAAAAAGCGGGACAGGCCGCCGATCATGTTGATGGCGATGCGCCCCTGACGCTGCAGCAGATCCAGGAATTCGCGCTTGGGAAAGAAGACCAGCCGCGAGGTCTCCAGCGGTTCGGCGTACGCCGGGTAGCGGCCGTCGCCGAAGATCGCCGCCTCGGCGAAGGTGGCCACCGGGTGAACGATGTGCAGGATGCGCTCCTTGCCTTCCGGGGAGAGCTTGTAGATCTTCACCTTGCCGGAGGCCAGGACGTAAAAGCCGGCAGCCGGGTCACCATCGGAAAAGAGCAGTTCCCCTTTTTCGTAATCCCGACTCCGACAGACCTGCAGCAGGGCCTCCAGGTCAGGTTCGGTGACTCCTGCGAACATCGGGCATTGTTTGAGCACCAGGCGGATATTCATGTTTGAGTAAGGTCTCCTGATCGAACTTCCGGACCGAATAGCGGGAGATTAAACCTCCTGCTCCTGCTGGCTGAAGAGCCGATTCAGGACCCGGTCCATCTGGCCTGGGGTCATCAACCCCTGTTCAAAGAAAATCGTCCCCAGCAGCCGGTGGGGACGCCCTTCAACGTCCTCCCGAGCCTGTTCACCAAGAGCTTCGACAAGCTGTTCGACGGTGATCAGTTCCATCTCGACGGCAATTTGCCCGAACCGCCGACAGTAGACGCTGCACAGTTTGGCACCCTTCTGCTGGCTCATGAAACCCCCTCCTTCTGGCAAGTCCCGGGCGCGGCCACGATAAGTCCCGTCTCCCGGGCATGACGGACGGCAACCGCACTTATTTCTATCCGGCCGCGTCTCCACTGTCAATAGTCGGAGTTGATTCTCACGGCAGGCCCATGCCAGGGTTCGGCGTTTTTACCGATCGATGTCGGCGCGGCCGGCGGGATGAAGATGCCGGGTGATGGGTCTAATGGGTCCTCAGGTCAGCTGGCGCAAATAATCTTTTCGTCGGCCAATGCGGCCGAGGAACGACATTCGCTGGGTCCGGGAACAATCTGCAGGCGAATCGCTCCCAGAGGGACTAGAGATGAAGAGGGATTTTCAACCCGACGCCGGCAACCGGAATAATTTGACAAGGGAAGATCGGAGGAGGGGCGCGGCCGGCAGATGCGCCCCGGCGGTGATTCTTATCATTCAAGCCTCTTGATGGCGAGGTCGCCGGCCGCCTCCAGCGCGTCGTGAAGGCGAACGGTCCAGGCATGGACCGGCTCCCCGGCAAGATCCGGGGGGATATGCAGCGGCGGTCCAAGAACCAGGCAGAGGCGGGCGAAGGGCAGCGGGAGGGCCATCTTGTCCCAGCGCCTGTGGATGAATTTGCAGGGACGGGCGGCGAAGGCAGCGGGCACAAGAAGCATCTGCAGGTCCGCACCCAACAGGCAGACGCCGCGCTTGACCACCCGGCGGGGACCCAGCGGACCGTCCGCGGCGAGGCCGACCAGGTCTTTCCCCGCCAGACCCGTACGCAACAGAGCCAGCGCCCGTTCCCCGCCACGATCGGGAATCGTAACGCAATCCTGGCCGAACCGCCGGCAGATGCCGCAGAGGATCCGGCCGCGCCGGGAGCTGCTGGCAACGACGGCGCCCCCACGCCCCTTCAGCAGGGGGAAAAGGGGAAGGTAGCCGCCGTGCCAGAAAGCCACGAGCACCTTTCGACCCTGGGCTAGCAGGGCATCCAACTGCTCCAGCCCCACGATCTCGCTGCGCCAGGTGCGCTCCAGAGCACCCAGAGCCAGGGCGCCGACCCAGCTGGAGAGCCGCACCCCGATCGGGTCGCTGCCGGGATTATCGGTCATACCAGCCCCCCCTTCCCTTTGCGCACCCGCAGAGCCTCTTCGGCGGCGTGGGCCAGGTTGCGCAGGATTTTCCATTCCTCCTCGAAGTATCGCCGGGAAGCCGCCCAGCGGCCGAGTTCCACCTCCCTGGGGCGTGGCCGGGCGGCCAGCAGTTCACGGTAGAGGGAAAGGAGCTGCCTGCCCATCTCCTCCATAGAATAACCGGTAGCCGTCGTCAATGCCTCAACCTTGAATTCCTGTTTTCCCACCGAATCGAGGGCGGCGAACCCGGCCAGCGCTGTGGCCATGGCCTCGATATCAAGAGACGGCAACAAACGGCCGTTTTTCCCGTCGCGCACCACCTCCCTCACTCCCGTTCCGTCCACTGCCACCACCGGGACTCCTGCCGCCATCGCCTCGGTCAGGACCATCCCCTGGGTTTCGCTTTGCGACGCAAAAACGAAAACATCCATGGCCCGGTAGGCCGCCACCAATTCTTCTGCCTCCAGGACTCCCAACCTGGCAACCCGGGAGCCGACGCCCTGTACTTCAAACACCCGGTACATGGTATCCCGTTCCGGCCCGGCGCCGGCGAGAAGAAACCACGCCTCGGGAGTCTCCCGCAGGAAGTGGGCCACGGCCCGGGCCAGGAAGAGCGGATTCTTCTCCCTGGCCAGCCGGCCGATATGTCCGGCGACAAAGGCCCCTGCCGGAATCCCGAGACGCTGCCGCATGGGCGCGCCCTCACCGGGGGAGAAGCAGGTCAGGTCGAGACCGGTGGGGATGACCTCGATCGGCACCTCCACTCCACGGTCCCGCAGTATGTCCGCCACCGAGCCGCTCGGGGCGATCACCGCATCGCAGAGATTGGCGTAACCGATAGCCAGGTCGACCGCGAAGCGCTGCAGCCGTGGCGACTCGCCCGGCAGGTAGTGGGTGTAGCGCTCGTAAAGGGTATGGTGAGTAAAAACCACCGGCAGGCGCCGGGCGGCAGCAACGCGCAGGGCGGTTTCCCCGAGCAGAAAGGGATGGTGGGAATGGACCAGCTGCGGTTTCAAGGACTGCAGGGCCCTGCTGACCCGGCCGGGAACCGGGAGGGGGACCGAAAAACTGCTGCCCACAAATTCCCGGATCGCCGGCAGCCGGACCACGTCGGTCTCGACCTCCGGCATCCCCTCGAAGGCCGGTGCCACGATGACCACCCGGTGTCCCCGGCGGCGCAGTTCGCTGGAAAATCGCAGGACGCTGCGGGCGACGCCGCCGACGTGAGGAAAAAAGGTGTTGGTGGTCATCAGGATGTTCATGCCCCTTCCCTCTTCAGCTCCACCGTGGAGACCTCGGGCCCCACCGTTGTCGGTGTGCAGCCGGGCAGCCTCACCTCGAGGGCCGCCGGCGGCTGCCGCCAGACGGCCTCCACCTCGACGCCCACCGACGCCCCACCGGGGCGGATGGTGACGCCCAGTTCGCCGAAGGCGGTCGGAGCCGGCCCGAAGGCGATGGGGATTTGCTGCTCCAGCCAGGTGGGAAAGATCCCCGCGCCGAGAATCAGCCGCTCCCCCTCCTCGCGGAAAAAGCAGTTGCGCTGCATCAGCACCCATTCGGCCGAAGCCCAGACATGGTGGCCGTCCCCCATGCAGCCGCCGCCTGTGCCGGGATGGATCGCCTCGGGCCACTGGCCGGTAGGCGAGGCCAGTTTCGCTACGGTACGAAACAGCACGAGGGCGCGCGGGTCCCCGGCCCGCAGCAGTACCTGGGCCAGGTGCAGGGTCAGGTAGGGATTGATCCCCGAATGGATGACGTCCTGGAAAAAGCCCCCCTTGACCATCGCGTGTTTGAGCAGGAAGGCGGTCGTGTCGACCAGACGCTGGTCATCCGGGGCAAAAAGCTGCAGGGGGTAGCCGGCCGCAAGTGATCCGATCGCGCCGCAGTCGAGGCGGCGCCCCGGGGAAGCCGGCATGCCGGGGCGACCGAGGCGCTTGGCAGCCAGTTCCAGGCTGGCCGCGATATCCGCCGCGAAGTTCTCCGCCTGCCGGCGCAGGCCGGCGGATCGCCGAATGAAACCGAGTTTTTCGACCAGGTCTGCCGCTGCCTGCAGCCCCGCAACCCCCCAGAAATCGTCCCAGTAGTAATAGTCGTTGGGGCCCAGGTGTTCGGCGCTGAACCCCGGGGGAAACAGCCCGGCGTAGCGCCGGTCGTCCCCGGCCGGAAGGCGCTTGCGCTCGATCCAGTGGGCCCCCTTTACGATTGACCGCCTCCAGGCAGGCTTGGGCGGGCGCCCGGTGAGCCGGCAGAAGCGCTCCAGTATCCAGAGGGCCTCGCCGTTGGAATCCCACTCCCCTTCCTGGGAGTGGAAGTATCCAGTCGGTCGCTGGCGGTCCGGAAAGGTGTCGAGGACCCGTTCGACCCGCTGTTCCAGCCCGAGGCAGAGCAGGGCGTGGAGGATGAAGGCCGCGTCCCGAAACCAGAAGCGCTTGTAGGTGTAGGGGCCGGGATAGACTTCGCCGGCGGGGGAATGAAGGACCAGGGAACGCACTGCCGCCTCGAAGAGGGCTTGAAATCGTGGCTCCGGCAACCGGACCGTCGCCACCCCGGCAAGGGCCTGCGGCCAGGTAGGGCCGGCCGTCCCCTCATGCCCGGTGGCCTCCAGGGGAACGCTGACCCGCACGTTGCGCCCGCTGCCGTTCACGGCGAAAAGTGCCGCGGCGGTAGCCATGCCTACCCGACAGGTCGCCGCCTCGGTGCTGCCGGCGTCGAACAGGTGAGCGTGGACATCGCCGGCCTGGTAATTGGAAAAGCAGAAGCGTTCGGCGGCCGGCTCGAAACGGACGCTGCGACGCCTGCCGATGCGCCAGCCGCCCAGGCCCCCTTCGACCTCGATGCGGTGGATAAAACTGACCCCTTCGGGATTGTAGGGACGCAGCGCCACCACCAGCCAAACCTCACTGGTGCTGCGCGCGGTGATCTCGAGGCGGCAGACAGCCCGCCCCATTTCCTCTTCGACCAGGGCCCGGGTGACCAGCTCGCCGCCTTCCCCGGTGCTGCGGGTCACCACCGCCAGGGCCTCTCCCATTTCAAGGAGCTGCTCAACTTCTGCCCGTTGGGAAGGGACAAGCCACCGTCCCCGCTCCCGCACCAGCCAGCAGTCGAGGGACCAGCCGTCGAACAGGGGTGTCAGCAGGCCGCGGGGATCGATGATGGGAATCTGCTCCCGGTCGGGGAGGCCGATGGCGGTCCAGTTACGATGGGTCAAGTTAATGTGGGTGATGGAGAAGGCCCGGGGGATAAAGGCCGGATCGAGGGGATCGTACTGGCGCTCCACCCAGAAGGGCCAGATCCAGTCGAGGTTGTGCTGGATGGCGCCGGTATTGAGCAGTCCGCGGGCATGGAACACCACCCCGGAGCGAAGCAGTTCCAGCGGTTCCTTGACTTCCATGGGCTGGCCGAAATTCTCCAGCAGGGAGAGGAGCCGGATCGGATCAACCAGCCCGCGAGAACGTGCCCAGCGCCGGACCACCTGTTTCCACGGAAACCATCGCCACAACATCTCCCCGCTCCCCGGTCCGAAGGTTATGCCCAACGGGCCTCACTTAATCAGAAAAAGGGTCGAATGGTGGATCGGTAACACCCTCCCCTGCAATTTCGAGGGGATGATTGCAAGGACCAATAACATAATCATATGTAACATAAAGCTGAATAGTGTGAGGCCTGATATCGAGGGCATGAATTGAAACGAAACCGTCGCCGGCAGTAAGTATCTTCTAGCCGGCAGGGATTCTGTTCAGAGATTGGGCATCGGCAGGCGGCCCCAGGCGTTCTTTCCTGACACCGGGGTGACGGCGAGCACTTCGTGGGTTTCGGCGTCGATGTCGACGACCAGGGCCGGATAGCGTCGCACCCCGAGGTCCAGGACCTCACCCGGTCCTACCGGCTTGCCGTCAAGGTCCAGGGTTTCGACGAAAACCAGGCGCTCGTAATCGTAGACCCGGCGGGTGGTGCCGATGGTCTGGAAGTACTTGTAACCGAGGCGGAAGAACTTCACCAGGCCGCCCTTGTGGCGCTGCGATTCAGGATCCCGCAGGTAGGGATATCGCTTGAGCTTGGCCTCCGAGTAGCGCGGCCCCTCCTGGAGGATGAGGCCGGTGAGGAAAAAATCACCGGGAATGACGTAGACCAGATGCAGCTGTTTCGCCGCGACGGTTTTTTGGACCGCCTCCTGGGTGCTGGCCAGCGCGTACAGCTTTTCCACCTCCGGCATCGCCCGCGGATAAACGGAAACCAGCCGCATCTCTCCCACCCGGGCCTGGGGAAGGTGATGCAGGGAGTAGCTGCGCAGCCCGAAGGCCCCCCCCAACGCTAATCCGAATACCAGCAGGGCCAGCAGAGATAAGCCGAGCCGCCGGCGGCCCAGGTGGCCGAACATTCCCCGGAAGAGCCTGCCGCCCGGCTCTCCCGGCAAAAACATCCAGGTGCGGGCCATGTATTCCTGGTAACGTCCCGGCTGTTCGTGCTGCATCCGCCACTCCTCGTTGCAGGCCAGGAAAAAGTAGGTGAAGAGCATGAACAGGTAAAAGAGCAGGACGATGAAGCGGGGCCAGTAAAGAAGCAGGCCGAGCCCGGAGATCGCGAGGAACAGGTACTGGGGATGGCGGATACGCGCGTAGGGGCCGAAGGTGACAACCCCTCTGCCGGTCAACCGACCGACATAGAGGGGAATAGCGGCGACCAGAAAGAGCACCATGCCGATGACGAACAGGGCCTGGAGCCAGGAGAGGCCGATCAGCAGCGGATCGTCGACGAAGACCATGTGGGGCAAAAAAAACTCCACCGTCCAGGCGGTCAGGCGGTGGGAGGAGAGGAACTCCAGGATCGGCCCATAAACCCCGTAGAAGTAGAGCGCGAAAGGGGTGATCATGAACAGGACCTCCAGGGCGATCAGGAAATAGGCCATTGTCGTCCCGAGGAAAATAAGCGTCCCGCGTCCCTCCCGATTCATGTTCTAGTTGCTCCTTTCTGCCGGGTCCCCATTGCCGCCAATTATACCAGACGCCCTGTTCTTCCCCGGCCCCGGTCCTGGAAGCCCGCGGAAACTCTTTTGTATCGACTTTTTATCTGCCCTTCCTACCAGGCCCTTCCTGCCATCACCTTGACGCCATGACGCTGAAACATTAGGATGGCGCCGAAAGAGGGTCGTTCCCCGACGCTCCAGGTGGCCTGCCCCATCCACCGCGAAGGCATGACTGCGACCTGCCGGTCCGGGTCGCCAGGGGCGGTCCCCGCCATGAAGGTCTGCCAAGCCATCAATTCTCAAAAATCAAGGAACACGCTATGAACGAACTGCCAAAATGTCCCGAATGCGGGTCCGAATATACCTACGAAGACGGGACCCTTTACGTTTGTCCGGAATGCGGTCACGAATGGCCAATGGATGCGACGGGCGGAGACACCGGCGAGGAACGGGTCTTTCGTGATGCCCATGGCAACCCCCTCTCCGACGGCGACACGGTGACGGTGATCAAGGACCTCAAGATCAAAGGTTCCTCGTCGGTGGTCAAGGTCGGGACCAAGGTCCGGAATATCCGCCTGGTGGAGGGCGACCACGATATCGACTGCAAGATCGACGGCATCGGTGCCATGAAGCTGAAATCGGAGTTCGTCAAGAAAATCTAGCGTCCCCTGAAATCCTTGCGCCGGCCATCTTCCCGGCCAGGGTCGCGACGCCTTGGCCGATCTGCAGCACATCTGTTATGCTTTCTTCCTTGGATCCTTCCTTGGAGGAAAACATGCCGATCGCTCACAGCCTCTACCCCGAGGAGGGACGGCCCCGGGTCGATCAGGCCCGCTGCACCGCCTGCGGCGAATGCACGCGCATCTGCCCGGCCGAGGTGCTGGAGCTGCGCGACGGCCAGGTGACGATACGCAGCGATTCTGCCTTCGGCTGCATCGCCTGCGGCCACTGCATGATGGCCTGTCCCGAGGAGTGCCTGTCGGTCAGCGGCCGCGGTCTCGACCCGGCCGACCTCCGCCCCCTCTCTGCTTCTGAAAAAATGGCCACGGCGGCCCAGATCGAGGCCTTGCTGCGCTCCAGGCGCAGCGTGCGGCGCTTCGCGCCCCAGGAGGTCGACCCGGCCCTGCTGGAAGCGATCGTCGACCAGGCCGCCACCGCACCGATGGGAATTCCCCCTTGGGACCTTGGCGTCGTCGTTTTGTCCGGGCGGGCGCGGGTGCAGGAGGTCGCTGAGCAGGTGGTCGAAGGGTATCGCGGCCTGCTCAGGATTTTCCGGCCCTGGCTCCTGGCGGCACTGCGACCGTGGTTCGGCAAGGCGAAGTACGAGCAGTTCCGCCACTTCATCCTGCCCCTCGCCCACAGCTATATCGACAACCGCGCCGCCGGCCGCGACACCCTTTTCTGGGACGCGCCGGCGGTGCTGCTCTTTCATGCCTCCCCCTACGCCGAGCCGGTCGATGCGGCGATTGCCGCCACCACTGCTATGCTCGCCGCCGAAGCCCAGGGCCTCGGCAGCTGCATGATCGGCGGGGCGCCGCCGGTTCTGCAGCGCAACACTGCCCTTTGCCGCCGTCTCGGCATTCCGGACGGCAACCGGCCGGTGATGGCGCTGATCGTCGGCCATCCAGCGGTGCGCTTTCGCCACGGCATCCAGCGTCACTTCACCTCGGTGACGGTACTGAATTGACCTGGCCATCCCCCGGCATGGGCATCGGGACGATTTGTCGGGATACTTCCCGAGGGTGAACGGGCCGCAAGCTTTGTTTTGACCGGGCGAGCCAACGGTTGTTCCGCCGATTTTCCGTATATTCCAATACCGCACCGGGTCCGAGCATGTCCCTGTCGAAACCTTCCCAATCCGGGCCCCTTCTCCAGGGCATCCTGCCCCTTGAACGTGACCGTCTAGGCACCGATATCCTGGCCGGCGTCACCCTGGCCGCCCTCGCCATCGCCGGGGTGGTGGATGCTTACCGGCAAGTGGAATTGGGAACGGTCCCGGCCCCATCACCTGAACCCGTCTGAAAACTGGGGAAACACCCGGTCTCCGAAGGACCTGCCGGGGTCAATTTATTGGTTTGAAAGTCCTTTCCTTGCTAACATTGCTTTTGCCCCCCCCAACCTCAGAAGGCCCGAAACGATGCCCACCACCGATCTCAACTGGAACACCCGTTGGCAGGAAAAGGCCGATCAGCCCTTCCTCCCCGACCCTTGGCTGCTCGCCGTGGCCCCGCTCCTGCCGACCACCGGCAGGGCCCTCGACCTCGCGTGCGGCAGGGGGCGCAACGCGCTGTTCCTGGCCGAACGGGGACTGGCCGTCACCGCCATCGATATATCCGCCGTGGCCTTGGACCAGTTCCGCACCGAGGCAGAAAAACGTCATCTGGTGGTCGATGCCCGGCAGGTCGACCTGGAAGCGACCCCCGATCTGCCGGCGGCGGCCTTCGATCTGGTCATCCAGTGCTTCTACCTGCAGCGCTCCCTGTTCCCGCATCTCCTCGCTGCCGTACGCCCGGGAGGGCTGGCCGTGGTGCGCACCCTGAGCAGCGCCGGACCCTTTGCCGGCGGGCCGGACAATCCCGCCTTCGTGCTGCGCCCCGGCGAATTGCTGGACGTCTTTGCCGGTTGGGAGATCGTGACCCACGAGGAAGGGCTGGAACCCTCTCACAAAGGAGGCTCCCTGGCAGGAATCGTCGCCCGCCGACCGCTCGTCTGAACCTCCCTCTCTTTGCGTCGGCAAGAGGCAGGAGCTAGAATCTAACCAGAACCTGCGTTTCCCGCAAAGGACCTACATGCTCAGCAGAGCCGAGGCCATCGCCCCCGACATCATCGCCACTAGGCGCGAACTCCACCGTTTTCCGGAACTTGGTTACCGGGAGGAAAAGACGGCGCGCCTGGTGAGTGAGCAGCTTGACAAGCTCGGCATCCGTTTCCGGACCGGCGTCGCCCGGACCGGCGTCGTCGCCGAGATCGGCAACGGGGACGGAAAAATGGTGGCCTTGCGCGCCGACATGGACGCACTGCCCATCACCGAGGCGACCGGCCTTCCCTTCAGTTCGGAAATCCCCGGAGTGATGCATGCCTGCGGCCACGACGCCCATACCGCGATGCTTCTCGGGGCGGCTCGGCTGCTTAGAGAGACGGCCTTTAGAGGCACGGTGCGGCTGCTGTTCCAGCCCTCGGAAGAGGACAACGCCGGCGACCCGGAGGGCCATTCCGGGGCCCGGCGGATGCTCCTGGAAGGTGCGTTGGAGGGGGTCGACTGCGCACTCGGCCTGCACCAGGCGCCGATGCTGCCGACCGGCACCATCAGCCTGCGCGAGGGGACGATTCTGGCCGCAGCCGACCACTTCGAGATCGTCATCCACGGCCGTGCGGCCCATGCCGGGGTCAACCCGGAGGCCGGGACCGATGCCGTGGTCATCGCCGCCGAGTTGATCGGGCACCTGCAGACCATCGTCTCGCGGCGAGTCGGCCCCAACGACCAGGCCGTGGTCAGCGTCGGCACCATCAACGGCGGCAGCAGCTACAACATCATTGCCGACCGGGTATCCCTGACCGGCACCACCCGCGCCCTGGACGACCGGATCTACTGCGACAACATCGAGCAGATCCGAAGAATCTGCTCCAGCCTGGCACAAATGCACGACACCAGGATCGACTTCGACATCCGCCATGCCGTGCCGGTGACAAGCAACCACCCCGAGGTGACTGCCTCGGCGCGCCGGACGGCGGCCAAGATATTTCCCGCCGCAGGAATCATCGCCGTACCACCGCTTCTGGGTGGCGAAGATTTTGCCTACATCGCCGCGGAAATTCCTTCCTGCTTCGCCCTGCTCGGCACCCTGAAACCGGGTCAACCGCCCTTTTCCCTGCATCATCCGAAGATGGTGCTCGACGAGGCGGCCCTGCCCCTCGGCACGGCTTTCCTGGCCCAGGCGGCCCTCGACCTGCTGGCGGAATCCTCGGAGGACGGGGGGGGAATTTTTTGAGAAGGGAACAGGGCCTGGGAAGATGAGCGAGGCCAGCAGATGAGAACCGGTCGGCTTGAAGCCTTCAGCGACGGCGTGATCGCCATAATCATTACGGTGATGGTGCTGGAAATGAAGGTCCCCCGTGGCGAAGAGCTCGGCGCCCTGCTGCCGGTGCTCCCGGTCTTCTTGAGCTACGTCCTGAGTTTTATTTACCTCGGCATCTACTGGAACAACCACCACCACATGCTTCACCTGGCCCGAAAGGCCACCGGGGGCATCCTGTGGGCGAACCTGCACCTGCTGTTCTGGCTCTCCCTGATTCCCTTCACCACCGGCTGGATGGGCGAAAACCACTTTGCAGCCGCGCCGGCGGCTCTCTACGGGCTGGTCCTGCTGATGGCCGCCATCGCCTACTTTCTCCTGCAGCAGCGGATCATTGCTTCTCAGGGGCCGGATTCTCTTCTGAAAAAGGCCGTCGGCGGCGACTGGAAGGGAAAGTTGTCACCGATCCTGTACGCTATCGCCATTCCCATGGCCTTCTGGTATCAGTGGGCTTCCCTGGGCCTCTATGTCCTGGTAGCTCTCCTCTGGCTTATACCCGACCGGCGGATCGAGAAGATCCTGAAGCAGGCCGATTCCTAGGCTCCACAGGAAAAACCGGGCCGTGATTCCCGGATCGCCCTGGCAGCCTGGAGTCCCTTCCGGAGCAGTCTCCGCATCTTCATGTCCAGTCAGGTGCAAATGGAATCCATATCCAAAGTTCCAACAAATCCGGAGACATTCAATATCTCTACCGAAGCTAATTCCCAAGGTAATATTGTAAAATCATTTCCCGTTAGCCCGATGTTCTGGGCACGATTACGTCGATCGCTTCCTTGGGAGAAATGCCGCTGGCATTGAGGGTTTCCAGTTGGCCTTGACCAAAGCGTCCATCGGCATGAAAAACCAGGTTGCGCATTCGGAGCAACGTGCATAATCTCCTCTTTATCGAAATGTTTTTTATAGAGTTTTTTATCTTAAAATAAGTAATTAAAATGAAATAGTTAATAAATTACTTTCATTCCGATAAGGCGTGTGATCAGCGTCCAGTTCAACCTCTGGTACGTGGCGAATCGCCAATCGAAGATCCGTAGCCGGTCAAAGTGTCAGACGATCACCATTGATCTTTCCGCTTGTGTGTAGGTGTCCAATTCGGCGAATATTGGTGGTGCCCTGCTGCCCATGACCTACGGGCCTTGAACTCTCTACATCTCAAGGAGACACCGATGCTCAGGTACCTTTCGTTTTTGCGTCAACTGGTGCGAAGTTCCCTCCCTTTCCTGGCCGCACTGCTGTTCCTGGCCGGCTGTGCCGGCAAAACCGTGACCGTGAAGATCCCGCCCCTGGTCGACCTGAGGACATGGCCGCTCATCGGCGTGGTCGAATTTTCCGCTCCGACTCACCCGGAACTGGCATCGGCTGCCACCAAGCAGTTCCTGAGCGATCTGCAGCGTTCCCAGCCGGGGGTACGCCTGCTCGAACTGGGAACCATCAGGATGGTTCTCCAGGGGGTAAATCATCGGGACCTCGATCCCGAAGCGATCAAGGCTATCGGAGGCAAATACGGCATCGACGCGTTATTGACCGGGAATCTCGAGGTTACTCCGCTAACGCCCGACATCTCCTTTTCAGCCGATCTCAAATCGATGCGCGCCAAGGTTTCGGTCAAGGGGGAACTCTTCGCCAAGCTGCAGGAAACCTCCACCGGCGCCTCGGTCTGGTCCAACGGCGCCCACGGCACATGGTCCCTGGCGAGAGCGAACATCGATGCCGCCGGCCTCGCCAATCTCGGGTTCACCCCGGCAACGGAAAGCTACAGCAAGATGATCCACGACCTGGCCTGGACCACCACCAACGACTTCCGGCCCCGCTATGAAAAACGCCGGGTACAGAAATAGGCTCTCCCCCGTGACCTTCCCATTCCGGAGGGGCCAGCGATGACCGCCAGGAATTGCCTGCTGCTGTTCACCCTGCTGCTGATGGCCGTGACGCCGGCAGCTGCGGATCGCCCCGGCTGGAACGAGCCGCCGCGGGCCGCCGGCTACGACCGGAACGGACTGCTGCCCATCAACGCCGATTTCTTTGCCTTGGCCGCGGCCACCGGCGGCGATTTCTACTTCTGGGCGCCGGGTGAATTCGCGACGGCCGCCGGCCTGCTGAACGTCCCGGTTGCCTCCGAGCCGATCGCCCTTGCTTATGGCAGCGTCGCTGCGCCCTTCATTCAGGCGCTGGAAATCCCCGTCGACGCCACCGTCTCCCGCCTCAGCCTGTTGGCCGGGGCACAACGCCTGGACACATTGCACCTGTTGCGCCCCGATGGCCGCAGCATTGAGGCCAACCCTGCCGGTGTCACGGTGCAGAGCTTCCACAACATGCGCATCATTACCGTCGAGGCTCCGGAGCCCGGCCTCTGGCAGGCAGACCTGCACGGGGCTGGCAGCTACGAATTAGCGGCCCGCTACCTGGCAGAACGGGCCAGGCTGGAGGCGTTGGAACGAGAGGGCATCGATCTTGTCGACTTCGCCTTCGTCGAGCTGCGCGGACGACCGGGGCACGAGGGGCTGTTCCCAGTGCAGGCAGCACCGGCCGCCGGAACCACCCAGCGCTGCCGGATTACCCTGTCCGGCGTCGCTGAACCGCCGAACGCCGTTATAGTTTCCGCCAGCGGGGAAGTCCTGGGGTCAATCCGGCTCGAAACACCCGCTGTCGGCGACGCTGGTGACGAATTCCTCGGCCGCTGCCGCATCCCAGACCAACCCTTCCGGGTTTTGGTGCGGGGACGCGACGCCGACGGCCGGCTCTTCCAGCGCCTGACGGCGGGACTCGTTACCCCGGCTGCGCGCCACCGGCCATAAGTTTTGACCCCCATACGAAATCGTTAATGGAGATTGATCTTTTTAAGGGAGTATGCCATGGACGAATTTCTGCGGGCGGCACTGGAGGAGGCCCGCCAGGGGCTGGCGGAGGGAGGAATCCCGATCGGCTCGGTGCTGGCGCTGGATGGACGGATCGTCGGCCGGGGGCACAACCGGCGGGTGCAACGGGGAAGCGCGGTGCTCCACGCCGAAATGGACTGCCTGGAGAATGCCGGGCGATTGAAGGCCGCCGACTACCGGCGAAGCACCCTCTACTCCACCCTCTCCCCCTGCGACATGTGCAGCGGAGCCGTCCTCCTCTATGGCATTCCCAGAGTGGTAATCGGCGAAAACCGCACCTTCCAGGGCCCGGAGAGCTATCTGCGCTCGCGGGGAGTGGAGCTGATCCTTGCCGACGACCCGGAATGCCTGGAACTCATGGAGCGATTTATCGCCGGGAATCCAGGACTCTGGAACGAGGACATCGGGGCCTGAAGCCTTCGTAAGAGGCCGGAGGCCAAGCGGTTTTTCCCCGCCCCGCTGCCGGCTACCTGTAGAACCTTCCCCCCGGTTCAGTGGCGGGTCTGCCGCAGAAGCTTTTCCGCCTCGGGCAGATCTTCCTCGGCGACGTGGATCTGGCTGGGACCGAGCCCCTGGACGGGCTCGTTGCGCAGGGTGAATTCGATCCCGCCGTGGCTGAGGATCGCCGTTACCCGTTCAAGATCGATACTGTCTATCGGGTCCTAAAATCGGACCATTCCTTCACCTCCTTTGCCGATCTTTTCCACGGGTTCATTTTAACCCGTCGCCCCCTTCCGGGTCACCCCGGAGGGGCCGAAGTGCGTTCAGCAGCGAAAAGGGGTTGGGATTCACCCGGGAAATGTTTAAAATAGACAGCTAGGTGGAATGCCACCCGTAAATTCTCCTGCTGAACCAAACCGGAACCAAGGGACCAGCCGTGAACGCGAAACGCATTTTCCCGCTCCTCTGCCTGCTTTTGAGCCTCTTCCCGGCGACGGCCCCGGCCGCCCCGGTGGAAAAGGGGTTCGGCACCGCTTCCCTCCCCGACGGCTCTTTCTACGAAGGGGGCTTCGCCGCCAGCCTCTTCGAGGGCTGGGGCCAGCTTTCCTGGCCCGACGGGTCATCTTACGAGGGATATTTCCACCAGGGGCTGCGCAGCGGCCACGGGCGCATGGTCACGCGGCGCTGGACCTACGACGGCGCTTTCAAGGAAGGCCAGTTGAGCGGCTCGGGGGTCATGACCTTCACCAACGGCGACGTCTACAAGGGCGAGTTCGCCGAGGGCCGGTTCAACGGCCAGGGGACCCTGACCAGCAAGGACGGGGAAACCTACGAGGGGCAGTTCAAGGACGGCCTTTACGACGGCACCGGCGTCCTTCTCCAGCAGGACGGTTCACGGATCGCCGGGGAATTCCACGACGGGCTCTGCAACGGCAGCGGCCTGGCCATCTATGCCAACGGGGACCGCTACGAAGGGGGGTTCCGGGATGGCTACTGGGATGGGCCCGGGGTTCTGATCTATGCCAGCGGCGACACCTATATCGGCCAGTTCCACCAGGGGCAGTTCAACGGGGTCGGCCGCTACACCTACGGCGACGACGGCGAGGTGCTGGAAGGGAAATGGCGGAACGGCGAGTTCCAGGATGCCGACCCCGGGGCCGACAGCGACCGGGTCCCTGCCCCGGTCTCGATCTGACCATCGTCATCCCCCAGCCCATGCCATTCGGTGAAACCCATGAATGTCCATATCCTCCAGCACGTCCCCTTTGAAGACATCGGCAGCATGGCCGACTGGCTGGCCGGCCGCCGGGCCCGCCTGACCCGCACCCGGTTCTTCACCGACCCGATCCTGCCCCCCACGGAGGGCCTCGACCTGGTGATCGCCATGGGGGGGCCGATGAGCGTCAACGACGAGGACCGCTTTCCCTGGCTGGCCGACGAAAAGCGCTTCCTGGCCGAAGCCATCGAGAGGAAAGTCGCGGTGGTCGGCATCTGCCTCGGCGCCCAGTTGATCGCCAACGCCCTAGGGGCTCGCGTCTACCCCGGTTCCGACAAGGAGATCGGCTGGTTCCCGGTGCGGGGGGAAGCGACCGGACCGGACCGTTTTCCCTTCCCCTCCGGCTGCGAGGTCTTTCACTGGCACGGGGAAACCTTCGACCTGCCCCCGGACGCGAAGTTGCTGGCGAGCAGCGCCGCCTGCCGCAACCAGGCCTTCCAGCTCGGGCGCAACGTCATCGGCCTGCAGTTTCACCTCGAGACGACGCCGGAGAGTCTCGACGCCATCATCGTCAACAGCCGCGACGAGCTGGTCCCCGGACCGTACGTCCAGGGAGAAGCGGCGATGCGCCATGCAGCCGTTGAACATTTCCCGCGGGTCAACCGGCTGATGGCAGAGATCCTGGATTATATTTGCCCGGCTAACTAGTACCGACCTGCCGCCCCCTGATCCCCGAAAGGAGTACCCGATGGTCCACCCTGCCCGCCTGCTGCTCCTGCTGACCCTGGTCCTCCTCCCGACCCTGCCGGCCTGGGCCGAAACACCACCGCCTCCCCAGCTGACCGTTCATGGTTCCGCGGATCTGCCGCTGCCCGCCGACCAGGCGCAGCTGAACATCGCCGTCGTGACGACCGCGCCTTCGGCGGCCGCCGCGCTCGCGGCCAACAGCAAGCGGCTCACGGCGGTCGAAAAAGCCCTCGTCGGGACCGGTCTGGAGGCGAAAGAGTATCGAACCGGCCATTTCGAAATCCGTCCCGAGTGGACGCCCCGGCCACGGGAGGCCGGACCCGACTGGCAGCCCGCCATCGCCGGCTACACGGTCAGCAACAGCCTGCACCTGACAACCGGCAAACTCTCCCTGGTCGGGGCCCTGATCGAGGCTGGCATCACGGCCGGGGCCAACAGCATCAACGGTTTGAGCTACGGACTCGCCGATGTCCGGCCCGGACGTGCCAAGGCAATTACCCAGGCCATCGCCAACGCACGAAACGAGGCCGAGGCCGCTGCGCGGGCTGCCGGTGTGAAACTT
Source organism: uncultured delta proteobacterium (assembly GCA_963806685.1). Classification (GTDB taxonomy): domain Bacteria; phylum Desulfobacterota; class Desulfuromonadia; order Desulfuromonadales; family DDH964; genus DDH964. Next base: position 25,039 of record CAWDZB010000011.1, read on the forward strand.
GGGGAAATCCTCTCCCTGCAACTCGAGCCGGCCGTCGAGGTCGCACCGGTCCGGATGCTGCGCATGGCGGCCGAAGCGGCTGCCCCTCCTTTGACTCCCGGCGAAGTCACGGTGCGTGCCGGCGTGACTATGGTTTTCGCCATCGCCGGGCAATAAGGGCGGAAGATCCAGGAACCGCTGAGAAGGGGAATGGGGATTGAGGGCGGGCGGAAGCGGTTGGCGAATTCCTAAACTTGTGCCTCTCTCCCCCTAGGTGCCCGTGTCCTGAGCGGGCACCGAAATGGGCAGCAGCAGCCCCAGCAGCATTCCACCGAGCAGGCCGGCGAAATTGACCATCTGGTTCCCCAGCGCCGCAGGGAAGCTGTGTTGCGGGCCGAACCCGCCGGCCAACCCGGCATAGATGAAGAAGCCGAGCAGGGCCAGGGTATTGAAACGCACCTCGAAGCCGAGGGGATAGACCAGCGGCAGGGCCCCGAGCAGGGGGAGGGAAAAGGTCAGCACCGGCCCGATGCCGCCGGTCAGGCAGAAGCCCAGCAGGCCGGCAATGGCTCCTGCCGGCCCGAAACCGTGCATTGCGGTATCGAACAGGAGGGATTGGAGGAGAACGCCGAAGCTTTCGGCGAAAATCCCCAGTCCCAGGAAGCAGCAGAAGAAACGCAGGCTGCCGAGCCGCGGTTCGAGCACCATTCCCGTCGCCCAAAGGAAAAGGGCTCCCCCCCACAGCTGACCGCTGCTGACGTTCAGAAACGGCGCGACCAGGACACTCAGCAGCACGTTCCAGCCGGTCGGCCGCGCCGGGAGAAACGCCAGGTAGTTGGTCATGGTTGCCGCCGACAGCTGGATCACTACTCCGTAATAGAGCAGGATGCTGCCCAGCACTAGGGCGTAGGTGACCTTGAACGGCCACCACTGTTGGCGGCGGTCGACCCGCAGATGATGCTCCACCGAAAGGGACAGGTTTTCAGCGAAGGATTCCTGCAGTTCCCGGCCGTTGAAGGCCGGGGAAAAAAGGAGCAGCAGCAGGAACAGCGTCGCCAGGATGATGAAACCGATGACCTCCAGGTGGCGGCCGCAAAAGTAGCCCTGGAGCAGGGCCACGGTCACGGCGACCAGGAGGGCCTGCGCTGCCGGTGAGGAACGGAGGTCGAAGCGGAGGGCAACCCGGGAGGGCGCCGCGGTTGCAGCCGGCGGCTCTGGATGACGCCCCTGCAGCTCCGCCTGCAGCGCCTCGGCTTTGCGTTTCTGGACGGCTTCATGCCGGGCGAAAAAGATTCCGCAGGAAATGCAGGCCTCCCCTTTTTCCTGAGCATATCCGCAGGCCGGGCAGGAAAAAGGAACGGTCTGTCGGGTGGATGCCGCCGATTGTGGGCGCTGCCCGGCTGGCGTCGGCGGTACCTTCATCGGCTCCATTTCGGCCAGGGCGCCGGTGCGCATCAGCGCATCGCGGAATCGTTCGGCGGCCTCGGGGGCGGCATCCTTCTTCAGGACATGGGTTTGACCGGAAAAGAGCCGATCGACCTTCTCCCGACTGAACCCCGACAGCTTCTGCAGGTTGGCCTTGACTTCTTCCTCTTCGAAGTCAAAACCGATTTCCCCCCTGAAGACGACCTTGAACAGGGTTTCACTCATCCCAGCTCTCCTCGATTGCCGTTGTCATTGCCTCCACCCGTCGAAAGCCAGCGAAATAACGGGCGAGATGCAGATTCTTGTCAATCCTTCCCCGGGATAGACGCAGGACATCCTGAATATCCCTGCCCTAAACTCCGCCGGTTGGGGCAAGCCTCCCCCCCTCAAAGAAACCCGCGAAGAGGATCATCGGTAAAATGTGGGGCGGGACGAGCCCCGCCCCACGCAATTCCTGGAGCCATAACAGAGGGCAACACTCAACCAATCCATAGCAAGGAAAAGGCCAACCACTCCAAACTCTTGACAATTATTTCGGATGACGGCATAAATTCCGCAGCGGCTGATTCGCGGCCGTAGTCCCGGCGGGGTGGTGAATGCCCTGCGCCGTCCCCATTCCCGTTCGATCCAGGAGTTCACCGATGAGCACATCGAATCCATTGGTCCAGATGGAAACCTCCCTCGGCGAGATCCTGCTGGAACTCGATTCCGCCAAGGCCCCCCTCTCCGTGGCCAATTTTGTCACCTACGCCCGGGCCGGCCATTACGATGGCACCATTTTCCACCGCGTCATCAAGGGGTTCATGATCCAGGGAGGCGGGATGACCCCGGGCCTGACGGAACGTCCGACCGAAGCGCCAATCCGCAACGAGGCCGGCAACGGTTTGAAGAACAGGACCGGCACCATCGCCATGGCGCGCACCACCGAGGTTGACAGCGCCACCGCCCAGTTCTTCATCAACACTGCCGACAACAAGGCTCTCGATCACGGCGGTTCCCGTCCCGAGCTTTACGGTTACGCGGTTTTCGGCCAGGTCGTGGACGGCATGGACGTGGTCTACACCATCGAGCAGGTCGCCACCGGTACCAAGGGCGGCCACCAGGACGTGCCCCTGGAGCCGGTGGTCATTCAATCGGTCACGGTCATCGACTGACCCGATTCGGCTGTCATCTGCTGACAGCAGCCCGGCTTCGGTTATCCTTGTTCTGTGGCAGGATCGCCCCGATCATCACCCCAACCGGAAAGGACGCCCATGCCAGCCACCCTTGCCTTCGATGTCTACGGAACCCTGATCGACACTGCCGGGGTGGTCGCTGCTCTGCGGCGGCTGATCGGCGACCGCGCTGAAGAGTTCTCCTCGGCATGGCGCAGCAAGCAGCTCGAGTACTCCTTCCGCCGCGGCCTGATGCAGAACTACCAGGATTTCTCGGTCTGCACCCGGCAGGCCCTCGACTGGTGCTGCACGGCCCTCGACGTGACCATCGCCACCTCGGACAAGGAGGAACTGCTGGCAGGCTACCGCCGCTTGCCGGCCTTCGCCGATGTCCCCGTGGCCCTGCCCGCCCTGGCCAAGGCCGGTTACCGGCTGTTCGCCTTTTCCAACGGCAAGGCGTCGGATGTCGCCGCCCTGTTGGAAAACTCCGGCATCGCCGGCCTTTTCGCCGACGTGATCAGCACAGGTGAAATCTCCAGCTTCAAACCCAACCCGGCCGTCTATGCCCATTTCCTCCGCCGCTCCGGCGCGACCGGCGCCGGAGCCTGGATGATCTCGAGCAATCCCTTTGATGTCATCGGCGCGCTTTCCGCCGGCATGCGCGCGGCCTGGATCTGGCGCAACCCGGGCAACGTCTTCGACCCCTGGGAATTGGAACCGACCCTGACGGTCGGTTCTCTGGTTGACCTGCAACAGGGATTCGTCGATGTCGACCGACGCTGACTTTTATTTCGCGCCAACCGCAGCGACGAGAAAGTGAGCCATGGACGAACAGGAGATCATCGACGGGCTCAAGGCGGTCTGCCTTTGCAAGGGCATCCGGCGCCGGACCTTTCTCGCCCTGATCGCCGACGGCAAACGCACCCTCCGCGGCCTCCAGCAGGCAACGGGAGCAGGCAGCGGCCCCTGCGGCGGCAAACGCTGCACGCCGCGCATCCTGGAACTGCTCGCCCGGGAAGCCGGAGAAGACAACTCCGGACCGAAGCGGATCTGAGCCGGGCGGTCCCGATGCCGAAGCGCAAAGGAGATTTAAAAGCATGCTGCGCATCTCCAGCCACGTCGCCATCCCCCTGGCGGAAATCGATCTGCACGCCGTCCCCTCACAGGGGGCAGGGGGCCAGAACGTCAACAAGGTGGCCACCGCCATCCATTTGCGCTTCGATATCCGTGCCTCATCGCTACCGGATTTCTACAAGGAACACCTGCTGCAACTGCATGACCGGCGGCTCACCGCCGACGGGGTCATTGTCCTCAAGGCTCAGCGCTTCCGTACCCAGGAGCGCAACCGCGAGGACGCCCTGGAGCGGCTCCAGGCCCTGATCCGCAGCGTTGCAATCACCACCAAGCCGCGCCGGCCGACTCGTCCCGGCAAGGCCGCCCGAGAAAAGCGCCTGGCCGGCAAGAGCCATCGCAGCCGGACCAAGGCCCTGCGTGGCAGGGTTTCCGATTGATCGCGGGAGGGAGCCGTCCTTGAAATTTTCCCCGGCGGTATTTAACTATTAGCAACCGATCCGGTCATGAATGTTCCCTCGCAACGGCTGGTCTGAACCCGGCCATTACCTTGTGGAAAGGAGATGCGTCTTGAAACCCATTACCACGTTGGCACTCGTCCTCGCATCCGCCCTGCTCTTTTGTGCCCCGCCTGTCCACGCCGCCGACCATTGGTACGAGCTTCCCGCCGATCAGGCGATCCAGAGCCCCCTTGGCCAGGAAAAGCTGCTGCCGGGCATCAAGCTTTTCATGAAAGGCCAGTCCCACCCTGGGGTTGCCAAGAAACTGGGGGAATTCAAGAGCAACCAGCGCAGCAACAAGTTCGGCAAGTCGGCCCAGGAGGCCTGCGACCGCGCTTTCGTCTCCGCCCTGATCTCCCTGCAGCAACGTGCCGAACGGGAAGGCGGGAATGCGGTGATCGACATCTACACGATCACCAAGAACCAGCGCTATGAGAGCCCGGAAAAGTACAGGTGCATTACCGGATTTGCGGTTTCCAACGTCGCTCTTATGGGGACGGTGGTCAAACTTGGTCACTGATCGGCGAACACCGGGGCAGCTCCCTCCGGGGCGGGTGGCCGATGCCGTCCGCCCCGGAGCCGTTTCCGCCCCTCGCAAGAGGGATGGCAAGTTCCCTCCATGGGCCTATAATGGGTAATTGACACGGTAGCGGTAACCTTTCCATCGCCAGGAAAGAAATCGGCTGCCGCGAGGCAACCAACCTGCTGCGAAAGGAGAACTGCCCATGTTGCGCATGTCTCTGTTTTTCGCCTTGCTGATCACCCTGACCGGAACCGTCGACGCGGCGGTCCAGGGACAGGAAGTTAACTATTCCGCCGGTGACGGAACCACCCTCAAGGGCTACCTGGCCACCGATCCGGCCCTCTCCGGAAAACGCCCGGGTATCCTGGTGGTGCACGAGTGGTGGGGGCTCAACGACTATGTCCGCAAGCGGGCCGACATGCTTGCCGGACTCGGCTACACCGCACTGGCCGTCGACATGTACGGGAACGGCAGGACCGCCATCCACCCCGAAAATGCCGGCAAATTTTCCAGCGCCGTCAACCGGGATTTGCCGCTGGCCAAGAAACGCTTCCTCGCCGGGCTCGAACTGCTCAGGAAGCAGCCGTCGGTCAATCCCGATCAGATCGCTGCCATCGGCTACTGTTTCGGTGGCGGGATCGTTCTGGCGATGGCCCGCGCCGGGGTCGATATCGCCGGGGTGGTAAGTTTCCACGGCAGCCTCGCTACCGGCGTTCCTGCGGCCCCCGGCCAGGTCAAGGCCAGGATTCTCGTTCTCAACGGCTCCGAGGATCCCTTCACCACCGCCAAACAGCTCAGCGCTTTCCAGCAGGAGATGAACGCCGCCGGAGCCAACTACCGAATCATCAATTACCCCGGCGCCAAGCACAGCTTCACCAATCCCGAGGCCGACAAATACGGGCGTCAATTCAACCTGCCGGTGGCTTACAATCCAGAGGCGGACAAGGCATCGTGGCTGGCGATGCAGGAATTTTTCAAGGCGCTCTTTCCCCATTGAATATGCCGATAAGGACGAAGCAAATGGCCGAATTTGTCGACACTGCAACTCTGGAAAGCCGCCCGGTACGCCCGGAGCTGACCGCGGGAGTCAGCGGGCGCCGGCTGCTCGACGCCCCGATCGCCATGACCCTCACCCGGGTCCTGCCCGGGGGCAGCTTCAAGCCCCATCGTGATGACCACGGCCACCTATTCCTGGTCCTTTCCGGCCAAGGCGAGGTCCTGGCCGGAAAGGAACGTCGCCAGCTCGGTCCGGGGCAGATGGTGCGCATCGCCCCTGGCGAGGAGCATGGCTACGCCAATCCCGGCCCGCTTGACTGGCTGCTCCTTTCCTGCAACCTCCCGGGGGATATTTGACCCAGGAGCCGTGGAGCCGGGGGTTGCTTTCACCTACAGCGGGACAGCGCCGCTACCGGAATGCGGAGATGGACTGGGAACTCTGGCGGCAGGACGATAACGGCAACCGCTTCCTGGTCGGCTGCTTTCCCACCCGCGCGGCGGCCCAGTCCCGGCTGGAAGAGCTGATGCGTACCCCGCACAAACAGATTTACTGGATAACGGCTGACTCTTCTGCCGAGGGCCCCCTTCCCGGCAAGAATAGAGACCAGGAATCCTGAACCGGCTCGGACGTCCTGCCGCCGCAGGGTAGGGAAGTGCCACCAGCTACAGAGATTTCCGAGGCAGGAACACGAGCAGGAGAGCAACCATGGAACATCCCCGCCACATCATCGTCGTCGGCGCCCTGGTGCGCAACAGCGAGGGACGGCTGCTGCTGATCCGACATCACCGGCGGGGGTGGGAAATCCCCCAGGGTCGGGTCGAGGAAGGGGAAGGGCTGCTCGCTGCCCTCTGCCGTGAGGTCCGCGAGGAAACCGGCGTCGAGGTTGAGCCGGGTCCACTCGCGGCTATTCATTCCAAGCTCACGCCCCCGTCGGCGCTGATTCTGACCTTCCTGGCCGCGGCTACCGGAGGTAAGCCGACACCCAGTGAGGAAAGTCCCGAGGTCGGCTGGTTTGAAGAGGCCGAAGGCCTGGGCCTGGTTACCCATCCGGTCAACCGCCAACGCCTCGAAACACTACTCGCCTATCAGGGCCGCCCCTTTTTCGTCAGCTATGCCACCAATCCCTTCCGGGTAGTGCTTCAGCAGGCCGGAGAACCCGGGTTCGGTTCCCGCGAAACCGGATGCTGAGGAGCCTAGCCGACGGGCCACTTCCCACGGCAAGAAAGGATCGATCGATGGAACCTGCAGCACCGTCCTCCATTTGCCGCTGCCCCTGGGTCGACCTGTCGCGGCCCGATTACGTCGCCTATCACGACCGGGAATGGGGCGTTCCGGTCTTTGCAGATCGGACGATTTTCGAATTCCTGATTCTCGAGGCGGCCCAGGCCGGTCTCTCCTGGTACACCATTCTCCGCAAACGGGAAGGCTATCGTCGCGCCTTCGCCGGCTTTGACCCCGGAAAAGTGGCCCGGTTCTCCCCCGCTACCGTCCTCGCCCTGCTCCAAAATCCGGAGATCGTTCGCAACCGCGCCAAGATCGAGGCGGCAGTCAACAACGCTGGGCGCTTTCTCGAGGTGCAGGAGGAATTCGGTTCCTTTGCCGCCTACCTGTGGCAGTTCGTCGGCGGGGAGCCCATCGTCCACTCCCTGTACACCCTTGCCGACTATCCCGCCACCAGCCCCGAGGCCGAAGCCCTGGCCCGCGATCTTCGTCAACGGGGCTTCAGATTCCTTGGCCCGAAGATCTGCTATGCCCACATGCAGGCCACCGGAATGGTCAACGATCACGTCGTCGACTGTTTTCGGCGGGAAGAAATCCTGGGGCTCCCCCACCCGCAGCAATTTGCCAAGGTGTTGGGTTCGGGTTAGGCTTGTGGCAGGAACGATCAGCTGCGAAAAACTATCGTTGGGGGGATAAGGAAGTCATGAAACTCGGCAAGAAAATCGGTATTTTTGTAGTGGTCCTGATTCTGGTGGTGGCCGGCGGCGTCTTCTATCTGGTTGGCAACCTCGACGGCCTCGTCAAGAAGGCCATCGAGAAGTATGGCAGCCAGGCGGCAGGAACCGCGGTAACGGTGGCCCGCGTCCACATCGACCTGGGCCAGGCCCGGGGCAGCATCGGTGAACTGCGGGTAGCCAACCCGCAGGGGTTCAACGGCAAGACCCTGTTCCACCTCGGGGAGATCATCCTGCAACTCGATCCCGACAGCCTGACCGGAAAGTTGCCGACCTTGGAGGAGATTCGCATCATCGCCCCGCAACTGTACTTCGAGGTTAACACCGCCGGGCAGACCAATCTGGCTGCCTTCAAAAAAGGCCTGGCCCCCGCCGGCCCATCCGGGTCCGCCACCGATTCCGAGCAGGCCGGCCAGACCAGGATGTTGATCAAGAAGCTGACCATCGCCGATGCCAGCGCAGATATCGACCTCACCGCCGTGGGAGGAAAAACCTATCAGGGGCACCTCCCGCCCGTGACGATGACCGATCTCGGCGGTCGCCAGGGAGTCACTCCGCAGCAGTTGGGGAGGATCGTGCTCACCGCCCTGACCGGGGAATTGCAGAAGGAGGCCGCCCGACAGGGGATTGATGCGGCCCTGCGGGAGCGTCTTGACCAGACTAGCGGCAAGCTGCAGAAAAAACTGGACGAAAAGCTCGGGCCAGGTGCAGTCGATGCAGAAAAGGCCCTGAAGAAGATCCTCGGCAACTAGGACCCTGCCCGTTCCAACTTTGAAAATAGCGGGGCGGCGCCTTAATAGGCGCCGCCCCGCTATTTCTCCTCCCTTGTCACGAACAGGTCAGAAGTGGAAATCGAAATTTTTCTCCACCCCGGCCTTGTGGAGCAGGCCCAGGGTGTGCTGGAAGTCGTTGGCGGAAGTAATGATGTACCCGATGATGTTTAAACCGTCACGCGCCGCCTGGGCCTCCGGGCTGGCATCATTTTGCAGGGTGAGCAACGCACCTGTCAGCCGCTTGACGAGGGCCGGATCAGTCTTTCTGGAGATAATAAGGGTGTTGTTCGGATTCTGCCCGGCATCACTGCCGAGCTCGACCAGCTCTGGATAGCGCGCCTTGACGTTGTCCCAAACCCGATTTTTGACAATGGCGATATCGGCCTGTCCCTTGGCGACGGCCTCGATGGCCGCGCCGTGGGAGGGGGCGACGGTGACCTCCCGGGCCGCCTGCAGGGCGCCAGGGATCGAACGGACAAAGAATTCACCCGCCGAGGCCAGGGCGCAGAAGACCACCCGTTTCCCTTTGAAATAAGAGGCGTCGGGAACGAATGATGGGGATCCCTTGGGGGCGACTACGACCGCCCAGTAGGTGCTGATTCCCTCACGGTCTACCGGCCGAACCACGGGATAGGCGAGATCCTTGATGATCATGGAGGCGGCGACCCCTGAGCCACTGAACATGCCGTCGGCTTTCCCCTCGGCGAACATGAGGGCGGCATCGGTGTAGCTCGCTGTCGGTACCAGCTTGACCTGGATACCCCGCTTGTCGAGGTACTGGGCGAGAGGAGCGAACCGCTCCGCGGCGCCCTTCTCGGCCTGCATGATGGCGATCCGGAAGGTTTCGGCACGCGCGGGAACCGTACTCGCGGCCAGGCTTGCGGCAACGATCATGGCTACCAGGGCGCGACGTAGAAATTTCTTCCAATCCTGCTGCATACTTCTCATCTTCGCTTCACCTCCAGTTGGGAATTCTCTTCCACGTGCGATGCATCATTTTGTTCACCAACCAAATAATTTGGCAAACCTAACACGGTCACCCACAGGCTACCAAGGACAAATCGCCACCTGTTGTTTCATCCCTCCCCTTCGCCCACGGCCGCACTGAGGGTGGCCGTGGGCAAGGCCAGCAGGGGAAGGGGAAGCTTCTTTCCTCGAGATTGTTCCTCAAGAGGAAAGGTTCTTAGTTGCTGCCGATGTTGGGCTAGGCAATCTTTCGAGCAAGCCAAGTTCAAAGCTCATCTATTTGACTCTTCCCCCGGGTGGGGAATCGATTCCCCATTTGGGGAGAGTGGACGCCAGACCGGCGGGAGGTGCGGTGACTGTATGCCAGCGACGCTCCTTCCAGTCGAAGTACTGCCGAGGGCGAAAGTGATCCTTGTAGGCCAGCGCCGGGGAGCCGGGGACGAAATAGCCGAGGTAATACCAGCGCAGCCCGAGATTTCGAGCGTATTCGATTTCACGCAAGGCGCCGAGGATTCCGGGGCGATAGGCACTGTGGACGGGATCGAAGCAGAAATAGACGGAACTGAGGCAGTCGCTGCCGAGGTCGAGGAAACCGGCGGCGATCAGCTGACCGTGGAGGAAGAGTTCGCTCTGGAGGCTCGGGCAGGCCGGGAGGTAGAACTGCAGAAGGAATTCTTCGAAGTCGCTGGCCAGGCCGAAGCGGGCGGCGGAATGAGCCGCATAGATATCGAAGACCCGCCGATCGGGTCGCAGCGGTCCGAATCTGTTATCAATCTCCAGCCCGCCGCGTTCGACCCGCCGTTGGCTGCGCGATACCTGGAAGGCGGCGACATCCACCCGCAGGGGAATGCATTGGCGGCAGTCGGGGCAGGCCGGCCGGAAGAAATAGATTCCGAACTTCCTCCAGCCGTGGGCAAGCAGGGCGGCGATTTCCCGCCGGTCGAGGTCGCTGGCCAGAAAGTATTCGTAGCGCTTCTGCCGCCCTGGAAGATAGGGGCAGGCCGTCGGGTCCTCGACGCTGCGGGCTTTGATCATCTGCATCGGCAAAACTCTTGGCCCCCAGATGTGATTCGGGCTATCCTGCAAGGGGCGCCTGCAAGCATGGCACGGTGCCGCCACCAGGTCAAACAAGGAACCGCCATGTCTCCCCTGGCGCGCATTGAACAATCCCTGCGCAGTTTCCAGCCGCCGCCGGTCCCCGCCGGTGAACGAACCCGCTCGGCCGTCGCCATGCTGTTGCGGGAGATGCCCGCCGGTCCCGAACTCCTCTTCGTCGAGCGGGCCAGTCATCCCGGAGATCCCTGGTCGGGCGACCTCGGTTTTCCCGGCGGCAAACTGGAGGCCGGCGATGCGGGGCCGCGCCAGGCGGCCGAACGGGAGACCCGCGAGGAACTCGGCCTCGACCTGACGGCAACGCGGTGCTTCGGGTGCCTGGGGGAAATACTCGGCGCCCACCTGCCGGTGGTGGTCAGCTGTTTCGTCTACCAGGTGACGGCCGAGCTGCCGCTGCACCCAAATCACGAACTGCAGGGAGCCTACTGGGTGCCGCTGAAGACGCTCTATTCACCGCAGCGGCGCACCATGGCCACAGTCCGGTTTCGGGGCGCCGAACTGCTCCGCCCGGCGATCCGTCTTCCCCTTCCCGGCCGCGACATCCTCTGGGGAATTACCTACCGCCTGGTCATGGCCCTGGCCGAGCGGGTGCCGGAGCTGGCGGTCGCCGATTTCCCGGGCGGGCACTGACTCACCGGACGCCTTGCGGCCCCCAAGCGATGGCATTCCCCGGCAAAATCTGCTATACCTTTCTGCGCCCCTCTAACCCACGGAGGCCCCCGTGCCCGAACCGCTCCGTCGCCTGTTCCCCCTCCTGCTGGCCTTTTCCCTGTTCCTTGGGGCCTGCGCGCCGTTGGTCCCCGACAGCAGCGAGCAGGACCGGGAACACATCGCGGCCCTGCAACAGAAGCTGCAGCAGCTGCAGGAACAGTTGGCCGCCATCGAAACTGCCCCGCCGCAGACGGAACGGAACTGGCAGCCGCTCCTATCCGGGGAATCTCTCCCTGCCGGTCATGCCGGCTACAGCTACCTGCTCTATGCCGGAAGCGAATCCCCGGCCGGTCTCAAGCGCCTGGCCGCCCTGCTCGACCAGGTCAATGCCGCCCCCCTCTCCCGGCCGGCACCCGCCACCGCGCTTTTGATGCTGGTGCCGCTTACCGCCGATGCCCCGCGCCCGACCATCGAGAACTACAACTTTACCGCGGCCCGGACCCTGCTGGAGACCGCCGGCCTGACGCAAATTGCCGCGACCGGTCCGCTGCTGCTCACCACCCACCGCCCCCTCACCGGCGCCGTCCAGCCCGCACTCCTGCTGATCCCCGGCGTGGCCGGCAGCAACGAACTGCAAACCATGCTGGCCAACTACCGGCTGCCGGTTTCCTCCCCGGAGACGCCGCTGGCCGGACTCTGCTGGAACCTGCTGCAAAGTTCCGCTCCGGGGACGCTGGCAGCGGTGCGTCTGGGTCAGGTGGTCCTCCTCAAGCGGCCATGAAAAGTTGGGAAGACCTTTGCCGCCGCTGCGGCCAGTGCTGTTTTGAAAAGTGGGTCGAGGAGGACGGTACCATTCGCCCCACCCGCATCGCCTGCCGTCATCTCGACATCGTCTCCCGGCACTGCCGGGTCTATCACAAACGCTTTGACGTCGGAGAAGGCTGCATCGAGCTGACTCCGGAGGTCGTCGCCCGACTCAGCTGGCTGCCGCAGGACTGCGGTTACCGGCAGTGGCTGCAAACGGGAACCTCAGCCCCCAGAAAAGAAGGGAATTGAACCGATGCTCCGTCCCATTGTCACCCTGTTGGCCACCCTCCTCCTGCTCCTGCCCTCCCTGCCGGTCCTTGCGGCGGACGCCACGAACCTCAAGGACGGCCCCATCGGCGCGTCGCTGGTTCGGGATTTTCCGCAGCTCGGAAACCAGATAAAGGAAATCAACCCCACCCATGTTCCGGGTCTTTATGAGGTCATGGCACAAAAGGGAATCCTCTATTATTTCCCCGACCAGGGATACATCTTCGTCGGCCAGATCTACGATCGGACCGGTAACAGCCTGACCAGGGATGCCCTCAACCGGCAGTTGCAGAAAAAACTGGCCGACCTGCCGCTGGACAAGGCGATCAAGATCGGCTCCGGCAAGAACGCCGTCATCGAATTCACCGATCCGGATTGCCCGTTCTGCCGGCGCGGCGCGGCCTACTTCGCCAGGCATTCCGACCTGACCCGCTACATCTTTCTCTTTCCCCTCCCGAACCATCCCCAGGCGCTGCAGAAGGCCCGTTTCATCCTCTCCTCCAAGGATCCGGCCAAGACCTACGAGGAGGTGATGGCAGGCAAGTACGACCAGACCCCCCTTCCCCAGTTCCAGGACAACGGCAGGGCCGACGAGCAAAAGAAAATCGGCGAGCAAATGGGCATCACCTCGACCCCGACTTACGTCGTCAACGGCCAGATAGTCGCCGGGTTGAGAACCGACGTCCTCGACAAACTCCTGAGCCCGGGGGCGGCAACGAAATCGGTCGAGAAACCGGCCGGGTATGGGCGCAAGCAATAACCGCCGGGCCCGGTTCGCCTGGTGCTTCTACGACTGGGCCAACTCCGCCTATGCCACTGTCATCCTGGCAGCGGTGCTGCCGGTCTATTTCGCCAGCCTGGTGCCGGCCGCGGGCGCCGTGGTTCCCCTCCCCTGGGGGCCCCGCCTCATGCCTGCCACAGCCCTGTGGGGTTACGCGGTTTCCCTGTCGATGCTGCTGGTGGCCCTGGCCGCACCCGCTCTCGGTTCCCTGGCCGACCGGCGCGGTGTCCGCCGCCGGCTGCTGATCGGTTTCTGCCTGCTCGGCAGCGCCACCACCATGCTGCTCGCCGCCACCGGCGACGGCGACTACCTGCTGGTCGCGGCCCTGTTCGTAGTCGCCAACATCGGCTTTGCCGCCGGCAACATCTTCTACAACGCCTTCCTTCCGGCCCTCGCCAGCGGAGCCGAACTCGACCGCCTTTCCGCGCGGGGTTTTGCCCTCGGCTATATCGGCGGCGGCCTGGTCCTGCTCGCCGTCTTCTTGATGATCCGCTTTTCCGCCAGCCTCGGCTTCTCGGGCCCGGCCAGCGCGACCCGGGCCGGGTTTCTGCTTACCGGGGTGTGGTGGGCCGGCTTCGCCCTGCCGACCTTTGCCTGGGTGCGCGAGGAGGCCTGCCAACGCAACCCGGCACCGCTGATCAAGGGGATCGGTGGCTACTTACGCACCTGCGGCGAAATCCTCCGCTACCGCGACCTGGCGGTCTTTCTCCTGGCCTTTCTCTTCTATAACGACGGCATCCAGACGGTGATCGCCGTATCGGCCATCTTCGGCCGGGAAGAGCTCGGCCTTTCCCAGACCACCATCCTCGGCACCTTCCTGATGATCCAGTTCGTCGCCATGCCCGGGTCCCTCGTCTTCGGACGCCTGGCGGAACGCTGGGGGGCCAAGCGCAGCGTCCTGCTCAGCCTGGTCCTCTTTCTGGGGATTACGGGCTTTGCGTTCCGCATGCAGCACGGCTGGGAATTCTGGATCCTCGGCCTGGTCGTGGCATTGGTCCTCGGCGGCAGCCAGGCGATCTCCCGTTCCCTCTTTGCGGCTCTTATCCCCCCGGGGAAAAACGCCGAATTCTTTGGCTTCTACGCGATCAGCGGCAAATTCGCCTCAATTCTCGGACCGCTGGTCTTCGCCGCCATTGCCGACCTCACCGGTTCGACCCGGCTCTCCATCCTCGCCCTCTCCGCTTTCTTCCTGATTGGCATCGCCCTCCTCGCCGCCGTGGACTTGGAGCGGGGGAAGGCCAGGGCCAGGGCGACAGCTGTTAGCTGATTTTTACCTATATTTCGTTTACTTCGAAAAGTTTCTCAAGAAACGGCTGGAAGTCCTCCGGGAGGAGGGCGGTGATCCGGAGGGGACGATTTTCGAGAGGATGGGTGAACTCCAGATACCGGGCGTGAAGCAGGTGACGGGGAGCGACCAGGACCTCGCCGTCGGGCAGGGTCAGGGTCCGCGGGCCGCCGTAGAGAGCATCCCCCTGCAGAGGAAAACCCTTGCCGGCAAGATGGACCCGGATCTGGTGGGTCCGCCCGGTATGGGGACGGGCTGCCACCAGGGCGAACCCGGGGCCGCGCCCGAGGGTATGGAATTCGGTAAGGGCCGCCTGGCCGCCGCATTCGACCCGTACGGTGCGCCCGCGCACCCCGGGTCGCAGATGGTCGGACACGCCAAAGAGAGTGGGCGGTTCTCCGGCGACCAGAGCCAGGTAGCTCTTGGTCAGCCGGCGCTCGGCAATGTCACGGGATAGCAGCCGGTTGGCCACGGCGTCGAGGGCGAAGAGAAGCACCCCGGTGGTGTCGGCATCGAGGCGATGGAGAAGAATCGGCATTGCCTCAGGCCCGAGCAAGGCGCGGACCAGATCGAGGGCGTTGGCCCGACCGGCCACAGTGGGATGGGCCGGCAGCCCGGCCGGCTTGTTCACGGCCAATAGTGCCTCGTCCCGGTAGATCACCTCCAGGGTCGGCACTATCTCTTCCTGCCTTGAGGGCAGAGTCAGGGCCAATGATTCGCCCCCTTCGAGCAGCCGCCCCGCCCGGCGCTCGACCCGGCCGTCGACAAAGACCTGACCGCTGTCCAGGGCCCTTTTGATCGCCTTACGCGAGGTGGCCGGGATCGCTGCCACCAGAAAGAGATCGAGCCGCTGTCCCCGTCCCTGCTGCGGCACCCCCAGCTGCCAGCGCCGGGAGACAGGTGGGCGACTCACAGCAGCTCGCCCTGCAGGGCACCGCCGTTAGCCCCAGTCACCCGTACCCGGGCCAGCTTCCCGATCAGGTCGGCCGGTCCTGCAAACCCCACCGCCAGGTAGTTGCGGCTCAGCCCCCGGCGCCGGCGGTCTCCCCCTCCCCCTTCGACCACCACTTCCAGTTCCCGACCTACGAAACGCTCGTTGAATACCCGCTGCTTCCGTTCGCCGAGGCGGCGCAGGTGAGCGGCCCGTTCCTTGATCAGCGCCGCCGGAAGCTGGCCGGGCATGGTCGCGGCCGGGGTCCCGGGGCGGCGGCTGAATGGGAAGACGTGGAGGTGGCTAAGGGGCAGGGTTTCCACCAGCTCGCAGGTCGCCGCGAACTCGGCTTCGCTTTCCCCGGGAAATCCGGCGATGACGTCGAGGCCGATGGCGGCATCGGGGATGGATTTTGCCGCCCTGTCCAGCAGGTCGCGGATGAAGGCGGTATCGTAGTGGCGATTCATGCGCTGAAGCACGCTGTCGCTGGCAGCCTGCAGCGGGATGTGCAGATGGGGGCAGAGGATGGAGCTGCCAGCGATTTCGTCGATCAGTTCCTCCGGAATTTCGGTTGGTTCAAGCGAGCCGAGGCGCAGCCGGGTCACGCCGCTTTCAGAGATCAATAATCGCAGCAGTTCGAGCAGGGTGGTCGTTGGCTGCAGGTCGAGGCCGTAGCCGCCGATGTGGATGCCGGTGAGGACGATCTCCGGGTAGCCGGCGTCAACCAGCCCGGCGACCTGGGCGACGACCTCGGCGGGCAGCATCGAACGGCTGCGGCCGCGGGCATAGGGGATGATGCAGTAGCTGCAGAAGGCGTCGCAGCCGTTCTGAATCTGCACGAAGGCGCGGCTGCGATCGGTGAAACTGTGGATCTCGGGGACGGTCGCAGTCTCCACACTGCGGATGTCGGAGACCCGCACCCCTTCTTCGCTCCCTTCGAGGAGTTCGACCAGGCAGCGCTTTTCCTCGTTACCGAGCACCAGCGAAACGCCCGGCAGGGCCTTAAGTGCGGCGGGATCGATCTGGGCGTAGCAGCCGGTGACCACCACCCGGCAGCGCTCGTTGAGGCGCCGGGCCCGGCGCACCAGGTTGCGCGACTGGCTGTCGGTGGCGGCGGTGACGGTGCAGGTGTTGACCAGCACCAGGTCGGCGCCGGCCTCGAAGGGGACGATCCGGTAGCCGGCCTGTTCAAGCCGCTGCTGCAGGGCCGCCGATTCGAACTGGTTGGTCTTGCAGCCGAGGGTGGCAATGGAGACGGAGCCTTTCACGCTATCCACCCGCCACCGAGGACTGTGTCGCCATCGTAAAAGACCGCTGCCTGCCCTGGCGTAACCCCGTACTGGGGATCATCGAAGGTCACTTGGGCTCTGTTCCCGGGAAGGGGCACGATCAGGGCCGGAACCTCTTGGTGGCGGTAGCGGATGCGGCAGGCGGCGCCCAGCGGCCCGGCGGGAGGAGCCTCTCCCCAGACCACCTCGTGGAGTTCGAGACCGCCGACGGCCAAGTGTTCGCGCTCGCCGACCAGCACCCGGCGGGTCTCGGCGTCGATGCCGACCACGAACAGGGGCTGCGGCCAGGCGATCCCCAGCCCGCGACGCTGGCCGATGGTGTAGCGGTAGGTCCCGAGATGCCGGCCCAAAACCTTGCCGCTGGCGACGTGGACGATCTCCCCGTCCAATTGCCCGGCTCCCCGCTCCTCCTCGAGAAAGCGGACATAGTCGCCGTCAGGGACGAAGCAGATGTCCTGGCTCTCCGCCTTCTGCGCCACCGGCAGGGCGAAACGTTCAGCATGGGCGCGCACCTCCTCCTTGGTCAGTTCGCCGAGGGGAAAGCGGACCATCTGCATCTGCTGCTGGTCGAGCGTGAAGAGGAAGTAGCTCTGGTCCTTGGCGGCGTCGCGCCCCTTGCAGAGGGAATATCCGCCCTCCTTTTCCACAATCCGCGCATAATGGCCGGTCGCCAGCCAGTCGGCTTCCAGCTCCCGGGCCCGGCGCAGCAGCAGCTCGAACTTTAGCCGCTGGTTGCACAGCACGCAGGGGTTGGGGGTGCGTCCGGCGAAGTAGTCGTCGCAGAAGCGGTCAATGACCTGGCGTTGGAAATCCTTCTCGAAATTGACAACGTAGAAGGGAATGCCGATCGCCGCCGCGACCTTGCGGGCATCGTAGACGTCGTCGAGGGAGCAGCAGGTGCCGAAACTCTCGCCGTGGTCGGCGGTGAAGGTCGAGTAGTCCCAGATCTGCATGGTCAGGCCGATCACCTCGTGCCCCTGCTCGGCAAGCAGGGCCGCGGCCACCGAAGAGTCGACCCCGCCGCTCATGGCGACGACAACACGTTTTTTCTTCACGGACATAAAATCACTTTGGCTACAGAGACACGGAGACGCAGAGAAGAACCGCTTGGTTAACTCCGTGTCTCCGTGTCTCTGTGACGGTTATTGTCTTGTGGTTTAACCTTGACCGTGGGTTTCCCGGTAATTCTTGATCGCCTCGTGCAGCGCATCGGCAGCGAGGTTGGAGCAGTGCATCTTCTGCGCCGGCAGGCCGTCGAGAGCCTCGGCCACCGCGGCGTTGGTCAGCTCCAGCGCCTCGTCAATGGTCTTGCCGATGGCCATCTCGGTGACCATCGACGAGGTGGCGATTGCCGCCCCGCAGCCGAAGGTCTTGAACTTGACGTCCTTGATGACGCCGTCTTCGACTTTGAGAAAGATTTTCATAATGTCGCCGCAGGAGGCATTACCCACTTCTCCGACCCCGTCGGCATCCTCGATCTCCCCGACGTTGCGGGGGTTGCTGAAATGATCCATGACTTTTTCGCTATACATAATGTTTGTCTCCCAGGCGATTTTAAGTATTGGAGTTTTGGGTTTTCCCCTGTCAGCTGAAAGCTAGCACTTGCGGATAATGTTGCACTCGTCGCAGGTCAGTGGTTCCTTTCGGTTGTACAGGGGGCTCATCTCTCGCAACCGCTGCACGATCGGCGGCAGCACCTCGAGGATGTAGTCGACATCCTCGACGGTATTGTCGTGACCGAGACTGAATCGAGTGCTGGAGTGAGCCAGCATCACGTCCACGCACATGGCACCCATGACGTGGGAGGGCTCCAGGGATCCCGAGGTACAGGCGGAGCCGGAGCTGGCGGCAATCCCCTTCATGTCGAAGTTGAGCAACAGCGACTCCCCCTCGATGTAGGCGAAACTGACGTTGAGGGTGTTGGCCAGGCGTCGCGTCGGGTCGGGATGGCCGTTGAGCTTGATCTCGGGAATCGCCGCCTTGATGCCTGCCTCCAGCCGGTTGCGCAGGGCGCCGACGGTGGCGGCGTAGCTGTCGATCTCCGCCCCGGCCAGTTCGCAGGCCAAGCCCAGCCCGACGATTCCCGCCACGTTGTGGGTGCCGGCCCGGCGGTTGCGTTCCTGGTGGCCACCATGGATCAGCGGCAACATCCGCGTCCCCTTGCGGATGTAGATGGCGCCGACGCCCTTGGGGGCGCCGATCTTGTGGCCGGAAAGGACCAACAGGTCAACGTTGGCCTGTTGCACGTCCACCGACAGCTTGCCCACCGCCTGCACCGCGTCGGTATGGAAGCGCACCTTGTGCTTCCATGCGATGGCGCCAATCTCTTCGATGGGAAAGATGTTGCCGGTTTCATTATTCGCCCACATCACCGAGATCAGGATGGTCTGGTCGGTGATCGCAGCCTCCAGCTGCTGCAGGTCGAGCATACCGTCGCGGTCGACCGGCAGGTAGGTGACCGAATACCCCTGCTTCTCCATGAACTGGCAGGTTTCGAGAATCGCCGGATGCTCCACGGAGGTGGTGATGATGTGCTTCCCCTTGTCGGCCAGGGCGGCAGCCGTCCCCTTGATGGCCATGTTGTCCCCCTCGCTGCCGCAGGAGATGAAGACGATCTCCGCCGGGGAGCAGTTGATAAGTTTCGCCACCTGCTCGCGGGCCTTCTCCACGGCACCGCTCACCGCCCGCCCCGCCCAGTGAACGCTGGAGGGGTTGCCGAATTGTTCGCGATAGAAGGGGAGCATGCCGTCGAACACCTCGGGACGCACCGGGGTCGTGGCATTGTTGTCCATGTAGATTCGTTTCACGTGGTTCCTCCGGAAATTCTAGATAACCCAGCCGGCAGAGCCGCCGGGAGAGGGATCAATGGTCGGTGGCGGCTCCGGATGACCCGGAGAGTTTGCCCCGGGCTTCCAGGGTCAGATCGTGGAGGGTCATCGAGGAAAGGAAACCGCGAATCCGGTCCCCGAGCCCCTGCCAGACGCTGTGAGTCACACAATGATCGGTGCAGGCGCAGCGTCCCTCCTGGTCCATGCAGGAGACCGGCACCAG
The DNA here is from genome assembly GCA_963806685.1 of uncultured delta proteobacterium. Classification (GTDB taxonomy): domain Bacteria; phylum Desulfobacterota; class Desulfuromonadia; order Desulfuromonadales; family DDH964; genus DDH964. The sequence continues at coordinate 44,557 of CAWDZB010000011.1, forward strand.
GGTCTCCTCGACGCTGTCGATGATCTGGTCGACGCGGATTTCCTCCGCGGGACGGGCTAGGACGTAGCCACCCCCCGGGCCGCGCACGCTGCGGACGATCTTCGCCCGGCGCAGCTTGACGAACAACTGCTCGAGATAGGCAAGGGAGATCTCCTCCCGGGCCGCCATGTCGCGGATGGGCACCGGGCCGCCATTGGCATGGAGATTGAGGCTGACCATCGCCCTCACGGCGTACTGGGCCTTGGTGGAGAGACGCATCTCAGGCCCGTTTCTGCTGCGCTGTGGTCTCGCCGCCCAGTTGGGACTTCAATTCCTGTTGCTCGTCGGTGAGTTCCTGGACGCGTTTTTCGAGGGCGCGGATCTGGTCGAACAGGCAGCTGATCGCCTTGGCTTCCGGGTCGGGAAGGCGGCCGTGCTCAAGATCGGCCCGAGCCTCATGTTTCTGGGCTTCGCTAAAGACTACCCGACCGGGAACCCCGACCACGGTGGAATCGGGGGGAACTTCCTTGACCACCACCGAATTGGAGCCGACCTTGCTGTTACTGCCGACAGTGAAGGGGCCAAGAATCTTGGCGCCGCTGCCGACGACGACATTGTCGCCGAGAGTCGGGTGGCGCTTCTCCTTGGCCCAGGAGGTGCCGCCGAGAGTCACGCCGTGATAGAGGGTGCAGTTGTCGCCGATTTCGGCAGTCTCGCCAATAACGACACCCATGCCGTGATCGATGAAGAATCCGCGGCCGATCTTTGCCCCCGGGTGAATCTCGATGCCGGTCAAGAAACGTCCTAGGTGGGAGATGAGACGTCCCAGCAAGTAGAGCTGGTTCTCCCAGAACCAGTGCGCCAGGCGGTAGAAAAGCATGGCGTGAAAGCCGGGGTAGCAGAAGATGATTTCGAATACGCTGCGAACCGCCGGGTCGCGCTCGAATACCGCCTTGAAGTCTTCGCGCAGGGTCTGGATCACCGGTTTGCTCCTTGGGCGGCCATGGCCGCGGCAGATTTCCCGCCCCCGAAGCGTCACGCCAGGGGGCCAAGTCAGTAAATGGATAACATACCTGACCATTACTGTCAATTATTTTAGAAGGGAATCGGCAGGGTTGCGGGGACTCGGGACTCGCCTCACCGAACTAGAGAAACAGCTGGTAGGCGGGATTGGCGGTCTCCTCGACGAAGCGGTAGCCGAGTTCGCCGAGAAAGGCCCGGAACTGCCGTTCCTCACCGCAAGGAATTTCCAGGCCGATCAGCACCCGGCCGAAATCCCCCCCCTGCATCCGGTAGTGGAAGAGAGAAATGTTCCAGTCGGCGCCCATGGCGGCCAGGAACCGGGAAAGGGCTCCGGGCCGTTCCGGGAACCAGAAGCGGTAGAGGACTTCCCGCCCGACCTGGCTGGAGCGACCGCCGACCATGTAGCGGACATGGGTCTTGGCCAGTTCGTTGTCGGTCAGGTCGAGGTTGGCGTACCCCTGTTCGGTGAGCTGCCGGGCGATGGTGAGGCGTTCCTCTTCGTTGCGCACCGACAGCCCGACGTAGATGTGGGCCTGGTCGCGCCCGGAAAGGCGATAGTTGAACTCGGTGATGTTGCGCTCGCCGAGCACCTCGGTGCAGAAGCGCCGCAGGGCGCCCGGCACCTCGGGGATGGTGACGGCGAACAGCGCCTCCTGCTTCTCCCCGATCTGGGTGCGTTCGGCGACGTAGCGCAGCCGCTCGAAGTTCATGTTGGCGCCGCTGTTGACCGCCACCAGGGTCCGGCCGCTGCAGCCGGTGCGCCGGGCGTATTTCTTCAGCCCGGCCAGGGCCAGGGCTCCGGCCGGCTCGACGATGGAGCGGGTCGCCTGGTAGACGTTCTTGATGGCGCTGCAGACCTCGTCGGTGTCGACCAGGATGATCTCGTCGACGCAGCGCCGGCAGAGATCGAAGGTCAGCTTCCCCACCTCGCGCACCGCCACCCCGTCGGCGAAGATGCCGACCGTGTCGAGAGCCACCCGCCGGCCGGCGGCCAGGGAACGGGACATGGCGTCGCTGTCGGCGGGTTCGACGCCGATCACCTTGATCTCCGGGCAGAGGGCCTTCAGGTAGGCGCCGACCCCGGCGATCAGGCCGCCGCCGCCGACCGGCAGGAAGACCGCATCGATGCGCCCGGCGCTCTGCCGCAGCAGCTCGTCTCCCACCGTCCCCTGCCCGGCGATCACCAGCTCGTCGTCGAAGGGATGAATGAAGTTCAGCCCGGACTCGGCCACCAGCCTGGCGCAGTGATCGGCCGCCTCCGAGTAGTTGTCGCCGTGCAGCACCACCTCGGCCCCGTAGGCCTTGACCGCCGCGACCTTGATCTGCGGCGTGGTCACCGGCATGACGATAACCGCACGGATGCCGAGCTTGCGGGCCGAGAAGGCGACCCCTTGGGCATGGTTGCCGGCGCTGGCGGTGATCACCCCGCGGGCCAGATCTTCGGCGGGCAGATGCGCGATGCAGTTGTAGGCGCCGCGGATCTTGAAAGAGAAGACCGGCTGCAGATCCTCCCGCTTGAGCAGGACCCGGTTGCCAAAGGCCCGCGAGAGCCAGGCCGACTCTTCCAACGGCGTTTCCACCGCGGCCTCGTAGACCCGGGAGGTGAGGATCTGTTTCAGGAGTTTCTGCATGGGAGATCCTGGACTGGTGGGTGGGCGATATGGGGACGACTGTAGCACAGACGGAAGCGATTGAAAATGTGCTACCACCGCAAAACCTTTCATAAATATCGACAAATGTATACACGTCCTATATAATGCTCCGCCGTATGCTCTGGAACCCGCGGCGCGCACCGCGCCGCCCATTACATGCATAAAGGAGAGAACCGATGGCCACTCCGGAATTCAAGTACCAGGACCCCTTCCCGCTGGCGAAGGACACCACCAAGTACTACAAGATCCCCGGCTCCGAACAATACGTCAGCACCGTGAAGTTCGAGGGGCAGGAGATGCTCAAGGTCACTCCCGAGGCGCTGACCGTCCTCGCCAACCAGGCGATGAAGGACGTCTCCTTCATGCTGCGTCCGGCGCACAATGAGCAGGTCGCCAAGATCCTGAGCGACCCGGAGGCCTCGCAGAACGACAAGGGCGTCGCCATGGCCTTTCTGCGTAACGCCGAGATCGCCGCCAATTTCGAGCTCCCCGTCTGCCAGGACACCGGCACCGCCACCGTCGTCGCCAAGAAGGGGCAGCAGGTCTGGACCGGCGTGAAGGACGAGGAGTATCTCTCCAAAGGAATCTACAAGACCTACACCGAGGAAAACCTGCGCTACAGCCAGACCGTGGCGCTGGACATGTACAAGGAGAAGAACACCGGCACCAACCTCCCCGCCCAGATCGACATCATGGCCACCGAGGGGGATTACTACAAATTCCTGTTCATGGCCAAAGGCGGCGGCAGCGCCAACAAGACCATGCTCTACCAGGAAACCAAGGCGCTGCTCACCCCCGAAAAGCTCCAGAAGTGGCTGATCGAGAAGATGAAGTACCTCGGCACCGCCGCCTGCCCCCCCTACCACATCGCCTTCGTCATCGGCGGCACCAGCGCCGACGCCTGCATGAAGACCGTCAAGCTGGCCACCGCCAAGGAGCTCGACGGCCTGCCGACGGAAGGGAACGAGCACGGCCAGGCCTTCCGCGACCTGGCGCTGGAGGAGCGGCTGCTGGCCGCCGCGCAAAAGCTCGGCATCGGCGCCCAGTTCGGCGGCAAGTACTTCGCCCACGACGTACGCGTGATCCGCCTCCCTCGCCACGGCGCCTCCTGCCCCGTCGGCATGGCGGTCTCCTGCTCCGCCGACCGCAACATCAAGGCCAAGATCACCAGGGACGGCCTGTTCGTCGAGGAGATGGACCGCAACCCTGGACGCCTGATTCCCGAGCAGTACCGCGGCAAGCACGAGCACGGCGTCAAGATCGACCTCAACCGGCCGATGAAGGAGATCCTCGCCGAGCTGACCAAGTACCCGGTCTCCACCCCGCTGCTCTTGAACGGCACCATCGTCGTCGGCCGCGACATCGCCCACGCCAAGTTCAAGGAGATCCTCGATTCCGGCAAGCCCCTGCCCGACTACCTCAAGAACCACCCGATCTACTACGCCGGCCCTGCCAAGACCCCGAAGGGCAAGCCCTCCGGCTCCTTCGGCCCGACCACGGCGGGGCGCATGGACAGCTACGTCGGCCTGCTGCAGGAAAACGGCGGCTCGCTGATCATGATCGCCAAGGGGAACCGCAGCCAGCAGGTGACCGACGCCTGCAAGAAGCACGGCGGCTTCTACCTCGGCTCCATCGGCGGCCCGGCCGCGGTCCTGGCCGAGGAGAACATCAAGAAAGTCGAGTGCATCGACTTCCCCGAACTGGGGATGGAAGCGGTTTGGAAGATCGAGGTCGAGAACTTCCCGGCCTTCATCCTGGTCGACGACAAGGGGAACGACTTCTTCAAGCAGCTCGGTCTCTGATCGATTGATCGCAAATGGCAGAAAGACAACGCCCCCGGGCCGCAGCTGCGGCCCGGGGGCGTTCTTGTTCTCTCCCCCCATCGCTTTTCCCTAGAACCCGTTCAAACCGCCTCCACCGTTTCTGTAGGTTGCCGCCATTCCTGGGGATAAGCCGGGAAATCGGCTGCAGCGAAGGGATAGGGATAGTTGAGGTGGTCAGTGAAATTGCCCTCCAAAATTTCGGCCGTGTCGGCGGCCATGACCAGTTCTTCGTGCGTCGGCACAACGAAGACCTTAACCGCCGAGTCGTCCGCGCTGACACGCCACTCGGCATGCGCAGCCTCGGGGTCCTGATTCCGCGCCGAGTCCAGTCGGACGCCGAAGCAGTCCAGGTCCCCAAGCGCTCGTGCCCTGGCACCCGCTTCGAGTGCTCCGTTGCCGCTGGTGAAGAGGATGGCATCGGGACGGCCGACGGCGGCGATATAGCTGCCGATATATTTTTTCAACCGGTAGCCTTCCATTTCAGCGGCCAGCAGGCACCGGGGGTCTCCGGAGGCGGCTCGTTCCAGGACTTCTCTGCGGCTGGCGCAGTTGCCGGTGATGCCGAGAAGGCCGCTGCGCTGGTTGAGAATTTCTTCCATGCCGGCCGGGCTCAGGCCCTCCATCTCCATTAGGAAGGCGGGGATTCCGGGGTCGATGTCGCCGCAGCGTCGCTCCATCAGCGCTCCCTCGATCGGTGTCATCCCCATGCTGGTATCAATCGACAGACCGTTGCGGATGGCGCACAACGAAATTCCAAGATCCACATGGATGGTGATCAGGTTGCAGGCGTCGGTCGGTTTGCCTAGCAGGGCTGCTGCGCGTTTGGCGAGATAGAGATGGGAGGGTCCGTGGAATCCGTAGCGGCGCACGCCGTGCTTCTCGTACCACCCCCATGGAACCGGATAGACAAAGGCATGCCGGGGCATGCTCTGGTGAAAGGCGGTATCGAAAACGGCGACCTGAGTCACCTCAGGCAGCAACACCCGGGCCGCCTCGATCCCGGCGAGATTCGGGCTGATATAGCGGGGCGCGAGACATTCGACGGCACGGACGGCGTCAATCACCATCGCATCGATGGGAACGGAACGGGAGAAGCGTTCGCCACCGTGCGCCACGCGGTGGCCGACGGCGGCGATCCGGTCGGGGGAATCTAGGAGCCCGGCGCCAGGTTCGGTAAGCAAGTGGAACAGCAGGGCAAGGGCCGAGTGATGATCGGGACACTGGGTCGTCTGTTGGAGGTGGCTACCGTCGGGAAGTTTCAGAGAGGCTTCTGCCTGGGGAGTGCCAATCCCTTCAATGGTCCCCGATGCGAGAAGGCGGCGCCGCTTCCAGTCGAAAAGATGGTAGGCGACGGACTCGCTCCGACAGTTCAAGGTCAGGATGACCATGGCTTCCTCCGCTGCGCGTTTAACCTTTGGCAAACAGATGAGAAATGTCGCACCATTGAGGAAAGAGGTCAATGAAGAATTGCTCAATTTGGGATATTTTGCGAAATGTCTTATGTGTTCCTTTGGAATTTATCGGGACTTCAGTGTAGGGATGGCAAAGCGGATCGGGTTCCTTAGCGGTCCGAGAACCTGGCAGGCCCGGTCCATTCTGAGGAAAACACCAGAAACAAGGAATAAGGTAAGAGCGGCAGCCCAGGGCATTTTCGCCTCTCCATTATTTTCTTCCCTCTGTTTCAAAACATTCCCAACCTCAACCAGATTTCCGTCCGTTAAATTTTTGGTAAACTGGACCGAACTCTCGCCCGATGAAAAGGACAAAGGGGGATTCGCCTACCCCCCGACCGAATCCTCCCTGTTAATTGGAATATCATGGCCAAAATCGATGCCCTGTTCAAAATCTTGCGCGACAAGGGAGGCTCGGATCTCCACCTCTCTCCGGGCTGTCCACCGCTGGTGCGCATATCCGGGAGCCTGGTCCCCGCCGTTTCCCAGCAACTGAGCCACGAGCAGTATAAGGCCCTGCTCTACGAAGTGATGACCGAGGCGCAGCGCACGACCTTCGAGGAGCGTAGCGACCTCGACTTCGCCTACGAGGTTGCCGACCTCGGCGCCCGCTTTCGGGCCAACATCTTCTGCGGCCGACTCGGCATCAGCGCTGTGTTCCGGATCATCCCGGCGCGTGTCCTTACTGCCACCGAACTCGGCCTGTCGCCGACGGTGCTGCGTTTCACCGAATACAGCAAGGGACTGGTCCTGGTCACCGGACCGACGGGAAGCGGCAAATCGACCACCCTGGCTGCCATGATCGACCACATCAACCGCACCCGGGCCGAACACATTCTCACCGTTGAAGACCCCATCGAATTCGTCCATGCCAGTCAGAAAAGCCTGGTCAACCAGAGAGAGGTCGGACGCCATACCCGATCTTTCGGGACCGCGCTCAAGGCGGCCCTGCGCGAGGATCCGGACATCATCCTGGTGGGCGAAATGCGGGACCTGGAAACTATCGAACTGGCGATCACCGCCGCGGAAACCGGGCACCTTGTGTTCGGAACTCTCCACACCAGCAGCGCCGCCAAAACCGTTGACCGCATCATCAACGTGTTCCCCACCAGCCAGCAGGAACAGATCCGGGCCATGCTGTCCGAATCCCTCAAGGGGGTCATCGCCCAGCAGCTGGTTCCGACCATGGACGGCCGGCGCGCTGCGGCCCTGGAGATCCTGGTGGTCAATGCCGCGGTTTCCAACCTCATCCGCGAAGGCAAAACCTTCCAGATTCCCTCGGTCATCCAGACCGGCCGGGGCATCGGAATGCAACTGATGGACCAGGCGCTGCAGGAATTGTTGAAGGAGGGACGGATCAGCAGCGAAACCGCCTACCGCTTCGCTCTCAACAAGTCCCTGTTCCCCCAGTCGCAAAAAGCAGGCGAAGCCCATGGATGAGCAGCGCATCGCCATGCAAAAACGTCGGGTCGGACTGGAACTGGTCGATGGCAGCCGGCTGGAGGGAGATGTTTTCCTCAATCTCTACGACGCCCACCGGATGGGGCCACAGCGCCTTGGCGATTTGCTCAACTCGGAAATCCGGTTTCTTCCCGTTGAGACGACTGCAGGAATCCAACTGGTCAACTGTGCTCTCATTGTCAACGCCTGGACCGACCAGCGCGACGAGGCCGACGAGTTGACGCGGCTGGGGGAGAAATACAGTATTTGCGTCACCACCTTGCTCCAGGAGGAGATCGCGGTCGATCTGTATGTCAACCTGCCCAAGGGTTCCCGGAGAGTGAAGGACTGCCTCAACCAGCAACAGCGGTTCCTGGCCGTTTTTCGTGAACGGGAAGTCCTTTATCTCAACACTTCCTACATTCTCAGGGTCCGGGACTGAAAGATCGGCCATTGGGCCTGGCTAGGCATTCGGACCTACCCGCCCGCCCCCTGCCCCCTCACAGGTTATTCCCGGATTCCGGTTCGGGGGGCTCCAGGACAACCGGCAGTCCTCCCTTCCCGATATTCGAGTTTGGGTTTCAGACAATAAAAAAGCCGCTCACCAGCAAAAACTGGCACCAGCGGCTCATTGCCCGACAGATTTTTCGACCTTTCCAGGGCCACCTTCGCCCGAAACCCATCCCGCGGATAGTTGTTTGATCGGTGATCGGCGTCCGGCAAAGGGCAAGTCGCGGATCGATATCGGAAATTACCCCCTGTCTGCCGTTTTTACTGGTACTGGATATACAGCGGCTTCGGCCGCAAACTGAGGACCTGCTGCGGCGTCATCAGTGGATCGCCTTCCTTGGTGTCGTTGTGGAAAAAGAGCTTGAAACCCGTGTACTGGACCGGCTCCGCCGCGACGCAGTCCCGGTAGGTGGCACGCTTGAAGGCCGGAGGGCCCCAACCGTCCATGTGCATGACGATCTGCACTTCCGGCCGCAGCACGATGTTGCGGGCGTGGGTCACCCCGTCGCGGGTGAAACGGTGGACGGTCAACACCTTGGGCGGCAGGTGATAGCGCCGCACCAGGTCGGCAAGCCAGGCAGAGACCGCGTTCACGTCGACAGCATCGAAGCTGCCGATACGGGTGCCGGGGATGGCCTGGCTGTTGACCAGGTTGAACTCGGGGTCCATGCCGAGGTGGACGTCGGGATTTTTCAAAATCCATTCGAAACGCGGCAGGAGGGTTCGGATGTCCTCGTGCCCGGTCTGAATGTCGATAAAGAGCAGCGCTCCGGCTTCCTTGGCCCAGGAGTAAACCTCATTTACCAGGGCGTCGGTCATCAGCTTGCGATACTTTCCTGCCCGCCCTGGAGTGCCCTGAGCGACCACGGCGATCAGGTGCAGTGCCGGCTGCACCTCGGTCGTGGGATCGGCAGCTTCCCACGCCTCGACCTCCTGCCGAAGTCGACGCAGGAGCTCCTCCTTGTCGCATTGCCCCAGGATCCCCATTCGCGGCGACAGCGGATTGCCGTAAAAAGCGACGATCCGTTTCTTGGGAAGGATTGCGCCAGGGAGCGGGGGGCCGGCGGGAACCAGCAACTGGCTGTTGGTGCCGGGCAGTTCCTGGCCGGGCATGTTTAAGTCCGCGGGTTTAAACAGCGGCAGGTCGCGGGCGGGAGCGTGTTCGGCTTTCGCCACGGAAACCGGTCTCGGTTTCATGGCTGCTGCAGTGGGAGAGGAGGTCAGATTGGTGGCCGTCTCGACGGGCAGCCAACCAAACCGGCCGTAATGCTCCATGGGCTGGTCCGTTGCCAGGCAGGGTGAACACAACAGCCCTACCAAAACCAGCACCGGCAGCAACGCCAGGGGACGGCGACCGTAGCCCAACCAACGGTAGAGAATCACTGGCATTCCTCAATTCCACCTGGAATCAACTGCTGCCCGCCCGGGCCTCCGGCGGCTCAGACCTGTTTTTCATCACGACCGGGAGGCAAGTAAACAACCGTAGGCCAAAGGAAAGTTCCGCGAAATCAGTTTTGGCCCTTAACTTAACAGCGACAGGGGCCCGTTTGTCAAGCTGGTTTCCGGCCTGGCTAAACAGGGGTTCGATTGCTGTCCCCATCCCAGTTGAAGAATCGGCTAACGCCCTGGATCGTCTCGGTTCAGGTCCGCGCCGGAGTTTTTTCGGTTGCGCCGGCTGCTGCACTCTCAACATCGGCGCCACCCTGGCCGAAGACGTTGTCATTTCCGCCAGGTTTGAGCCCCGGCAGCCGCCGGAACTGGAGGGCTACCGGCATCGGCTGGCCCGGGCCGTCGCGACTTCCACCACCCTCAAGGAATTCCTGGGTTGCCACCACAGTGAAGTCGGCCGCTGCCCCTTCCTGGGTGCCGACCGCTGCGGCTTCAGCCTGAGAGGCAACTTGCCGCTGCTGGTCCACCTCTGCCGGGAGTTGGAGCTGACCTCCAGGCCCTTCCTCCTCTGGCCAGGTGCAAAACACTCCTCGCCGCCAGCGGACTGGCCCATCCCTACTCGTTACCCTGACGGACTGAACCCCTGCAAATCCTGGCGGTCCCCTGCTTTGTCCATCTTCCTTTTCCCGTTAGCGCTTTTTCCTACCGCTTCTGACACCCCGGACAGTAGTAGGTCGAGCGCTGACCCAGCCGCTTCTGGCGGATTAGGCGGCCGCAGCGCCGGCAGGGCTCCCCTTCCCGACCGTAGACCTGGAGTTGTCGCGCGAAATAGCCGGGCCTTCCCCCTTCGTCGCGAAAATCGCGCAGCGTCGTCCCGCCGGCGGCAATCGCCTCGTCGAGAACCACGCGAATGGCTTCCAGCAGCCGGCCATAGCGATCGCGTCCCAGGGACCCGGCGGAAGTGAGGGGGCTGATACCGGACCGATACAGTGCCTCGCTGGCATAGATGTTTCCCACGCCGACCAGGACCTTCTGGTCCATGATGAAGGCCTTGACCGCCAGCCGCCGTCCACGAGAGCGCCGATAGAGATAATCCCCGTCGAGTTCCACCGCCAATGGTTCAGGACCCAGTTCGACCAGCAGGGGGTGACTTCCCGGATCATGTTCGGTCCAGAGCAGGGCCCCGAAGCGGCGTGGATCGTGGAAGCGCAGAACTTGCCCGTCGTCGAGCCGGATATCGACGTGATCGTGTTTGCCGGCCGGCCTTGCCCCCGGAACGACCTGGAGGTGGCCGCTCATCCCAAGGTGCAGCAACAGGGTCCCGTCTTGGCAACCAATAAGCAGGTACTTGGCACGGCGCCCCACGGAAATGATTACCTGGTCGGCAAGGGATTTGCCGAGCCCGGCGTCAATCGGCCATCGCAACCCGGGCACCCGGACCACGGCCCCGAGAATGGTGCGGCCGACCAGCAACGGTTCGAGTCCAGCCCGGGTGGTTTCGACCTCAGGGAGTTCTGGCATGGAAATGCTCTGGGTTAAGACTGGAGATTGGGACTGGAACCTAGAAAAAGAGCATGTCGGAAAGGGCCTTGAAATCCTCCCAGGTCAGTTCCTCGGGGGAACCGGAGTATTTCTCCCGCTCCAGGCGCGCGCCGCTGAAATAGGTCCAGTCTCCACCAACGGCCACCAGATTGGCATATTCGAAATAGGTATGGGTCTCCGCGCCGTCGGTGAAACGATTGAACAGCATGACCCGCCCCCGGGAACCGACCACGTCCCTGAGCAGCACCCGGCATTCCAGGTAGACCAGGGAGCCGGCCAGTTCGCTGAGGCCGTATTGACAATAGGCCTCCCGGTCGGGAAAGGCCCGACGGAAATTGGAATCGGGGTGATAGCTGTCCCAGATCGCTCCGAAATCACCGGCTACGAAGTCACGAAGGCGTTTGGCGATGAACTCTTCAGGGCTCATGGGCAAATCGGCGAGGTCCTTGCCGCGACCAGGAGGATAACGGGCTCAGTCCCGGATGCGCGGGTCGAGGGCGTCGCGGATCCCCTCCCCGAGCAGGTTGTAGCCAAGCACCGTCAGCAGGATGGCCAGGCCGGGAAAGGCGGAGAGCCACCAGGCGGTGCCGAGGGTCTGTTTGCCGGCAATCAGCATGTTCCCCCAGGACGGCGTCGGCGGCTGCACCCCAATGCCGAGGAAAGACAAGGCACTCTCGGTGAGGATCGCCCCGGCAACCCCGAGAGTGGCCGACACCAGTACCGGCGACAGGGCGCTGGGCAGGATGTGGCGGAAGATGATGCGCAGGTCCGAGGCTCCCAGGGCGCGGGCGGCGAGGACGAAATCCCGCTCGCGCAGGGAGAGGAACTCGGCCCGCACCAGGCGGGCGACCCCCATCCAGCCGGTGAGGCCGATGATTATCATGATGTTCCAGATGGAGGGTTCGAGAAAGGCGATGACCGCCAGGATCAGGAAGAAGGTCGGAAAGCAGAGCATGATATCGACGAACCGCATGATGACGGCATCGCTCCAGCGTCCGTAATAGCCGGCGATGGCCCCGGCGACAATGCCGATCGCGGTGGCGATGCCGACGGCCACGAAGCCGACCAGCAGGGAAATACGGGCTCCGTAGAGAATGCGCGTCAGGACGTCGCGGCCGAGGTCGTCCGTGCCCAGCCAATGGTGCCAACCGGGGCCCTGGAGGCGATGGGCGATATCGATCGCACCCGGGTCGTAGCCAGCCAGCGGCGCTACTAACGCCAGCAGGAACATGACAGCAACGATCGCGCCCCCGGCCATGGCCATGCGATTGCGCCGCAGACGTTGCCAGAAGATATCACGCAGAAAAGGCATAAGGTTAAGGTTAAGGGTTGGTGGCTAAAGGGTCAAGGTTAAAGGTAAATCGAAGACACCAAGAGGTCTGTGGCGCCGGAGCGGCAGCAGTATTTCCGCTTCGGAGTCCCGAACAATCCAGGCATCCCGGCAGGCTGTTCCCCGCCATTCCCTATTCGGCGATACTCACCACCACCCGGCGGTTGAGGAGGCGTCCTTCGGGAGTACTGTTGTCGGCAATCGGCCTGATTTCCCCGTATCCCGTGGCGCTAATCCGGTCGGCGGGAATCTGGTAGCGTTGGATGAGGGCCCGGCGCACGCTCTCGGCGCGCCGCAAAGAGAGTTTCTGATTGCCCGCAGCCGACCCAACCGCATCGGTGTGCCCTTCGACGACGATGCGGGCGTCGGGATGAGCGGCAATAAAGGCGGCCGCCCGGTCGAGTTCGGGATCGGCCGTGCCCGGGATCGCAGACTGGCCGCTGGCAAATTCAATCGACAACTTGAGTGTGGCCTTCTCTGCCGTCGGCAGGGGACAGCCGACACTGTCGACAGCGACCCCTGCGGGCGTTCCCGGACACTTATCGTCATGGTCGCCAATCCCATCCCCGTCGCTGTCAGCCATCGCGGGAACGGGGAGCGGGCGGCCGGCGGCATCGACCGCCTGACCCATGGGAGTATCGGGGCAGCGATCAAGGCCATCGGCAACTCCGTCCCGGTCGCTGTCGGCAGGACAGCCGCTCACGTCGACGGTGGTGCCGGCCGGGGTACCGGGGCACTTGTCATCGATGTCGTAGACCCCGTCGGAATCGCTGTCGGCGGGGCAGCCGAAGACATCCACCGCGACGCCGGCCGCAGTCCCGGCGCAGCGATCAAGGCTGTCGATGACACCGTCCCCGTCGCTGTCGATCGCCCGGGCCGTTTCCTCCCCGCCTCCGAACTGGAACTGCACGCCACCCGTAGCGGAGAAATTCTGGTTACTGCTATCGAGCCTGCTGTTGTCGACCACGATGTAATGCCGGGCATCGGCGCGCAAGGCGATATTGTCGTTCAATGCGACCTTGAACCCGAGCCCCCAGTCAAAAAAGGCATCTCTGCCGACGGGTGCCCGGTTCCGTTCCGGGTCGATGACCACGCCGCCGAGTCCGAAGGCCAGGTAGGGGACAAAGCGGTTCTCGGGATTGAAATGCCGCAGCAGATCGAGCCGCCCGGTGTAGATGTTGTAATCGAAGTTGCCGTCGTTCTTATTCCTGGACATCACGTAACCGGCGGTTCCCTCCACGGCCCAGTGGCTACCGAGGTTGTAGCCTACCCCCAACGAGTAAAGAAAGGAATCCTTGTAATCCTGCTGGCTTTCGAAGAAGTATCCGCCGGCACCCAGATCGAGGGTCAAGGCATAAGGACGAACCGCAGCCAGCGCCGCGGGACTCCAGCTCAAAACAAAAACCAATCCGGCAAGAACCAGAAGACGGCTCTTTGACATATCAAACCTCCCGAAACAAGCTCATAAAAAAATCACCGGGAATAATTGTCCCGCTCCGCTCAAATGCGGCCATTAAAATTGTAACCATTTGGGGACGCAAGGGAGTTATTCAAATCGGCGAGCGGGATCGGGTCCCTGTTCTTACCCTCCCCAGAAACCTGGCCCCGCGGAAATGCCATCCCTACCCTTCCGCCTCCCTCACCCCTTGCGGCCAATGCCGAAATATTCGAACCCTTCGCCCCTGAGATTCTGCGGGTCATACTGGTTGCGCCCGTCGAAAATCAGCGGGGTTTTGAGCAGGCGCTTGACGGCCCCGAAGTCGGGATGCCTGAACGGTTTCCACTCGGTGACCAGCACCAGGACGTCGCTCCCCTCCAGCGCATCGTACTGGTGCTGGGCGAGGGTCAGGGCGCCGTTCTCAAACCAGGCCCGGGGAAGCTCGGCGCGTGCCACCTCCATCGCCTCGGGATCGTAGGCGCGTACCCGGGCTCCGGCACCGATGAGCTGATGAAGGAGGACCACCGCCGGAGCCTCGCGCATGTCGTCGGTGCCTGGTTTGAAGGACAGCCCCCAGAGACCGAAGGTCAGGCCCGAGAGATCGTCCCCCAGACGGGCGGTGATCTTTTCGAACAGCACTTCCTTCTGGCGCTCGTTGCGATGGTGGACCGCGCCGAGAACCAGAGGCTCGAGAGCGGCTTCCTCGGCCATGTGGATCAGCGCCTTGACATCCTTGGGAAAGCAGGAACCGCCGTAGCCGCAGCCGGGATAGATGAAGGAGTAGCCAATGCGGCTGTCGGAACCGATACCGAGACGCACCTGCTCGACGTCGACCCCGAACCGGTCGCAAAGTGCAGCTACCTCATTCATGAAGGATATCTTGGTCGCAAGCATGGCATTGGCCGCATACTTGGTCATTTCGGCATCACGCACACCCATGAACAGAATCCGGTTATGGTTGCGGGAGAAGTTCGCATAGAGGCCTTGCATGAGGTCGCGGGCCGGCTCCGAATCGACGCCGACGACGATCCGGTCAGGACGCATGAAGTCCTCGACCGCCGCCCCCTCCTTGAGAAACTCGGGATTGCTGACCACGTCGAAGGGAATCGCGATCCCGCGCCGGTCGAGTTCCTCCCCAATCGCGGCGCTGACCTTGTCGGCGGTGCCGACCGGCACCGTCGACTTGTCGACGACCACCGCGTAGCGCTCCAGGTTGCGGCCGATTTCACGGGCCACCGCCAGGACGTACTGCAGGTCAGCGGAACCGTCCTCTCCCGGCGGGGTACCAACGGCAATGAAGTAGACGTCGGAGGTGGCCATCGCCTCGGCCAGATCGGTGGTGAACTTCAGCCTTCCATCCCGAAAGTTGGACTGGACCAGCGGCTCCAGTCCCGGCTCGTAGATGGGAATTTCCCCCAGCTTGAGTCGCTCGACCTTGTTGGCGTCGACATCGACACAGGTGACGAAGTGGCCCATTTCCGCAAAGCAGGTGCCGGTGACCAGTCCGACGTAGCCGGTCCCGATGACGGTCAGGTTCATGATTGAACTCCTGAAATAGATGAATTGTAATTGGCAGTCAGGCAGCTGATGCTTGCCTGCGGGCTTTTCGCAAATCGACCGGAGCCCCGGAACTCACAATGCAAAACGGCCGTCAAACGTCGGCCTTGAGCCCTGCACCGATTAGCGGCCCTCCCTTCTCTCACCCCTCAAGCATTTCCAGTATTTCCTTTGTTTGCTTCCTCATTAGATCTGCATTCCCCCGGGCCTCCACATTGAGACGAACCACCGGTTCGGTATTGGAGGACCGTAGGTTGAACCGCCAGTTTGAAAATTCCATCGACAAACCATCGGTGTGGTCCACTGCCAGGGCCTGATCGCGGTATCTTGCCGCTACCTTTTCCAGGGTCGACTCCGGGTCGGCCAGGCGGCGATTGATTTCGCCACTGGCAGGAAAGCGGTTCATCCGTTCCCCAACCAATTCCGACAGCGGCTGGCCGCTGCGGCTCATCAACTCCAGAACCAGCAGCCAGGGGATCATCCCGCTGTCGCAATAGGCGAAGTCCCGGAAATAGTGATGAGCGCTCATCTCGCCACCGTAAATCGCATCCTCGGCGCGCATCCGCTCCTTGATAAAGGCATGCCCGGTCTTGCTCATCACCGGGGTTCCGCCGCCGGCGTTCACCAGGTCGATAGTATTCCAGGTCAGGCGCGGGTCATGGATAATCTTTGCACCCGGCTCCTTGCGCAGGAAAGCATCCGCCAGCAGACCAACGATGTAATAGCCTTCAATGAAGCCGCCGGTTTCATCAAACAGGAAGCATCGGTCGAAATCTCCATCCCAGGCAATGCCGATATCGGCACCGTTGGCCACCACGGCGTCGCCCGTCGCCGCCCGATTCTCGGGCAGCAGCGGATTGGGGATGCCGTGGGGAAAGGTGCCGTCGGGCTCGTGGTGAATACGGATGAACTCGCACGGAAGATGCTGGGCCAGGTCATCGAGGACCGGGCCGGCACAGCCGTTTCCGGCATTGACCACCACCCGCAGCGGCTTGAGCGCTCCGGGGTCTATGTAATCGAGCAGGTGGGAGACGTAGGCGTCACGAAAGTTCCCGGCCGAAACCCGTCCCTTGCGTTCAGCCGCGGGGAAATCTCCGGATGCGGCCAGATCGTGGATGGCGAGCAGGCCGCTGTCGCCGCTGATCGGCCGGGCCCCGTAGCGGACCAGTTTCATGCCGTTGTAGTCCATCGGATTGTGGCTGGCGGTCACCACGATCCCGCCGTCGAAGCCGCCGTGCCAGGTCGAAAAATAAATTTCCTCGGTCCCGCACAGGCCGATATCGGTAACATCGGCGCCGCCGGCACAGAGCCCCTCGGCCAGGGCCGTGCACAACTCTGCACTGGAAAGCCGGACATCCCGCCCGACAACTACGGAACGTGGCTGCAGAAAGGCGGCATAGGCACGCCCGATCCGGCGGGCGATGTCCGCATTGAGTTCGTCGGGCAGGCGGCCCCTGATATCGTAGGCCTTGAAACAGGGTAAATTCATCCTGGGAATCCTTTTTCCGCATGGCGGCGGAGAATTGTCTACTCTGGTCGAATGCATTTTTGGAGGATGAATTCAGCTCCGGCCGTAGTCGTCCTCGAAACGAACGATGTCATCCTCCCCCAGGTAACTGCCGGACTGGACCTCGATCAATTCGAGGGGAATCTTGCCGGGATTCTCCAGGCGGTGGGTGACCCCGAGGGGAATGTAGGTCGACTGGTTTTCGCTGAGGGTCAGGGTCTCATCTCCGCGGGTGACGCGAGCGGTGCCCTTGACCACGACCCAGTGCTCGGCACGATGGTGGTGCATCTGCAGCGAAAGGGTGGCACCGGGATGGACGGTGATGTGCTTGACCTGGTAACGTTCGGAGGCGTCGATGCACTCGTAGGTACCCCAGGGCCGATTGACCCGACGATGCAAAAGGGCCTCGTCGCGGCTGTCACGCTTCAGCTGTTCGACGATAGCCTTGACGTCCTGAACCCGGTCCTTGGGTGCCACGAGGACCGCATCGCCGGTCTCGATGACCACGTGGTCTTCCACGCCCACCGCGGCCACCAGCCGGGAGGAAGCGTGCAGGTAGCAGTTACGTACATCCCTGGCCAGAACATCACCTTTGATGACATTGCCGTCGCCATCTCTGGCGCCGATCTCCCAGAGGGCCGACCAGGAACCGACATCATTCCAGCCGGCATCGAGGGGGATGACCACGGCGGCAGCGGTCTTTTCCATCACGGCATAATCAATGGAATCACCGGGGCAGGCGGCGAAAGCCTCGGCATCCAGACGGGTGAAATCGAGGTCCGCCACAGCAGCCGCCACCGCCTGGCGGCAAGCCACCAGCATTTCGGGAGCGAAGCGCTCCAGCTCGGCGAGGTAGGTCGAGGCCCGGAACATGAACATGCCACTGTTCCAGTAGTAGTCGCCGGAGCAGACATATTCCTGTGCGGTCGCCAAGTCGGGCTTTTCGACGAATTGGGCCACCTCAAACGCGGCAGAGGGCTGCCGGCTGCCGACCGGCTGACCGGCCCGAATGTAGCCGTACCCCGTCTCGGGTTTGTCGGGAACGATGCCGAAGGTCAGCAGGCTGCCCGCCTCGGCCAGGGCAGTGCCGCTCAGGACGGCGGCGCGCAGGGCGGCGCTGTCGGTAATGACGTGGTCGGCCGGCAGAACCAGCAGGGTCGGGTCTTCCCCTCCAGCGCAGGCAATAAGGGCTGCCACCGCCACCGCCGGGGCAGTATTGCGCCCCACGGGCTCGAGGACGATGGCCGAGGGTTGGACGCCGATGGCACTCAGCTGCGCGGCGACCAGGAAGCGATGATGCTCATTGCACACCACCAGCGGCGCACCGAGGGCGTCCAGCCCCTGGAGGCGTGTGACCGTTTCCTGCAGCATGGTCTGTTCGCCCGCCAGCGGGAGGAGCTGCTTGGGGTAGAGTTCCCGGGAGAGGGGCCAAAGCCGGGTACCGGCCCCGCCTGAAAGGATGACGGGTATGATCATGGGCGATCCTTTTTGGGAAAATGGTCCTGAGTCCTGAGTCCTGAGTCCTGAGTCCTGAGTCCTGAGTCCTGAGTCCTGAGTCCTGAGTCCTGAGTCGATTATCCCGGGCTGCCGGCAACCGGCAATTGGCGACTCCTGTTACAGTCTCAGGTGCTCCTGGTTTTCCAGAAACCAACGGTAGGTCTGTTCTATCCCTTCGCGCAGGGTAACCTGCGCTTCCCAGCCCAGTGCCTTAATCCGGGATACATCCTGCAGCTTGCGTGGGGTACCGTCGGGCTTGGTAGGGTCGAAGCGGAGCAGGCCACCAAAACCGACTACTGCACGGACCGTCTCGGCGAGGTCCCGTATGGTTACGTCGATCCCGGTTCCGAGGTTGACGAAACAGGGCTTAGGGTAGCTGAGTAGGTTCTCGCGCAGGGTCGAGTCGTCGAGGTTCATCAGGAAGACGCTCCCTGCGGCCATGTCGTCGACGAAGAGAAATTCGCGCATCGGCCTGCCGGATCCCCAGACGACAACTTCGGCATCACCGGCCAGCTTTGCCTCATGAAAGCGGCGAATCAGGGCCGGCAGGACATGGGAATTATCCGGGTGGAAGTTGTCTCCAGGGCCGTAGAGGTTGGTCGGCATGGCGCCGAAGAAGCGGGTCCCGTACTGACGGTTGTAGGCTTCGCACATCTTCAGCCCGGCAATTTTGGCAATGGCGTAGGGCTCGTTGGTCGGTTCCAGCAGCCCGGTAAGTAGCGAATCCTCGCGAAGTGGCTGGGGGGCCAGTTTGGGATAGATGCAGGAGGAGCCGAGAAAGAGCAGCCGCTTCACCCCGGTCAAGTAACTTTGGTGGATGACGTTACTCTGGATCATCAGGTTGGCGTAAATAAATTCGGCAGGGTAGGTGTTGTTGGCGTGAATCCCCCCCACCTTAGCCGCCGCCAGAAACACGTAGTCGGGACGCTCCTGCTCAAAAAAACGGGCGACCGCAGCCTGATTGGTCAGGTCTACCAGGCTCCGATCGCACAGCAACAGGTTGCGGAAACCGGCCTTCCGCAATTCCTTGACAATGGCGGAACCGACCAGCCCCTTGTGACCGGCGACGAAGATTTTTTCGTGTTTATCCATGACAAGAATTACTCGTGATAATCAAAGGTGCTGAAGCCGTGGCGGCGGCAGAGTTCGTCGCGCCGGGCCTCTTCAAGATCGCTGCGAACCATCTCCTTGACCAGGTCCTGGAACGTGGTGCGCGGCACCCAGCCGAGCTTTTCCTTGGCCTTGCTCGGATCGCCGAGCAGGGTCTCCACCTCGGTGGGCCGGAAATAGCGAGGATCGACGCGAACGATGGTTCGCCCTTCCAGGTGATGGCCGCCCCCCTCGCTTTCCGGCCCGCGGATTTCGCCGCTCACCGCCTCGACCACCCCGACCTCGTCGACGCCCTCCCCTTCCCAGCGCAGTTTGATGCCGAGCTCCTTCGCGGCGGTCGCCACCATGTCCCGCACCGAGTACTGCACCCCGGTGGCGATGACGAAGTCCTCGGGCTGCTCCTGCTGCAGCATCAGCCACTGCATCTCCACGTAGTCGCGGGCATGCCCCCAGTCGCGCAGGGCGCTGAGGTTGCCGAGGTAGAGGCAGTCCTGCAGCCCCAGGGAGATGCGCGCCATGGCGCGGGTGATCTTGCGGGTGACGAAGGTTTCGCCGCGAATCGGCGACTCGTGGTTGAAGAGGATGCCGTTGCAGGCGTAAATGCCGTACGCCTCCCGGTAGTTGACGGTGATCCAGTAGCCATAGAGCTTGGCCACCGCGTAGGGGGAGCGGGGGTAAAAGGGGGTGGTCTCCTTCTGCGGCACTTCCTGCACCAGCCCGTAGAGCTCGCTGGTCGAGGCCTGGTAGAAGCGGGTCTTCTTCTCCAGCCCGAGAATGCGGATCGCCTCTAAAATGCGCAGGGTGCCGATGCCGTCGGCGTTGGCGGTGTACTCGGGGGTCTCGAAGGAGACCGCGACGTGCGACTGGGCGGCGAGGTTGTAGATCTCGTCCGGCTGCACCTGCTGGACGATGCGGATCAGGTTGGTCGAGTCGGTCAGGTCGCCGTAGTGGAGAATGAAGTTGCGATGCTCCACGTGTGGGTCCTGGTAGAGGTGGTCGATGCGGTCGGTGTTGAAGAGCGAGGCACGGCGCTTGATGCCGTGGACGACGTATCCCTTCTTGAGCAGGAGCTCGGCCAGGTAGGCACCGTCCTGGCCGGTGACCCCGGTGATTAATGCAACTTTTCCAGACATGCAACCCCCTGAAGGTGAAGTTTACGGGGATAAAAGGATACCCCTGTTTTTTTAACTCAAAGACCCCAATCTGGGGCCAAAACCTCTTTAGACACAAACCTAAACAGCAGCACCTGTGGTCAGTACAACATTTTTGCTTTGCACTTCGTCACCGCTGCCTGATGAAATCCAATCGGTATTCCTCCAGGCACTCAATCACCATAGCCTCGGGGGTTTTTCTCCTGCCATCTCCAGCCGTCGGCGCACATCTCGTCGAGGGATCGAAATGCTTTCCACCCCAGTTCGCTCGCAGCCAGCGAAGGATCCGCCCAGCAGGCGGCAATGTCCCCCGGGCGGCGGTCGACAACCTGGTAGGGGATGGTCCGCCCGCTAACCCGCTCGAAGCTGTGGACTATTTCGAGGACGCTGTAGCCCCGACCGGTGCCGAGGTTGCAGGTGACCATTCCGGGGCCAGCAGCCAACCGCTCCAACGCTTTCAGATGACCCAGGGCGAGATCGACGACATGAATGTAGTCGCGCACCCCGGTACCGTCCGGAGTCGGGTAGTCGTCACCGAAAACTTCCAGCCGCTCGCGTCTTCCCACGGCAACCTGGGTGAGGAACGGGAAAAGATTGTTGGGAATGTCCTGCGGATCTTCGCCGATGCGGCCGCTGGGATGCGCACCGATCGGGTTGAAGTAGCGCAGGATCGCGAGGCGCCAGGAGGGATCAGCGGCGAAAAGGTCGCGCAGCATCTCCTCGATGAACAACTTGGTCCGACCGTAGGGATTACTGGCACCAAGGGGGAAATCTTCGCGGATCGGCAGTTTTTCCGGATTGCCGTAGACGGTTGCCGAGGAGCTGAAGACCAGCCGTTTGACTCCGGCTTCGGCCATCACCTCACAGAGGGTGGCTGTACCGGCAATGTTGTTCTGGTAATAGGCCAATGGCCTGTCGACTGACTCCCCTACCGCCTTGAGCCCTGCAAAATGGATGACCACCTCGACCCGATGTTCCGCAAAGACCCGTCGCAGCCCTTCCCGGTCGCGGATATCGACCCGGGCGAAGACAGGACTCCTGCCGCAGATCTCGGCCACGCGCTCCAGGGCCACGGGAGAACTGTTGCACAGGTTGTCAACCACGACCACATCGTAGCCGGCCAGTAATAGCTCCACCGCCGTATGCGAGCCGATAAAACCGGCCCCGCCTGTTACGAGAATTTTTGTCCAATCCGGACTCCATTAGGGGAACTGCCAGCGACGCCCGCCTGCGCCAAAGGGCAGACCAGACCAACGCAGCCGCCAGATTTGGAACGGCCTCCAACGGGCCCCAATGAACTGCCGGGAAAGGAAACGACGCTGGGATTGAGCATACCTTTGCTAGGCAGGTGCCTGGCCGCTCATTGAAGCTGACGGGCCCGGCCAGGAACCGGACAGGACCGCGAGGGCAGGCAGGGGGTTCACAACTCCGGCGGGTGCATTGTTCCGATTGGCGGCAACTGCGAGGTTGTGCCCTGCATTCAAAAACGGGAAAGCCCGTTTAAACAACGGCTTTTTATATCAAATCGGAACTTATCGGCCAAGGGGAAAATGCCCGCCGGGAATTCCCCGGCTAGGAGTAGGACACTCGAAATTGCCGGGGAAGGCCTGCTTCAGAATCTTTCCACACCCAGGGTTTTCCGCAGCATCTCGATGGTCATCAAGCCGAGAAAGGTCGAATTCGTCACCAGATAGCGTTTCCAGAGACGTCGCGGTTCCTTGCAAAGACGGTACAACCATTCCATGGACGATTTCTGCATCCAGACGGGAGCCCGCTGGAGAAGCCCGGCATAGACGGAAAAAGCGCCACCCGCCCCGATCATGACTGCATTGATCTTGCCCTTGTTCCTCGCCATCCAGAGTTCCTGTTTCGGACATCCCAGGCCAACGAAGACGATCTGGGCGCCGGAAGAATTGATGCGGGCAACCTCCTCTTCCTGCTCGAGCCCGGAGAGTTCCCGAAACGGCGGAGAATAGGCGCCGGAAATTGTCAGCCGGGGATGTTCCCGGGAGGAGCGCTCGACCATTCCGTCGAGCACCGCCTGGGTGGAACCGTAGAAATACACCCCTGCCCCATTTTGTGCGGCCGCCTCGATAAGGTCGGGCATGAGCCGCATGCCATCGATCCTACCCTGGTCAAGGCCGTGCAGCATCTTGAAGGCCTTGGCCAGCGGCATCCCGTCCGGAGCGACGACATCGGCCCCGTTGACCACCGTGGCGAAATCCTTTTCTCCGCAGGCCTCGATGGCCATGTGGACGTTGGCCAGGCAAACGTAGGAGGACTCCCGGGCCTGGCCGAGCCGGGTGATTCTGTCCAGAAAGTCCTGGTAGGAACCGGTATTAACGTGGATACTGAGAATCCGTTTTCTTTTCATCCATGACCTCCCGGTAAATGTCCATCAGCAACCGGTAATTTCGTTCGGGAGTGTATTTCTCCTCGTATTCGCGCCGGGCATTTTCACCCATACGGGCAGACTTCTCGGGATTCTCCATCATCCAGCGGATCTTGGTTACCAAGTCATCGGCGTCTCCCGGAGAAAAGAGCAACCCCGTAACGCCGTCTTTAACCAGATCAGCCAGACTTCCCAAACAGCTAGCGACAACCGGGAGCCGATGAGAAAAAGCTTCAACGAGTGTCAGAGGAAATCCTTCATAGCAAACAGATGGTAAAACCAGAAAGGCAGCTCGCTCCATTTCCAAAGAAACCTCTGCGGGGGATACGGACCCGAGCCAGGAAATAGCCGGATTAAGCACTTCCCTGGCCCTCCCTGTAAATGGACCGTCACCAACAATTCGCAGGGGGTAGTCCAGTTCCTTCCATGCCTTGATAAGGACAGAGATCCCTTTTTCTTCCCCCAACCGTCCAACGAAAAGAGCATTCTTTCGTCTAATGAAATCTCCCCGGACATCCGGATCAGGCGCAAAGTTGGGTTTGACCACAATCTTCTCAGCCGGCAATCCCCCTTCCAGGAACTTGTTTTTTGCGAACGCAGAAAGGGCAATGATCCGGTCAACTTTTCGTTCCCAGGTCCTGCGGTGCCGGTGAACGGCGACCATCAGGGCAACCGGAAGAGTGGCCAGCCGGGACCCTCGGTAACAAGCATGCACAACTGCCGGAAATGGCCCCCGCCCCAGGCAGTCCTCGCAGACTTTGCCGTTTCGAAGGAACAGTGCATTGGGACATATTATTCGGTAATTGTGCAAGGTCTGCACCACCGGAATATTTTTTTCGATACAGGCATCATATACGGAGGGGGTGAGCAAAGGGAAGAAATTATGTACGTGAACGACGTCGGGGCAGAAAGATTGAAGGTGCGCCCGGAGTTCTAGGCGTACCCGGTCCGAGTAAACCACCCGCCAGGCGGCAATGAGCTTTTCCTTCGTTCCGACCAGTTGGTGATTTTCGGCTGAAAAAAAGATCAACCTCATGGCAATGCTCCCGGAGCAATCGCGCTTCGGCCGCAAGAACGGCATCTTCTCCGCCGGCCTGCCGATAAAAATTATGAATCTGCAGAATCCTCAAGGCGAATCCGGAGCGGCGCGCAGGGACTCCTCCCTGGGATCGACATAACGCATGGCATTGACCATCTTCGCCAGCAGAATACCGACAAAAATAGCCTGGCTGATTTCCCAGTACAACTCGACCAGTCCAATGGTGCCAAGAAAAATCACCAGGAAGACAAGGAAAATTGCAGCGCCTGGCCATTCCCGGCGGAAACGGCGGCCTGCCCCATCCCACACAACCTTCCCCATGCCCAGCAAAACCCCGATCAGCCCGACAAGCCCGAATTCGGTCCCAACCGCGAGCCAGGAGCTCCAGGGCTTGGCCATGGCCGAGCCGCCAAAACCTGCATCCCACAGGCTCGTTTCCCAAAGATCAAGCATTTGGTTTCCCTGCGCACTGGTCAACTCACTGTCAAGGAAGGGAATTTGACGGGGATGTTCGGGAGTGCCCAAAAACCGCCCGGTGCCTATTAGCCCGGCTCGGCTGAGGAACTGCCCGGGGCCATAACCAAAAAGGGAGAAGAAGGGATCCTTGGGACCAATTTCGGTAATGACCCGCCGCATCATTTCCATTTTGGGCAAGCGGTTCTCCAGAATCAGTTCTCCATAGGTCCGATACAGACCGAAATTGGTCCTCTGGGTCAGAATCATTCCTCCGGCCAGAAAGATGGCAACCCCGGCTATGAGCAGAATCGCTTTGAGCCGGATTCGCCTGCAGAGAACCTGGGAGAGACCAAAGGCCAGGAAAAAACTCAATATAAGGTGCAGGACCGAAGTGAACAGGAGCGTAGCCATGGCCAGGAACAGGACCAGATAGATTCGCCTTTTCCTTTCGGCAAAAATCAGGGTGAAAACAATCAACACTGCCAGGTTGGTGGCGAAGATCGGATTGGCGAACGAGGCTTCCTTGGAAAAGGGGGAGATGGTGCCGCTGACGAAATCCCCGATGGCCCCATCCAGGTTGCCGAAATAGAGGTATCCCTGGAGGGCTTGTCCGACCCCCCAGAAGCTTTCGACCAGGAGAAATAACAGGACAAGACGCATCACAACAGCCCCTAGCTCTTCGCTGTACAACCCCCGGGAGGGAACGGCGAGAAGAAACAGCAGGGTACCGTTGGTCATCAGCCAAAGGACGGCGTTCTGCCAGACAAACTCCGGACCGAAGGCTGCATGCAACATCACGAGGAAAATGTAGGCCATTCCCAACAGGCCGAGATTGCGCAGAATAACCCATCGCTGTCCGACGCCGACAAGAAGCAGGAATCCAACATAGGGCAGCAGGTACGCCAATTCCTTGAGCGGGGAAAATGCCACCGCCAGGCTGATGGCAAGGGTGACGAAAAAGGCCTTTTGGTAACGGGTCATTGGTTGAGGGTCGTTTGCTGCCGGGGAGCCGGGTGCCCAGGGACGAAACCGGTTTCCCTACTTAATATCCCTGTTAAAAATGGCAAGGTTGTCGAGGTAAAATACTTCCCGATCCTCAGCCATGCTGCTGAAACCGAGCCAGTCCAGCCGTCTCCATTGAGAAGAGCCGTTCTTGAGTCCCCCGAAACGCTTTACCGACTCCCCGGGAAGAGCTACCTCGAGGTTCCAGGTTCCTGTCGAATCCTTGCCGAGAGCAGCAGAAACTTGGAAATGAACAAAAACCCCCGATGGCAGGGCAAGAATCGGGCGCCCGGCAACTTCAAGCCGGTTGTTTTTTATCCAGAAACTGGGGCCCACCCCGAAAGGGGTTTGATTGTCACGCCATTCGTGGTACATCACCACGCCCGGATCCACCCGCAGGTCAAAGCTGCAGGTTGTCACTCCCTGCCGGTGGTCAGGATCATAATAAAAGTACGGAAGATAGGGATACGGCAGACCGGGCAGATCGGAAATGGCCAGACTCCTGCGGCTTCCTTCGGCACCCAGAGAACCAGTCACCGAAACCAGGTCGTTGTGACCGTCGGTAAAACTATGGGCAAAAGCAGGGCCATACCCCATGGGGGAATGTTCGAAGTCGTCGGCTAGGCTGAAGGGAGGAGCCAATTCCGTCGTCGGGAAAACGAGACCGGCGACCACCCGTTTCATATCCCCGTAAACACCGGCGCGAGAAGGGTCGAAGGGTCTGAAACCGATCTTCAATGCTGGCGAACCGGGCCGGAGCCGGAAATCACCTTGCCCTGGGTCGACAAATCGGGGGTCGGCAACCATTGACCCCAGATCCTGTCCCGAGGCTTGGCGCTGAGCCAGGGTTTGCCCTTGAAAATTTATGCCCCCCCCACCAACTTTCCAGTAGAGGTTATCCCGGAACAATACGGTTGGACCACTTATCGAGCCTGCGACTGTTAGGGGCCCCTGCTTCCAGCAGACAATATTGTTTTGAAAGGTCATCGAAAGTTGCATTTCGACCCGGGAGCGTTGGATTTGCCCCTGCCTGCTGTTGCAGAAAATATTGTTTCGAACGAGGTTGTTGCGGCCGTAATGCAAATGGTAACTGCCGTTGCTGGTGTTATAAACCAGATTGTTCTCCAGAATCAGGTCAGAACTCCCCTCGTCACTGTAGAGTCCCCAACCGCCGTACCTGTAAGCCTGAATATCATGGATAACATTGTTGCGAATCCCGGTCCCCGGCGATAAGCCGAGGGTATAGATGCCCCCCATGTCGTCCAGAACCCCCTGCCCGATGGTGTGGATGCGGTTGAATTCGACCTGGTTGGAAACGGCCAGGCTGCGCGGATATCCCCATGACCATCCCAAGGATATTCCGGTATAGAAAAGATCGGAAATATCATTATGAAGAATCCGGTTGTAACCGCTGCGACCGACCCAGATTCCACATCCTCCGGCATGAATCTTCCCGCCACCATGAATGATCGAGTTTTCCACCGAGATCTTTTCGGTATGCATGGCCGGATTGGAAAGGTCTTCATCGAGGCCGTCGCCGATGCGAATTCCTCCCGCGCCGAGGTCGTTAAAATAGCAGCTAAGGATCTGGCAGTCGTGTGAACCTCGGTGGAACCAGACTGCATGTATGCCGATATGGGAGACCTCGCAGTCTTCAAGGACGATGCCGACCGCACCTTCCGCCTCGATCGCAGCAGGTATGCTGACCTCGGCCTGGGTGTCTCCATGCCCCTCTGGAGGAAGAAGGTACTGCCCATACTGAAAATTCAACCCCTTCAGGACAATATGGGCCACCCACTGCCGCTCTCGGGGGCGTCCGGCAAAACGGATGAACTGCTCGGGCCCGGCCGGAGCGACGGCTCTGGCGGTCGCCAGGTTCTCGCCGGGCCGGGGCTTGTAATACAACTGGCCGTTCCGGGTAAGAAACCATTCCCCGGGCTGGTCAAGGGCCCCCCGGAAATTTTCCAGGTAGTAGCGTTGATAGAAATCGGTGGCGAGAAATGGCCAGGGAGCAGGGCCCGTGAGGGTGACAAGTCCGGTCTGGGAGTTGATGGAAGCAAGCCGATGTCGAGAGGTTTCCCAATCATGGAAAACCACTACGGTCACGTCGTTGAGTTCGTCGGGGGGTATTTTCCCCAAATCGGTCAGATCCTCGGGCCGCGCCATGAAAGCACGCTTCCCCGCATTGCCGGCCGTTCGGTCTTCATCCCCGATAGTGCGGGCGATGTGAAAATAGAAACGATTGGGAGAGCGGGCCCGAACCGCTCTTTCCCCGTTAACCCAGAGTTGTTCGAAATACCCGGCGCCGCCCAAGCTCCCGGGAATCGAAGCCGCCCAGGTATCGCTATCCACTTTCCGGAAACCGTTGATCCTCCGGCCGCCGGAGAATACTGGTCTGGCTCCAGGTGCCGCCGCGTAAACAATGGGGAATTCAGCAGAACCGCTGTCTTGGGGAGAAAAAACGAGTGTCTTTCGCACCGGATAGGTGCCGTCCGCGATGATCACCCGAACCGCCTCGGTAAGGGGACCCCGACGCTTGAGCTCTCTTATCCGGTTGCGGGCCCCTTCCAGGGAAGCCAGAGGGCCGTCGTTTCCCTTTGCATTGGGTTGTTCCAGGCCACCAGTCCAGGCATCGTTTCCGTTGGGCGCAACATGGAGAATGACGGCTCCTGCCGGGGCAGACAGCACGGTTGTGAAGCATGAAACCAGAAGGAGTTTTGTCAGCACCTTGAGAGCAGTTCCTGGCATTCCCATCAACCAAATCCTTTTCCGGCTGTTTCCGGGAGACATCGCCTCTTGTTCGGCGAAGGTCTGGTGAAATATTCGAAGTTTTCCTGGTCCAGATACGAAATTATTCATTTTCCCAATTCGCAAAAAAGCCGTTCCCACTGGTCGGCGATTTTTCCGGGAGCGAAATCCGCAGCTCGTGAGGGCCCCTTTTCTGCCAATTGTTCTCGTAACTTTTTATCGGAGAGCACTCGCCTCAAACCCTTAGCCAGGGCTTCTGTATCCCCCGGCGCAACCAGTTCACCGAATTCTCCGTCCCGGAGAATTTCTCTGGGCCCCGAAGGACAATCCGTGGCTACGACCGCAACCCCCCGGGAAAGAGCCTCCAGAATAACGGTTGGCAGCCCCTCGAACCGCGAGGAAAGGACAAAGACATCCGCTCGATCATACCAGGGCAGGATGTCTTTCACAAAACCGGGAAGGGCGACACTGTCGGCAACACCTTCCTCCCGGGCGAGGGTTTCGAGTTCCAGTCGATCCGGACCTTCCCCCAGGATGGTCAATCGGTGGAAAATCCCTGCTTGCTGCAGCCGGGCATGGGCCCGAATCAAAACATCGAAACCCTTGTGCTGGATTTCCAGACGGCCGACAGCCAGCACTAACGGCAGGCCGGGGTCGCTACCATCCTCTGGCACCTTTTTCTGCACAACCTGTATGGGGTTGGGAATTGTTCGCCATGTTGGATGTCCTGCTCCGATCAGACGCACCAGTGAGGCAAGGGCGCCTTCAGAGACACAGACCACGGCCGCCAACCGGGGATAAATCCACCGAGCAAGGAACCTTTCCAAACGTCCCCAGCGGGCATTGCCAAATTGCTCCAACGCGACGTGAACCCAGCCAACCGAGGGTTTGCCGACCAGCACCGAAGCAAGATAGGCTAAAATAGTAGGGCCTCCTTCTAACCCCGCTACAAGCACATCATGGTGACGAACTTCGCCCAGCAGAGCGAAAAGAATCTTCACCAGGTGACGGCGTGTTCGTTCCCCGGCAGGAAGGACTGCCCGAACCTTGATGCCATTGGGCACCTCGGACCAATAGACGCCCTCATGCTTGAATAAAAAGAGGGTAACCTGGTAACCGCGGGCACAAAGTTCGCGAAGCAGGGTCAGCGTTACACGCTCGGCCCCTCCTCCCAACAGGTTGGGGAGGATGAATAGCAATCTCTTAACCGCCATTTCCCAGCTCTGGTTTTTGGGAGTAAATTTCGAGATTGTATTCGAAGGTTTGGGGGAAGAGCCGCTGAGCACGGATCAAGTACAGCAAAAGGTGCAGGGCCTTGTTGGCAAAATAGAACAGTACCCTGCCCATTCGCTTCAGACTGCGGAGGGGAGAGACAAAAGAGAAAAGCAGCCTGGGCCGTGAGTCAACGACTTCATGCCCTTCGAACCCGCTCTGGTCCAGCACCTGCATCAGGGAATACTCCGTGAAACCAACGACGTGAGTAAAATCAAGATACATGGAAAAGGAAGCAAGCAGGGAGGACATGTTAGGCACCCGGATGGACACAAAGCCACCGGGACGCAGAGCCTGCCGAACCAGTTTCAACAACTCCAGGGTGCGGTCGCGGGGAATGTGCTCGAGAACATCGTTGAGAATGATGACGGCAAACTCTTCGAAGCGACCTGCAAGATAATCAAAAGCGTCGGCCAGCTCGATCTTGGCCATCTCCCCGACAGCTTCACGGGCAATTTCGCAGGAATCTTCGACGATTTCGATTCCCCCAATATTGGTAAAACCCAGATGGTGCAGGATGAATATCTGGTGTCCCCAACCACAACCGACGTCAAGAATGGGGACATCCCTGTCTATCCTGTTCATCCAGGGCTTGCAGAAATCCCGCCTGATCTGGGGGAGCCAAATATCCTCGGCCGGTTTCCGGTTTCCCATCCGCCGATAATGGAGGGTATAGGCCGAAAAACGGCCGTCCTGAAATTTCATATATTCGGTGCCTCACTAAATTGTCTTTTGTCCATCGTCCTTGTACCGATCAAGGTCGAAAGGGTAAGGATGATTACTCCGACCACAATGCCATAACTGAGAAGGGAGGCAAGGGCGGCCCCGACGGCTCCCTTGCCCGGGATCAGGAAAATATTCAGTAGAAAGTTGGTCAGCGCCCCTAGCGAAGTTACCTTCAGGGCCAGGCGGTTAAATCCGGCGGCCGTGGCCATCATCCCCCAGGTCCCCATGACCAATTCCAGAGGCAGAACGAATACCAGAATTTTCAGGATACCTGGGGCTCCTGCCACAACCATCGCCCTCCCGAACGCAAGTCCGACCAGTTGACCCAAAAAAGGATAGGCTGCCACCCCCAAGCCCAAGCCACACAAACCAGCCCCGCCCAGCAGGGAAAAGGCCGTTCTCCGGTCCAAAGCTCCCTCGGCAAACTGTCTTGCAAGCCATGGATACAAAGCCTGGGCACCCAGGTAGTAAACGCCGAAAAGAAACAGGATCAAGCGGGAAGCCGCTCCGTAGATGCCCAACTGGTTCTGGTCACTGAGCACCCCCAACAACATGACGTCGCCGGTCTGAAATAGCTGGTTGGCCACCAAGGCAAATCCGAGAAGGGAAATTTCCCGCCAGTGCAAGGCTTCGATTTCGCCAGCGTCTCTGCGGGAAACCCAACGGGCCGGAACCGCGCTCATTGCCCAGGAAAGGGCCATTCCGGCGGCCATGGCACCAGCGTAACCAAGTGCCAAGGAAAGGAGGCCCCCGTTCAATATGGCTGCCGCACCAACAACGAAAAAAACCAGCAAGCCGGAAAAGGAGCGCCAGGCGGCAAAACGCCAGTAACGTTCCTGGGCCCAGAAGATCCATTCGTGGGACATCCCGGCAAAGAGAGCGGCGGCGGCGAAAAGCAACAGCGCGCGCGGCGTCGTCGGCGTCAGCACCAGGTAGAGGGCTGCAATCCCCAAGGCCACCACGAAGAGTTGAATTCGTTTCCGCCAGACTCCGGAAACAATCCTAATTTCTGGCAGTTGGCCGATTGCGATTAACCGTCCGCCAATCGATCGCGTCCCAAAGTCCGTAAGCATCAGGGCGTACTGGTAAAGAACCAGGCCAAGGTTGAATGCGCCGAACTCGCCAACGGAAAACCGCCTGGAGACAATTGCCAGCAATCCCAGCATGGACAATCGCCAGACGGTTTCGCCGAGAGCTAAGGGGAGAACTTTCCCCTGCAGAAAGGAAAATACCTTTTTCAAATGACCAACTCTGTCAATCCGGCTTTATCTAAAGAAAAATTGGGTGCAAAAGAAGCCCAAGCAAGATGGAGCGGAACCTTCTAATCTTAAAAAGGGGTGCAAAGCCCAGCCTCACTGAAAAGTCGAGGGGCCCTATCAGCCTTTTTTAAGGGCAAGACTTAAATAAGGGAGCATCACCATCCCTGTCGCCTTACTGAAAACCTTAGCTGCATGAAAATACAAGTTCCTAGCAGTCCGGAATTTTGCATGTTGCGCTTGGGAATACCAGAGGTCCACCCGATCATTAACACCCAGCCGCGAAGGTTCC
Source organism: uncultured delta proteobacterium (assembly GCA_963806685.1). Lineage (GTDB taxonomy): Bacteria > Desulfobacterota > Desulfuromonadia > Desulfuromonadales > DDH964 > DDH964. The sequence goes on from CAWDZB010000011.1 coordinate 76,139, forward strand.
ATTAAAATGGGTTTTCCAGAGCAACAGGCTAGAATTCTGTTGATTTCCCTGACACTTCCACCACGGATTCCTTTGCGTAAAAGTTCCTGCCAGGTGTCATTCTGAAGATTTCTCTTTGAACAACGTTTAGCCAAAATACATGCTAATCCGTCCGGCAGGTAATTAATAAAAGGAAGACCGCTGGTGGTATGAGATTCAATTGGAAAGTAACGAAAGGGTGTTTGATTGAGGAAAAGGATACCTCCTGAATTCAAGAGATTCCAAAGTTTTGGCAACAACATTTCTCTTTCATCAGGAAGAAGATGTTCATAAACTGCACTAAGAATAACAAAGTCAAATTTCCCTATTCCTTCAGGTAGCTGGTCGGAACTTGGGGAAGACAAGAATTTTACGTTATCATATCCGTAATACGCAGCGCGGGACTTGGCAATAGCCAATAGATCAGGGTCTAGTTCAACTCCAACAAGTTCTGGACAGGGCAACATCCTTTTAAGAACCATTGTTGAAGCGCCACTTCCGCACCCAAAATCAAGCACCCTTTTTCCACGAAATTCATTCTCATCAACATAGCATAATAAGTTACAGAATAATGATTTTTGAACATAATCCACGGATTCTTCACGCAATATTTCGTCGCATAAATAAGAAGGCCCCTTCTTCGCGACAATTTCGGAAATGAGCTCAATCGGATAACTGGTTTCACAAGTCCTGACAGGGACAAATACATCTCGGGTTAGCATTGCGACCGAGATCTTTCGGTTACCGCCAGTAGTTTCCTCAATATGAATTTCAGCATCTTGGTGGTACAGAGTAGTGCCCATGCAGTACCCTCCCCGCTAATTACCGCTATCTAGTTTTGACCTCGGATCCTTAAACTCTGCTTGACCGCCTTCAACCGCTCCAAATCTTCAGGTGACATTTTTTTTGCCCATTCGAGAAAATAAGAGAGCAGTATTCCACCGAACCCGAAAGCGAAGGTCCCTAGCAGGACGATAAGACCTCGTCTCGGTTTGCTTTTTTGGTCCGGCGGCACCGCTTCGTCAAGCACCTGGATGGTTGAAGAGTCCCTGGCTTCATTGACTCGCGCAACCTCGTATTCCCTCGTCAAGACCTCGTACAGAGCTTCTTGCACCTTAAAATCGCGCATTAAACGGGCATACCGAACGGTAAGGTCCGGCATCTCGGAGGTCGGTATAAAGATATCGCCACTCACTTTCTGGGCAGTTGGAGTCTGTTCGAGCATGCGCAACTGTTCCTGAAGTTGGGTGATACTCTCCCTCTGGGCCTGGACCTGCGGGTTGCGTTCCGTCTGAACAGAGAGTAGGACGCCAAGATCCACTTCCCTTTTGGCCAATTCGCCTTTCAGGCGTGCAATCGCATCGATGGTACTCTTGGCTTGCTCGTCGAGCTTTATGGCTTTGTTTTCTTTTTGGAACTGGGTCAGGGCGTCTTCTGCGTTTCGAAGGTCCGTCTTGACCGCCGTGAGTCGTTCTTCCAAGAATTGCCGCTCTCGCCCTGCCCGGTTCAGGTTGAGTTGAACGTTCAGTTTCTTCAATTCCTCAACATAGGCATTGGCAATGGCCGCAGCACGCTGCGGATCCCTATCATTGAAGCTAAGGGAGATGATGTGGTCCGCCCGCCCGGGGATGATGTTGACGTTCTTGCCGAGCTTTTCCCGAGCCTTTGTCCTGGAGTCGAGATCGTAGACCTTCATCAGGTCGAAGCGCTCGATGATCCGATCGGAGATCGTCCGGCTCGTCAGCATTCCGACATAGAGGTCAGCGGTATTATTCCCCCCCAGCGATACTCCGGCCAAGGCGGCCAGGGCCGAATGCTCGGCCAACATCGAACCCACGCCGTCAGTGTTTTCCGGCGGCAGGATTCGAGCCGTTGCCGTGTAGATGTTGGGCAGCAGCAGGGCAATGGCTAAGGCCAGGAAGAATCCCGCAAGCCCAAGGCCGAAAATCAGTTTTTTATGCCTTGCGAGCACAAGCAGGTAATCGAAAAGGTTGATTTCTTTTTCGTCCAACGTCCGAATCCGTTCACATTGGGTTGGTTTGGTTGCCTGTTACCTCAATTAATGCAAGTCTCTGTCAAAATGAGGCCACGGCTGCCGCACCGAGGGCCATCTGGTAAATTATGGTGGTCAAGTCCTTGACTTCACGCATGACGTCGACCTTTTTAACCTTCTCGGGTACCAGGACCGTATCCCCGGGATAGAGTTCGGTGACGTTGAAGCCGCCGAGAATCCACCGGGAGCCCTCCCCGTCCCAGCGAATTCCCATCCCTGACTGTTCCTTGCTGAAAACGCTGCCGTCGGCCCGAACGATAAACATCTGGGAGGTGTTGGCATTTTCGGTTGGGCCTCCGACCCTGTCGAGATAGTAGGCGACCGTTTGCCCTGGCTGGTAGGACATGGAAATCGGGTTGAAGACCTGGCCCAGAACGGCAACCGATTTCGGATTATCCGGAACCGAGAGCGTGTCGCCGTCCATGACCTCGAGATCGGAGGCACTCCCCCTGAATTTTTCCAGGGGCTCGAGATGCATCACCATGCGCCCCTGGACAGGCATTTGCTTGAGTTTCTCCACCAGCGCCATGCGGTTGGCCAAAACGGCCTGGGCAGACTGCAGTTCCTCCGGGCTCAGCGCCCCCTGGGCAATATCGGCTGCCGCACGCGAGATTTCCTGCTCCTGTTCGAAGATCAATTTTTTGAGCCGTTCCTGCTGTATTTCCCTGACCGACTCACGGGTAAAAATGGCGCCCCGCAGATAGGATCCTTCCGCGAAGCCGCCGGCTCGCTCCAGGACCGAACTCAGCTTTTCCCCCCTGCTGATGGTATAGGTGCCGGGGAAGAGGACCTTCCCTTCGATTTTGATTGCGCGCCGTTCGTCAAAGTCGGGAATCATCCGCACCGAAAGGTGATCATAAGGCCGAAGGACAAGGTTTTGCTCGGAGTTGCCGGCCAGGGCCTGCTTCAGATCGATATTGAAGCGTTCGGTCTTGGTCCCCCTCCCCTCGGGAATGTAGCGGGTCAGTTCCGCCTCCTTCAGGTAGGCATTGCGCTTTAGGTTGCCGGCGGCGGTTACCAGGTCACGTACCGTCATGTTCCGGTAAAGTCGGAACGTTCCGGGGTTCAGAACGGCGCCAACGATGTCCACTTCGGGCAGTTCCTCCATCTGGTCCCGGGAGAAGAAGCGGACCTCATCAAACTCCTGCAGCTTGATATCCTGGTCCAGGTTCCCGGCCAGGGCCTTTCCCAAGTCGACCGTGATTTTTTCCGGCTGATAGGCGGGCGGCTGCAGACGCAAAATCTCGGCCGTTCCGCGGAAGGTATCGGGCAGCAGGTTTTCGTAAGGTAGAACCAGGTCGGATAGCCGCATCCCTTCGACGAACTGGTACCGGCCCGGCCGGGCCGCGTACCCTTCCAGCACCACGTAGGAAGCGCTGAGGGGAGAAATCGGGGAAACCTTGACGAAGTCGCGGTCCTGCAGGGGAAAGGACTGGGCCTGGTCCTTATCGCCAAGACCACTCAGGTCGAGATCGAGAGCCACCTTTTTCTGGTGGGCGATAACCCGTTCCACTTGAACGCGTTTCAAGTAGGCCGTCGAGGTAACCCCGCCAGCCATCCCCAGGACATCCTGGAGGTTTTCCCCTCCTTTCAATTCGAAGATGGCGGGATGGCGTACATTCCCGGCCACCCCCACCAGCGGGCCGACTACGGGGACATGGATGGTATCGCCGGATTGAAGCCTGGCGTCGCGGCTCCGGTCCCCGTTCAGGAAAAAGTCGTAGAAATCGATGGTGGCCACGACTCCTCCGCTGCGGACCAGTTGCACCTTCCGCAGGCTGCCGGTTTTTGCCGGCCCGCCGGCCGCCACCAGGGCGCTGAGGACGGTCGAAAGAGAACTGACCGTATAGGTGCCTGGCGCATTGACCTCGCCGACAACGTAGACCTGGATCGAACGCAGCGCCCCCATGGTTACGTTCATCTGAAAATGGGTAAAGTATTTGGCAATCTGTTTTTGGATCGTTTCCTTTGCTTCGGCGAAGGTCTGGCCCCAAAGATAAATTGCGCCAACCCTGGGCAGAACGATGTCGCCGCTACGATCGACGGCTACCTCGTAGGTCCCTTCGATACTGCCCCAGACGCTGATATTCAGGGTATCCCCGGGGCCGACGACATAATCGGGGCCGACCGGACCGTACTGATCGGGTTTAAACCCGCCGTTTTTGGTTTCGAAAAAGTCATATCCGAACTGTTCCAGCTCGCGGTTTACAGGTTCAACCTTGAGGTCTCCCAGGAAAAATCGGCCTTTTTCTCCCAGTTTCTTCAGGAAGCCTTCCCGCTCCGGAAGTGAAAGCGTCTGCAGATATCTCTGTCTCCGGTCCTGGCTTAGCCGCAGGAACAGATTGACTTTTTCGTAAACGGGCAGCGCGTCGGGAGCTGAAAGCAGATAGGCGAATATGGCTTCCTGTTCGGCCTTTTCTTTCTTGCGCGCTTCCGGGGAGGGCTGAAACCCGTCCTCTTCAGCCTTCTTCTTCACTTCCTCTGCTTGGTCGGTCCCTCCAACGGCCTGACCGATAGGGGTTTCCGGTTGGGCGAAAAATTCTTCGGTGGAGGATTTTTGTGACGGGCTGGGTTTCGATGTTGCCTGGTCAGGCTTTTCTGTCTGGGTTCTCTCCTCCCCGAAGGAGGCTCGAGAGGAAGGTAATTCGGAGGGCCGCTGCTGACTATGCGGTTTTGGCGACCCAAAACCGTATTGATTCTGCAGCATTTCAAGACCCTTGTTCCCTGAAAAGGTATTTATTTTACCGAGATCAAGCCCCTGGGAGGAAATAGAGGCCGGCCTTTCCGTGGCATGGTCTTGAATGTCCTGGGCATGTATGCGCCCCGGCCCCAGGAATAAAAACAGAACGACAAGGAGGAATAAACGGGCAACTTTAATCTGCAAGGTAAGCCTCCAAATTGTGCTGGGTATCAGGCGTCCACCGGGTACGGGCGGTGACTCCGAGGCAACCGGCGTTCCCGGAACCTGGCACAGGGCAGCCAACCCGATATCTCCCTATAAAGTGAATTTCATTCCCATTTCGGCCAGATGAAAGGTTCGAGGGCCATGGGAAGTGTAACCGAAATTTTCGACATGGTCGTAAGTATAACGTGTGGAAAACGTGAGATTGTTTCTGAATTGCCATTCCAGGCCGATCGCCGGCTGCAGATGTTTTTCCTTGACGGCTTGATTGGATCCCCGGCTCTGATAATCGCAGGCCACGCTCAGCGTAACTCCTGCGGGAAGCAAGGTCCTAATTTCCCCATAAACATCTCTGGCGGTCCCCCCGGCAGCATGCCCGAGGATCTTGCCGCGATAGGTGTAGCCTGACTGGTAAATATAGTGTTGATACCAGGGTAGGGAGTTGTCATCGATATGGCTGAGGTCTGCATATTCCAGGCGAAGACTGATCCGGTCGGAGGGTTCCAGGTGCGGCAGATAGACGCCCCCGAGAAAGGCCATATTCGAGAGAAAGCTTCCAGCCTCATCTTCGCCTCCCCACTCTCCATACAGTTCTCCCCCTCCGAGGAAAGGCAGGCGCAGGCGAAAATCGAGGGCAGCAAGCTGATCGCTGGTATCGCTGCGGCCATTTATGTTCTTCCCGCCAAGAATGGTGATGAAATCGGAAATCCCGATGTCGGAACGCCCCTCCCCGCCGAAAATGGCCGTCCGGGACCCACCGAGTTCCAGCCAGGGGAACGGTTTGATGGTGAGCCGCAACCCGGCAAAATAAGGTTTGGGGATTTCCCGCTCCTCTTCCAGACGACTCCAGAAGGCATCGAAGCGGAATGGACCGAGGTACTTTAATATCCAGGGGAGAAGGATTGGTGAAGGGTTGGTAACCCGAACCATGTCGAGGGGCTTGGCGTTGTTGGTCAAAATCAGGGAGCCATGTCTACCCTGCCCCCACCAAAGCGCCTGCCTCCCTGCGGAAATTTCGACCCCCCCCAATTCCAAGGCGCCTTTTCCTTCGAGAAGACGAAGACCGGATCCAGCACCGCCCTCGTCTTGTTCCTCCAGCAAAAAACAGGGACGAAGGTTCAGCAGGAAAAATCGGGTCAGGCGCATTTCCGATTCGACCGTCGCCTGGAGATTGTGGCGATTGGCATAGTCGATGCCGAAGTTATTGTAATTGACAGGACTTTGCTGGGCATTCGTACCGGGGAAACGGGCTTCCTCACCGTCCGAAAACCGATACTCCATGTCCAGGCTGCGAATCGGTTTAAAATAGCTTCCGGTGACCAGTTCTCGACCGGATTCATTTTCCGCCAACTGGTCGCGAAATTCTCTCCGTAGCCGAAGAAGAAGCTGGATGACAGCTTGGGGGACGTGGCCGTCCGCGGCTTTGCTCCACGCTTCCCGGGCCTGTCTGGCTGCCTCCGCCCGGGAATAGGGGCGGGTCCCCTGGAGGGAGGAATCGATCAACCCCAACCCGCAGAGCTTATCGAGGGCGGGGTAAACCCAACTGTCGAGAGGCAGGTTAGCCGTTGGCGGGGCACCCAAGGAGAATTGGGGGAAACTGAGAATTCCTATAATGAGCAGAACGCAAAGGCCAACTCTCAAATTCAACCCCTCAACAGAGATAAAAGATTACCAAAGGCAGCGGAAATTTATCTTCTTAAAGGAAAATCAAGGTAGCAAGGCCTCCCGGGAATGTCAAACGGATTTCCTCCGCTGCAAAGGGCCCGTGTCAAAACGAGCCCTCCACGAAAAGGCGTTTTTTCACATGCAAAAAAACAAGGCGCGCCACAGTGTGGCGCGCCTTTCTGTTAAATAGTTTCCATCCCGAAACGCGAGTTTTCGGAGGACGCGGGGTGCATGTAGGCGGGGTTCTCCCGCAGGCCATCCTCTGCCGAAGGCCCTTTCCGGTTCGGCGGGCCGTTCTTTCCAAATTCAGGACACAGTACTCCCTGGGTCCTGCTCGTGCGGGTGGCGAGGCGGCGCTTAGGACGCTGCCAATTTGATCCTGGCGAGCACCAGCAGGTTGTACGAGACGACCGAACTCCAGACGTAGCGGCCGAACCCCTCCCACCCTTTCCAGGTGCAGCGGTCCAGACCGAAGGCGCGTTTGAGGGTGGAGATGCCGGCCTCGATTCCCGCCCGGAAGTTGCGAAGCATCTTGTACACCCAGGCACTCTTGGCCATGGCGAGGACCGACAGCCCCCGCTTCTTGGCAAAGGCCGCATCCTTGACCCCGCGCTTTTTGGCGTAGGCGAGATTGTCCTTGGAGGCAAACCCGCCATCGGCCGACACCTGTCGGGGCATGCGGCCATACAGCTCTTCCTGGCGCTCCAGCAGCGTTCCGTACTTCGCGCTGTCCGCCGGATTGCCCCGCTCGATCAGGCAATCGAGAATCAGCGTTGAGGTACCACCGGTGAGAAAGACTTTGTGGCCGTACTCGGTCTGGCGCCGCTTCTTGACAATGATGTCGGTATGCTCCTCAAAGAAGGAGACCACCTTCTCCGAGGCGGGGACCTGCTCCCCCTTGAAGACCCGCCGCTCGGTCTGGCTCATGACCTTCTCCAGCAGGCCGACCGCCCGGGTCAGCTTCTCGGCCAGGACTTTACCGGCGAAAAGATCAGTCATGCTCTGCCCCTGATGGTTGAACAATTCGGGAATGGCCACCAGCGCGTACTCTCTGACCTTGCCGGCATAGACCAAAAGGTCGCGATACGCATCCCGGCGGGTTTTCTCCTTCCGGGCATTGAGAATGGTCAGCACCCGCTTCTTGACCACCCGCCGATGGTCGCTGTAGCCGTAGCCGGGAGTCGGGGTCAGTTCCTTACCTTCGGCCAGCCAGCGGGTGATGATCCGCACCCCGTCGGCTACCAAGGTTGAGTCGGTGGGATGGTGGATGTCGGTTTCCACGGCCGTGGCATCGATGCGGACCTTACGGCCGGTCTCGAACTTTTCCTTTCTGGCGTAGTCGATGATTTCCCGGTGGATGGCCTCCCAGGTCTCTTCCCGCAGGGTCTTGATGTTCCGCTGGAGGATCGTTTTGCTGGGATACTGTCCCATCTCCAGCCGGGAAAAGCCACGGAAGGAGTCCGAGTCTTCGAGGTGGAAGGCCAGTTCTTCGTAAGTGAGCTGGCGATACTGTTTCAGGATGGCGCAGCGCAGTACCTGCTCGGCGCTCATCCCTTCCCGACCGGTGGTGGGGCGGCAGGAGCGGACCAAGTCCTGATAGACCAGGTCCACCACCTGGGGGGTGGCATCAAGCACGGCGGATATCCGCTGCAGTTCCTGGGCGATCTTGTTTCGGGCCACGGTCGAGAACAGATTCATTTGCCGGTTGAATTTTTTGCGCATCGCCTGAGCCCCCAAGAAGAATTGCTGAATGATATCAGCTTGTTGGGCTCGAATTATAGCACGAAGCATGTGAAAACGACAGCTAAATATTCGACATTTTCTATAGATATCAGTACGTTATCGTTTCGGGATGGAAAGTAAGTATCCCCCAGTCAAACTGGGGGCTTTAACCGATTGCTAGCCCCTCAAAGGGGCTTTAACGCAATCGCAAAGTCAGAAACTTAAAACCGTAATGTCGGGATGAATCATACTCCCGCAAATGTCAAACGTTTAGGGTCCCCCGGCAAAGCCGGGGGGTTTCCTCTTGTACTAAATAGGAACAGGCAAGTATTCCGGCAGTTTTTACCAGGACCCGACAACCGGCTTATCGCCGCCGGAGCCGAAGTTGGCTACCGTGTCGGTGCCAGCGTTCCAGGTGCGGTTACCGTTAGTATCAAGATACCAGGTTCCATTGCGGTAGGCACCGAGGTCGGAAACACCATTGCCGTCCCAGTCACCCACGACAGGTGAATCACCGTTGGTACCGTAATTGGCTACGGTGTCAACTCCGGCGTCCCAGGTACCGTTGCCGTTGCTGTCAAGGTACCAGGTGCCGTTGCGGAAGACGCCGACATCGGATGTTCCGTCGCCGTTCCAGTCGCCGGCGACCGGCGTATCGCCGTTGGTGCCGAAGAAGGCAACCTTGTCGGTGCCCGCGTCCCAGGTGCCGTTGCCGTTGCTGTCGAGGAACCAGGTGCCGTTGCGGAAGACGCCAACGTCGGATTTGCCATCGCCGTTCCAGTCCCCGACAACCGGCTTATCGCTACCGGTGCCGAAGTTGACGACCGCGTCGACACCGGCATCCCAGACACCGTTGCCGTTGCTGTCGAGATACCAGGTGCCGTTCCGGAAGACACCGGCGTCGGTCACACCGTCGCCGTTCCAGTCCCCGGCGACCTGGGTATCGCCGTTGGAGCCGAAGAAGGCAACCTTGTCGGTCCCGGCGTCCCAGGCATTGTTGCCGTTGCTGTCGAGATACCAGGTGCCGTTGCGGAAAACGCCGATATGACTGACGAGGTTCGGAGGTGTGGTGTTGAGGGAATCGCCGGCGGCATTGTAGGCGATTACCCGGTAACCGTAGGTGTTCCCACCCAAAATCGTCGTATCGGAGTAGGAAGTCGCATTGGCGATGGCCGTGCCGATTGCAAAATAAGGCCCGCCGTTGGTCGAGCGCTCGATCCGGAACCCGATCTCATTCTTGTAGCTGCCATAGCCGGCGTGGGCCAGGTCGGTGGCGTAGTTGATCGGGGTCGGGTCGGTCCAGGTGATATCCATCTGCCCACCATTCGGGGTTGCGACTACATCGGTAGGCATATCGGGAACCATGGCCGGATACTTGAAGATGAACGGCCGCATGAAGTCGTTCTCTTCGTGCCCAAGAATGTGGCAGTGCCAGACGTATTCCCAACCGAACCAGGCAATACGGTTCTCGATCAGCCCGCCGTTGTAGGCCCAGCCGTTGCCGGTGAGTGGATCGAAACCAGTAAAGCCGTTAGTGGAGCCAATCGGCTCGGACGGCGAGATGGGACGGACGCTTTCGGGCACACCGAAGGGCAGCTTCGGCGCATTGGCGCGTACCGCGACAATGACGTCCTCCAGCGGGTTCATCTTGATGGTTTCCTTCCAGCCTTGCTCGTTGGCGTCCGGCAGCTTGAAGGTACCGTCCCAGCCAACCCGGTCGATCAGCTGAACATTGACCAGGTGGAAGTGGACGGGATGGGTGTCGACGCCGTTATGGGTGATTTTCCAGATCTGCGTCTCGCCATCCTCGATCACTTCCAGGGTTGCCGCCTCGATGGCGCCGGTGTCGGCGTTGACGATGGCCGGATCGGTGTAGCCGAGGGGAACCGTGGTCTGGTTGTTGCTGTTGGTGAAGGGGAGCTCAGCGCCAAGGGTGGCGTTCATCCTGCCCCAGGGGTCGAAGAGTTCCTGGATCGCCTTGCTCTGTACCGGCATCTGTGCCAGTTCGCCGGCTTTGACGGTCGTCCGGGTGGTGGAAAGAACCGGCAGCGTGCTGCCAAGCGGCAGAGTGAAGGGCTCGTAGGGATAATAGGAGATAGTCGAACCGGCAATGAAATTGAAGGTGGGGGTGACCAGCGAGCCGGTACGGATGGTGGCGTACTTGTAGGCGGTAGGCCAGGGCCCGGCGGTAGACGTCGAATCGACGTCCTGCGGAGTCGGAAACGCAGCAGCGTAATTCGGCTCCCAGACAACGGGTGCGGGCTGGGTCGCGGCGTAGGCCGTGGCCAGGTCGGCGGCGAGGTTGGTGGTGCTTATCGCGGAGCCGTTGGCCCCGATCGTCCCGGTGACCTTGATCTGCATGACGGTGCGGGTGTTCGGCCCGTACCCGGGCAGGGTGGTCGGAGCGCCGCCGGAATCGGTCAAATCGGGGTCGCCGGTGTAGTAGTCGAGACGCGGGTCGCCTGCAGGGATCGGCGCGGGGCAGTCGTTGTACAGAATCAGCGTCTGACCGGCGAACTGGGAGAAATCGACGATGATGTCGGAGCGCTCTGCAGGGCCGAGCAGCAAGCCGTGCTCGAAGACGTTGAGAACGGTGACGCTGCGCTTGTTGTACTCGTAGTTGATCGGTGTGGAGGGAATAGTCACCGGCTGCGGCAGGATGCCGCCCTCGGAGCCGATGGCGATGATATCCGGGCCCACGGTCGCGGGCGAGGGGATCCCGCCTTCGCGCTGGTCGGGAGTACCCCACCCGGTGCCGATCAAGCCGCCGGTACTGGGGAAGGTGCCGCTGGAATCGAAGGGGACCATGGCCATCTCGGTCAGCCCGGAGAGGGTGCAGGTTACCGCGGCACCGCTACCGGTGGTGCTGGTGGAGGTGAACCCGCCGGGTACCGATTGATAGGCACCGAACCGGGTCTGCTGGTAGCCGGTGATGGCGCCCGAGCCATCGACTGCTGTCACCGTTACCCGGGCCGCCTGGGCATTGGGCACCGTCGCGTCGAGACCGCCGGTGGGGTTGATGACATCCCCGACAACGTACCCCGTTCCGCCGCTGAGGCTGCAGGTTGCGGCACTGGTGGCCCGGTAGAGCCCGAGGTTGAAAAACTTGTCGTTGCTGGCGTTGAGGATGCGGAACCGGTAAGCCGTCGGAGCGACGGTCAGGGTCGGGTAAGCCGTGCCGTTGACGATCGGCGTGTCGCCGAAGGCTTCGGGAGTGGTGGACTCGTGACCGTAAGTCCCCAACGCCGGGTCGGTCATATAGGCATTATTTACTTCAGACACGGGGAAGATCGGCCAGAAGTAAGGGCCGTAGTCCCAGCGCCCGACCGGGTTGGTGCCGTCATAGGAATTGAGATCCTGGTTGAACTCGTAAACGTTGGCATACCACAGGTCACCGTAGCCCCCCCAGTGGGTGGTGTCCCATTTACAGTCCTGGGAGTCGTAGGTCCCGTAGTTGGCCGGATCGACGCAGGCGGCCAGATTGGCGGCACCCGCCAAGCCGATGTCCTTCGGTACGAAGGTCTTCTCCTGGATCACCAGCGGGATTTCGTTTCCGGGGGCCACCGGGATGGTCCCGGTGACGGGGTCGGTCAGAGAGCGTTCGGAGGGATCCTGGATTTCATAACCGGCAGCTACACCGGCGTAGACGTTGAGGCGGGTGATGCCGACGGCGTGGTCGTGGTAGAACATCAGCCGGCCGCTGATGTCGTTGGTGTAGTAAAGAGTCCCCTGCCCCTGGCCGGGGGCTGGCATGTCGGGGACGTTGGCCAGCGAGGCGCCGGTCGGATAGGGAGTGGACTCGCCCACAGGTACCGTCCACTGGTTGGGGGTGCCGTCACTAACCCAGGGGGTATCACCGCCGTGCTCGTGGACGGCGATGCGGTTCTCGGTGTAGTAGGTGTCGGCATTGGGGTCGGCGGTCCCCTGCAGGTACCCCTTGCCGGCGCCCATCAGGGTATGGTCGACGGGGAGGAAAAGGTCGCCGCTGTTACCGATAGGCAACAGGTTGGAGTACTTGATGCGCACCGGCGTCCCCTTTTGGGTGACGATCACCGGACCCATGTAATGCGGGCGGGTGGCACCGTACGCCTGGACCAAAGTCCCGGTGGCATCCGGGATCATGACATCCTCGGTGCAGCCGTGGGCCTTGTCGAGGGGAACGGCCGTCAGGCCGGTCACGGGCGAGACGTAACCCTGGGGAACGATCTGCACGAACCCGCGGATCTTGGTCCCGCCGGTCGGCGCCGCGCCGCCGGCCACGCCGTCGACCAGCGCAGGGAGATCGCGGTGCATCTGCTCGCGGTACTCGACGATGGCGATTTCGTAGTAGTCGGAACCCGGGTAGGGATCCTGGCCACCGACCTGATAGGCGGCGTTGGGCTCGCCAATCGGCAGGCACTGCCCGAGGTCGTTGACGGTGGCAACCCCGCCGCTTCCACAGCCAACGGGCGGCAGTTCATCGACGAATTTCTCCAGGGCGGTCCCCGAGTCGTGGGTCACCCCATTCCAGTCGGTCCAGATTCCCGCCGGGCTGTTGGCGTAGAAGGTGGGAACAATCCGATCGCCCCCATCCTCGTTGGTGCTCAGGCCGAAACCGGACCCGGCGCGGGCCTGGCCGACCAAGGCAACCAGGGCGAAGGCCCCACAGGCCAAAAACACGGCAATGAATAACCTCGCTCTTCTCATTTTCTGCCTCCAGTTAAGATTTTCATTGTGATGCGGTAGACGTGGCAGTCTTTTTTCCCTACAAACTAAATCCCCGTGATCGTTTCCGTCACCCCAGCGAGGGGCCATCGAAGAGAAACCTCTATTGTCTTTTTGCCGCCGCCCGGCGCCTGGCCCACCGATCCTGCCGGGCAGCCATCCGTTCGGCAATCTGATCTGCCTGACGAGCCTGTAGACGCTGGGCGTAGCCAGCGCTGTGAGTCATCGCAGAGTTCGGCGTAGTTGCAGTATTGGCTGCAGGTTCAGCATGGAGTGCCGTTGCAGCATTTGGTGCCGTAGGTTCAGATGCATTCGCAGTGCCCGTATGTGGGATGACCCCCGGCTGCCGTTGGGACAGGGACGGAGCATGCGGCGTGACTGTCGCTTGGCTGCCGGGCATTTTGGCAGGGTTTTGTTTGCCATCCATACTGCCGTCGATCTCGACAACGTAATGATCGGGGAATTCCTGAACATTTACCTTGGCAGCGCCAGCAGAATTGGCCAACCCAAGCAGGGAGGCACCCGCGGCAACAGCAATACCTATAATTAGTTTCATGCCTAACCTTTCCCGTTTTCTTTTGGACGAGGAAACGTTGCGGAACTACCCCATTGAATCAAGCATTCTTTCAGGGACCGTGCCAGTTTTTCATTTAATTATAAGAGCCCGAATTGATTGCAGCTTTTTGTTTCACGGACAGATTAACTGCAATCCCTAAAGGGTGCAAAATTTTGCACTGCTAAATATCAAAACAACCCAAGTAATTGAAACCATTGGCTTTTTACATTCAAAAGAATTTCGAAGGAATAAAATTCTCGGCACCCCTTGCCATCCTGGCAGATATCTGGCGAACAGCACCTCATTTCGATTGTGGCTCCCTGAATACGTCTTCCTTGCCGACCTTGTAAAGGTCCCCGATACAGATACATTTCCCTGCAATGAAGGGGTTGTCAAGATCGACGACCTTTTTCACATTGCGGCCGATCTGGATCAAACGCCAGCTGCCAGGACTCAGGTAGCTGGCGTAATTACCGGAGAGGGCATTGCAGCGGGTTCCGCACAGCGCCCGGGCGATCTCTGGTGCCTGCGGGTTGGTCTGGTAGTCGAAGGAGTATTCTTGGGTCACGAAAATCGTCTCCGGTTCGGCCGCCGAAACCAGGGACGGCGTCATTGCCAGCAGGAGAACGAACAGGCAGACCAGGGGTTTCAGCTTCGCCATCGAAATTCCTTTTTCCTGCCGGTTGAGGAGTGACTCCATAATGGACGCCGGATGCAATCGTGGATTCGGCTGTAAGCTGTAAGCTTTCAATCTAAATACGGCATTAAATCCGCAGATTACGCAGATTAAATCCTTAAATTCGGATATTTGCAATCTTCGACAGCAAATCAAAAGGGTGCGTTGGAAAATTCCTGAAAGCCCCCGATCTTAATCTGTGAAAATCTGTGAAATCTGTGGATACTGCTTTTTCTAGGTTTAACGTTTAACGGTCAACTCTCGGCGATCTGTCCGTTTCCGGCCTTGGGGCTAGTGAATTACCCAGTCGCTGCGCTTGATCAATTCCGGCTTCTCCCCCTTGCCGAGCTGGACCATGTAGCACCCCTTGGAGGCATAGCGCTGACCGGGGCCGAAGGTAATCCGCTCGTAAAGAGGATAGTCGAGATCCTCGATCATTCCGATGGAGTCGAAAAAGAAGTCCCGGTAATACTCGCCGCGCATCATGATCAGCGCCTGGCTCTGCAGCAGACTGGTATCGTAGGCTTCCTCGAAAACCCGGCGGGCCCGCCCATCAAGGGTCTTGCCGCGAAGAATCGGCTTTAGGACGGCATCGTAGCGGGCATCCTCCTGCGGCAGCCGGTAGGGCCAGGTAATATAGGTGAACTCCCGGGTTGTTTCGGGAAGGGTCCAGATGGCCTTGTCGAGCAGGCCGGAGGAGACGATGACGAGCTGCGGCCGGGTCGGGGATTTGGCCAGCATGTCCAGGATATCCCGAGCTTGGGCCCCGTCCCAGAGGAGGAGGGCCGCCGGCGTTTCCTTCTGCAGGACCTCTCGCAAGTCTTGCCGGCTGACGTGAATGCCCTCTTTGGGTTTGAGAGTAACCGGCGCTGGGTGGCCGTATTCCTGCCAGGTCGAGAGAAAACCGTTGGCCAGGGTGCGTCCCCCGGGGGAATCCTCGACGACCTGGACAATCTGCTTGCCGCGGATGAGGTCGTAGATGCTGTGCAGGTAGCGCGCAGCACCCTCCCCTTCCTGATAGATCCCCTTGTTGAAGTAGAGGGTGTACCAATCGCTGTCGGAGATCACCGGAAAGTCGGTGGTCGGGAACAGGCAGGGAATCTGGTGGTCTTCGCTGAAGCGATGAACCGGTTCCCAGGAGCCATTGCTGATCCCTCCCAGCAGGGCGAAGACCGGGTCCTTCCGGTAGTAGTCCTCGAGTTGGGCGCGCCAGGTGTCCGGCGGGCCGGAAAGTCGCCAGCGGGAGAGGGAGAGCTTTTTGGCCGCCAGGTCGGGGCCGAGCATGTTCAGGGCCATGCGCGCCTGCCAGGGATTGCGCTTCAAGGTGGCGGCGACCCCGTTTTTTTTGGCGATGTAGAAATCGAGGGGGAGAAGCATCGCCTCGACCTCCGCAGGGTCGACATCCCCGGCGATCACCGTGGCGAAATGGATCTCCCCTTTGGATACTCCGGGCGGAACCTGGTCGGACAGCGTTTTCAGGTAACCGATGAGCAGGGCCATGTCGGCATCGTCGACGTGATAGGTTGGCATGATCGGATTGAGGGCCCGCCCGGTGGGATCGACTCCGCTGGCAATGACTTTGGCCAGGGACTGGTCGGTATAGGCCGGACGTTCGGACATCGCCAGCGCATATTTGCGCACCGTCGGCACCATTTCAAATCCCTTGAGGAGCAGGGTCCGCGGCTGGTAGAGGATCCGGCCATTGGTCGGCGGTGTGACGACGTCCCCTTCGAGGGAGCCGAGCCCGCTGCGCAGGTGACAGGAGATGCAGGTAAAGGCCGAACCGCTTACCGGTACGTCACCATTGACGAAGGCCTCCATCGGCTCTCCGGAAGGGAGCAGCCCCTCCCTGTACATCCGCTCGCCGAGTTTCAGCTTCTCGGCAGGCGTTAGGTCAGCCTTCCCCGAAGCAGCAAAGGCAGTCGGGACCAGCCAGAGCAGAAGAGCTAAAGCCCATGCGATGTTGATGGCAAGTCCCCGGCGGCCATTGGTTTGAAAACACGTCATTGCACACCCGCTTTCTCGAATTCGTTCAGGAAGTCCTTGCTGCCGATAAAACCATAAAGCCTGATCCAGGTCCCGTCTTTGGAGGACCGAATGAAGTTGAGGGGGAGATGGGACATCTTGTCGGAAACGTAGGCATTGAAGGCGGTCATCACGTTGTCGATGTCGGGACGGCTACCGGTCAGGAAATCCCAACCGGGCTTGGCACGGTAGCGTTCAAGATACTCCTTCATAACCTTGGGGGTGTCATTTTCGGGATCGATGCTGATCGACACCAGCCGCGCAGAACGCCCCTCCTTGGCGAGTTTGCGCTGCAGGCTGGCAAACCCCGCGGAGAGAACCGGGCAAATCGTCGTGCAGGTACCGTAGATGAAATCGACCACCACCGGCTGGTCGGTTTCGAGCAGGGACTTGAGCCGGACCCGCTCTCCGTTCTGGTTGACCAGTACCACGTCGGGAATAGTGTACTTTTCGACGGAACGCTGGTAGCGCGGTCCCCCGGCGCCCAACGCCTCTCCGGCAACCAGAAGCAGGACCAGGAGCAGGGTTGCTGCCGAAACGAATCTCCTTGGGGGCATGTTTCTCTTCTCCTGAGAGGGCGGCAGGGCAGCAAGATGCTTTCCAGGCCGGGTATTGGCAAACCGTGGCAAATAATACAAGGAATGTGCCGGCAGCACCAGCATTACTCCAAACATTTACCACTCAAGGGAAAAACAGAGACTGGGCTCAGCGTGACGTATGCGGAGGGGTGCAAAAATCCGGACAAGGCGGGAGGAGGTAACAGCCGGGCATGCCCGGGACTTCTAACGTCCAGAGCAGCCCTCACTTCCCTCGCTGCAGTCGTTTGTTGAGGGTCTGCCGCCCCATGCCGAGAAGTTTGGCGGCCATGCCCTGGTTTCCTTTGGCGAGGGCCATGGCCTGCTCGATAAGGTAGTTTTCGACTTCCGCAAGAGTCGGGAAGTGGCCGAAGAAGTCGGTCAAAGGCTCGCCGGAGGTCGTTGTCCCCTCCCCTTCCCCGGCGACCGGCAGGACCGGGCGGGAGTCGCCGATGAGGTTACGAAACGATTCCATGGAGAGGATTCCCGAAATGTGGCGGGCGACGGCGTCGAATACCAGCGCCTCCAGCTCGCGGACGTTGCCCGGGAAGTCGTAGAGGGAGAGCAGTGTCGCAAGTTCCGCGGGCGGGGTTGGTTTTTTCCGCCCCAGGTCCTGCGCCGCCCGCTCCAGAAGATGATCCAGGAGCAGAGGGATGTCTTCGGGACGTTCGCGCAGTGGCGGGATGTGAATACGATGGGCAAAAAGGCGATAGTAGAGGTCCTTGCGGAAAGATCCAGCGGCGATCAGCTGCTGCAGGTCGCGGTTGGTGGCGAGAACTATGCGGGCGTCGCTCTTGCGAATTACGTCGGAACCAACCGGGTAGTATTCCTGTTCCTGCAGCAGGCGCAGCAGCTTGATCTGTGAGGCTTCGTTGAGATCCCCGATTTCGTCGAGGAACAGAGTGCCGGCGGCGGCCTTGGCGATCAACCCTTCCCGGGCCTGATCGGCCCCGGTGAATGCCCCCTTCTTATGGCCGAAGAGGGTATCGGTGAAGAGATTGTCGTCGAGGCCGGCGACGTTGATGGGGACGAATTCTCCCGAGCATCCACTGAGAGCATGAATCGCCCTGGCAAGCAGCTCCTTGCCGGTGCCGGTTTCGCCGGTAATCATGATCGGCGCCCGGGTGCGGGCAACCACTTCCGCATACTGAAACAGGGCACGCATTTTCTTGTCACCGGTCACGATTGCGGCGAAGGCTTCGGGATGATCGAGAGTGTCGGAAAGAAGACGCTGCTTGAGGGACTGCAGTTCACTGGACAGGGAACAGACCTCGATGGCCTTGCGCACGCTGGAGACCAGCCGGCTCGATTCAACCGGCTTGACCAGGTAGTCGAAGGCGCCAGCCTTCATGCAGTCGACGACGGTGGCGATATCGTCATTGGCAGTGACCAGAATCACCGGCACCTGGGGATAGTCGCTGATGATCTTGGGCAGCAGTTCGGCCCCCGAGGGAGACGGCATATGCAGGTCGAGCACAACCACAGCTATCGACCGGGAGGCGAGCAGCGGCATGACCTTCCTGGAGTCGCTCAGGGTCATCACCTCACCTATTCCCGCACCCTGGAGGCAGAGGCGATTGGTAGTGAGGTTATGGGTTTCGTCGTCGACCAGCAGGATGGTTCTCGCGGTAGGGGTCAACTTGGGCATGGGGACGGGTCCTTTCCGGGTTCAGCGGCCGGTAGCCGGACTGCGAAGGTGGTTCCGCTGCCGGGTACGGATGAGAATTCAAGGCTACCTTGATGTTCACGGACGATGGACTGACAGATCGACAGGCCGAGGCCGGTCCCTCCGGAATCGAGCTTGGTGGTAAAGAAGGGCTCCATGATCCGGCTACTCTGCTCGGCAGAAATGCCACACCCCTCATCCTGCACAGAAACCAGCACCTGCCCGTTGCCAAGATCCCATTCGGTGACAAGCCGGATGCCATGGCTCTTTGAGGGAAGGGCCTGGCAGGCGTTCATAAGCAAGTTGATTATCACCTGGCCGATCTGTTGAGCGCTGCCACGGGCCGGTGGAAGCTCGCTGGCGAGCTCGACCTGGAAGTGTTCGGTGTAACGAACCAGCTCGTGGTGGAGAATGTTCACCGCCGTGGTCACGACCTGGTTGAGGTCGAAGCGGGCCTCGGCCACGAACCGGTCCTGGCGGGCGAACCCTTTAAGGCTTTTGACGATTTCGTTGATCCGCCGAGCCCCGTCGAGAATTCCGTCGAAGAGTTCCGGTGAATGGGCATCGAGCTCGGAGAAGGGGACGCCGCCAATAAAAAAATCCCCATTTTCAGCGGCATACTTGCCCAGGATCTTCCGGGCATCCTCCCAGCTGCGGGCCAACAGCTGGGCATTGGCGAGAATGAAATTGTTGGGATTGTTGATCTCGTGGGCGACGCCGGAAACCAGCAGCCCAAGGGAAGTCATCTTGTTGGCCTGGATGAGCTTGGCCTGGATATCACGCGCCTCCTGTTCCATCCGGAGACGGTCGGTGACGTCACGAAAGGTGCAAAAGACGATGTCGACCCCCTGCAGGGTCATGATCTTGCAGCGCATGGCGACGACGAATTCTTCCCCGCCTTTTCGCTTCGCGTTGAAAGTGTCAACTGGAGACGTCGAATTTTTCTTGACTCCACCGACCATCGCCTTCAGCCGGGCCAAGTCCCCGTCGTCGAACAAAATTTCCACTCCCCCGGTGAACAACTCCTCCTTGACATAGCCGAAAAGCCGGATGGTGGTGTTATTGACGTCAATGATAGAGCACCCTCCGGGCTTGAAGAAGACGATCGCGTCCTCACTTTGTTCGAAGGTCTCCCGAAAACGATGCTCGCTTTCGCGCAGGGCCTGGGCCGCCTCCTTTCGGCTGGTGATGTCGCGCATAATGAGCAGGAACTCGCGACAATCATCCAGGAGGATGAGGCTGAACGATACTTCCATGGTCAATTTCAGCCCGTTCCATCGCCGGCCGGCCAATTCAACGAAGGGCTCTCCAGCGCCCCCTCCCGAATCTCTGCCGGCAGCAAGTTGGTTGAAAACGGATTCGCCCCCCTCGAAGAGGCGTGCAGCCGGTTTCCCGACCATCTCTGTCCCTTGGAGGCCGAAAATTCGTTCTGCGGCAGGATTGATTGATTTCACGATACCCGTACTATCGGTAGTCACCACGGCATCGAGAACTTGTCCAAGAATGGCCACTTTGCGGGTCTTCTCGGTCAACGCTGCACTTCTCAAAGGGCGGGCAACGACCAGCCAGAAGATCGGGGCCACCAGTACGGTGGTGATTATGGCGTCGAGAACCGAATACGGGAAATTGAGGTCACTGGGGACGAAGAGGGGGAAAAGCGCACCCTGAAGCAAATCGACGCTCAGGACGGTGCCCAGCAGCAGAACATATATTCCCAGCGGGGTCCCCAGGGCCTCCCGAAAAGATCCTTGGGTGTCCTGGGTTTCGACCGGGTAGAGCAGTTTCCAGAGGAAAGGGGCGGAAATGGCGGTAACCAGCCCGGCATCAAGCAGGTTGCCGAACCGAAGATGAATGCCAACCCAAAACTGGGGCTTAAGCAGCATCAGGAAAAAATTAACGGCAAAAATCGTCGTCAACACTTTGCCGAGAAGATGCCATTGAACCGGGGAGATACCAGAGACTTTTTTCCCTTGCCTAGCCAGTTCCGGATGGAAGGCAACAAGGCCCAAGGGCCAGGAGAGCAGCAGAACCAGCATGAAGCTGTCGACAAGAGCCGCCGGGATCCTTCCGATGCTGGAAAACCAGGAAGCGAAAAGCTCCATGACTACCAGTTCGGAGGCAAACAGCGCCAACAACAGGACCAGGAAGATGCCTTTACCGGACCACAGGGGAGTATTGTCAGCAAAATGGGAAGGCATAGCAAATAATCAAATCCTCAGGGGTCGAGCGCGCTTTACCAGGATGCAGGTCCAGATTACCCTAAAAGGGGAATCCATAGTAACCATCTTGTGGCGAACTTCTCCTTCCCCGATTTTTACGAAGAGCACCTCCCTCAGCCTGTCCGACCGCCTCCCATCTCAGCACACCGGCTAACAAATTTTTCATGCCCGGCCACTGCTAGGGGGTGCAAATATCTCGCCACGGTGGAAATCAGAAAAAATTTATAACGTATTGTTATTATACATTTTTTTGATGGCTTTCTTGATCGATGCAGAATTTTCTCGACACCTCCATATCCATCAGAAAGTTCGCTGTAAGCGCATAACCCATTGATATCGTAATTTATTTACGAAATTTTCAGGGTGGCATGTTTATTGTAAAATATGGGAGGTACCTAGAATTCAATTATCTGCAATATCGGCTGCCCACCGCGGCGGCTGCAGGATCAAACCATGGAGCATACGTCTATCTTTTCGGCAACTCTCGGTCTTTCCTCCCCCTGGAAGGTGACCACGGTCATCTTTTCGGGGGAAGAAAATCGCCTCGATATTACAGTTGATTTCGATTTCAGCAAACAATTTTCCTGCCCCTGCTGCGGCCGGGAAATCGTTCCCGTCCAGGGGAAACGCGAGACCTGGCATCACCGCGATTTTCTGCACTACCCCACCTACCTGCACGCCAACATCCCGCACATCGAATGCCCCTGCGGCAGGGTCCTTCCTGTCGAACGCCCCTGGTCCCGCACCGGATCAAAGTTCGCGCTTTTGCAATAAACGAACCGGACGCCCAACGCGGGGAACGGGCCTGACGCCAAGGGGCGTGGAGCCCATTCGGCAATAACCCCTCATCTGAAATCCGTCTCCAGCTCTGAATTCGACCCGGCCTCCTTTACTGCGAGTCCAAGAGGCCCAGCTCCGTTTTCCCGGGTATCTTTACATCAGTATGTGGGCGGGAAAGTTCGTCTGCAAGGCTGTGGATGCCAAGTCGGAAGGTGCGCCTGCCGAGAAAAGTGAGACACGAGGGAAAAACCCACAGGGAGTTTCTGCGTGGGATTCAAACTGGAGGGCCCGGGCAAAACACAAGCCCGCAACCACCCGGGACCGGAGGCCGGAAATAGGCGGCCCAAAGATCATCCGTTGCAGGTAGCTGTGCCTCCGCAGAGGTCAAAATCCGATGACCTCACGGGCGGACGTTGGCAGGAACCTATTTCGTTGATCACCATTACCCCCGGCGCCCCTTTCCTCCTGGTGTCCTGTGCGGTTAGTTGTGACCATGAATTCTGGGGCCTTTTGGCCAATGTCAAGGCGTCGCCGACGTCGGCCTAGCCACGCGCTAAGCCAAGGAGGCGCAACGCAGACAGGGGGCAAAAAGACCGGAATTGCTGAAGAGAATCAACCGCACGGCACACTAGATAATCCCCTGGATCATTCCGATCAACAGCGCCGCCATCGTGACTCCGAAGGTGAGACGGTGAAAGCGGGGACCGGAGCCGATCAGAATCCTGAGGACCATGATCAGCAGCACCCCCTTGAAGAGGACGGTGAAAAGTTCGGGGGTGGGACTGAGGTTGCTGATGACCACGCCGGCAAAGACCGCAAGGCCCAGGCTCAGCAGTTCGACGCCGCCGAGAAAGAGTTCGCCTTCCTTGCGGAACATGACCTTAACGGCGAGCAGCAGCGCCATCAGCAAAAAGAGCCAGTCGGTCGGGTGGACAGAGGGCCATTCCCCGACCCTGAAACGTGCGTCAAAGCCCTCGATGCCAAAAGCCAGGAGCAGGTTCCCAATGTAAAAAGCCGCCAGCACCAGAGAGAATCGCTCATTGCGGGACCATAGGAGCAGACCCGCCCCAACTAGGAAGAGCAGCCCGAACAAACCCCAGAACCGGTCGCCGACGAGGTTTCCGGAAACCAGACCTATGCCGAGATAGGCCAGGTAGAGGACCATCAGGACCGGCACCAGCCGGTCGGTCACATCCGCCAGTCGCTGGTAGAGAACGGTTTCCCGCAGGCCTCTTTCCGAATCCCTGCCGAGCAGGGGGAAAATCCCCGGGCGGTTCAGGACAAAACGCAAGCCCAGGTAGAAGATGAGCGAACCCCCGAGATAGGCAAAGAGCAGCCAGTATTCGGGGAGCTGGTGCGCCAGCAGGGCGACCACCGCCCAGAAGAGGGTGATCCCGTAGATGACGATGACCGTGAAGCGATGCTCCATCCCCAGATTGAGGAACTTGTGATGGACGTGGGTCATGTCGGGCGCGAAGGGACTCCGGCCCTTGGCCAGCCGTGAACTCATGACCCAGATGGTGTCGACGATGGGCAACCCGAGGACCAGCACCGGCAGAACCGGACTGACCTCCCCTCCCCCCCCTGGGTCAACAGCACCGCGAGAAAGCCGAGCAGAAAGCCGACCACCAGGCTCCCGGTATCACCCATGAAGATTCGCGCCGGATAGTAATTGTACTTCAGAAAGCCGAGAATCGCCCCGAGCAGGGCGGCGGCCAGCACCATGGCCGTGGCGTTGCCGGCGTACCAGCCGAGAACGAAGAAGGAGCCGGCGGCAATTACCGACACCCCTCCGGCCAGCCCGTCGAGGCCGTCGATGAGGTTGACGGCGTTGATTACCCCGACCACGGCGAAGACGGTAAAGGGGATCGCCAGCCACAGCGGCAGGGTGATGACGCCGAAGCCGAAGAGGTCGCCGAGGTTGGTGATGTAGAGGTTGCCGACCACCATCGTCACCAGACAGCCGCCGATCTCCCCTAAAAACTTGCGCCGCGGCGAGATGCCGTAGAGGTCGTCGACGAAGCCGGTAAAGAAGATGACCAGCGCCCCGGCCAGCAGGCCGCGGCGGGCGGGTTCCAGGTCGGCGTAGACCAGCAGGGAGAAGAGAAAGGCCATGAAGATGGCGATGCCGCCGATGCGCGGTAACGCCGTGGTGTGGACTTTGCGCTCATCGGGAACGTCGATAGTTCCGGTAGACAGGGCCCACTTGCGCAGAAATGGCACCATAATCAGAGCGGTGCAAAGCGCCGTCATGAAGACGAAAAGGTATTGGCTCACAGGATCCCCTCCTGGGTAGGACTAACTATGCATGGAGAACTATTGAATTTTGGTAAATTCAATGGAGCTTGAAAACTATTATCTATCACAGAAACATACATTAGTTAATCGCACAAAAATCTGATAGATTGAGCTGTTTTTAAAAAACTTTCATGTCCTTAGCCAGGAAGTTTTTTAATACCTACTGTTCAACAAAACCAAGACAGACGATTCTGCCAGTAACCTTCCCGCCCCCCCTACCCGCCCCCTCTTGGCACCTCACCGTTGAGCACACTAGTGGACTCCAGCAATTCTGTGGGTCATTGCCGATAAGTAAATTGGAGTCTTCAGTGCACGGAAAAGAGTTCGGTGAGAGCATAGGAATACAGAAAACATAGAGGACAGTAGTATATTTTTGCAGCATTTAGATTTAAATAAGGAACATTTTGTGATACATGTTCAAATACAGGCACCACAGATAATTTGCGGCTAAAAGACTTTAGATATTTGTTCTGAGATTATAAAAAAGTGCATTTGAAAGGATATACTGTGAAATTTTTCACAGATAGATAACAGGGACATTTTAAAATTATAATATAAAAAGAAGAGATAAAATAAAAAAACTAAAAATATGTTAGATATTTATAAAATATAAGTATAGCGTTTTAATAAAAAAGTAGGATTTGAAATTAAGAAATATGGAAAAATATAAGATAAAGGGTAGTTATGGATAAAAATATATAGGATGAAGATATGAAATAAAGTATAAGGTTAGATAGGTATATTTATATATGAGTTAGTAGGGAAAAAGAAGGAAATAAAAAATAAGGAAAAAAAAAAAATTTTAAATATAAAAAGATGATAATTAATAGGAAGTTATTTAAGAAGAAAGATTTGGTAGTAAAATAAAGAGGGTATAGGAGAATTGTATGAGGAGAAAAAAATATGAGAGAGTGGAGAAGGAAATAAAGAAAAATAAAAATAAATGAGATAATGTGAAAGAATTTAGAATGAGAATTTATTATATTAGAGGATAGAAAAAAATGGAGAGAGAAAAAATAGAAATTTATTAATGGTTAAATATAAAAGGGTTTTAATAGAAAGTTAAAGATAAATGAGAAACTAAAGGGGGATTTGTAAATAAAAGAGTTGATGAATATTAGAATGTGTAAGAATTTAATATATACGAGAAACAATTTCTTTGAATACAAACGGATAGTTTTAGAAATATAGAAGAGGAAAAAGAAAGTAGCTTTATGAAAGAAATAAAAAAGAGAAGAGAAAAAAAGATATATATATAAAAGAAAAAGATTATAAAAGTTTTAAAAATAAATAATAGTATAAGTAGATAAAATATATAAAAAAAGAAAAAATTATAATATATAAAAAGTAAGAATATAAAATTAAATAAAATGATATTTAGGAAGATATAAAAAGAGGATAAAGTTGTATAATTAATATAAATAAGATATAAAAAAAAAATGGTTTGATATAAAAAAAAATAATATATTGAAATTTATGTTTAGGATTATTTATTTATATAAAAATATAGGTAGTAATTTAAATATATTAGATGATTTAATAAGATAAACAGATAAGAAAAATATGAAAAAAAAAAAAAGGTATATAAGTATATTATATAAATGGAAAAAAAAGAGAAAAATAAAAAATATATAAGATAAAAAAAATAATAGATAAAAGTGATGATTTAATAAAAGATGGAAAAAGAGAGTTAATTTATATGATTTATAAGAAAATATATATAGGGTATAAAATTAGATAAAAGTAAGAGAAATATATAATTTAAGAATTTAAGAAATAAGGAAAAAATTGAAAAAAGATATGGATAAAAAAAAAAAAAAAAAAAAAAAAAAAAAAAAAAAAAAAAAAAAAAAAAAAAAAAAAAAAAAAAAAAAAAAAAAAAAAAAAAAAAAAAAAAAAAAAAAAAAAAAAAAAAAAAAAAAAAAAAAAAAAAAAAAAAAAAAAAAAAAAAAAAAAAAAAAAAAAAAAAAAAAAAAAAAAAAAAAAAAAAAAAAAAAAAAAAAAAAAAAAAAAAAAAAAAAAAAAAAAAAAAAAAAAAAAAAAAAAAAAAAAAAAAAAAAAAAAAAAAAAAAAAAAAAAAAAAAAAAAAAAAAAAAAAAAAAAAAAAAAAAAAAAAAAAAAAAAAAAAAAAAAAAAAAAAAAAAAAAAAAAAAAAAAAAAAAAAAAAAAAAAAAAAAAAAAAAAAAAAAAAAAAAAAAAAAAAAAAAAAAAAAAAAAAAAAAAAAAAAAAAAAAAAAAAAAAAAAAAAAAAAAAAAAAAAAAAAAAAAAAAAAAAAAAAAAAAAAAAAAAAAAAAAAAAAAAAAAAAAAAAAAAAAAAAAAAAAAAAAAAAAAAAAAAAAAAAAAAAAAAAAAAAAAAAAAAAAAAAAAAAAAAAAAAAAAAAAAAAAAAAAAAAAAAAAAAAAAAAAAAAAAAAAAAAAAAAAAAAAAAAAAAAAAAAAAAAAAAAAAAAAAAAAAAAAAAAAAAAAAAAAAAAAAAAAAAAAAAAAAAAAAAAAAAAAAAAAAAAAAAAAAAAAAAAAAAAAAAAAAAAAAAAAAAAAAAAAAAAAAAAAAAAAAAAAAAAAAAAAAAAAAAAAAAAAAAAAAAAAAAAAAAAAAAAAAAAAAAAAAAAAAAAAAAAAAAAAAAAAAAAAAAAAAAAAAAAAAAAAAAAAAAAAAAAAAAAAAAAAAAAAAAAAAAAAAAAAAAAAAAAAAAAAAAAAAAAAAAAAAAAAAAAAAAAAAAAAAAAAAAAAAAAAAAAAAAAAAAAAAAAAAAAAAAAAAAAAAAAAAAAAAAAAAAAAAAAAAAAAAAAAAAAAAAAAAAAAAAAAAAAAAAAAAAAAAAAAAAAAAAAAAAAAAAAAAAAAAAAAAAAAAAAAAAAAAAAAAAAAAAAAAAAAAAAAAAAAAAAAAAAAAAAAAAAAAAAAAAAAAAAAAAAAAAAAAAAAAAAAAAAAAAAAAAAAAAAAAAAAAAAAAAAAAAAAAAAAAAAAAAAAAAAAAAAAAAAAAAAAAAAAAAAAAAAAAAAAAAAAAAAAAAAAAAAAAAAAAAAAAAAAAAAAAAAAAAAAAAAAAAAAAAAAAAAAAAAAAAAAAAAAAAAAAAAAAAAAAAAAAAAAAAAAAAAAAAAAAAAAAAAAAAAAAAAAAAAAAAAAAAAAAAAAAAAAAAAAAAAAAAAAAAAAAAAAAAAAAAAAAAAAAAAAAAAAAAAAAAAAAAAAAAAAAAAAAAAAAAAAAAAAAAAAAAAAAAAAAAAAAAAAAAAAAAAAAAAAAAAAAAAAAAAAAAGATAACTATTACGAAGATAGATGATTTAAAATGAGATAGAAAAAGAGAAATAAGCTATACTAGTATAGGAGCTATAAAAAGACAATAGAAAAAACTGGGTTTCAAAAAATTAATTTCTAGAGATAATGAATCTATATAGAAATCTACAAGCGATAGGAATGTATAGAAATAGAATAAAATAAAAAAAAAAAGAAAATATAAATGAAAATATATAAATAAAAGAAGAATAAAAAAAAGAGTGATAAAAAAAAAAAAGAGAGAAAAAAAATAAGTAAAAGATAAAGAAAAGAGATAAAATATAAGAAATTTAAAGAAAAATATAGATAATAGATAAAATATATATATAAGATAAATATAAAAAAGAGAGAAAATAAAAAGAATAGTAAAAAGAGAAGAATTTAGAATATGAATAGACTAGAGATTATGATAAGTTAAATAGGTAAAGAGAGAAAAACAAAAAAAAATATAAATAGATACAATACTATAGAAAGATATATAAATAAGAAAAAAAAATAGTAGTGGATAAAAAAAAGAAATATATATATAATATATAGAAAAAAGATAATATATGTAAAAAAATAAGAAATACTATAAAATATATAGTAGTTATAAATAAATAGATATATTTAAATACCTAGTAGCTTTACTTTAAAATAAAAAGAAGAGAAGAAAAAAAAAATAGGAATATAAAAAAAAAAGAAGAGAAAAAAAAAATATAAAAAAAAAAAGAAAGAAGAAAGTAGAGGAAAATAAAAAAAAGTACACAACTCACTAACACCCTTAGAAATAAGTAAAAAATAACTAACATCCTTTATATTAAAAAGATACAAATATATATATAGAAAAAAATATAAGAGAAGAAAATAAAAAAAAAAAAGGAGAAATAATACTAAAAAAAATAAAATAAAGAAAAGAGAAGGAAATAATATAATAAATATGAGAAATATATAAAAAAAAAATAAAAAAAAAGGAGAAAGAAAAAAGAAATATAAGAAAAAAGGAAGAAGAGAAAGAAAAAATATAGGAAGAAAAAGAGAAAAAATATATATATAGAAAAAAAGAGAAAGAAATAAAAAATGGGTAAATATATAAAAAGAATAAAAAAATAAATATAAAGAAAAAAAAAAAGAAATAAGTATATAAAATAAATAAAAGATATAAAAAATTATAAAAGAATATTTAGTATATAAGAGAAAAGGAGAAATAAAGATATACTATTGTATAGATATGGATATAGATAGAATAAGTATAAAAGAAAATAATAGAAATATAGACTATATAGGATTTTTTTTCCCAATTAAAAAAGAAAAAAAAAAAAAGTATATAATATAAATAAAAAAGATAAAAATATGAGATAAATAGAATAAATGAAGAAATATATAAAATATAGGAATATAAAATGATAAAAGTATATAAAAAAAAAGAAAAATAGAAAAAATAGAAATAGAAGATATATACAAATGTAAGAAAATTATGATATATATATATATATATACAATAGAAAAATGAAAATAATATAAAATATGTATATAAAAAAAGATATAAAAATATACTGATAAAGGATGAATAATATATAAATAATTAAAATAATATATAATAGATAAAGGGATAGATGTAAAAATGAAATATGATTTTTATATATATATCTAAAGAAGTATAGAATCTTTTTGTTTTTTTGTTATGTGTATCAAACTGAATATCCCTATGTATATAATATAAGAAATAGCAAGAAACACATAAAAAAAAAAAAAAAGAAAATAAAGAAACAACAACGAATAGCCCAAGAAAAGATGAGACCTAACATAAGTATAAACAACAACTATGGCAAGTCGCTGCCAAAAAACACGAAAATCAATTTTTTAAAAGAATACTATAGAAACGAAGAAAAATAAAGAAAATATAAAAAAAAAAGGAAAAAATAGTAAGAAAAAGAAAAAAAATAAAAAGAAGAGAAAAGATAAAAGAGATAAAAATATTAAGAATAATTTTTAAAAGAGAGAAATCTTAAAATAAAAAAGGAAATAGAAAATATCTTATAATTACCTTCGTAAAACTACAAAGCCTCATTCATAAACGATAAAAAATTCCTAGATGATATTAAATAATCTTCTAATACGATTACCTTTCCTTTGATTTTGATAATCAGTGAAACTACAGAAATGATAGACTAGCAATACTTCTCTTAATCTCTGATTCGATAATTAAAAGATAATGAACTCTGTTATTTTTTTCAAATACTTTCGAACAGAATCAACGTTTTCAGCTACTAGATGATTTTTAGGACCATCAGAAAAAATATACAAGTCACTTTGATCAGCTAAATGGTTTTTTTTAAACAATCAATAGTTCTCTTTGTTTCATTAAGCCTTGAATAGGTAAATAAACAGATAGGAGCAAGGTTTTTCATCATCACTTCTCGAAAAAAATGTTCATTTTTGATATTTCAGGATTTATCCGAGGCTAAATTCGAAAATAAAATATATAATCTACTTAAATACCCAAAAGAGGTAGTGTAGGATTTATCAATAATATTGATGCCGAAGCATACCTCCAAGGGCCATATTGTAATAGATAGATAAAAAATAGAATAACTCAGATTGCAATAACTTGGCGCAAGAATATTATAATTTTATTTTCTCTTAAAAATATGAAAGGAAAAATAAAAGCCGTAAAAAAATAGACATAAAAGAAAAATCTCGCTGCATTTCTGTCATTCTAATATTGCTCAATATGAAGATACATAGAATAAAATATATATTCATAAAATATGCTAAACTCTTATTGTATTCGCAACTTTTGCCATATTGGTACCAGAATGATACAAGCAACAAAACCCCCATCATGATAAAAGCTGCCAATGATAATTCATTTAAATCATGGGTTGTAACCTTGCTCGCTCTAATAAATGCATAAGTTATAAGGTTTTCACCAAACATATCAGGAATTAATTCAGCAAATTTCTGCAAGGAAACACATGTTATTGTAACTATGATAGCAATAGTCAGTAATGTTTTTAATTTTATTCTACTTCTTAGGTTTACAATATATAACATTGGAACAAACAACAATGTAGAGGAATGAATAAAAAGAGATGTTAGCAAATATGCCCATGCCGATTTTTTATAAAAGACCTTATTGACAATACCATAGAATAGAATTGAAGAACCTAAAAATTGACGGACAATATGAGCTGAAAGACCGAACAATTGTGGCAGAAATGCAACGATTATTACAGAAAAAACGATTATATTTTTATTATAATTTATTATCTTATAATAATTGTATATTGCAAAAAAAAGAAATAAATAGGCTACTATTGTAGTAATAACAATGTATAGGTAGGTACTACCAAAGGTTAAGTAGTATAATAAATAATTATAAATTGAGAATACTGGTTCTTTGTTATGTAGAAGCATGTAATTAATAAAAGAGTTGGATCTAACATTTGAAAAAAATTCAAAATACCCGACAAGGTCGCTTTCTGGGATCTTTGTGCCATTAACCAACCCTAAGAATATCGCTAGAAGTATAAAAAACACATAAAAGGTACGGTCATTAATTTTTTCTCGTAACAAAATAAACGAAGAAAATAATATGACGGACACAAATGGAAAAACAGGGAAAACGGTCAATGGAATAATGCTTAGTTTTTTAGTTGGATCAATTTCTATAATTTTCATTTTTTAATATAGTAGCTGCTTCATTATTTTTTTGGAGGTAATTAATCTATGTGCGCAAGAGATATTTGCATATCAAAAGCAACATTACCAATTCCCCAATAAAAGGCCCAAGGACTGCCCCAGGAATTCCGATGATCATGATTAATGTTCCGGAAGCGAATATTGTCAATATTGCAGCGATTAAATTTGCAAAAGCCAAATCACGAAACATTTTAAACGACTGAACCAAAGATCCAAAAGTCGATTGAACTACACGAACACAGATAACTAGACACCAACTAACAGCCAAAGCCTTGATAGCATTATTGTTAAGGTAGTTTTTACCTAATGCGAATTTTGAAATCAGATCAAGATTAGTCAGTAAAATTACTGTATAAAGTAAAGAGGCCAAAAATAAGAACCCTGATGTGATTTTGGTAAGCTTCAAGGCTCTTGGGATATCAGATCGAGCAGAAGAAAGCCGTGGAAGTATAATTTGGGAAATTGCAGGGATGAGGAATTGGACGGGGGCAATTAACAATCGGGCCGCATTAATCAAGCCCACAGCGCCTGCTCCGGCATAAATGACACTGACATACGTATGTGCCTGCGATCTAAGCCAGAAAACTAAATTTTGTGTTAGTGCCCACCTGCCACATTCCCACGCCTCAATAAAATCCGCTTTGAGCTGGTCCAGATTCCATGTTCGTAATAATAGATGTGATTTAAGAAACCCTGAACCCGCAGCAAACACATGGGAAATTGCATATACCGCCAAGGCGAGAATTACAGTAATTGCCCGATTCGAAAAATGGAGCGCAGTAAGTAACAGAACAAGGCTAATGGCAAGAGTGATATTTACCACAAACGCTTGATGTTCGTTTCTTGTATTATAGGCGTGCCTAATAAAAAAATCTTTTATCAAAAAAGCCACCGAAGCAGCAGTGATTGCGAGACCGAGACGAAAATATTCTGCGAGGGGAGCCCACAAAATCCCGACTCCCCAAAGTAACAAGGCCGAAACTGTTACTGTTGCCCCGCAAAAAATTAACAACAACACAAGCATCCTGCCAGCATAGGGCAGACGTTCCTCCGGCACCTTATCGGGAGTATGTACTACCATCTGAGTCAAGAACAGGGCACTTCCAATTCCCGCATAGAAAAGACTGATGGCAATCCCAATCCCATAAAAGCCAAATTCTACTGGGGTAAGTACCCGAACCAGGTAAAATCCAAGAATAAAGTTGGTACCACTGCTCACCGCCTGGTTCAGGACACTATACGAAATCGCTTTTCCTAGCGTTTTAGCTTGAGGCTGCCGGATAAATTTGGAGATCATGCTGGTATTTTTTACATTTTCCAATCTGGCCATCCTCAGAGGAGAACCAGGGACAGACACCTCCCAATTGGTTGTCTGCCACCTTGGAGTACAGATTCAATACGCCCAATTCTTCCCAAAATCGTTCGCCAATCCTTCTTGCCAATATTCTGATTACTTCCCGAATATCCGCCCTATAAAACTCCGGCTCTTCCCTGTTTCATCATCTTGGATAACACCGTAATATCC
Organism: uncultured delta proteobacterium; assembly: GCA_963806685.1. Classification (GTDB taxonomy): domain Bacteria; phylum Desulfobacterota; class Desulfuromonadia; order Desulfuromonadales; family DDH964; genus DDH964. The sequence continues at coordinate 108,482 of CAWDZB010000011.1, forward strand.
GTAACCGTACCCCCCATAAGTGTCCCGCTTCTTCGCCACTTCATCACCTTCAACACTGCCGTAGTTGCCATGACCATACTGGTAGCCATATCGCCCGTATCGGTCACGGTAGTAGGTGTAATAGGCGGCGCCCTTGTCTGATTTGTCATTAAGGGCGATGCCGGCCACCGGGGCCTGAGCAGCCTGCAGCAAGTCGGCCATATGCTGGGCGGCCTTGACCCGCACCCCGCCAACCTCGAGAACCAGCACCACCAGGTCGCCGAGAACGGTCAAAAGAGAGGCGTCGGTGACGGCCAGCATCGGGGGGGCATCGAGGATGATGGTGTCGTAACTTGCACGAAGCTCTTCGATCAGGGTAGCCATCCGGGAGGAACCGAGCAGCTCGGCGGGATTGGGGGGCGTGGTTCCGGCACTGATGAAGTCGAGGGCATGAATGCCCGTCTGCTGGATGATCTGCCCGAGTTCCGCGTCCCCGACCAGGTATTCCGTCAGCCCCGGGGAGCGTGACGCGTTTTCGAAGAGGGTGTGCAGGGTCGGCCGGCGCAGGTCGCAGCCGATCAGCAGCACCCGGGAGCCGGTCTGGGCCATGGTCTCCGCCAGGTTGGCGGAGATGGTGGTCTTCCCCTCGCCGGGAAAGGTGCTGGTCACCATGAGCACCTGCTTCTTGTCCCTCGCCGGAGAAATGAATGGCGGTGCGCAGGGCTCGAAAGGCCTCGGCCGGGGCCGACTTGGGTTCCAGGTGGGTGATCAGGGTCCGCTGGACTTCCGCGCCCTTTCCTTCGCCATTCTTCCCTTCCCGGGCAATGTGGGGAATGGTCGCCAGGATCGGCAGGCCGAGGAGACGCTTGGCGGTTTCACCATCCTTGATGGTGTCGTCGAGATATTCGAGGAAAAAGGCCAGGCCGCAGCCGAGCATGGCGCCGACGATCAGGCCGAGGAGCAGGTTCTTTTTCTTGTTCGGCTTGACCGGCCGATCGGGGGCAACGGCGGGATCGATGATGTTGATACTGCCGAGGGTGGCGGCCTGGGCGATGCGCGCCTCCTCGTGCTTCTGCAGCAGGAAGGTGTAGATATCGCCGTTGACCGTGGCCAGCCGGGTCAGCCGGGCCAGCTTCTGCTCGGCGGCGGGCAGCTTCTTGACCTGGGACTCGTAGCCTTGCAACTGGCGATCGAGATCCTTGACCTGGCTGCCGAGGGCGGCCTGCATCGAGCGGTAACTGGCCAGGAGCTTGCGCTGCACCTCGGCGATGCTGTCGCGCAGGGCCTGCACCTTGGGATGGGCCTCGCTGTAGTCGACGAGCAGCCCCTGGCGCTGGACCTCCAGGCTGGCAAGGTTGCTGGCCAGCCCGGCGATCACCGGATCATCGAGCAGCGCACCGGGGGCATAAATGGCCTGGTGGGCCAGGGCGTCGTTCAGGGCCTCGATGGCGAACTCGGCCTGGCGCTGGCGCAGCAGCGCGAGGTTCTTGGCCTTTTCGGCTTCTGCGATCTGGGCAATGAGCGCCTGGGCCTCGGTGTCGAGGCTCACCACCCCGCTCGCCGACTTGTAGTCTTCCAGGTGTTTCTCCGCCTGGTCAAGCTGGCGCCGGATGTCGTCCAGCTGGGTCTGGATGAAGGTCACCGACTTGCGGGCCTCTTCGGCCTTGGCGGTGACGCTCCGCTCCAGGTGGACGGCCGCCAGGGTGTTGACGATGTCCCGGGCCCGCCCTGGATCGGTGTCCTGGCAGGAGACGCTGATGATGTTGGTACCCTTCCCCACCTCGGAAGCCCTGACAGCAGCCCGCAGGCCCTGGACGGTCTGGTTGAAGGGGAGCAGGGTGAGGCGGAAGTGGTCGCCGGCCTTGCCTTGCAGTTTATCGAGAAGCAGGGTCAGCCCCCCAACTTTCAGCCGGCTGCCGACCTGCCCCTTGCCGATGACCTTGCCCTCGCTGTCGGCGACCTGGAAATTCCCGTCACCGGTCAGGGAGACCCGGTACTCCGGTTCCTCAGCAGTGGACTCGAATTCGAGCATCCTGGCAGCGGTTCCCGGTGTCGCCTTGTCGATGGCCCAGTCGAGGTGCAGCCGCCGCACTACCTCCTCGGCGTTGGTGCGGCTCTTGAGAATCTCGATCTCGGTTTCGATGGGATTCTCCCGGCTGAGACCGAGGTCCCCCAGGAAATCCCCCCCCTTGAGCTTCTCATCCTTGACGTGCAGGGTGGCAGTGGCCTCGAAAACGGGGCTCCTCAGCAGGGTCCAGGCGACGACCGCGGCCACCACGACCAGGAAAACGATCAGGGCCGGCCTGCGGCGCCGGGAGAGGACATTGAGGTAGTCCTGAAGATGGACCTCCTCGGGCTGGGTCAACGGGGACGGTAGAGACGTTTCTTGCGAATTCGGCATCGGCTTTTTTTCGGTGTGGGTTAGGTGTTCGCTGCCTTCTGTTTGCGGACCCGGACTCGATCCGCCGACCATCAATTGTTGTTTTTCAGGTAGTTGATCTGCACGAAGGGCTGGAGAACCGCGCTGACCGCCTGCAGCGAGGGGAGAATCTCTCCCAACGCCTCGTTCCAGTTGCCGACCCCGCTGCGCGGCACGTAGACGATGTCCCCCTCCATCAGCGGGAAGGGGAGCGCCTTGCCGTGGAGCACCTTGCCGAGGTCGACCACCAGCAGCTGCCCCTTGGTCGCCGACAGGGAGCGGATGATGCGGACGTAGCCGACATTGGCGCGAATCTCGTTGAGCCCGGCGCTGGCCAGGGCCTGCTCAAGGAAGAGCTGGCCGTTGGGCATGGGGACCGGCCCCGGCTTCTTGACTTCGCCGAAGACGAAGACATTCTGGTTGCGGTCGTCGGGCACGAAGATGGTGTCGCCGGGCTGCAGCCAGACATTCATCCGGCAGTCCCCCTGCTGGAGAACGGCATAGAGATCGACCGGCTGGGTCTGGTTGTTGCGGATCAGCCGGGCGCTGCGCAGGTTGGCGGTGTCGAGCAGCCCGCCGCCGAGGGAGATCCCCTGCAGCAGGGTGTAGGGTCGGTCGAGGTAGAAGGTACCGGCATTGCGGAACTGGCCGAGGAGGTAGATGGGCTGGCTGTGGTATTCGGCGACCTCGACCACCACCCAGGGGTGATTGAGGTAATGGGCGTAGGCCTCGGCGATCTTGGCCTGCGCCTCGGCCACGGTCAGGCCCTTGACCTGAACGCTGCCGGCCAATGGCAGGTGGAGGTTGCCGTCTCCGTCCACCCGGCTTCCTTTGACGCCGCCGGTATTACCAACCGTGACCGGGCTGCCCAATTCGGGTTTGCCCTGGACATTGACATACAGGGAGTCGCCGGCCCCGATGCGGTATTCGGGGGAAGGAACCGGGCAGCCGGGCATGGAAGGAGACTCGATATTCTGCACCTCCATCAGGGCCGAGGTCGAAACCTCGCGAACGGTTCCCGCCGGCAGGTCGGTGAAGGAGGCGCAGCCGCCGACGAGCAGCAGAACGATCACAAGGGGGAACAATCGGGGATAAATCATGGATGACATCCTTGCTGGGCGGAGCAGTTCGCACCCCTGCCGTACAGGAGTTTGCGGCGACTTTGCCACAACCCGTCCCAGAGACTGTGCGGTGCGATAGAGGCGAGATGTTCAGGGTACGGCAGGTGGGAAACCGGAAACCAATCCGGCAAGGGCAGGAACTTGAACCGCCTTACAACGACTTGACCTTCCCCCCAAGGCATCCTTCCTGAAATCCCTACGTTAATAACGGCATAGATTCAAGGTTCTTTCTATAGCAGATTTAATACTGCGCTGCCAAGGGAAAAGTACCGGCGGCCGGGATTCTAACGGGCAATTAACCCATTCCGGAGCCACCTTGATGTCACAGTACCCCAGCGGCCCGTTTCATCCGTTTAAGCCGTGGTTGCCCGTGCCGGATGTGTCGAATTCAATATCCCGAATCCAGGTCATTCAAATTGAAGTCCCCGGACTTGCCTCAGCCCCTCCTCCAGCACCCCGCCCAGGGATCGGCCACGATGGGCGTCGCTGCCAAGGTGGGTGTAGAACCTTCGGGAGAGAAAATCGCGGGCGCGACGGCGCACCTCGGGGCCGTAGTAACCGGCAAAGCTGGGAAGGTTTGCCTGCAACCGGCACCCCTGGGAGAGAAGCTCCTCCAGGGACGGGAACGTCGCAGCGGGACTGGTGGGCTTCGCCGGGACCCTGCGCCGCCGCAGGCGGGACCATAACACTCCCCCTTGTTCCTGGGATGGAGCCCACCAGGGATGCCGTTCCGGATGGGCGATCAGGGGGGTGAAGCCGCGGCAGAGGGCCAGGAAAAGGTTCTCCCGCACCAGATCCGGGTGGGCCTGGCTCGGGGCCTCGACCAGCAGCAGCCGGGAATCGCCGAGCAGGCAGGGATGGTCAAGAACCGCAGGGAAGTACTCGTCCAGGTAATATTCCATCCCCGGCCGCAGATCCAGGGGGATGCCCGCCCGGTCGAATTCCCTTTGCAGGCTCCGGACCCTGACTCCACCTGGTCCGGGGTGGTCGGGTAGACGCCGTGGATACAATGGGGGGTGCAGTGAACCACACGGAACCCGGCTTCGGCCAGAACCCTGCCCCAAGGCCAGGGATTCCCCCAGGTCGGCCGCGCCGTCGTCCAGCCCGGGCAGAATGTGACAGTGATAGTCGATCATGGCGATTTCACAATAGGAATAACCCGGGCCCTTGCCCCCTCTCCCGTCCCGCCTGCGGTGCCGCTACCCATTCCTGATCCGCGGATCGGCCAGGGCATAGCCGATGTCGGCAAGCAGGTTGCCGACCAGGGTGAGGGCGGCGCCGATCACCAGCACCCCCATGATCAGGGGGTAGTCGCGCATCATCACGCTGTCGTAGAAGAGCTTGCCCATGCCGGGGATGGCGAAGATGGTCTCGAAGATGACGCTGCCGCCGATCAGGCCGGGGACGGAGAGGCCAAGGATGGTAATGACCGGCAGCAGGGCGTTGCGCAGGGCATGGCGGTAGATGACCGCGCGCTCGGACAGCCCCTTGGCACGGGCGGTGAGGATGTAGTCCTGGCGGATCACCTCGAGCATGTTGGAGCGCATATAGCGGGAGAAACCGGCCAGCCCGCCGAAGGCCGAGACGAAGACCGGCATCACCAGGTGGCTGGCGTAGTCGCCGATCTGTGCCCAGAAGCCGAGATACTCGTGACCAAGGGACTTGATCCCGGCGATAGGGAGCCAGCCGAGGCGCACCCCGAAATAATCCATCATCAGTAGCGCCAGCCAGAAGCTCGGGGCGGCGAAGCCGAGAAAGACGAAGACCGTGGTGGCACGGTCGAAAAGGGAGTTGCGGCGGGTCGCCGAAAGGATGCCGATGGGGATGGCGCAGGCGAGGATGGCGGCGATCGACAGCACGTTGATGAGGATCGTTATCGGCAGCCGCTCGGCGATCTTCGCAGCCACCGGACGATGGTCCTGGGCAAAGGACTCGCCGAAGTCGAGACGGACGATCCGCCCCAGCCACTTGCCGTACTGTACCACCAGGGGTTTGTCGAGGTCGTACTGAGCGCGCAGCCGCTCCCGCAGTTCGGCGCTCGCCTTGGGATTGAGGTCGGTCTGCAGGTCGGTCGGCTCCCCCGGGGCGAGGTGGATCACCATGAAGGAGATCAGGGTAATCCCGAGCAGCAGGGGGAGCATCATGAGCAGGCGTTTGGATAAATACACCAACATTTAAAGGCCGTTTTGAGGTTTGGGTTTTGCGTTTTGAGTTTAAAGGCGAAAACCGGAGGAAAATGGAGCCGGCTTGAATTTTGACGTTTGAGTTAAAATTACGCCTCTGATGGAATATGCTCAACATTCAGCTGCATTTGGAAGTTTTTCCGGTGACTGGCGATTTCACGATGGCAGTCAGGATGTTGACCAGAGCTTCTGCTTCGGAAAGCAGCGGCGCCGTCTGTTCCCGGGAAGCAATCCCACTGTCGACAATCAACCGCAACCAGTACCGGGATTCCCGTGCTTCCTTGGAGGCAATCGCCATTTTGGCCGCAAAGTCAGCACGGCTGTAACCCGCCGACGCCTCTTCAACGTTGGCGCCGACACTCGTCCCGGACCGCAAACAACTGGCGGGCCAGTTCATATTCTCTGCCCTGCCTTAATTCCCGACAGAATCGGGTAATCAGGAGCGCGAAATGGTAACTGCGTTCCCTAATACGGACATTCTTCATCTCCCCTTCCCCGCTTTTTCAACCTAAAACGTAAAACTCAAAACTCAAAACGCCGCCAGCGAGCAGAAATACAGCCTAGCGGGTGTATTTCTGCTCGCTGGCAGGAACATACCATTTGATGAAATTGTAGCGAATGCCGGCCGGGGCCGGTTCAATGCCACGGAAGCGCTTCGCCACCGCCGGCAGGGCGTCGCCCACGTAGAGGAAGGTATAGGGCTGCTCCTCGGCGAGGATCTCCTGGAAGCGGTCGTAGTACTTCTTGCGCTGGGCCTGGTCGAAGGTGCGCCGGCCCTTCTCCAGCAGCTCGTCGACCTCGGCGTTCTTGAAGTGGATGAAGTTGAGCTCCCGCGGCCCGGTCTTGCTCGAATGCCAGATATCATACTGGTCCGGTTCGGGCCCGCCGCTCCAGCCGAGGATGGTCGCATCGAAGTTACCGGGATTGATGAACTCCTTGAGGAAGGAGGCCCACTCGATGACCCGCAGCTTGACGTCGACGCCGATCTCCCGGAAGCGGCGCTGGATGATCTCCCCGCACTTGACCCGCAGATCGTTCCCCTGGTTGGTGACGATGGTAAAGGCCAGGGGCCTGCCGTCCTTGTCAAGGATGCCGTCGCCATCGCTGTCGCGCCACCCGGCCTCGGCAAGGAGCGCCTTGGCCTTGGCCGGGTCGTACGGATAGCGCTGCACGTCGGGATTGTAAACCCAGGTGTCGGGCTTATAGGGGCCGGTCGCCACTTCCCCCAATCCGAGCAGGACGCCGTCGATAATCTCCTGTTTGTTGATGGCGTAGGAGAGGGCCTGGCGCACCCGCCGGTCCTGGAACATTGGCCGCCGCAGGTTGTAGCCGAGGTAGGTGTAAGCAAAGGCGAGATACTTGTACTTGGTGAACTGCCGCTTGAAGGCCGGGGTGTCGGTCTGGGTCTGGTACTGGATCGGGGTCAAACCCATGGCATCGATCCCACCCGACTGCAGCTCCAGGAACTGGGTCGACTGATCGGGGATGATCCGGTAGACCACGCGGTGGATGTATGGCTTCCCCTCGTAATAGTCGGGGTTGGCCTCCAGCACCAGCTTCTCCCCCGGTGCCCACTCGACGAACTTGTAGGGGCCGGTGCCGATCGGTGCCCGCGACAGGGGACTCTTGGTAATATCCTTCCCCTCCAGCAGGTGCTTGGGAAGAATAGCCGTCCCCCAGCTCTCCAGGGCCGGGGCGTAGGGTTTTTCGTAGCTGACCCGGAAGGTGAAGGGATCGGGGGCTTCGGCGTGGGCCACCTGCCGGAACGACTCGGCATAGGCGGTCGGGGTCTTGGGATCGATGTAGGTGCGGTAGGTGAAGAGGACGTCGGCGGAGGTAAAGAGTGCGCCGTCGTGCCACTTGACGCCATGGCGCAGGTGGAAGGTGATGGTCAGGTTGTCGGGGGAGATCTCCCAGGAATCGGCCAGTTCCCCCTCCAGCTTCAGGTTCTTGTCGTAGCGCACCAGCCCGTTGTAAACCAGGGAGTTGATGTCCGAGGAAGCCGAATCGGAAGCGAGGACCGGCAGCAGGTTGCTCGGCTCGCCGATAGAGGCCTCGATGAAGGTGTCCCCATAGGCCGGCTCGGCCGCCTTGCCTTCGGCGGGGACTACCGGTTCATGGCGGTCGCAGGCGGCGGTAAACAACAGAAGCAAAAGAAGCGGTAAGGTGAAGGCCGTTTTGATTTTTGGGTTTTGGGGTTTGGGGTTTTTAAAAGTCACGAAAAACACAGTAAGCTCCTGCCGAATAGATTAGTTTGTCGAAGGTTTTAACACAAACCTTAAAACTTAAACCGCAAAACTCCTCTTAATTTTTGGGCAATTCCTCAATTTTCGCCCCCGGCGGAGGCTGGAGGCGGAAGGTTTCGGCAGGAATCTCGGCGTTGAGGGCAACCTCGCTGAAACGGATTGTCGCTTCGACGCCGTAGGCCGGCAGATGGAGTGCGACCTGGCGCGGATATTGGGGTTTGTTGGGGGTGAAGTCGCTGTAGTCGACCTCGAGGAGCAGGTCGGCGCCGTTGTAGTAGGCGGCGCCGGTCAGCTCCAAGGCTGCATCGAAGGTGAAGACCTGCCGTCGGCCTTCGGGACCGTCAAGGAAAAGCCGATACCGATCCCCCTCGCCGCTGCCGCCACGGACTTCCCTCCAGGAGAGGAGCGGCGGCCGGTAAAGAAGCAGCCCGACCAGGTCCTCAAGCCGCAGCGGCAACCGCGTGAAGCGGCGCAGGTTGTCGGCACTGGCCGGACCGTGCAGGAAACGGCCCTCGCCAGGCAGCAGGACATCGAGATCCTGGCCATCGCTGGCCAATACCAGGAGGGGGGAACCGAAGGGGCTGAGGCTCTCGGCGCGAAGGCGATCGGGAAATGCGGCGAGCAGGACCTGGCTGGCGCTGAGGGTGCGCTCCTTGCTGGTGAGCCGGACTTTGGCCAGCCCGCGCACCGTTTCGATCGCAGTCCCGCAGGTTTTGACCCGCTGCAGCAGCTCGCCGGTCGCAACCGGCGAAAGTGCGGGAGAGGGCACCTTGGGGCGCGGAGCACAGGCGGCAAGAAGGGAGCAGCAGATCAGGCCCGCGAGACCGCGGCGGAGGATCGGCACGAAACAGCGCATGTCCGGGAAAACCTTGTCATCGCCCCGCCGCAGGTCGGCGGGTCAGTTCTTCAGTTGCTTGAGTGAATTCTCGAGTTTCTCTTTCAACTTAACGTTTTTTGGATCTTTTTCTAGGAGTTGTCGGTAGTAGGTGGCGGCCAGGTCGTTGAGACCGGCGGCGTGACAGGTATCGGCCAGGTGCTCAAGGACAACCGGATCGCCAGGCAATCCGTCGGCAGCCTTCTGCAGCTGCCGCAGGGCCGCATCATAATCACCGAGGCGGTAGAGAACCCAGCCAAGAGTATCGCGGATATGCGGTTTGTCCGATTTTTTCAGCGCCATTCGAGCGTAACGCAGGGCCTGTTCCAGGTTCTCATTGCGCTCAGCCCAGCGGTAGGCGAGGTAGTTGAGGGCCTCCGCATGCTCGGGGTCGACCTTGAGAACCCGTTCCATTTCAGCAGCAGCCTGGTCATGATCCCCGCTCCTCTCGAGAAGCACACCCCGTTGGTAATGCAACTCCAGGTTGTCGGGAAAGGCTTTCAATCCCTGGTCGATCTTGGCCAGGGCCTGCTGGTCCAGGTTTTGGGTGGCATAAAGAGAGACCAGAAAAAGGTAGAGATCGACCCGGTCCACCGGCCTCGCCAGGCGAGCCTCGAGCAGGCCAATCGCCTCCTTGGGGCGCTTCAGGTTGTCAAGCAGATAGGCGCGGTGCATCAGCGCATCGTCGCCAAAGGGCGACTGTTCGGAAATCCCGGCGAAGGTCTCCAGGGCCCCGGGGACATCACCCATGCGCTCGAGAGCGACCCCGAGATAATACCGGGCCTGGTCCAGATCTGGCCGCTCCGCGAGCAGTCCCCCGAACAGAGAGACGGCTCGTGCCCAGCGCTGCTGCTCGATAGCTATCAGCCCGAGCTTGCGCCGGGCCTCAAGGTCTCCGGGAACGGCCTTGAGCAGGGCCTCCAGTTCGTTGCGGGCGGCATCCAGTTGCCCGGCATTGATCAAAACCGCGGCAAGATGGTTGTGCAGGCGGCTGTCGGTCGGATCTTCGGCCAGAAGCTGCCGGTAGATTTTCAGCGCCTGCTCCAGTTTATCCGGGTGGGACTCGTAGAACCGGGCCAGGTCGATCCGGGCTTCGCGCGAGTCGGGATGATTCTTGATAACCTGCTGATAGGTCGATTCTGCCAGGGCGTCGAGCCCGGTCTCCTGGTAGAGGTGCGCCAGGGCCAGCGGGCTGTCGACAGCCTTGGGGTGACCGGCGATAAAGGCCTTGAGGGCATCGACGGCTTCCCCGCTGTCGCCATTGCGCGCCAAGGCAACCACGAGCTGCAGCAAGAGGTTCTCGTCGTCCGGGGCGAGCGCCGCAGCAGCGCGGAACTGCTCGACTGCCTTCGGGAAGTTTTGACGGTTGAAGTAGAGCCTGGCCAGCAGGGTATGGGACTCGATGGAGTCGGGCTCGTTAACCAGGGCATCCTCCACCACCCGCAACGCCTGTTCCTCATCCCCCTGGCGAAGGTAGACCTCCGCCAGGGCCAGATCGAGATAGCTGGAATGGGGGTCCTGCTCGCGAGCTTGTTTCAGGGCCTGGAGGGCTCCTTCGAGGTCATCTCCGGTGGCCCGCAGGTTGGCCAGGCTGAAGTAATAGAAGGCCAGGCTCTGGTCGCTGGTGGCCGATCCGAGGATCGGTTCCGGTTCAGAAGCCGGTGCGGAAACAACGACCGGTGCCCGGGAAACGCGGATCAGCCCACAGCCGCAGGGGAGCAAAGTCAGCAGCAAAACAAGAAGCCTGGTGCTGAGGGGTGAATTCACGGTGGGCAGGACTCCGGGAGAGTGGAGCGGTGCTGCGTTCCTGGGGAATAAACGATGGTGCGCAAGCGTTTGCAGGCCGCCATTGACATGCCCAGTGAAATTAACACACCCCCATTACAGCGTCAATCGCCTAACCGCCCGCAAGGGACCTTTACAGCCTCCGCGGCTGTGATAAGGTTGCTTGTGAAAACGACAAGTTAGAGGATCGGGTGGGGAATGTTGGCCGAAGAGAGCAACGGTGGGCAGGTAGGAATATGATTTGGGTCCAAAGACCGCGAGCCCTGCTCTTTCGCCTTTTTCCTCGAAACCACCTCCCTGAACCACTTTCAGACCGCTGGTTGAAATGGACGAACAGGCCCTTCACCAAGCGCTGCTAAAGCGGGAGACCTGGCCGGGAAGGAACGGCGGGGTGGAGTTTTGCGAAACCCACGCCTCCAGGGTCTATCTGGTCGGAGACCGGGTCTACAAGGTCAAGAAACCGGTCGATTTCGGATTCCTCGACTTCACCACCCCGGAACGGCGCCGCCATTTCTGTGCCGAGGAGGTTCGCCTTAACGACCGTTTCGCCCCCGGCACCTATCTCGGTGTCGGCGAGTTGCGGGGCAGCGGCGGCCGTATCCGCCTCGACGGGCCAGGGGAACCGGTCGAGGCGGCCGTAATCATGCGCCGCCTTTCGGCCGAGCGGATGCTCGACCGGTTGCTCACCGGCGCCGACCCCGGCCTGCCGGCGGCCATGGCAGCATTGGGGGCCAGGCTGGCGGCCCTGCATGCGGCTTCCACCGTCTGCCATCTGACGCCGGGAAGCGATCGACGCCAGGTCCATGACAACTGGGAGGAAAACTTTACCCAGAGCGAGATTTTCGTCCCCTCCCTGCTCATCGCCACCGGTCTGGAGGTGGCCCGCCGCAAAGTTGATGGGTTTTTCCGGGAGTGGGGAGGTCTGCTCGTCGAACGGGAAGCGGCGGGCTTCGTCCGTGATGGCCACGGCGATCTGCACAGTGCCCACATCTGCCTGCAGGAGCCGCTGCAGATCTTTGACTGCATTGAGTTCAATCCCCGTTTCCGGATTGCCGACACGGCGGCCGACCTCGCATTTTTGCTCATGGACCTCGAATTTCACGGTCGCCGCGATTTGGCAGCCGCGCTCCTTAAGGCCTACCGGTCGGCCGATGGCCCCGCTCCGGGACCGGACCACCTGATCACCTTTTACAAGGTCTACCGGGCCTGGGTGCGGGGCAAGGTCGACGGCCTGCTCGCCGTGGCCCCAGGTGCCGGCGAAAAAGCCAGGGCCAGGGCGGCGGCCCTGGCCCGCCGTTACTTCAGCCTGGCACTTGGCTACTTCGCGCCGCGCCATTTATTGCTGACCTGCGGACTGATGGGAAGCGGCAAGTCGACCCTCGCCATTGCCCTGTCCCGGGTTCTCGGGGCGCCGTTACTGCGTTCGGACCAGGTACGCAAGGAGCTGGCCGGCGCCGCCGCCGCGGGATCAGCCAGACATTCCTTCGGGGCCGGCATTTACACCCCGGTCATGACCGCAGCTACTTATGACAAACTCCACGAACTGGCCATGGAAGGACTGCGCACCGGACCGGTCATTGTCGATGCTGCCTTCGCCGACTCTGCCCGCCGGCAATTGTTTCTCGACTCCGCCGGTGCATTGGGTCATCCCTGCCTGGTTCTCTATTGCCAGTGCCCAGAAGCCGTTGCCAGGCAGCGCCTTGCCGAGCGGGAGCGGCGGGGCGGCGACCTTTCCGACGGCCGTCCGGAGATCTACTCCCGGCAGGCCGCGGTCTTCAGTCCACCGGGAGGGGATGAACCGTGCCTTGCGATCGACACAACCCGGGATGTCGACTATAATGTTCAACTCATTATCGGCTGCCTGCTGGGCGGCCGCCACAGGTGCTGAAAGACCGCGCTGCCAGCGGCTTTCTCCCCTCCCCTGCGGGATGCTGCCATGAGCAACAACTCCTCCAATCAGCCCCGACTCCGCGAAGCCTGGGTCCTGTTTTTCATTCTCGGCGTCGTAATGCTCAACTACCCGCTGCTGCACATCTTCAACAAGCCGGTTACGGTCTTAGGTATTCCGCTGCTGGTCCTTTATTTCATGGTCGGCTGGCCATTGTCGATTTTTGTCATCTATCTCTTTTCCAAAACCCTGAACAACGATGTCCCCCATCAGAGTGAGGAAGATGAGCCGGGAGAAGGAGAATGATTCCGGTCTGGCTGCTGGGCCTCACTTCCCTGTGCTACTTCGGCCTGCTCTTCGCCGTTGCCTACTATGCCGACCGTAAACACGCGGCCGGTCAGAGTCTGATTTCCAATGCCCACGTTTACAGTCTGTCGTTGGCGGTCTACGCTACCTCCTGGACCTTCTACGGCAGCGTCGGCCGGGCCGCGACCAGCGGCCTCGACTTTCTTCCCGTCTACCTCGGACCGACCCTGATCGCCTTTTCATGGTGGTTCCTGCTGCGCAAGATGGTCCGGGTCAGCAAGGAACAAAATATCGTCAGCATCGCCGACTTCATCTCCAGCCGCTACGGCAAATCGGCCTTTCTGGGGGCGGTGGTGACGGTCTTTGCGGTCCTCGGCATCATGCCTTACATCGCCCTGCAGCTGAAGGCGGTGGCCCACACCTTCGACCATCTCTCCAACCCCCTGGCCGGCCCCGGTCGGTTCCTGCACCAGTTGCCGAACTTTGGCTTCCGTTTCGACACGGCGCTGGTCGTCGCGGCCATCCTTGCCCTGTTCGGCGTCCTCTTCGGTGCCCGCACCCTCGACGCTTCGGAGCGTCACGAGGGGCTGGTGGCGGCCATCGCCCTGGAATCGCTGGTCAAGATCGTCGCCTTCGCTACCGTGGGAATCTTCGTCACCTACGTCCTGTTCGATGGTTTCGGCGATATCTTCACCCAATTCTTTGCCCGGTTCCCGGAAAAGCGCGACCTGCTGAGGTTCAGCCCTGCAGGGAACAACTATGCCCACTGGTTTTCCCTGACCTTCATGTCGATGATGGCGGTGATGTTTCTCCCCCGCCAGTTTCATATCATGGTCATCGAGAACTCCAGCGAAAAGCACATCGGCAGTGCCATGTGGCGATTCCCGGCCTACATGTTCCTGATGAACCTGTTCGTCATCCCCATCGCCCTCGCCGGGCTGTTGATGTTCAACGGCAACACGGTCGGTGCCGACTACTACGTCCTCTCCATCCCCATGCAGTTCGGTCAGTCCTGGCTGGCACTGCTGGTCTTCATTGGTGGTTTTTCGGCGTCGGCGGGGATGGTCATGGTCTCCTCGGTGGCGTTGGCGACCATGGTCCTCAACCACCTGGTAATGCCGCTGATCCTTCGCATGAAGACCACAGCCGCCGACATTTCCGGCCTCCTGATCAACATCAAGCGCCTGGCCATCGTTGCGGTAATCTTCCTCGGTTATCTTTGCTACCGGCTGATCGGCGAGTCGTATGCCTTGGTCAACATCGGTCTGATCTCCTTTATGGCCGCTGCCCAGTTCGCGCCGGCCTTGATCGGTGGCCTGTTTTGGCGACGGGCCAATCGTCGCGGCGCCCTGGCCGGCCTGATACTCGGCTTCGCCGTCTGGTTCTATACCCTGCTGGTTCCCTCTTTCGTTCGCAGCGGCTGGCTGGATCCGGCGATCCTCGACCGGGGGCTGTTCGGCTTCTCGTTCCTGCGTCCCCTCGAGCTCTTCGGTCTGACCGGCTTCGACATCTGGACACATGCCCTGTTTTGGACCATGTTTTTCAACATCGGTGCCTTCCTCGGTCTTTCGCTGTTGGGCAAAACCTCGCCCAGCGAGGACGAACAGGCCGCCAAGTTCGTCGAGGTGTTCAAGCCGCATCGGGCTCCGACCCAACGGAAGCGGATCAGCAAGGCTCCCTCGGTGATGGAGTTCGTCGAACTTATGGCCAAGTTCATCGGCGAGAAGCAGGCCCATTCGGCCATCAGCCAGTATCTCGGCAACCGGGTAATTGACGAACGGGGGAGCCTTTCGGAATATGAACTGCCAAACCTCAAACGCTTCACCGAACGCACCCTGGCCGGCTCGGTCGGCGCCGCGCCGGCGCGAATCATCATCGACAACTACCTGGCCACCCGCGGCAGCCGGATGGAGGATGTCTTCGACATCTTCGGCTCGGTGACCCTGAGCCGCACCTCCAGCCGCGAACAGCTCGGGGTCCTGTACGAGTCGGCCCGGCTGGTCGCCAGCGGTGCCGACCTCCAGTCGATTCTCGATGACATTCTTTCCCTGTTGCGTCAGCAGTTCAAGTTCGACCTCTGCGTCATCCGGATTCTCGACGAGGACCGCATGACCCTGGTCGTGCGCAGCCAGGTCGGCATGAGCAGCCAGCATCTCGGCGAATCGGAGCGCGACCTGACCATGGACACCTATATCGGCAGCACCTATCTCACCAATTCGACGACGGTGGTCAACGATACCGATTTCATGGATAAGCCACATTCGGCGCTGATCATCCACCGCGAGGGGATCAAGTCCTTTGCCCACACCCCGATCGTTATCGAGGGCCAACCGATCGGGGTGCTGTCGGCCTTTTCGCGTACCTCCAAAGGGATGCTGACCGACGAGTTCATCGCCCTGTTCGTGAATCTCGCCGGCCTGATCGGCGTCGCCTGGCGCAATGCCCAGCAGACCGCCGGGCTGATATCCGCCCGGGAACAGGAGCGTGAGCTGCAGATCGCCAAGACTATCCAAATCAGTCTCCTCCCAGACCAAATCCCGGATCTGCCCGGGATCGAACTGGCCGGCATCTGTGTTCCTGCCCGTCAGGTCGGGGGCGACTATTACGACTTTTTTCCCCGCGGCGACGGTCGTTTGGACCTGGTAATCGGAGACGTGTCGGGACACAACGTCGGCGCGGCGCTGATCATGGCGGAAACCAGGACCTTCATCCATGCCCGCGCCACCGATATCGGCCGCGTCAATAGCATCATGCAGGAACTCAACGAATTTTTTTATGCCGACCTGACCCGGGCTGAGCTCTTCATCACTATGTTCTACGCCGCCTACCAGCAAGCCGGGCGGCGCCTGACCTATTCCAGCGCCGGCCACAACCGTCCGCTGCTCCTGCGGCGCGGCCGCGGGACCTGCGAACGGCTCGACGCCGAAGGCCTGATCCTCGGTATCAAGCGCCAGGTGGTATTTGAAGAGCAGGCCACCAGCCTGGAAGTCGGAGACGTGCTGCTGCTTTACACCGATGGCGTCACGGAAGCAGCCCACCCCGAGACGGGGCAGTTCTTCGGCGAAGAGCGCCTCTGCACCCTGCTGGAGGACATTCATCAACTGCCGGCCCAGGCCATCGTCGATGAAATCCTTCGCCAGGTACGTACTTTCACCGGAGTTCACAATTTCCAGGATGATGTATCGCTGGTGGTTTTGAAGATAAAGGAAGAAGGGCGGTTCGAGGAAGCAGAAGGAGACGGGGAGCAGTGACTGGGGAGGAGTGAAATTGGGGAGGTTTCGCCTCCTGTTTTCCTTTCTTTCTCCCCTGTCATGGGACCCATCGTTGTGTTATCTTTTAGAAAACCATCCACCGGGAGGATCTGGAATGATTCTGAAAATTGAAGAACAGGGCCAGGTTGTGCTGATTGAAATCAAGGAAGAGCGTTTGGACGCCCACAACAGCGGCGAACTGAAGGCGGAGATGCTGAAACTATTTGACGAGGGGAAAAACAACATTCTGATCGACCTCAAGGACGTACGGTTCGTCGATTCGTCCGGCCTGGGCTCCCTTGTCTCGGGCTTCAAGAACGCCAGTGCCCGCAACGGCAACCTCAAGCTTTGCGGTCTGCAGCAGCAGGTCAAGTCGATGTTCGAACTGACCCGCCTGCACCGGGTTTTCGAAATCTTCCCGGGAGTCGACGAAGCCATGGCAAGCTTCTAGCCTGGCACCCTGTTCGAAATATGAAGCGGGATAGGCCTGCCGCAACGCCGGAAGGAAGGCGGCGGGGCGCCCTTTTCCACCCCGAGGTCTTACCGAAGGGCCGAAAACGATGGCGGAAAACATCGAAGTTGACATCAGGGTACCGAATCAGACCCGTTATCTAGGACTGATCGGAAAGATCGGCGAAGATATCGCCCGGACTCTCAAGCGTTATCGAGGGGACCGCGAGGAGTTCGCCTACCACATGAACCTGGTGCTGACCGAAGCGATGACCAATGCCATTCGGCATGCCAACGAGGAAGATCCGGCGCGGGAAGTCCATATCACCATCAGCATTGTCGATCGCACCCTGTCGATCAAGGTTTACGATCAGGGGCAGGGATTCGACGTGACCACCCTGCCGACTCCGGATTTCAGGGGATTGAACGAACATGGCCGGGGGGTTTACATTATCCGCACCATTATGGACACAGTCTGCTACCGCAGCCACAACGGCGGGCATGTCCTGGAGATGACCAAAGTCCTTTCCTAGCTATCTCTCCCGCCGTCCGCAAGCAGTTCCAGCAGTTCACGGTGCCCCTGAACCCCCTCCTCATTCCCTTCGAACCGATAGCCGACGAACCGGATTCCAGCCGCCTGCGCAGCCTGGCGATCAAGATCGGAGTCACCGACAAAGAGCAGCTCCTTCGGCGCCAGCTGCAGCTGCCGTGCGGCCAGCAGCAGCATATCCGGCGCCGGTTTGGGTCTGGCAACGTCGCGGCTGGTGACCACCACCTGAAAGTACCCAGTCAGGGAAAAATGGTCCAGGATTTCTCCCATGCTGTTGCCCCGATTGGTGGCCACCGCCAGCGGCAGCTCTCGGGATAAGGAGGCCAGGGTCTCGACCATGCCGGGTTCGGGGATCATCGCTGGGATGAAGTACCGATAGTCGAGGTCGGCCGCAATACTTAAGGCCGTTTCAACCAAGGATTCTCCGAGCAGTGCGGCAAAGACCTCCGGACTCGCGGCGGTGTGGCAGATTCGCGCCAGTTCGGTATCGTCGGCTGTTACCGGCGGTGCCCCTAGAGTTTCCAACACTGCATTGTAATAGGCGAGGTTGGCGTTGCGGCTTTCGAACAGCACACCGTCGCAGTCGTAGATAATCCCCCGAACCATATTCAGCCTATTCGCTCGGGCCGACGCAGAAGCCAGATAAGGGCAGCCAAACCGCCGAGGATCATCGGCGTCGAAAGAAGCTGGCCCATCGTCGCTCCACCCCATAGAAATCCGAGCTGGGCATCGGGCTGACGGAAGAATTCGACCGTGAACCGGAAACAGCCATAAACCAGGAAAAAACTGGCCAGGGGAACACCAGGACGGACCTTGCAGCGATGGAGGAACCAGAGGATCAACCACAGTACCGGCCCTTCGAGGAGAGCCTCGTAGAGTTGGCTGGGATGGCGCGGCAAAGGTCCTGCCCCCGGAAAAACCATCCCCCAGGGGACATCGGTCACCCGGCCCCAGAGTTCACCATTGATGAAGTTGCCAATCCGGCCGAGACCGAGTCCGATGGGAGCCGCGGCAACGGCGATATCCCCAACCAGCAGAGTCGGCAGCTGGCGGCGGCGGCAAAAGAGGATCAGGGCCGTCACTACTCCCAACAGGCCGCCATGGAAGCTCATCCCCCCTTCCCAGATATGAAAAATCTGCAGGGGATGGTGGGCATAAAATACCGGGTTATAAAACAGGGTGTAACCGATCCGTCCGCCGAGAATAACGCCGCAGACACACCAGAAGAGGAGGTCGGAGAGGGTGTCGCTGTCAAGGGGCACCTGCCGTCGACGGGCGAGCATCCGGATGTTGAAGAAAGCACCAACGAAACCGAGCAGGTACATCATGCCATACCAGCGCACTGCCAGGGGGCCGATGCGGACAATGACCGGGTCGATGTGGGGATAAGTGAGCATGGTCTGTACTTCCTGTCGGGGCGCGGGGTTTCGGCTCAGTCCGGGGCAGGCCCTTTGGCCTTGGTATCCTCGGCCCGCAACAGGTCGAGAATATTTTGCATATCCTGCGGTACGGGAGCCTCCAGGGTCAGAGGGACGCCGGTGACGGGGTGCGCCAGCCGGAGGCGGAACGCGTGCAGCATCTGCCGTTCGGGGCCTCCGGCCGGCCTCCCGTAGCTGCGGTCGCCGAGCAGGGGGTGACCGGCCTCGGCAAAGTGCGCGCGGATCTGATGGGTTCGGCCGGTAAGAAGTTCCACTTCAACGAGGGTGGCATGCCTGAACCGTTCAAGCACCCGGAACCGGGTCAGGGCCTCCTTGCCGCCCTTGTCAACGGAACGAACCCGGTTGCCGCGACGGCAGCGCGCCAAGTGACTGCGGAACTCGCCGGAATCGACGCTCACCCGACCCTTGACCAGAGCGAGGTAGCACTTGTCAACCCGGTGTTCCCTGAAGCTGCCCGTCAGTCCCTTGTGGGCGCGGGGATGGATGGAAAAAACCATCACTCCGGAGGTGTCGCGATCGAGGCGCTGGACCATGCCCAGGGCTGGACGGTCGAGAGGACGGAAGGGATCGTGAAGAAAATCGAGCAATGCGGAATACAGAGTTCCCCGATATCGGGCCGGCGTGGGCTGGGTTTCCACTCCAGCGGGTTTGTTCACCGCGAGCAGGTAGGAATCGCGAAACAGGAGGTGTCCCTCCTGAAGCACGAACGGTTCGAGAGGGCCGGTGTCCCGGTAAACCTCAATCCTCTGGCCGACAGCCAGAGTCTGTCCGCAACGCCGAACCCGGCGGCCATCGAGGTGGACTCCGCCCAGTTCGATCAGTTTGCGAGCCAGGGTCCGGGACAACCCGTTGCAAGTACTGGCCAGGAACTGGTCGAGACGGATTCCGGAACCTTCGGGACCGACGGAATGACGCAAGACTTCAGCGGCCATGAGCCCCCGGTCCCTCGACCGCCAAGATGTTTGCGATCCAGCATTGGAAGCCCGACCCGCCGGAAACACAATGGTACGAATTTTTGTTCATTCTATCGATTTGACAGCCGATGGTATCCTGTTACGCTGTAACCAACGATGCTCTTTGAAAAGTCTGGGATGCCCGATGCGCCGATCCGGTTGCGACCAACACTCAGTTCGCGCGCGCCCCTGGTCAAGATCGTGGTGAGCCAGCCTGCCCCGAGCAGGACGCCTGAAGCGGTCTTCAAGGAAAGCGTTGGCTTAACAAAGGTCCCATTTCGGGGACGGCCGCCGGCATCCCGGAACCCAAAACGGGCAATTGGTATGATGCCCCCGAGATGCCTCGGGGAGCCGGTGAACAAACCGGCATTCGAAAGATCCGCTGCCATCGCCAAACGGATTGTTTGCCGGTGGAGCTTTCGAGTAGAATCCCGCATTGTCCCTGCCAATTGCCCTGCCTTCAAGAACAAGGGCCCCGTTATATCAACGGGGCCCTTGTTCCATTTCACTTGAACTGCCCCGCCAAAACCGCAGCCAAAAAATTACCTTCAGGCCTCGCCCTGGTTTACCCGCGCCCGAAGCTCTTTTCCGGTCTTAAAAAAAGGGGTCTTCTTGGAGGGGATTTTGACCACCTCGCCGCTCTTGGGATTGCGGGCCTCGCGGGCGTCCCGCTCACGAATGGTAAAAGAGCCGAAACCTCGAATCTCCACCCGGTCCCCATCGACGAGTGCATTTCCAATACTGTCGAAAATGGTATTGACGACCAGTTCAGCTTCTTTTTTGTTAAGAACATCTGCGGTCAGGGACAATTGTTCAATCAGTTCGCTTTTGGTCATGAAATGACTCCTCCTATTGAGCATGCGGCCAAAGATATTGCAATCCTGGGGTTGCCCGCCCCGAGATTTCCCGGGTAAATCGACTAACCGATTCTTCAACCAGGTAGTCCAGCATCCCTGGCTTTTTCCGAGGTGGGTAGACTAGGCGTGGTTCACCCTCGATGCCGGCCAGCTTGCCGGCGGCATCAACAGCATCCTGAAAGTTCCCAAGTTCATCAACCAAGCCCTTGTCAAGGGCTTGTCGTCCACTGAAGATACGGCCGTCAGCAAATGATTTTACCGTTTCCAGGGGGATCTTACGCGAAACGGAGACCTGGTGGGCAAACTGATCGTAGACATCGTCGATCATCCCCTGCAGGATCTCCCGGTCGGAAGAGGTCATCGGCCGTGTCGGGGAGCCGATGTCCTTATGTGGACCGCTCTTGACTACCTCGTTGCGCAGCCCAATCTTCCCCAGCAATTCCTCAACGTTGGCAAACTCCATGATCACGCCGATGCTTCCGGTTATCGTCCCTGGATTGGCGAAAATCCGGGTCGCAGGGACGGCGATGTAATATCCGCCTGAGGCAGCCACGGACCCCATCGAGACCACCACCGGCTTATCATGGGCCAGCTTCCCCACCTCCTCACAGATTTCCTGGGAGGGGCCTACCCCCCCGCCAGGCGAATCGATTCGCAACACCACCGCGCGTATCGATGGATCATCGCGAAATTCGCCGATCTGCTTGGTCAACTGGCGGGAATCGATTATCACGCCGGTGACTTCGATTACGCCCACTTTTTCACCAAGGGACAGGATTGGTGAACGCCCCTCGAGACTGGTAACGACCACGATCAGGATCAGGAAAAAAAGAAAGATGGCGCCGAAAGTTAACAGGGCCATCAGGAATGGACGTTTTTTCATGAAAAAACCCAGAAAACCGAGGGCCTCCGCTGCAGCAGCGGAGGCCCTCGACACCATCAGGTATTATTCTTCGCCCTTCTCGCTGTTGCTCTTACCAATGGCGCCCTGAAGAAGATCACCGAGGTTCGAGGTGGCGTTCTTCTGCGCCCCGAGGAAGGCATCAACCTCAGCCTTTTCCTTCTGGTCGGCGAGGTGCTTGATCGACAGGGCGATCTTCCGCTCCACGGTATCGACATGCAGAACCACGGCTTCGAGCTCGTCCCCGACATTGGCGAAGGATTTGGGAGTATCGACCTTCTCCTTGCTGATCTCGGAAACGTGAATAAGGCCTTCGATTCCTTCCTCGACTTCGAGGAAGATTCCGAAATCAGTCACCGAGGTGACCTTGCCGTGGATGATCGTCCCCGGGGCATAACGGCGGGGGATTTCCGACCACGGGTCGGGGGTGAGTTGTTTGACACCCAGCGAAAAGCGCTCGTTTTCGCGGTCAATATTAAGGACCACCGCCTTGACGATATCCCCCTTCTTGTAGAGTTCGGAAGGGTGTTTGATGCGCTTGGTCCAGGAAAGATCAGAAATATGCACCAGCCCGTCAATCCCCTCGTCGACACCGACAAAGATCCCGAAGTCAGTGATATTCTTCACCTGCCCTTCGATAAGGGTGCCAATCGGGAATTTCTCGCCGATGACATCCCAGGGATTGGGCTCGACCTGTTTGAGACCGAGAGAGATCCGCCGGTTGGGAACATCGAGAGCAAGCACCACCGACTCGACCTCGTCGCCGACATTGAGGATCTTGTTGGGATGCTTGATGCGCTTGGTCCAACTCATTTCCGAGACGTGAATCAGCCCTTCGATCCCTTCTTCGAGTTCGACAAAGGCGCCGTAATCGGTCAGGCTGACAACCTTGCCCTGAACCTTGTGCCCAACCGGATACTTGCCTTCGACATCGAGCCAGGGGTCGGGGGTAATCTGCTTGAGCCCCAAGGAGACCCGCTCCTTCTCGCGGTCGAACTTGAGTACCTTGACATTGACCTTGTCACCCACCGCCAGGATATCCGAGGGGTGGTTGACCCGGCCCCAGGACATATCGGTGATGTGCAGCAGACCATCGATGCCACCGAGATCAATGAATGCACCGTAGTCGGTGAGATTCTTGACCACACCTTCCACCACCTGCCCCTCTTCGAGGGTCTTGAGGGTGATGCTGCGTTGGCTTTCGCGCTGTTCCTCAAGCAGAACGCGACGGGAAAGGACGATATTCCCACGACGCTTGTTGAGTTTGATGATCTTGAACTGGAAGGTTTCGCCGATCATCTTGTCGAGGTTGCGAACCGGGCGCAGGTCGACCTGGGAACCGGGAAGGAAAGCGCTGACGCCGATATCAACCGACAGACCGCCCTTGATCCGGGAAACGATCCGGCCGTCGACAACCGCACCCTCTTCGAGGGCGTTCCAGACCTTCTGCCGGTCGGCCTTCTCCTTGGAGAGGCTGATCAGGCCGTTTTCATTTTCGGTGCGTTCGATAAGAACATCGAATTCGTCACCGACCTCAACCTTCATCTGGCCGTTTTCGTCGACGAATTCGCTGAGAGGAATCACGCCTTCGGATTTGCCGCCGACATCGACCACGACCGTATCGGCAGTGACCTGAACCGCTGTGCCGGTAACCACGTTACCCGACTTGAGCTCCTTGAGGCTGTTTTCGAACAGGTCCTCGAAGCTCTGCTCCATTTCGCCGAACTCTTTGTCGTCATCCATCAGTTCGGCCTCGTCGTGCTCGTTGAAAGTTTTGTTGTTGTCCGACATTAAGACTCTTACCCCCTAACGATTTTCCTGTCGTCGCCGACAGCAGGCCGTGCGGCCATGAACAGGGACGATAACACAAGGTCCCTGAAAAAACAAATCTTTATTTTTCGACCGGCAGTCCCGGCTGCCCCCCCCGCAATTCCGCCTTTCCAGCGGCAATGCTTTCCACTCGCTCGACGACTTCATCGATGATCCAGCGCGGCGTTGAAGCGCCGGCGGTGATTCCAACGGTCTTCACTTCTGCAAACCACGCCGAATCGACTTCCGCTGCGGTTTCGACATGATAGGTGTTCGACTGCAGATCGCAACAGAGTTGGGCCAGACGGTTGGTGTTGGCGCTGTTGTAGCCGCCGATCACCAGCATCAGGTCGACCTCGGCGGCAATTTTGCGAGCCTCGTTCTGCCGCACCGCAGTGGCGTCGCAGATGGTGTTGAAGACCCGCAGTTCCTTGCTCCGCTGCAAACAGAAATCCACCACTTCACGAAGGTTCTCCAACGACTGGGTGGTCTGGGCGACGATCCCCATGCGGGGGGTGCGAGGCAGCGCTTCGGCCTCGCCGCTGATCAGCGACCACTGTGACCTTCCCTTCGCGGGCATAGGAAATGATCCCCTGCACCTCCGGGTGGTCCTTCTCGCCGACCAGCACCACCAGGTACCCTTCGCGACTGAGCTGTGCCGCATAGTCCTGGGCTTTTTTGACAAAGGGGCAGGTAGCATCGACGATCTCCAGGTCGCGGCCGCAAGAATCCCTTCCAGCTCGTCGACCGTTACGCCATGGGAGCGGATAATCACGGCGCCGTCTTCGAGGTCATCGACCGACTTCACCACCCGGACCCCCTTCTCCTCCAGCTTGCGCACCATTTGCGGCGAATGGATGATCGGCCCGAGAGAACAGATTCGCGGCATCTGGTCGGCAGCATCAAAGGCCATCTGGGTGGCGCGTTTGACTCCAAAGCAGAATCCGGCGCTCTTGGCGAGTATGATTTTCATGGTTACCAGGTATCGGGTTTCAGGTTCAAGGTACAAGGTTCAAGGTACAAGGTTCAAGGTACAAGGTACAAGGTTCATAGGTACAAGGCTCAAGGTACAGGTTATCCAAAGGACAAATCCAAGCCGGTCCTTTCTCCTTTAACCTTTCTCCTCTCTTTGTCCCAGCCGTTCGTGCACCACCCGAAGCATTTCCTCCAGCACCTCGGAAATCCTCTTGGCGGTCGAATCAATGACTACCGCGTCCGGGGCCTTTAGTAAGGGGGCGTGCTCCCGGCCACTGTCAGCCGCATCACGCGCTCGAACTTCAGCGATCGTCTGCTCCAGGTCAACAGCTACTTCCCTGGCCCGCAATTCTTGGTAACGCCGTCGGCCCCGCTCCTCGGCGCTGGCCGAAAGAAAGAATTTCACCTCGGCAGTCGGGAAGACGACGGTACCAATATCACGACCTTCGAGTACCACCCCGCCGTCACGCCCCAGCTCCTGCTGCAGGCTGACCAGTGCACGTCGTACCCCGGGGCAGGCGGCAATCCGTGAAGTGAGCAGGCTGATCTCCGGAGTACGGATGGCGGCAGAGATGTCTTCACCGTCGAGCAGAACCCGTTCCCCCTCGGAAGTGCGGGAGAACCCGATGTGCAGGTTGCGGCAGAGCCGCTCGAGGGCAGCAGCATCGCCAGGATCGATGCCGCGCCGGGCTGCAGCCAGGGCGACGCAGCGATACATGGCGCCGGTGTCGATATTGACAAGACCCAACTCCCGGGCCAGCAGTTTGCTCAGGGTGCTCTTGCCGGCTCCGGAAGGGCCATCGATAGCAATGATCGGTTTTCTAGAGGTCATGGGAAAACAGGTTTCGGGTGCCAGAAATCAGGGGATAAGGGGACGAGAGCAACAGTACACGGAGACTTCGCGTCCCCCGTCCGGCGCACCCCCAGGCTCAACTCCAAACGTCCCAAGCTCCTCCTACCCTCGTGTTAATTCAAGCAGTTCCCAAAAATTGGGGAAGGAGGTGGCGGTACAGGCGGTATCCTCGATGTCCACCTCGCCGGCGGCAACCAGTGCCGCAACAGCCATGCTCATGGCGATGCGATGATCGCCATGGGAGATTACCCTGCCGCCGCCCAAGGGATTGCCACCTTCGATCTCCATGCCGTCTTCCCGGGGAACGATTCGGACTCCGAGCTTGCCGAGTTCGGTGCTGATGGCTGCGATCCGGTCGGTCTCCTTGACCCGCAGCTCCCGGGCATCACGGATGACCGTGATCCCTTCGGCGCAGGCCGCAGCGACACTGACCACGGGGAATTCGTCGATGGCGCGGGGGACGACTTCGCCGCCGATCTCGATCCCCTGCAAGCGGCTGCTGCGGACCAGCAGGTCGGCCACCGGTTCACCGGAGAGTTCTCGTTGGTCGATCAGTTCGATGGAACCACCCATGGCCGTGAGAATATCGATAATACCGCTACGGGTCGGATTGACCCCGACGTTGCGGATCAGCAGTTCCGAGCCCGGCGTGATCAGCGCAGCCACCAGAAAAAAGGCTGCTGAGGAGATGTCCCCCGGCACCATGACCTCCCTGCCATCGAGGGGATCGCCGGGGACCAGGGTCACGCCGCCGGCGAAAGGTCGGACGTCAACACCGAAATAGCGCAGCATGCGCTCGCTGTGGTCCCGGCTGAGGTGCGGTTCGCGCACCGTGGTCTCGCTTTCGGCATAGAGGCCGGCCAGCAGGAGGGCCGACTTGACCTGGGCGCTGGCGATAGGCGATTCGTAGCTGGTGCCGCGCAGGGGGGTTCCCTGAATGGCCAATGGAGCCAGGTCGCCACCACCCCGTCCCCAGATCCGCGCCCCCATGGTCGCCAACGGATTCAATACCCGCTTCATCGGCCGCCGCCGCAGGTAACGATCCCCGGTCAGAACCGAGAAGAACTTCTGGCCCGAGAGAAGGCCGGTCATGAGGCGGATGGTAGTGCCGGAATTGCCGCAGTCGATAACGTCGGCCGGTTCCTGCAGACCGTGCAGGCCCTTGCCGGTAATGCAAAGGTCTCCGTCCTTGGCCTCGGCAACCTCGACGCCCATGGCACGAAAGGCGTTGAGAGTCGAATGGTTGTCCTCGCCATGCAGAAAGCCTCTGACCAGCGTGGTACCGTTGGCCAGGGAACCGAGCATGATCGATCGATGGGAGATCGATTTGTCACCGGGGATGGTAATCTCTCCGCGCAGGCCGGAGGCGGGTTTGACGGTACGGGTTTCCATAAAAAACCTCGAAAGGAAGTTTTGAATTTTGAGATTTAGGTTTTGAGTTCAGGTCTATAAGTTAAAACTCAAACCAAAACCCAAAACGGCTTTCAAAGTATGGCGTCCCGGCTCTGCTTGGAGCGCAGGAAGAATTCGAAGAGGCGTTCGGCATTGCCGCTACGGACGTCCTCCTTGAGTTCGGCGAAAAAGATTTGGAACTGCTCCATCATTTCGAGCAGTGCCTCGCGGTTGGTCACAGCGATATCCCGCCACATGGTCGGATCGGAGGAGGCGATGCGGGTGAAATCCCGAAAGCCGCCGGCGGAATATTCGAGGATGTTCTCCTGGTAGCGATCGTAGGCGCCGACGGCGTTGACCAGGGCATAGGCGACCATGTGCGGCAGGTGGCTAATCGCCGCCAACACCCGGTCGTGTTTCTCCACGGCCATCAGCACCACCTCGCTTCCGGCAGCTTCCCAGGCTTGACGTACCAGTGCCAGGGCATCGGGATCAGTGTCCGGGGTCGGGGTGAGGATGCAGCGTTTTCCCCGGTAGAGGGTTGGGAAAGCGGCCTCGGCACCACTCTTCTCGGTCCCGGCGATGGGATGCCCGGGGACGAAGTGAATCCCAGCGGGAACCAGTGGAGTGATCGCCTCGATCACTGCGCCCTTAACGCTACCGCCGTCAGTAAGGATGGCGCCCGGCTTCATCGCCGGCAGGATTTTTGCCGCCACAGCAGCAAGGCTCTGCACCGGGGTGGCCAGAAAGACCAGGTCGGCCTCGGCAACACCGGCCGCCGGATCAGTTTCAATGCGATCGACGACGCCGAGACGCAAGGCGGCCTGAAGGTTTTCCAGGCCGCGGCCGATACCGACAACTTCGCCTACCACCCCGGCCGCTTTCAGGGCCAGGGCCAGCGAGCCGCCTATCAGCCCGACACCAACCACGGCCAACCGGGGGACGAGGAATTTAGGATTATCAAAAGTCATGAAATCTCCGGCCGTAACCGGCGGGTATCAGGCCTGTTCTGGAGGGGGAAGGCAACGAAAATCCAAAACAGGTTGTCAGTTTTTACCTGGCCTTGGAGTAGGAACCGAGAACCTTGAACAAGGTGCAGTAGCCCTTAAGCTCTTCCAGGGCGTCGCGAATCCCTTCCTCCTCGACATGCCCCTCGAGGTCGAGGAAGAAAATGTATTCCCATGCCTTCTTCTTGAAGGGGCGGCTCTCGATTTTCGACAGGTTGAGACTGCGCTTGCTGAATGGCTCGAGCATCCGATAGAGGATCCCCGGCTCATCGCGTACGCTGAACATGATCGAGGTTTTGTCCCGCCCGGAGGGCGCCGGGGTATGGCGACCGATGACCAGAAAACGGGTGTAGTTGTTGGGATTGTCCTCGATTTTCTTCTTCGCCACCTGGAGGTCGTAAAGTGAGGCGGCCATCTCGCTGGCAATGGCCGCCGAGTTGTCGTCCTCCGCGACCATCTGGGCCGCCAGGGCGGTGCTGGCGACGTCGACCAGCGGTACATCAGGGAGGTTCTCCTCCAGCCATTTGCGGCACTGGGCCAGCGCCTGGGGGTGGGATACGACCTTGCGCACGCGATTAAGGTCGCCCGACCTGGAGAGGAGGTCGTGGGAAATTTCGAGGAGTATCTCGGCGTTGATCTTCAGGTCGGATTCCATGAACATGTCGAGGGTATGGGTTACCACCCCCTCGTTGGAGTTCTCTACCGGCACCACGCCGTAATCGGCCCGCCCCCGCTGCACCTCATCGAAAACCGCGCCGATTCCCTTTTGCGGCACCAGTTGGGCCGAGAAACCGAACTGCTGCATGGCCGCCAGATGGGTGAAGGTGGCCAGGGGCCCGAGAAAGGCGACCTGCATCGGCTGTTCGAGAGAGAGGGATGCCGAGATCACCTCGCGAAAAACGCGACGGATCGCCTCGGTCGGAAAGGGCCCGGCGTTGCGGCCGGCCAGCCGCCGGTAGATGGCCTGCTCGCGGCCCGGAACATAGAACTGCTGGCTGTCCCCGGCCTTGGCCTTGCCGACCTCGATGACAACCCGGGCCCGCTCGTTGAGCAGGTCGAGGATCTGGTCATCGATGGCATCGATCTGTTTGCGGAACCGGTCGAGTTTCCCTGCGCTCATCGGTCACCTCGTCACACTCAAAAGGGATGGGAAATGTAGCCCATCCGCGTCCAAATTGCAATTGCTTGTCGGATGGAACGATCCGCGGCCATGGTCGAGGAGGTGGGATGGCGAATGGGCAACCGCGGGCAACCCTTTAGGGCCTGTTCCCGCCCCGCCGCCCGCGTTCCGCACTTTCCCTTGACCGTCCCCGCGACCGCGGCTAAACTGCTCGCCACCGAACGTACCCCCCCCGGCAGGAGGCCCGCATGTCCATCTCGCTTAAAGTCCGCGCCTGTATCGAACGCTCATCCTGGATTCGCAAGATGTTCGAGGAAGGAGCTCAACTGCGGGCCATTCACGGGGAGGAAAACGTCTTCGACTTCACCCTCGGCAACCCTTCAGTGGAGCCGCCGCAGGCCCTGAACCGGGAGTTGGCGCGGTTGGCCGCTAACCCGTTGCCCGGCATGCACCGCTACATGAACAATGCCGGCTACGAAGAGACCCGGGCCGCAGTGGCCGAGGTAGTCTCGGAAAAATCCCCGCATCCCCTGGGTGCCGAGCATGTGATCATGACCTGCGGCGCCGGTGGCGCCCTCAATGTCGCCCTGAAGACGATCCTTAACCCCGGGGAGGAAGT
This sequence comes from uncultured delta proteobacterium, assembly GCA_963806685.1. GTDB lineage: Bacteria > Desulfobacterota > Desulfuromonadia > Desulfuromonadales > DDH964 > DDH964. The sequence continues at coordinate 137,459 of CAWDZB010000011.1, forward strand.
GGTCATCCTCACCCCCTACTTCGTCGAATACAAGTTCTACGTCGACAACCACGGCGGGGTTACCAAGGAGGTCTGGACCGACCGCAACAGTTTCCAACTCGACGTTGCCGCCATCGAGCGGGCCATTGGGCCGAATACCCGGGCACTGATCCTCAACTCCCCCAACAACCCCACCGGCGTGGTCTATCCGGCGGCCAGCCTGCTGGCCCTCGGTGAGATGCTGGAACGCAAGCAGCGGGAACTGGAGCGGACCATCTTTGTCATCTCCGACGAACCCTACGCCCGTCTCAGCTACGACGATGTTGAGGTGCCGGGCATCTTTGGCTGCGTACGCAATGCCGTAATCGCCACCTCCCATTCCAAGGATCTCGCCCTGCCGGGCGAACGGATCGGCTATCTGGCGGTCAACCCGGCCATGGACGAGGTCAAGATATTTCTCGAGGGGGCGGTTTTCTGCAACCGGGTGCTCGGCTTCGTCAACGCGCCGGCCCTGATGCAGCGCCTGGTGACAGGCCTGCAGCGGGAAAGTGTCGATGTCGAGGAATACCGGGCCAAGCGCGACCTTCTCTACGACAACCTGACCGCCATGGGCTTCTCAATGGTCAAGCCTGAAGGGGGGTTTTATTTTTTCCCCCGCTCCCCCCTGGCCGATGATATCGTTTTCGTCAAGCTGGCCCAGAAGTACAACGTCCTGGTCGTACCCGGCGCAGGCTTCGGTGCTCCGGGCTATTTCCGCATTGCTTACTGCATCGATGCCGCGATCATCCACCGCAGCCTGCCGGCCTGGGAGAAAATTGCCAGAGAGGTGGGACTTTAAGGCTGAGAAAACGGGTTAAAGAGCAAAGGATAAAGGTGGAATACATTTGGCCTTTTTCCTCTTTTAGTGTTTTGATGGAATAACGTTTCCTGACCCTGCCGAAACCGTCGAAGCCATCGTCGCCGTCGGGCGCCAGGTGGCGCAGCACACTATCGCCATTACCCGCTCCAAGATCGCCCTCCCCTTCATGTGGCCCTGGTTCGCGGCATCCTCTGCAACTGGCTGGTCTGCCTGGCGGTCTTCATACCGCGACATCCCCGGCAAGATCCTCGACCGCTACGTGCCGATCATGGCCTTCGTCACCAGCAGTTTCTAGCACTCGGTGCCCGACATCTACTTCATTCCCGCCGGCCCGGTCCTCAGCGAGCGCCTCGGCGCTGCCGCTGCCGGCCTTACCGGGAACAAATTTTTCGCCAACCCGTTGCCGGCAACCCTTGGCAACATCATCGGCGGCGTGGTCTTCGCGGCCTTCGTTTTCTGGTACGCTCGCCGCAAATAACCCACGGCCGTTTTTGGTATTGGAGTTTAAGATCTGGCTTAAGGGCCAAAACCGATTTTCCAGCGAAGTATAAGGAAGGGGTTTCTGCCCTTGGACTTTGCCCCCGAATTAAAACTCAAACCTTAAAACTCAAATACAGCCCCGGTCTTTTCTCATGTCTCCCCTTCCCCCCCAGCCGGACGAAGGTCCCGGACCCGCAGCTGCAATTCCCGCCGCCCTTGCCATTCGTTGAATTCGGGGTGGACCAGGAGGTCCACCGGATCATTAAGCAATTCCCGGCGCTCGGCCATCTTCCAGGCCACACAGGGAAGGCTGTAGCCGTCCTGCTGGGCCAGAAACTTCAGATGGGCATCGCCCAGGGTGCGAATCTGTCGGGCAGCGACTCCGAGCAGGACGAAGGTCGGTTCCGGATTGCCGACCCCGAAGGGGGCCAATCGATCGAGGTCGTCGACGGCGGCGACATCGAGTTCCTCGAGCAGAACCTCCCCGTCATGGGCCAGTTCCGGCACCAGGTCCTCGGCAGCGAGAGTCTCCCTGGCGCAGGACTCGAAGGAGGCGCGAAACCCCGCCACCGCCGTTGCCGCCAAACTCAACCCGGCAGCGAATTCGTGGCCACCATAGCCTTGCAGGTGCTCGCCGCAGACCGCCAGAGCCCGGTAGAGGTGAAAGCCGCGGATCGACCGGGCCGAGCCCTTCCCCTGCCCATCCTCCAAGGCGATCAAAACGGCAGGCCGGTGGTAACGTTCGACCAGGCGGCTGGCCACGATGCCGATCACCCCCGGGTGCCAGCGTTCATCAGCCAGCACGATGGAGTGGCGACCTGGCTCGCCGCTCCCCTCCAGAGCGGCAATCGCCTGCTGAAGGGTGGTTTCCTCGATCTGCCGCCGCTGTTGATTGAACCGGTCGAGCTGGCGGGCCAGTTCAGCCCCCTGCCCTTGTCCGGCGTCCAATAAGAGGTCCACCCCCCGCCCGGCATCTTCCAGCCGGCCGGCCGCATTGAGGCGCGGCGCCAATTGGAACGCCACGGCTCCGGCGTTCATCCGTCGCACCCCGGCCACGTCGCGCAGCGCCTTGATGCCGGGCCGCCGATTCTGTTCGAGCAGGGCCAAGCCGGCCCGGACCAAGATGCGATTGATGCCGGTCAGCGGCACGAGGTCCGCAATCGAACCCAGGGCAACCAAATCGAGACCGAGGCGCAGGTCGGGCTCTCCCCCGCTAGCAAACCGGCCGGCCTCGCGCAACGCCTTGCGCAGCGCCACCAACAGGAAAAAGGCGACGCCAACCCCCGCCAACTCCCGCCCGGGAAAGGTTTCCCCGGGAAGCTGTGGGTTAACGATAGCCAGCGCCTCTGGGAGGGGATCGGGTGCCTGGTGGTGATCGGTGATAATCAGATCGAGACCGAGATCCCGGGCGAGTTGAGCCTCGCAAACGGCAGAGACGCCACAGTCGACGGAGAGAACCACCCGCACACCGTCGCGAGCGGCCTGCTTGAGGGCGGCTGCCGAGAGGCCGTAACCGTCGCGCAGCCGTAGCGGAATATGCGATTGAACCTGGGCCCCGAAAGCTTGCAGGGTTTCGGTCAGCAGCGCGGTACCGCTGATCCCGTCGACGTCGTAGTCACCATGAACCAGGATCGGCTCACCGGTTTCGATCGCCGCTACCAGCCGACGGACTGCCGGCTGGATGCCACCAAGGAGGGCCGGGTCGGGAAGGTTGCGAAGGGTAGCGTTGAGAAACACTTCCCCTGCCGCGGCGTCCGCATAGCCCCGCCCGGCGAGGACCCGGGCAGCCAGCATGCCAACCCCCAGCTCCCGAGAAAGGGTTCCCAGCTCCGGGCAGGAGGAATCTGCACCGCGCCGGAACCAGCGACGGCGGGCAACGGGAACCATTACCTGTGCCCGAAGGTAAGCGGCCCGTTCGCTTGTGGCTTGGATGCCTCACGAAAACGCCCGGTCCACGGCGCCGCAGGAAAACCGGAATGGATATTGGAAATATGCCTGGAGATTCATCGGGCTCCGAAACGGAACCGGCCGGCGCCAGGCGCCGGCCGGGGGTGATGGCAGGTCATTTCATCCCCTGGGCTTTCCCACTGGAAACACCCTGTTGGGTCTTTAACATTTCAATTTCGCTTCGGACCTTATCGGCCCCGGGGCCGTTGGGACTGACCTCCAGGTATTTTTTCCAGGCGGCCAGAGCCTTGGAGGGGTCCTTGAGATCGTAATAGTAGACGAAACCCATGTTGTAGAGGCTCTGGGAATGGCTGGGCTGAATCTTGTTGGCCTTGAGGAAATTCTCAATTGCTCTGTCATACCATCCCAGCTGCCTGAACATGACTCCCTGGTCGGTGAGCACGTCGGGATCGTTCCCATCCAGTTCAAGGGCTTTGCTGTAGGCATTCACCGACTTCATCGGCTGCTGGGAGTCGAAGTAAGTGTTTCCGAGCTGGACCCAGGCATTGCGGTTGCTAGGATCTTTAGCGACGATCCCCTCAAGCGTGGTGATCTGCTGCTGGGCATTGACCGCCGGGAGCGAAGCATTGGGCGGCGCGGAGTTGGAACCGGCGGGAGCGGGACTCTTGACCTTGTTGGTGATCAGGACCCCACCCAGAATCCCGATAACCAGGGCGACACCGGCGAACAGCCAGAGCTCCTTCCTCATGCACTCCTCCCCACCGCGGCCGTTTTGCCATCCCCGGTCTTCCCATCACCCTTCTTGCGTCCTTCCCAGAAGAGAATTACGGGGCTGGCGACGAAGATCGAGGAATAGGTCCCGATCAGAACGCCAACCAGCATGGCAAAGGCGAAACCATGAATCACCCCACCGCCGAAAATAAACAGGGATATGATTACCAGCATGGTTGTGCCGGAGGTCAACAGGGTCCGTGACAGGGTCTCGTTGACGCTACGGTTGATGATTGCCGCCAAGCCATCCTTGGCGTGTTTGCCCATGTTCTCCCTGATGCGGTCGCAGACGATGATCGTGTCGTTGAGGGAGTAGCCCATGATGGCCAGAAAGGCGGCTATGACCGTCAGGTCGATCTCCCGGTGGAATACCGCGAAGGCACCCAGGGTGATCAGCACGTCGTGCACCGTGGCAATCACGGCGCCGACTCCGAAACGGAATTCGAAACGCCAGGTAATATAGATAAGGGTGCCGATCATCGCCCAGACTAGGGCCATCAGTCCCTTCTGTCGCAGGTCCTTGCCGACCTGGGGTCCGACCATCTCGGCCCGGCGCAGATCGACGGTATTGGCCCCGTAGACCTTCTCCAGCGAGGTTTTGATCTTCTGCGAGAGTCCCTCCAACTCGGCGCTGGTGTTCTGCGCCTTGATCAGGAATTCGTTGGGCTGGTCGCCGAATTGCTGGACGATCACCGAGCCGAGATCGACCCCCTTCAGGGCGTCCTTGATATCCCCGGCGTTGGTGGCCTTGTCGAACTTGACCTGAACCAGCGTGCCGCCGGCGAAATCGATACCGTAATTGGGCCCGCGGACGACCAGGGTCCCCATGCCGATCAAGATCAGCACCCAGGAGAAGATCATCGCCAGCTTGCGTTTGCCAACAAAATCGATATTGATATCCGGTCTGATGATTTGCATACCGGTCTCCTTAAATGCTCAACCGCTTGACCTGGCGCCGGTCGAGGAAGAAGTCGAAGATAACCCGCGAGACGAAGATCGCGGTGAACATCGAGGCCACTATGCCGATTGACAAAGTCACGGCAAAGCCCTTGACCGGACCGGTCCCGAACTGGAACAGGATCAGCGCCGCCAACACGGTCGTGAGGTTGGAGTCGACAATGGTAATAAAGGCCTTACCGAAACCGGCATCGAGGGCGATGCGAGGCGGTTTGCCGAGTCTCAGTTCCTCGCGGATACGCTCAAAGATCAGCACGTTGGCGTCGACGGCCATGCCCAGTGTGAGAACGATACCAGCAATACCCGGCATGGTCAGGGTCGCCTTGAACAGGGACAGGAGCGCCAGGATAAAGACCAGGTTGAGTATCAGGGCCACGTTGGCCACCACGCCGGCCCAGCGGTAGTAGAGGATCATACACAGGACTACCAGAATCGCACCGACAACGGCCGACATCGTCCCCTGCTCGATGGAATCGCGCCCCAGGGACGGTCCGACGGTACGGTTTTCCAGGATCTTGACCGGCGCCGGCAGCGATCCGGCCCGCAGCACGATGGCCAGGTCGGTTGCCTCCTGGGAGGTGAAGGAGCCGCTGATCTGGGCGCTGCCGCCGGATATCCGCTCGCGGATCACCGGGGCCGAGTAGACCGCGTCGTCGAGAACGATCGCCATTCGTTTGCCGACGTTGGCGGCAGTGATCTGATCGAAGCGCTTGGCGCCGACACTGTTGAATTCGATGGCGACATAGGGTTCGTTGAAGCGGTTGTCGATTCGCACCTGGGCGTCGGAAAGCAGATCCCCGGTCAGCGCCGTCTTGGCATAAACGACGATCGGCGTTTCGCTGACCGTTCCAGCTGCGGCGATCGACATGCTTCTCATAGAGGAGCTGGGTTCCCGGTGGCAGATGTCCCTTGACTGCGTCCTGGGGATTGGCGTCCTCGTCGACCATCTTGAATTCAAGACGGGCCGTCTTGCCGAGCAGGGCAATGGCCCGCTGCGGGTCCTTGATCCCGGGAAGCTGGATCAGGATGCGGTCGTCGCTCTGGCGCTGAAGGACCGGCTCGCTGACTCCGAACTGGTCGACGCGGTTGCGCATCGTCTCCAGCGCCTGGCGCACGGCGTAGTCCTTAATCGAGGCGATCTCCTTGTCGCTCAGCCGGTAGTCCTTCTCGATATAGCCACCGCTGCTGTTCAGTGTCAGCGGTTCCAAGGTGGGGAAATTGTCCTTCATCACGGCGTCGACCTGGGTGCTGGCTTCCTGATCGTAGACCGTCACCACGATCCGGTCATCCCCTTCCCGGGAAACCCGTTTGAAGACGATGTCCTTGTCGCGCAACAGGGAGTCCACCTGGTCGACCATGCTGTCGAGTCGGCTTTCGACCGCCTTGTCGACCTCAACCCCGAGGACCAGATGCATCCCCCCTTGCAGGTCAAGCCCCAAATGGATGGGATCAAAGGCTTTTTTCCACCAATTGGGAAGATCGCCCCGGGAAATGGTCGGCGCCAGCGCTGCCAGCGCGACAACCAGACAGAGGAAGATGATCCCCCCCCGCACTTTTAGGCTCTTGGACATGACAGCCTGTTTCTCCTTTCGGATTTGTGGCTTGCTATGGCATTGGACAGCCGCCGCTCAGGCAGCGGAGCCGAAGTCGGATTATTGCTGTTCGCGGCTGGTACCGACGATCGAGCTGCGATTGATCTTGATCTTGACCCCGGTAGCGATCTCCAGGGTGACAATCGACTCCTGCACGCTGATGACTTTGCCGTGAACTCCTCCGGCGGTGACCACCTGATCCCCGGCGGAGATGCTTTCGATCAGTTCCTTGTGCTGCTTGGCCCGTTTCTGTTGGGGGCGAATCAGCAGGAAGTAGAAGATGGCGAACATGATGACCAGCATGATGATCCCCTGATAGGCGGGGGCGCCACCCTGCTGACCCTGGGGATTCCCGGCCATGGCAAAGGCCTCGGTCGCAGTGAACAGGTTCATGGAATTATCCTCCTCGGTGGGATGGTTAAAGACAGGCTCGTAGGTTCCTGCTATCCGCTCCGCCGGGCGTAGAACGCGCGGCGGAATTCAGTAAAACAATCGTTTTCAATGGCAGACCGAGCCTCGGCCAGCAACTGCAGGTAATAATGCAGGTTATGCTGGGTGTTGAGAACCGAGGCGAGGATCTCGTTGCTCTGGTAAAGGTGCCGCAGATAGGCCCGGCTGAAGTTCCGGCAAACGTAGCAGGTGCAGGCGGGATCTACCGGTTCGGAATCGTCGGCATAGCGGGCCTGCTTGATACTGATCCGCCCGAAACTGGTAAAAAGTACGCCATTGCGGGCATTGCGGGTCGGCATCACGCAGTCGAACATATCGACACCGCGGGCGATCCCTTCAACCAGATTCTCGGGAGTGCCCACTCCCATCACGTAACGGGGTTGTTCGCGGGGAAGCAGCGGCAGGGCCTGCTCCATCACCGCGTACATCATATCGGCATCTTCCCCGACCGAGAGACCACCAAGGGCATAACCCTCGAAACCGATTTCACACAATTCGGCAGCACTCTGTGCCCGCAGCTCGGCAAACATCCCCCCCTGGACAATCCCGAAAAGAGCGGCGCCGTCCTCATGGCGTCGCGCCAGCCGGCAACGCCGGGCCCAACGGCCGGAACGCCGGGTCGACTCCAGGACGTAGTCACGGGGTGCCGGGTAGGGAATGCACTCGTCAAAGGCCATGATGATGTCGGCGCCGAGCGCTTCCTGAACGGCAATCGATGACTCGGGAGTCAGAACCTGGGCCGAACCATCGAGATGGGACTGGAACCGGACGCCCTCCTCGTCGATCTTGCGCAGCTCGCCGAGGCTGAAAACCTGAAAACCACCACTGTCGGTGAGAATCGGGCGGTCCCAATGCATGAACCGATGCAGGCCGCCCAGGCGGGCGACCCTTTCATGGCCGGGCCGCAGGAAAAGATGGTAGGTGTTGGCCAGGATGATCTGCGCGCCGACTTCCTTGAGGGTCTCGGGGAGCATCCCCTTGACCGTCCCCTGGGTGCCGACAGGCATGAAAACCGGGGTTTCCACCGTCCCCCGGCGGGTCGACAACCGGCCGCGGCGAGCCCGGGTTGCGGCATCTTCATGTAAAAGAGCGAAACTGAAAGCGTCCAAAGGTCTGTCCGCGACCGCTCCTGCTAAAGAATCAGCATACAGTCGCCATAGCTGAAAAAGCGGTAACGGGTCGTCACCGCCTGGCGATAGGCCTCAAGCACGAATTCCCGTCCGGCGAAGGCCGCAACCAGCATCAGCAGGGTCGAACGCGGCAGGTGGAAATTGGTCACCAGTCCGGAGACCACCCGAAAACGGTAACCCGGATAAATGAAGATATCGGTTTCCCCCGACCCGGCGGCAACCCGCCCGTCCGCACCGACCGCCGCTTCCAGGGCCCGGGTGCTGGTGGTCCCCAGAGCAATGACCCGGCGCCCATCGTCGAGCGCCCGGTTGACCGCTGTCGCGGTACTCTCCGGAACCAGGTAGCTCTCATGGTGCATTCGGTGCTCTCGAGGATCCTCGACCCGCACCGGCAGGAAGGTCCCGAGTCCGACATGCAGGGTCAGGGAATGCACCTGGACCCCCCGGGCTTCCATATCCGCCAGGATCGCCGGGGTGAAATGCAGACCCGCGGTCGGGGCCGCAAGGGCTCCGGCACTGCGGGCAAAGATCGTCTGATAGCGTTCCCGGTCCAGGTCCCCGGCGGCTCGCCGGATATAGGGCGGCAGAGGCATCTCGCCGTTAGCCTCGAGCCATTCGGAGAAGTCTCCGTCGACGTCGAAGAGCATCCGCCGCAGCGGCTCCTCGGCGCCGGCAACGAAGACCGCCTGGCTGCCGTCCCCGAACTGGACACGGCTACCGATCCGAGGCGGTTTAGAGGACCGGGTAAGGCAGTTCCAGGCTTCCCCGTCCCCGACCATCCGGCGCACCAGGAAGATCTCGATCTGCCCGCCACTTGCCTTGCGGCCCAGAAGCCGGGCGGGAATGACCCGGGTATCGTTGGCGATCAGCACATCCCCGGGACGAAACCATTCGCCTATGCCTGCAAAATCACGGTTGCTGATGGTCTGTCCGGCTCGGTCGAGAACCAGCAGCCGCGCCTCCTCGCGGTTGGTCGCCGGCTGCTGGGCAATCAGTTCCTCGGGGAGGTCGAAAGCGAAATCATCGAGGTGCACAACGACTCCCGCAGGGCCGAAATTCAGCGTCTAAAGAAACCATAATGGATTTGTAAAGTCAATGTTCTTCTGCGATGTTCAGCGTCCCACCCAGACCAGCAGCAAGCCGAGGATCATCGCCAGCAAACCACAGCCGCGCAATATCACATCGGGAAGTCGGGCAAGCTCATCGAGCAGGCTGCGGACCCCTCGCGGGGAAAGAAACCAGGGGATGCCTTCCAGAATGAAAACCACTCCGGTGACCAGCAACAGCAGCTTCATCCCTCCTCCGGGCCCCTCGGCAAACCTCGCATGTCAGGTTATGGCTATGAAAACGGCCTGTTTACACGGCGCGGTATAGTAAATCCTCCCCTCCTTGCTGTCAAGCGCTCCAGACGGCCCGCAACAGCCGAGAAGCGTCAGTGCCTCGCAGAATTTTGTTAAAAACCGTTTAAAGAAAAATTCATTGTACTTCCAAGGCAATTCTCTGTTAAGTTCACACCGCCTAGATTGCGATCTTCAAACCGGGCAGACCTGTTCGCCCGCATTCCACAAAGCGGTTGCCGAGGTGGGGGGCCTCAACACCAGGGAATCGATGAATTCGCTGAAGTTCAAAATCCTCAGTCTGACCACCATCATTATGGTGATGGCGATCGGCCTGACGGCCTGGCACAACCTCAAAACTCAACGGGCCATACTCACCCGTTTTGCGGAGCTGAACAGCAGGGTTCTCGGCGAGACCATCCGCAACGGGATCATCTCCCACATGGCCAACGGCCAGAATACCGAGGTCGCCAAAATCCTCGAGAAGATCAAACGCGAACCGTCCATCGAATCGGTGCGCGTCTTCGACGAATCGGGAAAGATCCTGATTTCCGGGGCCCCCGAAGAAGCCGGGGATCAAATCCCCTCCGCCGACCTTCTTGCATACCGCTCGCACAACTATTCTTTTGATGTGATGACCAGGGGGAAGGAATACCACAGCACCATCGTCCCCATCTACAATACTCCAACCTGCTTCCCCTGCCACGACGAGGACCACAAGGTACTCGGCATCCTCAATGTTCACCTGTCCCTGAGTACCATCGATGGCCTTCAGGATAAGGGGCGCGAAGCGACCCTGGTTTCTTCGGTCGGCATGCTTGTCATCCTGGTCCTGGCCATTTACGCTTTCATCCTGGTCTATGTCGACCGGCCGATCCGGCGGCTGGTCGCGTCGATGACTCTGCTGGAGAACGGGCAGTTCGAGGAGGCCCATGCCAGCGGCCGCAATTCCGGCGAAATGGACCTGCTTTTCGGCAAGTTCAATTTCATGGTTGACCGCCTCAAGGGGTTGATCGACACCACCATTTCCCACGAGCGGGAAATCGCGATCACCCAGGGGAAGCTGGCTCATCATGATGAAATCCGAAATATGAACGTCACCCTCGAGGAACGCCTCAAGGAGATCGAGCACCTGAACATCACCTTGGAGGAACGCATCGAAGAGATCGAGGAGGCCAATTACAAGATCGCCGATCTGGCCAGTGAACTGGAGGGGAAAAACACCAATCTCGAGAATGCAGTGGCCCGCCTCGCGGCGCTTTACGAAATGGGTCTGGGTGTCAACTCCACCATGGATATCGACCGCCTCTTCGCCCTGCTGGTGCACAAGACGGTGACCACCCTCAAGGCGAGCATCGGCTACATTCTGCTTCTGGACCAGCAGAGCTGGGCTCTGCACATGGCGAGTGCCGAAGGGCTGCCTGAACAGGTCGACAAGGGAGTGCGCATTCCCCTCACTCCTGGCGGCTGTTCCCACTGGGTGGTCAGCAACCGTTTGCCGCTGTTGCTTCAAAATATCGGCGAGGGTAGCGAGTTCAGTCGTGTCAGCCGGCTCGGTTTCACCAGGAAATCGGTGATCTGCGCACCATTGTTGATCAAGGACGAGATCATCGGCACCATCACCATTGCCAACAAGCTCGACGAAACCCCCTTTACCCCCGACGACCTGGAGCTGCTTTCGACGATCGCTGCCCAAGGGAGCATCGCCATCAACAACGCCCGTCTCTACGAGGAGCAGCAGCAGTCCTACCTTAATACGGTGCAGGCCCTGGTCTCGGCCATTGAAGCCAGCGATGCCTATACTCGCGGCCACTCGGAGCGGGTCACCCGCTACAGCCTGGCCCTGGCCCGGCAGCTCGGCCTGGACGCGGACGCTCTCCGGCGCCTGGAGCAGGCCGGGATCCTCCACGATATCGGCAAGATCGGAATCAGCCCTGCGGTTCTGCACAAGGAGGGGAGCCTCTCTGCGGAGGATCTCGAGATCCTCTGCCAGCACCCCAGCATCGGCGTGCGCATCCTCGAACCGATCCAGTTCCTCAAGGGGGTGCGGGAGGTCATTGAGCAGCACCACGAACGTTTCGACGGCGCAGGCTACCCGCGGGGCCTGGCCGGCACCGATATCTCCATCGAGGCCCGCATCCTGGCGGTGGCCGATACCTACGACGCCATGACCTCCTCCCGCCCCTACCGCCAGGCCCTGAGTCACGAGACGGCGCTAACCGAAATTCGCCAACAGGCCGGAACCCAGTTCGACCCCGCAGTGGCAAACGCCTTCCTCGACCTTGCCCAGAACGGCGGGCTGTCGACCTGATTCCCCGCCCAGGTTGCCGCCAACATCACCTTCCTCCGCGCCACCAAACCTGCAGCAGGGGCCGACAGCTAACGCCGCCGGCCCCCGGTTTTTTTCCCAACGACACCGTTGCCACCTCCCAGAAGTTCGGCAGCCACCCCTTCCCGCCCGCAGCGCCGCAGGGCCTCCCGTATGTCCGACCCGGTTTCCGGCCGGTGCCAGAGCAGCAGAGCCTTCTGCAAGCGCCGTTCGCGGGGCGACCGCGGCACGTGATGCCGCTGGCCGGTAAACGGATCGATTCCGGTGTGGTAGATGCACGTCGCCAGGGTCCCAGGGGTGGGGGTGAATTCCTGGACCTGTTCGACCCGCAGGCCGTTGCGCTTGAGGAACAGGGCGACCTCGACCATGTCCTCGAGGCGGCAACCGGGATGCCCGGCAATCAGGTAGGGGACCACCCCCTGGCGCCTGCCGGCGTGGGTCGAGCTCCGCCGGTAGTAATCGAGGAAGACGCTCAGCGCCTCCGCCCCCGGTTTGCGCATGACGGCGGTCACCGCGCCGCTGGTGGACTCGGGAGCAATTTTGAGCAGTCCGCCGACATGGTGGGTAAGGAGTTCGGCAAAGTAATCGGGTTGGGCGCCGAGCAGGTCGTAGCGGATGCCGGAGGCGACAAAGGCGTGGCGCACCCCGGCAACTTTCCGCACCTGCTGCAACAGGTGCGCCGCCCGCTTCCCCGAGGCCTGAAGCTGCGGGCAGAGGCGGGGGAAGAGGCAGCTTTCCCGGCGGCAGTCGTGAGTGGCGGCGCCGGCTCCGCACCAGGTGCCATACATGTTGGCGGTGGGGCCGCCAAGGTCGGTCACCGTGCCGCGAAATTCGGGATGGCCGACGAGTCGAGAGATTTCTTCCAGGATCGAGCTTTCGCTGCGGGACTGGATGGTTTTGCCTTGGTGGGCGGTGATGGCGCAGAAGGCGCAGCCCCCATAGCAGCCGCGGTGGGTGGTGATGGAGAAGCGGATCTGTTCGTAGGCGGGGATCAGCTCGCGGTAGCCCGGCCAGGGCCGCCGGCTGAAGGGGAGACGATAGATCCGGTCGAGTTCCGCCTCGCCAAGGGGCAGCGCCGGCGGGTTGACGATCACCCAGCGCCCCCCCTGATCCTGGGCCAGGGTCCGACCCGCTTCCGGGCGCTGTTCTCCGGCAGCCAGCCGAAAGGCCTCGTTGTAGGCCCCGGGCTCGAGGGCGAGTCGGTCGAAACCGGGGAGGACCAGGGCGTCCGCCGGCGGGACCTGACCCAGCCAGGCGGTACCGGGAATGTGGTGCATCGCGCCCGGCACTTCGCCGGCGGCGGCGCGGTGGGCAATGGCGCTCAGGGCGCGCTCGCCCATGCCGTAAACCAGCAGATCGGCCTTGGCATCGACCAGGATCGAACGCCTGACCCGATCGCTCCAGTAGTCGTAGTGGGCCAGCCGGCGCAGGCTCGCCTCGATACCGCCGATCACCACCGGCAAGCCCTTGAAAGCCCCCTTGAGGGCGGCGGTGTAGGCGATGACCGCCCGGTCGGGACGTGCTCCTGCCCGGCCTCCGGGGGTGTAGGCGTCGTCGTTGCGCACCTTCTTCGCCGCCGTATAGCGATTGACCATGGAATCCATCGCACCGGCGGAGAGTGCGGCAAACAGCCGCGGCCGGCCCATGGTCCGGAAGGACTCGGGGTCCCGCCAGTCGGGCTGCGCGATGATGCCGATCCGGAAGCCTTCGGCTTCGAGCAGCCGGGCGAGCAGCGGCACGCCGAAGGCGGGATGATCGACGTAGGCGTCACCGGAGACGAAGAGAATGTCGATGGCTTCCCAGCCGCGGGCGGCCATCTCCTCGCGGCCAGTCGGCAGACAGCTGGAAATGGGTGAAGTCAGCGGCTGCGGTCCTTCAGAAAATGGGCGAGCGAACGGTCGTAACTGCGCTCCCCAACGGCGGAAAAGAAACAGCCTGGAAGCTCGTTGCGCTGCCGGTGAAAGGTGACGCACTGGCAGCAGTTGCCGCGTTTGTCGCAGGCGGCAAAGGTGCAGCTGCAGTGGTCGGGGGAGTTGCTCGATGGACAGTCCATGCAAAACCTCCGGTGAATGGTCCGGACCCGGTCCACAGAATGGGCCGGGTCCGGCCTCGACGGGCGAAGCTCGGGGGGGGCTCCCGCTTCTCAGGGGAAAGCGCCCAGGCCCCCGAGTCCCGCGTCCTCGGCAAAGCCGAGCATCAGGTTCATGTTCTGTACCGCCTGCCCGGCCGCCCCCTTGACCAGGTTATCGATGGTCGAGACCACGATCACCCGGCCGGTGCGCTGGTCGCTGACCAGGCCGATGTCGCAGAAGTTGCTGCCGCGCACAAAGGCGATGTTGGGCAGGCTCCCTTCCGGGCAGATGCGCACGAACCCTTCCCCCAGGAAGTGCTCGCGGTAGAGGGCGAGCAGCGCGGCGCTGTCGTGGTTGCCATGCAAGGTGGCATAGCAGGTAGAAAGGATGCCGCGGTTGACCGGTAACAGGTGGGGAGTGAAGTTCACCTGCACCGCCTCACCGGCAAGCTGCGACAGGGTCTGCTCGATCTCCGGGGTATGCCGGTGGCGCCCGACGCCGTAGGCCGCAAACCCCTCGTTGACCTCGCAGAAGAGGCTGCCCACCTTGGCCGATCGGCCGGCCCCGCTGGTCCCCGACTTGCTGTCGACGATCAGGCTGCGATGGTCGATCAGCCCCTGCTTGAGCAGCGGCGCCAGCCCGAGGGCGACGCTGGTCGGGTAGCAGCCGGGGTTGGCGACCAGCCAGGCGCTGCGGATCAGTTCCCGGTTCAATTCGGGCAGGCCGTAAACCGCCTCAGCCAGCAGCTCCGGGCTGGTGTGCTCCTGGTACCACTGCCGATAGACGGCGACGTCGCGCAGCCGGTAGTCGGCCGAGAGATCGACAACCTTCTTCCCCGCTGCCAGCAACGACGGCACGACCTCCATCGCGGTCTGGTGCGGCAGGGCGGTGAAGACGAAGTCGGCCTTGGCGGCCACCAGTTCCGGTTCGCCGGGATCGCAGCGGAGGTTCACCTTCCCGCGCAACGAGGGGAAGAGGGTGGAAATATCCTCGCCGACCGTCTGCCGGGAGGTGACGCAGCTGATCTCGACCTGGGGATGGGCTGCCAGCAGCCGGAGGAGTTCGACCCCGGTATAGCCGCTGGCGCCGACGACGGCGACCTTGACCATGTTGTTGTCCTTTGCCTGAATGCGAAAAGGGAAACCCGTGGGTTTCCCTTTTCGACGATCGATGCTGCCGGGAAACCGCCCGGCACCGCGCTTGCGGTTAACGCTTGGAGAACTGGAAACTCCGACGCGCCGCGCGACGCCCGTATTTTTTCCGCTCCTTGACCCGGCTGTCGCGGGTAATGAAGCCGGCCTTCTTGAGGACCCCGCGCAGGTCGGTGTCGACCGCCAGCAGCGCCTTGGTGATGCCGTGCTTGATCGCCCCGGCCTGCCCGGAAGGACCACCGCCGCAGACGTTGACCATGATGTCGAACTTGCCGGCATTGCTGGTCAGTTCCAGGGGCTGGCGCACGACCATCTTCGAGGTCTCGCGACCGAAGTATTCGTCGATGCTGCGCCGGTTGACGATGATGTTGCCGGTGCCGGGCTTGATCCAGACCCGGGCCACGGAGGTCTTCCGCTTGCCGGTGGCGTAAAATTTCTGTTCGGCCATCTTGTCCTATCTCCTTGACCCTTAAAGGGTGAGTTCCTTGGGCTGTTGGGCGGCGTGCGGATGATCGGCGCCGGCGTAGACCTTGAGTTTCCGGAACATCTGGCGGCCCAGCTTGTTCTTGGGCAGCATCCCCTTGACCGCCTTCTTGATCAGGTCCTCGGGCTTCTTGGCGAGGAGCTTCTCGGCGCTGATGGAACGGATTCCACCGGGGTAACCGGTATGGTGGTAATACATCTTGTCGCCCAGCTTACTGCCGGTCAGCTGCACCTTATCGGCATTGACGACAACCACGAAGTCGCCGGTGTCAACACTGGGGTGATAGATCGGCTTATGCTTCCCGCGCAGAACCCGGGCGATCTCGGTGGCGGCGCGGCCCAGGACCCTGCCATTGAGGTCGATGACGAACCAGGCCCGTTTAATATCATTTTTACTGACAACCTGCGTGCTCATGAACGTTCCTCTCTATAGTGAAATCTGTGAAGTGAACGGGGCTCACAGAAGTGGTGAAAGTAGCTAAATGCTCAGGCGTTGTCAAGAAGTTTTTTCATGGGGTCGGGTGCCCGGACGGTGATCACCGGGAAGTGAGCGTGGCGAACGACCTGTTCGGCCGTATTCCCGACCAGCAGGTGTGCTACCCCGCCCCGACCGCGGGTGGCGACCACGATCAGGTCGACAGTCTCCTCGACCATGCAATGGCAGATTTCTCGAAACGGCGCGCTGCTACACGCATCCGTCGGTTGCTCTCCAGCCCCGGGTGGTCAGCCCGAAGGCGGGCAATTCGGCGTTCCAGGCCCCCGGCGGCATCCCCGCATAAGCCGCTCCCCTGGTCGCCGGGACCGATCGACCCGGGCAGGGGCAGGGAGGAGTCGCTGTCGTCGACGGGGACGACATGCAGCAGCAGATAGCGCGCCGACAACCGCGCGCCGAAATCGAGAGCGAAGTGCAGAGCGGCATCGGCGGCAGGGCTGAAATCGATCGCAACAAGGATGGTGAAGGGCGGATTCATCGCTGGGATCCGGTTGGGTGTGGGTCACCCTGGCAACTATATCTGCCCCGGCAAAGGGTGCAAGCCTCCCCCCTCTGCGTACCAGACTTCCATGAGACAAAGTCCCTGCGGGGGGGCGGTCAGTCCGGCCTGTTCCCTGCAACCGCCGACCAGCAGCCGCTGGATGTCACCGACCGGCCGCCGGCCGCGGCCGATTTCTACCAGCGTTCCGGTCATCACCCGCACCATGTTGCGCAGAAACCCGCTGCCGCGGACATCGAAGATCACCAGGCCGTCCTCCTGGAAGACCTCGGCGGCAAAGATCTCCCGATCGGTGGTGGCAGCGTCGCAGCCGCTGGAGCGAAAGGCGGCAAAGTCGTGATGCCCAACGAAATCAGCGGCAGCCTGTGTCATCGCCCCGCTGTCGAGGGCGGTCCGCAGATGCCAGCTGGCGCGGCGTAGCAGCGGCGAACGCACCGGCGCCGGATAGATCTGGTAGCGGTACCACTTGCCGCGAGCGTCGAACCGGGGATGAAAACCGGGCGACGCCTCCCAGGCTTCGCGCACGGCGATGTCCGGCGGCAGCAGCCGGTTGATCCCCTCGCGATAGGCGGCCAGGGGAAGATCACGGGGGCTCTCGAAACAGGCGACCATTCCCCGGGCATGAACCCCCGCATCGGTACGCCCGGACGAGGTCAGCCGGACCGGCCCGCCGAGGAGCCGCGCCAGTGCGTCCTCGACGGTCGCCTGGACCGAAGGACCGTTGAGCTGCCGCTGCCAACCGACATAGCCACTCCCGTCGAACTCAAGGCAAAGGCCAATGGTTGTCATGCCAGCCTCCGGTAAAGCACAACCGCCACCAGCAGGGCCCCGACCAGCAATGCGACGTACCCTGCCCGCGGAGGGGCCAACGTCTCGGCAGCAGCCAGCTCCGGGACCTCTTCACCGGCGGCGAGCCTCCTGGCAAGCCCGTCAGCACGATCGACCAGGCGCAGCAGCAGCGGCAGCAGCAACCGGCAGACAAAGCGCCCGCGAGGCAGGTAACCGCTGGGCGGAATCCCCCCATCGGCGGCAACCCGTTCGTCATAAACCTCAAGGGCCTCACTTCGCAGCAGGGGTATGAAATAGAGAACCAGCAGCACCATCTCGCTGCCGGCGGCCACCGGCAAACCAAGCCGCTCCAGGGGGTGCAGCAGCCAGGAGAACGCTCCGGCCAGGGCAGCGGGAGGGGTCGTCGCGGCCAGGACGGCCGCGAACAGGAGCGCCAGCAACAGGCGCCAGCAGGTCAGCAGGCCGGTGACCAGGCCATCGGCGGAGAGCCAGTCCACACCGAAGAGAGTATGGCCGGGGGCGAAGAACAGGTGCACCAGGATGGTAAACAGAAAAAGCCAGCGCAGCGTCCAGGCGAGGCGTGGGATCACGGTCGCGGGGAGCCGTCCCAGCAGCCAGCCGCCGATGGCCGCCAGGCTCAGTACCCCCAGCTGCCGCGGGCCGGTCGCGGCAAAGGTCGCCACCACCAGCAGCGGCACCGCCAGGACTTTGACCCGGGGATCAATCCGGTGCAGGGGGGAGGTGCCGGGCAGGTAGCGCCCCAGCGGCAGGTTTACAAATGGGGTCATGCCTTGTCAGTCCGGGTGAAAACGGGAAAGGCACGGCGGCCCGCCCTCTCCAGGGAAGCCGCCGTGCCCAGGTGCTGATTGCAGAAACCGGATCAGCGTTCCTGCAGGAGGCGAAGCATCCGCCGCAGCGGTTCGGCGGCCCCCCACAGCAACTGGTCGCCGCAGGTGAACGCCGACAGGTAGTGAGGCCCCATCTTCATCTTGCGCAACCGGCCGACGGGCACCTCCAGGGTCCCGGAGACCGCGGCAGGGGTGAGGAAGGCCAGGGAATCGGCCTTGGTATTGGGGATCAGCTTCACCCACTGATTGTCGTTTTTGATCAGTGCCTCAACATCGGCGATCGGCACGTCCTGTTTCAGCTTGATGGTCAGCGCCTGGCTGTGGCTGCGCATGGCCCCGACGCGGACACAAATGCCGTCGACGGGGATCGGCTGGCTGGTGCCGAGGATCTTGTTGGTTTCGGCATAGCCTTTCCACTCCTCCCGGCTCTGTCCGTCCTCGACCTCGCGGTCGATCCAAGGCAGAACGTTGCCGGCCAGGGGGAAGCCGAACTCCTGCTTCGGCATGAGATCGCTGCGCAGCATGGCGGTGACCTCCCGGTCAATCTCGAGGATTGCGGAGGCCACGTCCTGAAGCCGGTCGTGGACCGAGCCGTGGAGAACGCCCATCTGGTTGATCAGCTCCCGCATGTTGGGGGCGCCGGCGCCGGAGGCCGCCTGGTAGGTCATCGAGGAAATCCACTCGACCTGCCCGGCGCGGAACAGGCCGCCCAGAGCCATCAGCATCAGGCTGACGGTGCAGTTGCCACCAATAAAGTCCTTCTGGCCGGCCGCCAGGGCCTTGTCGATGACGCCGCGATTGACCGGATCGAGAATGATCACCGCGTCCTTTTCCATGCGCAGGGTGCTGGCCGCATCGATCCAGTACCCCTGCCAGCCGGCCTGGCGCAGCTGGGGATGGACCGCCTTGGTGTAGTCCCCCCCCTGGCAGGTAATGATCACGTCGAGCTTTTTCAACTCGGCGATGTCCTCGGCCTTTTTCAAGGTCCCGCTGCCCATTGGGGCGGGCGCCCCGGCCTGGGAGGTCGAGAAGAAGACCGGCTCGATGCCGGCGAAATCATGTTCCTGCTGCATGCGCTGCATCAGGACCGAACCGACCATTCCGCGCCAACCGACAAGTCCGACTTTCATGGATGGTTTTCCTTTGCTGTTGAAATAATGCCTGAATCCGGATCAGCCCTGGAGGATGGCGAGGATCGCGTCCCCCATCTGCCGGGTGTTCAGTTTCTGTTCGCCGCTCTTGCCCTGGAAGATGTCGCCGGTACGGAAGCCCTTGGTGAGGGTCTCCTCCACCGCCGCGTCGATGGCGTCGGCAGCTTCGACCAGGCCGAAGGAGTAGCGCAGCATCATCGAGGCCGAAAGGATCTGGGCGATGGGATTGGCGATCCCCTGCCCGGCGATGTCCGGGGCGCTGCCGCCGGAGGGTTCGTACATGCCGAAGGAGCCCTCGGCGAGCGAGGCGGAGGGGAGCATCCCGAGGGAGCCGGTGAGCATCGCCGCCTCATCGGAGAGGATGTCGCCGAACATGTTCTCACAGAGGATGACGTCGAACTGCTTGGGCCACTTGACCAACTGCATGGCGGCGTTGTCGACGTACATGTGCGAGAGGGCGACGTCCGGGTACTCTTTGCCGATGCCGGTGACGATCTCGCGCCAGAGGACCGAGGTCGACAGGACGTTGGCCTTGTCGATGGAGCAGAGCTTCTTGCCGCGCTTCTGCGCCGCCTGGAAGCCGACGTGAGCGATGCGCTCGATCTCGGGCACGCTGTAGCGCATGGTGTCGACGCCGATGCGGGCGCTCCCCTCCCCTTCGATCCCCTTCGGCTGGGAGAAGTAGATGCCGCCGGTCAGCTCGCGCACCACCAGGACGTTGAAGCCGCCGGCGATGACCTCCTCCTTGAGGGAGGAGGCGCCGGTCAGCGCCGGGAAGATGATCGCCGGACGCAGGTTGGCGTAGAGGCCGAAGATCTTGCGCAGCGGCAGCAGCGCGCCGCGCTCGGGCTGCTCGTCGGGCGGCAGGCTTTCCCACTTGGGCCCGCCGACGCTGCCGAAGAGGATGGCGTCCGATTGTTTGCAGATATCGATGGTGGTCTGGGGCAGGGCCTTGCCCTCGACGTCAATGGCGATGCCGCCGACGTTGGCGAAGGTCCGCTCGAAGCAGACATCGAAGCGCTTCTCGACCAGGTCGAGGACGCGCAGCGCCTCCGCCATCACTTCCGGGCCGATCCCATCACCGGACAGCACCGCGACTTTGAACGTTTTGGCCATTGCTTCCAATCTCCTTTGCATGGGCATTGCAACCGTCCCGAGCTGATCCGGCCCGGCGAAGTCCCCGTTTTTTCGAATGGTTGCCACTATAGGAAGGGGTCTTTTCTTTGTCAAATTCTTTTTCCGGGCGTGGCCGGCGAGAGACCGAATCCGTGCCATTTCTGGCATACCATGCGGGCCAATTTTGGCACATCCGCAGGGATACTGTCAAACCGAACCACTGCCGCTGACGCCGTCGGTTGCAGCCGCGGGACGCGGCAAGCAGCCGCCGCAGCGCGCTTTGCAGCTTGTCCATGTAATAGTAGATGACCGGGGTGATGTAGAGGGTCAGCAGCTGCGAGACCAGCAGGCCGCCAACCACCGCCAGTCCCAGCGGCCGGCGCGAGTCGGCCCCGGCGCCGATGCCGATGGCGATGGGCAGGGTGCCCATCAGCGCCGCCATGGTGGTCATCATGATCGGCCGGAAACGGATGAGGCAGCCCTGGAAGATCGCCTCCATGGGCGCCAGCCCCTGGTTGCGCTGGGCATCGAGGGCGAAGTCGATCATCATGATGGCGTTCTTCTTGACGATGCCGACCAGCATGATGATGCCGACGAAGGCGTAGAGGTTGAGGTCCTTGCCGAAGATCATCAGGGTGACCAGCGCCCCGAAGGCGGCCGGCGGCAGGCCGGAGAGGATGGTCAGGGGGTGGATGTAGCTCTCGTAGAGGATCCCCAGCACCAGGTAGATGACCACCACGGCGAGGATCAGCAGCAGGGCCAGCCCCTTGGTGGAGGCCTGGTAGACCTGGGCGGCGCCCGAAAAGCCGGTGCTGATGGTCGCCGGCAGGTTGCGGGCCTCGGCCTCGATGGCGGCGACCGCGTCGCCCAGCGGCACCCCGGGGTGCAGGTCGAAGGAGATGGTCACCGCGGTGATCTGCCCCTCGTGGTTGACCGACAGGGGCCCCAGGCCGCGGCTGATGCTGACCAGGCTGGCCAGCGGCACCAGCTCGCCGCCCGCGGCACGCACGTAGAGCTGCTGCAGGGCGTCCGGGTCGGCCTGGTAGCGGTCCTGCAGTTCCATGATCACCCGGTACTGGTTGGTCGGCGAGAAGATGGTCGAAACCTGGCGTTCGCCGTAGGCCGAGTAGAGGGTGCTCTCGATCTGTTCGGCGCTCACCCCGAGGGCCGCTGCACGGTCGCGGTCGATGGTCAGGTTGAGCTGGGGGTTGTCGATCTCCAGGTCGGAGGTGACATCCTGCAGCTGCGGCAGCTCCTGCAGTCGCTTTTCGAAGACGGCGGCGCGGGCGTAGAGCTCCGCGCTGTCCGGGCTTTGCAGGACGAACTGGTACTGGGCCTTGGACCTGCGCGTCTCCAGGCGGATCGGCGGCGGGTTCTGCAGAAAGATCTTGATACCGGGGACCTGGGCGAGCTTGGGCCGCAGCCGCTGGATGATCTGGTCGGCGTTGGCCTTGCGCTCGGCTCGGTCCTTCAGGCGAATGAACATGAAGCCGCTGTTGGAGCCGACCCGCGAGCCGGCCGCACCGACCGAGGACATGAACGCCTCGACGTCGGGGTCGGCGATGATGATTTTGGCCAGCTCGGCCTGGTTGCGCTTCATCTCCTCGAAGGAGACCCCCTGCGGGCCTTCGGTGGTGCCACGGATGGCGCCGAGGTCGTCGGGCGGAAAGAGGCCGGTGGGAATGCGGGTGAACAGCCAGAGACTGACCAGGGTCAGTACCAGCGTCAGCACAAGGGTGGTGCGCCGGAAGCGCAGGACCACCCTCAGGGATCCTTTCGTAGAGCTGCAGCCAGCCGTTGAAGAAGCGCTCCATGAGGTTATAGAGGCGGCCGTGGCTGGCTGCGGTGTGGGGCTTGAGAAAGCGGCTGCCGAGCATGGGGGTCAGGCTCAGGGAGACGAACCCCGAGATGAGGATGGCGATGGCGATGGTGACGGCGAATTCATGCAGCACCCGCCCTAGCATGCCGCCCATGAACAGCACCGGGATGAAGACCGCGACCAGGGAGATGGTCATGGAGACGATGGTGAAGCCGATCTCCCGGGAGCCGCGGAAGGCCGCCTCCATCGGTCGCTCGCCCTGCTCCATGTGGCGGACGATGTTCTCCAGCATGACGATGGCGTCGTCGACCACGAAGCCGACCGACAGGGTCAGGGCGAGCAGAGTGATATTGTTGACCGAGAAGTCGAGCAGGTACATGCCCGCGAAGGTGCCGATGATGGAAAGCGGCAGCGCCAGGCTGGGGATGATGGTGGCCGAAAGGTTGCGCAAGAACAGGAAGATCACCAGGATGACCAGGAAAACGGTCACCAGCAGGGTGAACTTGACCTCGGAGACCGACTCGCGGATGGAACTCGAGCGGTCGTACATGACGTTGAGTTCCACCGCCCCGGGGAGCTGTTGGCGAAAGCTCGGCAGCTGGGCACGGATGTTGTTGACCACCTCGATGGTGTTGGTGCCGGGCTGGCGCTGAATCGCCAGGACGATGGCCCGCGTGGTCTTTTCCTTGGTGGCGTAGTAGGCGGCGACCTTGTCGTTCTCGACGCTGTCGCTCACCTCGGCGAGGTCCTGCAGCCGCACCGGCGCACCGTCCCGGTAGGCGACTACCAACTGGCGGAACTGGGCGGCGTTGTAGAGCTGGCCGCCGACCTGGATGGTGAAGGACGAATTCTTCCCCTGCAGCCCGCCGGTCGGCAGGTTGACGTTGCCGCTTCCCAGGGCCGCATCCACCTCGTCCAGGCCGATCCGGCGGCTGACCAGCTGCTGCGGGTCGAGCCGGACCCGCACCGCGTACTTCTGCGAGCCGTAGACATTGACCTGGGCCACGCCGCTGACCATGGAGATGCGCGGGGCGATGACCGTATCGGCGAACTCGTTGATCTCGGAAAGCGGCAGGGTCGGTGAGGTCATCACCAGGTAGAGGATGGAGGCGGCGGCCGGGTTGACCTTGCGGATCGACGGCGGGCTCGGCATCTCCCGCGGCAGCTGGCGGGCGGCCTGGGAGATGGCGGTCTGCACATCCTGGGCGGCGGCGTCGATGTTGCGCTCCAGGGTGAACTGGATGGTGATGATGGTCGAGCCCTCGCCGTTGGTGGAGCTGAGGGAGTCGATGCCGGCGATGGTCGAGAGCTGCCGCTCCAGCGGCGTGGCCACGGCGCTGGCCATGGTCTCCGGGCTGGCGCCGGGGAGGCTGGCGCGCACCTGGATGGTGGGGAAGTCGATGTTCGGAAGATCGTTGACCGGCAGTTTCTCGTAGGCGAACAGGCCGAAGATCATCACCGCCAGCATGATCAGGCTGGTCATCACCGGCCGGCGGATGAACAGGGCGGAGATGCTCATGGCCGGGCGTCTCCGGAGGCCTGGCTCTCAGTCGTCTTGACCGCCACCTTGGCTCCGGGTGCGAGCCGCAGCTGGCCGGCGGTGACCACCGTTTCACCGGCGGCCACGCCCTTGTCGATCACGGTCAGATCGTTCCAGCTGATCCCCGGGGTCACCGGGCGCATCGCCACCTTCTGGTCGGCATCCACCACGAACAGGTAGCTCCCCTGCTGGCCGGTCTGCACCGCCGCGGTCGGCACCACCACGGCCTCCTGGAGGGTTTCCAGCACCACCTTGACCGCCACGAACTGCCCAGGCCAGAGCCGCAGGTTGCCGTTGGCGAAATCGGCCTTGAGGCGGATGGTGCCGGTGGTCGGATCGACACTGTTATCGAGAAAGGAGAGGTGGCCGCTCTCGGGCGGGCCGTCGTCCCCCTTCGGCAGTGCCGTTACCGACAGGGCGCCGGCCGTCAACTGGCGACGCAGCACCGGCAGACTGCGTTCGGGGATGCTGAACGCCACCCGCACCGGCTGCAGGGTATTGATGGTCACCAGGTCCGGCGCGTCATTGGCCTTGACCACCGTGCCCGGGTGCACCAGCAGGGCGCCGGTGCGGCCGGCCTGGGGGGCGCGGATGGTGCAGTAGCCGAGCTGGATCTTCGCGTTGTCGACCGTGGCGCGGCTTGCCGCCAACGCTGCCTCGAGGCTCTCGGCGCGGGACTGCACCGCGTCGGCCTCTTCACGGCTGACGAAACCGGCCGCCAGCAACTGCGCATAGCGCTCGGCGTCGCGGCGGGCGTTTTCGGCTTCGACCCGGTTCTGTTGCAGATCGGCTTGGGCCTTGGCCAGGGCGGCCCGAAAGGGGGTCGGGTCGAGGGTGAAGAGGAGTTCCCCCCGCTTCACTTCTTCGCCCTCCCGGAAATGGACCGCCGCGATCACGCCGGCGACCTGGGAACGAACGGTCACCGTCGCCGCGGCTTCCACCTGACCGACAGCGCCGAGTTCCAGCGGAACGGACTGGCGACTGGCGACGGCAACCTCGACCGGCAGCGGCGGTTTGGCTTGGGCCGCGGGGGTTCGGTCATCCGCCTTGCAGCCGGTCAGAGCGCACAGCACCCCGAAGAGCACGATCCCGGCAGAAAACGACCTTGTCATGTCCCTCCATCCCTTTCCGGCAGCGGCTGACCGCTCTGGGGCGATCTTGCGCCCCGGCCAACCACGATCTGCGCCCAAAATTACGCCATTGCATCAGCAGCGTCAACGTGAATCGCTGCTTCACGAACGAAGGGCCGGACACCCGGTCCGGCCCTTCTCTTTGCCAAGTTTCCGCCCCACCCGTCAGTAGCGGGCGTCGGCGAATTCCACCCAGCCGCCGGCTTCCACCAGGGCCTTGTCGAAGGGGGAGATTTCGAAGCGGAAGGTTTCGGTTTTCCCTGCCGCCGTGGCCGTCAGCTGCTGGGCGGCCAGGTCGACCTCGATAGCGACGGCGCCGGACGGCTCGAGGGCGAAGATCCGCTCGATGTCCGCGGCCGGCAGCTCGATGGCGAGCATTCCGCCGTTGAACATGTTCTGGCGGAAAATCCGAGCGTAGCTCTCGGCAACGATGGTGTGGATGTCATTGACCTCGAAGACCCAGGGGGCATGCTCGCGGGAGGAGCCGCAGCCGAAATTGGCCCGGGAGACGACTACCCGTGCGTTCTTCAGGGTCTCGCCCTTGGGATCGAACCCCTCCAGCTTGAGGTCCTCCAGGCAATAGGGCTTGAGGGCCTCCTTGGTCACCTCGGTCAGGTACTTGGCCGGGATGATCTCGTCGGTATTGATGTCGGAGCGGTCGAGCAGGATCGCCGGCCCGCCAAATATCTTCTTCATCGGTTTTCTCCCTTGTCAGTCAATCTCAGGCGGCCGTCTCTTTGAGCAGCGCCCGGGCATCGGTGATCACGCCGGTGATGGCAGTGGCCGCCGCGGTGGCGGGACTCATCAGGTGCACCATCCCCCCCTTGCCCATACGGCCGTTGAAGTTGCGGTTGCTGGTCGAGGCACAGACCTCCCCTTCCGAAAGGACGCCGTTGCTCATCCCCAGGCAGGCGCCGCAGGTCGGGTTGGTGACGCAGAAACCGGCGTCCATGAAGACCTGGATGATCCCCTCGGCGAGGGCGTCGTTAAAAATCTTCGGCGTGGCCGGGGAAACGATGCCGCGCACCGTCTCGGCGATCTTGCGCCCCTTGAGGACCGCCGCGGCCTGGCGCAAATCCTCGATGCGGCCGTTGGTGCAGGTCCCGATGTAGACCTGGTCGACCGCCGTGCCGCCGAGCTCCGCGACCGGCTTGACGTGGTCGGGCTTGAAGCCGTAGGTGACCATGGGCTCGAGGGCGGAGACGTCGAAGGTCAGGACCTTTTCGTAAACCGCGTCGGGGTCCGAATGCCAGGCCCGGTAGTCTTCGAGAGCCGCGTCCTTGCTGGCGTAGTCCTTCTGGATGAAGGGCCACAGGTAATCGACGGTGGTCGCATCGGGGAGGCAGATGCCGCAGGTGCCGCCGGCCTCGATGGCCATGTTGCACAGGGTCATGCGCGCCTCCATGCTCATCGCCTCGACCACCGGCCCACGGAACTCGAGGACCCGGTCGGTGGCGCCGTTGACGCCGAGCTGGCCGATGACGTAGAGGATCACGTCTTTGGCATAGACCCCCTCCTGGAGGTTGCCGATCAGGTCGACCCGGATCGTCGCCGGTTCGCGAAAGGCGCAGACCCCCTTGAGGATGCCGACTTCGAGGTCGGTGGTGCCGACACCGGCGGCGAAGGCACCGAAGGCACCGTGGGTGCAGGTGTGGGAGTCGCCCATGATCACCGTGAAGCCGGGGCGGATATACCCCTTCTCCGGGAAAATTGCGTGGCAGACGCCGTTGCGGCCGACATCGAAGAAGTCCTTGATCTCGTGGCGCCGGGCCCAGTCGCGCAGCATCTTGGCCTGCAGGGCGGTCTTGCTGTCCTTGGACGGGGTGACGTGATCGATCACCGCCTTGATCTTGCTGTTGTCGAATACCCGGTCCTTCCCCCGCCATTCCAGATCGGCAATGGCCACCGGGGTGGTGATTTCGTGGCAGAGGACCCGATCGAGATCGAGCACCTTGGTCCCCGGGAACGGTTCGTCACGCAGGTGCGCATCGAAGATCTTTTCAGCGATTGTCTTACCCATGTTCGCTCCTTGGTTGATTCGGCCATTAGCTTTCAGCTTTAAGTTCCGACCTGATGGCTAATGGCTGATAGCTGTCTGCTGCTTTTAAAGGTGAATAGAGGTCCGTTTGGGGGTCGAAACCGCCTTGTTGATGGCATTTATGTAGGCCTTGGCGGAGGCGACGATGATGTCGGGATGAGCGCCTTGGCCGATGACCTCCCGCCCCCCATCCTCGAGACGCACGGTGCATTCCCCCTGGGCGTCGGTGCCGCCAGTGATGGCACCGACGGTGAAACTGACCAGCTTGGCCTGGCTCTTGGTCAGCTTCTTGATCGCCTTGAAGGTGGCGTCGACCGGGCCGTCACCGAGGGTCGCGGTCTTGCGGCGGCGACCGTCGATCTCCATCTCGACGGTGGCGGTCGGCGCCGCAAAGGAACCGGAGGCGACGTTCATCTGCAGCAGTTTGTAGCGCTCGGGAACGCGGATGATTTCGTCGGCGACGATGGCGTCCAGGTCTTCGTCGAAGATTTCCTTCTTCTTGTCGGCCAGCGACTTGAAGCGCACGAAGGCCTTTTCAATATCCTCCTTGGCGAGCTCATAGCCGAGTTCCTTGAGGCGCTCGATAAAGGCGTGGCGACCGGAGTGCTTGCCGAGGACCAGCTTGTTGGTGTTGAGGCCGATCGACTCGGGAGTCATGATCTCGTAGGTGGATTTTTCCATCATCACCCCGTGCTGGTGGATACCGGCCTCGTGGGCAAAAGCGTTGGCGCCGACGATCGCCTTGTTGGGCTGGACGACGATCCCGGTGATGGTGGAGAGGAGCTTGCTCGCCGCGTAGATGTGCTCGGTGGCGACATTGGTCCTGAAGGGCATGATGTCGTGGCGGGTGCGCAGCGTCATCACCACCTCCTCGAGGGAGCAGTTGCCGGCCCGCTCGCCGATGCCATTGATGGTGCACTCCACCTGCTCGGCGCCGGCCTGCACCGCCGCCAGGGAGTTGGCCACGGCCAGCCCCAGGTCGTTGTGGCAATGGACCGAGATGATCGCCTTTTCGATGTTGGGAACATTCTCCTTCAGGTAACGAATGATGTTGAAGTACTCCGAGGGGATGGTGTAGCCGACGGTGTCGGGGATATTGACGGTGGTGGCCCCGGCGTCGATCACCGCCTCGATGACCCGGGCGAGAAACGGCAACCGGGTGCGCACCGCATCCTCGGCGGAGAACTCGACGTTCGGCGTGTAGCCGGCGGCACGTTTAACCGCCCGGATCGCCGCCTCCACCACTTGGTCGTCGCTCATCTTGAGTTTGTGGCGCATATGGATGTCGCTGGTGGCGATGAAGGTGTGGATGCGCCCCCGCTCCCCGGCATACTTGAGGGCCTCCCAGGCCCGGTCGATGTCCTTGTCGTTGGCCCGCGACAAGCCGGCGATCTGCGGCCCCTTGAGGGTCTGCGCCACCTTTTTAACCGCCTCGAAATCGCCGTCGGAGGCAATCGGGAAACCAGCCTCGATGACGTCGACGTTGAGTTTTTCGAGCTGATGGGCGATGCGCAGCTTCTCCTCGATGTTCATGCTCGCGCCCGGAGACTGCTCCCCGTCGCGGAGGGTGGTATCGAAAATCCGGATGGTCTTGGCTTGGCTCATGGTTGGTCTCCTTGAGAGGTTGTGGACCGAGCGGTCCAAAGTGGTCGCAATGGGAGTTGCCTGGACACGGCAGCCCCGTGTCCTCCGGTTAGTTCACCCAGGTCCGATTCCATCCGACCACCTCCTTTCCCTGCGAATTTTGTGGGTCTGGCGGGAAACGCCATAAAAAAACTCCCGCCCTGTACAGGGGCGAGAGCTTGCGCTTCGCGGTACCACCCTGATTCAGTCCCGTAGGACCCTTCTTTGGCCGATTACGCTGGCAGGCGGCGAACTCTAGCTGCCCTGGGGCAGGTTCAAATCCGCGGCTCGGAGGCGAGTTCGGCTCTTTCCTGTACCGGCTCGCAGCGACCGCCGGCTCTCTGCAACAGGATGGGGAGCCTACTACTCCTCTTCATCGCCTTTCTTGATCAGTCCGGTAAATAAACCAGAAGTTCCCGGCGCTTGTCAAGGCCGATTCATCGCAATCGGGCAATAGAAAAACGAATTTTCAGCATACGAGACTTAGTTTGATCCACCCGAATGCCGTGTCTATCACATTGCTGCTCAGAACCGATGAGGACCCTCGCCCAGAGGCAAGCAGTATCGACACCGGCCTTTGCGCCAAGCGAGATCCGCGGGCCGGACGATTACCGCAGGTAAGCGAGGATAGTTTCGCCGGCTACGGTGGTCTCGCCGTTGCGAATCGTCACCTCTGCGCCGCGAGGAAAGTAGAGATCGACCCGAGAGCCGAAACGGATCAGGCCGTAACGCCGACCCCGATCGATGCTGTCGCCGACCTCGGGATAGGTCACGATGCGCCGCGCGACCAGGCCGGCGATCTGGACGCAGAGCAGCCGTGCCCCTTCGGGCGTTTCGATCAGCAGCCCGGCCTGTTCGTTCTGCAGGCTCGCCTTGTCCAGGGAGGCGTTGAAAAATTCCCCCTTGTTGTAGAACTTCTCCACCACCGTGCCGGTCACCGGCGCACGGTTGACATGCACGTTGAAGACGTTCATGAAGATGCTGACCTTGGTCGCCTCCTCTTTGAAGTAGCGATCTTCCATGACCTCGCCAACGAAAATCACCTTGCCGTCGGCAGGCGCAACCACGGCATCCGGCTCATCGGGGGTGATTCGTTCCGGATTTCGGAAGAAATAGACGGTGAACAAGGTCAGGCCGAGCAGCAGCACGGTCGGCAACGACCAGCCGAGCAAGGCGAAGACCAGGGTGATAAAAGCAAAAAGGGCGATGAAAGGATAACCTTCGCTCGCCACCGGTTGGTTCTGATTTCGCACCTGGATCGTTCCTTCCGCTAGAGGATAAACCGGCCGGGAATTTGCCTGCA
Source organism: uncultured delta proteobacterium (assembly GCA_963806685.1). Classification (GTDB taxonomy): domain Bacteria; phylum Desulfobacterota; class Desulfuromonadia; order Desulfuromonadales; family DDH964; genus DDH964. Next base: position 167,306 of record CAWDZB010000011.1, read on the forward strand.
TTCCCGGCCGGTTGGTCGCGATCAGTTCTTGCTCTTGTCGACGATTTTCTGGATCCAGGGCATCATGCTGCGAAGCCGCTCGCCGACCTTCTCGATGGGGTGGGCAGCGTTGAGACGCCGGCGGGCGGTCATCTCCGGATAGTTGGTCTGCCCCTCGAGGATGAAGCGCTTGGCATAGTCGCCGGTCTGGATGTTCTTCAGGCACTCGCGCATCGCCTCGCGGCTCTGTTCGTTGATTACCTGCGGGCCGGTGACGTACTCGCCATATTCGGCATTGTTGGAGATCGAGTAGTTCATGTTGGCGATGCCGCCCTCGTACATCAGATCGACGATCAGCTTGAGCTCGTGGAGACACTCGAAGTAGGCCATCTCAGGGGCGTAACCGGCCTCGACCAGGGTTTCGAAACCGGCCTTGACCAGTTCCACGGCACCGCCGCAGAGGACCGCCTGCTCACCGAAGAGGTCGGTTTCGGTCTCGTCCTTGAAGGTGGTCTCGATAATCCCGGTACGTCCGCCGCCAATGGCGCTGGCATAGGAAAGGGCGACGTTCTTGGCGTTGCCGGTGGCATCCTGGAAGATCGCGATCAGATCCGGAATGCCGCCGCCGCGGACAAACTCGGAACGAACGGTGTGTCCCGGGGCCTTGGGAGCGATCATAATCACGTCGAGGTCAGCGCGGGGCACGACCTGGTTGTAGTGGATGGCGAAGCCGTGGGCGAAAGCCAGGGTCGCGCCCTGTTTCAGGTTCGGCTCGATCTCGGCCAGGTAGAGCCTGGACTGGAACTCATCGGGAGTGAGAATCATCACCAGGTCGGCAGCGGCCACCGCGGTGGCGACATCCTTGACCGGCAGGCCGGCATTGACGGCCTTCTTCGCCGAGGCCGAGCCTTCGCGCAGGGCCACGGTGACATCGACCCCGGAATCCTTGAGATTGTTGGCATGGGCATGCCCCTGGGAGCCGTAGCCGACGATGGCCACTTTCATTCCCCGGATAATAGACAGGTCGGCGTCCTTGTCGTAGTAGACCTTCATTGCTGGTATTCCTCCTTGTGACGAATGGTAGTCGCTTTTGGGCCAATCCTTATAACACAACCGGCGCCGCATTGCCAAACCCTTTTCGCGGAGGGAAAAGGGTTCAGGGTGGTCGTAAAGGCCTGCTATTCGGCCCCCTTCCAGCCCTTGGTGCCGCGGCCGAGAACCACCGGCCCGGAACGCACCAGTTCCTTGATCCCCATCGGCCGCAGCAACTCGATGATGGCATTGACCTTGGCCGGGGCACCGGTAATCTCGACGGTATAGGAACGCGGGGTGACATCGACCACCTTGGCGCGGAAGATATCAACAATGCGCAGCACCTCGGCCCGGGTTTCCTCTTCGGCAGAGACCTTGATCAGCGCCATCTCCCTCTCGATGTAATCCTGACTGGTGAAATCGATGACCTTGATGGTGTCGATCAGCTTGTTGAGCTGCTTGGTGATCTGTTCGAGGATCTGCTCGTCACCACGGGTGACAATGGTCATCCGCGAGACCGACGGGTCGAGGGTGGGAGCCACCGACAGGCTCTCGATATTGAAGCCGCGGCCCGAGAAGAGTCCGGACACCCGGCTAAGCACCCCGAACTCGTTTTCCACCAGCACCGAAATCGTATGTTTCATGGGCATGTCTCCTTGGTCATTGAATCAGCAACGGCCGCCGTTAAGAGGCCAGCACCATCTCGTTGATTCCGGCGCCGGCGGGAACCATCGGTAGCACGTTTTCCTCGCGGGCGACCTTGAACTCCATAATCACCGGCCCCGGTGTAGCGAAGGCCTTTTTGATCACCTCCTCGACCTCTTCGGGACGGGTAGCCTGCAGGCCGGTCGCGCCGTAAGCTTCGGCAAGCTTGACGAAATCGATGGGCAGCTCGAGGCAGGTCTGGCTGTAGCGCTTGTCGAAGAAAAGCTGCTGCCACTGGCGGACCATGCCCAGGAAATTGTTGTTGAGAATGGCGATTTTCACCGGCAGCCGGTACTGCACCAGGGTCGCCAGCTCCTGGGAATTCATCTGGAAGGAACCGTCACCGGAAATGTCGATAACCTGCCGCTCGGGGAAGGCGGCCTGGGCGCCAAGGGCGGAGGGCAGGCCATAGCCCATGGTGCCGAGCCCCCCGGAGGTAAGGAAGGTACGGGGCTGACGAAATTCGAAAAACTGTGCCGCCCACATCTGGTGCTGGCCGACCTCGGTGGTGACGATGGCATCGTCGGCAGAGAGCTCCCGCAGCTTCTCGATGACGAACTGGGGTTTGATGACCTTGTCGGAAGCCTTGTAGGTCATCGGATGCTGGACCTTCCACTCCTCGATCTCCTTGCGCCAGGGGGCGAGGCTCGCGGACAGCGCCTTGACCTCGGCACTGCGTTCGGCGAGCTTGGTGACGATCTTGCCGAGCACGTCCTTGAGATCGCCGACGATCGGCAAATCGACGCGGACGTTCTTTTTGATCGAGGTCGGGTCGATGTCGACATGGATGATCTTGGCATGCGGGGCGAAAGTGGCGATCTTGCCGGTGACCCGGTCGTCGAAGCGGGCACCGACGGCGATCAGCAGGTCAGTATGGGTCACTGCCATGTTGGCGTAGTAGGTACCGTGCATGCCGAGCATACCGAGGCTCAGGGGATTGTTGCGCGGAAAGGAGGCCATCGCCATCAGGGTCGTGGTGACCGGGGCCTGGATGGTTTCGGCGAAGCTCCGCAGCTCGCCGCTGGCATCGGAGAGAGCGACCCCGCCGCCGACGTAGATGACCGGCTTCTTGGCCGCCAGGATCATCTTCACCGCCTTCTCCACCTGCCGCAGGTTGCCGCTGTAGGTCGGCTTGTAGCCGCGGAGTTCGACGGAATCCGGGTATTCGAACCTGGTCGAAGCGAGCTGGACGTCCTTGGGCAGGTCGATCAGCACCGGGCCGGGGCGGCCGGTGCGGGCGATGTAGAAGGCCTGCTTGATGATCCGCGCCAGGTCATTGACGTCCTTGACCAGGTAGTTGTGCTTGGTGATCGGCCGGGTGATGCCGATGATGTCCGCCTCCTGGAAGGCATCGTTGCCGATCAACGGCGTCGGCACCTGACCGGTAATGATCACCATCGGAATCGAGTCCATATAGGCGGTGGCGATGCCGGTGATGGTGTTGGTGGCCCCGGGACCGCTGGTGGCAATCGCCACCCCGACCTTTCCGGTCGCCCGGGAGTAGCCGTCGGCGGCATGCACCGCAGCCTGTTCGTGACGGGTCAGGATGTGCTTGACGGGATAGTCCATCAGATCGTTGTAGATGTTGATGACCGTCCCCCCGGGGTAACCGAAAATCGTGTCGATCCCTTCGAGCACCAGGCATTCCAGCAGAATCTGCGATCCGGTCTTTTTCACCGAAACCTCCCCTTTATCAGCAAGGTTGAATTACGAATTTTGAATTCCGAATTAAATTCATAATTTATAATTCAAAATTCAAAATTGACGGGTTCAGGCCTTGGTCACCGCGCCGGTGTTGGCAGAGGTGACTACGGCCGCGTAGCGGGCCAGCCACCCCCGTTGGATCTTCGGTTCCGGGCGGCTCCAGCGGGCCCGGCGTTCTTCCAGCAGAGCCGGGTCGACCCGCAGTTCGAGCTTGCGGTTCGGGATATCGAGAACGATGGTGTCGCCATTCTCGACCAAAGCGATGGGACCGCCCTCGGCCGCTTCCGGAGAAATGTGACCGATGCAGGGGCCACGGGTGCCGCCGGAGAAGCGACCGTCGGTGATCAGGGCGACGCTGTCGCCGAGACCGAGCCCCATCAGGGTGGCGGTGGGCGCCAGCATCTCGCGCATGCCGGGACCGCCCTTGGGGCCCTCGTAGCGAATGACGACGATGTCCCCGGCGACGATGACGCCGTTCATCAGCGCCTGCATCGCCCCTTCCTCGGAGTCGAAACAGACCGCCCGTCCCTCGAAGCGCATCATCTTCTCGGAAACCCCGGACTGCTTGACGATCGCCCCGTCGGGGGCGAGGTTGCCGGTCAGCACTGCGATGCCGCCTTCCGGGCGGATCGGGTCGGACACTGGGTGCACCACCTCTTCGTCGACCTGCTCGACGCTGGCGACGATCTCCTTGATGGTCGGCCCGGTCAGGGTCGGGTTGTCGTTGATCCGGTCGCGCAGCTGGTAGAGGACCGCGGCCACGCCACCGGCGGCGTCGAGGTCTTCCATGAAGTGCTTGCCGCCGGGGTTCATCGAGGCCAGCTGCGGGGTGCTGCGGCCCAGTTCGTCAAACACTTCCAGCGGCAACTCGACGCCGGCCTCCCGCGCGATGGCGAGCAAATGCAACACGGTGTTGGAGGAGCCACCCAGCGCCAGGTCGACGCGGATGGCATTCTCGAAGGCGGCCCGGGTCATGATCTGCCGCGGGGTGATGCCGTCGCGCACCAGCTGCACGATCCGCTCGCCCGAGGCGAAGGCAATGCGCCGCTTGAGGGAGGAGACCGCCAGGGCGGTTCCGCAGCGCACCAGGCTCATCCCCAGGGTCTCGGTGAGGATCGCCATGGTGTTGGCAGTGAACAGGCCCTGGCAGGAACCTGCCGTGGGGCAGGCCTGGTCCTCGCAGAGCTGAAGCTCCTTGGCGTCGATCACCCCGGCCTTGTAGCGGGCCATGGCCTCGAAGGTATCGGTGACGAAGGAGAAGCGCCGCGTTCCTTCGCCGCGCCCGGTAAGCATCGGCCCGGCGGTGACGACGATGCAGGGGATGTCGAGGCGCGCCGCGGCCATCAGCATCCCCGGAGTGATCTTGTCGCAGTTGGTCAAAAGCACCAAGCCGTCAAGGCGGTGGGCCTCGGCCACCGACTCGATCATGTCCGCGATCAGCTCGCGGGTCGGCAGGGAATAGTGCATCCCCTTGTGGCCCATTGCGATGCCATCGCAGACCCCGGGGATACCGAAGAAGAAGGAGTAGCCGCCACCGGTGTGGACCCCTTTCTCAATGAAGCGCTCCAGATCGCGCATTCCGGTGTGGCCCGGAATGAGATCGGTGAAGGAAGTGGCGATGCCGATGAACGGGCGGTCCATCTGTTCCCGGGGTACCCCGGTACCCATCAGCAGGGCGCGATGCGGAGTACGCTCAAAGCCCTGGGTGATCATATCACTGCGTTTGCTCATGTCGGATCGAATCCTTGCGTCCTGAGAATAAGAGAACAGGGGTCGTTCAGACCCCTGTCCTGCGCTGGTCGTCGAATCTATCTCCTCCAGGCGACCGTGTCAGCCCGGGGTGGAGACGGCAAAGGGTTCCGGCTTGTCCCGGAACCCCGCCGTCTTATTCCATTCTATCAGTGGCGGTAGTTGCCAATGATTTGCTCCATTTCATCCTTGCCGGCCAGTTTCAATTTCTGGATATTCTTCTTTTCCCTTTCCTCTTCCGGGCTGAGAAACGGGCGATCCTCGAACTGAAGCAACTCTTTTTCCAGCAAGCGGTGTTCCTCGTAAAGCAGGCGAAAGCGGGGATTGCTGTCGAACAAGGCCTGGACCAGAGTCTGATCTTTCTCCTCCATCAAGCACCTCCCGGGCAAGGGTTAACAAGGAGCGAAAAACGCCTTTTTAAAATAGCGATTGCCAAAATGCTTGTCAACCGTCTAGAGGCCCCGTCGCAGCCTGTCGCGCATGCATGATTTCGGCTTCACTGCGACGGATATAGACTGCGCTCAGGTCGGCTGCGGAACGGGTCTCACCGGCGGCCAGCGCGGCATGCGCCAGGGGGGCGGCGCTGCTGACGCGCAGGGCGTGGCTGGGCCATGGAGCGAAATGGGCGCGCGATCCGAGGCGACGAACGATCAGGGTCCGGTAGACCAGGGCGCCATCACCAACGAAAAGGGTCTCCCCGGAGAGCTGTTCGAGCAGGGTCTCGGGATCCAGTACCCGCTCCTCGGCCAGGGGTTGCGGCACTCCTTCGTGCCACTGGTAGAGCCCAGCGTAAACCTGCTGCTTGCGGGCATCGAGCAGCGCGCAGACCGGCAGCAGGGTGCCCGGGACCTGGCAGGCCAGGGTCTGCAGCGAGGAGATTCCCACCAGGGGCAGGCCGGCGGCCAGCGCCAGTCCCTTGGCAGTGGCCACCCCGACGCGCAGCCCGGTAAAAGATCCCGGCCCGACCACCACTGCCAGGGCATCCAGGGTACCAAGTTCGCTGCCGGTGGCGACGAGCAGCTGCTCAACCCCGGGAAGCAGCAAGTCGGAATGAGGTTTGGCGAGATTGAGCAGCAGTTCGGCAACGACCTGCTCGCCGATGGTCAAGGCAATGCTTCCGGCCGGAGTCGCGGTATTGAGGAGCAGCAGCCTGGGACCCATTACTGCCCCCCGAAGAGGAGGCGATGGATGTCGTTGTAAAAGGCCAGGACCATCAGCATGACCAACAGCACCAGTCCGATCTGCTGGGCGATCTCCCGGGTTCGCAGCGACAGGGGCCGGCGCAGCACCGCCTCGAAGAGGTTGAAAAAGAGGTGCCCACCGTCGAGGATCGGGATCGGGAAGAGGTTGAGGATGCCGAGCTGGATGCTCAAAAAGGCCAACACTGAAAGGATGCTGGCAAAATCGGTTTGTGCCGCCTGCCCGGCGATCTGCACCACGGTGATCGGTCCGCCGATGCTCTTGGTGGAGACGTGGCCGGCAAAAAGCTTCTGGATGAAGACCAGGGTCAGTTTGATCAACTCCACGGACCGCTGGGCGCCAGCCCGGATGGCCTCGATGGGGCCGAAGCGTTTGAACGTCGTCTTCTGGGCAGGGGCGATGCCGATGAGGAATTCAGCCCCGTCGGTTTCTTCACGCTCCGGCTTCAGAGTCAGGGCCAGCGGTTTACCGTCGCGCTCGACGTGAAAGGTCTGGGAAGCACCGCCGCCTTTCTGAATGACCACTTTCAAGTCGTACCAGGAGTTGATCGGGGTGGTATCGATGGCGACGATGCGATCGCCGACCTCCAGCCCGGCGGCCTCGGCCGGCATCCCGGGAGCCAGCCCGCCGATCACTGCCTCCTGGCGGGGGAAGATGCCGATGGAGCGCAGTCCCTCGATGCCGCCGTCGGCAGGGGTCACCTTCAGGGTCTGCACCTGGTCGGCGCGGTGTACTTCCATCTGCAAGGGGCTGCCGGCGTGAGCGATGAGGGCGAGATTCGCATCGTTCCAGCTGGTCACCGAATCCCCGTTTATCGCGGTCAGACAGTCTCCGGCGGCAAGACCGCTGTTGGCGGCATCGGAATCGGCGGCCACGTAGCCCACACAGGCCGGTTGGTCGAGGTAGGCCGGCATCTGGACACCAAGCAGGTAGGCGACCGGCATGATCAGGAAGGGAAAGATCAGGTTCATCAAGGGACCGGCGGCAACAATCGCCGTCCGCCGGGAGACCGACTTGTCGGCGAAGGAATGCTGGCGCTCATCGGCAGTGAGGGGCGCGCCTTCGCCGTCCTCCCCGCCCCCCTCGCCGAGCATCTGCACGTAGCCCCCCAGGGGAACAGCACAGATCATGTACTCGGTCTCTCCCCACTGGCGCGAGACGAGTTTCGGCCCGAACCCCAGGGAGAACTTGAGAACCTTGACGCCGGTCCACTTGGCTACGCAGAAATGTCCGAATTCATGCACGAAAACCAGGATGCCGAGCATGATGATCCCGGCTGCGATGGTGATCATTGGACCTCCCGGTCAGAGCTGGGCTGCAATCCGCCGCCGGGTTTCCTCGCGGGACCAGCGGTCGGCGTGCAGGACGTCGTCGATATGGTTTAGATCCGAAACCGGGTGGCGTTCCAGCACCTGCTGAATCAGCGCCGGAATGTCGAGAAATCCGATCTCGCCTTGCAGAAAGGCCTCAACGGCAATTTCGTTGGCGGCATTGAGGACCGCGGGGGCGGTCCCGCCACAGGCGAGCGCCGCGTAGGCCAGTTCCAGGCAGGCGAAACGTCCCTTCTCCGGAGCATCGAAACTCAGGTTTTTCAGGGCACAGAGATCGAGGGGCGGCAGGTCGAGGGGCAGCCGGTCAGGGTAGGAGAGCGCATAGGCAATCGGCGTCTTCATGTCGGGAATCCCGAGCTGGGCAATGACCGATCCGTCACGGTACTCGACCATCGAGTGAACGATGCTCTGGGGGTGGATATGCACCACGATCTGATCGCCGGGAAGGTCGAAGAGCCAGCGCGCCTCGATCACCTCGAGCCCTTTGTTCATCATCGTCGCCGAATCGATGGAAATCTTGCGTCCCATCTGCCAGTTGGGATGGGCCAGGGCATCAGCTGGGGTCACCCGGGAGAGTTCTTCCAGGCGGCGGGTGCGGAACGGTCCTCCGGAGGCGGTGAGGATCAGCCGCCTCACGTCCTGGCGACGATGCCCCTGCAGCGACTGGAAGATCGCCGAGTGTTCGCTGTCGACGGGAAAGAGATGCACGCCCTTGCGAGCAACTGCGGACATCACCAGCGGGCCGGCGGTGACGAGCGTTTCCTTGTTGGCGAGGGCGATGTCTTTGCCGGCCTCGATGGCGGCCATGGTTGGCACCAGCCCGGCAGCACCGACGATCGCCGAGACGACCATGTCCGCTCCGGCGAGAGTGGCGCAGGCAATCAGGCCCTCGATGCCGAAGACGATCTCCACCATCTGGCTACCGAGGAGGGATCGCAGTCGCTGTCCGTGTTCCTCGCTCAGTACGCCGACCAGGTCCGGGCGGAAACGCTGTACCTGCTCAGCCAGCCTCTCAAGGTTGTTCCCGCCGGTCAAGGCCCCGACGTAAAAACGGTCGGGATGGGCCGCGACGATGTCGAGGGTGCTTACACCGATGGAACCGGTGGCCCCGAGAATGGCCAGACATTTGCGGGCGGAGGATGGCATGGTCAGGCCCCGAAACGCAGCAAGGCGTAGTAGTAGGCAAGCGGAAAGACAAACAACAGGCTGTCGAGGCGATCGAGCATGCCGCCGTGGCCGGGGATCAGGGTTCCGGAGTCCTTGACGCCGCAGCTGCGTTTGAGCATCGACTCGAAGAGGTCGCCAAGCTGGCCGACCGCGCCCAGCAGCACCCCGAGAAGCACGACGTCGGCGATGGACAGCATCGGCAGGAACCAGACTTTGGCAAGCAGGGCTCCGCCGAGGCTCCCCAGAAGGCCGCCGATGGCACCTTCGATGCTCTTTTTCGGACTGATTGCCGGGTAGAGGGGATGGCGGCCCAGAGTGATGCCGCTGAAATAAGCGCAGGAATCGCCGGCCATCACCACCAGCATGACCAGAAAAACCCAATTCCGTCCTTCGGGCAGCCCGCGCAGCATCGCCAGATGAGCGAGCAGCAGCGGCACGTAGAGAAAGCCGAGAAGAAGCAGATTGAACTGCCGGATAACGCTGCCCAGATCGTGAAAACGCAGCAGAAAGACGATGGCCAGGAAGATAAAGACCAGGGCGATACCGCCCAGCCCCCAGGGATGGGGGGCGAGGCTGATCAGGGGAACCAGGGCTGCCCCGGAGACGACACCGATCGTTCTCTCGAGCGAGCGATCGGCCGGCAGGCTCATGGCGAAGAGTTCCTGCAGTGCCGGTACGGCGACCACCGTGACCAGGGCGGCAAACCAGATCGGACCGGCGAAATAGACGAATAACACTAGTAACGGCAGAAGAATCAGGCCGGTCAGAATGCGCTGTCTAATAACCACCCTCCGGGGAAGAATCGGGGTCCTGGCGCACCTGGGCGCCGGTCAGACCGAAGCGCCGCTGACGCCGGCTGAATTCCTCGATGGCCTTGTGCAACTCGCCGGGAGAAAACTCCGGCCACAAAGCATCGCTGAAATAGAGCTCGGTGTATGCCAGTTGCCAAAGCAGGAAATTGCTGATGCGGTGTTCGCCGCTGGTACGAATCAACAGATCGGGATCGGGAAGGCTGGCGGTGTCAAGATGGGCGGAAATTTCCATCTCGCCGATTCGTTCCGGGTCGAGACGGCCGCTGCGTACCTCCCGCCCGATCGCCTGGACGGCCCGCACCAATTCGTTGCGACTGCCATAGGAGAGCGCCAGGGTCAGTACCATGTCCCGGTTATCGGCGGTTTGGGATATGGTCTGTTCAAGGATGCGGCGGATTTCTTCCGGCAGCCGGTCGATTTCACCGATCACCTTGAGCCGGATCCCTCGCTTGAGCAGGGTCCCAAATTCACTTTGCAGGTAGGTCCCCAGCAGGCCCATCAGGGCATCGACTTCCGCTACCGGGCGCCCCCAGTTTTCGGAGCTGAAGGCATACAGAGTGAGATAAGGGATCCCCGTCTCCCGACATTCCGTGACGATTTTCTGCACCGCTTCGACGCCGCGCTGGTGGCCGAGGATGCGGGGCATATTGCGGTTTTCGGCCCAGCGGCCGTTACCGTCCATGATGATCGCGATGTGGCGGGGTGCAGGCATGGCGGGCTCTCGCAGCGTGGAAATTCAGGCCCTTATAGGTAGCATGAATCGGCCCGCCAGGCAAGAGGCGAGAGCCCCGAAAAGGGGCAAAAAAAGGGGCGCCGCAAGCGGCGCCCCGGGTCACCTTCAGTCGGTGATGGCATTGACCGGACAGCTATCTTCACAGGCCCGGCACTCGGTGCAGTCGTCGTTGATGGCGTACTTGTCGCCAGACTCGACAATCGCCCCGACCGGGCAGGTGTCGACGCAGGTGCCGCAGGCAATGCAATCTTCGGTAATCTTGAGAGCCATTTTCGAATTCCTCCTCTGTCTTGGGTTGTGGAGTTTAAATCTCCATCACTTCTTTCTCCTTGGCCGCAACCACCTCGTCAGCCTTTTTGACGAACTGGTCGGTCAAGTCCTGGATATCCTTTTCGCCACGCTTCAATTCGTCTTCGGAGATTTCCTTGTCCTTCTCCAATTTCTTCATCGCTTCGTTGCCGTCCCGCCGTACGTTGCGAATGGCGATCTTGGCATCTTCGCCCATGCGCTTGATGAGCTTGACCATCTCCTTGCGGCGTTCCTCGGTCAGCGCAGGAATGGCGATCCGTACCAGAACACCGTCGGAAGCCGGATTGAGGCCCAGATCGGACTTGAGGATGGCCTTCTCGATTTCCGGGATAAGTTTTTTCTCCCAGGGCTGGATGGTGATCAGCCGGGGTTCCGGAACGGTAAGGGTGCCGATCTGGTTGAGGGGGGTCGGGGTACCGTAGTAATCAATGCGGATGTCGTCGAGCAGGGTGACCGAGGCCCGACCGGTACGCACCCGGGAAAATTCCTTTTTAAGGGCCTCGATGGCCTTGTCCATGCCGCCGCGGGTTTTGTCGATAACGTCCTTATACATGGTTCATTCTCCTTTCACGATGGTCCCGATGGCTTCACCGAGCACGACTTTCTGGATATTGCCGCGCTGGGTCAGGTCAAAGACCACGATGGGAAGGTTGTTATCCATGCACAGCGAGGTAGCCGTGGCATCCATGACCTGGAGGTTCATTTTCAGAACATCCAGATAGGTCAGGCTGGGGTATTTGACAGCGGACTTGTCCTTGGCCGGGTCGGCACTGTACACGCCATCGACCTTGGTAGCCTTGAGTATGACGTCAGCATTGATTTCCATGGCGCGCAGGCTGGCGGCGGTATCGGTGGTGAAGTAAGGATTTCCGGTCCCGGCGCCGAAAATCACCACCCGACCCTTCTCGAGATGCCGCACCGCGCGGCGACGGATATAGGGTTCGGCGACTTCCTGCATTTCGATCGCCGACTGCACCCGGGTGACCACGCCGATCCTTTCCAGGGCGTCCTGCATCGCCAGGCTGTTCATCATCGTTGCCAGCATCCCCATGTAGTCGGCGCTGGCCCGGTCCATGCCGCGGGAGGCAGCAGCGACACCGCGAAAGATGTTGCCGCCACCGATCACCAGTGCGACTTCTACGCCAAGACCGACCACGTCGCGAATCTCTTCGGCGATCGTGGCGATAACCTCAGGGTCGATACCGTAGCCCTGCTTTCCGGCCAGCGCCTCGCCACTCAGTTTGAGCAGAATCCGAGCATATTTCGATTGTTCGCCTGCCATGGCAGCTCCAAAGGGTTATTTGCTCAACGAAGCGACTTCCGCGGCGAAATCATCCTCTTTCTTTTCCAGCCCTTCGCCGAGCTGAAAGCGGACGAAACGATTGAGGGTCACCGGGGAACCAAGGTCCTTGCCGAGGGCCTCGACCACCTTGCCGACCTTCCTGTCAGGGTCGATTACGAAGGCCTGCTCGAGCAGGCAGACTTCGCCAAAGAACTTGTTGACCTGCCCTTCGATGATCTTCTCGATGATGTTGTCGGGCTTGCCGCTGTCCTTGGCCTTGGCGCGCATGATCTCCTTTTCCTTTTCCACCACCTCGGCCGGGACCTGCTGACGGTCGAGGTACTGGGGGCTGGCCGCCGCGACATGCATGGCGATCTGCCGGGCCAGACCGGCGACTGCCCCGTCATCCCCCTTGGCGGTACCGAGCTCGACCAACACCCCGATCTTGCCACCACCATGAACATAGGAAGCAACGACCCCGGCCGCCACTTCAAAACGAGCAAAGCGCCGAACGTTCATGTTCTCGCCGATGGTTGCGATCTGGTGGGTCAACTCTTCGGCCACGGTGCGGCTGCCGCCGGGAAAGGGCAGCTCCTTGAGCGCTTCAACGTCGACCGGAGCCTGTTCCAGCACCGCCCCGGCGACGCCAGCGACGAAACCCTGGAAGGCCACGTTCTTGGCCACGAAATCGGTCTCCGAGTTGACCTCGACGATCACTCCGCGATTCCCTTCGCCGGCACAGGCAATCATCCCTTCAGCGGCTACCCGCCCCGACTTTTTGGCGGCGGCGGAAAGCCCCTTCTTGCGCAGGATGTCGACCGCCCCGTCTATGTCGCCGGCGGCTTCGGCCAGGGCTTTTTTGCAATCCATCATACCGGCGCCGGTCTTGCCGCGCAGTTCAGCGACCATCGATGCAGTAATGTTTGCCACGTGTTTCCTCCTCTGTGGATCCTATACGTTACGGCCGGAAAACGTCCGGCACGGCTTGTTATCTGGCCTTCGCCGGTGAAGCCCGGCAAAAGGGCGGCCGGACTGGTGCCCGCCGCCCCTGGGTTGCAATGCAGCTAACGCGAATCAGGCCTCGCTGGCCGGGCTCGTTTCGGCAACGACTTCGGGCTGGGCGGCCTCTTCGACCGGCTCGGCTCCTTCGGATTCGCTGCGCAGACCGGCTTCGCGGGCCTCGGCGCCCTCGATGCAGGCGTCGGCAATCCGCGAGGCGAAAAGACGAATGGCGCGAATGGCATCGTCGTTGCCGGGAATGAGGTAATCGATTTCGTCGGGATCGCAGTTGGTATCGACCACCGCCACCACCGGAACACCCAGTTTGCGTGCCTCCTTGACGGCAATCCCCTCTTTCTTGGGATCGATGATGAAGACCGCCCCGGGCATCTTGGTCATCCCCTTGATCCCGCCGAGGCTCCTCTCGAGTTTTTCCTTCTCACGGTCCAGCTGCAGGGCCTCTTTTTTGGTAATCAGCTGATAGGTCCCGTCCTGGGCCATGGTTTCGATTTTTTTCAGCCGGTCAATGCTCCCCTTGATGGTGCTGAAGTTGGTGAGCATCCCGCCGAGCCAGCGATTGTTGACATAGAACTGGCCGGCGCGCTGCGCCTCCTCGGCAATCGAATCCTGGGCCTGTTTCTTGGTGCCAACGAACAGCACCTTGTCGCCGCCTTCCACGGTCTCCTTGACGAAGTTGTAGGCGGCCTTGAAGTAGCGGACGGTTTTCTGCAGGTCGATGATGTAGATGCCGTTGCGCGCCCCGAAGATGTAGGGTTTCATCTTGGGGTTCCAGCGTTTGGTCTGGTGACCGAAATGAACGCCGGCTTCGAGAAGCTGTTTCATAGTGATCTGGGCCATCTTTTGCTTTCTCCTTTAGCGGTTGGTTTCCTCCGCCCCGGGTTCTGCTTCCGCAACCCGGCCGAAGCCCGGGCACCGCGCGGAAAGCCGCCGAAGCGTGCGTTTTGGATAACGTGTGTCTATATCATGGCACCTCCCCCATGGCAAGGGAAAAATGGGGGAAATCCAGTTTACAAGAACTCCCTTCTATACTAATATAACCGCCCATGTCCGCCCACCGCATCCATCGCTATATCGCCTGGGAGATCACCATCCCGGCCCTGCTCGGGCTGCTGATCTTCACCTTCGTGCTGATCCTCGGCAGGCTCCTCAAGCTGGCGGAACTGGTCATCAACCAGGGGGTCCCGGTCGGGCAGATCACGACCCTCTTCGCCTACCTGATGCCAACCTTGCTGGTCATCACCATCCCCCTCGGCTTCCTGCTCGGGGTGCTGCTCGGCTTCACCCGGCTCTCCACCGACAACGAGATCACCGCTTTGAAATCGACCGGTGTCAGTCTCTACCGACTGATGCGCCCGGTGCTGACCTGTGCTCTGGCGGCCTCGGCACTGACCGCCCTGTCGACCCTGGTGATCGCCCCGGCCTGCAAGCAACTCTTCCGCAGCCAGGTGTTCGAAATCGCCCTGAGTCAGGCCAACATCAAGTTGCAGCCCCGCACCTTCAACGACGATTTCGAGGGCCTGGCCATCTATGCCAACGGTGTCGACGAGCAAAATGGCACCATGCAGGGAATACTCATTGCCGACGAGCGCTCGGGAAAGGCCCCGGCAGTGATCCTGGCCCGCACCGGGCGGATCATTCCCGACCGCAACCAGATGGCGGTCACCCTGCGTCTCACCGACGGCAGCATCCACCGCGAGCCCGAGGGCAAGAAAGGGGACACCTATCAACTGGTGGTCTTCTCCAGCTACGATATCAACCTCAGCCTCGGGCAACAGTTGCCGAGCAAGGAAAGCCGCTACCGGAAGCCCTCCGAGTATCCCCTCGGCGAACTTCTCGACAGCCGACGTACCGCTGCTGAGGGCTCCCAGCGCACCAGCTTCGATGTTGAGCTCCAGCGGCGCCTGATCCTGCCGCTGGCGCCGTTGATTTTCGCCCTGATCGGGGTGCCGCTCGGTATCCAGTCCAACCGGACCGGCCGCGGCAGCGGCTTTTCCCTCGCTCTGGCGGTCTTTCTCTTCTACTATATGCTGCTGTCGTTGGCCCAAACCCTGGTGGAGGAAAAGGGGTATCCGGTGATCCCGACCCTGTGGGCACCAAGTGTTCTGTTTTTTGCCGGAGGTTTCTACCTGCTGCGCCTGACCGCCCGCGAGCAACGCCTGCCGCTGGCCGAATGGCTGGCCGAACGCTGGCGGCTGGTCCGTCGGCTTCTGCGCCGCCGGGGGCTTGCATGACCCTGATCACCCGTTACCTGCTGCGAGCCTTTTTCCGCATTTTCCTGTTGTCGTTGCTGGCTTTCTCCGGCATCTACCTGCTGGTCGACTTCGTCGAAAACGTCGACAACTTCATTGCCCGGCATGCGGCGGCCAGCGATTACCTGACCTATTTTCTGGGCAAGCTGCCACAAATTCTCACCCAGGTAATGCCGATGGCGATCCTCTTCGGGGTGTTTATGACCCTCGGCGGGCTGTCACGCAACAACGAGCTGACCGCGATGCGCGCCGGAGGCATCAACCTCTGGCGCATCAGCCTGCCGTTATTGGGGATGGCCCTGCTGGCGACCGGCGGGACCTTCGTCGCCAATGAGTATGTGGTACCGTTCACGGCCCGAAAAGTTAACCTGATCGACCACACCATTATCAAAGGAGAACCTCGCCAGCTGCTGCGTCGGGACCGGCTTTGGTTCCGTGAAGGGGACCAACTGGTCAATATTCGGCTGGTCCTCCCTGCGGAAAAGATCCTCTACGGCATCTCGATTTTCCACATCGATCGTGATTTCCGGCTTCTTTCCCGCATCGACGCCGAGCGAGCGAGTTTCCGTGATGGGCATTGGGTCTTTCAGAACCTGCTGATCCGCACCTTCGATCCCAAGGGTGAACAACAGGTCACCCTGCAGCGGGAAAAGGAGCAGGTTCTGGCCATTGGAAAAACTCCCGAGGATTTCGCAACCCCCGATTTTCACAACGAGGATCTGACCTTCAGCCAACTCCGGCAGCTGGTTGACAGCCTTGAGGGAGAGGGCTTCGAGGCGACCCGCTACCGGGTCGACATGATGGCCCGTCTCGCCACCCCCTTTACCTGCCTGATCATGGCTTTTCTCGGCATCCCCTTCGCCCTGCAGAAGGGACGCAATGCCAATCTGGCGATGGGTGTGGCCCTGAGTGTCGCAGTCGGAGTGACCTTTTACCTTCTCCAGGCCATGTTGATAGCTTTCGGCTATTCGGCCGTTATTCCTCCCGTCGTTGCTGCCTGGGCGCCCAATCTGCTTTTTATCCTGATCGGCATCTGGCTCCTGCTTTCATCGAGGGATTGAACCCGGGCTTGTCTCTCGACCGGCCTGTGGTTTAATAATCAAAACCTTGATGTGGAGGATACGATGCTTCTGCGGGTGGTCCTTTGCGGTTTTTTTCTTCTCTGTTCGGCGCCGGCTTTCAGCGCGGCACAAATCACCTCCTTGAGCCCTGACAATGCCAGCCCAGGGACGGAGATCACCGTGACCGGCGGACCCTTTGAGGCCGGTATCGCAGTACTGGTCGGTGAGGCGAAAATTTCGCCGCAGACCCTTGAAAAGCGGCGGCTGACCTTTGTCCTGCCACCCTTGCCCGCCGGGCAGTACCTGCTACGCTTGGCCGACGACGGTCGGGTATCGCCGTTTCCCCTGCTGTTCAGGGTTGTCGCCCCCCAGCCCCTGGTTAACGCCATCAACCCGCCGGAATTCGACGAATGCATCACCGATCCGCATCCCCTGGTCACCATCAAAGGCAGCGGGTTCGACAGTCATGCCAGCCTGCAGATCGACGGGGTCGCCGTTCCCGTCGACTCGATCGCCGAGAACCAGATCACCCTGACGGCCCCTCCCCTCTCCGCCGGACCCCACCAAATAGTGGTCACCAACCCCTCGGGAAAACGTTCCTTCCCGCGCGGGTTGCTCATCAATGGCACCCCGGAAATCTTTTCCGCCCAGGTCGGCAGCGACGAGGTCACCTCCTATGCTCTGATTCTGGATGGTAAAAATTTCCTCGCCTCCTCGCAGTTGCTGGTCGACGGCAAGCGCGTCCCCCTAATGCAGAGCGTCCCCCCCGGACAGGACAGCGCCACCTTCAGCGACTGCCGAACAATCATTTACCATCGTCACCCCTACAGCAGTCAGCCCAAGCGCATTGCCCTCCAGGTAGTGAACCCGGGCGGCAAGGAGAGCGCGACAACCTTCGTTCAGGCCCCTTGAATCCGCCCACAAAGCAAAAAGGCCCCGCGAATTGCGGGGCCTTTTTGCTTTGTGGGCTCGGCATGTCAGTACCGGTAATGTTCCGGCTTGAAGGGCCCCTCGACCGGCACGTCGATGTAGGCGGCCTGCTCCGGGGTCAGCACCGTCAGCCTGGCGCCGAGTTTGGCCAGGTGCAGCCGGGCGACCTTCTCGTCAAGGATCTTCGGCAGCACGTAGACCTTCTTCCCGTACTGGTCGTCGCGGGTGAAGAGCTCGATCTGGGCGATCACCTGGTTGCTGAAACTGTTCGACATGACGAAGGAGGGGTGGCCGGTAGCGCAGCCGAGGTTGAGCAGCCGGCCCTCGGCCAGAACGATGACGCTGTGACCGTCGGGGAAGAGCCACTGGTCGACCTGGTTGCCGTGCTCGACAGGGTTCTTGATGTTGATTTTCTTGATACTTGGGACTTTGGCAAGGCCGGCCATGTCGATCTCGTTGTCGAAGTGGCCGATGTTACCGACGATGGCATTGTGCTTCATCGCCTGCATGTGCCCGGCGGTGATGATCCGGTAGTTACCTGTGGTGGTAATGAAGATGTCGGCCTCGGCGACCACGTCCTCGAGGGTCTTGACCTCGTATCCCTCCATCAGGGCCTGCAGGGCGCAGATCGGGTCGATCTCGGTTACGATGACCCGCGCCCCCTGGCCGCGCAACGACTGGCAGCACCCCTTGCCGACGTCGCCGTAGCCGCAGACCACCGCGACCTTGCCGGAGAGCATGACGTCGGTGGCGCGCATGATGCCGTCGACCAGCGAATGTCGGCAGCCGTAGACGTTGTCGAACTTACTCTTGGTCACCGAGTCGTTGACGTTCATCGCCGGGAAGGGGAGCTGGCCGTCGCGGGCGAGCTGGTAGAGGCGATGGACGCCAGTGGTGGTTTCTTCGGTCACCCCCTTGATGGAGGCGAGGATCGCCGTCCAGTCATTGCGCTTTTCGGCGATGGAGGAGGCGAGACACTTGACCAATTCGGCCCAGTCTTCGGGATCGTCGCCGGCGAGGGCCGGCACCCCAGCCTCCTGCCACTCGGCTCCCTTGAGCACCATCATGGTGGCATCGCCACCGTCGTCGAGGATCATGTTCGGCAACTCTCCCTCCGGCCAGGAAAGCGCCTGCTCGGTGCACCACCAGTACTCAGCGAGGGTCTCCCCCTTCCAGGCGAAAACCGGCACGCCCCGGGGCACCTCCGGGGTCCCAGCGGGTCCAACGGCAACCGCCGCGGCGGCCTGGTCCTGGGTCGAGAAGATGTTGCAGGAGGCCCAGCGCACTTGGGCTCCGAGGGTGACCAGGGTTTCGATGAGGACCGCGGTCTGGATGGTCATGTGCAGGGAGCCGGTGATGCGCGCGCCGGCCAGCGGCTGCGTCGCGCCAAACTCCTCGCGCAGGGCAATCAGGCCGGGCATTTCGACCTCGGCCAGTTCGATCTCCTTGCGTCCGAGCTTGGCCAGCTTCAAATCCTTGACCTTGTAGGCGTCCCGGGCCAGAACCGGGTTGGTTGCAGATTGTTGCGACATTTTCACCTCTTCTTCTCGCTGGCCGGGCAGTGCCGGCGGGTTCAGGGTTCAACCTTCCTGGCACGCATCAGGAAGGCTGCGAACGGTCCCGGATAACCGGAGAGTTCGCGATAAAGATCGATAGTAAAACCGGCGCCATCCAGCCATTCAGCAAGCTGGTCACGGGCAAAGCCAAGCCACTGGTCGCCGAGCTCTACCCGGGCCCATTCCTGCTCATGGCGCTGCAGATCGAGGATGACCAGACTGCCGGCGGGACGAAGCACCCGGAACAATTCATCGAGGGCGGATTGCGGCCGGGCGGCATGATGCATTGTCAGGTGCAGCAGCGCCGCATCGACGCTGGCATCGGCCAACGGCAGATGGGACATCTCCCCGAGGCGCAACTCGACCCACTCCTCCAGGTTCTCCACCGCCACGCGGGTCCGGGCTTCGGCCAGCATCGCCGGCGACTGGTCGATGCCGATCACCTGCCGGGAAGCGGCACACAGGGCCGGCAAGAGAGCACCGGTGCCGACTCCGAGATCGAGCAGCACCCCCTCCGAGGGGAGGCATTCGAGCACCTGGGATCGCCAACTGTCCAAGGGCAGGAAGCGTTCGGCCAGCACCTCCCACTGCCGGGCGTGACGATCGAAAAAGGCCCTGCTGGCCTGGCGCCGCCGCTCCAGAACTTCCTGCAGCCGACACAGGTCTCGTCCGTGGTTAGCGATCTCATCGCTGCGGGTTGCCAGGAGCTTCCAGAAGGAGCGGAGGGGTTCCTGCTCGACGAGACTGCGATAGTAACGCCAAGTTCCCTGGCGCTGGGCGGCAACCAAGCCGGCATCGGCAAGGATTTTCAGGTGCCTGGAAATGCGCGACTGGCCCATGCCAAAGACTGCGGTGAGCTCCTGGACCGTCAACTCGCCCTGGGTGAGAATCGCGACCAGGCGCAGGCGCGTTCCATCGCCAAGGGCTTTCAAAACTTGCAGCAGGGCCATATCAGAATCCCCAGTTAATACAAATCAAGTTTTCCTGATATAGCATTCCCTAGCGTGGACCGTCAATACCAAAACCGGGAGGGGGCAACCGATCAGTTGCCCCCTCCCGGTTTTGCCAGCCCTGGCGCCGGTCCGTCTACAGCGACAGGATCGCGTTGTACAACTGGCCGTTGTCGGCATCCCGCACCTGCAGGCGCAACTGGCTGGCCGAGGGCGCCTCGCCGGGGAAAAACAGGAACCCCCGCCCCAGGATCTCGGGCTTGATGCTTCGGTTTTCCAGGGTCTTGTTGGCCAGGTCCTCGGAAATCTGGCGCTCCTCCTCTCCGGAGGAGGCGCTCCTCGCACCGCCGAGAAGGGCTCCCCCGGCCGCGCCCACGGCCGCCCCCTTGCCGAGGGCCTCACCGACGTTTTCCCCCGCAAGGATTCCAATGGCGGCGCCGATGACGGCACCGCCGGCGGCGCCGAGCAGCGAACTTTTAGCTGACCCCTTGGCGATCCTGGCATATTCTGAACTACCTTCGACCCGTTGGTAGGCAGTACGGCGGTCCAGCAGGTTCCAGTAGTTGCCGGCAGCATCGATCAGAAACGTCTGTTCCGGGACCACTTCCAGAGTATGGCTGCCGACGTTGTCGATCACCACCTGGACCGGCAGTAACCCGGCACCACGAATATCGAAACCGAAAGCATCCCTCGCCCTGGCCTTGTCGGCATAGGCCTCGGCGGCGACCTGGGCACCGCCCACCACCTGCATCCCAGCATAGGCGGCCGGCGGACGGAAGGGAACTTCCTGGCTCTGGTAGGGGGTACACGCTGCCAGCAGCAGCACGATGCAAAACGAGACAAGATTCAGGAATTTTTTCACGCTGGCCTCCTTGGACTGAATTCAATTTTACCATGCGGCCCAAGGCGGACAATACTCCCTAACCCTCCAGCAGCATCAGGGTTGCGGTGCGGTGGGCAACGACCCGGCCGTCTTTTCCGTCACGCAGGGTAATGCGCAGACTTGCGGCGCGCCGGCCCAGATGAACGATTTCCGAGCGGGCCACCAGAAGGGTGCCAAGGCTGACCGGACGCAGGTAATTGACATTCAGATTGACTGTGGCTACGCCGGTACCGGAGGGAAGGAAGGGCCGCGGGAAGAAACAAACCGTATCGGCCAGCGTGGCCAGCAGACCGCCGTGAGCGCCACCGAATTAGTTGAGGTGGCGGGCGTCGACCGTGACCGTCATCTCCGCATGACGTTCGCCGATTTCCCGCACCGTGATACCAAGGGTCTGCAGCAGGGGAATGGCATTGCCGGATTCAATGGTGGCGGGGGTCAACGGGGGCATGGGGCCTCCTTGCGATGCCGACGCGAAAGGCGCCGCCGGGTAAGGACAAACCAAGTGTAAACCAAGATCGTTGCCATCCAGCGGCCGGCGAAATTGTCACTGAGGCGATCGTACCAGCGGTCGAAAACCGTCCTCCAGAATATTGAGCCTTCGCCCGGCGGGAGGCCGGCAAGGTAGTTGTTTCGGCAGTCGAGAGCCAGACCCAGCTGCCAGCCCTGGCTGCGCACATAGCTGCCGGTCAGCTGCCAAAGCCGCCGGCGCTCGGTTGTTGGCAACTGGCCAAGCAGGCTGCGGATCAGTTCCAGAAACGCTCCCAACTCCAGGTGGTCGGCCGCAACCTGTTGCCGATACAGGCCGCGGGCCTGGTCAAAGAAGGTCACCCAGCCGATGGCGGCAAAATTCATCACCAGCGCGTTGAGAGCCTGCCGGGCAAGCAGTCCCTCGCGATGAAACCTCCGGGTGGAGGTCAGGATCTCTGCCGGCAGCAGC
This sequence comes from uncultured delta proteobacterium, assembly GCA_963806685.1. GTDB lineage: Bacteria > Desulfobacterota > Desulfuromonadia > Desulfuromonadales > DDH964 > DDH964. The sequence continues at coordinate 188,895 of CAWDZB010000011.1, forward strand.
AGCCAATCCCCTTCGGTCAGCAGGCGGTCGGCAAGGCGGGTGTCCTCGAGCACCGCCAGGTCTTCGGGAAAGCCCTCCAGCCGCCGGAAACAAACGGCCGGCAGCAAAAACCCCTGGTCCCCATGAATGGTCCCGGGTCGACCGCTGCGCGCCTTGCAGGCATAGAAGTAGTAAGCGGGATGATCCCCGCCGGGACCGTCGAAAACCAGGCGAAAATGACCCGCCAGGCAATTCCGGCCGGCCTGCCGGTGGGCAGCGCGCCAGGCGGCCAGGCCAGCGGCGAGGGCCGACGGGGCGGAAAACCGGGAATCAGCATGGAGAAAGAGCAGCAGCTCGGCAACGGCAATCGCGGCGCCGGCATTCATCTGCGTCGCGCGCCCGGGCGGCGTGGTAATTATACGGACCGGAAAGGAGTATTCAAGGCGGGCCTGGCGGCACAACTCCGGGGTACGGTCGGCCGAGCCGCCGTCGCAGAGGATCAGCTCAAAATCGGCGCCGCGCTGTGTCTTAAGGCAGGCCAGCAGGACCGGCAGGGTCTCCTCTTCGTTCAAGAGGGGAACAATGATCGACAGTTCCGGGAGGGAGCCGTTTCGATTCATACCGGAGGTTTCCCGAAAAAGAAAAAAGGCGGGCCCGTAAAGGCCCGCCTTTCCTGACGGTTCCGGGCCGGGATCTCAGATCCCGGCGCGTTTGCGCAATGATTCCTTGCGGTCAGTCCGCTCCCACGTGAATTCGGGGAGCTCCCGGCCGAAGTGGCCGTAGGCGGCAGTGTTCCGGTAGATGGGCCGCAGCAGATCGAGGGTTTCGATGATCGCCCGTGGCCGCATGTCGAATTCCTCCTGGGCGATGCGCGCAATGTCGTTGGAAGGAATCTTGCCGGTGCCGAAGGTGTTGATCATGACCGAGACCGGCTGGGCGACGCCGATGGCGTAGGCGACCTGCACCTCGCATTTATCGGCGAGCCCGGCGGCAACGATGTTCTTAGCTACGTAGCGGGCCATGTAGGAAGCGCTGCGGTCGACCTTGGAAGGGTCCTTGCCGGAGAAGGCGCCGCCGCCGTGAGAACCCTGGCCGCCGTAGGTATCGACGATGATCTTGCGCCCGGTCAGACCGCAGTCCCCCATCGGCCCACCGACCACGAAGCGGCCGGTCGGGTTGATGAAATACTGGGTCCTCTCGTCGAGAAGGGTGGCCGGGATCACCTTACGGACTACTTCCTCGATGATCCCCTCTTTGAGGGTCTCATAGGGAACGTCCGGGCTGTGCTGGGAAGAGACGACCACCGCATCGACGCGGACCGGCTTGTCATTGATGTACTGGATCGAAACCTGGGCCTTGCCGTCGGGGCGCAGGAAACCCAGCAGCCCGCTCTTGCGGACTTCGGAAAGCCGCTTGGTCAGCTTATGGGCAAAGGTGATCGGCATCGGCATCAGTTCCGGAGTTTCATTGCAGGCGTAACCGAACATCAGCCCCTGGTCGCCGGCACCCTGCTCTTGGTACAGCCCCTCCCCTTCGGTAACCCCTTGGGAAATGTCGGGAGACTGGCGGTCGATGGTGGTGAGCACGGCGCAGGTTTCCCAGTCGAAGCCCATGGCGGAGTCATCGTAGCCGATTTCCCGGATGGTCTGGCGAACGATGTTCGGCATGTCGACGTAGGCGGTGGTGGTGATCTCGCCGGCAATCATCGCCATACCGGTGGTCACCAAGGTTTCACAGGCCACCCGGGCCATCGGATCCTGGCCGAGGATGGCATCGAGAATCCCATCGGAGATTTGGTCGGCAACCTTGTCCGGGTGCCCCTCGGTAACGGATTCCGAGGTGAAGAGAAAGTCGGTCATGGCCATGGAAAGCAAGTCCTCCTTCGCGCCGGCTGGGGAATAAAAGGCGCTGTATAATAGGGCGAAGTACCTCAGGCTGTCAAGGGATAGGCGGCTAAATCTCCGGGGTCCCGAATATGGTCGGGAAATGCCTGCTCATGTAGGCCTCGAGATGGGCGGCAATCTCCCCTGCGGTGGACAGCTGCAGCAGTTCATCGAGGAGTTTCACACCGTCGGCCCGGCGAATTTCACGGATGATCTGCTTGACGCGGGGGATGCAGGTGGCGTTCATCGACAGTTCCTGAAAACCGAACCCCAGCAGGATCAGACTGTAAAGAGGCTCGCCAGCCATCTCGCCGCACATCCCCACCTCGATGCCGGCACTCCGGGCCGCCTGGCAGGTCATCTGCAGGGCACGCAGCACTGCCGGATGGAGGGGTTCATAAAGGTAGGCGACATGCTCATTGCCCCGATCGACCGCCAGGCAGTACTGGATCAGGTCGTTGGTTCCGACGGAGAAGAAATCGACCTCGGCGGCCAGCAACGGGGCGATTATCGCGGCCGCGGGAGTTTCAATCATGACCCCGACCGGAAGTGTGGTGGCGCAGGGGAGCCCCTCGGCCAGCAACTCGGTCCGCGCTTCCGCCAGACAGGCCTTGCAATGGCGGATCTCGGCAACCCCGGAAATCATCGGAAACATCACCCGCAGGTTGCCATGCACACCGGCGCGCAGGATGGCCCGCAGCTGGCTGCGGAACAGCCGCCGTTCCTTGAGCGAGAAGCGTACCGCCCGAAGCCCCATCGCCGGGTTGGCCTCGTCGCTGAGGTTGACTTCCGGCACGAACTTGTCCCCGCCGACGTCGAGGGTGCGGATGGTGACGGGTTGGGGTGCCATCCGTGCCGCCAGCTCCCGGTAGACCTGGCATTGCTCTTCCTCTTCGGGCGGTACCGGACGGTTCATGAACAGGAACTCGGTACGAAACAGTCCGACCCCTTCGGCGCCGTGATTGAGAGCTTGGGGGATCTCGGCGGCGGTTTCGATATTGCAGCGCAGCACCACCCGTTCCCCGTCCCGGGTTGCCGCCGGCAGTTCACAGTAGGTGAGGAGTTCCTGCTCGTGGTACTCGTAGACCTGCTTCTTCAGCAGGTACTCACGAAAGGTTTCCGGACTCGGGTTGAGGATAATTGTCCCGGCGCTGCCGTCGACGATCATCGGGGTCCCCGCAGGAATCAGCGAGGTAACAGATTCCAGCCCGACAACTGCCGGGATTCCAAGGGAACGTCCGAGAATGGAAGTATGGGAGGTTCGGCCGCCGACGTCGGTGACAAAGCCGATAATCTTGTCCCGGTCCATCTGCATGGTATCCGCCGGGGAGAGGTCATGGGCAACGATCACCACTTTGTGGTCGACATCGCTCAGCGGCTGTTCCCCCTCTCCCTTGAGGTTACGCAGCAGACGATCGCCGATCGAGTCGATGTCCGAGCGCCGTTCGCGCAGGTATTCGTCCTCGATCTTGTCGAAGACGGCGCGAAAGCGATTCAGGGTCTTTTTCAGCGCCCCCTCGGCATTGAGCTGTTCTTCGCGGATGGTGCGGATGGTGTTCTCGATCAGCATCTGATCGTCAAGAATCAGCAGGTGGGTATCGATGATATAGAGGTGTTCGGAAAGCTGGGAATCCTCGACCCCGTTGCGGACGGCCTCTAGCTGCTGCCGGGAAAGGGCCAGGGCTTCACGAAAGGCCTGGACCTCACCCTCCACCTGCTCCGACGAAATGTGCCGGTCGATGGCGGTCAGGCGTGCCCGGTTGACCAGATAGGCCTCGCCGATGGCAATTCCCGGCGAGGAGCCGATGCCGACCAGGAAGGAATCCTGGGGTATGTCAATCTTCGCCGAAACCATTTTTGATCAGCTGTCCGACAGCCTCCATGGCGGTTTGTTCGTCCTCTCCGTCGGTGGTCACGATGATTTGCGATCCCTTGGGGGCAGCGAGCATCAGGATGCCCATGATGCTCTTGCCGTTGACCTCTTCGTCATCCTTGGCAATGGTGATATCGCAGCGAAAACGATTGGCGGTCTGGACAAGTTGCGCCGCGGCCCGGGCATGCAGGCCGAGGCGATTGACAATACTGAATTCTAATTTTTGCATTATCCAAGTCCCAAATCAGGAAGCGGCCAAACCGAACAGGCCCAGAACCAGGGCGACCGTAATGAACACCAAAAGCAGAGTCGACCAACCCTTGCGCACCAGAACCGCCAGAATATAGAGCGGCAACAGCAAGAACACCCCCCAAATCTCCGCCAAGCCCTGGCGATGGCAGGCGGAGTAGACCAGAAAACCACTCAGCACGCCGAGCAGGACCACGGTGGCCTCCTTGCAACGCACGGCCAGGTCCGGAAGGTGGTGGCGCTGAATGTCCTCGATCACCCCGACCCCGAGGCGATAACCGCGCAGCAAACCGAAGCAGCGCAGCCAGAGGTGAGGAAGGTTGAACAGAACCAAAAAAACCACCGGCGCCCACAGCGAACCCTTGACCGCCACGAACAGGGCTACCCCGGCCGCTAGGGGCCGCAATCCCCCCCAGAACAGGGCATCCCCAATCGCCGCATAGGGGGCCATGATCATTCTCTTGAAATCCGCAACGCCCAGCGTACCCGCTTCGCCCCCCGCCCTCTTTTCCTCCAGGGCCAGGGTTGCCCCCAGCACCGGCGAGGCCAGGTAGGGATGGGTGTTGAAATAAACAAGATGCCGCTGGTAGGCCCGAGCAAGATCTTCACCGCGAAACAGCTGCCGCAAGGCCGGGGCAAGCACATAGACCGCGCCCAGGTTCTGCATCCGTTCGAAATTCCAGCTGGCCTGCAGGAAAAAAGAACGCAGGATCACTGCTGCCAGGGTGGAGGTGGGAATTCGGCGCTCGCTCATGCTTCTGCCTAAACCAGCCACAACAGCAACAAGGCACTGCCGAAAGAAGCCCCGAACAGCGTCCAGGAGCGATTGACATTGATCGTCCCGAGGATCACCGCGACCCCGATCAGCGGCAAGGTGAGCTGCAACGGCACGGCCGCCATGGTAAACCAGCTATTCAGCACGGGGGCGAGCACCCATAAAACCAGGGAACCGCCTCCCAAGATGGTCCCGTAGGTTGTCATGGCGGCCAGGGCAAAGTGCCACAGCCCCTGCAGGTGCAACGCCTCGATCCGCTCCAGACGGCCTTCGGCAAGAGCCCCCTCCGCGGCCGGAACCAGGCGATCGTTCCAGTGCCTGACCAGGCGGTCGAATACCTGTCCGATCTTGCCGATAGGCAAGGCTACCAGCACACAAAGCAGCACGAAGCCGGGGCCGTGAAGGCCAAGAGACTCACCCATCAGCACACTCAGGGTGGTCGCACCGACCGCGACCTGGGTGTCGTCCGGAGGAATGGCCGCACCGACCGGCAAGCGACCGAGCCAGAGCAGTTCGACCATCGAGCCGACCAGCAGTCCGTTCTGCGGGGCACCAAGCATCAAGCCGGCCAGCGGACCAGCTACCAGCGGTCGGGACAGCATGACCTGCAGGGCTGCAGTACGGTCCAATCCGGCGGCGACGGCCACCAGCGTTACGCCGAGGCAACGTATCAGGTTCATCTCAATTTCCGCTGGCTGTGAGCAGCTTTTTCCAGCTGCGCTCCCGGTCGGAGGGGATACACCGGGACACGATGCGTACCCCGTCGGTTTCGAGTTCCTGCAGGTTCTCGATATCTTCAGGAGCCAGGGCAATGGTGCAGCAGAGCTTCATTTTTCCTTCTCCCGCGTGCATGTTGCCGAGGTTGAGATTCGTGAAATCCACCCCTTGACGGTGCCCGGCCAGGGCATCCTGCGAATTCGCAAAGAGCAGCAGCACCCGGTAGTTGTCGAGTTCGCCACTGCCCAGGATTTGTGAACTCTCCTTCACGCCGTCGACAACCACCTTGATCCCCCGCGGCACGGAGGCTTCCAAAAGCGCTCGCTGAAAGGGGCTGGAGGCGGCCTGGTCATTGGCGACAACGATGCAATTGGCGTTGACGGCAGGGACCCAGGCTTCCAGGATCTGGCCGTGAACCAGGCGGTTATCGATACGAACCAGCACAAGACTCATAGGTGAACCGATCTCTCCGCTGGGATCAACTCTTGAGCAACTCGCTGGCCAGAGTGATCCCCTGCTGGCCATAGGCCTTGAGCAGGGCTGCCCGCTCGACCAGCGACAGCCCCTCCTGTAGATTGAAAAACTTAAGAATCATCGGCAGGTTCACCCCGGTAAGAACCTCGACCTTCCCCGGATCGAGAAAGGCCAGGCTAAGGTTGGCCGGAGTGCCACCGAACATATCGGTCATGATCAACACCCCATCCCCGTCCCGGCCGACCTCCTCGATAGCGGCGGCCAGCCTGCTGCGGATCTCTTCCACGGAATCCTCGCGACCGATCGACAAGCTGCGGGCAACTGCCGGCGGACCGATGATCACGGCACAGGCCTCGAGGAATCCCTCGGCGAGCCTGCCATGAGTGGCGATGATCAGACCGGTCATGAATGCCTTATCCCTTGTCCAGATCCCGATGGGCAACTTTCATGGTGATGCCTTCTCCAGTAACAAAAGGGCCGACAGCCTCGGTCAGCGCCACGCTGCGATGGCGGCCGCCGGTACAGCCGATAGAGATGGTCAGGTAACTTTTCCCTTCCTGGCGGTAATGCGGAAGGAGAAATTGCAGCAACTCCTTAAAACGACGCAGGAAGTCCCGGCAGACCTCCTGCCCGAGCACAAACTCCCTGACCGCCCGGTCGAGCCCCGTCTTGCCGCGCAGTTCCGGAATGAAGTGGGGATTGGGCAAAAACCGAATATCCATCACCAGGTCCGAGCCGGGGGGAATGCCGTAGCGAAACCCGAAAGACTGCAGCAGCACCTCCAGGGGGGGCGTTTCGCTGCCACCCAGCAGCAAGGTGGTGACCCGCGCCCGCAACTGGTGCGGGGTCAACTGCGAGCTATCGGTGATCATGGTTGCCTGGCCACGCAACCCTGCCAGAAGTTCCCGCTCCCGATAAATGCTGTTGAGAAGTTTTCCGTCCGTGACCGGGTGTCGGCGCCGGGTTTCCGAAAAACGCCGCAGCAAAATCTCGTCACTGGCCTCGAAAAACAAGATTTCGATCCGATATCCGGTCCGCCGCACCTCCTCCAGGACCGTTCCAGCCTCTTCCAGAAAACTGCGATTGCGCACGTCAAGGACGATCGCCACATCCCCTCCGGGAATCCCGGGAGAGGGGCTGATCTCCAATAACCGCGGCAAAAGCGGCACCGGCAAGTTGTCGACAACGAAAAAACCGTCGTCTTCCAGAGCCCGGGCTGCAGTGGTTTTTCCCGACCCCGAAAGACCGGTAATGATGACCAGGCGCCGGGAGGTCATTCCAGGTTGTCCCCGATGATTTCGTGGGAATGGAGCCGGGCCATTTCCGCCATCCGCTTTTCAAGCCGATCCTGAAACTCCAGCGCGCTGTGATATCCCATCTCCTTGAGCAACTGATTGCGGGCCGCAACCTCGACGATGGCCGTCATATTGCGTCCGGGACGAATCGGTATGCGCAGCAGCGGGATGTTGACCCCCAGCAGAGAAAAGGTCTGTTCCTCGAGCCCGAGCCGGTCATATTCCTTGCTGTCTTCCCACTCCGCAAGTTCGACAGCGAGATCGATCTTCTTGCGTTCGCGAATCGCCGCGACCCCGAAAAGATGCTTGATGTTGATGATCCCCAGGCCGCGAACCTCCATGTGGTAATGAAGCAGATCGCTCCCTTCCCCGAACAGGACCGCGGGGAGCTTGAGGCGGACCTTGACCACATCGTCGGCAACCAGCCGGTGCCCCTTGAGGACCAGCTCAAGGGCGCACTCGCTCTTGCCCACTCCGCTTTTGCCGAGCAACAGGACGCCGACGCCGAGGACGTCGACCAGCACCCCGTGAATGGTGGTGGAGGGGAGCAGGCGTTCCTCGAGGAACTTGGTGATCAGGGAGATGAAGGTGGAGCTTTGATGGTGGGTGCGCAGCAGAGGGATGCCATTGCGTTCGGTTTCCCTGAGCAGAAGGGGCGGCGGCTGCTGCCCCTTGGTGATGATGAAGCAGGAAATGTCGAGGTGACAGAGCTTCACCAGATGCTGCTCGGCACGTTCGACGGGAAGATGGGCGAGGTAGGTCAGTTCAGTGGCCCCGAGGACCTGGATGCGGTCAGGGTGAAGATTGGTGGTGTAGCCGGCCAGCGCCAGACCAGGTTTCTGAATCCGCGGCACCTGGACCCGCTTGGCGAGACCGCCGGCCCCGGCCAGCAGTTCCAGGTCGAGCCCTGCTTCCTTTTCCGCCAGCAGTTCCTCAATGCTCATTCCGCCCATGCCACATCCCGCCTAGAGTTTTTCTTCTTCCTCGGCAATAATGCGATGCAGATCGGCAGCATCCCCGGCATCGAGCAATCGCTTGCGAACCAGTGGATTCTTCAACAGCTTGGAGATCCTGGCCAGGGTCTTGAGATGAACCCCGACCGATTCCTCGGGGGCCACCAGCAGGAAGAAAAGATGGGCCGGCTTGCCGTCCATGGAATCGAAATCGACCCCGCTGCTGCTTCGCCCGAAGGAGATCAACAGCCGGTCCAGATCCTTCAATTTACCGTGGGGAATGGCCACCCCTTCACCGATCCCGGTACTGCCCAGCTTCTCCCGCTCCTGCAGCACCCGCACCACATCCTCGCGGTCGAGGGATTTTTCCACCCGCAACAACGCTTCGGTCAACTCTCCAAGAACCTCGGTCTTGGTGGTTCCCTGAAGTTCAGCGGCAATCGCCATTGGGTCAAGCAAGTCAACGATTTTCATGGCTTGATGTCTTCGCCTCCGGAACACTGAAAATCGGGCGGAGAGCCCTTTGCCGTGCTCTCCGCCCGCTTGCAGCCCGCCCTTATTTGCTCTGGGGGATAATCAGACCGTAGTTGCCGTCCTTGCGACGGTAGACGACATTGATTTCTTCGGTTCGAGCATCGGTAAAGACCAGGAAATCCTTGTGCAGCAGGTCCATCTGCATAACCGCCTCCTCCACCTCCATCGGCTTGACCGGAAAACTGTCGGTGCGAATTATGACCGGTTCACCTTGTCCTTCGTCGATGCTTTCGGCAGCCAGGACCGTCTTCTGAACCTGGCGCTCCTTGCCGGCGTGAGGTTTGTGCATCTTGATCTTTTCTTTATAGCGCTTGAGCTGGCGTTCGATCTTGTCGACCACGTTGTCGATGGCCGCATACATATCGTTGGTCTCTTCCGAGGCCTTGATGGTAATCCCCTTGGCACCGATGGTCACCTCGGCATGGTGGCGGATCTTCTTCTCCACCGACAACGCCACCTGGGCGTCGATCGGCTCCTCGATGTACTTCTTGACCCGGGCCAGTTTCTCTTCGACATAGGCGCGAACCGGTTCGCTGGTTTCCATATGACGGAATGTAACGGCTATCTGCATGTGGACCTCCTGGAAAAATCCCCTTTTGGGGCCGAAATCAATGATTTGACGAAATTATACCACCGGAAGCGAAGATGGTCACGGCCACGGGGGCAGTGGCGCGGCTAGAAAAGACGCTTGCGCTCCGTCGAGGAACCGATACCAAGCATTTCCCGATACTTGGTGACCGTTCGCCGGGCAATATCGATGCCTTTGCCCTTGAGAAGTTCGACGATCTTCTGGTCAGAAAATGGCTTCTTGGGGTTTTCTCCAGCGACAATATCACGAATTTTGCTCTTCACACTCTCCGAAGCGACGGCATCCCCTTCGGTGGTATTGATGCCGCTGTTGAAAAAGTACTTCAATTCGAACAGTCCCTGAGGGGTCTGAACGTATTTGTTGGTGGTGACCCGGCTGATCGTGGACTCGTGCATCTCGATGTCTTCGGCGACATCACGCAATACCAGCGGTTTGAGATATTCGATCCCGCGGTCGAAAAATTCCCGCTGAAACTTGACGATGCTCCTGGTGACCTTGTAAATGGTCCGCTGGCGCTGATGGATACTTTTGATCAGCCAGACCGCGCCGCGCATTTTTTCCTGGATGTACTCCCCGGCCTTGGCATCGACACTTGCCGCCCCGGAAAGCGCACTGCGGTAAAAGGAGTTGATGCGCAGGTTGGGAAGCCCCTCGTCGTTAAGCACGACCACATATTCGTCGCCGATCTTGTAGACGAAAATGTCCGGGGTGATGTAGTGAATTTCATCCTGCCCGAAGGGCATGCCCGGTTTCGGATCGAGCTGGCTGATGACCTTGGCTGCGGCCAGGACTTCGTCAAGGGAAACCCCCAGGGCCTTGGCAATGGCCTGAAATTTGCGATTTTCCAACTCCCCGACGTGATCGCGCAGGATGATTTCGACCAGGCTCCCGCCCATGTCCAGCAGCCGGACCTGCAGCAACAGGCATTCCTGCAGGCTGCGCGCCGCGATGCCGGGGGGATCGAAGTTCTGGATCTCCCCCAGGACCGTAGCGACCTCTTCCGGGTCGCAGCCACAGGCCTGCGCGACCTCTTCCAGGGTGGCCTTCAGGTAGCCATCTTCGTCAATGTTGCCGATGATCTCCTCGCCGATCTGCCGCTGCCGATCCCGAAGTCGGGACAGGCCGAGCTGCCAGAGGAGGTGATCGGCCAGGGTACTTTTTTTGGTCAGCAGATTCTCGTAGGATGGCCGGTCTTCGTCCTCTTCGTAGGAGTCGGTTACCGTTCCACCCAGGTTGTAGCCTTCCAGATAGGTTTGCCAGTCGATATCGTTGAGCCCTTCGTCCCCCCCTGCTACCTCCTTGATCTCCTCGCTTGCCGGCGGAGATTCGCTCTCCTCGGTTTCCCCGGCTGCGGCCTCCAGTTCCTGGGCAGCTTCTGCCCCTTCTTCGAGGACCGGATTTTCCTCCAGTTCCTGCTGCACCAGTTCGACCAGCTCCATGCGTGACAGCTGCAGGAGCTTGATCGCCTGCTGCAACTGGGGGGTCATCACCAGTTGCTGGCTCAGCTTCAGTTGTTGGCGGATTTCAAGGGCCATTGTTCTCCTGCGGCAGTTGTCAGGCTAAAAAGGGTCGGACTGCCCGGTCAAAGGCGAAACTTTTCTCCCAGGTAGATCTGCCGGGCCCGGGGACTGGCGGCAATCTTGGCCGGCTCACCGAATTCAAGGATCTCTCCGTCGCTGAGGATGTAGGCCTGGTCGCAGACGCCAAGCGTCTCGCGCACGTTGTGGTCGGAGATCAGGACGCCGATTCCTCGCTCTCGCAGTTGATCGATGATGGTCTGGATGTCGATGACTGCGATCGGGTCGATGCCGGCGAAGGGTTCATCGAGCAGGATGAAGGATGGCTCGAGAACCAGCGCCCGGGCAATCTCCACCCGCCGCCGTTCGCCACCGGAAAGGGCATAGCCAAAGGAGCGGGAGATATGGGTCAGCCGCAATTCTTCAAGGAGTTGATCGCAGCGTTTACGCTGTTTCCGGGCATCCAGGTCGAGAGTCTCAAGAATCGCGAGAAGATTTTGTTCGACCGTCAGTTTCCTGAAAACCGAGGCTTCCTGGGGCAGATAGGAAATCCCCGCCCGCGCACGCTGGTACATGGGCAGCGGGGTCAGATCGATATCATCCAGAAAAACCTGCCCTGCGTCCGGCCTTACCAGCCCAACCATCATGTAAAAGCTGGTGGTTTTCCCCGCGCCGTTGGGTCCGAGCAGGCCGATGACCTCGCCGGAACTGACCGCCAGGTCCACGCCTTTGACCACTTGTCTTCCGCGATACGCCTTGCCTAGGCCCCTGGCCTGCAGCTTGCGTGTCAATGTCCTTCCCCCTTGGGATGGAAGACGGCATTGACCCGCGACCCATGGTCGCTTTTGACGATGCTCTTCTGTTCATCGAGCAGCACGATGATTTCGTCACCTTCCAGGAAGTCATCCCCCTGGTAGACCCGGGGTGAACCGGTGAGCACGATTTTCCGCTCTTTGTTAAAGAAGCTGGCCTTTTCCCCGGTAGCGACACGATTGCCCTGAACGATGCGCACGGATCCGGAGGCCTCGATGCGATCGATATCCCGGCCCGACTCCGGATAGATCAGAACCAGTTCCCCGGCGTAGATGACGACATCCCCCTGGCGGGCCACCACATTGCCGATAAACCGGACCTGGTGCAGTTTGTCGTCTGCTTCCAGTCGCTCCGATGTCACCGAAACCGGAGCATCGGCCCGGAGGGTCTTGGGCAGGGCTTCGGCAAAGCTCTTTCCCCCCGACCAGAGGGCCAGCAGGACCATCCCCGCCACCAGCCACCTGTTCATGGTTTGTCCCTGCGCAATCCGTGGGGGAATTCGGCCCGCACTTTGGCCAGCAGGGTCACGGTCCGGTCGGCAACATTCAGTCGCATGCCACGCCCGCTAATGGTTCCGGTCGAAGAAACGAGGCGCACCGCCTGGTCGGTCCGGATGGTATGATCCCGTTCATGATAGTCAAGACGATCGGTATAGAAGCTGTAACCCTGCGGACTGTGAATCACTACATTCCCCATCGCGGTGACCTCGCGCTTCTCGGTCGCCAACTCGCCGTGGTCGGCCTGAAGACTGAGGTTGCCGAGGCGTTCATCGAAAAACGTCATCCGCACGTTTTCGATCCGGGCCACCCCTTCCTTCAGGTTGTGGGCGGCAGAATCGGCGGTCAGGGTCCAGGTCGGCTGTCCGTCGCGGGTCTCGGTATAGTCGATCTTCTTCAGCGACAGATCGACATTCTTGGGCAGACTCTCGAGCACTTCGTCGGGAGCGTTGCCCCGCAGGTTGCTGACGATGAACAGGGCCAGCGCGGAGGCGAGCGCCAGGATGACCACCGCCAGACTGTTGCGCAGATGCAGCCTCTTTTTCATAAGCGGGGCCAGTATATCACTCGGCGGGAAGGCATGTAAAGGCCTATTTCAGCCATTTGGCACGGGATTTGTATGAACAAAATTCATCCGCCCTCGAAATAGCGGGCGGTGACCTGGAACCAGACTCCTGACTCCTTGAGCAGCAGATCGCAAACCTCGCGCACCGCCCCCCGGCCTCCCGGCTTGCTGCAAACATAATCGACGAACGGCTTGATATCCTCCACGGCATCGGCGACCGCCGCGGAAAATCCGACCCGGCGCAGGACCGGCAGGTCGACGACATCGTCGCCGACATAGGCCACTTCCTCGTCACGCAGCCCGTATTCGGCCAGGATCATCCGGTAGGGTTCGAGCTTGTCCTTGATCCCCTGGTGGAGGATGTCGATACCGAGTTCCGCCGCCCGCACCTCCACCAGCCGCGACTGCCGGCCGGTGATGATGCCGATGCGCACCCCGGCGCGCTGCAGCAGCTTGAGGCCGTGGCCATCCTTGACGTCGAAGGCTTTGGTTTCCACGCCGTGGTCGTCGTAGACGATGCGGCCGTCGGAGAGCACCCCGTCGACATCGAGCAGCAGCAGGCGAATGGCCCGGCAGCGATCGCGCATCAGACCACCCCCGCCTTGAGCAGATCGTGCAGGTGGATGATGCCGACCGGCACCTGTTCCTCCGCGGCCTCGAAGACGAAGAGTGAGGTGATCGAGTGCTCCTCCATCTTCTGCAGCGCCTTGGCCGCCAGGTTGCTGCGCAGGATGCGCTTCGGATTGCAGTTGCTGAACTCGCCGATGGGCCGGTTGAGGACTTCGATCCCCTGGCCCAGGGCGCGGCGCAGGTCACCGTCGGTGAAAACGCCTAGCAGCCGGCCGTCGGCGCTGGCAACTCCGGTAATGCCGAGCTTCTTGCTGCTGATTTCGAACAGGGCCTCCTTGAGCAGGGTGGACTCCGGCACCATCGGCACTTCCGAGCCGCAGTGCATAATATCCTCGACCCGCAGCAGCAGCCGTTTCCCCAGTGCGCCGCCGGGGTGGAAGAGGGCGAAGTCTTCCTCCTTGAAGCCCCGTTCGACGAGCAGCGCCACCGCAAGGGCGTCCCCCATCGCCAGGGTGGCGGTGGTGCTGGCGGTCGGGGCCAGCCCCAGGGGGCAGGCCTCCTCGCGCACCGAGATGTCGAGAAAGACATCGCCGGCCCGCGCCAGGGTGCTTTTCGGGTTACCGCTCATGGCGATCAGCGGCAATCCCATGCGCTTGATCACCGGCAGAATCCGGGTGATCTCCTCGGTCTCCCCGGAATTGGAGACAGCGATCACCACGTCCCCCTTCATCAGCATGCCGAGGTCGCCGTGGATCCCCTCGGCCGGGTGCAGGAAAAGCGCCGGGGTGCCGGTGGAGGCCATGGTGGCGGCGATCTTCTGACAGATCAGCCCCGATTTGCCCATGCCGGTGACCACCACCCGCCCGTTGCAGGCGAGGATCATCGCCGCCGCCTGCTCGAATTGCCCGTCGATGCGATCGGCCAGGGCAAGAACCGCCTCGGCCTCGATGCGCAGCACCTGTTTTGCTTTTTCCAGCATTGGTGATAATCCCGCAGCCCGGCCTCAGCGTCCGGCAGGGCTTTCCTTGATGATGGCGTCAATGGCCAGCAGATCCTCCAGCATCGGCCGCAGGTCCTTGAGGTAGAGGGAGTTGGGCCCGTCGCAGAGAGCCCGTTCCGGGTCCTCGTGAACCTCCCAGAAGAGCCCGTCGATGCCGGTTGCCACCGCTGCCCGGGAAAGGGCGCCGACGAACTGGCGCTGCCCCGCCGAGGCCGTCCCGGCGCCGCCGGGGAGCTGGACTGCGTGGGTGGCATCGAAGATCACCGGACAGCCGGTCTCGCGCATGATCGGCAGCGAGCGCATATCGACCACCAGGTTGTTGTAGCCGAAGGAGGCGCCCCGCTCGGTGAGCAGGACCCGCTCGTTCCCCGCCGCGGCCAGCTTGGCGACGGCGTTTCGCATATCCCAGGGAGCGAGGAACTGCCCCTTCTTGATATTTACCGCCTTGCCGGTGGCCGCGGCAGCGAGCAGCAGATCGGTCTGCCGGGACAGAAAGGCGGGAATCTGCAGGATGTCGAGAACCTCGGCGGCCTCGGTGACCTGGGCGATCTCGTGCACATCGGAAACCACCGGGAGCTCGAATTCGTGCTTGATGCGGGCGAGGATCTTCAGCCCTTCGGCCATCCCCGGGCCACGGAAGGAGTCGATGGAGGTCCGGTTGGCCTTGTCGTAGGAGGCCTTGAAAACCAGGCCGATGCCGAGATCAGCGGTCAGCCGCTTGAGGAATTCGGCGATGCGCAGGGTCAGCGCCTCCTCCTCGATGACGCAGGGGCCGGCGATCAGCACCAGCGGCCGGTTGCCGCCGAAAACAGCATTGCCGACGCGGACTTCACGGGTCATGTTATTTCTCCCCCTGCTGCTTCAGGCAGGCGCCGACGAAGGACTCGAAGAGCGGATGCGGCGCCATCGGCCGGGAACGGAATTCAGGATGGAACTGGCAGCCGAGAAACCAGGGGTGGTTGGCCAGTTCGACGATCTCCACCAAGTCGAGTTCCGGGTTGGTGCCGGAGATCACCAGGCCGGCCTTGCGCAGCGGGTCGCGGTAGCGGTTGTTGAACTCGAAGCGGTGGCGGTGGCGTTCGCTGATCGCCTGCTGGCCGTAGATGCGCCGGGCCAGGGTCTTGGTGGCCAGGTCGCAGGGGTAAGCCCCGAGGCGCATCGTCCCCCCCTTCCCCTTCACCGCTTTCTGCCCTTCCATGATATGGATCACCGGATTCTTGGCCTCCTCGCGGAACTCGGAGGAGTAGGCGTCCTCGATGTTGCAGACGTGACGGGCGAACTCGACCACCGCCATCTGCATCCCCAGGCAGATGCCGAAGAAGGGGAGCCCCTTCTCCCGGGCATAACGGATCGCGGCGATCTTCCCTTCGCTGCCACGTTCGCCGAAGCCGCCCGGCACCAGGATGCCGTTGACGTTGGCGAAGGTGTCGCCGACCCCGTGGCGCTCCAGAGCTTCCGAATCGACGTAGGTGAGATTGACCCGGCAGTCGTTGGCGATGCCGCCGTGGATGAGTGCCTCGGAAAGGGACTTGTAGCTCTCGGTCAGCTCCACGTACTTGCCGACGATAGCGATGGTGGTCTCGCCGGCAGGTTCCCGGACCCGCTTGGTGATCCGTTCCCAGTCGGCGAGATCGGGAGCCTTGGTCCAGATGTTGAGAAATTCGACCAGCCGCTCGTCGAGCCCCTGATCGTGAAAAGCCTTGGGCACCTCGTAGATCGACTGCACGTCGCGGGCGGTGATCACCGCTTCCTCGCGGACGTTGCAGAAGAGGGCGATCTTGGCCTTCATGTCGCGGGGGATCTCGCGGTCGCAACGGCACAGGAGAATGTCGGGCTGGATGCCGATCTCGCGCAGTTCCTTGACGCTGTGCTGGGTCGGCTTGGTCTTCAACTCCCCGGCGGTGGCGATATAGGGGACCAGGGTAAGGTGGATGTAGAGGACGTTCTCGTGGCCGCGGTCGGTGCGGAACTGGCGGATCGCCTCCAGGAACGGGAGCGACTCGATGTCGCCGACGGTGCCGCCGACCTCGATGATGGCCAAGTCGACCCCTTTGGCGTTTTCGAGAATCTTGCCCTTGATCTCGTTGGTGATGTGGGGGATGACCTGCACCGTCCCCCCCAGGTAGTCGCCGCGCCGTTCCTTGCGGATCACCGAGTCGTAGACCTGGCCGGTGGTGAAGTTGGACTTGCGCGACAGCGTGGCGGTGGTGAAGCGTTCGTAATGACCGAGGTCGAGGTCGGTTTCCGCGCCGTCGTCGGTGACGAAGACCTCACCGTGCTGGAAGGGGCTCATGGTGCCCGGGTCGACGTTGATGTAGGGGTCCATCTTCTGCATCGAGACCCGCAGGCCCCGCGCCTCCAGCAGCGCCCCGATGGAAGCAGCCGCCAGGCCCTTGCCGAGGGAGGAGACGACGCCGCCGGTGATAAAAATGAACTTGGTCTTCATGGGGACTCCTTTGTCAACGCGGGACCGGCCCGACGGCCGAAAGCGGGCAGCTCAAAAAGGGGATTTTACACAGCCGGGGCGAAAAAGAAAACCCCAATCTCATCCCTTTGCCCCGCCGCGGCGGAGGAGTTCGAGGACCCGCTCGAGATCCGCCGGCGTGTCGACGCCCTGGGACGGCAACGCAGTCTCGACCACCCGGATGCGGAAGCCGTGTTCGAGAGCGCGCAGCTGTTCGAGTTTTTCCAGGGTCTCCAGGGGGGTGGCGGCGAGCTTGGGATAGGTGAGCAGGAAGTCCTTACGATAGACGTAGAGACCGACGTGCTTGAAGCAGTTCAGGCCGGCCAGGTCCCCCGGCAGCTCG
Organism: uncultured delta proteobacterium; assembly: GCA_963806685.1. GTDB lineage: Bacteria > Desulfobacterota > Desulfuromonadia > Desulfuromonadales > DDH964 > DDH964. Next base: position 205,985 of record CAWDZB010000011.1, read on the forward strand.
TCGCCCAGGTCCCGGGGATGGGGGATCGGCGCCCGGGAGAAGTAGAGGGCGAACCCCTGGCGGTCGGTGACAACCTTGACGACGTTGGGATTGCGGAACTCTTCCAGAGAGGTCAGCGGGCACTTGAGGGTCCCCATCGGGATGCCGCGGTTCTTGCGCAGCGGCGCCACCGCCTGTTCGATCATCTTCGAATCGATCAGCGGCTCGTCCCCCTGCACATTGACCACCAGGTCGGTCTCGATCCGCGCGGCGACTTCGGCCAGGCGGTCGGTGCCGGTGGGGTGGTCGGCGTGGGTCATCTCCACCTCGCCGCCGAAGCCGCGCACTACCGCGGCGATCCGTTCGTCGTCGGTGGCGACGATCACCCGGTTGATGTGGGCCGCCCTGGCGGTCCGCTCGCAGACCCACTGAATCATCGGCTTGCCGAGGATCCCGACCAGTGGTTTTCCGGGGAAACGGGTGGAGGCGTAGCGGGCGGGAATAATGGCGGTGACGCGCATCGGCGGAAAGTCCTTTCGCGGCTGCTGCAAACCGCCCGTAGGGTAAAGAAATCCCCATGGGAAGTCAAGCCGCCAGAGCGCGCAGGATGGCCCGCCGGCAAGGTTCCGGCGGCAGGGGCTGCAGCGGGCTTCAGCTGGCGTCGAGTCTGCGCACGAAGATCTCCTTGGCCAGTTCCTCGTCGACGGCGAATTCGGAATGGCCGATGCGGAAGATAAAACTCGGGTAGGCGCGCTTCAGCAGCAGCTGGTTGCCGGGCAGAACCCCCATGCTCATCAGCTTCTGCATCTTCTTCGGTTCGGCGGTGGACAGGTAGGCAATCTCGCCGGACTCGCCGGGCTTCAGCTCGGTCAGTGCCACCACCCCCGGCGCACCCTTCTTCTTCGCGTCCCGGCAGCAGCGTCCAGGGGGAATCGGCCGGCCGTGGGGGCAGGTGGCGGGGTGGTTGAGCAGGGTGCAGAGCTTGGTATCGACAACGCCGCGCAGCAGGTGTTCGAACTCGCAGGCCTTGGCGTTCCCCTCGGCGCCGCGCAGGTCGAAGATGTCCATGGTCAGCCGTTCGGCCAGCCGGTGACGGCGCACTGCCATCTGCGCCTCCTCGCGCCCCTCCTCGCGGAGGTGGACCCGCTCCCCCTGCACATCCACGTAGGCGAGGCGGCCAAGTTCGGCAAGCGCCTCGTCATCGGGCCCGACGCCGAGGGTTTCCACCAGGGCGCCGTGCTCCCCCTGCTCCTCGGTGGCGATCCACAGCGCTTCGAGGATATCTTCGGCCTTGTGGGAAATGATCATGACTTACTCCTTGTCACGATCCGCCTTCGGGCGGACCAGCTTTTTCAACAACCCGCTCATGGCCGGGTTGGCGTAACCGCAGTAGGGGCAGTGGACCTTGCGGCAGCCGCCGGGGCAGGCGCCGCACCGGGCCTCGGGATCGGGGGTGCGCTCGGGAATCTCCCGGCCGCAGAAGCCGCAGATCATGACAGCACTCCGGTAGCCAGCAGGGTCTGGTTGAGCAGCCAGCCGCAACCGAAAGCGAGAGCGGTGACGAAGCCGAAGATCGCCAGCGACACTGACCAGCCCCGTTCCTTTTTCATCATCAGGAACTGGGCGATGCAGGGGACGAAGAGGGTCAGGGTCACCGCTGCCACGGTCAGCTGTTCGCCATTGAGGATGCCGTTGGCCTGCATGTCGTAGAGCCCGGCGGCACCGAAGTCGCGACGGAAGAAGCCGAGGACGAAGACCGCCGCGGTATCGGGGGGAAGCCCGAGGGCCAGCATCGCCGGGCGCAGCAGCTCGATCAGTGCCTGCAGGGCGCCGCTGAGCTTCCCGGCCCAGAGCAGCACCGAGGCGAAGATGAAGAGCGGGAAGATCTCCATGAAGTACCACTGCATGCGGGTCAGGGTCTTGACCAGCACGTTGCGCGGCTGCGGCAGGCGCAGCGGCGGGATCTCCATGTAGAACATCGGCAGTTCCCCGGGCATCAGCCGGGCGGAGAGAAAACCGATCACCAGGAAGATCGCCGCCACGCACAGCGACCAGACCAGCAGCGCGCCGGGGACGCCGGAGAGGAGAGCAAGAATCACTCCGAGCTGGGCGCTGCAGGGGATCGCCAGGGCCAGCAGGATGGTGGCGATAAGCCGCTCGCGAACCGTCTCCAGGGTCCGGGTGACCATGGTCGCCATGGTGTCGCAACCGAAGCCGAGGACGATCGGGATCACCGCCCGGCCATTGAGGCCGATTTTCTTGAAGAGCCGGTCGACCAGCATCGCCAGGCGCGGGAAGTAACCGGTGTCCTCGATCACCGAAAAGGCGAGGAAGAAGGTGCCGACGATCGGCAGGATGATCGCCACCGCGTAGCGGACGCCAAGGGTGAAGACGCCGTATTCGCCGGTGATCAGCTCGCGCAGCCAGTACCAAGGGATGAAATGCTGGGACAGGGAGATCGCCCAGGGATTGAGGTACACCTCGAACAGGTGTCCCTCGAGGAGATCGACCAGGGTCCCGGCGCCGAAGTGGCCGACGAACTGGTAGAGGCCGAAGTAGAGGGCCAGCAGCAGCAGCGGAAAACCGCTCCAGGGGTTCATGGTCCACACCGAGAGCCGTTCGCTGAATGGAGTGCGCGCCCCGGTCTGCTGACTGATCACCCCTTCCAGCACCCCCTTGCAGACCCGCTTGCGCTCGAGACTGATGCGCAGGTGCAGGTCGACCCGGCGCTCGAAGACCACCTCGTTGACCGCGTCCTCGACGGCCGGGAAGCCCGCCCCCTCCCCGGCCCGCACCAGCTCCAGCAACTCCTCGTCCTTCTGCATCAACAGCAGCGCCATGGCGCGCCGGTCAAGGGCGTAATCGCCGTGCAGGACGGAGGCGATTTTCAGAATATCCCGTTCCAGGTCGCTGGCATAGGCGAAGGTGGCCCGGCGCTGACCGTCGAAGGCGGCGATGGCAGCACGGATCTCCTTCAGCCCGCGCTTGCGGGCCATGGCCGCCCCGAGCACCGGGATGCCCAGCTTTTCCTGCAGCAACTCAATATCGATCTGCATGCCGATGCGCTCGGCCTCGTCGAGGATATTCACGACCAACATCACCGGCAGGCGGGCCTCGATCAACTGCAGGGTCATCGGCAGCATCCGTTCGAGGTTGCGGGCATCGATGACATGGACCACGACGTAAGCGGACTCGGACAGCAGGATCTCCCGCGCCACCCGCTCCTCCTCGGTAATCGGCAGCAGGGCGTACATCCCCGGGGTATCGAGGACCTCGTAGCGGACCGCTTCGATTTCGCAATGACCACGGGAGACTTCCACCGAGGTCCCGGGGTAGTTGGAGACCGTGGTATAGGCGCCGGTCAGTGCATTGAACACCACGCTCTTGCCAACATTGGGGTTGCCGACGAGGATGATGCGGGGAGCAGTGGGGGAGTGACTGGTGAGTTCCATCAGCTACGGTTTTCCTGGCTAGGATTGATAGGCATGGTCAGGCCAAGGGCAGGGCGGCAGATCAGGAGGCGGCGCATTTGCCGCAGCGGCCGTAAAGCTCAAGGCGGTGGTTCTCAATGACGAAACCGTGGCGGGCGGCCACCTCGTTCTGCAGTTGCTCGATGCGCGGGTCCTCGAATTCGAGGATCGCGCCGCAATTCCGGCAGATCAGGTGATCGTGGTGTTCCACGCGGCTGCTCGATTCGTAGCGGGTCTGGCCATCGCCGAAATTGAGTTCTTCGGCGATCCCGCATTCGGCAAACAGTTTCAGCGTCCGATGCACCGTGGAATAACCGATTCCGGGGTGCTTCCGGCGCAGGCGCAGGTAGAGCTCCTCGGTGGAGGGATGGGTGGTGCAGCGCAGGAATTCATCAAGAATGACTTCCCGCTGCCGGGTCGACTTAAGCCCTTTTTCGGCGAGATAACTGCGAAACAACTGTTTTCCCTGCATGGCTCTCTCCAAAATTGAAAATCGTTTTCAAAGTTATCCGTTTCGCCCGCGCCTGTCAAGATTAAAAAGAACGGCCTACCTCCCCTCTTCCCTAGCCGCTGATCGGAATAAAGCGGTAGAGGTAGCCGGAGAGCTTCCCGAACATACCGAAGAAGAGCATGATGCCGACCGCCATCAGCAGCGCGCCGGTGACGATTTCCATGATCCGGATGTGTTTGCGGAAGCGGTTGAAAAAGCTGAGAAAGCCGTGGAAGAGCAGACCGGAGATGAGGAACGGAATCCCCAGGCCGATGGAGTAGCAGGCCAGCAGCAGGATGCCGCGCCCGGCGCCGCCGCTGGTGCCGGCGACCATCGCCAGAATGCCGCCGAGGATCGGCCCGATGCAGGGAGTCCAGCCGGCGGCAAAGGCGATGCCAACCAGCAGGGTGCCGAAAAACCCACTCGGTTTGGTGTGGATATGGACCCGCTTTTCACCCAGCAGGACCCCGAAATGAAACAACCCGCTCATATGGACCCCGAACAGGAAGATCAGCACCCCGCCGATCCGCTGGACCCAGACCAGCCCTTCCCGTAGATGAACTTGGAAGGAGGAGGAGGCCAGGCCTGCCAAAGCCCCAAGACTGATAAAGACCAGAGAAAAACCGAGAATGAAGGTCAGCGAGTGAAAAAGCACCACCAAACGCACCCGCGCGGTGGGATGGGCTTCCTGCAACTGCTGGAAGGAGAGCCCGGTGATGTAGGTCAGGTAGGAGGGGATCAGCGGCAGCACGCAGGGGGAAAAGAAGGAGAGGACCCCTGCAGAGAGGGCGATCCAGACGGTGAGATCGGCATGGGTTCCCACGGGCTTACCCGAAAATCAGGAACTTGAGGAAACTGACGACATCGGGACTGGTCCAGTCGATGGCGCCGATGACATGATCGGCAATGATGCCGTCGGGGCGGACGATGAAGGTTTCCGGGAACTGGAACACCCCGTACTGCTGCTGGACATCGGTCTTCTCGTCGAGCAGGACCGGGAAGCTATGGGGATGCTGTTTGAGAAATTCCTGGACGTTCTCCTTGCCGTCTTCCTCGACGTTGATCGCCAGGAGCACGAAATCCTTGCCGGGGAGCATCGCGTTGAGCTTCTCCATCGATGGCATTTCCCCCCGGCAGGGAGGGCACCAGGTGGCCCAGAAGTTGACCAGCACCACTTTGCCGCGAAGTTGGGAGAGGGTATAGCTGCGGCCGTTGACGTCCTTGAGGGTGAAATCGGGCGCGAGCACCCCGGCCCTGGCCGGGGCTGCGGGAGCCGGCATGGGCTGGTCGGCGGCGATGGCGGAAAGGGGGAGCAGGAGTAGCAAAAGCAGCGGCAGGAGCCTGGAAAGAAGACGGGTCATCGGGAAAATCCTTTCACAAAAGTTGGCCCATTTCTACCCGGCACGGGCACAAAAGTCAAGGCAGCCGGTCCGGGTTGGCCCAGATCGCCTCGATGGCCTCCATCTCCTCCTCCGAGAAGCCGAAATAATGGGCGAGCTCGTGAACCAGCGTCTCCCGGATGACCCGCAAGGTTCCTTCGCCACTCTCGCGGGCGTGAACTTCGATGGCCCGTTGATAGAGCACGATCACGTCGGGGAGAATGGACAACTGCTCGAAACCGCGCTCATCGAGTGGAAGGCCACGATAAAAGCCAAGTAGATCGCGTCGGTCATCGAAGCCGACCTCGGCCAGGGTTTCGGGATCGGCCCAGTCTTCAATCTGGATGCTGAGGTTCTCCACCCGCCGCAGAAACTCCCCGGGGATGGCAGCCAAGGCCCGTTCCGCCAGGGCGGCGAAGTCGCTGCGGTTCATTCTTCGAAGCCCTGCCCTCTCGCCACCCGAAAGATTGAGCTGAAGCGCGCCACCTCGCGGCCGACTTCATCCTCGACCCTCGCCTCACCGTAAAAGGTCCGGCCCTCGGGGCCGGTCACCCGTGCCCGGGCCACCACCCGCCCGCTCTGGACCGGCGCCAGAAAACGGGTGGTCAGCTCGGTGGTGGCGAAGGCGGTTCCCGCCGGCAATAGCGATTTGATCGCCATCGCCACCGCGGTATCGGCCAGGGTGGTCAACGCGCCGCCGTGCAGCAGCCCGCCCCCCTGGGCGAGGCGGACCACAAAGGGAAGACTGAGAATGGCCTCGCCGCCCCCGGCCGACTCGATGCTCATGCCGAGCAGGTCCTCGAAGGGGGCGGTGTCGATCCACCCCTGGAGTTCGAACTGTCTGGTTCCGGTTTCCCGGGGGGTTTCGCCGTCGACCAGCATGCGTGCCATGGGTTCCTCCGTTGCCGCTCATAGGGTTGCGGCCGGTACCGATCAGGGGAGATCGACGTAATAGCCGCGGTCGCCCCGGACGAACAGGAAGCGCTGCGGCAGTTCGCCGAGATGGGCTTCGAGGTAGCTGCCGAAAGACTTGACCCCCTCCAAGTGCTGGCCGCCCACTTCGGCCACCCGGTCTCCGGCCTCCAGACCGACCTTGTCGGCCGGCGAGCCGGGGGTGACAGCGGCCACCGCCACCCCCTCCTTGCCGGCGCGGACCCGGAAGCCGAAAACCCGCTCTCCGTAGTGCAGCCCGTAGCCCTTGGGCAGGGGGGCGAGCGACACCGCCACGTCCAGCTCCCGCTCCCCGCGCAACAGGTGCAGGCGGATCCGGTCCCCGGGGGTATAGCTGGAGAGAAGCTGCAGCATCTCGGCCGGGGATTCGACCTCCTCGCCGCCGACGGCGAGGATGACGTCGGCCATCGCCACTCCGGCGGCGGCCGCCGGGGACCCCTTCTCGACCTCGGTGACCAGCACCCCGCCGACCCCGCGGCTGCGGGCCAAAGCCGCATTGACCTTGCCCGGCATTACCCCCAGCCAGACCGGGCTGCGCCGGCCGTGCTTGATCAGGTCCCGGGCCACTCGCTTAGCGAGATCGATGGGGATGGAAAAGCCGATCCCCTGGGCCTGGCGGGCGATGGCGGTGTTGATCCCGATCAGTTCACCGTTGATATTGAGCAGCGGCCCCCCGGAGTTGCCGGGATTGATCAGGGCATCGGTCTGGATGAAGTGGCCGACCACGCCGTCTTCTATCGGCAGGCGCCGGGAAGCGGCGCTGACTACCCCGGTGGTCACCGAATGGCCGAGGCCGAGGGGGTTGCCGATGGCGATTACCGTCTCGCCGAGCATGAGATCGTCGGAATGCCCGGGTGGTATGTAGGGGAATTTGCCGCCACTCTCGATGCGCACCACCGCCAGGTCGAGACGTTCGTCGCTCCCCACCAACTCCCCGGCCAGTTCCTTCGGCCTTCCCGGAACGGCGATGAAAATCTTCGAAGCCTGTTCGATTACGTGAGCGTTGGTGAGGACATAGCCACGGGGATCGATGATCACGCCCGACCCCAGCGACTGGGTCTTGTACGCCCGGGGCGGGGCGAAATCCCGAAAAAAGTCATTAAAAATCGAATCGCCGAAACCGAAAAAGGGGGAGCGCTGGCGCTTGACGATCTGTTCGGTGCGGATGTTGACGACCGCTGGTCCGGCTTTCTCGATCGCTACCACCACCGGGGTGCGCCGGTCGGCGGCCCGGCCGCCGGCCGGCAGCAGGAAAATTCCGAGCAAGGCTGCAATGATCAGTCTTTTCATGGTTACGACATTTCTCCAGGCTTGTTGGTTTTTACTGGACGGGCAGGCGCTAACCGTCAGTCCTCCCGATCCGCTGCCGTGCGGCGCGCGATGGCGTATTTTTCCATGCGGTAAAGCAGGGTGTGGCGGGGGATCCGCAGGAAGGCCGCGGCCCGGGTCTGGTTCCAGCCGCAGCGCCGCAGAGCCTCGGCGACTGCTTCCTTTTCCAAGGCTTCCAGGCTGTAGCCGTCGGCGGGAAGATTGAGGACCCCGCCCTTCGCCCCGCTCCCCTCTCCCATTATTTTCCCCGGCAGGTCGGCAGGCTCCACCACCTCCCCGTGGCGCAGGATGAGCGCCTGCTGGACGGCGTTCTCCAGTTCCCGGACATTGCCGGGCCAGGCATAGCGGGTCAGGGCCTCCAGGGCAACGGTGGAGAACTCGCCGCCGCCGTATTTGCCGGCAAAGTGCTGGACCAGCAGCGGGATGTCCTCGCGGCGGTCCCGCAACGCCGGCAATCGCAGGGGGACGACCGCCAGTCGGTAATAGAGGTCTTCCCGGAACTGCCCGTCGGCAATGGCCTCTTCCAGGTCGCGGTTGGTGGCGGCCACCACCCGGACGTCGACCTTCCGGGTCCGTCCTCCCACCGGCTCGATCTCCCGCTCCTGCAGGGCGCGCAGCAGCTTGGGCTGCATTTCCCCCGGCAGTTCCCCCACCTCGTCGAGGAACAGGGTGCCGCCGTCGGCCAGGGCAAACTTGCCGCTGCGATCGCGAATGGCCCCGGTGAAGGCTCCCTTGAGATGACCGAAGAGTTCGCTTTCCAGCAGTTCTGCTGGAATGGCCGCGCAATTTACCGTGACGAAGGGCCCCTCGCTCCGCTCGCTTTGCTGGTGAATGGCGCGGGCGATCAGCTCCTTGCCGGTGCCGCTTTCCCCCTCGAGGAGTACGGTAGCCTCGCTGTTGGCGACCCGCCCCACCCGGTCGAAGACGGATTGCATGGCGTCGGAGATGCCGACCATGTGGCTGAAATCGTCGCGGACGGCAAGGGCGTTGCGCAACCGGCTGTTTTCCCGCTGCAGGTCGAGAAACGCCCAGGCCCGCTCCAGGGCCAGGCGCAGTTCGTCCTGGGAAAAGGGCTTGGTCAAAAAGTCGAAGGCGCCCTGCTTCATCGCCGCCACCGCCTTATCGACGGTGCCGAAGGCGGTGATCACGATGACTGCGATATTTGGATCGACCTTCCGGACCGCGGCCAGGACCTCGAAGCCGGACATTCCCGCCATCTGGATATCGGTAACCACCACCCGCGGTCGCTCCCGGCGGAACAGCTCAAGTCCCGTCTCGCCGTCGGCGGCCGGCAACACTTGCCAGCCGGCCAGGGTCAGGGTGAATTCCATCACCCGCCGCAGGGAGTTGTCGTCATCGATGAGCAGGACGTTTTTGTTCGGTTCTTCAGTCACGGGAAGTCGTTCTCCGTATCAGGGGCCCGCCGGGAAAGTGAGGGTGAAGGTGGTCCCCTGCCCCGGTTCGCTGGAAACCTCGATGCGCCCGCCATGCCCCTGGATGATGCGGTGGACGATCGCCAAACCGAGGCCGGTCCCCTCGCGGCGGGTGGTGAAAAAGGGGTTGAAGATCCGCTCCAGCTGGGAAGCGGGAATGCCTACACCGCTGTCGCGGAAGCGCAGCCGGACCCGGTCGTCGCTGCAGCCGCTGTCGATGGCCAGCACCCCGCCGTCGGGCATGGCCTGAAAGGCATTGAGGATCAGGTTGAGAAACGCCTGGCGCAGCTGCTCGCGGTCGGCCTGGACCAAGGGAATCACCCCGGGCGTGAACTCGACCCCTACCCCGCCGCTGCGCGCCGGCTGCCGGGTCAGCAGCAGAAGTTCCTGCAGCAGGCCATTCAGATCGACGGCGCTGCGGCCGGTTTCCGCGGGGCGGGCGAAATCCAGGAAATCCTGGACCACGCGGTTAAGGCGGTCGACTTCCTGGATCAGGATGGTGGCAAACTCACTGCGCGGGTCGTCGGCCGTGATCCCCTCCCGGAGGATCTCGGCCGTCCCCCGGATCGACCCAAGGGGGTTGCGGATCTCATGGGCCATGCCGGCGGAGAGTTCGCCGAGGGCGGACAGCCGGTCGGCCCTGCGCAGTTGCTCCTCGATTTCGAGGATCTGGTCGGCCTGCTCGCGCAGCGTGGCATAACTCTCTTCGAGGGTGTGGGCAGTCTGCTGGTAGCGCTCTTTCTGCCGGCGTTCGCGCTCTGCCAGCACTCCGGTGAGGCCGCCGATGACGTTGTAAAGAACGATTTCCAGGTACTGCTCGAGTTCGGTGAGGGGGTGGTGCCCCCACTGGAAAACCACATGGGGCGCATAGAGCAGGGAAACGGCCACCGCCACGCCCAGGCCGCCGCGCAGTCCGAACCAGATTCCGCCGAGCACGATTGGGAGGTAGTAGAGCCGGCGGTAGATGTCGTGAATCTGCGCCTGCTGGATGGTGGTCAGGTAATGCAGGGCCGTCACTACGGCAACCATGAGGCTGATTATGGCAATTCGCGAGAGGTCGGTGCGGCGCATACCCGATTGTGAAGCGCCGCCGCCGCGTCGTCAAGAGGCAAGGACGACAAAAACCCCCTTCCCGGCCTGCAAAAGAGGACGTTTCCCGGGGCGGAAACTCAATGCGCTGCGTCTAAGGACTAACCCTGCCGCAGATTCCGTCGTGGCACCCAGCCGGCCGGCAATTTCGCTTGATGTGCCTTTCCGCTCCGCGGTAAGCTGACCCTCCCCTGGTCCGGAACGAGGTTACCATGCCCCTGTTCGCCGATATCCTCAATATCGTACTGCCGGTCTTCGCGGTTATTGCCCTCGGCTATCTGCTGCGGCGCCTGGGATTGATCGACAGCGCCTTTCTGCTGCAGACCAACCGCCTGGTCTACTATGTCTGTCTGCCGCTGTTGCTCTTCTACAAGATCGGCACTGCCGACTTCCTGGCCAATTTCGACGCCCATCTGGTGCTCGGTTCGGTGCTGGGGATCGCCGGCGGCTTTTTCGCCAGTTACGGCTGGGCGGCGCTGCGCCGCTACCCGGCCGCTGTCCGCGGTGCTTTCAGCCAGGGTTCTTTCCGCGGCAACCTGGCCTACATAGGCCTGGCCATCGTCTTCAATGCTTACGGCGAAAACGGCCTGACCCGCGCCGGCATCCTCATGGGCTTCCTGGTTCCGGTCCTCAATTTCTTCGCCATTCTCGCCCTGCTCCTCCCCCATCGCGGCACCGAGCCGGGTCGGGGCGCCGGTTTCTGGCTGCGGCAGATTCTCCTCAACCCGCTGATCGTCGCCTCGTTTGCCGGCATTGCCTGGAGTTTCCTCAAGCTGCCGCTGCCGATGGTCCTTTCCAGCAGCCTGCATATCGCCACCGGCATGACCCTGCCCCTGGCGCTGGTCGCCATCGGTGGTACCTTCTCCCTGGAGAAGCTGCGTGGGGACCTGGTCCTGGCCGGTTTCGCCACCGGCATCAAGCTCCTCTGTCTCCCCCTGGCCACCGCGGCACTGCTGGTGCTGCTGGGGGTCAAGGGACTCGACCTGGCGATCGGCGTGCTGATGGCTGGCACCCCGGCGGCGACCGCGACCTACATCATGGCCCACCAACTCAAGGGAGATGCCGAACTGGCCGGCTCCATCGTCATGCTCTCGACCCTCCTCTCGGCCCTGACCTACACCATCGCCCTGCTGGCGCTGCGGACCTTGGGGCTGTGAACGGGCCCGCGGTTTCCATACTCCTCGCGGTTCGCAACGAGGAGCACCACCTGCCGGCGGCCCTCGCCTCCCTGCAGCGGCAGACCCTCAGCGACTGGGAACTGGTCGCCGTCGACGACGGCTCCGATGATCGCACCCCCCAACTGCTGGCGGCGGCTGCCAGGAGCGATTCCCGTATACGGGTCCTGACCCGCCCTGCGGAAGGACTGGTGAGCGCCCTCAATGCCGGCCTGGAGGCCTGTCGTGCCCCGCTGGTGGCGCGCATGGACGGCGACGACATCTGCCACCCCTGCCGCCTGGCCCTGCAAAGCAACCATCTCCACCGCAAGCCTGCGACCCTGCTGGTGGCCAGCCGGGTGCGGCATTTCCCGCGGCCTGCGCTGCAGGGAGGAATGCGCGCTTACGAGAGCTGGCAGAACGGCCTGCTCGAGGACGCCGCGATCCGCCGCGACCTCTACGTCGAATCCCCCTTCGCCCATCCCAGCGTCATGTTCCGCGCCGACCCGGTCCAGGCCGCGGGGGGGTATCGGGACCGCGGCTGGGCCGAGGATTACGACCTCTGGCTGCGACTCGCCCGTCTCCCGGGGCGTTTCGTCCGACTCCCGGAGACCCTGTTGTACTGGCGCGACCGGCCCCGGCGCCTGACCCGCACCAGTGCGACCTGCAGCGCCGAGGCCTTTCGCGCCTGCAAGGTTCATCACCTGGCCCAGGACTTTCTGGCCGGTCGCCGCTCGGTCACGCTGTGGGGGGCGGGCATGGAAGGCAAGGCCTGGCGTACCGCCCTGGCCGCTGCAGGCGTACAGGTGGTGCGCTGGGCGGAGGTGGACCGGCGCAAGATCGGCCAGACCATCCACCAGGCGCCGGTGGTGCCGATCGAGGCGCTGCGCCCCAGCGATGGCCCGATACTGGTGACGGTCGGCGCCAAGGGGGCAAGGACCCAGGTCCGCACCTGGGCGCAGCAGCGGGGCCTGATCGAGGGGAGTGATTTTCTTTGCGTCACTTGAGCGGTGACGAACGGGGAGGGAGCGGCGGAGCCTGGTTGCGACGAGGATCAGGTGGATCTGGCGGCCAGGTCAGCGCAAAGCTGCCGATAGGTCGTTTCGCCGCTCTGGAATTCGATGATGCGTATGCCCATCCCCCCCTTCAGCCGCCGCAGCAGATTGGGCGGGATCTTCTTGGCCCACATCACCCTGCCGGTGAGGACGACCAGTTCTCCGCCGGGTGGGGTCAGTTCGATCATGAGGATGGTGTTGGGGTTCTGGACGATAGCCGATTTGATAAAGAGGCCGGTCTCGGAAAGGTCATCGGTAAAGCCGATGCGGCTTGCTTCCTCGACGCCGAACCTGAGCGGCAGACGTTTGCGGTTACGCTTGGCATTGCGGCTTTCACCGTTCATCCCCCCTCCTTCTTCCCACCTTGGGAACTTCAAGATAAGTCCCTATTACCACTGAGGGATATAACATTCCGGGCTGGAGAATACAACCGCAAAGAAAAGGCAGCACCAGGGCCTGTTATCCTGTGGCGGCCGGAGCAACGACCACCGGGCGTCAAGGAAAAGGAGGACCAAAATGCCGTTACCGGTTCTCAAGGACATCCCCTACGGGGCCCTGGTTGTCGTAACCATCTTTCTGGGACTGGCGCCCTTTTTCCCCGAGCCGCACCTGGTGGAGAAGCTGCGCATGCTTTTTCACGGCACGCTGAAACGCCCCATTGACATCTTCGACCTGTTTTTCCACCTCCTGCCACTGCTCCTGCTGTTGCTCAAGGTCGCCACCGAAGGCATCGCGCGCCGCTGACCAGCCCTCCGGTCCGGAAGCACAACGGCCGGGAGCTGCGCACTGGCAGCACCCGGCCGTTGTGGTTTCGACGGTTGGACTTGATTCAGAGGGCTTGCAGCTTTTCCTTGCGCTCCTTCAGGATCGAGGCGTGACGATTTTCTTCCGCTGCCAGCCAGGCAAAGGCCTTTTGGCCGTCGCTATGGCGGGCCTGGCGGGCCGCCAGCTGGAAGAACTCGGCGAATTTCTCCTCCGCTTCGATGGCGAGGTCAAGAGCCTGGAGATCCGATTGGCCGCTGCCGAGAATCGCCTCCAGGCGATCCGGGGCCGGGAAAATCCGTTCTTCGGAAAACCGCCGCAGGTAGGGGAGGAACTGCTCCTCGTCCTCCCAAAACGCCCCCTCCTCAAACTTCGGCGCCATCCCTTCCAGGGTCCGCAGGTGCTGGACCTCGTCCTGGGCCAGCCAGGAGAAAACCTCCTTGGTCAGGTCGTTCTGGGCTTTGTCGACCATGGCGCTGTAAAAGCGGTGGCCGTTCTTCTCGATTTCCATGGCTGCGCGGATGACCTCGAAGCCGCTGTAATCCTCCACACCGGTCATGCTGACAAGCTCCTTTTCTAATGAAAGTTGACCTTTTGTACCCCGGAATACCCGGGCTGTCAATTCCCGAACAGGCCGCGCAGGGTCTTTTCAAGTTGCTGCTTCGGCGCGGTGTCGGGCGTGGAGCCCGAATCCTTCTTGGGCTCCAGGCGCTCGAGGAGTTTCTGCTGCAGCTTCTCCTGCAGCTTTTCCCTCGCCTTCTGGACTGCGGCCCGGGCATCGATCTCGAAGTGCGGCTTATCCAGGCTGCCGCCGAGTTTCAGCGGCACCTGGCCCCAACCGTCGGCATCCTTGAAATAGCTGGCGACCTTGCCCTGGCTGTCGAGTTTGGCAGTCAGTTCCGGCGCCAGCCGGGTATCGAGCAACAGGTCCAGCTTGCCGTCGAGGCCTATGGTTCCCTGCGGGGCGAGCCGCACCTGGCGCCCGCTGAACTTGCTGTCGAAACGAACCTGTCCCTGCTCGATCCGGAAATTCCCGGCCCACTGCTGAAAACTGAGCTGCCGCAGATCGTCCACTCCCAGGATCGTCGCCAGCCCCTGCAGCAGCTGCCCCCCTTCCAACCGGCCATCCTTGACCACGAACTCCCCCTTGCCGGTCAGGGAGCGCTTGACCGCTTCCGGCAAAGTCCCCTTTCCGGCCAGGTCGGCGTCGAGGTCGAGACCACCGGTCAGGGTCGCCCCGCTCTTGGGAGCGAATGCGGCGGCCAGCGGCTGGAACTGCAGGCCCTTGAGAACCAGGTGAGTTCGGTAGCTGAATCCCGGCTGGCCGAGGTCGATCCGCGCGGTGTCGTTGAAGCTCCCCCCCACCAGCTGGCCGTGGAGATCATCGATGGTCAAAACGTTTTTGGCGAGCAGCCCGTGCAGGACCAGGGCTTCGCAGGTCAACCCCTTGAAGGTGGCCTTCTTCACCTTCAGGCTGGCCTCGGCGCGAACCGGCAGGTCGAGAGGGCCGGGTTCGGTGCGCTTCCCGGCCGGCGCAGCGGCGGAGCCGGCCCCCCCCCCCTTCGCCGGCGCGGCAGCACCCAGGAGGGGATCAAGTGCGAACTGGTCAGCGCTGAGGCTGGCGGTGATTCCCAGCGGCCTGACGCTCAGGTCGGCAATGCGCAGGTCGAGATCGGCGCGGTTGTCGCCGGCAACCAGCTGCAAACCCTGGCTGGTGACCGCCTTCCCCTTAAGGGTCAACAGACCGTTGAGGGCGGGGCGAAGCCCGGCCACACTGGCCTGCACGCTGCTCAGCTTCAGGGTTCCCTCCTGCGCCAGGTCGGCGGGATGCTGCGGTGAGCCGACGAGGTGGACCTGCAGATCGATCTTGCCGGCCGGATCGAGACCGTCCGTTTTCGCCACCAGCCCCGGGGGCAGGGCATCCAGGGCTTGGCGGAGATCGAGACCGGGCAGGGCCAATTGCAGGTCGAGCAGCGGGTCGCGGGCATAATTTTTTACTGCGCCACTGACATCGGCCTGGATGCCGTTGAAGTCGAGATGCCCCTTGTCGATCGCCAGTTGCTGCTTGGCGAGGTCAAGATTGAGGCCATAATCCAGTTTCAGATTGACGTTGCGCAGCGGGGTTTTCGGCAGAGCATCGAGGGTCACCGCGAGGTTGCCCAGGGTCAACTGCCCGGACGAGGTGACCTGCTTGGCGTCGCCGGCGACCTCGAGGTCGGCACTGACCTTCAGCGCCCCGAGAGTGCCGGGAATCCGGCCGCGCAGGTAGGGAGCAAAACCGGTGGCATCGAGGTCGGTCAGCTGCACCTTGAATTTGCCGCTCCTCGCCTGGAGGTTGGCTTCGCCGCTGATCGCAAGTTGTGCATCGTTGAGCATTCCCCGCAGCTCAAACGGGAAATCCTGGGTCAGCGAAACATCCTTCAAAGACATGTCGACGGCGGAGAATTTCAGCCGGTAGGGAGCCTGGGAATCCACCGTGTAGTCGAGGAAAACCACCTCCCCGTCGCTGATGCCGACATGGGAGATGTGCAGGTCGATGGGGCCGGCGGCGGCGCTGGGGGGGCCTCCTTCTGCAGCCGGCTGCTCCGGCGACGGCTTGCTCAGGAGGTCGTCGAAATTGAAACGGCCGTCCGCAGCGCGCACCACCCGGATCCGCGGACCGACCAGCTGCGCCTGGTCGATCATCACCCGCCCGAGCAGCAACGGCCAGAACCGGTAGCGAAGGACCAGCTTGTCGGCGGCCACGAAGGTTTCCTTCCCTTCGGGTTCCGCGATCCGCAGGTCGGCGAGCTGCACGCCGGAGAAGAGCCCGATCTGGATATCCCCGAGGGTGACCGGACGGTGCAGGGCCTTTTCGGCCAGCGGCAGGACCGTCGCCCGGACCCGTTCCGGGGTCACCAGCACCTTGACCAGGATGATCGCGGCGACCACCAGCACGGCCACCACCGCCGCGATTACCGCCAGCCAGCGTCCAAGTCGCTTCATTGCCACCTCCGATAATGGGTCTTGAATCTATGACTGTGCCAACGGGTCGGCCAGGCCCGCCAGCTCCAGTACGGTTTGCCACTCTTCGGCCGTAACCGGCTGCACCGACAGCCGGCTCCCCTTGCGCAACACTTCCATTTCCGCCAGCAGCGGATGGCGACGCAGGTCGTCGCGGGACAGGGGCCGGGGCATCGGCTCAAGGGCCTGGACGTCGACCATGTACCAGATCGGGTTCGCCTCGCTGGCCCGGGGGTCGAAATGGTCGGAGCGCGGATCGCAGGCGGTGAAATCCGGGTAGCCGGAGCGCACCACCCGGGCGAGGCCGACGATTGCCGGTTGCGCCGTGTTGCTGTGGTAGAAGAGGACCCCGTCCCCCTCCCGGAGTTCGTCGCGCAGCAGGTTGCGGGCCTGGAAGTTGCGCACCCCGTCCCAGTGTTCGGTTTGCCCGGGGCGCCCCTGCAGGTCGGCGAAGGAAAAACAACCTGGCTCCGATTTCATCAGCCAGTAGCGGCGCCTGGGTGCGACCATCGTTGCTCCGGAAATATGAACTATAAAATCAGTTTTTGATCTTGGTCAAGGTCGGCCGCCCACCGGCCGGCTATGGTAGCAACACCAGGAAGGGAGTTGCTGATAAAAAGCATAACGCATTTGACCGCGATCGGCGGCGGATAAATTGCCTTACCGCCCACCAGCGCTGCGCCTTGGGGAGCGAGAGGAGTTGGAAATGGAAAAGCTTTGGCAGATACTCGGCTTCGGCAGGAAAAACAACCACCAACCCAGCAAGGAGGAACCACGAATGGACAACATGTTCTGTTACCAGTGTGAACAGGCCAGCCAGGGGACCGGCTGCACCAAGATCGGCGTCTGCGGCAAGCAGCCCGACGTTGCCGCCCTGCAGGACCTGCTGGTCTACGGCCTGAAAGGTATCGCCTTTTGGGCTGACAAGGCGCGCCAGGCCGGCAAGAAGGATCAGGAGATCGATCGCTTCATGATCGATGGGCTGTTCGCCACCGTCACCAACGTCGATTTTGACGCCGACGCCATCGCCAAGCTGATCGCCGAAGCGGTGCGCCTGCGCGGCAAAGCCAAACAGCTCGCCGGCGCCTACAGCGGCAAGGTTCCGGCCGCGGCCCAGGACTGGGCGCTGCCCGCTTCCCGCGAGGAGCAGGTCAAGCTCGGTCAGCTGCACGGGGTCAAGGACTTCACCGTCGACGCCGACATCCATTCGGTGCGCGAACTGATTACCTACGGCCTCAAGGGCTACGCCGCCTACGCCGACCATGCCCGGATTCTCGGCAAGGAGTCGGACGAGATCTACGCCTTCACCCACAAGGCGCTGGCCGCCCTGCTCGACGACAGCCTCGATCTGATAGCCAACGTCAGCCTGGCCCTGGAAACGGGGCGCATCAACTACGTCACCATGGAGCTGCTCAACCAGGCCCACATCGAGGCCTACGGCCAGCCGCAGCCGACCCCGGTCCAGCTCGGCACCAAGGCCGGCAAGGCGATCCTGGTCTCAGGCCACGACCTGAAGTTCCTCGAGGAACTGCTGAAGCAGACCGAGGGGACCGGAATCAACGTCTACACCCACGGCGAGATGCTCCCCGCCCATGGCTACCCGGGCCTGAAAAAGTACGCCCACCTCGCCGGCAACTTCGGCGGCGCCTGGCAGGACCAGCACAAGGAGTTCCAGGAGTTCCCAGGCGCGATCATCTTCAACACCAACTGCATCCAGAAGCCGGCCGAGAGCTACAAGGACCGCCTCTTCACCTGGGGGCTGGTGCAGTGGCCGGGGGTCAAGCATGTCGACGGCTGGGATTTCTCAGGGGTGATCAAAAAGGCCAAGGAGTGTGAGGGCTTCGCCGACAATCCGGGCCAGGAGATCCTCACCGGCTTCGGCCACCATGCCATCCTCGGCGTCGCCGACAAGGTGATCGAGGCGGTCAAGGCCGGCGCGATCAAGCACTTCTTCCTGGTCGGTGGCTGCGACGGCGCCAAATCGGGCCGCAACTACTACACCGAGTTCGCCGAGAAGGCTCCCAAGGATACGGTGATCCTGACCCTGGCCTGCGGCAAGTACCGCTTCAACAAGCTCGACCTCGGTGACATCGGCGGCATCCCGCGGCTGCTCGACGTCGGCCAGTGCAACGACGCCTACAGCGCCATCCAGGTTGCGGTGGCCCTGGCCGGTGCCTTCGAGTGCGGCGTCAACGACCTGCCGCTGTCCCTGATCCTCTCCTGGTACGAGCAGAAGGCGGTGGCGATCCTGCTCACCCTGCTCCACCTCGGGATCAAGAACATCAAGATCGGCCCCTCGCTGCCGGCCTTCGTCACCCCGAACGTGCTCAATTTCCTGGTCGAGAACTACAATATCGGCCCGATCGGCACCGCCGAGGAGGATCTCAAGCAGATCCTTGGCTGATAGACCGGAACATAATGCAACACCCCGGCCGGGGCCCTCGGGCCCCGGCTATTTTTATCGGAAGCAGTGTCGGATTGCAGCCGGATCCCCGGCGGGTCCGGCAGCAACTTTTTCCGCAAGGTCCACTACTTCCAGTCCCAAATCTCCCGTTGGGAGTGCGAAACCAACCTGAACCCGATATATTTCCTTGAACATCATTCAGTTGACCCGGTCCGTCCCACCGGCTCTCCGCCCCTTTATCCCTTTCAACAACCGGCAGCAAAAGGACACGCCATGTTTCGTCGCAACCGTCAGGAACGCAAATCATTTTTGCACGGGTTGATATTCGGTGCCGGGCTGATGCTGGTCCTGATCCTGAGCTGGCAGGGACTCGCTGCCTTCTTCATTTCTCCCGGCATTCCGCCCCAGGCGGAACCCGATTTCGCCCTGATGGCCCAGGCCTGGGATACCATCCAGGCCGAATATGTCGACCGCGCTTCCGTCAAGCCAAAGGAAATGACCTACGGTGCCATAGCCGGTATGGTCAAAGCGCTCGGCGATACCGGTCACAGTACCTTTCTCACTCCGCAGATGCTCAAGAACGAGGAGGAATTCACCAGCGGCCGCTATAAAGGGATCGGGGCCGAGGTGGAGATGAAAGGCGGTCATGTGGTGATCGTCGCCCCCTTCGACGGCTCCCCGGCCCAGAAAGCCGGCCTGCGTCCCGGCGACATCATCCTCAAGGTCGACGACAAGGATGTCTCCGGGTTGTCCCTGCTCCAGGTGGTACGCCATATCGCCGGCGAGGCCGGCACGCAGGTGACCCTGACCATCCTCAGACCCCGATCGGGGAACGCCCGCGATGTCACCCTGACCCGTGCCACCATCTCGATGCACAATGTCAGCTGGCGCAAGCTACCCGGCACCGATCTTGCCCATCTGCGTCTGGCCGGCTTCAGCGACGGTGTCACTAAGGAATTGCGTACCGCCCTGGAATCGATCAAGGAAGCGGGAGTGGCCGGAATCGTCCTCGACCTGCGGGACAATCCCGGCGGACTGTTGACCGAAGCAGTTGGTGTAGCCAGTCAGTTTCTGCCGGGAGGGAATGTACTGCAGGAAAAGGATGCCAAGGGGAAGGTCACTCGCGTCCCGGTACGTTCCGGGGGGATTGCTCCGGATATTCCGCTGGTGGTTTTGATCAACTCCGGCACGGGTAGTGCCGCGGAGATCCTCTCAGGTGCCCTGCAGGACGCTGACCGGGCCGAACTGATTGGCGAAACAACCTTCGGCACCGGCACCGTCCTGCAGCAGTTTTCGCTCAATGACGGCTCGGCCCTGCTGCTGGCCATCCAGGAATGGCTGACCCCCAAGGGACGGGTTATCTGGCACCACGGTATCGCCCCGGACCAGACGGTCACCCTCCCCGGGGACACCCCGCCCCTTTTCCCCCTGGTTGAGCAGGGGATGACCCCGTCAGACCTGCGACAGAGCAAGGATCGGCAGCTGCTGGCTGCCCTCAAGGTGCTGAAAGGGGAAAGACGCTGAGCGGCTGGCCTGGTTCTCCGGCCACGGGCGGTCATAAAAGCCTGGAGGGCTTGGCGGCGTTTTTTCGGCCGGGTGGGCCATCCCCTTATTTGCTCTCCGGGCACCGCCACGCCAATCTGGTAACCTATTCATGTTCGGCGATCAGCATTCATTGAAAGGAGAATTGCCATGGCGGAGCTCATTCACACCTCGCGCATCACCATCACCAGAGACCGGGGGCCGATCAGGATTGCACAGATCGAGGGGTTCAAGGAACCGGTCTACTATGGAGTCCACGGCGGTATCCAGCAGTTCTACAAGGTCGATCCGATCGTGGAACACGCCGCCACCCTGGACCACATCGTCGGTGCGGTTGCCGCTTGAATGATGGGCACCTTCGCCAGCGTGCTGGCGACCAAAAAGATCAGGACCCATACCGACCGTTACCGGGCCGACGTCGAAGGCGATATCGAGGACGTTGGGGGCGTGCTCAAGATTACCGAGATTCGGGTTCACTATGTGCTGAAACTGAACCCCGAAGAGGAAGCCGATGCCCGTTGGGCCATGGATAATTACCTTGAGAAGTGCCCCGGTGCGATGAGCGTGACCGGGTGTATCCGGCTCGAACATTCCCTTGAGCTGGTTGCGGGGTAAAGGACAGGGCCAAGCCTTCCGACACAACCCACCGGGAAAAATTTGCGGGGCGTGCAATCACAAGGTGTAACAGCGCCAGGCCTTGAGACGCGCCCCCGATCCATTTTCCTCCACCTCGGTCTGATCAAGCTGGTAGCCAGGGCGATAAGGGGAAACCCGATGGATCAATACCCCTTGGGCACGGATATCAATCTGATTTTCATCGATCAAGCAGGCCTCAGAATCTGGTTTAAGTTTTTGGTATTAACTTATTAATCGACCTAATAAAACCGCGTCAATTTGCTTTTTACTTTACGGGGAGGACCGCGAATTGCCAAGGGTCAAACATGGCCCCCGCAGATACCCATATCAAAGCGGGCTTCCGGTTTTTGGCGAATTGACGACCGTGAAATCTCCGCTACCATCGCCACCATAATTGGACACCCCATCTCTGGCAATCCCCGGTCGGGCTCCCTTCCTTTAATCGGGGGCCTTTATCAATTGACCAGGATCGTTGGCAGGGGCGATTTGCCTTCCCGGAACCCCTGATTTTTGCTAGTGTGACACTTCCCCGGATAATTCCCTTGAGGCCGCCATGGATCAACAACATCATCCCCGAAACGACCTTGCCCTGGACCAGAACTTGTTGCGCTGCCTCATGGAGTCAAGCAGCGCCCTCATTTATGTCAAGGACGCAAACGGTGCTTATCGACGCTGCAACAAGCTTGGAGAAAAACTCATCGGCCTGAGTGAAGCTGAGCAGGTCGGAAAATCCGATTTCGATTTTTTTGGCCGGGAAAGAGCCGAGGCGATCAGGGAGATCGACCAACGGATTTTATCTTCAGGGCAAGAGTACTGCGTAGAAGAGCGGGTGACCTTTCCCTGCGGCAAAACCCTCCTCCTCGAAAGCAAAAAAACCCCTATTTTCGATCACAATGGCAAGGCCATCGGTATTTTGGGCATCTCCCATGACATCACCGAACGCAATCGGGTCGAAGAGGGCTTGAGAGAAAGTGAATATTTCTTCAAGGAGTCACAGCGTTCCGCCTTCATCGGTTCGTACAAGGCCGATTTAAAGGCCGGTGGCTGGGAATCATCGGAAGTCCTGGATGAAATTTTCGGCATCGGTCCCCATTACGATCGGCGCATTCAGGGGTGGTTGGATATTGTCCATCCCGAGGACCGGGAGGCGATGGAGCAGTATCTGAAGGAAGAGGTCATCGGGCAGGGAAAACCTTTTGCCAGGGAATACCGAATCGTTCGTCAAAATGACGGCGAAACCCGCTGGGTCGTCGGTTTGGGTGCCCTCAAATCCGATGTCGATGGTCATGACCTGATTTTGATGGGAACCATCCAGGACATAACCGAACAAAAAAGCACGGAGGAGGAGCAGGCAAAACTCGAAGCCCAACTCCAGCAGGCGCAAAAGATCGAGTCGGTAGGGCGCCTGGCCGGCGGTGTGGCCCATGACTTCAACAACATGTTGAGCGTGATTCTCATCCATGCGGAAATGGCGCAGAAGCAAGAAGCCGTTCCATCGACGCTGCGGGAGCACCTGGTCCAGATCCAGAAGGCCGCCGAACGTTCTTCCGAAATTACCCGGCAATTGCTGGCCTTTGCCCGCAAACAGACCGTTGCTCCAAGGATTCTCGACCTCAATGAGACCGTAACCAGCATGATCAAAATGCTGAGCAGGTTGATCGGCGAGGAAATCGACCTGGTCTGGCTGCCCGAGAAGGAGTTGTGGCCGGTCAAGTTGGACCCCGCGCAGGTCGACCAGATCCTGGCCAACCTTTGCATCAATGCCCGGGATGCCATTGCCGGGGTCGGCAGGATCAGAATTGAAACCGGGAACATACGTTGTGGTGCGGACCTTTGCTCCGGGCACCCCGGTTTGGAACCTGGCGATTATATTCTGCTCACCGTGAGCGACGACGGTTGCGGCATGGATCAGGGCGTTCAGCAGAAAATTTTCGAACCGTTTTTCACCACCAAGGGGGATGGAAAGGGCACCGGGCTCGGGCTCGCGACCGTGTACGGCATCGTCAAGCAGAATTCCGGCTACATCGACGTCCACAGCCAACCGGGACAGGGTACACAATTCAAGATCTACCTACCCCGTTCCCTGGACAAGGCGATCCAGACAGGACCGGCTGAGCCGCTTCCGGCGAGCGAACCGGGCGGGGAGACCATCCTGCTGGTCGAAGACGAGCCGGCAATTCTTGACGTGGGTACACAATTGCTGGAAATGCAGGGATATCGGGTCCTGGCCGCAAACACGCCGGGCGAGGCCATCCGCCTGGCCGAAGGGCACCTCGGGGAGATCCACCTGCTGATGACGGACGTCGTCATGCCCGAAATGAACGGCCGGCAACTGGCCAGGAAACTGCTTTCGCTCTATCCAGGTATCAAGCGTCTGTTCATGTCGGGATATACGGCCGATATCATTGCCCACCACGGCGTTCTGGACGAAGGCGTGCATTTCATCCAGAAGCCCTTCACGTTCGACGTCCTCACGACCAAGGTGCGGGAGGTATTGGACGCGCATTCCGGGTAAGCTCTCGTACTTCAGGTAAAAATACTCCTCAAACAGACCGGGGGGCCCGGCAGGGCTCCTCCGGGAAGGGGCAGCCGGCGCCGCGCCTGAAGTTGGCGCCCTTCCCTCCGATTCAGAAATTCCCCTGATCGCCAGGTCCGGATTTTTCACGGGACTGGAGTCAAGGAACAGGGATTGAGGTTCGGATGTTCCTGGTTGAGAATCTGCCTATTCTGGGAAAGACGCGGCACAATCAGGCGCCAATACTCAGGGCAGTGCCGAAATCGTGCAATCGTAAATTGAAAATTCCGGCATCCTGCGCTTGCCAAAACGGAAGGATTTTTTTAGATTGCGGGTGCGCCAACGTTCTCCGGCAGAAAGGGAATTGACTATGCGGGTCCGAAGATCCATCCTGTTTACCTGTTGCATCCTGCTCCTCCTCGCCGGTTGCGACTACCTGCCGGTCGGATTCACGCCTATCGGGGAGATTGTCCAGAATCCGGGCAGTTTCGAGGGGAAGACGATCAAGGTCAAGGGTGAGGTCACGGAAGTCGTCAAACTGCCCATGTTCGAGTACAAGAGTTACGTCCTGCGTGACGACAGGGGGGAAATCCTGGTGATGACCACGGGGACCCTCCCACCGCTCCACAAGAAAACGGCCATAAAAGCGCAGGTGAAGACCATGGCCATTATCAACAACCAGAGTATCGGTCTGCGCCTGATCGAGGTCGCAAGACTGTCGTTCCCCGGTTTCGGGGGCTGAATTCTGAATGGAATGCGTACCAAAGTCCATGACCAGCGTCTACTTCTGCGGCCATTGCGAAGCGCCCGTTGCCAAGTCGGACACCGCCTGTCCCCACTGCTCCGCCGCCTTCACGAGGATCCGCTGTCCCGCCTGCGGGTACGTCGGCCATGTGGAGGATTTTCCCTGGGACCGCTGCCCGCAGTGCGGGGCCAGAAGGCTTCTCCTCGAATAGTGCCCCATCCCCCCAGACTCCGGCCGTTTCGGACCTGCCTGTGCTTGTTCCGCGGGTCACTGTCCCGCCAATTCGAACGGCCCCCGGCCGCCAGGCCGGGATTTTTCAGGTAAGGCTGTCCGGTTGGAAAGGGCGAACCATACCCTACCGCTACATTCTGGCCGCCATTTTTTCCCTGGAACCGGCAGGGCCCGTTATAGATCGGCACCCGCCCGCAAAACCCTTCAAGGGGCGGCAAGGAACCCGGGGAAGGTTGTAGAATGCAGGTGAGTCGCCGAACCCGGGGCGGGTCGCCTGGAGAAACGATACGGCGAAGGCAGCATTCCGGTTCCGCCATCCATCCGAATGAAAGGACAGGCGATGCAGACAAGAACCGACAGGAAAGTCGTGAGGGTCGTCCACAAGGTCGAGACCATGGAAGGTGCCGGCGTCGTCGTGGGGCGAGCCCTTCCCAACCGGGACGTTCCCCATGAGGAGGTCGACCCCTTCCTGCTCTGGGACGAGGCCGAGATCGATCCCGACGGCCCCGCCTTTCCCCGTCACCCCCATCGCGGTTTTGAAATCCTGACGTATCCCCTCCGGGGCTGGATCAACCACGTCGACTCATTGGGCAACGAGGCCCGGGTGCAGGCGGGCGGCATCATGCACATCACGGCAGGCAAGGGCATCTGGCACGAGGAAGGCTTCGGCGAGAAGAACCACCAGCCCATCCGCGGCATCCAGTTCTGGGTCAACCTGCCCCTGGCGGAAAAGCAGCGGGAGCCATCCCTCCAGGTCGCCGGGGAAACCGACCTGCCGGTCACCGACCAGGACGGGGTGCGCCTCAAGGTATTGGTCGGCCCGGGTTCTCCCATCCAATTGGTGACGCCGGTGCATTACCTGGACGTCACCGTGCAGCCGGGCGCCGCCTTTTCTTGGCCGGCCCCTCCCGATTTCCAGGGTTTTGCTTACGTTCTGGACGGCGTGGGCCTGTTCGGGCCCGAGGCAACGCGGGGCCTGAAGGGTGACCTGGTCGTTTGGGGCGAGGGGGAACGGGTGACAGCGGTGGCCGGAGAGGAAATGCCGACCCGCTTCATGCTGGCCCTGGGCCGTCCCCACCGCCAGCCGGTGAGCTGGCACGGATCTTACGTGGACTGACCTCCTTCCAATGGAATTCATCCCGCGTGTCCTAGAAACCGTCCGGGCCTGCCTGAAAAACGTATAATGGGAGGGGCGAGATCAGAAACCGGAACTTCCGTAACCGCTGGAGGTGGGCATGGAAAAAGGCAGCGAAAAGAGACGGGCCGATCACCCGATCGACAAGATCTTCCTGGACCGCTGGTCGCCGCGGGCGATGTCCGGCGAGGCCATCGCCGAAGAGGACCTGATGGCCCTCTTCGAGGCCGCTCGCTGGGCGCCGTCATCCTTCAACAACCAGTCGTGGCGCATCCTCTACGCGCGCCGGGATGGCAAGCACTGGCCGCTCTTTCTGAGTCTGCTGGTCGAGTCCAACCAGGCCTGGGCAAACAAGGCGGCTGCCTTGCTGCTGTTCATCTCCAAGACCACCTTCGACTACAATGGCAAGCCGGCGCGCACCCACTCCTTCGACACCGGCGCGGCGTGGGAGAACCTCGCGCTGCAGGCGATGCTGCGCGGCTATGTCGCCCACGGCATGCAGGGGTTCGATTACGACCGGGCCAGGACCGATCTCGGGGTACCGGACGAGTACCAGGTCGAGGCGATGATTGCGGTGGGAATGCCCGGGTCGAAGGAATCTCTGCCCGAAAAGCTCCAGGCGGTGGAGACCCCGAACGATCGCCGCCCCCTTGCCAATAGTGTCTGCGAGGGGCCGTTTCGCTTGTAGGATAACGGGAGTGGCCAAACGGCAAAACCACCGCCATGAAATTCACTGCGGTGCCAACCGTCGCCACTGGTAAGATGGTCTGCTTTCGACTACTGAAACAGGGCTTTACCCCCTCTTTTGCGGGGCACGTGAAACCCCGCTGGAATGGCGATTTCACACCTGTCGGTGCATAACATGCCCCCCTGGCGAGCCAATTAAAACAATCCTGAGAAAATGATGTTTAAAGGCCTGAAACAAAAAAGAAAACTCCTCCTGATTTTAACCCTGACAGGGCTGGTCTTCCTGGCCGTTTTTACCGCTTACCTGGACTTCACCGTGCGGGCACGGTTCGAGGGTAAACGGTTCAAGTTGCCTGCCAAGGTCTATGCCCGTGCTCTGGAGCTTTATCCTGACCAGCCTTTGACCCGGATGGCATTGATAAAGGAACTCGGACGGCTTCACTACCGCGAGACGGACCAGGGCCCGCAGAAGCCAGGGACATACCGATCGAGCCGGGAAGCTCTGGATCTGGTGACCCGCCGGTTTGTCTTTGCCGACGGACCCCAGGAATCGAAGTGGCTGCGCATCGATTTCGACGGTGGCCGGGTAAAGGACATGACCGGAAAAAAGGGTGAATCGCTGCCGCTGGTACGCCTGGCCCCACCCCTGATCGGCGGCATCTATCCCGGCCACTACGAGGATCGCGTCCTGGTCAGGCTCACCGAGGTTCCCGCAGATCTGGTCAATGCCCTGATCGCAGTTGAGGACCGGCGCTTCTTCTCCCACCACGGTATCGACCCGCGAGGGATTGCCCGGGCCCTTTTCGAGACCGCCAGCGGTGAGGGCCTGCAGGGGGGAAGCACGCTGACCCAGCAGCTGGCCAAGAATTTCTTCCTGACTCCCGCGCGAACCCTGCGGAGGAAGTTCACCGAAATGATCATGGCGCTGTTGTTGGAAGCCCACTACAGCAAGGGGGAGATTCTCGAGACCTACATCAACGAAGTTTATCTGGGGCAGGACGGCAATCGGGCCGTGCACGGCTTTGGACTGGCCGCGGGGTTTTACTTCAATAAGCCGCTTTCCCAACTGGATGTTTCCGAGTCGGCCCTTTTGGTCGGCATGCTCAAGGGGCCGACCTATTTCAATCCGCGCAGTCACCCCCGGCGGGCCCTGAGCAGGAGAAACCTGGTCCTGGATAAAATGGCCGAGGAGGGGTTTCTTGCCGAATCGAGGCTGCAATCGGCCAAAGCTGAACCCCTGGGCGTGATCGACAGGCCCCCCGGAGGCACCTCCCCTTACCCGGCTTTTCTCAGTCTGGTCTACCGCCAATTGAAGCGCGATTATCGGGACGAGGACCTGCGTTCCGAAGGACTGCGGATCTTCACTACCCTGGACCCCATGGTCCAGGAGGCTGCCGAGAGTGCTCTCACCCGGGGCCTGACGCAGCTGGAGAAGGGGCACGGCATGGGGGCCGGCACCCTGCAGGGCGCCCTGATCGTCACCAGTCCCCAGAACGCCGAGGTCCAGGCCGTCGTGGGCGGCAGGGACCCGCAATTCGAAGGATTCAACCGCGCCCTCGATGCCCGCCGTCCCATCGGCTCGCTGATCAAGCCGGTGGTCTACCTGACCGCCCTCCAGCAACCGGAACGCTATACCTTGGCCACGCTACTGGACGACACCCCCCTGGTCCTGAAGCAGGCGGGCGCCCCCGACTGGGCGCCCCAGAATTACGACAAGGAATACCGGGGCAAGGTCTCCCTGCATGCGGCCCTGGTGAATTCCTACAACGTGCCGACGGTCAATTTGGGCTTGGCGCTAGGCGTCTCCAGGGTCCTGGCCAACCTACAGCGGCTCGGGGTGGAACGGGAACTGCCGGAGTTCCCATCGAGCCTGCTCGGCGCCAACGAGTTGTCCCCCATGGAGGTGACCCAAGTCTATCAGACGCTCGCCGGCGGAGGTTTCTATACGCCGCTGCGGGCGATCCAGGCGGTGCTGACGGCCGCGGGTGAACCGCTGCAGCGCTATCCGCTCAATGTCGAGCAGGTGGTCGGTCCTGCACCCCTTTACCTTCTGACCCGGGCCATGCAGGATGTGGTGCGCGAAGGGACCGCCATGGCCCTCAACCGGTATCTGTCGCCGGACCTCGATGTCGCGGGAAAAACCGGCACCACCGACGATTATCGCGACAGCTGGTTTGCCGGCTTCACCGGGGATCGCCTAGCCGTGGCCTGGGTCGGGCGGGACGACAACGAGCCTACGGGCCTGACCGGAGCGTCCGGAGCCCTGAGGATCTGGGGGGAGATGATGGCTGACCTCCATCCCCAACCGCTCATCCTGCCCCAACCGGAAAAGGTGGAGCAGGCCTGGATCGACCCGGCCTCGGGGCTGCTCAGTGCCAGGGGGTGCCGTGACGCCGTGGAACTCCCTTTTGTCGCCGGTTCGGCGCCCACCGAGGCCGCTGCCTGCGGTCCCGGGGCGCTGGGCAGTTCCATCAAAGGTTTTTTTGAAAGGATATTCGGTCGATGAAGGCAAGCCATCCAATCTTGGGCATGGTCGTTGTCCTGCTACTGTCAGGCTGTGCGGGACTGCTGCCGGGGTTCACACCGAAACCATCGCAGAATGCCGGCGTACTGGCCCTGCTGAACCAGGCGGACCAGGAAACCGCTGCGCAGCAATTCCCGGCGGCGGGGGCCTCCCTGGAGCGGGCCCTGCGCATCGAACCGCGCAACCCCGTCCTCTGGCAGAAGCTGGCGCAGGTCCGACTGGAGCAGGGAGAGTATCGGCAAGCCGAAAATCTTGCCGCCAAAGCGAATGCCCTGGCCCCTGACAACAGGGGGCTGAGAACCGAAAATTGGCGGATCATCGGCCAGGCGCGCCAGGGTCTCGGGGACGCCCAGGGGGCGGAAGCTGCCTATGGCAAGATGGATTCGGAAAGATGAGGTGGGAGCGGAACCTTTCGGCGGGATCTCTAGCCGGTACTTGAGGATTTTGGTTGCAATGTTTGCCTTCATGGGACAAGCCAGTAAAGCCGGGGTCTAACCGACCCCGGCTTTACTCGTCTCCGGCAGGGACCTTGGGCGGCTCCCCTACAGTTCCGTGACCCAGCCCCTGCCCTGCCTTGCGGCCCCTTGCTTAATGGAGTGGAGAAACCGCGAGCGCAGGGTGTCGCTCATCAGCGCCCTTTTTACCGGCGACAGCCGCAGGAAGCCGCCGACCAGGGAGCGCATGAACTTCTGGTCGATCCGCTGCGGGTCGGCGAAGATCTGGTTCTGCAGGGTCCCCTTTTCGAGGCATTGCAGGATGACCCGCTCGAAGGTGGTTTCCGGGTGGATGACCCGCTGCTCGCGCTTCACCAGGCGGCACCCCCCGGTGGGGCACTTGAGGGCGCAGACGCCGCAGCCTAGGCAGGCCGAGGGGTCGACGTCGGGCAACCGCTTTTTCTTCGCCTCCGCCTGCTCGACGGGGAGCATCGCAATCGCGTCGATCGGGCACGCCTTGGCGCATTTTCCGCAGCCGGTGCAGGCCTCGTTGTCTATGCCGGCCTGGTAGGTGGAGGTGACCAGGGCGTTGGGATAGCCGTAGCGGCTGACGGCCCGCAGGACGTTACAGCAGCAGGAGCAGCAGTGGCAGACGAACTTGACGTTCTGCTGCACGTTGTCCGCCGTCAGCACCAGCCCCAGTTCCCGCGAGCGGGCGAAGTTTTCCTGCATTTCCGATTTACTGACTTCTCGCGCCAGGTTGTGCCGGATCATGAAATCGGCCGCGTAGCCGAACTGGCTGCAGCCGTCCAGGGGGACGTCGCAGGTCTTTTCGCCCAGGTGCAGCTTCTCGTGGCGGCAGCTGCAGATCCCGATGGCGAACCGGTCGGATTCCTCGATGAGGGCCGAGGCTTTTTCGTAGTCGAGAATCTCGACGCATTCCTCGGGCTTCACACTCTCTTCGTGAGGCAGGGTGCGGACGAAGGAGACTTGCTGCCCGCCGCCGAAATTCGCAGCCAGGAAACCGCCCTCCCCGTCCAGGTAGTCCCGGAACATCCGGGCCCGCTCCCTGCTGTTGGCATCCGGCCCGAACCGCATCATGGTGAACTCGAAGATGCCGACCACCATGGGCGAAGGTATGTACTTGTATTCCCCCTCCACCCAGATGTCGATGACCAGCCCCTTCTCCGTCAGGTCGTCGAGCCGCCGCTGCAGTTTTTCCTTCCGATAGCCGGTAGCCTTTTGCACCTCGTCGAAGGAGGCCAGCCCCCAGGGCATCTTGACAATGATGTAGGCTTCCTCGGTGGAGTAGAGCTCCTTGAGGAGGTCATGCAGGTGCTCGTTCCACGGCGCCCGCATCTCCATGCCGTCGATTTTCCCGCCGAGTTCGCGGAATATGTCTTTACCGACCAGGTGTCCCATGGATGGTCTCCTTGGTGGGATATGGATTGATTCTGGATTCGTCCAACAACATTAACCACATTTTCCTGCGGTATTTCAAATATTTTTTGGAAGGTTAGCAGGTGGGAGTACGGCTCCAGGATACAAGGCTCTGGCTAGCCACGCGGGAGAACAAGTCGCGAGTGCCCATATGGGGCTGATTCATCTGCCCTTCCCTTTTCGTTAAAAATATTTTACAATTCTTGCCGTTTGCCGGTGTTCAGGAGAAGTTTATTTTTTGCCGGGGCAAATTGTGGTGAGAAGAAATTCTATGTGAGGAGTTAAGAAATCCGTTCGGCAGGGAAAATTTCCGGTGGGCGTTTTTTTGCGTTCAATTCTAGTGAAAGAGATGGCAAATTCTGGTCAGGTCTTCGGACCGGTTGATTTTGAAATGTCATTCTTTCATGCCCCACTTGGGGCCATCTTTCTGGGCCCAGAGCACCAACTTTTAGATAAATCCATGGATTTCTAGTTTCCAGACATAGAAGCTGGAATCCCATATCTGTAAACCTAGCTCCTAGATTTCGAAAACATTTCTACATTTAGAAGCGCTGTCTACTAGTTTCACTGTCCATCCGCCATCCGGTGAGCTTTACCGTTGAGGTTTTGAAAAAGGCAAACTTGAGAGTCAAATTAGGGGAAGTAAAACTAAGAGGAACCTATCTAGAAATTTTCACATTTCCCACCAAAACTTAGTTGGTACTCCCTTTTTTATTGGAACCCATTTGCGGAGTTCCCCTGGGTCAGTCCTTACCGAGGTTGACATTGTAGTTTTTTGCTGGTGAATCCAAATGAATCACAATACTTCCCTTTCATCCCTGCCCTTCCTACGGCACCAGGAGTAGATCAATGAAAAGCACAATCGCGAAAGCCTTGAGACTCGAAACCGAGCCGGTAGCGATCATTTTTTCGGATGAGAAGCCGGAAGATGCCGGGCAATTCGCCCAGGGGGCGTGGGGTTGCGTGATGTTCATGTTCTCCACGGCTACCCGAGGCCGGACGGCGGTCTTCGACCGGGAATCGTTCGGCTGTGCCGGCGGCGGCGTCGGCCTGGGCTTCGGCAACGTCTACGAATCCTTCCCCGGCGGCATCCCCGGGTTCTGCCGCTTCCTCTCCACTGGCAACGAGTCCGACCCCGCCGGCAAGGCGATCGGCGAGAAGATGCTGGGGGCCGGCGCCCGGCAGGACTTCGTCGACCACTACCTGCACGGCGAACGCTACAAAAAATCCCCGGAGTTGGTCGAACAATTCGTGAAGGCCGTGCCGATGACCGACGTGCCGGCCAGTTACGTGGTGATGAAACCCCTCTCCGAGGTGGACCTGAAAAGGGAGGAGCCGGTTTCGGTGTCGTTCCTGGTCAACCCGGACCAATTGGCGGCGCTGACCGTTTTGGCCAACTACGACCGGCCGGGCCTGGAGAACGTGGCTGTCCCCTGGGTCGCGGCCTGCCAGGTGGTGGGAGTGATGTCATACCGGGAGGCGGAAGCGGAGAATCCGCGCTGCCTGATCGGCCTCACCGACATCTCCGCCCGCAAGTACCTCAAGGGACAGAAGGGCAGCGACAAGCTGACCTTCACCGCCCCTTTCCGCAGGTTGTTGGAAATGGAGGCCAACGTGGTCGGAAGCTTCCTCGAAGGGCAAACCTGGGAGCACGTGATCGCGTAAGAGACGGCGTTGCGGAAATGGCGCCAGTTCCCAGGTGTCAAGTGGGTCCTCCACTGATCTCACCATCCACCCACACCAGCCGGGGCCTTCGGGCTCCGGCTTTTTTGCGTCGTCATTCGACCAAATGGGGGCAGGCGACCTGTGAGTTCGGGAAACTCCATGATAAGGTTTACAGACGGGGAAAAGGAGGTTTCACCTTTACCATTCCGGACGACCCCGATGGTTTTTTTGGGAAAAGACTGACGGGTCGCCGTTGTTACCCTCCCCCGCCCCTTCGCCAGGCAGGACATAGGGACCGATCGATGGTCCCAGTGCTTAGCTGAGCTGCTGCAGGGGAGAACGCCAGGGAGACGATCATGATGCGCCTTGCTTCCGCGCCGCCCTTACGACTTCCCCGCGTCCGGGTCTCCCCCGATCGCATTATCGGAGAACTGGTCGGACTTCGTCCCTTCCGGCCCGGCGGGTTCGTGCTGCGACCGGAGGCGATGGACGGGAAGCTCGTCATCCACAACTACGGCCACGGCGGCTGCGGCCTCGGGCTCTCGTGGGGAACGTCACAGCTTGCGATCGAGGCGGCCCTGGAAGCCGAGTCCCGCGATGCCGCCGTGCTGGGGTGCGGCGCTGTCGGACTCGCGACCGGCATTCTCCTGCAGCGGCATGGCTTTCGCGTCACCGTCTATGCCCGGGACCTGCCGCCCAACACCACCTCGAACATTGCTGGCGGCCTCTGGTCGCCGTACTTCATCGGCGACGAGGATTCCCTGACCCCAGCCTTCCATGAACAATTCAAGGCCGCGGCGCGTCACGCCCACCGGCACTTTCGAAGCCTGGTCGGATCGCCGTACGGTGTCCGCTGGGCCGACAGCTACTTCACGGCTGACCAGCTGGATGAACTGCCACGTTTCAACGACGATCTTTCCGACCTTTTTCCCCGCGTCGCCGACTTCGCTCCGGGGGACCATCCCTTTCCCCGGCGCCATGCCCGCCGCGCCGGGACCATGCTGATCCAAACGCCGCGCTACCTGCGTGCCATCGAGCAGGACTTTCGAACGGCCGGGGGGAACATTGTCGTATGCGAGTTCCGGAACGTTAAGCAGGTCCTGGAGCTGGCCGAGTCGACGATCGTCAATTGCACTGGCCTGGGTTCCCGCGAGCTGTTCGGCGATACGGAGCTCATCCCGGCCAAGGGCCAGATGACCATCCTGCTGCCGCAGCCGGAGATCGAGGATTTTCTCGCCATCGATGGCGAAGCGCTGTACATGATCCCCCGGGACGACGGGGTTCTCCTGGGAGGCAGTTTCGAGCGAAATGTCCGGGATTTGAGCCCCAATCCCGGTGAGGCCCGACGGATTTTTCAGGGGCACAGCGCCTTCTTCGAAAGGATGACGACACCCTAGTCCGACTCTTCCTCAGGCGCAAAATCTTGCGCAATTTTCCATCTTTCCCCACCTTCTTTCACCGCCGGGAGCAGGCCAATCGAAAGCGCAATCACACGGTCCTTGCGGCTCCAAACCGAACCGATAACAGCAAGTTATTGTGTCCCGAGCAATTGTATCCCACCCAGGCAAACGGCACTCACCCTTGTTGACACCAGTGCCCTAATCTGTAATTCTTTGCAAATAATCATTCTCCCCAAAAAAGGTCCCGATATCTTTAGGAAAAGAACTGCCATGAAAGACCCGCAACAACGCTTGGACGACATTATTGCCAAACTCCGCCAGTTGGAGTTCCGGATTACGCCGCAGCGGATTGCCATCCTCAAGGCCTTTCTCCGGAGCGATAAGCATCCGAGCGTTGAGCAGGTCCATACCCAGGTGAAGATCAACTTCTCCACCACCAGCCTGGCGACGGTCTACAAGACGGTAACCCTGTTGAAGGCGATCGGCGAGATTCTGGAACTCAGTTTCCCCGACGGCCGCAACCGCTACGACGGCCGGAGGCCCTATCCCCATCCCCACCTGATCTGCACCCAGTGCCAGACCATCCTCGACCCGGAGGTCAGCTCGGTCGACCAGATGGCGGCCGAGATCGAGAAGACCTCTGGCTATCGCGTCCTCTCCCACCAACTGGAATTTTTCGGGGTTTGTCCTGCCTGTCAGAAAAATTAGCGCCATATATTTTTTTCGCTATTTACAGAGAATGACTTTCTTTAGATATTGACAAACACACAAGGCATGATAGAAGTAAAAATCTATTCATCTTGACCCGGCCCCCAAAGGATCAGCGCAGTAGAGTCCGGCCGGGCCATGTCCGGCCTCGGCAGTGATGGATGAAGCGAATGGACAGCGACTCACTACCTCCATGGCAGCAAGGTGAATAAGTCCAGACAACGAAAGGAGGCAACCTGATGAGTGATGAGAGCAAATGTCCGGTAACGGGTAAAAGCAGCAAGAAGGTCGCAGGCGGCGGCACCTCGAACCGGGACTGGTGGCCGAACCAGTTGAACCTTCACATTTTGCACCAGCATTCCCCCCTGTCCAATCCGCTGGACGAAGCTTTCAACTACGCTGAACAGTTCAAGGAACTCGACCTCAATGCCGTAAAAAAGGACCTCTATGCGTTGATGACCGACTCGCAGGAATGGTGGCCGGCCGACTATGGCCACTACGGGGGACTCTTCATCCGGATGGCTTGGCACAGTGCCGGCACCTACCGCACCGGGGACGGACGCGGCGGCGCAGGGTCCGGCAACCAGCGCTTTGCACCGCTCAACAGCTGGCCGGACAACGCCAACCTCGACAAGGCGCGGCGTCTGCTTTGGCCGATCAAGCAGAAATACGGCAAAAAAATTTCCTGGGCCGACCTGATGATCCTCGCCGGCAACTGTGCCCTGGAGTCAATGGGCTTCAAGACCTTCGGCTTCGGCGGCGGGCGCGAAGACATCTGGGAGCCGGAAGAGGATATTTATTGGGGAGCCGAAGAGGAATGGCTGGCCACGAGCGACAAGCCCAAGAGCCGCTATTCAGGCGATCGGGATCTGGATAACCCCTTGGCAGCCGTGCAGATGGGACTGATCTACGTCAACCCGGAAGGCCCGGACGGCAACCCGGACCCGGTGGCCTCGGGCCGCGACGTGCGCGAAACCTTCGCGCGCATGGCGATGAACGACGAAGAAACCGTCGCTCTCGTCGCCGGCGGACACACCTTCGGCAAATGCCACGGTGCAGGCGATCCGGATCTGATCGGTCCAGAGCCCGAAGCCGCCCCCATCGAAGAGCAGGGCCTCGGCTGGAAAAGCAGTTTCGGCAGCGGAAAGGGGGATGACGCGATCACCAGTGGCATCGAGGGCGCCTGGAAGGCGAATCCAACCCATTGGGACATGGGCTATCTGAAGACGTTGTTCAAATACGAGTGGGAACTAGTCAAGAGTCCGGCCGGCGCGAATCAGTGGCTGGCCAAGGACGTGGACGAAGAAGACATGGTGGTTGGCGCCCACGACCCGTCAAAAAAAGTGCGACCGATGATGACCACGGCGGACCTCTCGTTGCGCTTCGACCCGATCTACGAGCCGATCGCGCGGCGCTACCTGCAGAACCCCGAAGAATTCGCCGATGCCTTCGCCCGCGCCTGGTTCAAGCTGACCCACCGCGACATGGGGCCGCGCGCACGCTATCTCGGCCCGGAGGTCCCTGCGGAGGAACTCCTGTGGCAGGATCCCGTCCCCGCGGTCGATCACGAGTTGATTAACGCGCAGGACATCGCCGCCCTCAAGGGCAGGATCCTCGCTTCGGGACTGTCCGTTTCGCAACTGGTGTCGACCGGCTGGGCGTCGGCGTCTACCTTCCGCGACTCCGACAAGCGCGGCGGAGCGAACGGGGCGCGCATCCGTCTCGCCCCGCAGAAGGATTGGGCGGTCAACCAGCCGGCCCAACTGAAGACCGTGCTGCAGACCCTCGAAGGTATTCAAAAGGAGTTCAACAATGCGCAGTCAGGCGGAAAGAAGGTTTCGCTCGCCGACCTGATTGTCCTCGGCGGATGCGCAGCAGTCGAGCAGGCGGCGAAGAATGCCGGCTTCGAGGTCACAGTTCCCTTCGCGCCAGGACGCACGGACGCGTCGCAGGAACAAACCGACGTGCAGGCATTCTCCGTCCTCGAACCGGCTGCAGACGGGTTCCGTAATTACCAGAAAGCCAAGTACAGCGTATCGGCAGAGGAACTGCTGGTTGACCGGGCGCAACTGCTGACGCTCACCGCTCCGGAGATGACGGTTCTGGTTGGCGGCATGCGCGTCCTGAATGCCAACTTCGGGCAGGCCCAACACGGCGTCTTCACCAAGCGGCCGGGGGCACTCACCAATGACTTCTTCGTGAACCTGCTCGACATGAGAACCACATGGAAGCCGACCTCGGAAGCCGGCGACGTGTTCGAGGGTCGTGACCGCGCGACCGGCGAACTCAAGTGGACCGGCACCCGCATCGACCTCATCTTCGGTTCGAACTCCCAGCTGCGGGCCGTCGCGGAAGTCTATGGGTGTGAGGACTCCCAGGAGAAGTTCGTGCACGACTTTGTCGCGGCTTGGAGCAAGGCCATGAACCTTGACCGCTTCGACCTCGTCTGATCTGGGTAAGAACCTTCTCGAAGGTCTCTGAAGCGTATTCTGAACTGCATATCGGATGATCTGGAAGCCTCGGTTCGAAATCGAGTCGGGGCTTCTTACGTTTTTCAACCTAAAAACGGGAGTTCACTTTTGGAGAGCTGGGCAGAGCCAGATCGATAATTTCCCGGTACTTCAGTTACTGAATTGATCATTCATCACCATGGGATTCTAACTTATCAAAGGAGTGAAAAATGCCTGGAACGCTCAAGGGTACGAAAACGGAAAAAAACCTCATGGAAGCCTTCGCCGGGGAATCGCAGGCGCGCAACAAGTACACCTACTTCGCCTCCGCGGCGAAAAAGGAGGGGTATGAGACGATCGCCGCCTTTTTCCTGGAAACGGCCGACAATGAGAAGGAGCACGCCAAGCTGCACCTGAAGGCGCTCGGCGGCATCGGGACGACGGCCGCGAACCTGCGCGAGGCGGCTGCGGGTGAACATGGGGAGAGCGTGGACATGTACCCCCGCATGGCCCGGGAGGCGCGGGAAGAGGGATTTCAGGAAGTTGCCTTCACCTTCGAGGCCATCGGCAAGATCGAGAAAGCGCACAAGGAGCGTTATCTGAAACTGCTCGACGAACTGGAGAGCGGCAGCCTGTTTTCAAAGCCGGAATCGGTTCGCTGGCGGTGCCGTAATTGCGGGCATATCCACGAAGGGACCAGCGCTCCCGAGATCTGTCCGGTTTGTAAGCATCCCCGGGCATATTTCGAAGTGGTGGAGGATCATTATTGAGTGGGTATTGACTTGGCACCTGAATTTTGCGGGCCGGTTCCAAAAGAACCGGCCCGTTGTCTTTAAGATGTCAATCGGCAAGGAATAGCCAAATATGTTGAACTGGATTTCAGGACATTTCAATTCCTGAATGCTAGAATGTTTCAAAAATCCTGGGCAGTTACAATAACGATTGGTTGCACTTGCAGGCGCCACCTTCCCTGCTGACTCCGCTTCCCTTCCACCACCCACACCAGGGTCTTCGCGCCCTAGCTTTATTTGTGCCGATCCGTCCCTTTCGCGGGTGGACATCCGGGCTATATCTGTTAGTTGGTTTATTCCTGCAATGCATTCCTGCGCCTATCCGGCATTTTTCCAGCCAACCCTCGTACGCAAGGAGAAAACGATGGAAGAGATGTTCTGTTACCAGTGCGAACAGGCCGCCGGCGGCACCGGTTGCACCAAGATCGGCGTCTGCGGCAAGACCCCGGAAGTGGCGGCCCTGCAGAATCTGATCGTCTACGGCCTCCAGGGGATGGCCTTCTGGGCCAACCAGGCCCGCGCCAAGGGGGCCGTCGACCCGGCCATCGACCTGCACCTGATCGAGGCGCTCTTCACCACGGTGACCAACGTCGATTTCGATCCCGACAGCTGTGCCGCCGTGGCGCAGAAGACCGTGAAGATGCGGGATGTGGCCCGGGCGCTGTTCGAGAAGGCCAACGGCGGGCCCTTCGCCGGAAAGGTTCCCGAGGCCGCCGGCAACTGGGCGCTGCCGGCCGTCCGCGAGGAGCAGGTGGCGCTGGGCAAGGCGAAGGGGGTCAAGACCTACAACAGCGACCCCGACGTCAACTCGGTGCAGAACATCCTGCTCTACGGCTGCAAGGGGATGGCCGCCTATGCCGACCATGCCCATATCCTCGGCAAGGACGACCCGGCGATCTACGCCTTCATCCACAAGGCGCTGGCCGCCATCGCCGAGAACCAGGGCGGGCTGATGGATTTCGTGGGCCTGTGCATGGAATGCGGCAAGACCAATATCGACTGCATGGGCCTTTTGAACAGCGCCCACAAGGAGCACTACCAGACGCCGACGCCGACCCCGGTGAACATCGGCGCCAAGGCCGGCAAGGCGATCCTGGTCTCCGGGCACGACCTGAAGATGCTGGAGGACTTGCTCAAGCAGACCGAAGGCAAGGGGATCAACGTCTACACCCACGTCGAGATGCTTCCCGCCCACGGCTACCCGGGGCTGAAGAAGTACCCCCACCTTGCCGGCAACTTCGGCAGCGCCTGGCAGAACCAGTACCAGGAGTTCCAGGACTTCCCGGGCGCCATCATCTTCAACACCAACTGCATCCAGCGCCCGGCCGACGCCTACAAGGAGCGTCTCTTCACCTGGGGTCGGGTGAAATGGCCCGGTGTGAAGCACATCGAGGGGTGGGATTTCTCGGAGGTCATCGCTGCGGCGAAAAAGGCCGAGGGCTTCAAAGAGATCCCGGGCAAGAACATCCTCACCGGCTGCGGCCACGACGCGGTGCTGGGGCTGGCCGACAAGGTCATCGCCGCCGTCAAGTCCGGCGCGATCAAGCGCTTCTTCGTCATCGGCGGCTGCGACGGCGCCAAGCCGGGGCGCAACTACTACACCAACTTCGCCGAGCAGCTCCCCCACGACACGGTGATCCTGACCCTGGCCTGCGGCAAGTACCGCTTCAACAAGCTCGATCTCGGGAGATATCGGCGGCATCCCGCGGCTGCTCGACGTCGGCCAGTGCAACGACGCCTACTCGGCGGTGCAGATCGCCCTGGCCTTGGCAGGCGCCTTCGACTGCGGAGTCAACGACCTGCCCCTCTCCATCGTCCTTAGCTGGTACGAGCAGAAGGCGGTGGTGGTGCTCCTCTCGCTCCTCTCGCTGGGGATCAAGAACATGAAGCTCGGCCCCTCGCTGCCGGCCTTCGTCACCCCCAACGTCCTCAATTTCCTGGTCGAGAACTTCAACATCGCGCCGATCGGCACCGTGGAGGAGGACATGCAGGCGATGCTGGGCGCCTGAACATCTCTTACATATGCAGTATTGGCGGCGCGGGCCTCTTGTCCGCGCCGCTTCTTTTGCTCCGGTGGGGAACCTTTCCATCGTCGAAAAAGAGGATAGAATGGCAATGCACCTTTTTGCCCCGCGGCCATCCCCCTTCCCGGAGGTCTGCCATGGTGAATCCCCCTCGCCCGTTTCGCCCCCTTGCGCCCCTGCTGCTTGTGCTCCTCAGTGCCTGCATCTTGTCGCTTGCGGCCTGTTCCCGAGAGAAGCAGGGGCCGGTAGCCACCGTCGCCACAGAGCCGGCACCGGTCGCTGCGGCCGACGGCTCCGCCAACCTGATCACTGCCATCGAGCAAGTCGCCCAACAGACCATCCCGGCAGTGGTCCACATCGAGGTCACCGAGCGCCAAGAGGTCCCCAATCCCTTCTTCCAATTCGAACAGGACCCCTTCTTCCGGCAGTTCTTCGGCGGTAAAAAACAGCCCCGGGAGCTGCAACGGGAGCTCAGGGGGCTCGGCAGCGGCATGCTCATGGATTCCAGGGGCTATATCCTGACCAACAACCACGTTGCCGGCGGTGCCACCAAAATCGAAGTGCAGCTCGCCGACGGTGAGCGCTTTCCTGCCAAACTGGTAGGAACGGATCCCAAGACCGATCTGGCGGTCATCCGCATCGAGGCAAAGAAGGAGCTGCCGCACGTGGTTTTCGGCGATTCCGACCGGGTCCGGGTCGGCCAGTGGGTCGTCGCCATCGGCCATCCCCGGGGCCTCGACCAGACCGTCACCCAGGGGATCATTAGCGCCAAGCACCGCACCGGAATCACCAACCCCTCGGGCTACGAGGACTTTCTGCAGACCGACGCGGCTATCAACCCGGGCAACAGCGGCGGTCCACTGCTGACCCTGAACGGCGAGGTGATCGGCGTCAACGCGGCCATCGAATCGACCTCCGGCGGATTCCAGGGGATCGGATTCGCCATCCCCAGCAACATGGCCCTGCACGTCGCCAAACAATTGATCGCCACCGGCAAGGTCGAACGGGGCTGGCTTGGGGTTTCGGTTCAGAACCTCACCCCCGCCCTGGCCGACAAGTTCGGGCTGCCGGGGCGCAAGGGGGCGCTGATCGCCGACGTGACCCCTGACGGCCCCGCCCAGAAAGGCGGCCTGCGACGCGGCGACGTGGTCGTTGCCTTCGCCGGCAAGCAGGTCGGCGACGCCGCCGAGCTACGCAACGCCACCGCCGACGCCGCCGTCGGCAGCACGGTACCGCTGACCCTGTTCCGCGACGGCAAACAGCTGACGGTGAAGATCACCATCGGCAACCTGGAGCAGCAGACCGAGCTGCTGCTCGCCTCGGTCTCGAAGCGGCTCGGCATAGCCGTCCGAGCTGTGCCGCCGAAGACCGCCGCCAAGTACGGCCTCAACCCCGATCTGGGCGTAATCATCACCAGGGTCGATCCCGGCGGCCCCCTTGGCGGTTCCGGATTCGAGGTCGGCGACTTGATTCTGGCAGTCAACGGTACCCCGGTCCAGGGTCCGCCGGGCCTCGGCCAGATGGTCGACAAGCTTCATGCCGGGGAACAGATCGAGCTGCTCGCCCTCGATCATCGCAGCGGCCAGCAGGGAACCATCCTAGTCACCACCCGCTGACCCGCTCTCCTCGCCCCACCTGCTGAAGGGCAGCCGCTGTTCATACTTGAAATTGACCGGCGAAATAATATATATTTTTTTGCATATACAAGTTTCACCAAGGAGGTTCACGATATGCCGATCTTCGAATACCGCTGCACCAGCTGCGGAGCCAGCAGCGAAAAGATCCAGCGCCAGCCACAGGAGGAGATTGCCTGTCCGGTCTGCGGGAAAAAGGCGGTGCGCAGCGTCTCCCGTTTCGCCGTCGCCGGCGGCAGCACCGGGGGATGCTCCTCTCCATCCGGCTCCGGCTTCACCTGAGGCTAGCCGCCTCGGGTCGCGTGACGACCTGCCGCAACGACAATGGCGGGGCCTTCTGGCCCCGCCATTGTCGTGTAAAGGATGTCTCTTCCTGATCAGCTGCGCACGAAGTCGGCAGCGGCGGCGAGCATCCGGTCGAGTTCGGAGGAACTGCCGGCCTCGGCGTAAACCCGCACCACCGGCTCGGTCCCCGACTTGCGGAACAACACCCAGGAGCCGTCACGGAACAGCAGCTTGACGCCGTCGATGGTGATCACGTCCTCCACCTTCTTGCCGGCGATCTCCGCCGGCGGGTTCGCCACCTTGGCACCGTACCCCTCCTCCAGCTCCGGCGACAGTTGGATATTCTCCCGCCGGGTATGGAATTCCCCGACACGCCGGTAGAGATCGGCCAGCAGCTCGCCGAGGGACTTGCCTTCCACCGCAACCATCTCGGCGACCAGCAGGCAGGCGAGAATCCCGTCCTTGTCGGGGACGTGGCCGCGGACCGTCAGACCGGCGCTCTCTTCGCCGCCGATCAGAATCCGATCCCTGCTGATGTAGTCGCCGATGAACTTGAAGCCGACCGGTGTCTCCAGCACCTGCAGACCGTGATGGTGGGCGACCGCATCGACGAAGTGGGAGGTGGCCACCGAGCGGGCAATGTCGCCGCTCTGCCCCTTGACCCGCACTAAGTAGTCGTAGAGAAGCGCCAGGATGTAGTTCGGTTCAATGAAGCTGCCGTCATGATCGACGATCCCGTAGCGGTCGGCATCGCCGTCGGTGGCGAGGCCGAGACGGATATCCGCCTCGTCGCGTACCAGGGTGATGAAGTCGTTGATATGGGCCGCCGAGGGTTCCGGCGGCAGACCGCCGAAATAGGGATCGCGATGGTCGTTGAGAGCCACGACCTTGACGCCGGCTTCGCGCAGCAAGGTGTCGAGATAGCCGCGGCCGGTCCCGTACATCGGGTTGACCGCCACGGTCATCCCGGAACGGGCGATGGCGGCAAAATCGACCAGTTGCCGCAGCCGGGCGAAATAGGCCTCCCGCGGGTCGATCTCCTCGACCAGGCCGGCGCGAACCGCGACATCGAGGGGCATTTCCCGGTAGCAGACTTCACCGAGCATGGCGTTGGCCCGGTCTTCGATGTCGCGGGTGGTTTCCGGCAGCGCCGGGCCGCCGCTCTCCGGCGAAAACTTCAGCCCGTTGTACTCGGGGGGATTGTGGCTGGCGGTGAAGTTGATTCCGCCGGCGGCACGGCGGCGGATGATTTCGAAGGCGATAACCGGGGTCGGCGTGTCGCGGTCGCAGAGGAAGGAATGAATGCCGGCTCCGGCCAGCACCCGGGCGGTTTCCCGGGCGAATTTTTCGCCCATGAAACGGCTGTCATGGCCGACCACTACCCCGCGCCCGGCGGTGCCGCCGGCCTGCAGGTGATCGGCGATCGCCTGAGTGACGATCTTGACGTTTTCGAAGGTGAAATCCTCGCAGAAAATCCCTCGCCAGCCCGAGGTCCCAAAGGTGATGCGCATGACGTCCAACCTCCCCTTCCTTGACTATTTTGGAAACCGATCGAATCATTGAAGCCGCCCGCCCCGCGTTGGCCGGCACGGCGAGCAAAGCATACCATATCCGTTCCGGGACAGCGGGAGCAGTGGGAAGAATTTTTTGCCGGGAGAGGGGTACCAGGAGTAGCGGATCAGGAGAATTCCTCGTCCCATAGGCGGGGAGCGACATAGCCGGAAATATCCGCCACGTAGGGGCAATCGGCGGGAAGGAACCCGCGCCGCAGCAACCGTGGCGTTATCGGCACGCAGCCGGGGCGCACCTCGTGGCGCCGGTCATAGACCCGGCACAGGCGGGATTCCGGATCAAGAAATTCGCAGGGGGTGTCGGTGTAATAGACCTCCCCTTCGAATTCGATCTTCTCAAAGCAGCAGCGGCCGCAGCGGCGGCATTTAGTTTCCCATCCCCGGGTGGTCATCGCTGTTCCTCCTGCGGCCAAGGTAACCAATGGTCGGCGGGAACGTCAAGGGAGAATGCCGGTCGAACTGGAAATTCTTGTTGACATTTTTCGGGTAGTTACTTAATAATTACTTTTTGTCACCCAGAAACCGCA
Source organism: uncultured delta proteobacterium (assembly GCA_963806685.1). GTDB lineage: Bacteria > Desulfobacterota > Desulfuromonadia > Desulfuromonadales > DDH964 > DDH964. The sequence continues at coordinate 249,427 of CAWDZB010000011.1, forward strand.
AACGCAAGGAGGCATCCTGATGCAGTGTCAAACCGTTCTTCCCGGTACCGAGTGTACCTTCTGGTCTAAGCAGGGTTGCAACTTCAACGGCAACAGCTGCCAGAACGTCGTCGGCGAGTGCGAAGGCTGCGAGCGCATCGTCGAAGGAACCATCGGCAAGGTCTGCTCCGCCGCCCCTTCTCCGGAGCGCAAGTGGGCCGCTGGCCTGTGTAACATGGCCACCCACCGCAAGGTCGAGATCAAGACCGTGGAAGCCAAGGTCAACCCGCTCAAGGCCTCCAAGAAGGCTTCCGCCGCCAAGAAGAAGTAAGCCGCACGCGGAAAGTTCATGCAGATCAAGGGGCAGGTGCGAAAGCACCTGCCCCTTTTTGTTGCCTGGCCGTTTCCGGTTCAGCGAAAGCAGAGGAAAATCAGCGGCAGGATGAAGGCGGTCATCAACCCGTTGAGGCCGATCGCCAGCCCGGCCACGGCCCCGCCGAGGCGGTCGATCTCCAGCATCCGGGCGGTGCCGATGCCGTGGGCCGCGGTGCCGACGGCGAGGCCGACGGCAGCCGGGTCGCGCAGCCCGATCAGCCGGCAGAATTCGGGGCCGCAGATCGCCCCCAGGCAGCCGGTAAGGACAACGATGGCCGCGGTCAGCGGCGGCAGCCCGCCGATCTTGCCGGCGATGCCGATGGCGATCGGCGTGGTCACCGACTTGGGGGCCATCGACCAGATCACTTCGCGGCTGCCGCCGAGCAGCCAGGTCAACCCCGCAGCGGTGACGATGGAGGTCACTGCGCCGGCGGCCACCCCGGCGAGGATCGGCAGCTTCTTGGCCAGGATCTCCCGGCGCCGCTGGTAGAGGGGGAGTCCCAGGGCCACCACCGACGGGCCGAGCAGGAAAAGGATCAGGTCGCCACCCTTGGCATAGTCCCGGTAGGGGATGTCGGCGACCTCGAGAATGCCGATGATGCCGAGGATCGCCACCGCCACGGGATTGAAAAAAATACTCCCGGTCCGCTGGTAGAGCTTCTGCGCCAGAAAGAAGACTATCAGGGTCAGCCCGACGCCGAAAACGGGAGATTGGGCCAGGTCACTCCACACGTCGCCCTCCCCGCCGCTCCAGCCAGCTCTCCGTCCAGCCGGTCACGGCCATCACTGCAAAGCTACTCACTACCAGGGCCACGGTGATCGCCAGCCACTCCCGGCGCAGCAGGTCGAAATAGACCATCACTCCCACCCCGGCCGGAATAAAGAGCAGCGCCAGGTGGGAGAGGAGCAGCTCCGAGGCCTCCCGAATCCATTCCTCCTTGATCCAGCCCAGCAGCAGGGCAATGAGCAGCAGCCCCATGCCGAGGACATTGCCGGGGATGGGAATGCCGCTGGCACGGGCGATAACCACGCCGATAAATTGCATTAATAACAGCAGGGCAAATCCTTGCACCATAACGGTTTATCCTTTCCTGGCAGGATCCTGGACGCGGTCAGAGTTCGCTCTTCAGCCCCTCCACCACCGCAGCCACCTCGTCGCGGATCTCCTTGGCCGCCGGGGAACGTTCGCGGAGCAGGAATTCCTGGAAAAAGTGCAGCGCTTCCCGGGGCTGCTCCTGGTCCAGGAAGATGTTCCCAAGGGTCAGGCAGGCAAAGGCGTGACCGGGATCGCAGCGCAGCGCGGCCCGGCATTCCTGTTCGGCAGCCGGCAGGTCCCCGGCGTCATAGTACATTTCGCCGAGATTGAAGTGGGCCTGGGCATCCTCCGGGTCAACCTCCAGAACCTTGCGGAAGGTCGCCAGGGCAGCCCCCTCATCTCCCTGGGAAAATTGCGCATCACCCAGGGAATTGAGGGCAAAGACCGAGTCGGTTTCAATCTCCAGGGCCTTGCGGTAGCAGCTGACGGCCTGCTCGATCTGCTCCTGGTTGAAGTGCACCAGTCCCATGCTGACCCAGGCGTCGGCTTCCCCCTCGTCAAGATCGAGAATCGTCCGGTAGTCCTGCAGCGCCGCGTCGGAATCGTGGTTCTCGAAGTGGGCGTCACCGAGGGCATAGAGCAGGTCGATATCCTTGGGCGCCAGCTGGCGCGCCCGATTGAGGGCGTCGATGGCGGCCGGAAGCTGGCCATCCTCGGCCAGCGCCTCCCCCAGCAGCTGCCAGCCGCCGGGATCGTCCGGCGCGCCTTGGGTCGCCTGGCGCAACCAGGTGATGGCCGCCCGGAAATCCCCCGTCTCCAGGGCTTCGCGGCCGCGCCGCAGCAGGTCCTCAAGTTCGCTCATGGTCGTTTCTCCTTGCGGCCTTCAATAGCCGAGATCTTCGTTGCTCAAGCAGACCGACAGTTCGGTCGCACGCGGTACCCGTTCGATAATTGTCGTCACCCGGCAGATCCGCTGCGGGGACCGGCAGTCGCTGCAGGCTCCGGTTTCGCCACAGGGGGTTTGGAAACCGGGGCGGCGGGCATTGGGTCGGCCGGTCGTTTCGGGCCAGGGCCGTGGCGGCCAGGGCGAGCAGCCGTCCCCGCTGCCAGTTTGCATGTTCATCCATGAATTCCTGCTCCCGCCGGGCCTGCCCCGGCGGTTTCGTCTGCCAGGTCTTCGAGGGCGTCGAGCAGTCCCCAGGGCGAATCGTCGATGACCCGGACCGACACTCCCAGTTCCCGTTCCAGGTCGGCCAATGACAAATCGTCGAGCAGCAACTCGTCCCCTTCCCGCAGCATCACCGCGGGGAGGAGCAGGGCCCCGCCAAGCTCCTCCCCGCGCAGCGCCGCCAGCAGGTCGGCGCCGGTGAGCAGACCGGTGACCGAGACCTGGCCGCCGAAAAAGTGGTTGGTCACCGCGAACAGCCGTATCTCCACCCCTGTGGCGTCGCCGAGCGCTGCGACGAACCGCTCCACCTCGGCGGCCGCCGAGGTGCCGGTGACGATCGCCACCGGACCGCAATCCAGCGGCCGGGCCTCCCGCAGCACCTCGCCGGCCGCGGCGCGGAAGCGGGCGAGCAGGCCGACGCCGTTCTCCAGCTGGGACAGGTCCTCGTAAGCCGCCAGCTCCGGGATCTCACGTTCGGCCTTGAGGTAAAGCTCGTCGGCGGCATACACGAAGCGGCTGCCGCATGCTTTCCGGAAGCGCCGCTGGCAGTCCTGGATCCGCTCGATGATCGCCACGGCTTCGGCTCGATTCGGGGGGCGCAGGGCGGGAAGGCGCCGCCGGTAGCCAGTCAGCCCGACCGGCACAACAGCCAGGCTGCGTACCCCGGGGTAAAGGGCCTGGAGATCGGCGATGCTTCTGTCCAGCACCGCGCCATCGTTGATTCCCGGGCAGAGGACGATCTGGGCGTGCACCTCGATGCCCTCCGCGGTCAATCGCCGCAGCAGGTCGAGGATCGACGGACCCTTGCGATCGAGCATTTCCTGCCGTACCCGGTCGTCGGTGGCATGCACCGAGATATAGAGCGGGGACAGGCGCCGGTCGACGATCCGCCCGATATCCGCTTCGCTGACGTTGCTGAGGGTAACGTAGGAGCCGTAGAGGTAGGAAAAGCGGAAATCCTCGTCCTTGACGTAGAGCGACGGGCGCATTCCCCGGGGGAGCTGGTGAACAAAACAGAAGATGCAGTTGTTCCCGCACTGGGTCGGTTGCGGATGTTCGAACTCCAGGCCCAGCGGCTGCCCGGCGTCCTTGTCCAGTTCCAGGTCCCAGAGATCGCCGCTGCGCTTGCGGATCTCGAGCAGCAGCTCCTCGTCGGTCTCGTCGAGCAGGAAATCGAGCAAGTCGTGAACCGGCCTGCCGTTGATCGCCAGCAGACAATCCCCCGCCTCCAGCTCCAGTTCGGCGGCGATGCTGCCGGGGGCCACGGCGAGAATTTCAAGCATCGGGGGCCGCTCCCCCGCCATCCGCCAGGAAAAAGGGGCTGCGCCGGTAGGCCTGGAGGAGGTGCCGCAACAGGACATTGGCCGCCGCGGCCGTCGGCACCGCCAGCAGCAGGCCGAGGAAGCCGAACAATTCGCCGCCGGTCAGCACGGCGAGGATGGTCGCCATCGGGTGCAGGCCGACCCGGTCGCCGACCACCCGCGGGGTGATCACCATCCCTTCGAGCCCCTGCACCAGGGCGAACCAGCCGACCACCAGCAGCGGATGCAGGAGGTCGTGAAATTTCGCCACCGCCATCGCCCCGCCAACGACGATGCCGAAAATGGTACCGACATAGGGGACGATGAAGGCCAATCCCGCCAGGATGCCGATCACCAGCGCCAGGTCGATGCCGATCACCAGCAGGCCGATGCTGTAGAGCAAAGCGAGGATCAGGCAGACGCTGAGCTGGCCGCGCAGAAAAGCCCCGAGCGCCCCGTCGACCTCCCGACCGAGCTGCCGAAGCCGTTCCCGGAAACGCCAGGGGACCAGACCGAGCAGCCCCTGGTGAAAACGATCGAAATCGACCAGCAGATAGTAGAGATAGACGGGAATGATGAGGTAGCCGAGGACTGCGATCAGGAAGCCGATGGTGGTCGAGAAGGCATGGGAGACGAAGACCGCGACCTGGTTGACTACGTCGAAGGAAAGGTTTTTCACCCCGGCCAGCAGTTTCCCCAGCAGGGGCTGCAGGTCCCCTTGGCCGGCAATGCCGAGGCGCTCCAGCAAGGTGGCCGGCAGGGCCTGGTAGAGCCCCTGGGCATAAGCCGGCAGGGCCTGTTGAATAGCCCGCAGTTCGCCGTGCACCGCGGGGACCAGAAAGGATGCGAAACCGGCCAACACCAGGGTCAGCAGCACGAAGACCAGGAAGACCGCGGTCCAGCGCGGCAGCCGGCGGTGTTCCAGCCAGCGTACCGCCGGATCGAAGCAGTAGGCCAAAAGCAGCGCCAGCAGGAGCGGGATGGCGACTGATCGCAGCAGCACCAGCAGCCAGCAGGCAGCAGCCAAAACCAGCAGTACACCCAGGTACGGTAGCAAATAGCTCCTGTTCATTCTTTCCTGTCCTCGGCATCCCCGGGAGGCCAGCGGCGGGCCGCCGATCCCCGGCCGGGGGTAAAGCTGGTCCGGAGCGGGCCTACCCGTTGGCTAAACGCAAAAGTCCCCGCCGGAAGGACGATCCATCCAGGCAGGGACCAGTTGCTACAGATTAGGCAGGCCTGGCCAGCGAAGGCAGGTCAGTCTTTCCCTCCGTGCAGGCGGAAGGAACCGTCGCTGGAGGTAATGGAGGAAACCGCGTGCTTGTAAAGCAGGATGTCGCCGCCGCTTTCGATCAGAATGCAGAAACTGTCAAAGGATTTGATGTAGCCCTCGAGTTTTTCTCCGGACATCATCACCACGGTGACCCGGACCCGCTCTTTGCGGGCCTGGTTGAGATATTGATCCTGAATGTTGAATGGGGTCTTGGCCATATCCACTCCTTCACTGGTTCATAAAATCGTCAATTAACGACAGGATTCTAGCAGACTCTCGCAAGGAATCAACCCAAATTATTGATTTGTCTTTGCGAAACCAGGTGAGCTGGCGCTTGGCATAGCGTCGGGTGTTGACGATGACCCGCTCGCGCAGCTCCTCGAGGCCGCAATCCCCGCCCAGGTGTTCCACCACCTCCCGGTAGCCGATGGTCTGCAAGGCCTTGAGCCCGGGAGAAAATTCCGCCGCGAGCAGACCTCTCACCTCCTCCACCAGCCCCTGGCCGAGCATGGTATCGACCCGCCGGGCGATGCGCCGCTCCAGTTCATCGCGGTCGGGCAACAGCCCCAGTTTGAGACAAAGGTAGGGACGTTCGGCAAAATTATGGGCTGCCTGGTGGGCGGACAGCGGCGTACCGGTCAGCTCCCAGACCTCGAGGGCGCGGATCACCCGCACCAGGTTCTGCGGCGGGATATTCGCAGCTGCGGCCGGATCAACCGTCTGCAGGCGTCGGTGCAGAGTTCCCGGGCCGCCGGCCCGTTCCTCGGCCGCCAACCTGAGGCGCAGGGCGTGATCCGCGCCGGGAACCTCGACCAGCCCCTCGATCAGGGCGCGGATATAGAGGCCGGTGCCGCCGACCACCAGCGGCAGGCGGTCGCGGGTGCTGATTTCAGCGATGGTCCGGCGGGCCAGCGGCAGGAAATCGGCCACGGAAAAATCTTCGCCCGGTGCGACAACATCGAGCAGGTGATGGGGGACCAGGGCCTGCTCGGCGGAAGTGGCCTTGGCGGTGCCGATGTCCATCCCCCGGTAGACCTGGCGGGAATCGGCCGAGACGATCTCCACCGGATGGCGGCGGGCGATCTCCAGCGCCAGGGCGGTCTTGCCGGAGGCGGTCGGCCCACAGAAAACGACCACCCGGGGGCGCCCGGCCGCTTCGTTGTCGGTGCCTGGACGGGTCACGGTCAACTGCGCTTGAACATGCGTTCGACTTCCCCCAGCGTCAGCCGCTTCATGACCGGCCGGCCGTGGGGACAGTGACCGCGGAAATCGACGGTGTCGAGATCCTGCAGCAGGGCCCGGATCTCCGCCGGGCCGAGGGCCTGGTTGGCGCGAATCATGCCGTGGCAGGCCATGCGGATGAGGACGTTGTCGAGGGCATCCTCGAGCAGGCCGCTGCTCCCCAGGGCAGCGAGTTCCCCGGCGACATCCCGCACCAGGTCCGCCGCCGGGACCTCGCCGAGCAGCTGCGGCAGGGCTTTTACCACGTAGGCATTGCCGCCGAAGGGTTCGATGTCGAAGCCGAGCCGGGAAAAATCCTCCAGGTGTTCCCCCAGCCAGGCCGCCTCGCGGTGATCAAGGTCGAGGACACCGGGGAAAAGCAGCAGCTGGCGTTCGATGCCGGCTGCGAAGAATTGCGCCTTGAGCCGTTCGAAGCCAATTCGCTCATGGGCTGCATGCTGGTCGATCAGCAGCAGGTCGTCCCCGTCCTGGCAGAGCAGATAACTGCGTCGGTACTGGCCGAGAACCTGCAGCGAGCTGAAGAACCCGCCGGGAGCCGGCGTCGCCTCCGGTGCCGTGCAAGGAAATCTGCCCCCCTGGGGACGCTCCGGAAACAGGGGCGGAGGCGACGCTTTTCGGCTGTAGCCCTGCAGCGCCTCGGCGATCCGGGCCTGATGAAACTGCTGCGGCGGGAGGGGATGCGGCTCCTCCTCCCCCCGGGAGACCTCCGGGAGGGGAGGGGGCGATGGGACGACTGCAGGCGGCACGTCACCGAGCCAGCCGGCAGGGCGCAGGGTTTCGCGCAGCGCGGCGACGATAAAATCGTGCACCGTGCGCTGGTCGCGGAAGCGGACCTCGTGCTTGGTCGGATGGACGTTGACGTCGACCAGCTCCGGATCGAGGTCGAGGAACAGAACGGCGACGGGGTAGCGCCCCTTCATCAGCAGGTTGCGGTAGCCTTCGAGAACCGCGTGCTGAACCACCCGGTCGCGGATATAGCGCCCGTTGATATAAGTATAGACGGCATTGGCGGTGGACCGGTTCTGTCCCGGCTGGGCTACCAGGCCATGCATCGCCAGGGGGCCCTCCCCGTCCATCCGCAACGGCAGCAGGTCCTTGAGCAGCGGCCGGCCGAGCAGCGCGCCGACCCGTTCCTCAAGGCTGTGCTGACGATAGACGTCCAGAAGGGTCCGGCCATTGTGTTGCAGCCGGAAGCGGACTTCGGGGTTGGCCAGGGCCAGTTTGGTGACCACGTCGCCGATATGGCCGAGTTCGGTTTCGTCCCGCCGCTGGAACTTGCGCCGGGCGGGGGTATTGAAGAAGAGGTTGCGAACCTCGACCACCGTCCCGCGGGGCAGACCGGCCGCACCGGAGCGCCGCACCGTCCCCCCCTCTAGATAAACCTCCCAGCCGGCCTCCACACCGGCGACGCGGCTGGCAATGGTCAACCGGGAAACGGCGGCGATCGACGGTAGCGCCTCGCCGCGGAAGCCGAAGGTGCTCAGCTTGAAGAGGTCCTCGTCGCAGGCGATCTTGCTGGTGGCGTGGCGTTCGACGCAGAGCAGGACATCGTCGCGGCCCATCCCTTCGCCGTCGTCGCTGACCCGGATCAGCCCCTTCCCCCCCTGCTCCACCTCGACCAGGATTTCCCCGGAACCAGCGTCAAGGGCATTTTCCAGCAGCTCCTTGACCACCGAAGCCGGCCGCTCCACCACCTCGCCGGCGGCGATCTTGTTGCAGAGGTTCTCTTCAAGGATGCGAATTCTGCTGCTCATGGCTCCTCCGCCAGGGTTCCCTGTGGGGAAACAGCAAACGGCCGGGAGCTCCCGGCCGTCACCTGGTGCGTCTTTCCGGAAAGAGAATCAGAACTTCTGTTCCAGGCGGTCCAGCATACTCTCGATTTCGTCGAGTTCGGAGCGGTCGGCGCTGCCGGCCGGCATCCCTCCGGACTGCAGGAGCAGGCCGAGGTCGCCGGCGACACTGTGGACGATGTTGCTGTCGATGGCGTGCTGCCGGCGCAAAAAGCCCTCGAACAGGCAATTGTCGCAAACGGTGTTGATCAGCCGCGGAACCCCGCCGGTAAAGCCGTGAATCAGCGGTACGCTGTCACCGGCGAAGAGCATCCGCCGGCCTCCGGCGACCTGTAGCCGGTGCTTGATGTAGGACTCGGTAATGTCCGGGTTCAGCGACGTCAGATGATACTTGACGGCCACCCGTTGCGCCAGCGGCTCGTCGAGCTTGAGGCACTCCTCCACCTCGGAGAGCCCGAAAAAGATGATATTGAGGAGCTTCTTGCCGGGGATCTCGAGGTTCAGCAGCCCGCGGAACTCTTCCATCAGCTCCCGACTGTGCAGCATCTGCGCCTCGTCGATGAGCACCACCGCCCGCCGTCCCGATTCCTCGATCTGCAGCAGCCGTTCGTAGAGCTGTTTGAGCAGGGCGAGCCGGTTGGCAGCCGGGCTGGAGACCCCGAGCTGCATGGCAATCCGGGTCAGAATCCATTCCGGGGTGATCCCCGAATGGACCATAACCAGCAGCGACGATTCGTATTTCTGCTCGGAAAGGTTATCAAGCATACGCCGGGCGAGGGTTGTCTTGCCGGTGCCGACGCCGCCGACCAGGACCGCCAGCCCCTTGTTGGAGTCAACGGCGTACATCAGGCGCAGCAAGGCCTGGCTGTGCTGTTCGCTGTTGAAATAGAAGCGGGCCTCCGGGGCATTGGAAAACGGTTCCCGCTCCAGGCCAAAATGCTCGATATAACTCATTCAGCGACTCTCCCCCGGTCGCCCGAAACGAAACTCAGACATAGGATATCCGATCCTTTTTCCCGCCCCTCCCGCCGGTGCCATCCCCTCGTCCCAGTTCTTCGCGCAAGGCGGCAAGTTTCTCCCCGACATTGCGATAAAAAGAATCCTCGGCGGCCACCGTCTCGAAGGTTTCAAGGGCCTGTTCGGGCCGCCCCCAGGCCTGGTAGAGCAGGCCGAGCTCAAAGCGCAGACCGGTGGTTTCCGCCCTCGACAGTGGCAGGTTGTCGAGGCCCGAACGGAATATCTCTTCGGCCTCGGCAAAGGCGCCCTGGTCCAGCAGGCAGAGTCCCTTCAGGGTCAAAGCGTCAAGGGCACGCCCAGGGTTGTGCATCGCCTTGTCGAATTCGGCAATCGCATCGTCGGTCAGCCCCATCTCCTTGTAGGCGATCCCGAGGTTGTAATGCGATTCGGCATCCTCCGGATCGATCTCGTCGACCGCCGCGCCGACCTCCCCGCTCAATCCGCCCTCGGCCAGAGACGCCCCGGCCCCACCCTCACCGACCCCATCCAAGGCGGTCTCGACGTCATCCAGCAACTCTCCGGTAAGATCGAAATAATCCTCCGAAGCGGTCGCTGCCGGCGCAAGGGCCGCGTCCGCTTCGGAGCTGGTTTCCGCCGCCGGTCCCAGCTCCTGCTCCAGGACCAGGTCCGGCTTGTCGCCACCTTCGTCCGGGAGCTCTTGCGAGCCGATCTCCTCATCGAGGACCAGCGCAATTTCCTCCAGCGGCTCACCGGCAACCGGTTCCGGGCTCGTCTCGTCGTCGAGGATGATTTCCAGCTCCTCGGCCGGTTCCAGCTCGGCCTCCTCGCCGCCGGCCGCCACCGCGGGCACCACCGCATCGCCCAGGTCCAGTGGATCTAGCGGTTCGGCGGCCTCCGCTGGAGCCAGCCCGTCGCCGGGGTCCTCGGGGGCAGGCTCCTCTCCCAGGTCCAGATCCAGGTCCAGATCGAGTTCCAGTTCGAGTTCCAGTTCCTCCGCGGGCGCGGCCGCTTCCTCGGCTTCGGCGGCAGGGCCGACGTCTTCCACGCCAGCCACCCCGGCGGAGACCGGGTCGCCGACCCCCTCAAGAAATTCCAGCGGGATTTCTTCCGCAGTCTGCTCCCCCTCCGGTTCAGTGGATTCTGCCACGGTCCCGGCAGGAGACTCGCCAGCGGGATCGAGGCCTTCCAGGTCTTCCACCGCCTGCTGAAGGACCGAACCTTCAAGAATTTCCTCGGCTGTCGAGGGGGAATCCTGGGGATCGAGGCCGTCACCGGTCGTGGGCATGGCCGAGATCACGGTGAAGAGCTTGTCCCCCTCCCCGGTCAGCTCGTAGATGGAGCGAAGGGTTTGCGGTACCCGCTCATCATCGGCATGACCGTCGCCGAGCTGCTCGTAACAATTTTTCAGCAATTGCACCTTGCCGGCGGCAAAGAAAGTCTCTTTCCAGTCTTCGAGCTCGTTGAGAGCCTGATCGAAATCACCCCGATTGAGACAGGCAAGAATATATCCCTCGCGGAACACGAGGTCCTCGGGGGAAATTTTCAGCAGTTGCCGATAGGTTTCTTGTTCCTGCTCGAAATCGCCCTGTTTGCGGTAGGCCCGGCCCAGGGCGAGCAGAACCTCCGGGTTGTCAGGGTCCTTCAGCTGCAACTCTCGAAGGGTTTCCAGCCCACGGTCAAAATCCCCCTGTTCGATCCGGGCTTCGGCCTGGCCGCGCAGCAGTTCGGGGTCCTCCGGGGAGTGGGGCAGAAAGAGATCGTAGAGTTTGAGGATGCGGGGGAAGTCCTGTTTCTGGCGAAGCAGCTCGAGAATTTCCTGAAACTCCTCGAGAGCCTTTTCCTTGAGCCCTTCGCTGGCATGGGTCTCGGCGATCTTGACCCGGATATTGAGGTTCCCGGGTTCCAGCTCCTTCATTTTCTGTAGCACGTTGATGGCCTCGGGAAGCATCCCGTTCTTCTCGTAATAGGCCACCAGACTGCGATATTCGGCCTGGGCGTTGCCGACCAGCCCCTGTTTTTCATTGAGTTCGGCCAGCTGGTGATAAATGCTGACCCGGGTCGGGTCGATCTTCTGCATCTGTTTGTAGACGGCGATCGCCTTCAGGTAGAAACCGTTGTCCGTATAATGCCTGGCCACCGTTTCGTAAGCATCGAGCGCCTCGTCGGTGCGCCGGTCCCGACTGTAGAGTTCGGCGAGCTTCTGCCGCATCCGCACGTCCCGAGGTTCCAGCTCGACCAGTTTCTGGTAGTCCTTGATGGCGCGCGTAACCTGCCCCTTCTGCAGGTATTTTTGGGCAGAGGCAAGGAGTTTTTCCTTATTCGACAAGCGAGTCCCCCGTGAGCAAGCGGAAATGGAATAAGGTTTGAATGTAAACTAACGCCGGCAACCCTGTCAAGGTCAAAGCCTCGCTGGAATCCCTTGATAAAGCAGCGCTTTAGGGATTTTGGAAAGACCGGGGAGAAGCAATTGCAGCCATTGCCCCGAAGCGGCTCGCGGGCGCGGATGAATCGGCGAGCTTCCTGCCCCGCACGGCTATTCCGGCCTGCAGCGTCGATCCCTTCTCACAGCTGAATATATTCGGAATTGCTCTAAATTATGCCAGAAATCAGAGCCTTCTCAAACGGGCGACCTCCGCGGCCGACAGCTCCCGGAATTGTCCGGGGTTCAGGCCCGCCAGGTCGAGAAAGGCGAAGCGGATACGCTTGAGGCGACTGACCGGGTGCCCCACCGCCTCGCACATCCGCCGCACCTGGCGATTGCGCCCCTCGTGAATGGTTATTTCGAACCAGGTATGGCCGGCGCTGAAGCGCACCTTGGCAATCCGGCCCGGAGCGGTCGGCCCATCGTCGAGCGCCACCCCGGCGACGAGTCGCCCCAGGGTCTCCGCGCTGACCTGGCCGCGAACCCGGACCAGGTAGGTTTTGTCGACTTCGTGGCGGGGGTGGGCCAGGTGGTGGGTCAGAGCCCCGTCGTTGGTCAGCAGCAGCACCCCTTCCGTGGTCAGATCGAGGCGCCCCACCGGGTGCAGGCGGGCCGGAATCGTCCGCACCAGTTCATTGACCGTCGGCCGTCCCTGGGGATCGCTGAGGGTAGTGACGTAACCAACCGGTTTGTATAGCAGGAGGTAGTGCCGGGCTTCCGGAGCCGCCAGCGGCCTCCCGTCGAGACGAATCTCGTCCCGCTGCGGATCGGCACTGTCGCCCAGCCCGGCGATCCGGCCGTTGACGCTCACCCGGCCCGCGGCGATCCACTCCTCGGCGGTGCGCCGGGAGGCGAGCCCGGCGGCGGCGATCAGTTTTTGCAGACGTTGCTGCATGTTACGAACTCCGAAAAAATGAAAGTGTCGGGAGTATCCCGCCGCGGCCAGTACAGCACGGGTCAGTCGGGGGTGCCGTCATCGACCTCGGCGGCGATACCGGCCAACGCGGCTTCGCCGGCGGCGAGTTCCTCCGGCGCCAGTTCACTGAACTCCTTGAGGGTCGGCAGGCTGGTCAGGTCGCGCAGGCCGAAAAATTCCAGGAACTCACGGGTCGTGCCGTAGATCAGGGGCTTGCCGGGGACATCCTTCTTGCCGAGGATGCGGATCAGGTGCCGCTCCAGCAGGGTCTTGACCACCCCTCCCGAGTCGACCCCGCGCAGGTAGTCGACCTCGGCCCGGGTCACCGGCTGACGATAGGCGATGATCGCCAGCGCCTCGAGAGCCGCCCGGGAAAAACGCACCGGCCGGGTTTTGGTCAGGCGCAGAACCCAGTCGGCATACTCGGGCCGGCTGCGGAACTGGTAGCCTTCGGCAACCTGCTGCAGGAGGAAGCCGCGACGGGCGTCGCGGTATTCTCCGACCAGTTCCTCGAGGGCCTGCGTCACCAACGGCCGTTCCACCTCCAGGGCCTCGCTGATCCGCTCGCAGCGCAGCGGTCCGTCGGAAACGAAGAGCAGGCTCTCGATGATCGGCTTGAGTTTAGAGATATCCAAGACGACCCTCGTCGATGGGCGCGGCAGCGGCTTCCTCCCCGGGAACCGCGGGGTAGAGCCAGATGCTGCCGAAACGGGCGTTCTGAAGCAGCCGGACGAGCCGCATCTTGACCAGTTCCAGGATGGCCAGAAAGCTCACTACCACCTCGTGGCGGTCCGGCCGGGCCGTGAAGATCTCCATGAACGCCAGGTTCTCCCGGTCGCTGAGCAGGGTCAGGATGGCGTTGATCCGGTCGCTGACCGACAGCCGTTCGGTCTCGACCTGGTGGACATAGGGTTCAGGAGCCTGCTGCAGCAGGCTGCGGAAGGCCTCGACCAGTTCGAACAGACCGACAGCCTCCAGCTCGCTGCTTTCGGCCTCTGCCAGCTCCGGGGCGGGAAACTTGCGGGCGAAGACCTCCCGCTCCAGCTGCGGCAGGCCCTGCAGATTGACGGCGGCATCCTTGTACTTCTGGTATTCGAGCAGCCGCCGGACCAGTTCCGCCCGTGGATCTTCTTCCTCCTCTTCGATCCCCTCGTCATCGCTGACCGGCAGCAGCAGCCGGGACTTGATGTGCAGCAGCGTCGCCGCCATCAGCAGGAACTCTCCGGCGACATCGAGGTTGAGATCTTGCATGGCATCGAGGATCGCCAGGTACTGGGCGGTGATCTCGGCGATGGGAATATCGTAGATATCCATTTCGTTGCTGCGGATCAGGTGCAGCAGCAGATCAAGGGGGCCTTCGAAATTTTCGAGGTGAATATCGAAAGCCATCGGCTGGCCCCTACTGCCCGAAAAGGAAGTGCATCGCCCGCTGCACGATGGCGGTCTGGGGACCGGCCAGCAGGCTGACCAGGTGGTAGATGACCGGGCCGAGCACGATCCGCCAGAGGCTGGTGAAGAAGATCAGGAAGATGATGATTACGAAGCCGAAGGGCTCGACGCGGGCCAGCAGTTCGGCCTGGCGGCGCGGCAGTAGCCCGGTCATGACCCGGCCGCCGTCGAGGGGGGGAATCGGCAGCAGGTTGAAGATGCCGAGGATGACGTTGATGTAGAGGCTGAAGCCAGCCATCAGCTCCAGCGGCTCCAGGCCCGCGGCGAGGACCGTTCCGGCCACCAGTCCGCTGCCGGCCAGCCATACCAGGCCACGCAGCAACAGGGCCGAAACCACGGCCAGGATCAGGTTGGTCCCGGGGCCGGCCAGCGAGACCAGGATCATGTCCCGTCGCGGCCGCTGCAGGTTCTGGAAATTGACCGGCACCGGGCGCGCCCAGCCGAAGCCGAAGATCAGCAGCGCCAGGGTGCCGATCGGGTCGAGGTGGCGCAGCGGATTGAGGGTCAGCCGGCCGAGCAGCCGGGCGGTGGGATCCCCGAACTTGTCGGCGACGAAGCCGTGGGCGACCTCGTGGAGGGTCACGGCAAGCAGCGCCGGAACGAGCATAATGGAGATCTTGGCGAGGATATGTTCCAAGAGAGTGCCCTTCGGAAAACGCCTGGCGAGGAGCCGGCGGAATGCTTCCGGGGAGGCCCGCACCGGACCGGAATCGGTCGAAAAAACTACGCCTTTGTAACAAAAGGGCGCGGCGAAGTCAACGCGGGACTGGTGCCGTCAACTCCGGCTGTGGCGGGCCGGGGAATGCGGCGGCAGGAAGCGCCGGCGGACCAGCTCCAGCTCCTCCTCACGACTGGCGACCTTGCCATCAAGGCGGGCCTCGAGCAGGGCCGCCAGCACCTCGCGATACCCCGGTCCGGGAGGGAGGCCGAGGATGGCGAGGTCGCGCCCGGTCAGCTCCGGGCGCTGGCCCCGCAGGTGGGTGACGTACTGGGAGAGCAGGCGCCGGAGCTCCTGCCGGGGCGTGGCGGCCAGCATGAACAGCACGATCTCGATCGGCAGCGGCTCCAACAGACCATGGAGTTCGCTCGCCCGCGGCAGCCGCCGCCGGGCCCGGCGGCGATCCAGCTCGTGGAGGACATGCCTCCCCTCGCGGCGTTGCTCGGTGAACAGCGGCATATACCTGCCGGGAATCGTCAGCCGCCGGCAGAAATTGGCGAGGGCGTCGTCGTCGAGATCGACGGTCAGCCCCAGGAAATAGACCTGCCAGCGCCTGGCCGTCTCGCCGGTGAAGAGGAGTTCGAACCAGTGCACCACCCGGTGAATCTCGGCAAACAGTTCACGGGACCGCTTCCCGGCGGCCAGTTGCGGCTGGAGGGACTTGAGCAGCCCGAGCTCGTCCAGCCGCAGCACCGCCGGCAGCGGGTCGGCCTCGCGCAGGATGATCACCAGCTCGTTGAACACCCGGGTGCCGCCGACCTTGTCGAGAAAGCCCATCTGTACCGCGCTGCGCAGCAGGTGCTCGGTATGCTGGCCGAGATGGAAGCCCAGGCGCTGCTCGAAGCGGATCGCCCGGAAGACCCGGGTCGGGTCCTCGACGAAGCTGAGGTTGTGCAGCACGCGGATGGCCTTCTCGCGCAGGTCGCGCTGGGCCTGGAAGAAATCGAGCAGTTCGCCGAAGTTCCCCTCGTTCAGGGCCAGCGCCAGGGTATTGATGGTGAAGTCGCGCCGTGCCAGGTCGAGGCGGATCGAGGCATGCTCGACATTGGGCAGAGCACCGGGTTCCAGGTAGTACTCCATTCGCGCCGAGGCAACATCGACCTTGAAATCGTCAGGGAAGACGATGACCGCGGTGGCGAACTTCCGGTGGGAACGTACCCGGCAGCCGTGGTGGCGGCCGAAGGTCTGGGCAAAGGCGATACCGTCCCCTTCGACGACGATGTCGACATCGAGATTCTCCAAGTGCAGCAGCAGGTCGCGGACGAAACCGCCGACCGCGAAGACGTTGAGGTCCATTTCGTCTCCCACCGCACCGAGCTGCTGCAGCAGCGTCTGCAGCCGCAGCGGCAGCTTTTCGTGGACCAGGCGCAGCACCTGGCGGCGCTTGAGGCCCTGGCCGGCGTCGCTGGTCAGCAGCCCGGAGCGGGGGGAGAGCCGTCCGCCGGCGGCCAGGTGGCGCAGCAGGTCAGTACGGGTGATCGCCCCGACCAGCCGCCCCTCCTCCAGGACCGGCACGAAGCGCTGGTTGCGATCGACGATCAGTTCCCGCAGGTTCTCCAGCGAAGCGTCGGGGGGAACGGAGACGAACTCGGTGCTCATGTAGTCGACCGCCGGCGAGCGGCCGAGGCCGTGATGGACCGCCTTGTCCATCAGCTGGCGGGTCACCAGGCCGACCACCTGTTCCCCTTTCAGGACCGGCAGGGCGTTGAGGTTGTAGCGGGTGAGCATTTCCCGCACCTGGTCGATGGTGGCGGTGACCGGAACGCTCTTGACCGGCCGCGACATCAGGTGGCGGGCCTCCCAGCGGGGAACGACCTGTCCCTTGAGGACCTGCGGCAGGCGGCCGAGGACCTGCAGCAGGGTCAGCTCCTTGACCGTTCCCGAAGCGGCATAGGCGTGGCCGCCGCCGCCGAACTCGGCGAGGATCTCGCCGACGTTGACCTCGGGAATGCGCGAACGGCCGACCAGGAAGATCCGCTCCCCCATGCGCACCGCCACCAGCAGGGCGTCGAGGTTCTCCATGTCCTTGAGCTTGTGGGCTAGAACCGCCAGGTCGCCGACGAAATGGTCGATCGACGCGTGGGCGATGGAAATGTCGATGCCGTTGACGTTGAGGACGGTGCGCGATTCGATCAGTTCGTGGAGCAGCGCTACCTGTTCGGCGGTCAGTTCCTGGGTGAGAAAATCGGAGACGGTATTGAGGTTGGCGCCATGTTCGAGGAGGAAGGCGGCGGCCCGCAGGTCGCGGACGGTGGTCGAATTGAAGCGCAGGCTGCCGGTGTCCTCGTAGAGGCCGAGCATCATCAGCGTCGCCTCGTCGGGGGTCGGTTCGATGTCGCGTTCGCGGAAGATCTCGCAGAAGACTGTGACCGTGGCCCCGACCGGTTCGATGACCTCGAGCGAGCCGCGCAGGTCGGCATGCCCGGTCGGATGGTGGTCGTAAATGTGCACCGCCACCCCCTCGCGGCGGGCGACGGCGCCAAAGGGACCGATGCGGTCGAATTGGCGCACGTCGACCAGGATCAGCCGTTCGACGGCGTCGAGGTCGATGTCCTTGATGCGTTTGAAACCGTAGGCGTAAACGGTGCTGCGGAGGAAGAACTCGCGCAGGCTTTTTTCCTGGGCGCCGGCAAAGACCAGTATGGCGCCCGGGTAGAGCCGCCGCGCGGCAATCATCGCCCCCAGGCAGTCGAAATCGGCGTTGATGTGGGTGGTAATGACGTCCACAGGGTATTATAGGTCAAAGGTTCAAGGTTAAAGGTACAAGGTTAAAGGTACAAGGTTAAGCAAAGTCTACCTCATCCACACAGCCTCTGCTGTCTGCCTATTGCCTTCACCTTTTCCCTTGCACCTTGTTTCTCGAACCTCAGAGTTCCAGACTGCCGATCACCTGGGCGATATCGTCGAGCTCCTCGTCGACCAGGAACTGCTCGAGATCGGCGATGATCTTCGTCATCACCCCGGGGTCGATGAAGTTGGCGGTGCCGACCTGCACCGCCTGGGCGCCGACGATCAGGAACTCCAGAGCGTCGCGGGCGCAGGTGATGCCGCCGATGCCGATCACCGGGATCTTGACCGCCTGCACCACCTGGTGGGTCATGCGTACCGCCACCGGACGGATCGCCGGGCCGGAGAGGCCGCCGGTGCGGTTGGCGATCTGCGGCCGCCGGGTCTTAACGTCGATGGCCATGCCGGTGAGGGTGTTGATGCAGCTGATGGCGTCGGCTCCGGCCGCTTCCACCGCCCGGGCGATGACGGTGATGTCGGTGACGTTGGGGGTCAGCTTGACGATCAGCGGCTTGTTCAGGGCCTTGCGCACCAGGGTCACCACCTGGGCGGCAGCCTGCGGCTCGGTGCCGAAGACAATCCCCCCCTGCTTGACATTGGGGCACGAGATGTTGAGCTCCACCGCGGCGATCGCCGGGATGTCGGCCAGGCGCCTTGCCACCTCTCCGTACTCCTCCAGCGTGTTGCCGAAGAAGTTGGCGATCACCGGGGTGGTCAGCCCGCGATAGAGAGGGGTCTTGTCCCGGATGAAGGCATCGACGCCGACGTTCTGCAGGCCGATGGCGTTGAGCATGCCGCTGGTGGTCTCGGCGATGCGCGGCGTCGGGTTGCCGGCCTTGGGATGGAGCGAAAGTCCCTTGGTAACGATGGCGCCGAGGCGCTCGAGGTCGAGATAGGGGGCGTACTCCTCGCCGTAGCCGAAGGTCCCCGAGGCCGGCATCACCGGGTTCTGCAGTTTGAGGCCGGCGATTTCCACGGCGAGGCTGGGGCGGGTGGCGGGCATGGGGACCTCCTTGGCGCTGGGATTCATCATTTGCACCCTCCACCGCAGGAGTCGCTGCCGGCCGCCGCCCTTGCCCAGTCGAGGTCACTGGCGGAAAAGACCGGACCGGCCTTGCAAGTACAGAGGTAGCGTGGATTGGCTTCGCTGTGGCCGGCCCCCTTGACGACGCAGCCGAGGCAGGCGCCAACCCCGCAGGCCATGTGCGCCTCCAGGGAGACCTGCAGCGGCGCCCCATGCCGGGAGCAGATCGCCGTCACAGCGGTCAGCATCGGCATCGGCCCGCAGGCGAAGACCTCGGCGGCGGGATACTTGGAGAGCTTCCGCTCCAACACCTGGGTTACCAGCCCCTCCTCGCCGAGGCTGCCGTCGTCGGTGGAGACGTAGGTCTCGACGCCGCTGCGTTCGAACTCGGTCACCGCCAGGATGTCGGCGCGGCTACGTCCCCCCATCAGCAGCCGGACCTGGTCGCCGCGGGCGAGCAGCGCTTGGCCGAGCATGAACAGCGGCACCAGGCCGATGCCGCCGCCTACCAGGATCTTCTCGCGGCCGGAAGTGCCAAGATCGAAGCCGCGGCCGAGGGGTCCGAGCAGTTCCACCCGGTCCCCCTGATGAAGTTCGCTGAGAATCCGCGTCCCCTGCCCCACCACCTTGTAAAGGATCTCCAGGTACTCCCGCGGCGGCAGGCCGTCGCATTCGGGCGGCAGGCAGCCGACCCGGAAGATGCCGAAGGGACGGCGCAGCATGGTCGGCAGCGCCAGCTCCGGGCGCAGCATGACGAACTGGCCGGGCTGAGCCACCATGGCGAAACCGGGTGCCAGAATCCGCATCCGGAAATAGTCGGGGGAGATCTCCTGGTTGGAGAGGATGATGGTCTGGTAATTGCGCATCAAGTTTACTCCGGGGGAAAAATTGAACAGCGAATCGGATAACGACGCAGCTCTCAGCTCTCAGCTCTCAAAATTAAGAATCTAGTTATGCACCTCGCTCCAGCGGAAACAAGATCTACAACCTTAAGCTGTTTAACAGGGATGAACGGGATGATAGGGATTCGATCCCAATTCTTTGGTAATGATTTATCCCCTTTATCCCTGTGAATTGTTTGGCTGGTTTGCCTGGCCTGACATCTACTGGAGTAAAGTGCAACCAGAATTCAAAACTTAAAACTCAACATTTAAAACTTCCCCCCACCCGCTCCATCAGCAGCGCGTCCTCGCCGTCGGGATAGTAGCGCGCCCGGCGCCCGCTCTGCCGGAAGCCGAAGCGCCGGTAGAGGGCGATCGCCGCGTCGTTGCCGGCCCGCACCTCGAGCAGGGCCCGCTCCAGTCCCTCGGCGACGGCCCTTTCCAGGGCCGCGGCAAGCAGCCGGACGGCAACGCCGCGCCGGCGGAAACGCGGCGCGGTGGCCAGGTTGAGGACATGGAGCTCGCCGCACAGCAGCCACCAGCAGTGGTAGCCGGCCAGCTCCCCGGCGAGGAACAGCAGGTCGAGGCGGCCATGGGGGCTGGCGAGCTCGTCGCGAAATTGGGTTTCGCTCCATGGCTGGCGGTAACAGCGCCGCTCGACCTCGAGGATGGCGGGGAGGTCGGCGGCGGTCGCCGGGCGGATATCAACGCGGGCTGGGAATTCCGCCATAGCAAGCCGAAAGCCGGGGGTGGCACATGACAACCGGCGGCAAAGCGGATAGAATGGGGCGGCATGTTTTATCATGGCGGCCGGTCATGGTGGCGGCTATTTTATGTCACGCTCCGCCCCCTGTAAAGTCTTTCCGTGCCGGCCGTGGCGGGGACTTTGACGTTGACAATCATACGGAGCTTGATTTATTAATGGGCCACCAATTTCACAGGAGTCGAAACCATTGGCCACGGACACCAAGGTAACCTATAAAGATGCCGGCGTCGACATCGATGCCGGCAATCGTTTTGTTCAGATGATCAAGCCGCTGGTCAAGGCCACCTCCCGCCACGAGGTTCTGACCGACATCGGTGGCTTCGGCGGGCTCTTTTCCCTCAACGCCGGCAAGTACGAGAAGCCGACCCTGGTCGCCTCCACCGACGGCGTCGGGACCAAGCTCAAGCTCGCCTTCCTGCTTGACAAGCACGATACGATCGGCATCGACCTGGTGGCGATGTGCGTCAACGACATCGTCGTCCAGGGGGCCGAACCGCTCTTCTTCCTCGACTACCTGGCAACCGGCAAGCTCTCCCCGGAAAAGGGGGTGGAAATCGTCAGGGGCATCTCCGAGGGGTGCATCCAGGCTGGCTGCGCGTTGATCGGCGGCGAGACCGCCGAGATGCCCGGGATGTACGCCGACGGCGAGTACGACCTGGCCGGCTTCACCGTCGGCGTGGTCGACAACACCAAGATCATCGACGGCTCATCGATCACCGTCGGCGACCGGCTGATCGGCATCGCCTCCAGCGGCCTGCACTCCAACGGCTACTCGCTGGCACGCAAAGTCCTCCTCGAGCGGCTGCAGTTCCCCCTCGACACCGTCCCCGAAGGGCTGGAGCGGACCCTGGGCGAGGAGCTGCTGACGCCGACGCGGATTTACGTCAAGGCGATTCTCAACCTGCTGCGCGACTTCCAGGTCAAGGGGATGGCCCATATCACCGGCGGCGGCATCCTCGAGAATGTCCCGCGCGTCCTGCCCCGCCACTGCAAGGCGGTGATCGAAAAGAACAGCTGGCCCAAGCCGGCGATTTTCGAACTGCTGCGCCAGGGGGGCAACATCGACGAAATGGAGATGTACCGGACCTTCAACTACGGCATCGGCATGGTCCTGGTGGTCCCGGAGCAGGAGGCCGACGACGTCATGGTCCGCCTCTCCGGCCTCAAGGAAAGCGCCTTCCTGATCGGCGAAATCGTCATCTGCGGCGAGGACGACGAACAGGTCGAGCTGGTCTAGGAGCACCACCGTGGGCGGGAAGCTGCGCATCGCCGTCATCGCCTCGGGCGGCGGCACCAACCTCCAGGCGCTCATCGACCGCGCCGCCGACGGCTCACTCGGGGCCGAAATCGCCCTGGTGCTCAGCAACAATCCGCAGGCCGGAGCCCTCGAGCGGGCCCGCCGTGCCGACATCCCCACCCGCTGCATCGACCATCGCCAGTTCGCCGGCCGCGAGGCCTTCGACCGGGCGGTGGTGGCGGTGCTCCGGGAAGCCGGGGTGGAACTGGTGGCCCTGGCCGGGTTCATGCGCATCCTTTCCCCGGTCTTCATCGACGCCTTCCCCGGCCGCATCATGAACATCCATCCCGCCCTGCTCCCGGCATTCCCGGGGCTGCACGTGCAGCGCCAGGCGCTCGAGTACGGTGCGCGCTTCGCCGGCTGCACCGTGCACTTCGTCGATGGCGGCGTCGACACCGGGCCGATCATCATCCAGGCGGTAGTTCCCATCCACGACGGCGATACCGAAGAGAGTCTCACCGCCCGCATCCTCGCCCAGGAACATCGCATCTACCCCGAAGCCGTCCGGCTGTTCGCCGCTGGCCGACTGCAGCTCGAGGGGCGGCGGGTACGCATCCTGCCGACCGCTCCGGAGCCGCAGGGGGTGCTGGTCAACCCGCCGCTTGACGACCAAGCCTGACCCTTTCCGCCGGGGAAGTTCCGCCATGTCCCGACCGATCCTCGTCAGCGCCTGCCTGCTCGGCATCAACACCCGCTACGACGGCACCACCCGCCGCGACCTACGGGTCCTGCGCTGGCTGGCCCGGGAAGGGCTGGTCCCGGTGCCGGTCTGCCCGGAGCAGCTCGCCGGACTGCCTACCCCGCGTCCTCCCTGCCAGTTCACTGCCGGGGACGGCGCCGACATCCTCGATGGCCGAGGCCGCCTGTTTACCGCTGCCGGCGAAAACCGCGGCGAAATCTTCCGCCACGGCGCCGCCGAAACCCTGAAAACCGCCCGGATCTGCGGCTGCCAGAGCGCCCTGCTCAAAGAACGCTCCCCCTCTTGTGGCCGCCACTTCGTCCACCGCAATGGCCAGCTGGTCTCCGGGCAGGGGGTCGCCTGCGCCCTGCTGCTACGCGAAGGCTTCGAGGTGATCAGCGAGGAGGATCTCTCCTTCTAGCCGGCAAAGGAGATGCTCATGGTCATGATCACCTGGCATCGTCATGCCTGCTTTCTGATCACCATGGCCGACCCCACCGTTTACCACGCCGGCGATATCGGCCTGTTCGGCAATATGCGCCTGATCGCAGAGACCAACAGCATCGACCTGGCGCTGCTGCCAATCGGCGACAACTTCACCATGGGGCCCGAGGACGCACGGCCGGCCGCCGGCTGCCGGCTACCTTCATGCCCGCCCGGTGGTGCCGATGCACTGCAACACCTGGGAACTGATCGTCCTGGACACCGCGGCCTTCTGCCGCTCCCGCCCGCCCGGCGGCACCGGTACCGTGCCGGCGCCCGGGGCTTTTCTGACCCTCTACTGACGCCATGAACCAGAACTATTTCGACGCAGTGGTCCTCGGCGAAAGCCTTGCCGGCCGCATTGCCGCCGCCCTGCTGGCCAGGCGGGGCTGCCGGCTGCTGCTCCTGCGGCCCGCCGCTGCTGCGCCCTCACTTTCCTGGTGCTTTTCCTCGCTGCTGCTGGAGCGCATCCTCGACCAGCTCGACGGCCGGGCGGTGCTCACCCAGCCGCAACGCTTCCAGTTTCTCGGTGAAGGGGTACGCCTCGACTTCCACGGCCGCCATCCCCTGGCCGAGGAACTGCGCCGCGAGGTTCCCCGCGACGCGGAGGCGATCCAGGCGGCATGCGGAGACCTGGCCGGACTCGGAGACAAGCTGGCAGAACTGTTCTGGGATTGCGGCGGTCTCCCCTTGGGTGGAGCCCAGGCCCGCTGGAGATTCCGGGCCCGCAGCCTGCGCCGGGGGCTGACGCCGGGCCGCCTCGACGAATCGCTGGCCGACCGCCTCGAGGAGTACGACTCGGCGGCGGCGGCCTTTCTCGGGGGCCTGCTGCCAGCCCTGGCTCTGATCAGCGCCGAGCGCCTGACCCTGGCCGAGGCCGCCCTGCTCTGGCACGGTGCCATGCGTGCCACCGGTGCCTCCCCCGCCGGCCTCGACGAACTGCTCCGCCACCGCTACCAGCAGTTCCACGGCGAGGAAGATGATCTCGCCCCCCTCGAGTCCCTCACCCCGGGAAGCCACCAGCCAACCCGGCTCCATTTCAAGGGGGGAAAACAGGTCGCCACCGCCTGCCTGGTGATAGCCGACGCAGCGGCGACCAGCGTGGCGCTCCCCGGGTTACCGGCCCGGGCCGCCGCGTCGCGCCCGGCTCCGATTTTTCTCGGTGACAAGGTTTCACCGCTCCTCGCCGACCAGGTGCTCCTGGGCGGCTCGCCGCCGCTGCGGCTGAGCTTTGCCGGTCCCGCGGATCAGCGTCAGCTGACGGTGGAAAGTGCCGGTGAGCTGCCTGCGGCGGAACTGGCCGGTCGCCTCCGGACCCTCTGCCCCTTTGCCGAGCTTGGCGACCCGGTGGCCGCCGACGTCGCTCCTGCCGTTCCCCAGCCGGGGCTGCACGCCGCCCTGCAGCGGGCCACACCCGCTGCAGGCCTGTTTCATTGCTCGGCGGCGGTGCTGCCTAATCTCGGCAGCGTCGGTGAGGTGCTGGTCGGGCTTTCCGTCGCCACCGCGGTGCAGCGCCGGCTGCGGAAGGCCGGCGGCTGATCCGGCGAGATCCCCTCAAAAAAAGGGTTGCATTCAGGCGCCCGGCGTGCTAAAAATTCACGTTCTAAACTTCCAGGAGGTCAGGTCCATGTCCCGAATTTGCGAAATCTGCGGAAAAAAACCGACGACTGGCAACAACGTCAGTCATGCCCATAACAAAACCCGTAAGGTCTGGTACCCCAACCTGCAGAAGGTCAAGGCCCTCGACAAGGGGACCGTGCGCTCGATGAAGGTCTGCACCCGCTGCCTCCGGGCCGGGGCCGTCACCAAGGCCATCTGAACCAGCCTTTCGATTCGGCAGGAAACTCGAAGAGGGAGGCGGAACACCAGGTTCCGCCTCCCTCTTTCCGTTTCCACCCGCTGCTATTCCTTCTCTCTACCGACGGGGTGTCATGAGCAATAACACCCACATCTTCCTCGAGCTCGTCCTGCCCATCCTGCTCATGGCCCTCGCCGAGCGCACCGCCGTCCACCGTTTCCTGCGCACCCCCGCCCAGATCGCCTGGGTGCGCCGCCACCGCTGGCTGCACCCCAATACCATCAGCCGCGCCCGCTACCCGATGGGGCTGGTCTCGGTGCTGCTGCTCTACCTTGGCTACCCGCGTGCCTGCTTTCTTTTCTTCACCTTCTGGATGATTACCGACATCACCGACGGCGACATCGCCCGCAAGTGCGACCTGCACACGCCCGAGGGGGAGACCATCGATCCCCTCTCGGACAAGCTGATGTACCTGCCGATGCTGATCTACCTATCCTGGCGCGGCTGGCTCGATCCCCGTCTGCTGGCGCCGTTCGTGGTCTTCGACATCATCGGCCAGGTCTCCCGCAGTTTCATCAAGGTCAAGGCGGCAAACCTCTTCGGCAAGGCCAAGACCTTCCTGGTGGTGGTGCTGCTGGTTGTTGTCGGCTTGGAATGGCTCTACGGCCCATTCCCGCTGCTCAGCCGCGCGATTCAGCCGCTGCTCGGCATGTGCGCCTTTCTCGCCTTCTGCTCCACCGTCTTCAAGCTGATTCCCAACTACTGGTACGCCAACATCCTGAGCCTGATGAACCTCGCCTGCGGGCTTGCCGGCTGCACGGTGATCCTGACCGGGCGGCCGCCGGTTTATGCGCTGGGGCTGGTCTTCCTCGGCCAGTTCCTCGACCTTTTCGACGGCCGCGCCGCCCAGCGCTGGGGCTCCACCCCGAAGGGGGAGGTTTTCGATGACGTCGCCGACGGCACCAGTTTCGGCCTGACCATCGGCATGATCGTCGCCACCTCCTTCGACCACTTGTGGCTGGGAATCATCATCGGCGTCCTCTACCTGGCGGCGGTAGTCTATCGCCTGGTCCGCTTCGTGGTGGAAAAGCGCAAGGCGGGGATCGCCGGCGGCGTGACCACCTTCTCAGGGCTCCCCTCTCCCGCCGGCGCCCTGCTGGTCGGCACCACCTGCGTGCTGATCGGCGGCGACCTGGTCGGGGGGGGCATCGTCATCGCTGCGGCGCTGCTGATGATCTCCCGCGTCCCCTACGCCCATTTCGGCCGCGCCATCCTGCCGAAAATCCCCCGGGTGGCGAAGGTCCTCTCCCTCGGCGGCTTCCTCTTCCTGCTCGCCCTGGGGGTCCGCCGCGACGAGTACGCCGCTCCCATCATCATCGCCTTCGTCGCCGCCCTGGTATACCTGATTTCCCCCCTGTTCTGGAAACCCCAGGAATAAATTTCTCTTCCACAAATCAACAATCCCCCCTCCATTCTGGACTCCCCGGGTCCCTTTGACAGACCTCGGACCAGCATTGGAAAATTTTCATGATATACCGAATCCGAGTAGGAGGGTTCCGACCCTGGCAAGGAGGTGGATCATGAGACGTGGCCGGATGGCATTGTCAATCGGCATTGAAAATTGACCCACCATCGGCGTCCAATTTTGACCCACCCCAGAGGGTCAGTTTGGGTCGGTCTTCCTGCTTTTGACTGGGACGGCACAAGGGTACGCGCGTGATTCCAGGCGGCAGGGAGAACAGGTCAACAAAGACCGGCCCCTGCATTACAGAGCCTCGATAAGTGTTTGGAGCAGAGTTCGTCTGCAGCCAGAAGGAAATCCCAAGTCGGAACCCGGATGGCTCTAAAAGTTGATCAGTCGCTTGTCAAAGAACGAAAGGAATAATCTTTTGCGTTACGGGACTTTTTTACTCTTGACGGCCGGGGGCCTGATAAGTGTTGGACATTCACCCCTTAATTTAAGGCTGTTTCTCATTCGAAAATCTATAATCCAAAAGGTTCTGGTAGTAGGTCGAGTTCATATGCTTTAGTTTTGCTTCCATTTCAAACCCTTTATTTTTGTCCCCAATAAAATAATAGGCTTTGCCAAGGCTAAAAAAATATTCCTCATCATCTTTATTGATATTATGAGCTGACTTTATGTATTTTAGTGCCATGTCATATTCACCTATGCCAAGAAATGATTCGGCCAATACTGAGTAGGCAACAGCAAATTTTGGATTATATTTAATTGTTTTCTGTAGTTCAGAGATGGCCTCCTTATATTCTCTTTTGTTAAAAAGTTCAATTGCCACCCTGTAGCGTATCTCCCAATTTTTCTCATCGTTCCGGAGCGCCTCTTTGTATTCAAAAACTGCCAAGTCTGCCAATTCATTCCCCTGCCTATTGATCTGTTCTAATTGCTTAGAGTTGGTTGCAAATTGGCGATAAGTATTTTGCATTAATTTGTAATAGGCATTCCCTAAGAGTTCGTGCGCTTTTGGATCGTCAGGGTTTTTCTTGGTAGCCTTTGTAAATATCTCGATAGCTTTCTCTATTTTGCCTTCGGCTAAGCAGTGTTTGCCATCCCTCATGAGTGTTTCGAAAGATGGCTGACTCTGACAACCTAGAGCCGCTCCTACAGCAACCAAAATCAAAAGGGTTTTCCACATTATTTATCTCTTCTGTCCAACGGTGGAGATAAGCGGCGGATTGACAACTTTCGAGTACCACCTAACTATTTAAAATTATTGCGCATGTCCCAACCGTCCGCTTGATTACATTGATACTAGTGCAGGCCCCCTCCAGATAACGAATAATTCGTTATCCTTTTGAGTGTCGACCAAAACCCTCAAACAAAGGAGCCTGCACCATGAAATTCTACACCAAACAGCACAATTTCTATTGCGGCGTCGATCTGCATGCCGACGCCATGTATGTCTGCATCCTCGATGCTGCCGGCGAAATCGTTGTCCACAAGAACATCCCGACCAGGCCGAAAGCCTTCCTGCATCTGATCAAGCCTTATCGCGAGGGGCTCATTGTCGGCTGCGAGTGCATGTTCACCTGGTACTGGCTGGCCGACCTCTGTGCCGAGGAAGGGATCGATTTCGTCCTTGGCCATGCGCTCTACATGCGGGCGATCCATGGCGGCAAAGCCAAGAACGACAAAATTGATTCCCACAAAATTGCCGTGCTGCTGCGTGGCGGTTCGTTTCCCCTGGCCTATACCTATCCGAAAAAGATGCGCGCCACCCGGGACCTGCTGCGCCGCAGGAACCATCTGGCCAGAAAACGCGGGGAGTTGTTCGCCCACATCCAGAATACCGCCACCCAGTACAATCTGCCCGAACCTTTGGGACGGATCGCCAAGCCGAGCGAACGGGGCGAGGTGGCGAAAAAGTTCCGCGATCCGATCGTCCGGGCCATGGTCGAGGTCGATCTGGCGACCATCGAACATTATGAGGACCTGCTCGGCACCCTGGAGCGGCATCTGGAAAAGATCGCCGTGGGGCATGACCCGGTCACTCTGGCTTTACTCAAAAGCATCCCCGGTGTCGGCAAGATTCTCGGCATGGTGCTGCTCTACGAAATTGAGGATATTTCCCGTTTCCCCCGCGAGCAGGATTTCGCCTCCTACTGCCGCCTGGTGAAGCCGGCCAAGCAGTCGAACGGCAAACACTACGGTCATTCCGGCAAGAAGATCGGCAACGCCCACTTGCGCTGGGCTTTTGGCGAGGCGGTGGTGCTGATGCTCAAGGGGAACAAGCCGGCACAAGCCGTATTGCAGAAACTGGCCAGCAAACACGGCAAGGGCAAAGCCCTGGCGATCCTGTCACACCGGCTGGGTCGGGCCGTGTATTACATGCTCAAAAATCAGGTGCCTTTCGATCAGGAGCGTTTCCTGCGCAAGAGCGCCTGATGCGGAGGGGGCGGATCAGCCTGACCGCCTAACTGGCGGCAACCACAACGGTGAGATCGACCGAAGCGGCCATCACTAAAGCGCAGACTTCTGGGATTCAAAACCCTGAACAGGGCCGCATCATCCACCAACCACGGCCAGCCGGTTTTTTTGATTGGCGATCCGCCTCGCTCCCACATTTTCGCGCGATGGTCCACAAGGGCCAGCGCCGGATTCTGCCCCTTCCCCGATCCCGCACCTAACTGCGGCCACAGAAAAAAGGTGGACTTCGCTATCTTGAATGGGACGGCACAAGGGTACGCGCGTGATTCCAGGCGGCAGGGAGAACAGGTCAACAAAGACCGGCCCCTGCATTACAGAGCCTCGATAAGTGTTTGGAGCAGAGTTCGTCTGCAGCCAGAAGGAAATCCCAAGTCGGAACCCGGATGGCTCTAAAAGTTGATCAGTCGCTTGTCAAAGAACGAAAGGAATAATCTTTTGCGTTACGGGACTTTTTTACTCTTGACGGCCGGGGGCCTGATAAGTGTTATGTTTTTTAAAATTCTGTCGATATTGCAAACGGGAATATTAAAGTTTTTATAAAAATATATAAATCTAGTTTGAAAGACATATTTTCCAAATAAAAAAGGTCATGCTTAAGTCTTTCACCATAAGAAAGTTTGTATCTTGATCCAGACACTGCCCATAGACTTGTTAAGCCAGGCTTCACCTTGATGAGTTCAGATTTATAAAATTCATTTAAGTTGTCATATTCGAACTCTGTGACTGTACTAGTTCATAGAATCGAAATATCGCCTTTCAATAAGTTGAACAATAAAGGAAGTTGATCTAGGTATGTCCTTCTGAGAAAATTCCCAAACTTGCTAATTCTAGGGTCATTGTTGCTATCAATATAGTTTTTACTATTTATTTCTTCGTTTATGTAGATAGTTCTAAATTTGAAAACTTTGAAAACTTTGCCATTAAGACCAATTCTTCTTTGTATAAATAAGGCAGGTCCTTTAGAGTCGAGTTTTATAGCCACGATGATAATTGGAATAATTGGTAATGTTAAAAAAATACCAATTATGGCAAATGTTTTGTCGACCATATTCTTTAATTCATTATTGATTATGTGATTTTTTGTACCTTTAAAATTATCTGGCGTGTAATTTTTGACCATGTTGTGAATTTGTATGAATTGTTTTTTTAGTAAATTCCTGCTCAGAAAAGAAAATAAAAAGAATAAACCGACGGCAAATATAAAATATGAAATGATTTGGAGATCAATATTGTTCATTGTGCTACCGTTTTTTCTGAATGATACTTTTTGTATGAAATAGCTCACTGCTGTCTCATAAAATGATTGGAAAATAGAAGGCCCGGAAGCTCCAAAATGTTATAATGCGTTCGCCAAAACCATTACAATATTGAGGAGTTCCGAGCCATGGCACATTGTAGCACCGTTCTTTCCCAAATAGTGAGAATTTTCCCGAGACATGAATTTCAGTCCCTTGCCAAACGGCATCATGTGGGGCAGAAGTTTCGCTCATTTTCCCGCTGGTCCCAGTTCGTCGCCATGCTGGCGGCTCAACTGACCGGCCGTAGCAGCTTGCGGGATGTCGTTGATAGCTTCAGTGCCCAGGGGAGCAAGATCTATCATCTCGGCATCAAAACGTTCAGCCGAGCAACCTTGGCCCGCTGCAATGAACAGCAGCCGCATTCGCTCTACGAGGACCTTTTCAAGCGACTTCTGGCCCGCTGCCAATCGATGGCACCACGCAACAAGTCGTTCAAACTCGGCGGCAAGGTCTACCTTCTGGACGCGTCACTGGTGGAATTGACCCTGTCCTTGTTCCCCTGGGCCAAGTACCAGAAAAGCAAGGGCGCCGCCAAACTGCATGTCGGTTTGGATGCCGATGGCTACCTTCCCGCCTTTGTCGATCTGACCGAAGGCAGGGCACATGAAATCCACTACGCCCGCGACCTCGATCTACCCAAGGGTTCCTATATCGTTTTTGACCGCGGGTATACCGACTACTCCTGGTATCAGGAACTGACCGACGACGGGGTCTTCTTCGTGACTCGCCTGAAAAGCAACACCATCGTAACCTCTGGCCGGAAACGGCGTGGCCGCAAGAGTCCTGGGGTGATCGAAGACCGGGAAATTCGCTTGGGCAAACTGCCCGGAACCTTCCGGCTGGTTATTTACCGGGATGTCGAAACAGACATCACGTATCAATTCGTGACCAATGCCCTGGACATCCCGGCTCAAACGGTCGCCGATCTGTACAAGGAACGCTGGCAGATCGAGCTCTTCTTCAAGTGGATAAAGCAGAACTTGAAAGTGAAGAGTTTTCTGGGCACCTCGCTGAACGCCGTGAAGACCCAGCTCTGGATTGCGTTATGCGCCTATCTGGTTCTGTCGTTTCTGAAGTTCCAGTCGAAAATCGCTGGATCGTTGCAGCGTATGTTGCGAATATTACAGCTCAATTTGTTCGAAAGACGCGATTTGCTGGAATTGTTCAAACCAAGGTCAGCAATAAACAGCTTACAAAACAACCAGTTACGGCTCATTTGAAACTATGAGACAGCAATGGAAATAGCCAATATTGCTGGAATCACAGAAATTGAAATAGAGAATGCCATTGTTTTTTGATTAATATTATTGCTGTAAGTCATTCCCAAGGTTAATACGTCAAAAATTATTATCAACAGTAAAAAAATTCTTAACAAGTGTTCAAAATAACCTTTTTCACCATCTAAATTAATATTCAGAGCTGAAATGCAAACAAATATACTGTAAAATAAAAGTTCAGGTATCTCTGCTATATTTTTGAATGTAATTTGATTTGGATTGCCAAAGTAACTAATAAAAACCCTTAGTATGAATGGTGATAAGGGTAGAATAATATTTATTAATATCCAATTTGAAAAATTTTTCATAATTGTATTTTTTGAATATTATTGAAACATAACGGATCAGGCATAACTGGGTGCGGTAGAAGATGGGCGAACCACCGGAATTTTCGCGAATCACCCGAGTTGCTCGCTCCGCGTTAATGCCCTTGTTATGTGGACTTTTTATAATAATATCTGATGTTACCCAAATAACTGGTGCGGAAATTATTGCCCCGCATACCCACGCAAAAATACTTTTATAAAAACCACCAAAGATTCCTATTACAACATAGCCAATAGCTAGACCTAGGGGCAACCCTACACAACGCAGGTCAAATTCGGTCCCTTCATAGAAATGAAAAGAAATAAAGGCAATCAACAAAACCACCGTTCCTATAATGCCTTTTATTATTGCTCGGCTAATATAATCCATTGTTCTGGTGCCAACATGAAAGCCTAATTGTATAAAAAATCTCAAAAAAGCTATTATGACAATGAAAACTATTAACTTGAAAATTATTGTAAACTGTTTTCTGTATTTTTCTAAGACCTTTATGCACCAGTCATCAAAAGACCATTTTTTCATTTTTTTCCTTTTTAACACATAACGGTAGTGATAACCGGCTGCGATGTATCGGGACAATTCAGTAGAAACCTTTTCGCGAATCGCCCCTGTATCACCAGTCCGGTTGATTATATGGTTAAGCAGCGTTTTTTGATTTAGGCTTGACTAGCCAGAGCCAATAAGAAAGGCCTGAAAAAATAACCAGTGCTGCCAAAAAGCCCAACGAATCATCGAAATCTACAAATATGCTTGGCCTTGAGCCTCCAGTAATACTCACTAGGTCTGATAAAAGGCTGTAGGTCCACGCAAGGCTGATGACCACTGTTGGAGCGAAGATCAAAAACCAGCCCAGCAGAGTAGGTTTGATAAACTTAACCACGCAATTGATTGTAAGCATTGCATAAGGCAGAGAGGCACCCTGATAGTAGGCTACATAGGCAATAATCATCAGCGGTAGCGAAAGGAGAAAGTACGCAACACTTGAGTTCCCCTGGAGTTAAAATGAATTTTATGATTCTATTTACCAATTCGGTTAACGAGTCTGTAGAAAAATCCTTCTGACGGGTCGGCCTTCTTCCCATCTTCGAGTTTTTCAGAGTTCAGTTTTCTTCGGGTAAATTCCTTCGAATATCGTTCCCCCGGCCACATCTCAACCCGGCAGAATGCTTTTGTGCGGGATTTTCTCGCCTATTCTGCCCCCTTGTTACCTAAACAGCCATTCCATACCGGTGGATCTTGGTCAGGTTGTGTACCAAGGTCATCAACTTCCATTGGCCATCGACCTTGGTCTTTCCGCGAAGGCTGAAGCAATCCAGACCGATGTTTTCCCTCAAGTGCCCGAAGACCGGTTCGGCGATTCCCAACCGCTGGCTGTAGATGTGGCGTCCCAGCACCGAGTCGATCTTCTGCTTCATCCGGGCCAACGGGCCATCGGCCAGTTTGGGCAAGACCGCCAGCGGGATGTTGACCTGCCGGGCGCCCTTTTGCCTGGTCGAGCGCAGACACTGGGAGCGTAGTTGACAACTGTCGCAATCGGCCTGGTGAGCCTGGAACTGCATGAACAGCCGGTTGGCAATCTTGGCTTCGGCGCACTTGAGCCACAGGTGCTTGCCGGCCGGGCAGGTGCAGGTCTTGTGAACGATATCCGCCTGGAAATCGGCGGTGGTGTAGCGGGTGTTGGTGCGGGGCTTGGCCACGGGCGCGGGCTTGTGTCGACCGGCGTCGGCAAAGCGGGGGTCCCGAGAGCGAAAGCCGTTGTCGGCGATGTAGCCGTCGATCTGATTCTTCTCTAAATGCTCCAGGGTCTCGGTACAGTGGTAGCCGCTGTCGGCCAGGATCTGGGCCTTTTGTAAAACCGTCTCGTCGCCGAGGTTGGTCTTGATCCCTTCGAGCATCGGCTCCAGCAGGCCGTGCTCCTGGCCGGTGCCAAAGGCCTCGGCATGGACCACCACCTGATGCTTGGCATCGACCGCCGCTACCCCGGTGTAGCCCTGGACGACCCCGTGCCCGGTCTTCATCTTGGCACTGTCGGGATCGGTGATGTTGCCCTTCACTTCCCTCCCGGTGCGCCCGGTCCTGGTCTTTCCCTGGGCCAGAAACTCCTTGATCTTGCGGCTGGCCGCCTGGAGTTTTTCCGCCTGCTGCTGCTCGCGCTGCCGGAGTGTGGCGTCGGGCACGCCCCGCTGATCCTCGTCCCGATGCTTGTTCAGCAGAAACCGCACCGCCCGGTCGATCTTGGCCGATTTCTTCTCCAAATCGGCCCGGGTGCCGCTCCATTCCTTGGAGGCGTTCGACGGCATCTTGCAGCCATCGACGGCAAACAACTCCTTGCCGATTAGTCCCATCTGACCACAGATCAGCAGGACTTGCCGGAACAGACCGGCTATCTGGTCGGCAGAGCCGGAGATAAATTCGGCGATGGTGGTGAAGTGCGGTCGACTGTCAGCCGAGATCGCCATGAACAGGACGTTCTCCCGGCAGAGCGCTTCAATTCTGCGGCTGCTGGTCACCCCGCGCGAATAGGCCAGCAGGACGATCTTCAGCAGGATCGCCGGATCGTACGCGGGACGGCCGTTCTCATCGTTCTTGTACTTGGAATCGAATAGACGCAGGTCGAGTTCGTTGTCGACCAGGTGGTGAAGGGTGTGCTCGAAGGTGCCGGGAAGAATCTGGTCTTCAAAAGCCACCGGCAGAAGCACCGTCTGCTTGTAGTCGTAATCGATAAAGCGGGGCATGCTCCCTCCTGGAGTTCATTCCAAAAACTGCCCGCATTCTAGCAAATTTCAGGGTTTTTCTACAGCCTCAACGGTTAGAGATAACCGGCTGCGACGGGTCGGATTCAATTTAGTAGAAACTTTTTCGAGAATCGCCCACTGTATCACCAGTCCGGTTGATTACATGGTTAAGCCTGCTTTTTTATTGCAGACGGCTGCTAAAACCATTTGTAGGTATCTAATATTTTCGTAAGTATTTCTTTTGCCAAAAGCAGTGTTGATTGGGATATTTCAATTTCGTATTGCCTGCCGTCGTTTCCGGTAAACGTAAAGCGTCTTTCTGCAAAACAACCTAGGATGATAATACTTGTATTTAGTTTTTCTTGATGGCGGTCTTTGCCCCGCCCCCGGTCTTCAAGGTGAATTGCTGAGTCTCTTATATGTTTAAGATGTCCGAAACAATTTTCATATTCAGCTTTTAATGCCTCAATTTGTTCTTTAGGTTTTAAATGTTTGATTAATTTGTTGATTCCGTCGAGTGCAAACACAAAAGCTTTGGCGTAAATATTGTTTAGACAGCGGGAATAAACGGATTCGTTGCATTTCTCTTTATGATTTTCGATTGTTATAGGGTCAAATTGTGAATACGCGGCGACAGCTTCTTCAAAGAGCCCCTTAATATGCCGCAGTGTAAGAAGGCTTTCAGCAGCCCACGCACGGTCATCTCCTTCGATCCAGTTGCCTGGGAAACTAAGATCAAATTGTGTGAGTACTTCTGATTTCATGTCATATCTTTTTGAGGCTTAACGATGAAGATAAGCGGCGGCGACGCGACTTGCGGACCACGGAATTTAGGATTTGATTTTCGGGAAGCACCCAGCTATTTTCCAGTCCGCTTCATTGCATGGTTAGAAGCAGAGCTATACTGCAATTGTCTTCCGAAGAATCATTTCGATTTACGTCAGACAATTCGTCTTTTTCGAGATTTGCTTAATTCGACCTATTGAGATTACATGCGCTATACTGAAAAACTGAATATCCTGACAGGTAGATTAACCATGGAAAGCTGCACGTACTTTGTTACCCGGGAGTGACATAATACCATCATCACTGTTGCATAATCAGTACATAGCTGCAAATATTGAAAATAGTATCAATGAAATACTACAATCATTTTTACTTTTAAATTTATCATTTCAGCTTCTAACTAGAATTAGACGGACTAAAATCCGTAATCAATCACGGAATTTAGTACTTAATTGACAAACTACTGGTAAAGGTTACAGTAACTTACGCCTGATTTCCAGCCAATAAAAATTCTGCAAAAGCCGCACAGAGGAGGGGGATTCTCATGAGCGAGCCTGCCAAGCCGCGTCTTCTAGACCGCGTCCGTGATGCCATTCGTGTCAGGCACTACAGTCACCGAACCGAGCAAAGCTATGTCCAATGGATCCGTCGGTTTATCCTGTTCCATGAAAAAAAGCATCCCCTTGACATGGGAACAACCGAAGTTGAAGCTTTCCTTTCCTATCTCGCAACCCGCAGAAACGTTGCCGCATCCACCCAGAACCAGGCTCTTGCGGCTATTCTTTTTCTCTATCGGCACGTCCTGCAGGTGGAAATCGGCTGGCTGGAAAATGTCCAAAAAGCCAAAAAGCCGAAACGACTGCCAGTTGTATTTTCCCGGGAAGAGGTTGCCCGACTCCTGTCCTTCCTCAAGGACGAGCAGTGGTTGATGGCCTCATTGCTCTACGGGTCCGGCCTGCGCCTTATGGAGTGCCATAAGCTGCGGATTCAGGATATCGACTTTGACTACGCCCAGTTGCTTGTGCGCGACGGCAAGGGGGGCAAGGATCGCATGACGATACTGCCACGCTCCCTTCATGAACCGCTCAAGTCCCATTTGAAAAAGCTCCAGGCTCTCCACACTGCCGACCTGGAGCTGGGTTACGGTGAGGCAACCCTGCCTCAGGCCCTGGCCAGAAAATACCCCGGCGCCGGCAGACAATGGTGCTGGCAGTACCTCTTTCCCAGTTCCACGCGCATTCAGCACCCACAGTCCGGGGTCTGGCTGCGGCACCACTCCGACGAGTCGGTCCTGCAAAAAGCGGTAAAAGAAGCACGGTGGCGTGCAGGGATCAACAAGCAGGGGAGCTGCCATACCCTGCGCCATTCCTTTGCCACTCATCTGCTGGAGAGTGGAACGGACATTCGGACCATCCAGGAATTGCTCGGGCACCAGAGCCTCAACACCACCATGATTTACACCCATGTCCTTAACCGTGGCGGCCAGGGAGTAATCAGCCCCCTCGACCGAAACTGATCTCAGCCTCCGCAAAATAAACAGCCCGCCCGGCTGAGGCCGGTGCGGGCTGCGATATTGTGGTAATGAATATGCCATGGTCCCCCTCCATGCGCCGCATCCAATGGCCTCATTCAAGCCACTTACACCTTGTTTGTCAACCCTATTGTTCCCTCACGTCGGCTGTTTGGTGCGCTTGGTCGCAGTTGCATTCCAGGGATCGTC
>CAWDZB010000012.1:0-294764 GCA_963806685.1 uncultured delta proteobacterium
GTCTTCTCCCCTCGGGCATCCAGGGCGTCGAGGGAGGGTTCGACCGAGGCGACGCGATACGCATCTGCGACCTCGCCGGCGAGGAGTTTGCCATCGGCGTCATCAACTATTCGCTGTCCGAGCTGCTGCGCATCATGGGCAAGAAAACCTCGGAGATCGAGGGGGCCCTCGGCTACAAGTACTACGACGAGGTCATCCACCGGGACAACCTGGTCATTAAAAAATAGGTGCAAGGTTCAAGGTACAAGGTTTGAAGCTTAAAACCGCTACCTTGATCCTTGAACCCTGCACCTGCTTTCAAGGAGTTTTCGATGAGCGTGCGCGACGAAATGCTGGCCCTGGCGCGGGAGGCGAAACAGGCCGCCCGGGTGATGGCGACCCTCTCCAGCGGCGTCAAGAACGAACTGCTGCAGAACATGGCGGCAGCCCTGGAGGAGTGCAGCGAGGAGTTGCAGGCGGCCAACGAGCTTGACCTGGCCGCGGCCCGCGAGCGCGGCCTGGCACCGGCGATGGTCGATCGCCTGGCCCTCGACGAGGGGCGCATCCGGGCAATGGCCGATGGCCTGCGCGAGGTCGCGCTGCTCCCCGACCCGGTCGGCGAGGTGACCGGCATGTGGCGGCGCCCCAACGGCATCCAGGTCGGCCGGATGCGCATTCCCCTCGGGGTGATCGGCATCATCTTCGAATCCCGCCCCAACGTCACCGCCGATGCCGCCGGGCTCTGCCTGAAGAGCGGCAACGCCGTGGTGCTGCGCGGCGGCTCCGAGGCGCTGCACTCCAACACCGCCATCGGCGCGGTGCTCAAGGGGGAGCTGGCCCGCCTCGGCCTGCCGACGGCGGCGCTGCAGGTGGTCGCCACCAGCGACCGCGCCGCGGTCACGGAACTGCTCAAACTGGAGGAGGAGATCGACCTGATCATCCCCAGAGGCGGCGAGGGACTGATCCGTTTCGTCAGCGAGCACTCGCGGATTCCGGTGATCAAACATTACAAGGGGGTCTGCCACACCTTCGTCGACGCCAGCGCCGATTTCGAGATGGCCGAAGAGATCTGCGTCAACGCCAAGGTGCAGCGCCCCGGGGTCTGCAACGCCATGGAGACGCTCTTGATCCACAAGGACGTCGCCGAGACCTTCGTACCGCGCATCGCCGCCACCCTGCGTGACCAGGGGGTGGAACTGCGCGGCTGCCCGGTCACCCGCGAGTTCGCCCCGGAGGTCAAGGCGGCGACGGAGGAGGACTACGGCACCGAATTCCTTGACCTGATCCTGGCGGTCAAGGTCGTCGAGGACCTCGACGAGGCGATCGCCCACATCCAGCGCTTCGGTTCGCTGCACACCGAGGTGATCGTCACCTGCGACTACGCCAACGCCCAGCGCTTCCTGCGCGAGGTCAATTCGGGCGTGGTGATGGTCAACGCCTCGTCGCGCTTTTCCGACGGCAACCAGCTCGGGCTCGGCGCCGAGATCGGCATCTCCACCACCAAGCTCCACTCCTTCGGACCGATGGGCTTGGAGGATTTGACCACCCGCAAGTTCGTGGTCCTCGGCGATGGACAGATAAGACCGTAACCAAGAACCGGTGACGGGTAACGGGTGACGGATAAAATCCCTTACCGAAGACCCGCCACCCGCCACCGATTACCCGTCACTTACCCTATGCGCCTCGGCATCCTCGGCGGTACCTTCAATCCCATTCACATCGCGCACCTGCGCGTTGCCGAGGAGGTGCGCGAAGTCTGTGCCCTCGACCAGGTGATGTTCCTGCCCGCCGCGACCCCGCCGCACAAGTCGGTGGCCGAGGAGGTCTCCTTCACCGACCGCCTGGCGTTGGTCGAGGCGGCGGTTGCCGATCACCCCGACTTCTTTGCTTCCGACCTCGAGGGGCAGCGGCTGGGCAAGAGTTTCTCCGTCCACACCTTGGAAATCCTCCATGGCGAACGCCCCGGCGACGAGTTTTTCTTCATCATCGGCATGGATTCCTTTCGCGATCTCGCGACCTGGCACGATTACCCCCGGCTCTTCGCCCTCGCCAATATTGTCGTCGCGTCGCGGCCGGGGGTGGACGACCAGCAGCCGGAGGAACTCCTCCCCGTTGCCATGCGGGACCAGTTCTGCTATGATGCTCAGTCAAAAATCTGGCGGCACGACAGTGGTACCTCGCTGATTTTCCTCGCGGAAACCTATCTCGATATTTCCTCGACGCGGATCCGTCAGCTGGTCGCCGCCGGCCGCTCGATCCGCTATCTCGTTCCGCCCGCCGTGGCGGAGCTTATTCAACGCCGGGGCCTCTACCGCCCCCCGGAAAGGTAACGCCCTTGCAGTCCAGAACCTGCGCCCTGCTGGCCGCCGATTACGCCCTCGACAAGAAGGCCTTCAACCTTCGTATCCTCGATGTCGAGGGGCTCTCCTCCCTGACCGACTACCTGCTGCTCGCCTCCGGACGTTCCGACCGCCAGGTCCAGGCGATCGCGGAAGGGATCCGCCTCGGCCTGAAGAAAGACCATGACACCCTGCCGCTGGCCGTGGAAGGGATGGACGAGGGGCGCTGGGTGCTGCTCGATTACGGCGACGTCATGGTGCACGTCTTCCAGGAGCCGGTGCGCGACTTCTACGACCTCGACGGCCTGTGGAGCGAGGCTCCGGCGGTGCCCCTGCCGGCTGCCGAAGGGACCGCGGCGGGCCGCTGATGCGCCTCAGTCTCTACTGCGTCGGCAAGCTATCGGAACCCTGGCTCCAGGCCGGAATGGCCGAGTATGCCGGCCGCGTCCGGCGCTACCTGAGCTTTGCCGAGATCGAGCTCAAGGAGGAGAAGGGGGGGCGCAAGCAGGACCAGCGGCAGATCCGCGACCGCGAAGGGGAGCGGCTGCTGGCCCGGCTGCCGGGGCAGGCTTTCACCATCGTCCTCGACGAGCGCGGCAAGCAGCTCGGCTCCGAGGAACTGGCCGAACTGCTCGGCCAGCGGATGCTGGACGGCACCGGCGAGGTGGCGCTGGTGGTCGGCGGCGCCTACGGCCTGAGCGAAGCGGTGAAGGGTCGCGCCGACCTGCTCCTGTCCCTATCCAGCCTGACCCTGACTCACCAGATGGCCCGGCTGCTGCTCTGCGAACAGCTCTACCGCGGGCTGACGATTCTACGCAACGAACCCTACCACAACCGCTGACTGCGCGCGGCAAGGAGAGGTCATGACCGAAGAACAACTCGAGGCGGCTCGCCAGCGCCTGCTGCAGATGCGCAAGGAGCTGCTGCAGGAGGTTCGCGATGGCCACGCCGCCAGTCGCGAACTCGGCCAGGACGGGGTCCCCGACCTCGGTGACATGTCGTCTACCACCTACAGCCGCGACGTGCTGCTCAACCTCGGTGAGGCCCAGCAGCAGATGGTGCGCGACATCGACGCCGCCCTGGAACGGATTGCCAGCGGGGAATACGGCATCTGCATGCGCTGCGACGAGGAGATCGCTCCCCGGCGGCTCGACGTGCGCCCCTTTTCCCGCTATTGTATCGACTGCAAAAGCGACATCGAAAAATTCGGTGAATAAGCCACCGGCTTTCAATTCGGGCTCCGCCCTCAGGAGAAGCTCATGACCATCATGTCATTCCTGCTGCTGATCATCCTGTTTCTGGTCTTCTTCCTCTACTTCTCCGGGCTCAATCCCCAGGACCTGACGATCTATTTCTGGCCGGACCACAGCATCACCCACTCGGTCGCAATCATCATCGTCGGCGCCATCCTGCTCGGCCTGATCCTCGGCTATGCCGCCCATCTCTACGGCACGGCCAGCCACCTGCTCAAGCACTGGCGCCGCGACCGCCAGGAGAAGAAGGCCAAGGAGGTCGGCGCCATTTACCGCGAGGGGGTCGGGCGGCTCCTTTCCGGCGACATCAAGCGCGCCCACGGCCTGCTGCAGAAGGCCCTCGACCGTGACCCGGCCCGCGTCGATACTTACATCGCCATGGCCAACGTCCATCTCCAGGAAGGGCATCCCCAGGAGGCGCTGACCCTGCTGCTCAAGGCACGGGGCATCGAGCCACGCAGCCTGGAAGTCCTATTCAAGCTCGCCAACACCTACGAGGAAAGCGGCCAGGACGACCAGGCACAGCAGGTCTACCAGGATCTGCTGCTGATCGAGGGCGACAACCGCAAGGCGCTGCGCTGCCTGCGCGACCTGCACATCCGCCACGACCGCTGGCAGGAGGCCCTTACCCTGCAGAAACGGGTGCTCAAGGCCGGTCCCGGAGCCAACCGCATCGAGGAGGAGAAGCAGAAGGCCCTCTACCTGCGTTACGAGGTCGCCCGCCAGGGGATCGAGGAAGGTGAAATCGACCAGGCCAGGAGCGAACTCAAGGAGATCATCAAGCGGGACCCGGCCTTCGTTCCGGCCCGGGTCTCCCTGGGCGACACCCACCGCCTGCAGAACCGCAACGACGAGGCCATCGGCATCTGGCAGGACGGCTACCGCCAGCTCGGCAAGAGCATCTTTTTGTCGCGCATGGAAGAGCTCTACATCGCCAACGAGGATCCGGCCACGCTGCTTGCCCTCTACCGCTCCTTCCTCAATGACCGCAAGGATGACCTGGTGCTGCGCCTATTCTTCGGCAAGCTCTGCCTGCGCCTGGAAATGGTCGACGAGGCGCTTGAGCAGCTCTACGCGGTGGAAAGCACCGGGGTCGAATCCCGCAAGCTGCACCTGCTCCTCGCCGAAGCCCACCGCCGGCGCAAGCGCCTGGACGCCTCCATCGCCGAATACCAGAAGGCGCTCGGCATCGACGCCCGGCTGAGCCTCGGCTACATCTGCGATGTCTGCGAGGAGACCATGGACGAGTGGCAGAGCCGCTGTCCATCCTGCGGAACCTGGGGGAGCTTCAGCCTCGCCGGGCGTAAGTACATCCAGAACGTCCCGCCGGTCGAGATGCGGGCCATCCACCACGGCGAGAGGGAAGAATGGAACGAGGACGCGGATTGAACGGTCCGGTCGCCCTGGTGATCCTCGATGGCTGGGGGATCAACGACAGCTGCAGCGCCAATGCCGTCTGCCAGGCGAAGACGCCGCGCCTCAAGGCCCTGTTCCGGGACTACCCCCACACCCGCATCGGCGCCTCCGGTGAGGATGTCGGCCTCCCCGCCGGGCAGATGGGCAACTCGGAGGTCGGCCATCTCAACATCGGCGCCGGCCGCGTCGTCTACCAGGACCTGACCCGGATCAGCAAGAGCATCGCCGATGGCGATTTCTTTACCAACCCGGCCTTCTGCAGCGCCCTGAAGCGGCTCAAGGCCAGCGGCGGCAAGCTGCACCTGATGGGGCTGCTATCCGACGGCGGCGTCCATTCCCACCGCGAACACCTCTACGCGCTGGTCGAACTGGCCCGCCGCCAGGGCATCGCCGAGGTCTGCATCCACGCCTTTCTCGACGGCCGCGACACGCCGCCGCAGAGCGGCGCCGGCTACCTGAAACAGCTCGAGGCCCGGCTCGCCGAGCTGGACTGCGGCCGGGTGGCGACGGTCATCGGCCGCTACTACGCCATGGACCGCGACCACCGCTGGGAGCGGGTCGAACGGGCTTGGCGGGCGATGGTCCTCGGCGAGGGCGAGGCGGCGAGTACGAGCGCCGCGGCGATCGAGGCGGCTTATGCCGCCAAGGAGACCGACGAATTCGTCAAGCCGCGGATCGTCATTCCCCCCGGCGGGAAGGCGGGAACGGTGGCTGACGACGACGCCGTCATCTTCTTCAACTTCCGCTCCGACCGCGCCAGGGAGATCACCCGCGCCTTCACCGAGACGGGGTTCAGCGACTTCGAACAACCTAACACCCCCAAGCTGGCCGCCTACGTCTGTCTTACCGAATACGACGAGACCTTCGGCCTGCCGGTAGCCTTCCCCTCCGAGAACTACCCCCACCTGCTCGGCGAAGTGGTCGCCGACGCGGGACTGCGCCAGCTGCGCATTGCCGAGACCGAAAAGTATGCCCACGTCACCTTCTTCTTCAACGGCGGCAACGAGGTTCCCTTTCCCGGGGAAGACCGGGTGCTGATTCCCTCCCCCAGGGAAGTGGCCACCTACGACCAGAAACCGGAGATGAGCGCCCCGGCGGTCACCGCCGAAGTGGTGAAGCGGATCGACGAGGAAGACTATGCCCTGATCGTTCTCAACTTCGCCAACCCCGACATGGTCGGCCACACCGGAATCCTCGATGCCGCGGTCCACGCCATGGAGACCATCGACAGCTGTGTCGGCCAGGTCGTCGACGCGGTCCTCGCCGCCGGCGGCCGGCTGCTGATCACCGCCGATCACGGCAA
Organism: uncultured delta proteobacterium; assembly: GCA_963806685.1. Taxonomy (GTDB): domain Bacteria; phylum Desulfobacterota; class Desulfuromonadia; order Desulfuromonadales; family DDH964; genus DDH964. The sequence goes on from CAWDZB010000012.1 coordinate 6,291, forward strand.
CTGCGAACAGATGAGCGACAGCCAGGGGGGACCGCATACCGCCCACACCTCCAACCCGGTGCCGCTGCTGCTGATCGATCCGGCACGGCGCGGCACCACGCTGCGCGGTGGCGGGATCCTCGCCGACATCGCGCCGACCCTGCTCGCCCTGCTCGGGCTGCCCCAGCCCCCCGAGATGACCGGCAGCAGCCTGCTGGGGACCTGACCACCGACCACGCATCACCGAGGGGGAGGGGATGAGCCTTGCCGCCAGGCTGAATCGAGCCGCACGCGAGCTGCTGGAACTTTTCCTCCCCCCGGCCTGTCCCCTCTGCCGGCGACTGCTGCCGCCCGGCCCGGCCACCGTCTTCTGCCCTGCCTGCAAGGAGCGGATGCCGCCGCTGGCCGCGCCCCGCTGCAGCCGCTGCGCCCTCCCTTTTGCAACCGACGACGGCGCCGACCACCTCTGCAGCGACTGCCTGCGCGAAACCGTACCGGCCTTCTCCCGGGTCCAGGCGGCCGGCCTCTACGCCGATCCCCTGCGTCACGCCATCCAGCGTTTCAAGTACTCCGGAGCGGTTCATCTCGACCGGTCCCTGGCCGAATTGCTGGCCGGCCGGCTCGACCCCGGCCCCGCCCGGCTGCTGATCCCGGTGCCCCTGCACCCCTCCCGACTGCGCCAGCGCACCTACAACCAGTCATTGCTGCTGGCGCGCTGCCTCGGCCGCCAGCTCGGTTTGCCGGTAGCCACCGACCTGCTGCGCCGGACGCGGCCGACGCCCCCCCAGCAGGGCCTGCCGGCGGCCGTCCGCCGCCGCAACCTGCAAGGGGCCTTCGCCCTGGCAAGGGCGGCGGAGCCCTGCACTATTATGCTGGTCGATGACGTCATGACCACCGGCAGCACCGCCCGGGAATGTGCCCGGGTCCTCCTCGATGGCGGCGCGGCGCGGGTCGAGGTGGCGGTGGCGGCACGGGCCGGGCAACTTAGACGCCGCTAATTTATCGAAACAATATGCTAAAATGAAGGGTGATCCATCGCTGCCCCCCTTGGAGGTACCGTGCCCAGCCAACTGCAACAGCTTGCCACTCTCTCCCTGGAGCAGGTTCTCGAAACCATCCCCAGCGGGCTGTTCGTGGTCGATCTGCAGCAGCGGGTGATCTGCTGGAACGCCGAGGCCGAGCGGATTACCGGCTATGCTGCCGCCGAAGTTCTCGGCCGGCACTGCTCCTTCCTCTCCGGCATCCCCTGCGGCCGCAGCTGCGGGCTGTTCGACCCCGACCTGCCCAAGCCGATTACTGGCATCCCCTGCTCGATACGGCGCAAGGACGGCCGGCGCATCCTGCTCGCCAAGAACGTCGATTACCTGCGCGACGGTAAGGGAGAGGTCATCGGCGGCATCGAATCGTTCATCGACATCACCCGCCGCCGCCACCTCGAAAAGCGCCTGCGCAACCACTCCCGGCACCTTGAGGGAGCAGTTCGGCAGCGCACCGCCGAGCTCGAAAAGGAGCGTTCCCGGCTCGGCACGGTCCTCGACTCCATGGAGGACCTGGCCTACCTGGTCGGCAGCGACTTCCGGCTCCATTTTATCAACCGCTCGCTGCAGCAGGCCTTCGGCGCGGTACAGGGCCAGCTTTGCCACCGGGCCATCTACGGCCGCTCCGAGCCCTGTCCCTGGTGTCCGCTGGAGCAGGTGCTGGGCGGTGAGACGGTTCGCGAGGAACGCAGCTTCGAGATCAACCACCGCAGTTACGAGGTCATCCACTCGCCGCTGCTCAATGCCGAGGGGGAGATCGAGAAACTTGCCGTCTACCGGGACATCACCGCCCGCAAGCAGGCTGAAGAGCAGCTGCGCGAGGCCAACCGCGAACTGGACGCCTTCGTCTATACCGTCTCCCACGACCTGCGCAGCCCGCTGACCCCGATCATCGGCTTCGCCGAGTTCCTGCGCGAAGAATACCGCGACCGCCTCGATGCCCAGGGCCTCGACCTGCTCCACGAGATCGAAACCCAGGGGCAGAAGATGCTCGCCCTGATGGAGGACCTGCTCACCCTCTCCCGGGTCGGCCGGGTCGAGCCGCCTGCCGCCCCTCTCCCCCTGGCATCGATCCTCGCCGAAGTCCTCGACCTCCAGAGCCGGGAGATCAATCGCCTCGGCCTGCGGATCGACGTCGGCGAGCTGCCCGACCTGCCGCTGCCCGAGACCCTGCTCAGCGAGCTTTTCACCATCCTGATCGAAAACGCCATCCATTACGCTGGGCTGCCGGGGAGCAGCATCGAAATCGACAGCCTGCCCGCCGGCGAGAATATCCGGATTTTGGTCCGTGATCATGGTCCGGGAGTTCCGGAGCCGGAGCGCCAGCGGGTCTTTGATCCCTTCTATCGCGGCTCGACCGCCGGCAAGCGACCCGGGACCGGGATCGGCCTGGCGACGGTACGCAAGGTCGCCCGCCTCTACGGCGGCCGCTGCTGGGTGGAGGAGACCCCCGGCGGCGGCGCCACTTTCTGCATCGAATTTCCCAGCCCGCCCGCCTGAGCCGCCCCCTGTGCAATCACACAGTACCCGACTGCGTACCCCGCTGCCCTTTGCTGCGCCGATAGCCGTAGTCAACGGCTTCGGTACACGCTATTGATAAATCGCAGGTCACTTACCTCCAGCCATAAAAGGAGGCCACCATGTACAGCCAGCCACATGTCCCCATCCCGCATCCGCCCCAGCCGAGGTTCGCCACCCACAGCTGGGACCACCTCAGCCGCGAGGAACAACTGCACCAGATTCGTGAGCTGATCGCCAGCCCATACTGGTCGGTTCTCCCCGGCGATATCCAGGAACGCTTCCTCGACGACCTCTACCGGAACTGACCGGAGTCTGCGGCGACCCGGGCATCTTGCCCGGGAGGTGCCCGGCGTGCTAACAATGGCGCCATGCGCCTGCGTTACTACATCAGCGGCCACGGCCTCGGCCACGCCAGCCGCTCCCTGCAGATCATCTCCGCCCTGCGCCGCCGCCACCCGCAACTCGCCGTGGAGATCGTCAGCAGCGCCGCGCCATGGTTTCTGCGCGACGCTGCCGGAGGGGGGATAGCAATCCGCCCGGCCGCCTTCGACATCGGGGTGATCCAGCGCGACAGCCTGGAGATGGACCTTCCTGCCACCTGCCAAGCGTGGCTGGACCTGCTGGAGCGGCGCGACGCCCTGCTCGCCGCAGAAGCCGAGTCGCTGCTGCGCGGCGGGGTTTCGCTGGTGGCCGCCGATATTCCCGCCCTGCCCCTGGCGGCAGCCCGCCTGGCCGGAATTCCGGCGATCGGCCTGAGCAATTTCACCTGGGACTGGATCTGTGACGATTTTGCCGCCGAGGAACCGGCCTTCGCCGGCATCGCCGCGACGCTGGCGGCCGATTACGCCGCCGCCGATCGTTTCCTCGCCCTCCCCTTTCACGGTGCCTTCCCCCCCGGTCCGGTCGTCGAACCCCTGCCACTGGTGGCCCGCAAGGCCACCCGGCCGGCAGCGGCCATCCGCCGCGAGCTCGGTCTGCCGGCTGACCAGCGGGTGGCGCTGATCTCCTTCGGCGGCTTCGGCCTCGCCGATTTCGATTTTTCTCCGCTCGCCCGCCTCGACCACTGGATCTTCCTCAGCGAACCGGCCCTGGCCGGCACTGCGCCCAACCTGCGCGTCATCTCCCCTGGCGCCTGCCCCTACCCGGAGCTGGTCGCCGCTGCCGACGTGGTGGTGACCAAACCGGGCTACGGCATCGTCTCCGAGGCGATCGCCAACCAGACCGCGGTCCTCTATACCGAGCGCGGCAACTTCCGAGAACAGGAGCTGCTGGTCGCCGGATTGCACCGTTATACCCGGGCGCTGGCCATCGACAACCGGCGGCTACGCAGCGGCGACTGGGGCGAGGCGCTCGATGCCCTGGTCCGGCAACCGGAAGCGCCGGAGAGGCTGGCCGCCGACGGCGACGTGCAGGCGGCCGATCGCCTGGCGGCGCTGGCGACGGGCCAGGCGAACCTTGAGATCCCGACCGCCGGGAGGGAGCGATGACCGACCGCCTGCGGGACGTGTTCTGGCGCCTGCTCGACCACTTCGGGCCGCTGCACTGGTGGCCGGCCGAAACCCCCTTCGAGGTGGTGGTCGGGGCGATCCTCACCCAGAACACCGCCTGGCGCAACGTCGAGTACGCCATCGCCAACCTGCGCCGGGCGGGCCGCCTGGAGGTCGGGGCCCTGCTGGAGCTGCCGGCCGCGGATCTGGAGGCCCTGATCCGCCCGGCCGGCTTCTTCCGCCAGAAGGCGCTCTGCCTGCAGGGCTTCGTCCGGGTCCTGATCGAGGACCACGGCGGCGATCTCGACGCCTGGCTGGCCGGCCCCCTGCCGGCGGTGCGCGTCGAGCTTTTGGCCCTTACCGGCATCGGCCCGGAGACCGCGGACTCCATTCTCCTCTACGCCGGCAACCGGCCCACCTTCGTCGTCGATGCCTACACCCGCCGCCTCTTCAACCGCCTCGGGCTGCTGCAGGGGAAGAAAAGCTACGAAGAGATCCGTTCCCGGTTCATGACGGCCCTGCCGGCCGAATCCGGGCTCTTCAACGAGTTTCATGCGCTGATCGTCGAGACCTGCAAGACCTTCTGCCGCAAACAGCCCCTCTGTCCCCCCTGCCCCCTGCGCAGCTCCTGCCCCTTCGCCCGCCGGGGCTGAACGGCCGCCGGAGCTTGCATCTTTTCGCCACCGGGTAAACTGGTAGGGATCATTTTTCTCGATTCCGCAGCCGCAGGAGGCCGCCATGACCCTGGATGAGCGTATCGACCGCCTGTTTCCCGAAGCGGGTTCCATCCCCCCGGAGCATCGGCTGGAAGGCGAACTGGTCCAGCAGGAATACCTGGTGGACGGCACCCTGCGCCGCTGGGAAGGACCGCTGGGGGAGGCCCATTCCCCGGTCTGGCTGGCGGGGCCCGCGGGGTTGGCACCCAAGGTGGTCGGCCGCTTTCCGCTGCTCGGCGCCGCCGAGGCCGGCGCGGCCCTCGAGGCGGCGGCACGCGCCTACGGCCAGGGGCGCGGCCGCTGGCCGACCATGGCGGTGGCGGAGCGCATCGCCCACGTGCAGGAGTTCCTGAACCGGTTCCGCAGCCGGCGGGCCGAGGTGGTGCGGCTGCTGATGTGGGAAGTGGGCAAGAGCTACGAGGATTCCTGCAGGGAGTTTGACCGCACCGCCGCCTACATCGCCGACACCGTCGAGGCCCTCAAAGACCTCGACCGCAATTCCTCGCGGCTGGTCATCAAGGAGGGGATCATCGGCCAGATCCGCCGCGGGCCCCTCGGCGTGGTGCTGTGCATGGGGCCTTTCAACTACCCTCTCAACGAGACCTTCACCACCCTGATCCCGGCGCTGATCATGGGCAACACCCTGGTCTTCAAACCGCCGCGCCTCGGCGTCCTCCTCTACCGGCCGCTGCTTGAGGCCTTTCGCGACTGCTTTCCGCCCGGGGTGGTGAACACCGTCTACGGCGAGGGGCGCAAGGTGGTCGGGCCGCTGATGGCCAGCGGACGGGTCGACGTGCTCGCCTTCATCGGCTCGGCGCAGGCCGCCGACGCCTTGAAGAAGGCCCACCCAGCCCCCCACCGGCTGCGCGGGGTGCTGGGGATGGGAGCCAAGAACCCGGCGATCGTCCTCGCCGACGCCGATCTCGACCTCGCGGTCCGGGAATGCATCCTCGGCGCCCTCTCCTTCAACGGCCAGCGCTGCACGGCGCTGAAGATCCTCTTCGTCCAGCGCAGCATCGCCGCGGACTTCGTCGAGCGGTTCGCCGCGGCGATCGCCGCCCTCCCCTTCGGCATGCCCTGGGAACCGGGGGTGGTCCTCACGCCCCTGCCGGAAGCAGGCAAACCGGCCTACCTCGCCGAGCTGGTCGTCGATGCCGTGGCCAGGGGCGCCGCCGTCCGCAATCCCGGTGGCGGGCGCAGCCGGCACAGCTTCTTCTACCCGGCGCTGCTCTACCCGGTCACGGAAAAGATGCGCCTCTACAGCGAGGAGCAGTTCGGCCCGGTGGTCCCGGTGGTCCCCTTCGACGACATCGAGGAGCCGATCCGCTACGTGGTCGAATCCGGTTTCGGCCAGCAACTCAGCCTTTTCGGCAGCGACCCGGCGACCCTGGCGCCGCTCATCGACCCCCTGGTCAACCAGGTCTGCCGGGTCAATATCAACAGCCAGTGCCAGCGCGGCCCCGACGTCTTCCCCTTCACCGGCCGCAAGGGCTCGGCGGAGGGGACGCTGTCGGTCTCCGATGCCCTGCGCGCCTTCTCGATCCGCACCCTGGTGGCGGCCAAGGAGGGGGAGCTCAACAAGCACCTGATCCGCACCATCACCCGCGAGGGGAGCTCCAACTTCCTCTCTACCGACTTCCTGCTCTGATCCCGGCGCCGGCGGCGTATTGCGCGTCCGGACCTTTCTGGCAAACTTGACGGCAAAGGTCATCTTCCGCCCGGAGTTCCCCGGGCTTTCGGGAAAAAGGGTTTTCATGCCGGTCAAACTCTCCAACCTGCTGCGCCCCTTCGAAGACTTTTTCAAGAGCCAGGTGGCCGGCGGCCTGGTCCTGCTCGGCGCCACCCTGTTCGCCCTGGCCTGGGCCAACTCGCCCTGGCGGGAGTTCTACCACCACCTCTGGATGGCGCCGCTGAGCATCGGTTTCGACGGCTTCGGCCTGACCAAGAGCCTGCATCACTGGATCAACGACGGTCTGATGGCGGTCTTCTTCTTCGTCGTCGGCCTCGAGATCAAGCGCGAGCTGCTGGCCGGGGAACTCGCCAGCCTGCGCAACGCCGCCCTGCCCATCGCCGCCGCCATCGGCGGCATGCTGCTGCCGGCGCTGGTCTACCTGGTTTGCGCCCCGGCGGCGCCGGCAAGCCGCGGCTGGGGCATCCCGATGGCCACCGACATCGCCTTCGCTCTCGGCGTCATCGCCCTGCTCGGCAACCGCATTCCCCGTTCCCTGGCCATCTTCCTCACCGCCCTGGCGATCGTCGACGACCTCGGCGCGGTTCTGGTCATCGCCCTCTTCTATACCGAGGGTCTGGCACTGCTGCCGCTGGCCCTCGCCGCCGTCGCCCTGCTGATTCTGGTGGCCGGCAACCGCCTCGGCCTGCAGAGCCCCACCTTCTATGCCCTGGTCGGGCTGGTGTTGTGGCTCGCCCTGCTCAAGTCGGGGGTACACGCCTCCATCGCCGGGGTCCTGATCGGCGCCACCATCCCGGTGCGGCCGCGCCATTCCCAGGACCAGTTCCTCGACAAAGTGCAGACCCTCCTCGATCGCTACCGCAGCTTCGAAACCATCGAAGGCCCCTTTCACAACGAGTCCCGTCTCGGCACCCTGCTGGCCCTGGAGCATGTCTGCCAGAAGGCGATGAGCCCCCTGCAGCGGATGGAGCATGTCATGAACAGCTGGGTGATTTTCGGCGTCATGCCGTTATTCGCCCTCGCCAATGCCGGCATCTCCCTGAGCCTGGGGGAGCTGCAGGCGGCCCTTTCCCACCCGGTGACCCACGGCGTGGGGCTCGGCCTGCTGCTCGGCAAGCCCCTCGGCATTTTCGGCTTTTCCTGGCTCGCCGTGCGCCTCAAGCTGGCCGAACTGCCGCGCGGCTGCGGCTGGCTGGATATCCTGGGGATCGGGATCCTCGGCGGCATCGGTTTCACCATGAGCCTGTTCGTCACCAACCTCGCCTTCACCCAGTCGCTGCTGATCGCCGATGCCAAGGTCGGCATCTTTGCCGCCTCCCTGGCTGCCGGGGCGGTCGGCTACCTGCTCCTCGCCCGGCGCCAGGGCCAGCCCCCCGCTTCCTGAAGTGTTGCCGCCGGCGGTATGGGTCATCCTGGCCCCCACCCACGGCTAAATGTGTCAATCTGTCCAGTTCCGGTGTTTGTCCGTCCTTCAGCAACCCGTCGTCATCCCGGGCTAACCCCTGGCGTCCTTCCTCCTGCCGCCTCCACTTCCGACCCGCCTCCCGCCCCCCGCCGACCCCGGTTTTTCCTTGACTTATCCTGCCATTTTGCTAATTTACATGACTTGATTTTTTCCACCCCAGGGCATCCGGAAGGACCACCATGGACTACAAAGAGACCCTCAATCTCCCCGTCACCGACTTTCCGATGCGCGGCAACCTGCCGCAGCGGGAGCCGGAGATGCTGGCCCGCTGGGAAGGGCTGGAACTCAACCGCAAACTTGAGGCGGCCGACGCCGGCCGGCCCAAGTTCATCCTCCATGACGGTCCTCCCTACGCCAACGGCCACATCCACATCGGCCACGCCCTGAACAAGATCCTCAAGGACCTGGTCATCAAGAGCAAGCGCATGCAGGGCTTCTACACCCCCTACGTGCCGGGCTGGGACTGCCACGGCCTGCCGATCGAGCTCAAGGTCGACCAGGAGCTCGGCGCAAAAAAGCGCGAGATGAGCAAGGCCCAGGTGCGCAAGGAGTGCCGCGCCTACGCCGAGAAGTGGATCAACACCCAGAGCGCCGAGTTCCAGCGCCTCGGCATCTTCGGCGACTGGCAGCATCCCTACCTGACCATGACCACCCGCTACGAGGCGGCCACCGCCCGCGAGCTGGCGCGCTTCGCCGAGCGCGGCGGGCTCTACAAGGGGAAGAAGCCGGTCCACTGGTGCCCCTCCTGCGTCACCGCCCTGGCCGAGGCCGAGGTCGAGTACGACGACCACACCTCGCCGTCGATCTACGTCAAGTTCCCCTTCGTCGATGAGCTGCCGGCCGAGCTGCAGGATCTGGCCGGCAAGCCGCTCTTCTTCGTGATCTGGACCACCACCCCCTGGACCATCCCGGCCAACCTGGCGATCTGCCTCCACCCGAAACTCCCCTACGTGGCGGTGGAGACCGGCGGCGAGCTGCTGGTGATGGCCGCCGGCCTCTACGAAAAGGTGCTGACCGAACTCGGCATCGGCGACTACACGGTGCGTGCCACCTTCAGCGCGCCGGTCTTCGAGAAGCTGCGCTGCCGCCACCCCTTCTACGACCGCGACTCGCTGCTGGTCCTCGGCGAGTACGTTACCCTCGAAGCCGGCACCGGCTGCGTCCACACCGCCCCCGGCCACGGCCAGGACGACTACCTGACCGGCCTGCGCTACGGCCTGGAGATCTACAACCCGGTCGACGACCACGGCCGCTACCGCGACGACGTCGAGTTCTTCGCCGGCCTGCACGTGCAGAAGGAGGCCAACGCCGCGGTCACCGCCAAGCTCAGGGAGGTCGGCGCGCTGCTGGCCGAAGGCAAGGTTTCCCACAGCTACCCGCACTGCTGGCGCTGCAAGAAGCCGATCATCTTCCGCGCCACCGAGCAGTGGTTCATCTCCATGGAGGCCAACGACCTGCGCGCCAAGGCGCTGCAGCACATCAATGGCGTGCAGTGGATCCCCCACTGGGGGCGGGAGAGAATCTACAACATGATCGAGAACCGCCCCGACTGGTGCATCAGCCGCCAGCGCACCTGGGGGGTGCCGATCACCACCTTCTACTGCAAGAAATGCGGCGAGTCCCTCGCCGACGGCAAGGTGATGCACCACGTCGCCGAGCTCTTCGAGGAGGGGGGGAGCGACATCTGGTTCGAGCGCGAGGCGAAGGAGCTGCTGCCGGCAGGAACGACCTGTCCCAAGTGCGGCCACGCCGACTTCGACAAGGAGCAGGACATCCTCGACGTCTGGTTCGACTCGGGGGTCTCCCACGCCGCCGTGCTGGAGACCACCGAGAAGCTCGCCAGCCCGGCCGACATGTACCTGGAGGGGTCAGATCAGCACCGCGGCTGGTTCCATTCGAGCCTCTTGGCCTGCGTCGGCACCCGCGACGCCGCCCCCTACAAGGCGGTTCTGACCCACGGCTTCGTTCTCGACGAAAACGGCCGGCCGATGTCCAAGTCCCTCGGCAACGTCGTCGCCCCGGAGAAGGTGATCAAGAAGTACGGCGCCGAGATCCTGCGGCTGTGGGTCGCCACCCAGGACTACCGCAACGACACCCGGGTCGGCGACCACATCCTGCAGCAGGTCTCCGAGGCTTACCGGCGCATTCGCAACACCGCCCGCTACATCCTCGGCAACCTCCACGGCTTCGAACCGGCTGCCGACAGCGTCCCCGACGGCGACCTGCTGGAGATCGACCGCTGGGCCCTCTCCCGCCTGGAGGGGCTGGTAGCGCGTGTAACCAAGGCCTACAACGATTACGAATTCCACGTCCTCTACCACGCGGTACACAACTTCTGCGCGGTCGACCTCTCCGCCTTCTACCTCGACGTGCTCAAGGACCGGCTCTACACCGCTCCGGGCAAGAGCCTGGCGCGGCGCAGCGCGCAGACCGCCATGTACCGCATCCTCGACGCCCTGACCCGGCTGATCGCCCCGGTCCTCTCCTTCACCGCCGACGAGATCTGGCAGCAGCTGCCGGGGGAGCGGGAGGAGAGCGTCCACCTGGCCTCCTTCCCGCGCTTCGAGGCCTCGCTGCTCGACACCGAACTTGAGGCGCGCTATGCGAAGCTGCTGGCGGTGCGCTCCGACGTCGCCAAGGCCCTGGAGCTGGCCCGCGGCGAAAAGCGCATCGGCCATTCCCTTGACGCCCGGGTGCTCATCGCCGCTCCGGCAGGTCCCTGGCGGGAGCTGCTGGAGCGCTACCGCGACCAGCTGGCCACATTGTGCATCGTCTCCCAGGCGGAAGTGGTGGACGAGCTGGCCGACGGCGTCGCCGGCGAGGAAGTTCCGGGGCTGCGGGTCAAGATCGAGAAGGCCCGCGGCGAGAAGTGCGAACGCTGCTGGAACTACGTCGAAACCGTCGGCGAGAGCGACGAGCACCCAACCGTCTGCCACCGCTGCCGCGAGGCGCTGGTTTGAAAGGCAGCTGTAAGCTGCAAGCTGAAAGCAGTGACCTAGGGGCTGTAGGCTTTAGGCTGAAAGCTGACGGCTGCTAACTGATAGCTGAAGTTTCCGGAGTCCCCGTGTCCCGTTACCGCCTGCTCGCCATAGTCTCCGGCGTGATCCTGGTCCTCGACCAGGCGACCAAGCATTATATCGATCGCCATTTCCGGCTCTACGAGTCAGTGACGGTGGTGGCGAACTTCTTCGACTTCACCTACGTCCGCAACAAGGGGGCGGCCTTCGGCATCTTCGCCGACAGCGCGGTGCGCATCCCGTTCTTCATCACCGTCTCGCTGGTCGCCGCCGTCGGCATCCTCTGGTACCTGCGCCGGCTGCGCGACGACCAGCGGCTGACCAACTTCTCCCTCTCCCTGATCTTCGCCGGGGCGGTCGGCAACCTCATCGACCGGCTGCGCTTCGGCGAGGTGATCGACTTCATCGATGTCCACTGGTACCGGTACCACTGGCCGGCCTTCAACATTGCCGACTCGGCGATCACCGTCGGCGTCTGCCTGCTGTTGCTCGACCTCTGGCGCGAGGAGCGGGCTAAAAAGTCCTGCAGCTAGCCCCCCCGCAAGGAGATCTTCCATGTCCCGCCTTGCCCTTCTGCTGACCCTGTTGATCCTGCTCGGCCTCTGCGGCTGCGAAACCCTGGTCGGTGCCCGCAAGGACCTGCACCATGTCGGCAATGCCCTGCAGGGAGCGGCCCACGGCTTCGAAGCCGGCCTCGACAAGTAACCCGGCCGTGCCCGGCCCTTCCCTGGTCTGCCGCAACCCCTTCGAATGGTGCGAAGTCCATCACGACGGCAGCGTCTGCTGCTGCTGCCCGGCCTGGATCGGCCGGCCGCTGGGCAACCTGCTGCAGCACCCCTTCGACACGATCTGGAACGGCGAGCGAGCCCTGGCCATCCGCGCCGCCATCATGGATGGCTCATTCCGCCACTGCAACCGCCGGCGCTGTCCGCACCTCGCCACCGTCGAGCATCCGGTCGTCCGCTTCGCTTCGGTCACCGACCCGCAGCTGCGCGCCGCCTTTGAAGAGCGCCTGACCCGCCTCCCCTTCGGTCCGCGGCGGATCAATCTCTGCTACGACCGCAGCTGCAACCTCGCCTGCCCGAGCTGCCGCCCGGCGCCGCTGGTGGCCACCGGCGCCGCTCTGGCGACCGCCGCTACCATCCACACCCGGCTGTTCGCCGCAGTCGCTCCGGGGGTCGAGGAGCTGCGCCTGTGCGGCACCGGCGAGCCACTGGCCAGTCCCCTGTTCCGCCCCTTTCTCGCCGCCTTCGACCCCTGCGCCTTTCCGAATCTGCGCCGCATCCACCTGCACAGCAACGGCCAGCTCATGACGCCCGAAACCTGGCGCGAGCTGGCCGCCATCCATCCCTTCGTCAAGAGCGCGGAAATCTCCGTGGATGCCGCCACGGCAGAAACCTACGCCCGCAATCGCGGCGGCGACTGGCAGCGGCTGCTGGAAAATCTCACCTTCATCGCCGGCCTCGGTCTGGAGCTGAAACTGAGCTGCGTCGTCCAGGCCAACAACTACCGGGAGCTGCCGGCCTTCGTCGATCTCGCCCGGCGCTTCGACGCTACCGCCTACTGCAGCCAGCTGGTCGACTGGCGCAGCTGGGACCGCACCGAATACCTCGCCCGGGCGGTGCACCTGCCGGGGCATCCCGAGCACCGGAAATTGCGCCGCATCCTCGCTTCGCTGCGCGGAGATCCCCGCGTCGAGCTGGGTAACCTCAGCGGGCTGGGTGCAGAGACCGAATCTTCTTCACCCCCAACCTCCCCCGTGCTAGCCTGACGAAACCTGCGCAGGAGAGACCAATGACCATCACTCAACCGCCCTGGCAGAAGCCCGACGCACCTTACCGCAGCCCCTGGCGGCGCTGGTTGCATGAAGTCATCTTCGAAGCCGACACTCCGCTGGGGAAAGCCTTCGACGTCCTGCTGATCCTCTCCATCCTCGGCAGCGTCGCCGCGGTCATGTTCGACAGCGTGGCCGCCATCCGCAGCGCCTACGGCCCCTGGCTGACCAGGATCGAGTGGTTCTTCACCCTGCTCTTCTCCGTCGAGTACCTGCTGCGCCTGGCCTGCGTCGGCCAACCGCTGCGTTACGCCCGAAGCTTCTACGGCATCGTCGATCTGCTCGCCGTCCTCCCCACCTATCTCAGCCTGCTGCTGCCGGGGAGCCACTACCTGCTGGTCATCCGCATTCTGCGCATCCTGCGGATTTTCCGGGTCTTCAAACTCGTTCAGTACCTCAGCGAGGCCCAGTTGCTGGCCCGGGCCCTGCGGGCCAGCGCCCGCAAGATCGCCGTCTTTCTCTTCACCGTGCTCACCCTGGTGATCATCTTCGGCTCGCTGATGTACCTGATCGAGGGGGAATCGAGCGGCTACACCAGCATCCCCCGCAGCATCTACTGGACCATCGTCACCCTGACCACCGTCGGCTACGGCGACATCTCGCCGCAGACCGGACTCGGGCAGACTCTCGCCTCGCTGATCATGATCTGCGGCTACGGCATCATTGCCGTTCCCACCGGCATCGTCACCGTCGAGATGACCCGCTCCTTCGCCCGCGGCGTCACCACCCAGGCCTGTCCCGAGTGCGGCGGCGAAGGGCACGACGCCGATGCGGTCTTCTGCAAGTTCTGCGGAGCGCACATGTAGGGTGATTTCCATGCAAAACCTGCTTGCATTTTTCCGACCCCCATGCTAAAAGTTCCGTCTGTTGTCTCAAGGGAAGTGATGTCGGGGCGTAGCGCAGTCTGGTAGCGCACCTGCTTCGGGAGCAGGGGGTCGGAGGTTCAAATCCTCTCGCCCCGACCAATTCCTTTCTTACGTTTCATCGGCTTTCGATCCCGAACACGGAAGCCATACTGAACAAAAAGAACGCCTCTGGTCCACTTCCGGTCCAGGGGCGTTTTCTGTTTCTGGGTTTTGGGGTGGATATGGGTTGCTTCTGAATGCTCCGGTCCGGGGACGGGGCTCCGGGGAGACTCCGGGGCGGGGGGGAGGCGTTTGGGGAAAATCTGGAGAGGACGACCATTAAGCTATCAGAGAAGTGTGAGGATCTTCCCGCACCCGGTTTCGTCTGAAATGGGGAGCCATCCCGAACTTGAACTATTAAGGCAATCCCACCCAATTTCCAGCCCACGCCCAATCAGCCCCAGCCATCCCCGGTTGGGGCTTTTCCTTTTTCCAAATCTGCCACCCCACCTACCCCCTCAAGACCGGACCTGGACCGGACCTTTAGCACCATCCCCAGCAAACCCACCTAAAGCCTGACCTTCTCAGCAGTACCCCACAGAATTCATCATCCGATGTTCAAGAAAGGAGGCCAACATGACTGGTCATTCCAAGCGATTCCCTTTCACCAAACGCACCATAGAGGCCATTCCACCCCACGACCCAGACAGCCCCAGCCGCGAAGCAGAATATTCCGACGCCGAGTGCATCGGGCTACACCTTCGGGTCAGCAAGAACGGACGTCGCTTCTTCCAGCATAGGTACCGCCACCTCGGACGGAAGAAGTGCCTCAGCCTCGGGGAGTACCCCCACGTTTCCATCCAGGACGCCCGGCAGAGGGTCAGCGAGCACAAGGCCCTCCTGGCCAGGGACATCGATCCCGGCGACGAGAGAGCCCAGAAGAGGAACGACATCACCTTCTCCGCCTTCGCCAAGGACTTCTACATCCCCCACGCCAAGATGCACAAGAAGACCTGGCAGGAGGACGTCTGGAAGATCCAGCGGCAACTGGAACCTGCCTTCGGGAAGCACATGCTGTCATCCATCACTCCCCGCGACATATCGACCTTCCACAACAAGGAGAAGCAGAGGACATCGGCCACCACGGCCAATCACCACATGACGCTGATCAAGAGGATGTTCAATCTGGCTGTGAAGTGGGGATTGCTGGAGAAGAGCCCTGCGGCGGGATTGGACAAGTTCAAGGAGCCGCCCCACAGGGAACGCTACTTGACCAAGGAGGAACTACCCAAGTTCCTCAGGGCTCTAGAATACAGGAGGACAGATTATCGGTGGCGGCCATCAAGCTGCTCCTGTTCACCGGGGGCAGAAGGAACGAGATCCTGTCCCTTCAATGGCGCAGGTGAAATTGGACGAGAAGCGCCTCTTCCTGCCGGACACCAAGAATGGCCGTTCCCGATCGATCATCCTGAACGACAAGGCGGCGGCAATTCTCAGCGAACTGGAGGCTCAGAAGGACCTTCACCCCCGGACCCAGGACAGTGCCTATCTATTCCCCTCCCGAAAGGCTCAAGAAAGCCCCACATGTACGACCTGAGGAACCCCTTCGAGAAGACCTGCGAGGCGGCCGGAATAGAGGGCCTGAGGATTCACGACCTGAGGCATTCCTTCGCCACCCTGGCCATCCAAGGGGGAGCTAGCCTGTACGATGTCCAGAAGCTGCTCGGTCACAGCGACATCAGCATGACCCAGCGTTACGCCCACATGGTTGACGAGAGCCTGCAGAGGGCCACGGACAATATGGCAGGGGTGATTGATCGGGCGATCGGCGGATAGAATCCCCCTCCATGGCCATCCACAACACGGCTCACCCTTCGGGGTGGGCCTTTTTCATTTTCAGGAGGCAACCATGATCCGCATCTACTCCATCAAGCAGGCCCTCTCCTTGAGGGGCAACAATCCCGGAGCTGGCCATCATACGGTCCATCCAGTTCCAGGGGGACGGCTACTGTCCCATCGACCACGGCCACATCATCGTCCTGGAGCAAGGGGACACCCTACGGGGCATCGAAGAGATCGGGGGTCTTCACGACGAGGAAGGGATTCCGACCTACGAGTATGCCGAGGCCTTCATGGAGAACGGCCATGCGGTCTTCGAGGTGGTCTTCCAGATCGACAATTCCCGGACCATAGCCCTGATCGTCCCCGAAGAACCTTGGCTGGACGCCTCCCTGCTGCAAACCCTCAGGGAAATCTCCGGAGCACCGCAAATGCTTCCCACCCTGGAAAGGAGGGCACCATGAAGTTCTTCGATGCTGGGGATGGCCTGGAGGGCTACGTCATTCTGGTGGAAAAGGAGGACCTACAGAAGGACCTCGATCTGCCTGAACTGAAAGGCCCTTGGGAAAACATCAACTGGGAGGGTGTTTTCAAGAAGGACGGCCTTTACCACGCCATCTACCTGACCAACAACGAATTCGCCCTGGAATTCCTCATCCCGGATGCCGATTGGCTCCACGCCGATATTCGGAAGAATCTGGAGGCTGCGCTGACCTGAGTAACTTATATGAAAGGAGAATAGCAATGCCCTTCGAAGTCATCGACAGAGAAATCATCGACACTGACATTCACATCCTCAAGGAAGCGACCTGCCCTTCCCTTTCCGGGAAATCGATCCTGACCTACCACATCGGCCGCACCCCCGAATCCGAAATCCTTTTCCGGATCGACGCCAACAGCGGCACCGGGAAATTCAACCGCCAGTGGATCCCCTTATCCTTGCCATCCTGACCAGCTGATCGACTCCTCCGAAGAGCCGTTCACATGGGCGGTCACTGTCTCCTCTCTTCAAGAAGCAATCGGTCAATTCTTCCGGCTTTCTTCTGGCTGCCCTGATAAACGAAGGGCTGGTGGCTGAATTCGAGGGGGAATACAGAAGTGTCGCCCCCGAGACATTCATGGCCGGGATAAGGGGGCTTGTCGCCCCGACACCGACCAGGAAGAAGTCCAAGAAGGCCCTCCCTTGCGGAGCAACCTCACCCGACTGCCAAGGAGGAGCCCTGTGATGCTGTCCTTCATCGCCACGGTAGTCGTTATAGTCCTTTGCCTACGTTCGCAATCCCCGGTGCTGATCGGGCTCATGGTCCTTACCCTGCTATTCCAATTCTTCCCATACGTGGTCATCGGGGCAGCCCTCTTGGCGGCGTTCACCGTCGCCTACTTCGAGAAGCATTGATGCTGGGATGCCGGTGACCGCCCATGGCGGATTTCCGGACTTTTAAAAAAGTGTAATGGGGGGGGGGAGGAGGTGGGAGCAGTTACCCCGGAAACACGAAAAATTCAGAGGCACCCTGCCGTCGCAGGATCTGCAGGGGCACACCCAATTCCGATTCTACCCAAATCTGCCCCCCCCTGCCCCCACCTCGCTGCAACTCCATAAAGTTCATCGAAACTCTCCTTAGCGTCCAGGGGGAGGCAGGTGGTTGGGAAAGCGGCGGGTCCGCGTTAAAGCCAGCAGAACCTGCCTTTGTGGACTCGGATACCCGGCACATGACACCCCCAATAGGTTGGTATTCAGAAAGATCCCCGTCGAACCATTTTCCAGTCGAAACATTCCTCTGTTCTTCTCTCCCTCCCCCTTGCGGCACTGGTAGTTTTTGGCATTCAAGGGGAAGGGAGGTACTCATACCTTAGTTTCATTATCATCTATATTTCTCACCGTTAGCTCTTCGATGGTATCAGTCTCGTTTCAATTGTCTTAGTTGCCCCCCATTGATTTTCCAAAAAGGGAAGGTAATGGCATCTCGTCAATAAATTTCGTCTTCAACGCTTATGATATCTGGCTGTTTCGCGAAGGGAATCCGCCATTTTTGGTATCCCTTGATCTTCTTTGGCTCTCCAAGGTATTGCCGCAAAAGATTTCCACATTCCTTGGCCTGGGGGTTACTCACACTCCTATACCCTACCTTTTGTAAAAGTTCTGTTGGTGTCATGGCCGGCAGGCCATCCTCGTCCTTCCGACTCAGATCGAGGAGAGGCAGGACCCGTTCCTCAACAACACTGATGTTACGATGATTCCTGTTCAACGTTTCCAGACCTTCCTCCTCAGCCTGAGTCAACCACCACTGCTCGCCCTTTTTATACTCAAGGAGGATTTGCGCCCAAACCTGCTGCATGTCCAGACCATGCTGGTATTTGATCCTGACCACCGGAATAACCCACCACCGGGTGTTCCCGGTATTATCTACCAGGAACCGGTCATCGTTGACGGTAGCGCAGAATACTGTCTTCCGGGGAAAGTTTGAGGCCGCTCTGCCATATGGCACCCTGATCTTGTCGTAATCGCTGGTGATGAACCCTTTCAGACGAGCGACATCTCGGCGGAAGCTGCTTTCGAGTTCCCCGATTTCCACAATCCAGTGCGTTGCGGCAGCAATCTTGGAGTCCTTGTCTCCCGCGTCCATGTGGTGGTCGAGCTTCAGCACGCTTTCCCGCAAGGTCGCACCTGGGACCAATGCTGCTATCCAGGAGGTCTTGCCGATTGACTGCGGACCTTGCAGGGTCAGAACGCCCCGCGACTTGAACCCTTGGGGCAAGAACACCGCCGCCACAGCACTGATCATCCAGCGGAGTATCAGGCGTTCCTTCAAAGGCTTCGGGAAATCGTCGCATTCCGTTAATGTGTCATAAAAATCCGCGAGCCGGTCAACACCATCCCATTCCTTGCTTTCGATCCAGATCGCGACCGGGTTGAATTGATCTCGGTCGGCTACCGCAGCTACAACACTTTCAACGTCGTTGACCGAAATATCATTGAGCCTGAGAAGGCTCTTGATATGAGCCATGGCCACAGCCTCCGCATTGTCAGGAGTAGCAACCAGCCCTGGCACATGCAAAACAGGTGTTTTCTTGATTACGTTGTAAGAGGCCTTTATCCCGTAGCTTTTCAGGAGATAGAGAACATTGGGGATGGTTGCAGGTATTCGATTGCTTCCCCTTGTGGGTGGATTCGGAAATGATTCCGGTGATAATGCCTCGGCTTGGTCCAAGTGAAAATCTGGAGTTCCTGCATTTGCAAGGTCCGTTGATTGAGACTCAATGGTGGCAGGAGGTGAATCGGCCTCATTGATTACTGCTGTATTCCCCAATTCAGCCTTCCTTATTGATTCGGAATCGCCACCTCGCTCTTTTGGCGTTTCTTCCTCAGTGGCTTGGTGGCCTGGCCGACCTCAGACTGACCCCACAGGTCATCTTTTGAATTTTCATTCATGCTTGGTTCTCCTTTTAATTATTTAGTTGTCAAAGAACGCGAAAGCCGGTGCGCCTACCAGTGCCGGAGACCAAATACACAGCCAACTCCGGTTCCCCGACTGCGCGGCAGATCATACCAAAACAGGCTCGGGCGTCAATCAGCAATTTTCTTTTAATTTCAATAGTTTATGCGCACTTAAAATAGGGCCCATCTCCGGACCAAGAGTTATGCGGCATTGTCCTCGAATAATTTCCAAGAACCGAGTCAAAATGCTTCAACTCAGGGAAGAATAATTTCCCCGAACCAAGGCACGATAAATTTGGCGTAGGAGGGCAAGAAAAGGCCGAAGGTGAGGGTTGGGCATGGGATAATGGCCCTCACCGCGATTTACGGATAAATATTATTTTTTTTTAATTTTTCCAGAGAAGGCCAGGGATATCGACGAATCGGGATCACGCATGGCGTTTAGTCGGAAATTCCCCCCTGTTTGCCCCCACCTGCCCCCCCCTGGATTGCAAGCCTGTGCGACGCCGCCCTGCCCGAGCAGAACCCTCCCGGTCGGAGCCGAGGCTCCCCCAACTGGTGGCCATACCGCCCCCCTCCGGGACAAACGGCCGAACCCCCTGGCCACCCCCATGCCGGGGCCGGGGCGCTCCCCTATGGGCCCGCCTGGAGGTACGCTCCCGTGGGTCGTCGGTCGGCGGATGGCGTTTTGGTGCCCCAGGTGCAGCCCGCCCGACGTTCTTCGAAACGCTTGTTTTTCGAAGGCTTTCGGAAAAAAGTGGCCAATTTTCCAGGGGGAGAGACGCAAAAGGGGAAGTTGGGCAGAGGGGGTGCATCTACGGACCTGAATGGCCCTTCTGGATCCTGGCGTGAGGCACCCATCGGAAACCCGTCCCTAGAGTCGGAGCATTTTCTCTTGGTCCGGTGGATACCATTGTGTTAAATTTTCTTAGTTTTTTGGCTTGGCTTTCTGGAGGGGTTGCCTTGGCTAATCAGAATACACTGGCGAAAAGGGACCGCTGTTGTCGGCAATAAGCTGACCGGCGGTTTTTTTGGGGGGATTATTTGTCAAATACTCTAGTCAGGAGAAAATATGTCTTTAAAAAACCTTATTCTAAGTATTTTTTTGCCAATAGCGTTGGTCGGATGTGCAAACGCTCCGAGAAATTATATTCCTGAGACGGCAGAAAATAATTACCCTCCGATCGGTCAAGTAGTTTCTGCCGAGGTCGGTGAGGAAATGCTTGTTCAAGGGGTTCTATTAAAAACAAAGACCTTAAATGTCCTTGAATCTGGGCATATTTGGGCATACACCATAACACCTGGAATTTTTGAAAAAATTGGGGAAGATAGTAATTACGAATATTTTTCTCCCAGAATTGATCCAAATTCAGGCACTATCAGGCCGATATCTGGACAACCAGACTTCTCTGCCAGTATTAGACTTGCCAGAGCAACAGGCGAAACTTGTATATTAAGGCCTACCGATGCAACTGTGTGTGGAAATATCCATTTTGAGATATCTACCATAACCAGGTCTAACCCAAAAAATTTTCAACAAACATTACTATACAGCGGAAAAACTGGTGACATAATAACTTTATCTTATCGTGAGTATGCAAATGAAATGGCCAGGCCTTCTTTCTTTAATGATGTTAAATACGACTTAAAGGAATCAAAAATTGTAGGATACCGTGGATCTAGAATTGAAATAATCAATGCTGACAATACGAAGATAACATACAAAGTTCTCCATGGTTTTAGGTAGTAATATACATTGTACCTATGGACACCGGGGAGAAGCTTCGACAACCAAAGACTCTTTCCAACTAGAAACCGGCGTAACAACAAAGGAGGGAACGCGCCAATCAAAAAGTTGATGCAGAATTCTCCATTTGGGAACAAACTGTATTTTCAATTTTATTAAGTAAATTATCAAAAAGGAGTGCCAAATGAACCACCTTAAATGTTCTATTTTATTTTTATTTTTATTGCCGATAGTTGGTTGTGCAAGCGTTTCACGCGGCAATACCCAACAAATTCACATTAATGCATATGACTCAACTACCAACAATGTTGTTGCAGCAGATTGTATTTTAACGAACGACGAAGGGTTTGTTGGGACAAAAAGCAACAAATCTGTATATGTCGGGAGAGACAAAGATCCTCTAAATGTTGAGTGCTACACCGACGACTTGGCAGGAAAATCTGTAATTAATGGAAAAATTAATGGCGGTTTTTTTGCGGTGGATTTTTTCGTAATTGACGCTTGCATTATTTCCTGTTGGGTCGATGGACTATCTGGTTCATGGGCTGAGTATCCATCAATGATTGATGTTAAACTAACCCCTAAAGAGCAAAGCAATACAATTTCGATTAAAGAAAAAATACCCGAGATAAGTAAAAAAATCAATGAATACAACAAATCCATTGAATTCCTGCAAAGTGAGAATAACGACCAATATATAAAATCTACTCAACAGAAATTAGAATATGCAAAAAACGCACTGGATATAGCCAACAAACAACTTTCCCCAGCTAGGTGAGCAGCCTGAGGCTATTTTTATTATTCTGTGCTACGTCCAATCGTCTGGGTGCCCTAAGGGGGGTTGAACGGGGAGGTACCGCCTGGTAAGTAAGCGCACCGCTTTAGCTGGAGCGAAGCGATTCTGCTTCGGGATAATGTGCGGTATAGAAAAAATTCCTGATGAGCTAACTGGAAGAAATTCGCGTGAAGTTACAATTTCTTGGAGACTCAAAAGATTGCTTCAAGTGGGATTACCATGATTTTCTCACACGGGAAATGGGCTATGAGATTCTCAATGTCGCGTTCATGATGACCCCCGATGAGAAGAACAGCCATGGGCGAACAGAGGCTGCGAATTTCCCTGCGGGTCGAAAAATTGTCAACTTCTGCCAATTACTTCGAACCACCAAGGACCCAAGGCATGTAGGTGACTTACCGAAAATTGCATCGTCACAATACGTAGTGAAATTCCACAAGCCTCAAACGTACTTTACCCATCCCACAAGATACCAATATTTCAGTGACGTATCTCATTCTAAGAAGCAGGTTGTGTTTCTTGATCCCGACAATGGATTTGAGCCAGAGAGGACCGTTTCAGAGAAACACTTAGCCTATCCAGATGTTTTTCGGATTTTAGACCAGACCCAAACTGACACCATAATTTCAGTTTTTCACCATTTCAGAAGGATTCAGTTTCACGAGAACTATAAGAGAATTCAGGAACGTCTCAATGGTCTACCCTCAACCGCCATCCATTGGAAAAATTTTTTGATGTTTGTAGGTATAAGCAAATCCGAAGAAGTGGTCTACAAAATTAAGGAAGCAGACTTTCTTTACTCTCAAAATTACGAAAGAGTTTCAGTTCTGTGAGGACTAATGACCACTATTAATCCTGAGGCCTTTGACAGAAAGCCCTTGATAGAGGCCATTAAAGCAACCAAGAAGGCTCTCGACGATATTCTAAACGAGGCTGAGTGCGGTGATTTAGAAATGGAGACTCTTCAGATAATCGATGGGAATCTAGTGAAATTGAGACAACTGATCAATGAGAGGGCTGGTCTATTAGATGTTTTGAGGCCGGTTTGATTTGCAAATCCCAGTATTCGACTATTTTCTAAATTTCGAGGGTCTTCGGGCAGGGCACCTCCTGACCTGTATATAAATCGGACCACTTGGTGCTAGGGTCTATTTGGTTGGGTACGCCAAGTGAGGTCATACGGGGAGATTCATCCTGAGATGACTCCGCTTCGGCTAGATGATTAACACTTTTTTATTCCCTTTTGAAAGGATCTATCTATGAAATTTTTAGCAATGGCATTGTTTTCTATTTTTTTAACTATTTTAACCGGGTGTGTCAGCCCTGGGAAAACTACCGCAAATTTTATGGAATCTAATGCCTACACAGTAAAAAACGAACAGTATTACGAAATGAAACCAGAAAAGGCATGGGATATCCTTGTAAGAGAGCTTTCAAAATCTTTTTTTATGATTAACAATATTGACAAGGAATCTAGGATAATAAATGTATCGTACAGTTCAAATGAGCCATGCAAATATGTTGACTGTGGTAGTATGCATATTGATGTTCAAAAAAGTTCTATAAACAAAGCCGGGTTAAGTTCGTATGATTTGCAAATATGCGATTCAAATTCGTTCATATCAGAAGGTTCTTCTCCAAACAATTCAGGAATTCCAAGTCCCATTATTTGTCAAAATAGCCGCAGACCAAAACTTGAAGGAAGAATGAACATATATGTTGCACCAGAAGGCCAAGGAACCCTTGTGACCGTTAATAGTAGGTATGTTTTAGATATAAAACTGCTGTCACAGTGTGATTATTATGCTCCAGCAGGAAATTTTGTTACTAGTGGTCATAACCAAGATTCATATCAGTGCTCATTTGATTCGAAAAAACCTGAACTTTGCCAACCAGTAAAGGGGGAGCCATTTATGTGCTACTCCAAAGGAACCTTGGAAGGTGAGATTTTGTCTTTAATACCTTTATGAGCCACAAAGCGATTGGCCAATCGCTGGACCATATAAACTATTCTATGGACGCCTCTTCCTATAGCCTTAGCGATGCACCTTCTGGATCGCACAAAGTCTCATCTGTTGTCTCAAGGGAAGCGATGCCGGGGCGTAGCCCCAGTCTGTAAGCACCCGGAAGCGAGAGCGAAGCCGAGCGGATCCGTCCTGCTTCGGGATAATGTGTCCTATACAGCAAGATCATTACTGCTCATTCCCAACTGGGTATGCCTGCTAACGTCTTTTGTCTGACGTCTCCAAGGGATGCCATTGGGGCAAGTCCTCCTGGTAGGAGAGCGCACTGGGGAGCGAGAGCGTAGCCGAGCGTACTCGTCCTGCTTCGGGATAATGTGCGCTATGGACCTTTATTGAGGATTTAGGCAGGTGGGCTGTTAGAGGGAAACGGGAAAATGAGGTTGCCGCCTAAAATCAAAGGCATCTTCCTAGAAGCAATGCAATGTCGGTCCTGTTTCGCTAACGGTTTTGTTGAACCCGCCTATATTGATATTGCTCAACCTCGCTGGATTGGGCCTTCGTTCTGGACATCAAATCCACGCATTCTACTTCTGTTTATCAATCCTGGAGCTGGCGAAAAGTATGCTAAGGCTAGGCATTCTGCTGATCTGGATCTGCTCCAAAAATCCTTAAGCGACCCTTCTGGGCTATTGGAATACTTGGAGAGACAACGACAAAATTTATCCCTCTGGGGAAAGGGGAAATTCTGGCATTTTTTCGTTAAACAAGTAGGTCTCGATATTGATGCTATAGCGCTTGCCAACATTGCTTGGTGTGCCAGTCGCGATGACCGATACCCTGTGCGTATGCGAAATAACTGCTTTGAAAAGTTTACCAGCAGACTGCTTGATCTTTTAAAGCCAGATATTGTCATCATGAGCGGAAGAAGTGTCGGTCGTTATGAGGATCAGATTCAAGAAATTATCCCGGGAACGATGACACTGAAGACACTTCATTTTGCTCATCGCAAAGGGAAATCGGCTCAATTGAATGCTGTAACTTCGTTAAGAACCGAACTAGCTTGTTGCGTGCAAACTGCAAGTATTAAGGTGAAGAATTAGAGCAAATCTTTTGGCGACATCATTATGGAGGGTCATCTGCCTCGGGAACATGTGTCCTTTACAGCAAGACCATTGATTCCCTATCCCCAACTAGGCATGCCTGCTAGCGTATTTGTCTGAGGTCCCAGGGACGTCGGACGGGGAGGTTCAGTCTGGTACGCACAGCTTTAGCTAGAGCGAAGCGAATCGGCTTCGGGAGCAGGGGGTCGGAGGTTCAAATCCTCTCGCCCCGACCATTTAAAAACAAGCATTTAGGCCACCCTGAAAAGGGTGGCCTTTTTGCGTCCTGGCAGAAATTTTCTTTTCGGTTGCCGTTTGGTTGCCGTTTGTCGGATTCTCGCCGTCTTGCTGGGCTGTCAACGGCGGTCAAAGCTTGTCTGAAAAAGGACCTTCCTCAAGCCTTTTTCCCTGTTGGAGGATTTCCAGACTTTCAGGATAGGCTTCTTCTCGCAGGAAAAATTACAGCCAGGAAAAAGAGGGATGAATGGATCTCGTTTAAATGGCAATGGTTGGGCTTGCGGCTTGAATAGCGTTGAACTATGGGCGATCCCGTCGCCTAGACAGGTTCAGCCATCTCCTCCTGCAACGCTTTCTCTCCAAGCAACTGGAACTGCCGAATCGATGCCTTGCCATACCGAAGTTGGTTTCCACCGAGAAAAACTCCCTGACATTTGCCCGCCTGCAGCATGGTTGTGATGGAGGCAAAGGCCAGAAACAGCAGGAAGACCACGACGCTGCCAACCTGACCTCGAACGTGAATATAGCCTATCGATCCAGGATTACTCTTGAGCAATTTTGGATCGGCCATCTCTTGGTCGATGTGGCGGCTTGCCGACAAGGAGACGGTAACGTGTCTGCCCTGGATTTTTGTCGGTTCGAGAAACTCCCCCTCCAGCGCTAATGACAGGATTTCCGAATGAGGCCCCTCATACTCATACGATTCCTTATCCGGGTTTACGCCGAAGAAATAACTCACCTCCCAATCGTGGACGCGAACAAAATACAACTCGTAGGTTTCTCTGGCTGAATTTTCTAAAGCCTTTTTTCGAGGCATGTTCAGGCGACCCTCTCCGGGACACCGACGATGGCGGAAACAATTCGCGTATGGATGGGCTGGGATGAGGGGATTGCGGAAAACGCCTCTATTATTCGTTCAGAGGGGATCGGATGGTTCTTGAGGTCCCTGCGGATGTCCCGCAGGCGCAGCGGCTTGAACCGACGCCTTTGGGTCAGCTTCGCATACCAGGTGTCACGAATCAGGTCGAGCCAAGCCTCAGCTACGGCATCGAGATCCGGACGCTCCTGTTCGTGAGCCGGGATGTCCTGCAAGCCGAGAGCGGCCCTGAGGACCTCCTTCCTGTCATGATCGCCTGCCTGCTCGGCCTGCTTGAGGTAGTGGCTCAGGACATGCTTCATCTCCTCCAGTGCCCGCTGCTTTTTCCTGGGAAGAAGCGAAACTTCTGCTTCCAGCACATGGTTGAGAAACTGCGCGATCAGCTCCGAGGCTTGCTTGTCCATCGGCCGGTCTTCAGGGTCGTCCGTCAGCAGCTCACGGAGCTTTGCCGCGACATCTTCCAGATGCGTCACCAACTGGCCATGCAGCCGCTCCATCAGCACCCACTTGGGAGCCCCATGCTCGGCCCCCGCGATCGCCATGAAGGCCCAGGGTCGCCGGGATCGAACCAGACTCACGGTTGAGACCACCCGCGCCTTGGAATGGCGCACATCCGCATAGACCTCCCTGGGGACCAGACCGGTCTCCGGATCGACCAGCTCCCGGACGGGCTGAAAGGCATCCCGAAGGCCGTCCCAGGTTTGTCCCCTTTTCTCCAGCTCGCTCAATTGCTGGATCATTTCCTCCACGGTGGAGGGAGCATCGGCCTGCAACTCTTCCGGAATAAGGTTTTCGGGCAGGGGAAGATTCGAACCGAGGATCTCCTTGACCTCCTTGTAGCGCTGGAAAAATTTGCGGTCGGCCTTGAGGGAGAAGGATTCGCTGTCCAGGGGCCACCAGACCTCTATCTGCTTGTGGGGACTGTTCATGCGGTCGACCCGGCCGACCCGCTGCTCGGCAATGCGGATGACACTGGGCATGTCGAGGAGCAGGACCGCCGAGGCCTGCTGCAGGTTGAGCCCTTCCGACATGGCGTCGGAGCAGAGCGCCACAACCCCTCGCGCATCGGACCCAAGGGCAAAGAGCTTGTTGACCTTCTTCTTTTGATGTTCCTTGGAGCCGGTCGCGACAATGACCTCACTGCTGGGCCGCTCCTGTTCGATCAGCTGCCTGATGATCTCCAGGGTGATGAGACAACTGTCGAAGGCGATGACCAGCGGGTGCTTCTCCAGAAGCTTCTGCAGCCGTATCGCCTTGGAGCGTTCCCGACTGTCCGACATCTGCTCGGCCAGCAAAAGAATGTCGCTGTAGATCCTGACCTCCTCCTCCACAGCCCGCCGGTGCTCCTCTCTGTCAGTCAGCCAGATCGGCAGTTTGTCCTTGAGGGAGGTGGAGTGCACCTTCCCGGCGCTCAGCCGCAGGCGCTCCAGGACATTGCCCGTCTCTTCGGGTTTGATGAACTCGGTGATGCCGAACTGCCTGGCGGCCGTTTCTGTCCCCAGCAGGTGCTCGATCAACGCCGCCCGGGAAGAGCGAAGCCGAGACATCAGGTGATACAGCGCCAGCCCCTTGGCCCCCTGGAGGCGGCCGCGGATATAGACATCCTCGTCGACCACACCCCGCAACGATTCGGGCAACTCCAGGCCGGAGCGCAGATTGCTCAATCCCCGAATCTGCCCGGCCAGTTCCCGGATTTTGATCGCGATCTCTTTGTCTTTCGCCGTTTCCTCGGTTTCGTAGGTCCGGGAGCGGTGTTCCGGGTAACGACACTTTTTGCCCAGGTCGTCCCGGTAGGCGTCCGGGTGCTGATCGACCATGGCGTTCAGCATGACCTTGGTCCGGCGCAGGGTGAAACGCTGCACCTCCTTTTGCATCTCCAGGCGCTCTTCATGGGTCGTCACGAACTTCCCGCCCTGGGCCCCCAGGCGCTTGGCCAGCCTGTCGAACAGGGCGAGGGCCGAATCCTCCAGGTTGTCCGCCCCGAGCAGGTCCACGATCATCAGCAGGTCGCGCACTCCCCGGTTGATCGGAGTGGCCGTGAACATGATCACCACGTCGGCCATGTTGCCGTGCAGGCCGCGGGTCCGGGACGACTTGGGATTCAGGAAGTTGTGGGCCTCATCGATAGCCAGCGACTGGGCCCTACGGATGCTCTGCATGACATCCTCGTGCCGGTCGGACCGCTGGTGGCTCAGCACGCCGTGCGACAGGGCCACCAGGGGTAGCCCGCAGGAGATGGCCTCGCGCTTCCACGACTCCTCGACCGCGCCAGGCGGACAGACCAGCGCGGTGATGTCCTTGCGGGTGCGCCCGGTACTCCAGATGCGGTCCATGACGGCGCGCAGCAGGTACGCCCCCATCCGGGTCTTCCCCGAACCGGTCGCGTCGGCCACCAAAACGCTGCCGACGTTTTCAACCATCCAGAGGGCCTGGGCGATGCCGACTTTCTGGGAGGGCCACAGCTCCCGCCCTCCGCCAGCCATGTGGGTCCTGATGTACTTCTGCGCCCAGTCCCCCTCAATCAGTTCGCCGCAGGCCCGCCCCAGCGCCTCCTGCCAGGTGGCGACTTTCAGCAACTGCTCCAAGAGGTCGAGGAGATATCCATTGTAATCGTCGCCGAGTGCCCAATAGTTCTCCGCCAGCTGCTGCGCCTCGCGGTAGCGCTTGGGTTCCTTCTGGTGATGGAATCTTGCGTTGGCCTCCAGCTGTTTCCGCATGCCCGTAAAGCTGAAGTTGCTGGAGCCGAGCGTCACTGCCTCATCCCCGACGTAGATCTTGCTGTGAAGCTTTCGGTGTTCGTCGGCTACATATCGACTCTGCAGGCGCCCCGTCCTTGAGCATCTCCATGACCAGGACGATCTTGTAGCAGAGCCGCAGGGAGATGCCGGCATTAAGCCAGTAGTCGATCACTTCCTGGGGGAGGGTTTTCTTGCTGATGCTGTACTGGGAGCGGCGGGACAGGGTCGGCTCGCTGCCGATCAGAAGGCGCAGGGTTTGGGGTCGGTCGACTGGAAGGGCGGCAAGGAAGTCTATGACGTAATCGAGGGAGGTGAAGCCGGTGACAATAAGGGGGGAGGCACTGTTGGCCAGGTCGTTCAGAACGACGGATTCGACCTTCGCTTTGCTGAAATTGTGAGGGAATCGCTCCGGTTCAGGCCACTCGGAGACATCTCGGATGCCGGCCTGAACGTCTACCTGGTCATCGAAAAAGCTGTACTGCTTTTCTGTCAAGTGTCCACCCTGCCGCTCAAGTCACTCATAGTCGCCAAGGCCCTCCTTTTGGCCATGTTTTTAAGCCACGGGAGCACCGGCAAAGTCTCGCGTCTGCCTAGGTTGATGCGGTGGCCGTTCATGCTGGGCGTGGGAGTTTCGGCACCGGAGTAGTCGATACCGAGGTAGTGAGAATAGGTCGGATCCATCGCCATGCGTTCCTACCCCTTGTCATTTCCAGCTTGGCTCGGGATCCATCTTTGGAACTTGGCGATGCGACCCCAACCCTTTCCGACGATTAAATATGCAGCCCCAATCTTCACACGGCCTGCTTAATCAAATCAAACACCACCCGCGCAAACCCTTCAGCCACCTGCCGGTTGGACAGTATCTGCATCATCTGATTCTGATGCGCTTCGCTGCTATCCATTACCGCATCATCGAGCGCCTTGGGAAAATCACCGAGCATTGCTTGCTCAGGTGTGTTGTTTTGGATCTGATCCATGACACTTTTGTTTTCCCGCACCTTGTCGCGAATGGTGTAGGCGTAATTGACCAGATCATTCTCAGTCAGACCATCAGTCATAAAGAGTTCGTTGAGCCGCGCCAAGATCTGCGACATGAAACTCTTCCTTCTTGTCCCTCGCTTTGGCCGAGCCGATGTCGCTCCCTGGTTGCAACCCATACTCGCCTTCGGCCTCCATCACAATATTCTGCTCACGGATCTTGGAGAGCCGGTAATGACTGAGGGCGACGTTACTTAGATCTATGTCATCCTCATCATCCAGTTTTTCGCGCAGCAACGGCCGCAGATGACGGGCATAAAGGCTGAGTTTCTCCAGGTCCTTGCTGTCATAATCGACGATCTGTGACATGAATTCGTAGAAGCGGGTAAAACTGCCAAGGTCTTTCTTGAAGATCTCCAGCCGGTCCTTTTCCTGCTTGCACTCTTTGAGGCTCGTTTCAGCATTGGCGATCAGGACCGCGTCACCGGTCTGCTTGGTGCGGTCGAACATCTCCTTGGCGGTTTTATAGGCGTCGACCGCCAGCTTGTAGCGCCCTTGCCAACGCTGCACCGCCGGTTTGCAGATATTACTGATCGCCGCATTGCTCTTGTTCTTGGCAAAGAAGGCAACAGCGAACTGCTCCACCTCTTGCCAGGTAAAGATTCCTTCGGCGCGCAGCTTGTCGAAAAGGTCGAAAACCAGGTCGGGGTCGGAGACGTCAGCCAGTTCGGCGGTCTGGATAATAGGGCTGGAACGAATCGAGGATGTCTTGCGGATCGTTGAAGAAGTCGAGGACGAAAGTGCCGCTTTCGGCCTTGCCGGGATAGGTGCGGTTCAGGCGCGAGAGGGTCTGCACGCACTCGACACCATAGAGCTTCTTGTCAACATACATGGCGCAGAGCTTCGGCTGATCGAAGCCGGTCTGGAACTTGTTGGCGACCAGCATCACCTGGAACTCGTCGGTGTCGAACGCCTTGCGCATGTCGCGACCCTTGAGGCCGGGGTTCATGCTGTGCTCGGTGAACTTCTCCCCCGATCAGCCCTTCGGCATTCGGATCGTTGTCGCTGAACGCCACCTCGCCGGAGAAGGCGACCAGGGCACTAATGCCGCTATAGCCTTTACGGGTGATGTACTTGTCGAACTCCTTCTTGTAGCGCACCACTTCCTTGCGCGAGCTGGTCACCACCATCGCCTTGGCCTGGCCGCCGAGCAGTCCCATGATGTTGTCCTTGTAGTGCTCGACGATCACCTGCACCTTCTGGGCAATGTTGTAGTCGTGCAGCCGCACCCACTGGTTGAGCTTGACCGTCGCCTTCTTGCTGTCGACCTCTTCGTCCTTGGCCTGAATCCTCTGCGCCAATTGGTAGGCAACCTTGTAGTTGGTGTAGTTCTTCAGCACATCGAGGATAAAGCCCTCTTCGATCGCCTGGCGCATCGAGTAGACGTGAAACGCTTCGGGTAGGTTCTTCTTCGATGGTTGCTGACTGGGATCGGGCAGACGGCCGAACAGCTCCAGGGTCTTCGGCTTCGGTGTTGCGGTAAAGGCGAAGTAGCTCAGGTTGTCATTAGCACGCCGAGCGGCGACGGTGGCATCGAGGATATCTTCTGAGGTGAATTCGACATCGTCGCTGGTGTTCTCAGCCAGCAGCACCTCTTTCAACTGCCGGGCAGTCGAGCCGGTCTGCGACGAGTGCGCCTCGTCGGCGATGATCGCGTAGCGACGTTCCTTGAGGCTGACGCTGTTCTCGATCGCCTGGAGCACAAAGGGGAAGGTCTGGATGGTGACAATGATGATCGGCTGCGAACTCTCCAGCGCCTTGGCCAGCTTTTCTGATTTCGAGCCTTCACCGACTTCGCGATTGATCCGCCCCACCACCCCGTCAGCATGTTCGAACTGGTAGATGGTGTCCTGCAACTGGTCATCGAGCACCGTGCGGTCGGTGACGACGATCACCGAATGGAACTGCTTGTCGCCCGTCGTCTGTATAGAGCGATGAAAGCTGATGCGCCGTCCAGGCGATGGAGTTCGACTTGCCCGACCCGGCACTGTGCTGGATCAGGTATTTCTGCCCCGGGCCTTCTTCCTTTGCGGCATCGAGCAAACGGTTGACCACATCCCACTGGTGGTAGCGGGGAAAGATCAGCGTCTCTTTCTTGTACTTCTTGCCCTGCCAGTCTTCTTTCTCTTCGATCTGGAGATGGACATAGCGGGCAAGGATCTTCAGCAGGTTGTCGGGCAGCAGCACCTCGTTCCAGAGATAGCTGGTGGCGTATTCGTTCGGATCGTCCGGCACATCATTGCCAGCCGCCGCCTTCTTTGGTCCCTTTGTTGAACGGCAGGAAGAAGGTGTCGCCCCCTTCGAGCCGGGTGGCCATGTAGACCTCGTACTGACTGACGGCAAAGTGAACCAGAGCGCCACGTTTGAAAGTCAGCAGCGGCTCCGGCTTCTTGGTCACCGGGTCTTTCGGCAGGCGTGTGTACTTGTATTGCTTAATGGCGTTTTCGACCGCCTGCTTGAACTCCGACTTCAGTTCCAGCGTGGCGATCGGCAGAGCCGTTGACGAACAGCACCAGGTCGATGCGCAAAGATTGGCTTTCTTGCCGGTCTCGGCCAGATGCTCTTCGGTGGCATAGGGGCTGTAGACCAGCTCGGGCACAATGCGCAGGCGGTTCTTTTCGTAACGCGTCAAGGTATCGGGGTTGAGATCGTGTTCCGGCTTGAACTGACAGAGCTTGAAGCGGGCACCCCGATCACGCAGTTCGTGACGCAGCACACCAAGGGTGCCGAAGGTGCGCAGGTCGCGATCGGCAGCATTGGGGTCGGCTTTGTTGAGCTGGCTGGCGACTTTTTCGAGGAGATGCTTTTCAGGGTTTTGCGGATAGAGTTTGCAGTATTTTTGCCACTCGGTGTCTTGAGTCTCTTGCACGAACCCAAGCACGTCTTCTTCGTACAATGCCAGTTTCCGGTTGTAGCCATCGGGTGTCCCGAGCTGCCAGCCATTGGCCAACATCTGATTGATGATGTCGGTTCTGGAAAAGTAGCTCTTGTGTTGAATCTATCGTCATAGCATTCCCTTTGGCTGAGATTTAAGGTGTGCAGCCACTCTGTCAATTTCCGGAAACAACGTAGATTCAGATATCCCAATTTCGGCCAACTCATCCAAGATCGTTTTCTTCCCATTTTGTGCAATCTTGATGGTGTGTACATTCCCTTTTTTTTGATATTGGTACGAATCAGGAATATTGGCAGGCTGGGACTTGTCACTTCCCATGCCAAACAGTAAAAAAGCTCCATTTTGGCGGATAATCCTAGGGTTATCCATCTTTGGCTTAACGCAAATGACCGATCTCAGATGACTTTCATCGATTGCATCCAAAAAATATGGTTTTTCGTACTTAATTTCATGAAGATATTTGATTTTTTCTCCTTTATAATCGAAACTTAATGACATTTTTGCTAAATTACTTATTACAGAAACAGTGTCGCTACTATGAAAACGAATTTCTTCATCGGGGACCTGATAGATCAGTACCTCTCCGTGACTCCCACCTCTACCAGAAAGACTTGAACATGCAAAATAGAGGGCCGCTAGTGGGTTAGCAGTTATATCTAGTAATCTTGTCGGTAGGCCATAGTGCTGCATTTTCACTAAATGATCAAAAGCAGAGCGACAATTTTCGAAATCGTTTGGACAAATGGCAATCATACTTTTGTAAAGTCTGTCTTCATTTGCCACATACCTGTCTTGAGCCGGGTCGTCGTCAATATTGCGATAAATTGATGGGGACAGCCTTGAATCCCTCACTTGCGTGACCACGAAAGAAAAGGGTATGCCCTGGCACGGCCTGAATTGTTTTCAATTCTTTTATAAAGGTCGAAATCGCGCCTTTACGATTGGGCATTAATTATCTCCCTTCCAGTTGCGGACGTCGATCTTTCCGGTAACGGCGGCAGAAATAAGAGCGGTGCGGCGCTCCCTTAGCAATTCAATTTGATCGATTGCTTTCTGTTCAATCAAATCAAACTTTGCCTTAATCTTGTCCAGATGATCTGCGATTAAAAGCTGTTCTTTTAAAGGCGGAAAAGCAAAGCGATATTGTTTAAATGTTTCCGCTGGCAAATGAGCAATCGTTGCCTTACCAGCCCCACTCACAAACCTCTCTCGATGAACAGCGTCAAACAGAACATAGAACATAAACCGAGTGTAATCAGTGCTTGGCTTATTCGGACGTAATCTGTGTAGCGCTTTCTGATAAAAACAAATTTCATCTTTTTCCCAAATAGCTGACCTACCTATTTCCCCTCCTTCGCATACGATAAGATCTCCTTTTCTGACCGAAAATCGCTCATGTTCTTCTGGTCGGAAATCCATCTCTGGCAAATCCTCAGTATTAATTCGATCCCATTGTACGTCTGTATTTCTTAGGTATTTACCGAGGTAAGCTCCTGTGATCTTTTTATCATCCAACATTTTGCCCAAAAGGACTTCATATCTGTACGAGAGCTTTGAAACAGCCCAATGCTCCGGCACCTCCCCCAACCACTCAATACCGGAATCTTTCATCGGCGCATCGGGGTTAAGCCCTTTGGTGACGGCATGGCTGATCACCGCCTGACGCTTTTCTTTCAGCAGCTTGATCAGTTGTTGTTGCTTGTCGATCAGGGTGTCGATTTTGGCGGTTTCGTGGTCGAGGAAGTTGGCGATTTGGGTTTGTTCTGTTTTCTCAGGATATGCAAAGGCAAGACTTTTCCACATTTCAAAATTGAAACTCTCGATTGACACACCATAACCACGTAAAAAAAGGGCGCTATTCCCGAGACAATATTTTAAAAATTGTCTATCAAATTTCTTGCTCAAAGTTATTCTCTGAACAACATTTGAGTAGATAGCATTTTCACAAGGAAGGTGTACATACGGTGTCCCATTACGCGTTAACAACAAGTCTTGTGCTGTTGTCCTTTTTCTCTCTGGAAACTCAACAAAATCAGATTTAAGTGGTGTCTTATTACACGTATATAGGACTTCTTTTCCATCTCCCCAATATGATTTATCAATAACTTCTCCAGCATTGTTATCGATGAACGTATAGGCGATTCTGCTTGTTATCCACTTCTGAGGGACAAGACCAATCTCTTCTACACCAGAGTCAACATATGTAGCGTGTTTTTTATATCGATCCACCATCACGAATGAACCTCCCGCAGAAGGTCCATAATCTCAATACTCACCACATCCAGATCAGCATCAATCTCCTCAAGCGATCGCGGCGGCGTATAGACATAGAAGAGCCGGTTAAAAGGAATCTCGTAACCAACAATCCCCAACTCCCCATCCTTGTCATCCCGCTTTCCCTTATCAATCCAGGCATCCGGCACATGGGGCGCAACCTCTTTATGAAAATAGGCCTCGACGGTTTCGGTCACGCTACGTGACGGATCGAGTGGAATATTCTCGTTGTCACGCAGATCTCCATCGGTTTGAAACTCTACGACCTTCCACCAACCGGAAACAGCCCATAGAGCGGGTTGGCCTTCCCTTTGTGAGCCTTCTTGACCACCCGCTGCGCCTCGGGGTTTTTCCAGCTCACCGCATCGAGCAGCTGCTTCTTCTCCCGGGCATCCAGCTTGACCCCGGTGGTCTTGAGCGCCTGTTTCAACTCATCCTCAAACAGGTTGAAGTCATCGCATGAGCCATCGACAATGGCCGCCGCACCTATCTGCTGGCCGAGCTGCTTGCAGCGTCTGCCCGACTCTTCAACAGCGCCTTTTGGTCGCGCCACAGCTTCTTGTCGAGCAAATCTTTGATCTGTTTCTCTTTCAGGTCACTGAAATTCCCCTTGACATGGGCACGGACTTCGGCCGCGACTTCCGACAGATCACCGTAATGCTGGCATCTGTCCAGCTTTGCCCAAATGCTCATAAGCCCACTTCATCACCGCATTGAACGGCTTGGGGGCAAAGCGCAGCTCTTCCAGCCGCTCATCGCTGAACTGCACCGAAAGCCGCAAGGGGCGCTCAACGGTGATGCGGCGGTAGCCGAAATCGGTGGTGGCGAAAATCTTGCTCGAAAAGGTCTTCGGCTCCGGCGCTTTCGGGTTGTCGGATTGTCGCCCACGGTTGCTCTTCACATCCTCGGGCTTATCGAGTTCTACAGTATCGATCTGCTCAAACTGCCGAAGGCGCGGGTAATGGTGGCGATATCATCATCCCCCATGACATGACGCTTGGAGCCGAGGGACTTGCGCATCTTGCCGCAGAGGTTGACGCCGTTGATGAGCTGCACCTTCCCCTTGCGCTCGGGGTCTTTCTTGTTGGAGAGCACCCAGACATAGGTGGCGATGCCGGTGTTGTAGAACATGTCGGTCGGCAGGGCGACGATCGCCTCCAGCAGATCGGCTTCGAGGATGTAACGGCGGATCTCGCTTTCGCCGCTGCCCGCGCCGCCGGTGAAGAGCGGCGAGCCGTTGAGGATGATGCCGATGCGTCCGCCGCCTTCCTTGGCGTCGCGCAGCTTGCTGATCAGGTGCATCAGGAACAGCAGCGAACCATCCGAAACACGCGGCAGCCCGGGACCGAAACGGCCGTCGAAACCCTTGAGGCTATGCTCGTCGCTTGATCTCCTTTTCGACCTTCTTCCAGTCGACCCCGAACGGCGGGTTGGAAAGCATGTAGTCGAACTTGTCGGCGTAGAGCTGATCGTTGCTGAGGGTGTTGCCGAGCTTGATGCGGTCAACCTCCTGCCCCTTGATCAGCATGTCGGCCTTGCAGATGGCGTAGGACTCGGGGTTGAGTTCCTGACCGAAGGCACGCATCACCGCATTGGGGTTTAGCTCGTGGACGTACTCCATGCCCGAGGAGAGGAAACCGCCGGTCCCGGCGGTGGGATCGTAGATGGTGCGGATGATCCCTTCCTGGGTCAGCGCCTCGTTGTCCTCCATGAAGACCAGCGAGGTGGTCAGGCGGACGATGTCACGCGGGGTGAAGTGCTCCCCGGCCGTCTCGTTGGAACTCTCCGCAAAACGCCGGATCAGCTCCTCGAAGACCAGGCCCATCTCGTAGTTGGAGATTCGCTTCGGGCTGAGGTCGGTGTTGGCGAACTTCTGCACCACCTTGTAGAGCAGGTTGGCATCGTTAAGCTGGGCGATGAACTCGGTGAACTTGAAGTATTCGAAGATCTCCCGCGCATCCTTGGAGAACGACTGGATGTAGGTCTCCAGGTTATCCTTGATGCTCACCTCACCAAGCTTGGAAAGATCCATCGGCGAGGTATTGAAGAACTGCGCCTCGGTCTCACGCAGCAGCAGTTTCTCAACGGCTTCCTCCGGCAGACTCTGCTTGCTGACCTCGGCGTGCTTCTTGAGAACCTTCGCCTTGTCCTTTTCGAGCACACACTCCAAGCGGCGCAACAGGGTAAACGGAAGAATAATCCGGCCATACTGGCTTTGCTTGAAATCGCCACGAAGAAGATCGGCCACCGACCAGATGAATGCGGCGGTTTGGGTGAAATTGGGGGTCATAAGGGCACGACCTTCTTAAGTTATATGTTTGTAAATATTGGCTATATTTAGGTTCTGGCTTTACAAATATCAAATAAGAAACGACCGACCAAGGCTCCCTCCAGACGACGTCCCAGAGGATGCCAAACTCCTCGTTCCTCCCTCTAAATCTCAATAACCGGACGAATCATTGTCGCCATGGGATTATAGAATTTTTCAAAAAGGCTTTGGGCGTGCTGCTGCCGATTGCGAGCGGGGAGTTTTAGAGACGGCCCTCTGCCAGAATTGGGCGTCGTATATTGTTCAGTCGTAGTCGTGCGGGATACTAAAAGATGTGGTAATCCCCCTCGGATTTCCGGCATGACATTGCAGTCCTTTTCAGGCGGGAAAATTTATTTTTTGCGGATGGATTGACGTTCCTGGAGCGGCTTTAAGAGGTCCTCCGTGGAAACTTCTTCGCGGTCATGGATAATCACATCTTTTATGGCATCCTCGCACGCCCTGGTGATGTCGGCGTAGCTGAGCCCCTCGGCTTTTTCCACGAGCCTCTCCCAATCCATATCCTGCTTTTTGAAGCGAAGCAGTTTGTTGGTTATGGTTTGCTCGATCAGCTCTCTGGGCGGCAGTTCGAACTCGATGACATCGTCAAAGCGCCGAAAGAGGGCATGGTCGAGGATTTCTGGGTGGTTGGTCGCCGCCAGAATGAGGCTGTCCGAAGTGTCCTGCTCGATCATCTGTAGAAAGCTGTTCAGGATCCGCCTTATTTCCCCGACATCGTTGAGCAGGCCCCGCTGGGAGCCGATCGCATCGAACTCGTCGAACAGGTAGACGCCGCGGGATTGAGTCAGAGACTCGAAAATGAGACGGAGCTTGGCCGCCGTCTCTCCCATGTATTTGGTCATCAAACTGTCGAGGCGGACGGTGAAGAGAGGTAGCCCCAACTCGCCGGCCAATACGGTGGCTGACATGGTCTTCCCCGTACCAGGCTGCCCGACGAGGAGCAGTTTTTTTCTAGGCATCAATCCGTAAGAGCGGATTTTCTGGATCTGACGCTGTTCCTTGATCAGCCGTTTGAGGCGCTCGGACACACTCTCCAGAAGAACCATGTCCGGAAGCCGCAGCTTGGGATAGGAGACCGAGAGCAGGGAAGAGAGTTCCCCACGGGGGGTGGCGATCGGTATCGGCTGGGGAGAAGCTAGTGCTGATTTTTTTGCCTTCGCTTCGTCGATCAGGGCTCTGATTTCCTGGGCCAGTTTGCCGTGGCCGCGCTTTGCCTCGGATGCCGCCATTTGCATCGCAACGGCAAAGAAATGAGGGTCATCCCCTTCGATGTGCGATTTGAGCAAGGCTTTGAGTTGATCTGCTTTGGCCATGATTAGATCCAGGCAAAATTCGGGTTACACCTAGGAAACATCTCGCATTCCACCCCTGAAAATTTTAACAGTGGCAACATATTTGGTCTATTCCCAAACGATGGAATTCATTGCAGAAGTAAACACGGCGCTCAGCATAACGAATAAAACACCGAATTTCCAGAAGAAAGGCCCATCCTGTCTCATAATCAAACCGCACATTCATGCCAGAAAACGTCACACCGGCTCACCCACTTGAAAGGTTACTGATGTCAGGGGTATTTAAAATAGCGTAGGAGCTTACGCGCCCAAATTGAGCATCTTTGAACTCGAGCCAAATTTAGACCAACTCATACTTTTGCCCCAGCCACCCCGGTTGGGGCTTTTCATTTGCCCTCAAGACCGGACCTGGACCGGACTTTTAGCATCTCACCCAGCAAACCCGCCTAAAGCCTGACATCTCCGCAGTACCCCACAGAATTCATCATCCGATGTTCAAGAAAGGAGGCCAACATGACTGGTCATTCCAAGCGATTCCCTTTTACCAAACGCACCATAGAGGCCATCCCAGCCCACGATCCCGACAGCCCCAGCCGTGAAGCCGAGTATTCCGACGCCGAGTGCATCGGGCTACACCTCCGGGTCAGCAAGAACGGCAGGAGATTCTTCCAGCATAGGTACCGCCACCTCGGGCGGAAGAAGTGCCTCAGCCTCGGGGAGTATCCCCACGTTTCCATCCAGGACGCCCGGCAGAGGGTCAGCGAGCACAAGGCCCTTCTGGCCAGGGACATCGATCCCGGAGACGAGAGAGCCCAGAAGAGGAACGACATCACCTTTTCCGCCTTCGCCAAGGACTTCTACATCCCCCACGCCAAGATGCACAAGAAGACCTGGCAGGAGGACGTCTGGAAGATCCAGCGGCAACTGGAACCCGCCTTCGGGAAGCACATGCTGTCGTCCATCACTCCCCGCGACATATCGACCTTCCACAACAAGGAGAAGCAGAGGACATCGGCCACCACGGCCAATCACCACATGACGCTGGCCTAAAAGGAGGGTTTAATTTTCGAAAATAGCGAGAACTTGTCGGTGAAATTTTGGACGGGGAAATGGATTTCTTCAATTGAGAGGATACTTGGAAGGGACGCTTCGGGTTTTTAAAGGAAAGCGGCCGCCCTAAGACATCTTTACTGCAACTCCCCATCTCAGCCACCTTTTCCCCCTTTATCGGGCGATTAATTACCAATGCCATAGTGTCCATAAATATTTCTCTCTTGAGAGGGCCAGTTTCTGTCGAGTTGATTCCGGTAATTGTTGTGATACTCTAATTTTTAATATTTATTTGAGGCAGGCAAGCAGGAAGGGGATTTACATTCACTTTTTACAGGAGGAGTGGAGAATGAAAAAACTGGTTTTGGCTCTTGCCTTGGTATTGGCTGGGACACCCGCTTTCGCCCAGCATATCGGGCCGGCGACCACAGCGGCTAGGGATCTTAAACCCGTCATCGGTGTCGGGTACGATTACCACCAGGCCCAATGGGATGGGGCCGACGTTCAACAGAACCGCACATATGTGCACATTGGTATGGGAGGCGGCATTGCCAATGAACCACGATACGAGTTGTATTTAAACCTCGGTGCAGCGGATCTGAAGATTGATAACCGCGGAGGAGCAGATAAATTCGATGCTAACTTTCAACCGTTTGTCGGGGCAGGTCTAAAGATTAATTTCCTTCGTCCCGATCTGCCATGGGGCCTTGGTCTAGTCGCACAGGGGGCCTATTTCGGCACTTGGGACGATGAAGTTGCCGGAGTGAAATTGAAAATAAGGAATGCGTGGGAAATTGAAGGGGCAATCCCGCTTGAGTATTCGTTCCGACCCTTCACTATTTATGCAGGCCCCGTTATCTTCGGTTCGAGGGCCCAAATTCGTCACAATATCTCGGGCAAAGGCAACTTTGAGGAAGACGACAATTTTGGCGCGTTCGGCGGAATAGCTGCCCAGTTAGGCCCTTTGAGGATCGAGGCCGAAGTCCAACAGAAAAGTGACACTTCACTAAGCGGGCTTTTGACCTATTCGTTCTGACAAGACTTATTGAAGGCACATCGGCTTCGGGAGCAGGGGGGCGGAGGTTCAAATCCTCTCGCCCCGACCAATTCCTTCCCTCCCCAGTCACAATGAAACGCCTGCGTTCCCTTTCCGGGTCCGCAGGCGTTTTTATTTTCCCTCGCGAGATAAGGACGCCTCGATCGCCGCCATATCTCGCGATTGTGCAATATGGAGCAAGCTTCCCCGGAACCGTCCTTGTCACCTCGCAAGCCGCGCACGAAACTTGCGCACCACGACCGGCAGCAGGAACATCGCGGCTAGAATTATCCACATCGTCGTGTCGGGGTCCTGAATATAGGTATTCAGACCCAGGGTGGAGACGGCGATCACGCCGAAATAGAGCATGTCCCCGGCGATGGCGATGGCCCAGCCGGCGACGAAGCCGTGCCCCGCGGCGAGGGCCGAGGCGCGGCCGGTCATCGGGTCGACGCCGAAGGCAATCATCACCAGGGCCAGCGGCCCGGCGCCGGTTCCGCTGAAGTGGGCGACGCTACGTTCGCTGGCCAGCTTGAAGGCGGCGCCGACGCGGGCGCCGAGGCGGCTCTTGTTTCCCCAGCGGCTCCCGAGGCGCAGAAGCGGTTCGAAGGCCAGGGCGAGGAGCACGTCCGAGATCAGGTAGAGGACGACCGTCAGCGGCCAGGCCAGCGCCTGCCGCCGGGCCAGGAGCACCCCGGCCGGGATGCCGCCGCCGACCGGTATCACAAAGAGCCTGAGGACGGAGAAGCTGTTGGCGAGGGTGTGGGATAGTGACGACAAGAGGGGCATCGGTTTAGTTGGGGCCCAAAGGCCGATTGATGACATCCCACTTGATTTTCAAGAAAAGAGTGCAGCTTAGCGGCAGAAAGGAGACGCTGTTGGCTATGACCAGGGGGAGGTCAGAAACGGCAACCCCGTACAAGATCCACAACGTGACACCGGATAATAATGCGATCAGGAACCAGATGGACAAGTCCGCCGTCGACTTGGTTTTGTAGGATTTGATGAGTTGCGGAAAAGCCGAACCGGTGGTAAGCGCCCCGGCCAAAAGCCCCAGATACATGATCTTCATTTCCAGCTCCAGGTTCCTTCTCGGTGTTGCGACGGAATTGACCCGAAAGACGACTTAAAAGTCCCCGTAATTTCGACACCCCGTGCCCTGCCGCTCATTGGAAGGGAATTTTGTCTTCCTGCCGGGAAAACCGGGCCGGCTCTTCGAAGGCCCCGAAAGTCCGACAGATTCCTGGTGATTGGCCCCCAACCCGGCAAAGGCCGGTCCGGATTTTATCTCCAAACGGTGGGAATTGACAAGGAACATCAAGGCTCCTCTATTCTGAAACGCTCCAT
The DNA here is from genome assembly GCA_963806685.1 of uncultured delta proteobacterium. GTDB lineage: Bacteria > Desulfobacterota > Desulfuromonadia > Desulfuromonadales > DDH964 > DDH964. Next base: position 47,878 of record CAWDZB010000012.1, read on the forward strand.
TGTCAAATCGCCGCGGCGTGAGAGCGGCGGTTCCCCATTCCTCACCGCAACAACTTCCGATGGTTCTCAAGAATTATAGGGGGCTTACCGGGTGGACGCGGCGGGGTTTATTGATAAGTTGTTAGTGGGTGACCGGGATTTTACCGTCCCTGCAAAGTGGCCATCACCGGCAGCCGACGGCGCCCAGGAAAGGCAAGGTGAAATCATGCAGATCGAATTTCTCGGCGCAACCCGTGAAGTCACCGGCTCCTGCTTCCTGGTGCGGGTCGGCGGCCACCGGCTGCTGATCGAATGCGGCCTGGTCCAGGGCAGCCGCGAGCATGAAGACCACAACCGTGAGCCATTCCCTTTCGAGGCCGCGGAAATCGACGCCGTGGTGCTGAGCCATGCCCACCTGGACCACTCCGGGCGGCTGCCCCTGCTGATCAAGCGCGGCTATACCGGGCCGATCTACACCCACAAGGCTACGGTCGAGTTGTGCGCCATCATGCTCGAGGATTCCGGCTACCTGAACGAAAAAGACGTGCAGTGGGCCAACAAAAAGCGCCAGCGCAAGGGCCTCGCACTGCTCGAACCGCTCTTCACCCGCGACGAGGCGCGCGCGGCGCAGCGGCACTTTCAGGCCCTCGACTACGGGCAGGTCAGGGAGATCCTGCCCGGCGTCAAGCTGACCCTGCGGGATGCGGGCCATATCCTGGGCTCGGCGATCCTGGAACTGGAGTTGACCGAAGGCCGCCACACCCGCAAGGTGGTGTTCAGTGGCGATCTGGGGCACAAGGGGGCGCCGATCCTGCGCGATCCGGAGCCGATCATGCAGGCCGACCTGGTGGTCATGGAGAGCACCTATGGCAACCGGCGGCACCGGAACTGGGAAGAGACCTGGCAGGAGCTGGGCGGGATCATTTCCAGCGCCCGCAGCGGCAAGGGGAACATCCTGATCCCGGCCTTCACCATCGGCCGCACCCAGGAGCTGCTGTACACCTTCAAGTGCCACTATGAGGACTGGGGAATCGACGACTGGCAGGTCTTTCTGGACAGCCCGATGGGGATCGAGGCGACCGAGGTCTATGCCCGGCATGCCAAGCTTTATGATGAACAGGCGCGCCGGATCTACGAGCAGAGCGGTGACCCCTTCGACTTGCCGAACCTGCACCTGTCGCGGCGCAGCGAAGATTCCATGCAGATCAACCTGGTCAAGTCGGGGGCGATCATCATCGCCGGCAGCGGCATGTGCACCGGCGGCCGCATTCGGCATCACTTCAAACACAACATCTGGCGCGAACACACCCACGTGCTGATCGTCGGCTTCCAGGCCCGTGGGACCCTGGGGCGCAGCCTGGTCGATGGGGCCAGGCGTATCCGCTTATGGGGTGAAACAGTCCAGGTCAAGGCCCAGGTGCATACCATCGGCGGGCTGTCGGCCCATGCCGACCAGGAGGGGCTGGTGGACTGGTACCGGGGTTTTCAAAACCAGCCGCATGTGGTGCTGGTCCACGGCGAAGCCGAGGCCATGGATACCCTGGCCCAGCGGCTGCACCGGGAATGTCGCGCGGAGGTCGAGCAGGCGAGTTTTCGGCAGACGGTGACGCTGTGAAGCCGTAAAACCCAGTGGGCGGAGCGCGTCCCGGCAACGATAAAAGGGTCAGCCGTTTCGGCTGGCCATTTTTTATCCCGGCGGGATTCTTCGCGGTGGGATCTTGGAGGCATCGGCCGGCAAATGGCCACGCCTCCGGTTCTCTTCTATACTGGACGACATGAGCAAACACCGAATCCTCCTCCGCCGCATCCTCATGGCAGTGAGCCTGGGCCTGCTGCTGATCGCGCTGCTCGCCACCGCCGTTTACCTGTTCCGGGGGCGCCTGCTCCAGGAGCTGGCGCGGCCGCTGCTGGCCCGGGAGCTTTCCCGGCGTTTCCAGGTCGCGGCGACCATCGACCGTTTGCAGCTGCGGGGCGGGGAGCTGCGGGTCGACGGCCTGCACATCGAGCGGGCCGGGACCGGGCGGCTGGATGTTGTGCGACTGGAACTGGGACTCGACCGGCGCATCCTGGGCGAACGGCACCTGCCCCGGCTCCTCCTCGTGGCACCGAAAATCACCCTGTTCGCCCCGACAACGCCCACCAAGGCGAAGCAGGGTTCCTGGCTCGATCGCCCGCCAATCAGCATCGGCGCGATCGAGATCCGCGACGGCGAGTTCCGCTCCGCCGATGGCAGCCAACCATGGCGGTTCGATGGCCGGGGAAAGCTCGGGCGGCAATGGACCGTCGCCCTGCGCCTGCAGCCCGGGGATGCGCCGGAGCAGACCCTGGCGCTGCAGGCCAGCGGCACCTGGGACAAGGCGATCCGCGGGGCGATCGAAGGTCTCCAATGGCGCGGCACCGAGCTGCTCGCCGCACCGCTGCGCCTGGGGCTGGATGCCGGCGGATGGACCGACCTGGACGGCGAGATCCGGCTGGCCGCGCTGACCGATGACGACCTGCGCCCCCTGCTGCAGGCGTTAGGGCAGTCGCTGCCGCCAACCCTCCCCTGGCGCGCCGAAGAGCTGCGCCTGCGCCCGGTGCTGGCGGGGGGCGAATGGCGGCTGGAAGCGCAGGCGGCAGCGCTGCGGGTCGGCGCCGACCGGTCGCGGGCCCTGCTCCGGGAGGTCACCCTGAGCGGACAGGCGGCCGCCGGTCGGCCCCTGGTCTTTACCGCCCAGGGTCTGCTCGGTTCGGCGGGCGATCCCCTCGTGGTGGGCGGGCAATGGACCTCGCCGACGCTGGAACTGACCCGTCTCGACTGGCGCAGCCAGGCCCTGCTGGCAAAACCGCTGAACTTCACCCTCGCCGGCCGGGAGACGGCCGTTGCCGGCGGACTGCACCTGGGACAGCTCGATGACCGGGCGCTGCGGCCGCTGCTCGCTCTGGCGGATCTCCGGCTGCCCCCCGAGCCGCACTGGTCGCTGCGCGACCTGGTCCTCGAACCGGCCTGGGACGGCAGCCGGCTGCAGCTGGCGATCAATGCCCGCTCCGGCGCCCTCCGCAGCGGCGAGCGGGAGCTCCGCGTCGGCCCTCTCGGGCTGAAGCTCACCGGGAGTCCAGGGAACTGGAGGCTGAGCGGCACCGGGCAACTCGGAGGAAAAAGCCGCCTGCAGGGCGACCTGCGGCTGAGTGGGAAAACGCTTGCCGGCCAGGCGATGCTGAAACTGCCAAACCTCGCTGGCCTGCCGCAGCAGCAGGCCGGCCTCGGCCTGCCGCCCCTGGCCGGGGCCCTGACACTGGAGGCCAAGATCGGCGGCAGCACCGCTCACCCCCGCTTCGACCTGCAAGCCGTGGCCCGGGGGCTGACCCGGTCGGACGCCGCCGGACTGCCGGCGCTCGATCTGCAGGCCGCAGCCCGGTTGACGCCGGGGCAGCAGCATTGGCAGCTGAGCGGCGGATCGCTGGCCGGCAGCCTCTCGGGTCCGGTGAGCGGGACCCTGTCCGGGAGGTTCCAGGGAAGCGTGGGGACCGGCGGCTGGTCGGCAAAGTTAACGGAGCTGAAGTTCGCAAAACCCTCCTGGTCCTCGGCCGATGGCCTCTCCGCCTACGCCGGGGATCGGCTGACGCTGCAGGGAACCCTTTCCGCCGCCGCCGGCACCCCGGTCCGGTTCGATCTCCAGGGGGAGCTGGCCGGCGGCGAGCTGCTGCTCGGCGCCTACTATGCCTCGCTGACGGAAATCTCCGCCCGCTTCGGCGTGCAGGGCGATTGGAGCGCGGGTAATTACCGCCTGGAGCGTGGCCGGGTAACGATCCCGCAGCTCGGGGAACTCACCCTGGACGGAGTTCTCGGTCCCGCCGGCGCCCGGCTGACCGCCACCCTCGAGCTGCCCGATCTGGCCAGGGCCCTGGAACAGCATGGCCGCAACCTGCTCGTCGAACCCTTTCCCCGGCTGCAGGGGCTGGCCCTGGCCGGCAGCTTGCGGATCGCTGCCGCCGGTTTCCGCAGCGACCGGGGGTGGGGGCTGAAGCTGAACCTCGCACCCCGGAAGGTGGCGCTGGGCTGGGGAAAGAAGGTCCAGGTTGCCGGGCTGGACGGTGACATCCCCCTGCAGCTCGGGCCCGCAGCCGAGGGCGGGGAGCTCTCCGGCCGGCTCTCCTGGACCAGTCTGGCCGCCGGCCCCCTGCACTCCGGGCCCGTGGGGGTGGCGATCCGCTCCCGGCCCGGAGAGTTGCGGCTGCCGGCGGAGCTGCATCTCGGCCTGGCCGGGGGCGAGCTGGCGGTGGCCGGCCTCGACCTGGCCCTGCCGCCGCACCCCCTGGAAGGATCGGTGCGGCTGAACCTGAATGGCGTCGAGCTGCAGGTGCTGACCCGCGAGCTGGGCTGGCCAGAGCTGCGCGGCACCCTCGGCGCCGACCTCGGCCAGCTGCATTATCGCGGCGGCGAACTCGGCATCGCCGGCGAGGCCGGGATCGAGGTGTTCGGCGGGCAGATCAGGGTTCGCGGGATGCGGGTCCGTGACCTCTTTACCCGCTACCCGGTTTTCCTGGCCGATATCGACTTTACCGGGCTCGACCTCCACCGCTTGACCGGCACCCTGGCCTTCGGCGAGATGAACGGCGTGATCGACGGTCACATTCATCAGCTGAGCCTGTTCGGCACCACCCCCACCCACTTCGAGGCCGCCCTCCACACCCGGTCGAGCGGCACCCGCAACATCAGCGTCAAGGCCCTCAACAACCTCTCCATCCTCACCCAGGGAGGATTGTCGACCGTCCTGTCGCGGGGGATCTACCGGTTCATCGACTTTTATCGTTACCGCAAGATCGGCATCGTCTGTTCCCTCGAAAACGATCGGTTTCGCATGCGCGGTACCGCCCGGAAAGGCTCCGACCGCTACCTGGTCTCCGGCGCTTTCCTGCCGCCGCGCATCGATGTCGTCACCAGCAGCCCGGTGGTATCCTTCCGGGAGATGGTCCGGCGCCTGAAGCGGATCGACCGGGCGGGAGGCAGCGCTCCCCCGCGTTGAAAAGCGGGCGCCGGGGAGTATAGTCAAGAGGCGCACTCATCAGCACCGAGGAGGATGTCCATCATGAAAGTTTCCCTGCGTTACCTGGCCTGGTTCTGCCTGCTCCTGGCGGTCTCCTGCGTCACCGTCAATATCTATTTCCCCGCCGAGGAGGTCCGCGGCGCCGCCGATCGCATCGTCGGCGAGGTATGGAGCGAGCGGCCGGCCACGCCCGCCGCCGTACCGCCGACAACCCAACCTGCCGCCCCGGCCCCGTCGGCCACGCCCCCCGCCTCGCCGGCCGAGCAGAAATCGCCGGGGAGCTCCTGGCTGCGCCTGCTGCAGCCGGCGGTGGCCTACGCCGCCCAGGACATCAATGTCAGCACCCCGGAAATCCGCGCCATCCAGGCGAGTATCAAGGCGCGCGCCAGCAAGCTCTTTCCCTACCTGGGCGGCGGGCAGGTCGGCATCGGCAACGACGGCCTGCTCAAGCTGCGCAGCACCGACGGCCTCGACCTGAAGTCGCGGGCCGAGGTGACCCGCCTGGTCCAGGCCGAAAACGCCGACCGGCTGCGCCTCTACCAGGAGATCGCCCGCGCCAATGGCTTTCCGGAGAAGAGCGCCGAAGTACAGGCGATCTTTGCCGACTCCTGGCGCGACCAGGCGAGCAAGGGGTGGTATATCGAAGGCGCGAACGGCGGCTGGTCGCGCAAGTAGGCCGCTGGCCGTCCCCGGGGCAATCCCCCCGGGGGCAGTACCGGAATCGGTGGAATCAGCCCATGCGCCGTCTGAAAATCAGCCACCTGACCGAATACCGCTATGCCGGCCCGGTCACCCTTGGGCCCCACACCCTGCTGCTGCGGCCGCGGGAGGGTGCCGAGGTGCACATCGAGTCCTCGCAGCTGGTGATCACCCCCGCCCACAGCGTCAAGTGGCACCGGGATGCGCTGGACAACGCAGCCGCGGTGGTCGCATTTCACGAGCCGGCGCAGACCCTCGCCATCACCAGCGAGGTGATCATTCGGCACTTCGTGGAGTCCCCTCTCGATTTCCTTGTTGCCGACTACGCCGTCAACTACCCCTTCCACTATGTTCCCCAGGATCGGGCCGACCTGCTCCCCTTCCTGCAACCAGTCTATCCCGGCGACGAGGCGGCTATCGGCAACTGGCTGAAACAGCTGGGGATGGGACAGCCCGCCGTGCAAACCTACACCCTGCTCGATCAGCTCTGCCACACCATTGCCGGCCGCTTCGGCTACACCGTCCGCGAAGAGCCGGGGGTGCAGCCTCCGGCGCAGACCCTGGCGTGGGGGAGAGGGTCCTGCCGCGACTTTGCCGCGCTGTTCGTCGAGGCCTGCCGCTACCTTGGCCTGGCGAGCCGTTTCGTCAGCGGCTACGCCCACGCGCCAGCCACCGAGCACTGGTCCGCCACCACCCACGCCTGGGCCGAGGTCTACCTACCCGGGCCGGGCTGGAAGGGGTTCGATCCGACCAGCGGCGAGGTGACAGGCCACCGCCATATCCCCGTCGCCGTGGCCCGCCACCCGGAGGCGGTCCCCCCGGTCGCCGGCAGCTTCATCGGTCCCAACGGCCCTCCCCCGACCCTGGTTGTCGATGTCCGGGTGGTGGCACTTCCCAACTGAAATAGGCCGGTGCGGCACGCTTTCTGGGGCCCTACCACCAGGTTTTCCGAGGAAACAGGAAAGGGGCCAGCACAAGCGGCTGACCCCTTTCCTGTTTCCTGTTTCCCGTCCGGATTTGGCCCAGTTCAAACCTCCCGGCCCCTAAAAACTGTAAAATACCGCCCCCCCGACCGTGAAATCGGCGGCCTGGCTGGTGAGGCCCTTGCCCAGGTAGCCATCCAGGCGGACAGCGTCGGAGACCCAGTATTTTCCCTTGAGGCGGGCCTCCACCTGGTCGGAGGCGGCGTCGGACGGGGCGGTGGAGTACCACAAATCGAAGCTGGGGAGAAACCGCCGGTTCATCCGGTAGCCGGCCTCCCCTTCCAGGGTGGCGTAGTCCTTCAGCCCGAGAGTCGAGTTGGAGCCCTGGAAGATGTAGCGCCCTTCCGCGAAGGTGTACCAGGGACCGAACCACTTGCTGGCGCCGATCCCCGCCCCGAGATCGAATTCCCCGCTCCCCAGCCCCTTGTCCTCGTCGCCGGTGGGGAACTTCAGATAGAGCAGGGGGCGCACGGCGGGGAGGGTATCGCTCTCCTTCTGCAGCAGGTAGCCGGCAGTCAGGGTGGTGTCGCCGAGGCCGCTCTGCGAGCTGCTGGCGTTGACGCCGCTTTGCATCATTCCCCCCCCGCCGCCGCGGCCGGTGGGGAAACGCATCCCCCCGGCAAAGACGGTGTTGCTGTTGTTCTGGTACAGGTAGGGGACGATCAGCTCGAAATCGAGACGGTCGGTGGCAAAATAGTCGACGGTCAACGGCACCCGCACCGAGCGGGTGGTGGTGTCGGTGCCGTAGTCGCCGCTGGCGAAATCGACGCCCAGGCCGAGAGCGTACTGCTTGGCCGCGGCGGCGAAGGAGGGAGCGGCGACCAGCAGCGCCGCCAGGACCAGCGCAACCGTCGCGGGCAACCGTTTCCAGTAATGAACTCTTACCATTTAGACCTCCTTCGCGAGCTGAAAAAACGGAGGGCAGTCCTTCCTGTCAGGACCCGCCCTCCGGTACTATAGCGCATTGCCGGTTAATTTCCTGCCGGGGTCGCAGGCTGCCCCGGAGCACCGGGCTGGGCCGGGGTGGCGCGATGGGTTTCTCCCTGGCCGGGGTTGCCGTCGTCCTGCTGACCGTAATGGTGGCCGTTGTCGCTGCCCTGGGCACCGTTGCGGGCGCCGGGGACGCCAGTGGTCGATGTACCGTCCTGGTTGCGAAGCTGATCCCGGGACTGGCTGCGATCCTGCTGGCGGGTCTGGTCCATATTTCGGTCCTGCTGACGGTCGGCTTGTCCCACGGGACCGCTCATCCCCTGGTGCGGGGCATCGAATCCGCTCCGGTCACCACCCATGCCGTTGCCGCCGCCGAAACCACCACCCATGCCGTTGCTGGCGCTGAAACCGCCACCCATCCCGTTGCCGCCACCCATGCCGCCGCGGGCCAGGGACAGTCCCGGAGTGCTCAGCCCAAGGGCGGCTGCCAACAACGCTACAAAAAATACTTTGCTTTTCATGACTTTCTTTCTCCTTTTTGCCGAGGGGAACAATCGATGGGCCGGGACACCGTCGCCCTTGCCTTACTCCCTTAGACGCGGCGGCGGGAAAAAGGTTTACGAAAAAATTTCTTTCCGGGCACGGACCGGAAGGTAAACTTTTTTCGCCGAGCTGCGTCTAAAAAGTAGAAGGTGAACGCGGCCCCTCCCGGGCGCCGGGGTGGGGCGAAGCGGACAGTGGCCATTGACAGGGAAGAAGGGCGGGAATACCTTCAGGGAATGGAAACCCGGGCGGAAAAGCTGCTCCTGGACCGGCTTCGGGAGGGGGACGACGCGGCATTCGCGGAGCTGGTTGCCGGTCACTCGGCCCGCCTGCTTGCCTTGGCCTGGCGGCTGACGGGGAACCGGACGGATGCCGAGGATATTACCCAGGAAGCGTTCCTGCGGCTTCATCGCCATCTCGGGGATTTCCGCGGCGACAGCAAGCTTTCGACCTGGCTGCACCGAACCATCAGCCGGCTGGCCATCGATCACCTGCGCCGGCGCAAACTGAAGGAGCGGATTTTTTTCTTCCGCCGCAGCGACGAGGAGGCCGACCCGATGGAGCTGGTGGCGGACCCGGGCCCATCGCCGGGGCAGAACTACCTGGCCGGGGAAGTCCGGCAGCGCGTTGAGCGGGCCATGCAGCGGCTCTCGGCCCGCCAGCGGGTGGTCTTCACCCTGCGCCACCACGAAGAGCTGTCGCTGCGGGAGATTGCCGCCCTGCTCGAACTGGAAGAGGGAACCGTCAAATCCCACCTCCACCGGGCCGTCCATCTACTGCGCGAGGAGCTGAAGGACCTGCAGGAGAATTCGCCATGAACAAGCCGTTCGCACCGCCCTGCCCGCCGCCGGAAGAGTTGACCCTGTTTCACTACCGTGAACTGGAGGAGGCCGAGCGACTGCGGGTGGAAAACCACCTGCAGCAGTGCGGCGCCTGCCGCCGGGAGCTGGAGCAGCTGCAATCGACCCTGGCCCGGCTGCCGAAGGAACAGAGGGAGTTCTCCGCCGCGGAGCTGCGAGCCTTCCACCAGCGGCTGAACCAGCGCCTGCGGTCGCGGCAGCGGCACGCCCTGCGGCCGGCGATGGGCTGGTCCCTGGCCGCCGCCACGGCGGTGCTGCTGCTGGTGACCCTGCACGCCCCGTCACCCCCCTCGCGACCGGCCCCGCCCGGGGCGGCACAAGTAGGCGGCGTGGCGCAGCGGCTGCCGGACCCGGATCTGCTGCTGAACATGGAGCTGCTGGAGAAGTTGGACATGCTCCAGGAACTGGAAGGATCGGGGGTCAGCGGATGAGACGAAAACTCTGCATTCTGCTGCTGGCCGGAGGCATCCTGGTTCCGCCGGACACCGGACTCCATGCCGCCGAGCGGCGAACGCAGCAGAAGCAGCCTACCCAGCAGGACCAGCCGGCCCAAAAGGCCGAAATCAGCAGCGAGGATCACCAGGTGATCCAGCACATGCAGCTGCTGGCACTGATGGAGCTGCTGAAGGACATGCCACTCCTCGAGGGGGAAACGAAGACCGTGCCGGAGGGAAAAAAATGAACGCCATCCGAATTGCTTGCATCCTGTTGCTGCTCCTCTGTCCGCTGGGCGCCGCCGCGGCCGGGCCGGGGGAAGGGGCCGGCGGGCCGGGCCTGAGCAGCGAGGCCCCCCTCGACCCGGCAGCGCTGCAGCGCTGGCAGCAGCTCTCCCCCGCGGAGCGGGAGCTGCTGCGGGAGCGCTACCGCCAGTACCAGCAGCTCTCCCCGCAAGAGCAGCAGCGGCTGCGGGAAAACCTGGCGCGTTTCCGGCAGATGGAGCCGGCGCAGCAGCAGCAATTGGTGGAGCGCTACCAGCACTGGCAGCAGCTTTCGCCCGAACGCCGCGAGAACCTGCGCCGGCTGTTCCGCCAGTACCAGCAGCTCGATCCCCAGCAGCGCCGGCAGCTTCAGGAGGAACTGAACAAACTCCGGGACCTCCCCGCTGCGGAACGGGAACAACGGCGGCAGGAGCTGCAGCACGATTTCTTCGGCCCTCGCGGCGGGATGGGCGGAGGCGGCATGGGTCCGGGCGGCGGGATGGGAGGCGGCCGTGGCATGTCGCGCTGAAAAAGCTTGCCCCCTGACCTGAACAACCGGCAATTAACGCAGGAGCCCCCGGATCACCACGACCCGGGGGCTCCTGCCGTTGGGAAAGGAGCACAATTGCTACCGCCAGCCTTCGGCCAATGTGACAGTTCCTCGCTCATTCTCCAGCACGGGAAGGCGCGGGTACCCTCCGGGATGGAGGAAAATTCAATGCTTGCCGGGTCCCGGAGAGGCCTGCGCCTTGCCCCCGGCCGGTTCTTCATACTTTTGCCAGGAATCGTCGGGATTGTAGCTGGTCATCGCCGCCGCGATCGTGGCGGTATTTTCGCCCAGGTCCTTTTCGTAGATCACCCCTTCCTGGTTGACGATGAAGGTCATGATCCCCGATGCTCCGTACCTGGCGGGATAGGCGACCAAGGCGAAGCCGAGGATCATCCTGCCGTCGGCCACATAGTCGAAGGCGCCCCCCTCGGCGTGGGGACCCTGCGCCTTGAGAATCTTGAAATAGTAGCCATGGAAGGGTTCGGGAGAGTCCCCGTCCAGGGTTCCCGCATACCCCTCCTCGCTGGCCGCTGCGATCAGCGGGCCGAAGGGACTTTCTGTCTCCCCTTTCGCGGTTTCCCAGTAGAGCCCGTCCTGTTTCCCCGGGCTGCTGGCGAACTTCTGGGCGAACTCCGAGGTGCCACCCTGCCGCTTCAGGCAGGCATAAACGCGCTGGGCCTCGGTGTAGGCATTCATCACCTCGATGGTATGCAGCTCGTTGCGGCCGATCCGCCGGTCGAGAATCTCCTCCCGGCCCGCAGCGGTGTCGAAACGCCAGACCTCTCCCCGGCGGATGATGGGGATCGGGAAGGGGAAATCCTTGTCGCCGATAATCAGCACGGTGCGCCCGTCCTGCTCCTGCTCAAGGCGATTTTTCTTCTCGTAGGCCTTGAGAAACCGTGCCCGCCCCTTCTGGTCGGCCACCTTGTCGCCGGAAGAGATAAGCTCCTCCGAGCCGGGTCCGAGGATGGCCAGCAGCCCGGTCTCGTCGTTCTTCCCGACGGCGGCGGCCAGGGCGGCCACCGCCTGCTGCGGGGAGGAAAACTGCTGCTGCTCCGCGGACTCTGCAGCCCGCGCCGGAGAAGCGGCCAGGAAACTCATGGCGATAACCCCGGCTATCACCGCGGCAAGCCAGGGCAACGTTTGGTGCTGGTATCTTTTCGGCGCCATCGTCTGCATCCTTTAGGGTTGGAGTGGAATCATCGGCTTGCTCTCCGGTTCAGCGCCGGTTGCCGCCCGAACCGCCCCAGCTGCGGGATCCCCCCCCGCCCTGCCGGCTGGTCCGGCCCCGCTCGCTGGACTGGCGCTCCATCCTGCCATTGTCGATGCGATTGAAGACATTGTCATGAACCTGCTGCTGGCCGGCCCACTGCGGCTGTTGACGGGGACGGGTGACGTTTACCCGCTGCTCCCTTTTCTGTTCGCTCCGCTGCTGTGGCCGGCGGGCACGGTTGGCCCCTTCACGCTGTTGCCGCGCCTGTTCGGCACGCCGCTGCTGCAACTCCTGCTGGACCCGTTGCTGCTGCTGGCGCCCCGATTGCAACTGGCGTTCCCGTTCGACGCGCTGTTGTTGCTGCCGTCGCTGTTCGAACTGTTGCTGCTGCTGCCGTCCTTGTTCTTCTCTTCGTTGGTGCCGGGCACGGTCAGCCGCCTGGTCGCGCTGAGGCCGGTTGCGCTCGACGGTCTTGGGCGGCCGGACATTGCGGTTGGTGACAGTTGAACGTTCCCCGGTCCGCTTCCGGTCGGCCCTGGTCCGATCCCCGGGGCGGAAGTCCCGTTCCCGAACGGTAATGCCCCGGTCGGGAAAACCGCGGACGTCACGGCGGAAATCGGCGGCGCGGGAGGGGGCCTGGCCGAATCTCCTGGCCGTGGCCCGGTCGCGGTAGGCAACCCCCCGCCGGTGGCGGGGGACATGGTGCCACTGTCCGGGCCGGGTCAGCCAGCGGTCATGCCTAACGTACCTTGGCCGGGCGTGGACATTGATGAAAACGTTGTGGCGGGGCCAGTCGAAATAGCTCCAGGTGCCGTAGTTGAAGCCGAAATAGAAGGCGGGCCAGTAGAAGAGGCCGACCCCGAGGGAGACCTCCGGCGGTCCCCAGTAATAGGGCGGATAGCCCGGATACCACCACGGCCCGTAGATATAGAGGGGATCGTAGTAGGGGACGTAGACGACCTGGGGATTGGCCGGCTCGATGACAATCGTCTGATTTTCGACGATCACCTTCTGCCGGGCGTTGCTGGCGAGGTTGCCCTGGGCATTGGCCTTGGACCGCAGCTCCTGGATCACGTCCATGACCTCGCCCTCCTGGGCGAGAAAGGCGTTACCGAGGTCGGTAGTCTGGCCGATCTTCTCGCTCATCAGGCCCAGGATCGACGGGAAATGACAGACCGCCTTGACGCTCGGGTCCCAGTCCTCCTGCAGCAGCGCCGAATCCAGGGCATCCCCCGTCAGGTTCGGATTACTTCTCACCCAGCGGTCGGCCTCGATCACTTCCAGCGGATAGGTCGAAGCCATCAGGATCTGGGAGAGGAGGGCGTCGGGATAGAGGGCGATGGGCGCCAGCATCTGGGCAAGTTCTTCCCGGCTGTAGGTTTCCGGCGCCGCCGGGTAGCCGTTGTCCTGAGCTTGTGCCGGCTGCGCCGACAGGGCCAGGCAGGCGACCAGCAGGGGAAGGAGGAGAATGCCGAGGATTCGCTGAAGCAGTGTTGGTTTTTTCATGACGACCTCCTGGGGGCCGGAACGGCATGGCATGGTTTCGTTCCGGCCGACGGTGGTGGCGCAAATGCCGCCGGGTTGTTTCCCGTGTTGATTTAAAAATAGCACCGAATTCAAGGATAAATGTGTAAGAAATAAGGAAAATCAATTAAGGAAAAATTTTCCCGCAATTCGGAACCAGGGAGGCGCCGCAGGGGACGCCGAGTGGCCTGGGTTCCAGGCACTTCTGCCGACGAAGAACCGACTTCGGAATCGGGCGACTCTCTGGTATTCTTCAGCCATTGAACCTTGGCTTGGCCGGTGGGGGTTGGCGAAGGGACCGGCAGGCAAAGGCATCTTTGCTGGACGAAATGAGGGTGTTGCGCATGGAAATCCTGAAAAACCATTACGAGGTCATGGTCATCGGCAGCGGTCCGGGGGGCGAAGGGGCCGCGATCGCCCTGGCCAAGGCCGGCAAATCGGTCGCCGTCGTGGAGCGCTACCCCCTGGTCGGCGGCGGCTGCACCCACTGGGGAACGATTCCCAGCAAGACCCTCATTCACGTGACCCGGCAGTACGCCGAGCAGAAAAAGAGCCACCTTTTCGACCGGGTGCACCATCCGGTTAAAGTGACCGCGGAGGACCTGCTGGCGGCCGTGGGACAAGTCGTCGACCTGCAGGTCCGCGACCGCGAGGGGTTCTACGAGCGCAACAACGTCGAGGTGATCGAGGGGCAGGCCCGCTTCGTCGATCCGCATTGCCTCGAAATCGCCGACGAAACCGGGAACGCCCGCCGCTTCACTGCCGACCATTTCGTCATCGCCACCGGCTCCCATCCCTACCGGCCGGACGATGTCGACTTCGACAACCCACACGTCGTCGACAGCGATACCATCCTGCAGATGCGCGAGCTCCCCGCCACTCTCACCGTCTACGGCGCGGGCGTGATCGGCTGCGAATACGCCTCGGCATTCAGGAACCTCGGGGTGAAGGTCAACCTGGTCAACACCCGCGAGCGGCTGCTCGAATTTCTCGACGACGAGATCAGCAACGCCCTCAGCTACCACATGCGCGACGAGCAGGGGATCCTGATCCGCCAGAGCGAGGAATACGAGCGGGTCGAGGTGACCGAAAGCGGCGTGGTGCTGCACCTGGAGACCGGCAAGATCATCAAGTCGGACATGCTGCTGTGGGCCAACGGCCGCACCGGCAATGCGGCCGGGCTCAGCCTCGAGACGCTGGGCCTCACGGCCGACCACCGCGGCCACCTCGCCGTGAACGAAGCCTACCAGACCGCCCTTCCCCACATCTACGCCGTCGGGGACATCGTCGGCTTTCCCAACCTGGCGAGCGCCGCCTACGACCAGGGGCGCTGCGCCGGGGCGCACATCGCCACCGGGCGCTGCGACGAGCGCCGGGTCAAGGACATCCCGACCGGGATCTTCACCACCCCGGAAATCAGCTGCGTGGGGAAGACCGAGCGGGAGCTGACCGCGGAGCGGGTTCCCTACGAGGTCGGGCGCTCCTTCTTCCGCCACCTGGCCCGCGGCCAGATCACCGGCCACACCGCCGGCATGCTCAAGCTGCTCTTCCACCGCGAGACCCTGGAGATCCTCGGCATCCACTGCTTCGGCCACAGCGCCGCAGAGATCCTCCATATCGGCCAGGCGATCATGGCCCAGCCGGCCCCCGGCAACACCGTCAAGTACTTTATCAATACCACCTTCAACTACCCGACCATGGCCGAGGCCTACCGGGTGGCGGCGCTGAACGGCTACAACCGGCTGTGAGGCGCACCCGGAAGGCGGAGGGCGGCCAAAGGATCCTGGCGGCCAGGACCAGTAGCACGCTCTCCCGGAAAAGGAGATGGAGATGCCGTCATGAACCATGAGCTGTTATTCAGCCTGACCTGCAACGCCGCCCTGCTCCTGTCGCTCGGGCTGATTTTCGACATTTTCTACCACCGGCAAGGCACCCCCAGCCGCCTGGCCCAGTTCGCCTTCGGTCTCGCCATCGGCCTGGTGGCGATCGTCCTGATGGCGACCCCGGCCCGCTGGCTCTCGGGGGTTATCTTCGACACCCGCACCATCCTGATCGGGGTGACGGGGCTCTTCTTCGGCCCCCTGCCGACCCTCGCCGCCATGGCGGTCGCGGCCGCCTACCGAATCAGTCTCGGCGGCGGCGGGGCCGCCATGGGAGTCGCCACCATCCTCGCGGCCGGCCTGATCGGCCTGGCCTGGCGCCACTACCGCTGGCGCGAATCCCGGGAGTTCTCCTTCGCCGAACTTTTCCTGTTCGGCCTGGTGGTGCACGGCGTCATGATCCTCTGCATAGTCCTGCTGCCACCGGAGGTCCAGCAACGGACCTTTCGTGCCCTGGTTCTGCCCGCCCTGCTCATCTTCCCCGTCGGGACCGCCCTTTTGGGGAACCTGTTGACCAGCCGGCAGCGCCGCCACCGGTTCGAATCCGAGCTGGTGGCCAGCGAGGAGCTGCACCGTTCCATACTGCAGACGACGATGGACGGCATCTGGCGGAACGA
This sequence comes from uncultured delta proteobacterium, assembly GCA_963806685.1. Taxonomy (GTDB): domain Bacteria; phylum Desulfobacterota; class Desulfuromonadia; order Desulfuromonadales; family DDH964; genus DDH964. The sequence goes on from CAWDZB010000012.1 coordinate 63,381, forward strand.
CCCGCAGGGGCGGCTGATCGAGGTCAACGATGCCTACTGCCGGATGAGCGGCTACAGCCGGGAGGAGCTGATGGCGATGACTGTCGCCGACCTCGAGGCCTGCGAGGGCCCGGAAGAAATCGCCGCTCATATCGGGGAGCTCCGAGCCCAGGAGACCACTCGCTTCGAATCGCAGCACCGCCGCAAGGACGGCAGCATCTTCGACGTCGAGGTCAGTGCCCAGTACCTGGCCGTAGCGGGGGGGCAGTGCGTGGCCTTCCTGCGGGACATTACCGAACGCAAACAGGCCGCGCAGGCTCTGCAGGTAAGCCGCCAGCAGTATATCGACCTGGTGGAAAGAACCCCGGATCTCATCGCCCGGGTCGATACCGCCGGACGCCTGGTTTTCGCGAACCATGCCGCGGAACGAATCTACGGGCTTGCCCCGCAGAAATGCATCGGCCGCCTCGTCTTCGATTTCATCCATCCCGGGGACCGGGCTGCGACCGTGGCCGCTTTCGAGAACTGGCTGGTCAGCGGGAAGACGGTCTTCTTCCATGAAAACCGCCAGGTCGGCATCGATGGCCGGGAACATTACATGGCTTGGTCGATCCGCGCCGAGCGCGACGGAAACGGCAAGATCAGTGGGTTGGCCGGTACGGCACGGGACATCACCGAAAACAAGCGCGCCGAGACAGAAAGGTCCCGGCTAGAAGGACAGCTGCAGCAGGCCCAGCGCATGGAAAGTCTGGGCGTCCTGGCCGGCGGCATCGCCCACGACTTCAACAATATCCTGATGGCCATCCTGGGTAATGCTGATCTGGCGTTAATGCGCCTCCCGGCTGAATCTCCCGCGGTCGGCAACCTGCAGCAGATCGAAAGCGCGACCCGCAAGGCTGCCGATCTCGCCGGCCAGATGCTTGCCTACTCGGGGAAAGGCCGGTTCCTCGTCGAGCCGATCGACCTCAATCGGCTCATCGAGGAGATGATCCACATCCTCAGGGTCAGCATCTCCAAGAAAGCCGTCCTGAAATTCAACTACGGCCAGGAAATCCCCGCCGTCGAGGGGGATGCCACCCAACTGCGCCAGATCCTCATGAACCTGGTGATCAATGCCTCGGAGGCGATTGGCGACCGCAGCGGGTTTATCGCCATCTCCACCGGCGTGGCCGAATGCGACCCCGCCTACCTGCACGGCACCCCCCTCGACGACGAGCTGCCGGCCGGAAACTACGCCTTCGTCGAAGTGGCCGACACCGGCTGCGGCATGGACGACGCAACCCTTCAGCGCCTCTACGAGCCCTTCTTCACCACCAAGTTCACCGGGCGCGGCCTCGGCATGGCGGCGACCCTCGGCATCGTCCGCGGCCACAAGGGCGCCATCAGGGTCGACAGCACGGTCGGCAAGGGGACCACCTTCCGGGTGCTGCTGCCGGCCTCGACCCGGGCCACCCTGTCCGCGGACACCGGCGCCACGGGATCGGAATGGCGGGGGAGCGGGACGGTTCTGCTGGTCGACGACGAGGAGACGCTGCGCGCCGTCGGCAGGGAGATGCTCCAGGAACTGGGCTACAGGGTGCTGCTCGCCAGCGACGGCCGCGAAGCGGTGGGCCTCTTCCGGGAGCGCCACGGGGAGATCGACTGGGTCCTGATGGACCTGACCATGCCCCATCTCGACGGCGAGCAGGCTTTTCGGGAGCTGCGCCGCATCGACCCGGCGGCCCGGGTCATTATGACCAGCGGCTACACCGAACAGGAAATCAGTCAGAAATTCCTGGGCGAGGGGATGGCCGGTTTTCTCCAGAAACCGTTTCGGGTTTCGGACCTGTGCGCTGTGCTGCGCGCCATGGAGGAGAATGCCGGCAGGTAACGCCCCTGCCCGCCTCTTCCAACACGGCCGGAGGCCTGTCGCCCACCTTGCCTTGCTGACCCTGGCCGGAACCGGATATTTTCCCACCCCCTGCAAAATCCCCGATTTCCCCTATGCTTTAGGGTATGGACTCCAAAGGGAACCATCACTTCGAACCGACCGAAATGCCCCCTCCCGACGTCGCCGGCCCAACCGTTCACCGGGCCATGCCTGGTTCAGGGTGGGGAGGGGTCTGCCTGGCTCTGGTCCTGCTCACGGGCTGTACCGCTTACCGACCGCAGCCCCTTAGCCGGGATGCCGTGGAAAAACGGCTACAACAGCCGACCCCGGCGGAGCTGCAGATTCTTGCCGCCCAGATCGACCACCCCCTGCTGCCCCCGGCGGCCCTGCACCCCGACCAGGACCTCACCCCCGACAGCGCCGCCATCCTCGCCGTCCTGCTCAACCCCGACCTGCGCACGGCCCGGGACCGGCGTGGTCTCGCCGCCGCCCAGCTGCTGGCGGCGGGCCTGCTCCCCGACCCCGAACTGGATCTCGGCCTGGAGCTTCCAACCGGCGCCGGAACCGGGAAAGTAACCGCCTACGGCCTCGGCCTGAACTGGGAGGCGAGCGCCCTGCTCGCCCGCGCGCCGCGACAGGACCGGGCCCGGGCGGCGCAACAGCAGGTCGACCTTGCTGTCGCCTGGCAGGAATGGCAGGTCGCCCAGGGAGCCAAGGCGGCGGTCTACCGGCTGAAGATCCTCGAGGATCAGCTCGATCTGGTCCGGGAGGAGAGGGCGCGGACCGGGGAAACCCTGGAACGGGTTGCCCGGGAGGTCACGGCCGGGGGCTTGACCGATGTCGACCTCCAGGCCGCCAGAACCGCCGACGTCAAGGCCCGGACGGGACAGCTCGAGCTGGAGAAGCAGGCCCTGGCGCAGCGTCGGAAGCTGCGGCAGCTGCTTGGACTGCCGGCGGAGGCGGACCTACGGCTGGCCAAAACGATCAGGCTGCCGGAACCGACGCCCGCACCCCCGGCCGCCGCCCTGCTCACGGGGTTGGAACAGCGGCGCCTCGACCTGCTCGCCCTGCGGCGGGGCTACGCCAGCCAGGAAGGCGCACTGCGGGCCGCAGTCCTGGAGCAGTTTCCCAAGATTCGCCTCGGGCCGACCTTCCACCGAGACACGGACGGAGTGCGGACCATCGGTTTCAGCGTCGCCATCGACCTCCCCATCTTCGACCGCAACCGGGGCCGGATCGCAGAGGCGCAGGCTACCCGGCAGCTGCTCTTCGACGAGTATGCCAACCGCGTCTTCGAGGCCCGTTCCGACATCGCCGCGCTCAGGGAAGGGCTGGGCATCGCCGGTGAGCAACTCGCCCTGGCCAGGGCCACCGCCGCCCAAAACCAAGAGCGGGCGCAAAACTATGCCGGAGCGCTTGCGGATGGGCGCATCGACGGCCTAGCCGCCGCAAGCGCCTGGCAGGACTGGGCCGATGCCCGGATGCGGGAGCTGCAACGGGCAGGGGAGCTGGTTCAGGCGCAGGTGGCCCTGCAACTGGCCGCCGGCTTCTACCGGTTGCCACCGCCGGAAATGGCCGGCAGGAAGGCGGCGGCCGCGGTGCAAGGGGATTCGCCATGAAACGACCACTGCTTTGGCCCGGCCGCCGGCATGCCTGGCGGCTGATCCCGGTTTTCCTGATCTGCCTTGGAATTGCCGCGCTCGGGGCGGAGGTTCCCGCGGTGGGCGGCGCACCGGGCCTTGACGGTCCCGGTCTGTTCGCGACCTCGTTGCCGGCCACGCGCAGCTTCACCAGAACCCTGCCCTGGTTCGGCCGCGTCGAGGCCCTGACCGTGGTGGAGCTACGCGCCGCGGTCGACGGTCGCGTGACGGCCCTGGCCGTGAGGGACGGCGCGGAGGTGAAGACCGGAGAGCTGCTGCTGCGCCTGGGCGGGCCGCGCATCGCCAGCGAGCAGACCGGGCTGCGGGCACGGATCGATGCCCTGGCGACCCGGCGCGATTTGCAGCGCCAGACCCTGGCCCGACTCGAGCAGTCGCTGCGGAATAAACTGGCAACCCGCAATCAGGTGGCGGCGGCCCGCCAGCACCTGGTCGAACTGGAAGAGGGTCTCGGCCAGGTGCGCCGCGACCTGGCGACCCTGCGGCGAAACAGCCGCGTGGTCGCCCCGGTCGCCGGTACGTTCACCGGCCGCCGGGTCAACACCGGGCAGGACGTGGCGGCCGGCGAGGTGCTCGGCACCGTCATCGGCCGCCGGCTACGCATCACCGCGGCGCTCTTCCCGCCGCCGGGAGCCCGCCTTGCCGGGCAGGCGGTGACCGTGGAGGAGACCGACGGCAAGGCCCTGAGCGGCCGGGTCGCAGTCCTTCTGCCCGAGGCGGATGGCAACGGGGCGACCCGGGTGTGGCTCGAGGGACCCCAGTTCGACCGCAACCTGCTCGCCGGGCAGACCGTTGCCGGAACCCTCCTGCTGGAGACCCGGGCCGGGGCGCTGGCGGTGCCGAAGGGTGCCATCGTCTACGACGAACAGGAGCATCCCCTGGTCTTCGTTCGCAGCGGCGGTGACTTTCTGCCGCAGCCGGTGGAAACTGGCCTGGAGCAGGACGGCTGGGTGGAGATCCGCTCCGGTCTCGAACCGACCCAGGCGGTGGTCACCCGCGGCGCCTACGAGCTTTACTACCGCCGCTTCGGCCAGCAGTTCAAGGTCCCGGACTAAAGTCATGCGCAAGCTGCTGCAGAGCGTCATCGACAACCCGATCGGCGTCGTCCTGCTGGTCCTGGTCGCGGCCTGGAGCGGCATCTTCGCCCTGCTGCACCTGCCGGTGGGGCTCTTCCCCGGGCTCGACGTGCCGGTGGTGAACATCATCTCCCACCTGCCGGGGGCCGGCGCCGAGGAGCTGGAGCTGCTCGTCACCCGCCCCATAGAGGACCGGGTCCGCACCATCACCGGCCTGCGCCGCGTCGCCTCCACCTCCATCGAGGGGGTCTCGCAGGTAACGGCCGAATTCGCACCGGGGACCAGCCTCGCTGCCGCCCGCCAACTGGTTCAGGCGGAGCTGGGTGCCGCCCGCGGCGCGCTGCCGGCCGGGGTCACCCCGACCCTGGAGAACATCGGCACCACCCTGCAGGAGGTCGCCGGCTACGTGGTCTACGGCGGCAGCAGCCCCGGCGCCTTGCGCAACACGGTACAGATCGACCTGGCCAGCCGCCTGATGGGAGTGGCGGGGGTCGCCCGGGTCGAGGTCCTGGGCGGCGACGAACCGGCCTTCCTGGTGCGGCTGCGGCCGCAGGACCTGGCCCGCAACCACCTGACGCTACAGGCGGTGAGTGCCGCGCTGTCCCGCTACAACCGGATCGAGGCGGCCGACTACCTTGAGCGGGGCGGGCGGGAATACCTGATCCGCGGCGACAGCCGCCTGCAGGACGCCGCCGACCTTCGCGCCGTGCCGGTGGTCAGTGACGGGGCGCATTCGGTCCTTTTGGGGGACGTGGCGACGGTCGCCGCCGGCCGGGCGCCGCGCCACTACCGGGTGCATGGCAACGGCAGGCCGGCGGTGGCCTTCGTCGTCAGCAAGCAGCCCGGCGCCAGCACCCTGGCGGTGGTCCGGGGGGTCGACCGCGAACTCGCGCAGGTCAAATCCCTGCTGCCGACCGGCAGCGAGGTCCGCAAGTTCTACGACCAGGCCGACCTCATCGACGAAGTTCGCGCCGACCTCTTCAACGACCTGCTGCTCGGCGCGCTGCTGGCGGCGGCGATCCTCTTCTTCTTCATGGGGACCTGGCAGGGGACCCTGATCGTCACCGCCGCCATCCCCGTCGCCCTGCTCGGGACCCTGGGGCTGATGCAGGCCCTCGGCCAGAGCCTCAACGTCATCACCCTGTCGGCCCTGACCCTGGCGGTGGGGCTGGTGGTCGACGACGCCATCGTCGTCGCCGAGTGCGTGGTGCGCCAGCTGCGGGACAGCCACGATCGGCGCGCTGCCAGCCTGGAAGGAGCGGCGCAGATCGCAGGCCCGGACGCCGCCGGCACCTTCACCACCGTGGCGGCCTTCGCTCCCCTGCTCTTCCTGGGCGGCCTTGCCGGCCTCTTCGTCCGCCCCTTCGGGCTGGTGGTGAGCCTCTCCCTGCTGGTCTCCCTGCTGGTCTCGCTGACCCTGGTCCCCCTCGCCTTCAGCCGCATCGGCGTCACCGGCCGCCGGCGACCGTTCGGGGCGCGGCTGCTGGCCTGGCTCGAAGCGACGCTGCAAAAAATTCTCGCCTTCGGCTTCGCCCACCGCGGCCCGGTGCTGCTGCTCGGCGTGGCGCTGCTGTGCCTGGGGGGGCTCGCCGCCTTCCTCGGGCCGGCCAACGTCCTGCCGGCCATCGACGAGGGGGCGCTGCTGATCGAGTACGTGATGCCGCCGGGAACCTCGCTGGCCGAGAGCAACCGGGTCGGCGACCTGCTGGAGCGCCAGGCCCTGGCCCAGCCGGAGGTGGCGACGGTCTACCGGCGCACCGGCTCGCCACAGCGGGGATTTCAGATCGAGGGGGTCAACCGGGGGGAGCTGACCATCAAGCTCGAGCCGAGGGCGCAACGCACGCAGACGGTGAAGCAGATCATGGCCGAGCTGCGGCGCCAGTACAGCCGGATTCCCGGGGTCGCCTTCCTCTACCACCAGCCGACCCAGGAAAAACTGGACGAGAGCCTGTCGGGGCTGCCGGCCCTCTTCGGCGTCACGATTTTCGGCAGCGACATGGAGCAGCTGGTCCCCCTCGCCGCCCGGGTCGAGGGCCTGATGACCGCGGATCCCGCCCTGAGCAACATCATCAACAACACCCGGATCAAGAGCCCGCGGATCATCGTCCGCCCCGACCCGCAGGCCCTGGCCCGCTTTGGCCTTGCCCCCGAGGATATCTTTGCCACCCTCCGCGCCGGGCGTTTCGGCGTCCCGGCCACCACCATCGTCCGCCAGCGCCAGCAAGTGCAGGTGCTGCTGCAGAGCGCCGACGCAACCACGACCCTCGACGGCCTGGAGAACCTGCCCGTCGCCACCCCGGCGGGGCAGCTGGTACCGCTCAATCGGCTGGCGGCGATCCGCATCGACCACCTCCCCGCCGCCGTGACCCGGCTCAACGGCCAGCGCGAGGTCACCCTGCTGGCCGAGGTCGACGGCAGCATCCCCGCCGCCGTCGAGCGGCTCGGCCAGAAGTTTGCCGCCCTCGACCTGCCCGAGGGGTACAGCATCACCTTCACCGGCCAGTACCAGGTGCTGCTGCAAACTGCTCGGGATTTCGCCCTGGTCGCCCTGGCAGCGATCCTGCTGATCTACCTGATCATGGCGATGCAGTTCCGCTCCTGGCTGCAGCCGCTGGTCATCCTGGTGACGATTCCGGTGGCGCTGGTGGGGGCGATCGTGCTGCTGGTGGTCACCCGGGCCGGGCTCGACGTGTCGGTGGGAATGGGGGTACTAACCCTGGTCGGGATCGCCGTCAACAACGCCATCGTCCTGCTCGACTACGCCAACCGCGAGCTGGCCGCCGGACTGACCATTCAGGACGCCCTGCAGTCGGCCGCCTCCGTGCGCCTGCGGCCGATCGTGATGACGGCAGCGGCCACCATCTTTGCCCTGCTTCCTGTCGCCCTCAACCCGGCGGTCGGCTCGCGAATCTTCCAGCCCTTCGCCATCGCCGTCATCGGCGGCCTCCTCTCGGCCACCGCGGCGACCCTGGTTCTCGTTCCGGTGTTGCGGACTTATCTGCCGGGGAGAAAGGAAGGATAGTTTCGGTATTAAATTGGAATAAGGCTTCGGACACGAGGCCGCCCGGATTAGTTCCGAGTCAAGGGCTGCTCCCTCACGGGCATCCCGGCCTATAATCAAGACGGACAGGACCCGCAATACCAGCTGCAGACCTTGGGGGTGAAGAGATGAAAAGCGAACCGAAAGGCAAAAAGGGCGGCGGCGAAGCGCCGCCGGCGAGCGAGCACTACCAGCGCTATCCGGAAGAGGAGTTCATCGACGAGCAGGAGGAGGACAAGCCCGGGCCTGCGGGAACCGAGCTGGCGGAGCACTTCCGTTCCGTCACGGCAGGCCGGCAGGGCCACCGGCCGAAAGGAGTGATCGGGGCCGGAGGAACACCCGAGAAAGTGTCGCAGATAGACATGCCCCGATCCCCCATCACAAGACAGGAGCACCATACGCAGTGACAGTGGGGAAACGATTGTCAGCAAAAAGAGGGCAGCCTGGGAAACCTGACTGCCCTCTTTGGTCCGAAACGCAGGAACGTTTAAATGTCAAACCTGTCCCCGAGACCGGCCCCCGTTGGGTACTTAACGCTGCTGCCGGAACCAGGCCAGCAGCTGCTCTGCCGGTTGCGCGCCAGGCAGCTTCCCGGCGACCTTGCCCTCTTTCAGCAGCAGGGTGACCGGGATGGCCCGCACTTCGAAGCGTGCCGCCAGCGCCGGGTTTTGCTGGGTGTCGATCCGGACCACGGCCGCCTGGCCTGCCAGCCGTTCAGCTACGGTTCGCACCGCCGGTGCGAATGATCGGCAGTGCGGTCACCAAGGCGCCCAGAACTCAGCGAGGATTGGCCCGGGGTAGCGGGCGACAAAGGCATCGAAGGTGCTATCGGTGAGCGGTTGCGGCTGGAAGTAGAAGGGCGGCAGGGCGGCGTGGCAATGCCCACAGCGGCCGACTTTCCCTTCCTTGTCGGGGGAGATGCGGTTGAAGGTGCCGCACTTGGGGCAGGTGATGGTGAAAGTGGACATGGCAGCCTTTTGGTATCAATTTCCCAACCAGTATACCTTACAGGTCCGGCCCGCAGAGGCCCTAGACTCCAAATTTGGCAAGGAAAGACCCGACCCAGTTCCGCTCTGAACACCAATTTTAACTATTCCTAAAAAGTTACAATTGAGCCAATTAGAGCCCTTGCCCTTGACTCGTAGAGTTAGGTTCCCCCGTATGGCAACAACCTGTAATTGATGGAAAATGTTTGACTGGATGGGTTTGAGAGGATACGAATAATGGCTTCACGGGAAAAAGGGGGGGGGCGGTCCCCCCCCTCGGGCTGCTCCCCCCTTTCTTCGTGACGCTGGAATGAATCAAGGGTGGAATGTATTTTCAGGCCCCCGTGTTACTAGGTCGGTGCCCCGCAGCTCAGCTACTTTCGCTAGACGGCAGAAGTCGTTCTCACCATTTACACGTCCATGCACCTGCTGGTCTTCCGGGGAATTGGCCCGCTGCTGGCCGACCATCCGCTGCTGCCGGTCCTGAAGCAGCCGAGGATGGGGCTGATGCTTGTCGCATCGCGGCCGGCACGGCGCTTGATCCTGGCAGCCATGAAATGCTAGCCTAGAGGGACTTAAAAAGGGGGGAGGCTGCTTTTACGGGAAAAGCGACCTATCCACTTTTCTTACCCTTGCGGTTTCCGGCGGTGCCGGGGAAACGACATCTTTTGCCGATGGATGTGAAAAATGTGAGTTCTGTCAAAGCCGTATTCATCGACCTCGACGGCACCCTGCTGCAGGTTGAGATGGAAGAATTCATCCCTGCCTACATCTCGGGTCTCTCCCGTCATTTCGCCGACATTGCCCACCATTACACCTTCTGCACTACCGTCCGCACCGCCATCTCGGCCCTTCTGGCCAGTGAAAACGACGACATGGACAACAAGGAGCTTTTCTTCGCGGTCCTGAAGCACCGGCTGGGGATCGATCCCGGCCTGTTTGACGAGCGTCTGGCCCGCTACTGCGCCGACGGGCTGGCCAGCCTCAAGTCTTTCATCCATCCATTGCCCCAGGCCTCACGGATTCTCGAATGCTGCCGCGAGCGCGGGCTGGCCGTCATTCTGGCCACCAACCCTGTCTTTCCCCGCCCCCTCGTGGACGCCCGCCTCGCCTGGGGCGGGATCGGGGACTTCCCCTTCGACCTTGTCACCTCTATCGAAAACACCCGCTACTGCAAACCCGATCCCCGCTATTTCAGAGATCTTCTCAAGCGCTTCGGTCTCGCCCCCGCTGAAGCCGTCATGGTCGGCAACGACACCGAGCACGACCTTGCCGCCAGCGAGGTCGGCATCGCCACCTTCCTCGTCGACACCTGGCTCGCCGATCGTTGCAGCGGCAACTTCAGGACCGATTATCGCGGCGGGCATCCCGAGCTGCTCCGATTTCTGGAGGGACTGGGAAGCAAACCGGCTATCCTGTAACAATCACCATCACATCTTGATCCCGCCTGGAGATTCCTATGCTCTGGTTTGTCCTGGTCTTTCTCGCCATCTATTCGGCCATGCACCTGCTGGTCTTCTGGGGGATTCACCCCCTGCTGGCCGGCCATCCGCTGCTGCCGACCCTGAACTGGCTGTGGATGGGGCTGATGATTTTTGCCCCGCTGCTGGTGCGGCTGCTGGAGCGTGGCGGCCAGGAACTGCCGGCCCGGGCGCTGGCCTGGGTCGGCTACAGCTGGATGGGGTTTGTCTTTCTCGCCTTCTGCCTGTGCGCGCTGCTGGCCGGCTGGGAGCTGCTGGTCTGGGTGCTCGGCCGGGCCTGGCCGGTGGCGGCGAAGCTCTCCGTGCATGGCGGGCTAACTGCCGGGCTGATCGTGGTCATGGCGCTGGCCGCCGGCCTGTACGGCATCTACGAGGCGGGACAGCTGCGGGTGGAGCGGGTGACCCTGACCACCGACAAGCTGCCGGCAGGGAGCAAGGGGCTGCGCATCGTACAGGTGTCGGACCTGCACCTGGGGCTGCTCAACCGGGAGGAGGCCCTGGCACCGGTCGTCGCGGAAATCCAGAAGCTGCAGCCGGACCTGCTGCTGGCCACCGGGGACGTGGTCGACGCCCAGATCAACCACCTGGAGGAACTGAGCGGGTTGTGGCAGCGGGTGCAGCCGCCGCTGGGGAAATTCGCCGTCACCGGCAACCACGAGGTCTACGCCGGGCTGGGCCAGGCGCTCGACTACCTCAAGGCCAGCGGCTTCCAGGTCCTGCAGGGCGCCTCGACCCGGCTGACCGAACACCTGGCGCTGGTCGGGGTCGACGACCCGGCCACCGGCCTCACCGAAGATGAGGCTGCCCGGCTGGACCAGGTGCCGCGCACCATGTTCACCATCCTGCTCAAGCACCGGCCGTGGCTCGATCCGGGGTCACGGGGCCGCTTCGATCTGCAGCTCTCCGGCCACGCCCACCGCGGGCAGATTTTCCCGTTCAACTACGTCACCGGCATCGAATATCCGCTGCAGAACGGCCTCTATCCGTTGCCCGAGGGGGGCCATCTCTACACCAGCCGCGGCACCGGCACCTGGGGACCGCCGATGCGCCTTCTCTCGCCTCCCGAGCTGACGGTATTCGATATCGTGCCGGCCAAAAGAGGGACGACGGCGGACGCTGGGGGCTTATCGGGAGACACAAAATGGGCCAACTAATGGCATGAGGGCTTTCAAACCGCCGAGTTCGGGGGATGCTGCACCTGAAGGAGGAATCTATAAAAAGAGCCGTGGCGCCAGGGGGCGCCACGGCTCTTCACGTCGGTTTTCCGGAACGGCTTACAGGAGGGTTGCGGTAGGCAGCTTCCCGCCATCGGGAGTGGAAATTACCGGGCAGTTCACCACGATATCGGTCTGCGTGATGGTGACCTGGCCTGCCGCCTCGGCGGCCAGCACTTCTTCCTCCGAAGTCAGGGTATGCGGGGTCGTCCCCGTCGCCCAGGTTACCGTGCTGACCCGCCAGAGCGGCGTATACTCCGGGTCCGCGTTGTCGGGGCCGGCCGGAATCGGCGCCGACGGGATCACGTTGCCCTGGGTGAAATTGGTGACGACATAGATGTCGTCCACGGCATCGGCGGTGATGGTGTCGGCGAGCCGGGCCACGTAGTGGACATTCTGCGCACGGGCGACGTCTGGATCGGAGGCCTCGGTCTGGATGTAATAGGCGACCCGGCCATTGTACCAGCACTTCACCAGCGGCAGCTCCACAGTGGGCTCTGCTCCCCCAATGGTTATGGTTGCGGTAGGCAGCAACCCGCCATCGGACGTGAAGATCACCGGGCAGTTCACCACGATATCAGTCTGCGCGATGGTGACCATGCCTGCCGTCTCGGCGGCCAGCACTTCTTCCTCCGAAGTCAGGGTGTGCGGAGTTGTCCCATTCACCCAGGTTACCGTGCTGACCCGCCAGAGGGGCGTATACTCCGGGTCCGCGTTGTCGGGGCCGGCCGGAATCGGCGCCGAAGGGATCACGTTGCCCTGGGTGAAATTGGTGACGGCATAAATGTCGTCCACGGCGCCGGCGGTGATGGTGTCGGCGAGCCGGGCCACATAGTGGACGTTCTGCGCGCGGGCGACGTCCGGATCGGAGGCCTCGGTCTGGATGTAATAGGCGGGCTGGCCATTGTACCAGCAGTTCACCAGCGGCAGCACTACGGCGGTTGAGATTGCCGGAGGGCTCGAATCGTCGTCTCCGCAGCCGCCCGCCATCAGGAGCGCGAGCAGCGCGGTCAATACAACCGGGATCCTGAGCAGATAGCGAATTCGGTCCTGGGCCATGTGGTTTCTCCTTTCGCGGTCAATGAGTTTGCAGGAAAACCCTGGGAGCATATGGGCCAGAGAAAACCGACTCCGGAATTTTCCCTCAGACCGAATTTCTCTGACTGGCGAATGGTTTTGTCACCCTGAAAAGGGCCACTTTCAAAACGTCCGAGGATTTGCTACGGCCTCAATCTTCCCCAAAGGAATGAACTCGATATCTCCCGGCCGTAGAAGCTATCCAGGACAAGCTTCGTCGGAGTTTTTCGTCGCCCTTACAGTCTTCAGGTTAATGCCGGGAAAAAATTGTTCGTCACGCCTCGATCACCAATTCCTCACATTTTGATCACAAGGGAAACGGCCGCCCCCAGCCTTTGCCTTGGGGTCATGCGCCAGGGTTCCTCCGGCCTGGTCTGGAAATCCCTCTTCATCGTTCCGCCCGGCGGCCCGGTTTTTCCGGAGCCACCTTCTTTAACAAGGCTTTACCTGATCTTCATCGGGGCATTAATTCCCTCTGGTATGGTTTTTCCGTAAAGCCCCAAAATGGGACTCCAATAACCGAGGGAGGCGGACGGGTTCAGGGATTACGGACACCCGGGGTCAAGCCATGATGAGAAAAATTTTGATCATAGAGGACGATCTCGACCTGGCGGCGATGCTCAAGACCCAGCTGGAAGTTGCGAAGTTCAAGGTGACGCCCGTCGGCAGCGGCTCCGAAGGTCTGGCCGAAATAGGGCGTCATTGCTTCGGCCTGATCATTCTCGACCTGGGGCTTCCCGACATGGACGGCGTGGAGGTTTGCCGACGCATCCGTTGGGAAGGGCATCGCGTTCCCGTCATCATTCTCACCGCGCGCGACAATGAATTCGACCGCATCATGGCTCTGGAACTAGGCGCCGATGACTGCATCCTCAAGCCGTTCAGTTATCGGGAGTTGCTGGCGCGGATCAGAGCCCTGCTGCGCCGGACCGTCTATTTCGCATCCAGAGACAGGGAGGAGGTCGACAAAATACTGCGGGCCGGCGCCCTGAGCATCGACATGGCCAAAAGAAAGGTATTGCTGAATCGTTGTCAGCTAAATCTGACCGCAAAAGAATTCGACCTTCTCGGCTGCCTCGCCCAAAACCCCGGCAAAGTATTCAGCCGCCGCGAGCTTCTCCACAGGGTCTGGGGATATCAAAACGACTGCTATGAACATACCGTCACCTCCCACGTCAACCGGCTGCGGGCGAAATTGGAGAAAGACAGCTCGCGTTCCAGCTACATATTGACGGTCTGGGGGATCGGCTACAAATTTCGGGAAGGTGATGGAGCTGCGTAAAATCTGCCAATTTCGGAATCAAAAAAGGGCAGGCTGCTTTTCAGGAAGGGCGAGCTGTCCCCTTTCTGCCTTGCGAAATGGTAAATTGGAGCTGTGGAGTCGAGGGGTCGGTACCCAGCACCTCCCTGCAACTCCCTCTCCCGAACCGAGGCCTACAACAAAGGAGGACGCCATGCGTTTCCGGACAGCCGTTTTTATCGCCCTCGCCATAATCCTCTGCGGCGCGATGGCGGCGCCCGCCGCCGACAGCGGCGACTACGCCAAGACCATCCAGGTTTTCCGGGAATCGAAAGTCGTCAAGCCCTTCTTCAAGAACAGTTACGGGTATGCCGTCTTCCCGGTCGTCGGCAAGGGGGGCCTGATGGTCGGCGGCGCCTTCGGCAAAGGCCAGGTCTACCGGCATGGCAAAGTGACCGGCAAGAGCAACCTGGTGAAAGTGAGCCTCGGTTTCCAGGCCGGGGGCCAGGCCTTCAGCGAGATCATCTTTTTCCAGGACAAGCGGGCCTACCACGAATTCACCGGCGGCACCTTCGAGTTCGATGCGACCGCCTCGGCAGTGGCCATCACCGCCGGCGCCCAGGCCGAGGCGGGCAGCAGCGGCACCTCGGCCGGGGTCAGTGCCGGGCCGAAAACCGGGAAGCAGCTCGGCGGGAAGTATGTCAAGGGGATGGCAGTCTTCGTCCATACCCTGGGGGGGCTGATGTACGAAGCCGCGATCGGCGGCCAAGGGTTCTCTTTCGAACCAATGAAATAGGCCGAGGCTTAAAATGGGGCAGGCAGCTTTTCCAGAAAAAGCTGCCTGCCCCATCTGCCTTCCTTGCTAATCAGCAAATATGAAATTCCTGCCTTACATCTCGTTTTTCCAATCGTGATAGGGCTGCACGGAATATGGGATCGTTACATTGACGTCCCATCCATGCTCGGCTAAATTAATCTAGCCTTGCCCTGCTGGGATCTTGGGATCGTGGGTGGATGACGAAGTCCACAGGCAAAGCTTGACCTTGTGCAGAATCATCGTCCGTCCTGTTCGGCAACTGGCCAAACGAAGATTTTTTCGTTCCTGCGTTTGAGCCGCCTGTTTCAGGGAAAACTTACGAGAGGACATCCTAAAATGAAACGACTCGCTATCCTGCTAATTATCAGTGTCGCATTTATTTCCGCCTGCGCCGGCACCAAGTGGACCCGAACGACGGTCGCCAAGCAGAATTATTTCATCGTCACCCTGGAACAGAACGAGGGAAAGGCCGCTACCGAGCGGCCACAATATCAGCACCCATACATGATTGAGCTTGCCGATCTCGAAAAACTGATGGGAGGGTTGACCTACACCGACCAGGCAAGGCTGACGGACAAGGAAAAACCAAGACCGGTCTTCCAGGCGGTTGAAATTGACCGACTGGCACCGGTCCTGGCCGAATCCTTGGCAAAAGCCGATGCCAGTCAACGGATCCGCTTCGCCTCCTTCAACCAGGGCAAGGGTTTGATCTTTTCCGACAGCAGGAAAACCGAAGGGGTGATTTTCGTTGATTCCGACGGACGCCTGAATTTCGCCTTCGATTTTATCAATGCCGATCGCCACCCGAGCGAAACCACTGCCATCTTCTATACCTTTTCCAATGTCGACCCCCTGAAAATAGAAACGTCGAAGACCATCCTGTCGCCGACCGCCCCCTATGCAGAACTTCACCAATACGAAAATGGCAAGCAGACCCCGATGTGGATCGTGATCGATCTCCAAAAGGCGAAGGAATCAATCGATGCCCTGATGGCTCCCATGGTGAAAGGAACCGAAGAAACCACCCCGGCAGCCGCACCCAAGTCCGCAACCATGGCTGCCCCGGCCCAACAAACAGCGCCGGCCCAGGCCTCCGAAGACATGCTCAAGAAAGACATCAGGAACAACCTGCTGTATTTAAAAGGGTTGCTGGACGAGGGGCTCATCTCGGAAAAGGACTACGCTGACAAGAAAATGGAACTGTTAAACAAAATCAAATAACCCATTAGATCTCAGCGCGTTGTTTACACTTTCGAACCATAGAAATAATCGAGCAGCTTTTCGTATGGCGTCATATCGTCAATGCCTTTATGGGGCTTGACCCTGTTGTAAAAGTTGATGAAACGCAGCAGGCTGATTTGGCAGCTCTTCCATGGTCGGCTAAATTGATCTAACCTCGCCTTGATGGGATTTCGGGGGGGGGAATGAAGGGAGGACGATGTCCAAAGGAATGGCATCTATCCTGGACAGTATCACCGAGCGCCGTGTTCGGCATACTGCCGAACGGGGATTTGTCGTTTCTGCTTTTGGCCCTCTATCTCAAAGGTTGCTTCCGGGAAAAAGAAACTCCAAAACCACCCCTAAAGGCGAGGAGAATCCTTATGGAAAAGCCGGACGGATGCTGTTCAATCGTTCCCTATTTCAAAGTCAAAGACGGGAAACTGGAAACATTCAAGAACCTGTGCGAACAATTCGTATCCAAAACCAGAGACGAGCCCAAATGTCTTTACTATGGTTTTTGTTTTGACGGCGATGTGGCTCACTGCCGGGAAGGCTATGAAGATGCCGATGGGCTGTTGAACCATCTGGAACAGGTTGGTCCTTTGCTCGAAGAGGCCCTGAAGATATCCGACCTGACTCGCCTGGAAATTCACGGGCCGGAAGAAGAACTTGCGAAACTCCGCCAACCGCTGGCGGATTTGCAGCCGCAGTTTTTTGTTCTCGGCTGCGGGTTTCGCCGCTGACCAACCCTGCCTGCAGGTTCAGCGCCCTGGCCGCAACCCGGCGCAGGGAGACTGCGCTGGTCAAAAGAAGGAGCTGTGGGCCAGAAGCAAGCCTCCCTGTTTCCTGCTTCTGGCAACCCGCCACCCGGTAATCCAGGTCCGAGGATAGCGCGCGACCGCTGCCACCGGCCTTTCCGGGGCAGCGGTCGCGTTTTTCTTTGGGAACTGGCAGGTCTTGGCGGGGGGGAACCATCCTTGATTTTTCGCAGGGAATGCCCCTATAGTGGAGCCCTCTGCCTTTCACCGACTGCCGCTTCCGAAACCCGGTGACCATGCACGAACTCGGGATCACTCAGAGCATCGTCGACATCGCCGCACACACCGCGCGGGAGCAGGGTGCGAGCCGGGTGCGCAGCGTAACGGTGGAAATCGGCGACCTGGCCGGCGTGGTCGCCGACTCGGTGGCCTTCTGCTTCGAGGCCTGCCGCCAGGGGACCCTCCTCGAAAACGCCGAGCTGATCATCGAAACCATTCCGGGCAAGGCCCGCTGCACCAGCTGCGGCGCCGAGAATCCCGTCGACCAGTACTCCTTTGCCTGTCCCGGCTGCGGCGCCTTTACCCTGGAGCGTCTCCAGGGGGAGGAACTGCAGATCCGAGAAATGGAGATCGACTGACCATGTGCACCGACTGCGGCTGCTCGCCGACCGAACAGCACCAGCATGACCACGAACATGGCCATGACCATCATCACGAGCATGAGCACCTGCCGCGTACCATCCGCATCGAGGAGAGCCTGCTGGCCAAGAACGACCGTCTGGCGGAGCGCAACCGCGGCCGCTTTTCGGTCTACAAGTTGTTGGTGCTGAACCTGGTCAGCTCGCCCGGTTCGGGCAAGACCTCGCTCCTGGAGCGGACCCTGGCCGACCTGAAAGGGGAACTGGGCTTTGCCGTGCTGGAGGGGGACCAGCAGACCGCCAACGACGCCGACCGCATCGCCGCCACCGGCGTGCCGGTCAAGCAGATCAACACCGGTGCCGGCTGCCACCTCGATGCGCACATGGTCGGCCACGGCGTCGATGAGTTCGACCTAGCAGCGACCGACATCCTGATGATCGAGAACGTCGGCAACCTGGTTTGCCCCGCCTCCTTCGACCTCGGTGAGGATCACAAGGTAGCAATGCTCTCGGTCACCGAGGGGGAGGACAAGCCCCTCAAGTATCCACACATGTTCCGTGCCTCGGACCTGGTGCTGATCAACAAGATCGACCTCCTTCCCCACCTGCGTTTCGACCTGGAGAAGTGCAAGGCCTTTGCCCGGCAGGTCAACCCTCAGATCGAGATTCTCGAGCTCTCCTGCCAGACCGGTGAAGGGATGGATGCGTGGTACGCCTGGCTGCGTCAGGGCAGCGCCGCCAAGAAGTAACCCTCCAGCCTCTAGCCTCGGGCCTCGTGCGCGAGCCTTTACGGAGCAGCCCATGTGCCTTGGCGTCCCGATGCGGGTCATGAACATCGAGGGGGATACCGCCCTCTGCGAGATCGACGGCGTCCAGCGCCAGGCCAGCCTGATGATGGTCGAGGACGTGGCGGTGGGTGACTACGTGCTGATCCACGCCGGCTTCGCCATCGAGAAGCTCGACGAGGAGGACGCTGCCGAAACACTACGCCTCTTCCGCCAGCTGCTGGCCGACGGGGTGCTGCCCGAATGAGCGCCTACACCCGGGAGTTCCGCGATCCCGCCGTGGCCCGGAAACTGGTCGCCGCGCTACGCGAGAACGTCGCCAGCCACCCCGCCGCCATGACCTTCATGGAGGTCTGTGGCACCCACACCATGGCCATTTACCAGCACGGTATCCGCGCCCTGCTCCCCGAAAACATCCGCCTGATCTCCGGCCCCGGCTGCCCGGTCTGCGTCACCCCCATCGACTACGTCGACCACGCCGTAGCGCTGGCGCGCCGCCCCGGCACCATCGTCGCCACCTTCGGCGACATGGTCCGCGTTCCCGGCTCGACCAGCAGCCTGCTGCGCGAGAAGGCGGCCGGAGCTGACATCCGCATCGTCTATTCCCCCCTCGACGCCGTGGCTCTGGCTTCCAGGAACCCGCAGGCCGAGGTGGTCTTTCTCGGCGTCGGCTTCGAAACCACCACCCCGACCATTGCCGGCTCGATTCTCGAGGCGCAGCGCCTGGGGGTCGCCAACTATTCGGTCCTGACCGCCCACAAGACCATCCCCGGACCGATGGCGATCCTTGCCGACGATCCGCAGCTGCAGGTCGACGGCTACCTCTGCCCGGCCCACGTCTCGGCGATCATCGGCGCCGACGCCTACCGACCGCTGGCCGAGGAACACCACGTCCCCTGCGTTGTCACCGGCTTCGAACCCCTTGACGTGCTGCAGGGGGTGACGATGCTCGCCCGCCAAGTTCTTGCGGGGGAGGCGAAGGTGGAGATCCAGTACAGCCGGATCGTCAAGGCACAGGGAAACCGCAAAGCGCAGGAAATCCTTGAGCAGGTTTTCGAACCGTGTGACACCCGCTGGCGGGGGATCGGCGTCATTCCCGACTCGGGCCTGCAGATCCGTCCTGAATTCGCCGCCTTCGACGCCACCCAACGCCTGCCGGTGGCGGTGGAGGAACCCAGGGAGCAGCTTGGCTGCCTGTGCGGCGAGATCCTCAAGGGGAAGGTCACCCCGCGCCAGTGCCCGCTCTTCGGCAGCGTCTGCACCCCCGAAGACCCGGTCGGCGCCTGCATGGTTTCGAGCGAGGGAACCTGCGCGGCCGAATACAAGTACGGAGGCTGCTGAAAAGACTTCATCTGCGTTGTTGCCTTCGGCCGGGTCGCTTCGACGTAGCTGCCGCTACGCCTCACTTCCCGGCCTTCAGGCGCCTAGCATCTGAAGCCTTTTGAGCAGCCGTGTTCCCCTTCACATTGAATGCCCACTGGGAGTGACCCCTTGAAATCCGACATCATCCTCCTCGGCCACGGCAGTGGCGGACGGCTCAGCCACCAGCTTCTCGACGAACTGATCATCCCGATTCTCTCCGGGATCGGGCCGCGCGACCAGAACGACGCGGCGGTTCTCGACCATGGCGGCGGGCGGCTGGCCTTCACCACCGACTCCTACGTGGTCGATCCGATCTTCTTTCCCGGTGGCAACATCGGCGATCTGGCGGTCAACGGCACGGTCAACGACCTGGCGATGACCGGGGCCCGGCCGCTGGCGTTGTCGGCAGGACTGATTCTGGAGGAAGGGCTGGCGGTGAGCGACCTGCGCCGCATCCTCGAGGCGATGCGGGCCGCCGCCGACCACGCCGGGGTACGCATCGTCACCGGCGACACCAAAGTGGTGCCCCGCGGCAAGGGGGACCGGATCTTCATCAACACGGCGGGGATCGGGGTCTTCGACCACGGACCGGAGATCTCGGGCCGCGGCGCCCGGACCGGGGACAAGGTGTTGATCAACGGCACCATCGGCGACCACGGCATGGCAGTGCTGGCCAGCCGCGAGGGCCTGGAGCTGGCCAGCGACATCCGCAGCGACAGCGCGGCCCTCAACGGCCTGGTGGCCGAGTTGCTGGCCGCTCTCGGCGATGCCGTCCACGTCCTTCGCGACCCGACCCGGGGCGGGGTCGCGACCACCCTGAAGGAGATCGCCCTGCAGTCCCAAGTCGAAATGACCCTGCGGGAGGAGGCATTGCCGGTCACTCCCGGAGTGGCAGGCGCCTGCGCCATTCTCGGCCTCGACCCGCTGTTCGTCGCCAACGAAGGGAAGCTGTTGGCGGCGGTCGCCGCCGGCCAGGCCGAGACAGCGCTGGCGATCATGCGCGGTCATGCGGCCGGCCGACAGGCGGCGATTATCGGCGAAGTCACCGGCACTGGCCCAGGACGCGTCTATCTGAACACGGCCATCGGCGGACGCCGCGCCATTGAAATGCTTGCCGGCGAGCAGTTGCCTCGCATCTGCTGACCAAACCAGGTTGAACCGAAAGGCTCGCTTGGCCCGTCGGCAGTCCGCCCCTCCTGCACGGAGGCCCGCCCCTTCCCCAATCCGAATATCGTCGCCCTTCCAGGACTACTTCTGCGCTCCGTCAGGCGGCCGCGCCGTTGACTTCAACTCCCCAGGCATTACATTATGGTTTATCTCACCCTGCACGGAGGTTCGTCCATGGCCAAGAAAGGTTGCAATCATCCCGACAGGCATGCCGCTATCCACATGTGTACGCTGAGGGGAAAGCCCCTCAGTCCGGAGATTGAAAAGCTCTTTTCGGATCCCCGGTTCGTCTGCGCCAACTGCGGCATTCGGGTCAATCGCGCCGAGAACGTCTGCAATCCAAAGCCCTTCTGATCCTGCCCCATTCCTCCCCGCGGGAGCCCCGGCGGATGAAGGACCATTTTTTATCTCTCGGAGGATTCCGCCAGGCTCCGATCGGATGCCCCGCATCCCGGCCCTCGCTTTCCATGCCGGAGAAATAGCCGTCGGCCGTCACCGCATTCTGCGGTGACGGCCGACGGGAGTATAGCAAGGGGAACTAATTCGCCTCGGCAATGCGGGAATTCCGCACCGGTCAACTTCTCAGGGACCCAGCACCGAAGGCGGTGCCGGTCAAACGTACCACCTGGCCGTAAAATTGGTCATTTCCCACCGCCTGCGGCGGCCGAAGGTCAGGAATCGATCACGTTGCCGCGGGTTTCCGTATCGAAAATGGTCATCACGTTCTGCGGCGAAAAGCTGCAGACCTCGGTCTTTTCAGTTCCGTCATCGGCCAGATGACGCCAGACGATGACCTCCTTATGGCCCCGCTTTTCCCGGGTCACCCGCTGAGGGGTGGTGTTCTGGAGGGTTTCCCACATCCCCTGCAGATCCAGGATTTCGTAGCCGGCAAATTCCTGATTGGGGTTGGTGGTGGAGATAAAGGTCTCGACCAACTCGTAATCGACAAAGTCGTTCTCCTTGCGCCACCACTTGATGAAGTTCTTTTCGTCGGCCTTGTTCTTCCTGATTTCAATTATGATTTCGCTGGCTTTCATATCCCCTGCCCCCTTTCCGGCGGCCTTGTTTTACCACTATCGCGGCCGCGTCGCTTAATTCCATTATAGACCGCGCCCGGCCCCCTTCAAGCGTGTCAACCCGCTGGAGAAAGGCTATATTTCCGGACCGGCATCAGCAATGAACCTTGAGCCCCACCTCGCATATGGGCTATCCTCCCTTTCACCCTTTCGGCCAAGGACCCTTTCTATGCTGGAGACCATTTTTCGCCGCACCGCAGAGGTGCTCCGTGCCGACGACGGGGAGGCCCGGCGCATTTTCCACGGCCGGGGACACAGCTTTCCCGGCCTGGAATTCGTTACGCTCGACTGGTACCCGCCGCTGCTGCTGCTGATTCTCTACCGGGAACCCGAGCCGGAGTGGCTCGAAAACCTCGTCGCCGGGCTGGGACAAAGGAGCGGGGATCGTGCCCGGTGCCTGCTGGTACAGTATCGCTGCCGGCCGGGCAGTCCCAGCGTCTGCCTGTGGGGAACCATCCCCGAACCGCTGGAAGCGATCGAGGCGGGTTTGCGCTTCCGGCTACACCCGGGGCACTCCCAGAATCTCGGTTTTTTTCCGGACATGGCGGTCGGTCGCCGCCTGGTCCGTGACATCGCCCGCGGACGCCGGGTGCTCAACCTGTTCGCCTACACCTGCGGCTTTTCCGTCGCGGCCCTGACCGGGGGCGCAAGGGAGGTGGTCAATCTCGACATGCACCGGCCCTCCCTCGAAATCGGTCGCCTCAACCACGCCTTGAACGGACTAGACCTTCGGCAGGCATTGTTTCTGGCCCACGACCTGTTCAAATCCTTCGGCAAACTGCGTCGCAGCGGCCCCTTCGACCTGGTCATTCTCGACCCGCCCGGCAACCAGGGATGCAGCTTCCAGGCCCGGCGCGACTGGCCGAAGCTCCTTGACCGTCTCGACGAGTTACTGACTGCGGACGGCGAGGTCCTTGCCGCCATCAGTACTCCGGAACTCGGGGGCAGTTTTCTGGCCGGGGAGTTGTCCCGCCACTTCCCCCGGGGAAAGCTGTTGAACAGGCTTTACGCAGGAGAGGACTTTCCAGAGCGCGACCCGGAAAAAGGACTCAACCTCTTTCATTTGCGCCGGGGCTGAAGGGTGCCCGCGCGGAACGTGCGGACAAAAAAAGGCGCGCTGGCCAGGAGGGATATCCAGCGCGCCAAAATAAGCGGGTTGTGAGCAAGTTAATTCTGGTTACCGCTTACCTATATATTACTCCCAGGGTCATCTATTGGCAAGCGTCCCCGTCTTGCCGCAGCGGTATACGAAAAGATGAGACAAGACGAAAATTTTATGTTAATTTGACCGCTCTAAAAATCGTCGCGAGGAGGTACGTGCAATGGGAATTTTCGATCTGCAGAAGGCCCTCAGGGATTCGATCCAGACCGAAAAGGACGCCATGGACTTCTACAAGTTCGGTGCCGAGAAGATGGCGGCGGAAAAGGCCCGTCAGACCTTTGAGCTGCTGGCCCGCGAGGAACTCCAGCATGCCCGGATGTTCTTCAAGGCCTATAAGGGGGGTGAGTTGCCCACCTTCGACGAATTCATTCAGCAGCCCCCCGACACGGAATCAAGCTGGTGGAAGGCGTTGCAGCAGGCGATGTTCGGCGAGTTCGACGAGCGCAAGGCCCTGGAGCTTGCCATCGAGCAGGAAGACGCCCTCGAACAGGAACTGCTTGCCACGGCGGCGCGTATCGACGACCCCGAGGTCAAGGCCATCTATCTTGCCAATGCCAGCTCGACCCACCATCATATGGAACTGATCGAGGAGGAATACCGGGCCATGCTCGGCATGTCCGGTTAGCAGCCGGCGACCGCAGCCGGCCTGGAAACAACGGCGGCCCGGCAACCTTACGGTTGCCGGGCCGTTTTGTTCTGGGTGGTGGCCGGGAGCAGCGATCAACCATGAAACCGCGGCGGGCGCTTCTCCAGAAAGGCCTGCATCCCTTCGCGCTGGTCGGGATCAGCAAAGCAGAGTCCGAACAGTTCCGCCTCGTAGGCCGAGCCCCGGTTCAGATCCATTTCCAGCCCGCCCTGCACCGCGGCCTTGCACAGCCGCAGGGCGGTCCGCCCCTTGCCGGCCAGCAACGCGGCCAGCCGCCGCGCCTCGACCATCAATTCAGCCGCCGGCAGGACCCGATTGACCAGCCCGATACGCCAGGCCTCGGCCGCGCCGATCATTTCCCCGCTGAGGAGGAGTTCCAGTGCCCGCCCCTTGCCGACCAGCCGGGGCAGCCGCTGGCTGCCGGCGAAGCCCGGGATGATCCCGAGGTTGATTTCCGGCTGGCCGAGGCGGGCGGTGTCGGCCGCCAGCCGCATATCGCAGGCCATGGCCAGCTCGCAGCCGCCACCGAGGGCGAAGCCGTTGACCACCGCGATCACCGGCAGGGGGCAGGCTTCGATGGCGGCCAGGGTGCGCTGGCCGAGCAGCGCCAGCTCCCGGGCTTCCAGCGGTGACAACCCGGCCATGGCGGCAATGTCGGCACCGGCGACAAAGGCTTTTTCGCCGCTGCCGGTGAGAAGGATCACCCGCACCGTGGGATCGTCCTGAAGGCGGGAGAAGGCCGTCCCCAGCTCCTCGAGCAGTTCCCGGGTCATGGCATTGAGCGCCTGGGGGCGATTGATGGTCAGGGTCGCGATCCCCTCTTCGATCTCCAGCAATAAAAACTGATAACTCCCCATCTTCAGCCTCCTTGATTCAGCTCTCCAACAGGTTGACCAGGGTGCGCCCCCGCAGCTGCCCGGCGAGGATCGCCTCGATCGCCGGCTCCAGGGCTTGCAGGGTGACCTCGGTGACGGTCTCTTCCAGATGCGACGGTTTCCAGCTGCCAGCCAGCCGCTGCCAGACCTCCAGGCGCGGGCCTGCCGGGCACTGCACCGAATCGATCCCCAGCAGGCTGACCCCGCGCAGGATGAAGGGAAAGACGTTGACCGGCAGGTCGGGCGCCCCGACGAGCCCGCAGCAGGTTACCACCCCGCCGTAACGGGTTGCCTTGAGCACCGCCGCCAGGGTGGTGCCACCGACGACGTCGACCGCACCGGCCCAGCGCTCCTTCAGCATTGGCCTCTCGGCCCCCTCGACCACGGTCTGGCGGTCGATCACCTCGCTCGCCCCCAGGTCCCTGAGATAACTTTCCTCGCTCGCCTTGCCGGTGGCGGCGACTACGCTGTAGCCGGCCTTGGCCAGTATTCCCACGGCGATGCTGCCGACGCCGCCGGTCGCCCCGGTGACGAGGATCTCGCCGGCTTCGGGCCCGACCCCGGCGGCGGCCAGGCGGTAAACCGACAGACCGGCGGTAAAACCGGCGGTGCCGAAGACCATGCTCTCGCGCAGGGTCAACCCGGACGGTAGCGGCACGGCCCAGGCGGAGGGAACCCGGACGTACTGGCCGAAGCCGCCTGCGGTATTCATGCCCAGGTCGTAGCCGGTTACAATCACCTCGTCGCCGGACTTAAAGCGCCCGGAGGCGTCCTCCTCCACCACCCCCGCGGCGTCGATCCCCGGCGTGTGCGGGTAGCTCTTGGTCACCCCGGGACGGCCGGTGGCCGAAAGGGCATCCTTGTAGTTCAAGGACGAGTAATGGACGCGCAGCAGGAGTTCCCCGGGGGGGAGATCATTGACCGAGCGCTTAACGATCCGGCGTTCGAAGCTCTTGGGTGCGGTCTCGCTGACCACCATGGCACTGAAAGTCCCGAGAGACATGGGCAGGCTCCTTTCGGGTGAAATAGGGATGACGATCGGCTCACGCCCGGCGGGCCTGTTCATTCTGCCATAGCGGGCCGCTTCGGCAAGCAACTCCGGGTTCAGCCGATCAGGGCTTGTCCAACCTTAGAGGGATACTATATACTTTGCAAGTACGTACCTTTTCGGTAGGTAGTATCTAAAAAGGGTACCAATGCACATCTCAAGGAGTCCCACCATGCCCCCAACACCCCAGCCCGAACCTTACCAGTGTCCGGTGGAAATCACCCTGAGCGTCATCGGCGGCAAGTGGAAGGCCGTCATCCTCTGGCACCTGAGCCACAAGACCCTGCGCTTCAGCCAGCTGCGGAGGCGTCTGCCGGGCGTCACCCAGAAGATGCTGACCCAGCAGTTGCGTGAGCTGGAACGGGACGGTCTGCTCCATCGCGAGGTCTTTGCCGAGGTGCCGCCGCGGGTCGAATATTCGCTTACCGACCTGGGCTGGACGCTCAAACCTCTGCTGAGCCGGATGTGCGAATGGGGCAAGGAATTCTCTGCGGGGCAGGAATCCCCCGGGGAGGCGGAAAGCAGACGGGCCGGTTGAAAAGTCAACCGGCCCGGAATTTATTGGAGAAAGGGGGGACAGACGGTCCATCAGCCCCCGGTGGAGGGGGATGACGCCAAGGGGTCTAGGGGTTCGGCGTAGATTTCCACGACGGCTGATCGAGCAGGGAAGGATCGGTAGCGGCAACAACACGGTCTTTCCCTTCGGTTTTTGCCTGGTACATCGCCCGGTCGGCCAGCCGCACCAACTGCTCGAAGGACTGCAGCTCATTGGGGGAAAAAGTCGAAACGCCGGCGCTGATCGTGACATGCTGGTCATTCATGAAATCGAACCGCAGCTCGCGAATGATGGCACACATGCGGCTGGTCATCTCCATGGCCCCCTCCGCCGGAGTGTTGGGCAGGAGGACGGCAAACTCCTCGCCGCCGTAGCGTGCAGGGATATCGCTCTCGCGAATCACCTCCCGGACCACCCGCCCGATTTTCCGCAACACTTCGTCGCCGCGGGTATGACCGTAGGTGTCGTTGACCCGTTTGAAATTATCGATGTCGAAGAAGATCAACGACAGTGGCTGCTGGTGACGCAAGGCGCGGGAGAACTCCTCGTCGAGACGTTCATAGAAGTTCTGATGGGTGAAAAGCCTGGTCAGACCATCGCGAATGGCCATCTCCTCCAAATACTCCTGGGCGGTCTTCATCGACTCGAAAAGAGAGGCATTTTCCAGCGCATTGGCCGAAATGTTGGCCACCAGATGGCAGAGATTGTAGACCCGGTCGGTAATGCCTCCCTTGTGGCTGGAAGCGGTTCTCAGGAAAAGGGTGCCGATGGCCGTTGCTTTTTTGATGATGGGGACGACAATGATCGATTGGAAAGAGAGTCCCGAGACATACTGACGCACCGGAGCCATCAGAGGATCGTTCTGGAAATCATTGAGGGCGATCGCCTGCCGGGTTTCCAGAGCCGCCCTGATTTCCGGATAGCGACTCATCTCCAACCTGATTTCCGAATCGTTCCCCAGGTCGGTGCTCGCCTTGACCACCAGCTCTCCGTTACTGTCCATACCGACAATCGAGCACCGGGCAACCTCGATCACCAGCGACATCCTGGCGACAATCATCTGCAGGATTTTCATCGGATTGCGAACGGCAGAGATGGAGTTGGTAAGTTCAAGCAGCATCATCAAGTCGCGATATTCCAGGCCGGAGTAGTAACGAGTGGCGTTCAGGTGCGTATCGATGCGTGCCAAAACCTCCGGAAGGTAGAGCGGCTTGGTCAGGTAATCATCGGCACCAGCCTGCAGGCCCAACACGATCTCGCTTCTTTTGGTGCGGGAGGTAACCAGGATTATCGGGGTGGTTTTGGTTTGTTCCGACGCCTTTAGCTCCCTGCAGACATCGATGCCGCTGCGTCCCGGCATCTCGATGTCAAGAATAATCAGATCGGGACGGATATCGGGCATCATCTTGATCGCCTCCTCGCCGGAGGTCGCCTCGAAAACCTGGTAACGGTCCTGGAGCGCATCTTTGAGGAGTTCCCGGAAGAACCTGTCGTCGTCCACCACCAGAACTTTTTTCTCGTCCATCAATCCGTTCCTTCAGAAAAGCGCCAACGATATCGCCCGGGGAAAATAGGAATCAACCTTTCAGGATAGATTGGCTTAGCAGCCCAAACCAGGCGGTGCGCAGATTACGGCAACAGCGTTGTTCTTCTGGCGCTAGGCCACCAGCAAGGCTGCGGCCATTTCAGCCGAACAACGAACCGGCTTTGGCGCTGACCGAAAACCTTGTGGGGGGGGCAGCCTCGGGATGAAAATTCTCTTCCCTGGAGGCGAACACCCTCAACTGTCCCCAGAGCGCCTTCCGGAAACGACCTTCGGTGGATCAGGTCGAGATGCAACTAGCCGGTTTCATTTTACTATCTAAATCTGAAAAATCTCTCAAAGAATTCACCCGAACGCTCAATTAGCCTGCGGAAACTTCCTCGAACAATTTCGGCATAGTTTTTCCGGTGGGTACCGGGCGGGCATTTCGATAAAGGAAAGCCCCCCCTCCGGCCAGGAACAAAGGCAGCCTCATCTGGCCTCGACACGGGGCCGACCTTTACCGTCTGGAGGTGCAAAGAGCACACAAAATCGGGACCAACAAGGGAGCTCCGCGTAAGGAAAGCTCCGTTTGCCACGGGAGTGCAGCTTGCGTTTCCCTATGTTTCATGCTAGGTATGAGGGCCGTTCAGGCCGGGATTTTGCCTCCTGAAAATTTGTCAGAGTTGCCGGGCAGGCATCTTCGGTTACGGGGGAAGGCGGATCTCCCCGCCCGGGTCTATCTCGATTTCCAAGCGGCCCCAGCCGCTTTTCTGCTTTGGAGGCTACCGTGAGCCTTGCCCTGTTGCTGCTGGCTTGTTACCTGATCGGCGCCATCCCCACCGGCGTGATCCTCACCCGGCTCGCCGGGGTCGGGGATGTCCGCAAATCCGGAAGCGGAAACATCGGCGCCACCAACGTTTACCGGGTGGCCGGGCGCAAATTCGGCATTCTCACCCTGGTCGGGGACGCCCTCAAGGGCCTGCTTCCGGTGCTCTGGATTGCTCATACCCCCGCCTGGACCCCTTGGCAGGTTGCCCTTGCCGCTGCCGCCACTTTTCTCGGGCACCTCTACCCGGTCTACCTCGGCTTCAAGGGGGGTAAGGGAGTGGCGACCGCCCTTGGCATCTTCCTCGTTCTTTCCCCCCTCGCGGTGCTGATCGCACTGCTGGTCTTCATCGCTATCCTTTGGAAGTGGCGCTACGTCTCGCTGGCTTCGATCTCGGCCGCGGCCCTGGTTCCTTTCCTGGTCGGCGGACTGGAGCGCTCCCTGCCGCTTTTTGCCGCCAGCCTGTTCATCGCTGGAATGGTCGTCATTCGCCACCGGGCCAACATCGCGAGGCTGCGTGCCGGCACCGAGAGCCGTTTCCGGGCCTGACTTTGGAAAGCTTGACGCAGTCGGGAAAAAACTCTAAGTTGGCAGGAAGCTACCCCTTACCCCCGGCCCTTGGGCCGCCCCCCTGGCCATGCCTCGATTGATCAAGATCCTTCTCATCCCCCTGCTTTTGACCGCCCTGGTTGGCGGCCTGCTGGTCGTGCAGTTCCTGGTCACACCGCTCACCCCTCCATCGGGGACCACGCTCCTCATCCAGCGCGGCGATTCTTTCGCTTCAATCGCCCGGCGTCTAGCCTTGTCCGGAGTGGTTGCCGGCGACCGTTCTCTGCGCCTGCTCGCCCGTTGGCGCGGCGACGCCGGGCGGGTGCAGGCCGGCGAGTATGCATTTTCCGACCCGGCGACGCCGGGCGCGGTTCTCGACCGCTTGGTGGCGGGGGACGTGGTAACCACCACGGTGACCATCCCCGAAGGCTGGACGTTGCGGGAGATCGCCGCACGCCTGCATGAAAAAGGGTTGGCCGACCGGTCGGAGATCCTGCGCCTGGCCGGCGATGCCGAGTTCCTCCATACCCTGGATATCCCGGCGGCAAGCCTCGAAGGCTATCTCTTCCCGGAAACCTACCGCCTCGCCGCAGGCACGCCGGCGCGGCATATCCTGACGATGATGGTCGACCAGTTCCGGCGCCGGCTTACCCCGGAGATGGTCAGCGCAGCCAAGGAACAGGGCCTGGACGTCCACCAGTTGGTTACGTTGGCGTCAATCATTCAAAAAGAGGCCGGCAGCGAGGCCGAGATGCCCCTGATCGCCGCGGTTTTCCGTAACCGCCTGCGTCGCCACATGCCGCTGCAGGCCGATCCGACGGTAATCTACGGCATCGCCGATTTTGACGGCAACCTGACCCGCGCGGATCTTGAAAAGAAAACCCCCTACAATACCTACCGCATCGCCGGGCTCCCTCCGGGGCCGATTGCCAGTCCCGGGACCGCGGCCCTGGAGGCGGCGGCCCACCCTGCAGCTGTCGACTACCTTTATTTCGTCGCCCGCGGCGATGGCAGCCACGTCTTCTCCGCGACATTGGCCGAACACAACCGGGCGGTGCGGCGTTACCAACTGCATCGTTGATCACCAGCTGCCGCAAGGCCCTGGTTGGTCAATGCCGCACCCAAAAAAGAAGAGGCACATCCGCCCCCCCAGCCGACTGACTGCCCCTCCCCGCAGCCACTCAAACTGCCGCCGCCAGCAGGGTTGCCAGCACCTCCTGCCGTACCGCCTCCGGCACCACCAGCCAGATTCTCCGCAAGCCAGCGTGCGGTGCCGCAGCAAGAGACGTCGCCAGGACCGCGGCGCTCTCGCCCGGAGAGAGCACGCCGTGACCGCTCCCCAAAAGCGGCAGGGCGATGCTGGTCAGGCCGCGCGTGGCAGCCTCCCGGCAGGCTGCGCTCACCGCCAGGGCAATCGATTCAGGACAACAGGATGGATGCCGGTCGAGATCGTGAATCACCGCCAGCAGCTGCAGGAGGTCGTCCTCCTCCCGCACGATGACGCTCCCCAGCACCGCCGGCTGAGCCTCCTGCAGCTCGGTCAGCAGGCGCAACGGGTGCTCCGAGGACTCGCGTACGGTCACGCTGGCCGACAGAATCAGCCAGGTGTCCTCCTCGACGATCCTGGCCGCAACAGGAAAGGGCGGATGGGCCTCCGAGGCCAGGGTCACCTCCAGATGGCCACAGCGCAGATGCTCGGCCCCGGACTCGTCGATAACCCGCAGCCAGGGGGCATGTTCGCCGCCGGTCATGAAATTATTCCTGCTCCAAGGGCGCCATTTTCCTATTCACAGAAATAGTTTAGCAGGTGGGCGACGGCCCCCGGCCTGCTGCCGATCATCTGTACTCTGGGCAACAAGTTTCAGAATGGGGAGAGAGGACAACAGCCGGGGACGGGCCATTCAAGGAGCCTGAACACTGATTTCCGGTCAAAAACAACACAGGCACCTGCGGGACATCCCGCAAGTGCCTGTTTATTTTTTGGTGGAGCTGAACGGGATCGAACCGTCGACCTACGCGTTGCGAACGCGTCGCTCTCCCAGCTGAGCTACAGCCCCGAAAAAAGCAGCGTCACCTTAACCAAACCGCTGCCTTTTGTCAACGGAAAGCTTTCCCCGCGCTGCCCACCGGCAGCTGGACAATGAAGGCCACTCCGCGTTCCCGGTTCTGAACCTCGATCTCCCCCTGGTGGTGCTCGACTATCCGGTGGCAAATCGGCAGCCCCAGCCCGGTGCCGTCGGCCTTGGTGGTGAAAAAGGGATTGAAGATGTTGCGCAGCACCTCCAGTGAAATCCCGCCCCCGGTATCCACCACTTCCACCGCCACTGCCGGTTCGCCGCGAAGCTTGCTCAGGTAGGCAAGCACCCTCAGTTCCCCCCCCACCGGCTCCATCGCCTGGCGGGCATTGTCCACCAGGTTGATCAACACCTGCCGCAGCTTTTTCTCGTCCCCCTGGATCACCGGCAACGACTGGCTGATGTCGACCACCGTTTTGATCCCCGCCCGTTCCAGACTATCCCCAGTCAGGACAAGGGCGGAATCGATCACCTCGGCAAGCTGGCACTCCGAAAAGCAGAGCATGTTCTTCTGGGAAAACGCCAGGATGTCGACCAGCAGCCCTTCCATGCGCTGGACTTCACGAGCGATGATGCTGGCGTATTCCTGTTCCCGGCTGTCGCTGGGCAGGGACCGGAACAGTCGCTGGGAAAAACCACCGATGGCCACCAGCGGATTCTTCAGTTCGTGGGCGACCGAGGCCGCCATTTCGCCGAGGACCGCCATCTTTTCCCCCTGGATCAGGCGTTCCTGGGTCTCCCGCAACTCCTGGTGAGCGGTTTCAAGGCGTTGCACCAGCATTGAATTTTCCATCGCCGCCCCGGCCTGGTTGGCGAAAAGTTCCAGAAACCGCAGCCGCCCTGGGGAAATCGGTGCAGGAGCGGATGGGTTGTCGACCACCAGCAGGGCCAGGATGCGGTTGCGACCGATCAGGGGCGCACAGGCATAGCTTGTCAGCCCAATTTCGGGAGGGAAGATTGTTACTCCCTCTCCTTCGGCCACGTAACGGACGCTCTCCTCCCGGACCGCGCGAGCCAGTGGATTCTGTTCCTCGTCAAGGGCAAACCGCAGGCTCATCACCTGGCGGCAAAAGGTCGTCTGGTACTGAACCTCACGGGACGCCGAATGGACCTCGGCATGCTCCCAGCCGTGTCCCTCCACCGGCAAAATCGAGGCCGCCGTTTCCCGGGTCACGCCGAGGATCCCCTGCAGGGTGCCGCTGCGCTCGTTGACCATGAACAGCATCGCCCGCTCGAAACCGCCCCCGTCCGGAAGGGTGGCCGCCGAGAGGATCAGGTGCATCAATTTGTCGAGCCGCAGCGTTCCGTGCATCGCCCGCGACAGCCGGTAGAGGAGGGAAATCTCCCGGAACTTGCGGTCGTTTTCAGCCGACAGGGCCTGCCACTGGCGAAGGTTGCCGGTGTCGGCCTCTTCCGGCGGCACACTGGCCAGCAGCACCGCCAGAAAATCGGCGACCGCCTCGACTTCCTTCGTTTGGGCGGAGGTCAGAACCTTGCCGCGGGCCGGCTTGATCACCAGAACGCCATGCTGTCCCAGGGAGGAGGCGAGCGGGGAAAACCATCGCCCCGATCGTTCCTGACAATGCCCCGCACGCAGCACCAGCCCGGCATGGCTGCCCGCCACGCGCATCTGGCACGGAAGCAGGCGGGCTGGACCGGCTGCACCTATTTGCTGGTGAAAGGTCTTGTGGTCGGGGGATAAAAGCAGGAGCTGGCTCTCCAGGAGGGAGAGCCGGCGTTTGATCAGGCGGAGGATGTTCTGCAGCGCGCGGGGGCGATCGTCGGCACCGCTGTTGGCAATCCGGACGGCACCGTAAAGCAACTGGTACGAGCTGGACTCCTTGGTCATTCCCTATCCGGGGATCTGGGGACTGCGAGGAGTGAAGCGATCACCCGATTTTTTCCTGCCGCTCCTGCTCGGTCTTGCACTCGATGCACAGAGTGGTCACCGGGCGGGCCTTGAGGCGCGCCTCGCCGATTTCTTCCTCGCAATTCTCGCAGATGCCGAATTCGCCGGCCTCGATCCGCTCCAGAGCCTCGCGGATCTTCATGATCAGCTTGCGTTCCCGGTCACGGATACGGAGTTCGAAATTGCGGTCCGATTCCAGCGACGCCCGGTCGGTCGGATCGGGGAAGTTGGTCTTTTCGTCGGTCATTTCGGAGACCGTCTTGCCGGCCTCCCGCAACAGGTCTTCGAGTTGCTCCTGAAGGATGTTCCGGAATTCCTCGATTTTGGCCTTCTCCATGCGACAACTCCCTTAGTCCCTGAGAATTGAAGTAAATTAAATGAAACCCGGATTTTTGTCAACCGAATAGGCCGGAAACTCAAAGGCTTCCCCCCAACTGGCCATAGAGGATCAGCAGCAGCAGAGCAACCGCCAGCCAGCAACTGACGATGTCTCCGCTCTTGATAGGAGGTGATTCGGCCATGCTCCGGGTCTCCTCACTGATCGATGCCGGCGGCACCCGCTGCAACAGGTTGTGAACCAGACCCGGGAAGTCGGCATAGGCGTTGGACAGGATCAGAAACTCTTCGCCGGCACAGATGGTCAAAAAGGCCCGCTTGCGCACCATCACCGTCTCCACCGCGGTGATATCGGCCCAGCTCAGGGCCTTGTTGCGCAACAGCTTGTGGGCGGTCAGCTGGGTCTCGTCGAAAACCACGTATCGAAAGGCGCTCTCCACGAAGAGGACCAGTACCGGCAGGATCAGGGCGATCAGGATGAATGCCTTGGCCGGCGGCTCGCCAAGCACGAAACAGCAGACCAGAAGCACCAGGCAGAGCAGCAGCAACAGCCCAAGCGGCAGGAGAAAGGCTTTGCGAATGCGATAATCGAGGGTTTCAGCCACGGCGTTCCTTTCATGCTTCTTTCGTCCATCGAGCGGCCCAGACGGCAAGTTGCCGTTCCCGACGGCCAGAATCTCCGTCCTCCGGCATCGCCCGGCACCGGCCATGCCGGCTTTTTATTCGAACAACTGCTCCAGGGCTTCTTCGGCGCTGCGCACCCCGAGCAGGCGCATCCCCTTCGGGCTCTCCAGGTTCTTCAGGTTGCCAGCCGGCAACAGGCAGCGATCGAAGCCGAGCCGGGCAGCCTCCTTGATGCGCAGTTCGGGGCGGGAGACCGCCCGCACCTCGCCGGCCAGACCGACTTCGCCGAAGAGAATAGTGCGCGCCGGCAGCGGCCGGTTGCGGTGGCTGGAAGCCAGGGCCGCCAGCACCCCGAGATCGACGGCCGGCTCGACCAGGCGTACCCCGCCGGCGACGTTGAGAAAAATATCCTGGGCGAGCAGCGAGAGACCGACCTTCTTCTCCAGCACCGCCACCAGCAGCGACACCCGGTTGTGGTCGATTCCCATGGCGGTGCGCCGCGGGTTGCCCAGCGCAGAACCCGAAACCAGGGCCTGCAGCTCCACCAGGATTGGCCGGCTCCCCTCCAGAGAAGGAACCACCGCGCTGCCGGCGGCGCCGACCGGACGCTCGGCCAGGAACAGCTCCGAAGGATTGGCGACCTCCTGCAGGCCGGCCTCGTTCATGGCGAAGACCCCGATCTCGTTGGTGGAGCCGAAGCGATTCTTGACTGCCCGCAGGATCCGGTAGGGATGTCCGGGGTCCCCCTCGAAATAGAGCACTGTGTCGACCAGGTGCTCGAGCATCCGCGGCCCGGCGATTGCCCCGTCCTTGGTGACATGGCCGACGATAAAGGTCGGCACCCCCTCCCCCTTGGCGAGCTGCATCAGCCTGGCGGCGCATTCCCGCACCTGACTGACGCTGCCCGGAGCGGATTCGAGGGCGGCGGTGAAGATGGTCTGGATCGAATCGACGACCAGGAAGGCCGGCTTGAGTTCCCGGACCCGTTCCAGCACCGCCTCCAGGGCCGTCTCCGCCAGCAGGTAGAGATTCCCGGCATGCACCCCCAGGCGGTCGCCGCGCAGCTTGACCTGGCGGGCCGACTCCTCGGCGGTGACGTAGAGGGCGGTGCCGCAGGCGGCGAGGCGATCCACCGCCTGCAGCAGCAAAGTCGACTTGCCGATGCCGGGATCGCCGCCGATCAGCGTCAGCGAGCCGGGGACCACACCGCCCCCGAGCACCCGATCGAGCTCGGCGATGCCGCAGCGCAGCCGGTCTTCCTCGGTGACCTGCACCTCCGCCAGCAGCAATGGCCGTCCGGCCGGTGGCAACGGGCGGCCGCTGCTCTTGGCCACCACCTTGGTCTCCTCGACCAGGCTGTTCCACTGCCCGCAATCGGGGCACTTGCCAAGCCACTTGGGACTCTGCAGCCCACACTGCTGGCAGGTATAGATTGTCTTTTGTTTCACGGGTCCTCCCGGCGGCCGGCGACGCGTCTGCATTCTATGCCCTCCCCCGGGAAGGTGTCAACGCTGCCGGCACCATCCACCGGCATCGGCATCCGGTCGCAGCTTGCGCCTGGCGGGCAAAAAGCTTATTATGGCAAAGTTGACCATGGAGGTGAGGATTGGTGACGCACCACCTGAAATATGGCCAGCAGAGCTGGCCCTGTTCCCTGCCCGGAGCCACCCTGCTGGTCCCCGCAAGCCCGGCACCGGCTGCGGGTCCGGAACAGCTGGTGCGGGCCGCTCTTGACGCTCCTCTCGGCACCCCGCCCCTGGAGAAGATCGTGCGCCCCGGCGAGAAGGTGGCCATCGTCACCTCCGACATCACCCGCTACACCGGCAGCGAGTACTACCTGCCGCTACTGGTGGAACGACTCAACGCGGCCGGGATAGCGGACGAAGCCATCGAAATTGTCGTCGCCCTCGGCATCCACCGTCGGCAGACCGAAGCCGAGCACCACAAGATTCTCGGCCCCCTGTTCGGACGGATCGCCGTCAACGATCACGAGCCTGACAGCCCGGCCCGCCTGGTGACCCTCGGCCGGACCGCGACGGGCCTGCCAGTGGCCATCAACCGCAGCGTGGTTGAAGCCGGCCGGGTGGTGGTCACCGGCACCTGCGGCTTCCACTACTTCGCCGGCTTCGGCGGCGGCCGCAAGGGTCTGGTGCCCGGGGTGGCGGCCCGCGAAACCTGCATGGCCACCCATTTCAAGGTCTTCAATCCTCCGGAAATCGGCGGCAAGCACCCGCTGGCCACTCCCGGGGTCCTCGCCGGCAACCCGATCCACGAGGCGATCCTCGCCGCGGCGCGGCTGGTCAGGCCCGATTTTCTGCTCAATACCGTCCTCTCTCCGGGCAAGCAGATCCTCGACGTCTTCTGCGGCGATCTGGAGGCGGCCCATTTGGCGGCCTGCCAAAAGGTCCGGGACTATTACCAGGTGGAACTTGGCGCCCCGGCGGACCTGGCGGTGATTTCCTGCGGCGGGCACCCCAAGGACATCAACTTCATCCAGGCCCACAAGTCCCTCGACTACGGGGTGCGGGCGGTGTGCCCCGGCGGCACGGTCATCCTGCTGGCGGCCTGCCCCGACGGTTTCGGACACGCCAACTTCTTCCACTGGTTCGACCACCAGAACCTGGCCGAGTTCGAGACGGCGCTGCGGGCCAACTACGAGATTTACGGCCAAACCGCCCATGCCACCCTGAGCAAAGCACGCAGCTACCGAATCATCCTGGTCAGCGAACTGGGTGAGGCCGAAACCGGGAAAATGGGGATGGAAAAAGCTGCGGATCTTGACGCAGCGCTGCGGATGGCGTATGAAAAGCTGCCCGCGAACCCACGCACCGTAGTCATTCCCGACGGTGGCACAGTGCTTCCCGTCCTGCGGACGGAAAGCAGGCTCAAGGAACAAGGATAAAGGCGCAAGGTTCAAGGGAAAGCAAACCAAGGGCCCTATATTCTTTTTACCTTGCACCTTGAACCTTTTACCTCTGAACCCGATCGGAACGTTTATGCTCGATACCCGGATCATCTCCGAACTCAAGACCATCGTCGGCGCCGCCAACGTCTCCACCGAGCAAGCCGACCTGCTCTGCTACTCCTACGACGCCACCCAGCAGCAGTTCCTCCCCGAGGCCGTCGTCCACCCGGGCAGTACCGAGGAGATCAGCCGCATCCTGAAGCTCGCCAACCGCGAGAAGATCCCGGTCTTCCCCCGCGGTGCCGGCAGCGGCTTCACCGGCGGGGCGCTGCCGACCAAGGGCGGCATCGTGCTGGTTACCGAGCGGATGGACAAGATCCTGGCCATCGACGAGGAGAACCTGGTGGCGACGGTACAACCGGGAGTGGTCACCGAGGTCTTCCAGCAGGCGGTGGAGAAGGTCGGCCTGTTCTATCCCCCCGATCCGGCCTCCCTCAAGTTCTCGACCCTCGGCGGCAACGTCGCCGAGTGCGCCGGCGGCCCGCGCTGCGTCAAGTACGGCGTCACCAAGGACTACATCCTCGGCCTCGAGGTCGTCACCCCCACCGGCGACGTGATCCGCACCGGCGGACCGACCATGAAGGGGGTGGTCGGCTACGACCTGACCAAGCTGCTGTGCGGCTCGGAGGGGACATTGGGGATCATCACCCGAATCGTCATCAAGCTGCTGCCCCTGCCCGAGGCCAAGAAGACCATGCTGGTGCTGTTCGATTCCATCGACGGCGCGGCGCAGGCGGTCTCGGCGATCATCCGCGGCAAGATCATCCCCACCACCCTCGAGTTCATGGACGGCCGCACCATCGACTGCGTGCGCCAGGCGACCGGCCTTGAGGTTCCCGAAAGCGCCCGGGCGGTGCTGATCATCGAGGTCGACGGCGACCGGGAATTCCTCGACAAGCAGGCCGGCAGGATCGCCGAGATCATCCGCCCCCTCGGCGTGGTCGAGACCCGCATCGCCGAGACGCCGGCCGAGAGCGAGGCGCTCTGGCAGATCCGCCGTTCGGTCTCGGCTTCCTTACGCAAGGTGAACCCCGACAAGTTTAACGAGGACATCTGCGTGCCGCGCTCCAGGGTCCCGGAGATGATCCGCAAGATCGACGCCATCGCCGAAAAATATGGCGTTCCCATCGTCAACTTCGGCCACGCCGGCGACGGCAACATCCACGTCAACGTGATGATCGACAAGAAAATCGAAGGCGAGTTGGAGAAGGCGGAAAAAGCAATCGAGGAGGTCTTCAAGGGCGCCCTGGAACTCGGCGGGACGATGAGCGGCGAGCACGGCGTGGGGATCGCCAAGGCCCCCTTCATCCCCCTGGAGCTTTCCCCGGAGGCGAGCGAGTACATGAAGACCATCAAGCGCGCCCTTGACCCCAACAACATCCTCAACCCGGGGAAGATCTTTCTGGACGACTGACCGCGAAAGCTATGCCACAAAGACACTGAGGCACAGAGAAAAGCTCCATTAACCGTTTTCAAGGTCTGTACTTAGTTGATTTTCTCCGTGGCTCCGGGTCTCAAGAGAGCGAAGCGAACGGGTGGCGGATAATTAAATGGCCAAGTTGAAAGAACTCGAAGACTACCGCGAAGAGATCGAGCAGTGCGTCAAGTGCGGCGCCTGCCGCGCCCACTGCCCGGTCTTCGGCGCCGAGAAGCACGAAGGACGGGTGGCCCGGGGCAAGGTGGCCCTGGCCGGGGCGCTGCTAGAGGGGAAGATCGACCTTGAGGAGAAGGTCCTCTACGACCTCTCCCAATGCCTGCTCTGCGGCAGCTGCAATGCCCAGTGCCCGAACAAGGTGCCGACCGAGGAGATCGTCGCCGCGGCCCGGCGGCGCATTGCCCGCGAGAAGGGGCTCTCCAGCTTCGGCCGCGGCATGACCACGGTGCTGCGCA
The DNA here is from genome assembly GCA_963806685.1 of uncultured delta proteobacterium. Lineage (GTDB taxonomy): Bacteria > Desulfobacterota > Desulfuromonadia > Desulfuromonadales > DDH964 > DDH964. Next base: position 101,812 of record CAWDZB010000012.1, read on the forward strand.
AGCAGAAGCTCCTCAACCTGCTGGCCAAGAGCGGTGGCAGGTTCTCGAAGCTGCTGTTCAAAAAGCTGCCCGAGAACAGCGGCCTGCGGCTGCGCTTTCCGCTGCCCTACCTCGCCCCCGACCGGACCCTGCCCGAGTTCACCGCCCTACCGTTCCGCGAGCGGGTGCCGGAGCTGATCGAAGGGGAGCCGGGGCAGCCGACGGTGGCCTTCTTCGCCGGCTGTGGCATCAACTACATGTACCCGGCCGTCGGCGAGGCGCTGCTTAGGGCCCTCAAGTTCCTCGGCGTCACCGTGGTCATCCCCAAGGACCAGGGGTGCTGCGGCCTGCCGGCGGTGAGCGCCGGCGCCGGGGAAACGGTGGAGGAACTGGCGGCGCAGAACCTCAGAGCCCTCACCGCCCGCCCCGTCGACTACATCGTCACCGCCTGCGCTTCCTGCCACGCCGGGCTCGGCAAGATCTACGCCGACCTCGGGGAGGAGTACCGGGCCCTCGGGGCCAAGGTCGAGGACATCTTTGTCTTCCTCGCCCGCCACGGTCTGCCGGAGAAGCTTGCCGCGCTGCCGGCACCGGAGCACAGGATCCGCGTCACCTACCACGACCCCTGCCACCTGCGCACCCAGGGGATCACCAGGGAGCCGCGGCAGATCCTCGCCGCCCTGCCCCAGGTGGAGTTCGTCGAGATGGAGGGGGCCGGCACCTGCTGCGGGCTGGGCGGCACCTACTCGGTCTACCATTACGAGACCAGCAAGCAGATCGGCGCCAAAAAGGCCGCGGCGATCGCCACCTGCGGCGCCAAACTGGTCGCCACCGACTGCCCGGGCTGCATCTTGCAGCTGCAGGATTCCATCAACCACGCCGGCGGCCGCCAACGGGCGGTGCATATCCTGGAGCTGCTCAACGAAGTCCTCCCTTGAATCTCCCGCTCCAATGCGTCTAACCGCCAGGATGATCCGGCGATTTGGCACAACATCCCGTTTCACGAACCGGCGGCGATTCTACCTTTCCCTCAGAAGCGGCCTGAATCATTCCTGATTTCCGAAAATTGCGGCGCCCTCCGGGAATTTGCATATTTATTGCAATTTCCATATAATGCGTTTAAGAACCTTTGGGGGAGGCCGTCATGAATCTGCCGCAACTCACCGACCGCTGGCTGTTCGACCAGATGCCCCAGGGGGTGCTGCTCCTTGATCGAGAGCGCCGAGTCCTGGCCCTCAACCGCTTTGCCCAGGACTTCCTGCAGCTGCAAGAAGAGGCTGTTGCAGGACGTCATTGCTGGGATGTCACCGGCTTCTCCCTGTGCGCCGAACGGTGTCCTTTTCAGACGGTTCTGGATTCTAACAACGACCAGAAGAGTTTTGATTTAGACTGCCTGCGCGGCAAACACAGTGTCTCCCTCTGCCTCAATCTGAGCCCACTGCGCAATGGAGACGGCGAGGTCATCGGCGTCATGGAGACCTTCCAGGACGCCTCGTTGATGAAGAAACTCGCCGAGCGCCTGCAAAGCAAGCAGGCGCTCCTCGCCAGCGAAACCGAGCGTTCCCGGACCCTGGTCAACTCCATCGCCGACGGCATTTACAGCGTCGATCTCGACATGTGCCTCACCTCCTTCTCGCGCAGCGCCGAACAGATGACCGGATTTCACGAAGAGGAGGTGCTCGGAAGGCCATGTCGGGAGGTTTTTCATTCCAGTGTTTGCGATACCGACTGCCCGCTGCAGTGGACCCTGGAACACCAGCAGCCGATCCAGAACTGCACCGCCACCCTAGTCGGCAAGGACGGCCGGAGGATCCCGGCCTTCCTCTCCTCCGACCTGCTGCGCGACTCGCGTGGCGCCATCTGCGGCTGTATCGGCATCATCCGCGATCGCAGCGAGATCGAGTCACTCAAGGCCAAGCTCCGCAGCGAGTACGCCTTTTCCGACTTCGTCGGCAAGAGCAAGGCGATGGTCGAGATTTTCGAGCGCATCAAGACTGTAGCCGCCACCGAGGCGACGGTCTTGATCGAAGGGGAGAGCGGGACCGGCAAGGAGATCCTGGCCCGGGCGATCCATTTCCGCAGCACCCGCAAAAGTGGGCCCTTCGTCAAGGTCAACTGCGCGTCGCTGGCCGAAAGCCTCCTTGAGAGCGAACTTTTCGGCCACGAAAAGGGGGCCTTTACCGGGGCGATCAAGGACAAGCCGGGCCGCTTCGAGCGGGCCCATGGCGGAACGATCTTCCTCGACGAGATCGGCGATACCTCCCTTGCCCTGCAGGCCAAGCTGCTGCGGGTGCTGCAGGAGAAGGAGTACGAACGGGTCGGCGGAGTCAAGACCCTGCTCACTGATGTCCGGGTCATCGCTGCAACCAACAAGAATCTGCTCAAGGAGATTGAACGGGGGGCATTCCGGGAAGATCTCTATTACCGGTTGTGCGTGGTGCCGCTGAGCCTGCCGCCCCTGCGTCACCGCAGGGAGGATATCCCCTTGCTGGTAGAGAACTTCTTGCAGAAGTTCAACGCCCGCGGGGAGCGGTTGCACGAAGTCTCGAGCCGGGCCATGGCACTGATGATGGCCTACGACTGGCCGGGGAACGTCCGTGAGTTGGAAAATGCGGTGGAGCATGCCTACGTCACCAGCACCAGCGGCCGGATCGAGCGCCAGTTTCTACCGGCATCGTTACGTCGGGCCCTCGGCAGCGAAGAAGCGGCAACAGCAATCAACTTCCCCGCGGAAGGAGAAGCCGAACAGATTCTCGAAACGCTCAAGACCCACCGCTGGCGCAAGCAGGAAGCCGCCAGAGAGCTCGGCATGAGCCGCACCACCCTGTGGCGGCGAATGAAGGAACTGGGTCTGGCCTGAGTCCCCCTGCGCCTCTCTTGCATGCCCGGGCAAAAATATCCGGTCTCCGGTTCTGCTACCTTAAACAAAGGCCCGGCAGGCGCGCAGCGCCTCCGGGCCTTGTCAACAGGAGAGTCCCGCTGACCCAGTGTCTTATGCAGTTAGCCCTATATATCCCTCTTGGTTCTTTTGCCCCCTGCAGACGTTGCGCCTGCTGGGTGTAGCGCATGGCTGGACCAACGTCGGCGGCGCCTTGAAGGGGGACAAAATTCCCATGAATCCATAGGCACAACTAGCCACACGGGGCTAGAGTTCAGCCATTACCGTTTCCAGCCTTTCCTTGACATCAATGCTCACCGCCACAGCCTCCGGCTTCCGCACCAGCTCCATAACGTGTACCGGGTCCATGGCCATCACCCGGACCTTTCCACCGTCGTCCTCGTAGACAATCACGTTGCAGGGAAGCAGCAGACCGATATTGGCGTCGGCGGTAAAAGCCTGGTAGGCGAAATCGGGATTGCAGGCGCCGAGAATCAAGTAACGGCGGAAGGATATTCCCAAGGCCGTTTCCAGATCCTTCTGCAGATCGATGGTACTCAAAACCGCAAAGCCCTGCTTTTGCAACAGGGTCCGAACCCTTTCCACTGCGGCAGAAAAGTCAAGGTCGACGGTCTTGCCGAAGCCGTAGTTGCAGGAGTCATTCATTCCGAACCGTTCCTTTCCAAGGTTTGGGGCCGAATCTGTTCAGCCACCGACACCGGCCATCGGCCGGCAGGTTTTGCTCCAGCATCCGGGACCCGGGCTGCTCTGCTCGGGCCTAGCGTTGACCGCCGCAAGCAGTGCCTGGCGAAGATCTTTATCGGTATCGCCGGTGCGCAGCAAAGGACCCAAGTCAAATTCATGGCCCGTAAATTGGCAAGGTCGAAGGTGCCCGTCCGCGTCGATTTGCAGGCGGCGGCATTCCGTACCGACATGGCCCAGAAGCGTCGACAGGACGCCGATGCGGCCGAGACCGTTGGCAAGGCGGTAGCGCCGGGTCGGGCAGGAATCTTTTTCGCGGGTAACGGGCAGCAGCATGCCAAGTCGCGACAGCTCTTCCATGATCCGCGCCGCGGGAAAACGCAACTCCGCCTCGCCCCTCCTGGCCTGCCCGGAAGGCATGAATTCGATGAAGCAGATGTCCCAGTCATGATGCAGGGTCAAGCGGGCAAATTCGACGATTTCGTCATCATTGACGCCGCGAATCGGCACCATGTTCAGTTGCAGCGCCGCCAAGCCGGCCCGCTCGGCCGCCTCCAGCCCGCGCCAGACCCGTTCCAGACCGTCGGACCGGGTTATTTTCCGGTAGCGCTCAGTCTGCAGGGTATCGAGACCGACATGGATCCGGGAAAGCCCTGCGGCGACCAGGTCGGCGGCGAACTCGGCAAGAAGCAGACCGTTGGTAGTGAGGCTCACTGTTGGCTGCTCCGGCAGCCGGCACAGGTCAGCAATAAATTCGACCACCCCGGGACGCACCAGCGGCTCGCCGCCTGTTACCTCGACCTCGGCTGCCCCGAGACGCACTGCAACCTGCGCCACCTTGAGCAGTTCCTCGTAAGAGAGGAGGGAGTCGATTGCCAACGGCACCTCCCCCTCCCGCGGGATGCAATGTCCGCAGTGCAGGTTGCAGCGATCGGTGATCGACAGGCGCAGATGATCGATGGAGCGACCGAAAGAGTCTTGCAAAAAACCTCCGTGCCGGTCTGTTCGGAATCGGCCGATGTTCTCAAAAAAGGTTTGCCAACGCCAGAGACCCTTCCGGTCAGCCAGCCTGGGCAACCGGTTTTGCAGATCACCGGTTTCTACTATCCCAGGATCCGAAACAGGTCATCGGAACCGCCGCTTGCTCCCCCTTCGGCAACGGTTGCCATTGCCCTGCAAGAAAACACCCGCCAATCGGGATTGGTGGGTGTCAGCAATCGGCGAGAAACTATTGCGATTTCGGCTACCCGGCCTTCCTTGCCGCCACCATGTACGGGTCGGCGGTTTGGAAACCGCGGCTTTGCGCATCCCCTCTCACCCGGGTTCCCGAGATTGGCCATTTTAATTCAGGTCATTCTGACAAAACCGGCGCAAAATTGTCAAGGTGAATCACCGCGTTGGCACTTTCCCGGCCTTGAACTCAACAGCGCGAACGTGGTACATTTCTCCACTCGTACAACAGTCAAAAAGTCAGGAATACGGAAGGACATTTATGAGCAAAGCACTTGGACTTCTCTCCGGCGGCCTCGACAGCAGCCTGGCCGCCCTCACCCTGAAGCGCCAGGGAGTTGATGTCACCTGCATCGCCTTCGCCACTCCCTTCTTCGGGGCCACCCGCGCCCGCAAGGCCTCGGAACAGATGGGGATTCCGCTGATTGTCAGCGACATCTCCGATATCCACCTCGAAATGGTGAAGAATCCTCGCTACGGCTACGGCAAGAATTTCAACCCCTGCATCGACTGCCATGCCCTTATGTTTCGGCTCGCCGGGGAACGGATGGCCGACGGCGGCTTTGACTTCCTCTTCTCCGGTGAAGTCCTCGGGCAGCGACCGATGAGCCAGAACCTGACCGCGCTGCAGACCGTAGCCAAGCATTCCGGACTGAAAGACCGGATCCTGCGGCCGCTCAGCGCCAAATTGCTGCCGATAACGCCGATGGAGGAAGACGGGCGGGTCGATCGCGAGCGCCTGCTTGACATTCAGGGACGCTCGCGCCGGCGCCAGGCTGAACTGGCCGGAGAGTGGGGACTGCGCGACTATCCTTCTTCGGGAGGGGGGTGCCTGCTGACCGAGAAATCCTTCACCGGTCGGCTGCGGGACCTGCTTACCCACAATCCCGAAGCAACCCCGGTCGATGTGGAACTGCTCAAACTGGGCCGCCAGTTCCGGCTTTCACCGACGGCCAAGCTGACCCTGGGACGCAACCAGGCGGACAACGAAGCGCTCAAGGAGATGTCTCGCGGGGAAGACCAGTTGCTGCGCGCCGCTGACTTCTCCGGCCCCATGGGACTGGTCAGCGGCGGGCCCGGGGAGGAGGAGTTGGCCTTGGCCGGGGCCATTGTCGCCGCCTACGGCAAGGGGCAGGGTGAACCTGAGGTCGAAATTCTCCTGCAGCAAAAAGATACATCCATTTCTCTGCGGGTGGCCCCCCTGGAGCGTGACCGTTGCCAGGAGCTGCAGATCTGCTGAATTTTTCAGGCATACCGCATTGCAAGACGAAGCCCTCCCGCTCGGGAGGGCTTCGTCTTTTTGTGGTTCAGGCCATTTTACTGGACCTTGAAGGTCCGCACCGCACTTGCCGTCGTAGCGCCCCGGCTGTCTTCGGCGATCATTTTCCAGTAGTAGGTAACCCCGGACGCGAAGCCGTTCAGGGTTACCGTCTGGGTATTCGTCGGCGGCGTATCCCCCCCCCCGCCACCTCCACCGCCCCCACAGTCCGCCAGCGTCAGGAACAGACTGGCGGCCAGCAGCAATAGCATCCAGCGCCGGCAGCCCCGGAAGATGGCCAGGCCCAGTGCGCCCAGAAGCATCCCACTGGCGCCAAGCACCAGGGGAGCGGCCGGCGGGACCGAATCGACAGGAAAGGTATCGGCCACACTGAAATCGGCGTGAGGAGAAACGGTCAGGGACTGATTCACCCCGTCACCATCGGGATCGCTGGCCGGCAGCCAGGCGAAGGTCACGGTATTGTTCACCGACGCCCCGCTGGCCGGGGCCTGCGGCTGCGGCGCCAGCGGCGGCGTGTTGCCGAAACCGCTCAGGGCCACTGTCACATTTGTCCGGTCGGGATCGTTGGAAGAAATGGTGATGCTGCCATTAAAGGTACCCAGGATCGCTGGTGCAAAACTGAAGGTAAGCGTGCAGGTCTGGTCGGGGGTCAGGACGACGTTGCTGCAAGGATCGGCGATTAAGGAAAAAGGCGCAGCGATACCTCTGGAATCGATAGCTCCCAGAGCGAGGGGGGCGAAGCCGGCGTTGCGGATGCGGACCGTCCCGCTGGTCGTCGTACCGGGTGGCACATGGCCGAAAGCAAGGATGTTGTCGGTGGCGGGCGGACCGGAATCCGTTACCTCGATGGCCGGTGCAGCACTCAGGTAGCTGAAAGCGGCCAGGGCGTCGATCCGGCCAAAACCGTAGTCGTTGTCCGGGCCGGAAGCACCGAGGTCCACCGCCGACTTCATGAGGGCAGTTTCCAGATCGGCGACCGAGGTGCCGGGAAAAGCGTTCATCAACAGTGCCATCACGCCGGCCGCATGGGGCGCGGAGAATGAGGTCCCGGAGATCGAAATGGTCGCCTTGGGGATGGCGCCGCCAGAAGTGAAGTCGGCAGTTTTGATGAAGTAGCCTGGGGCCACGATCTCGGGATAGATCGTGCCGTCGCAGGCCGAGGGACCGCGTGCGCTGAAATCGCTGACCAGGGAAAAGTCGACATTTCCAAGCGGGCCCGCCCCGACCGAGCCCACCGCGAAGGCGTTGCTGTTGCTGGCCGGGGTGACGCTGGTGGCGGCGCCCGGGCCGGTGTTGCCGGCGGCAAAAACCACGGCGATCCCCGCGTCTAAAAGCGCCTGCACATCGGCCTGGAACTCGGAATCGCACGCCCCCGCCATCGTCTCGAATCCCCAAGAGTTGTTAACCACATCCGGTGCGTCGTCGGTAGCCGGGTTTCCGTCCGGATCAAGCAGCCAGGCGAAGGCCTGGTGAATGAGGCTCAGCGGAGCGTTGTCGTTGCTGTCGAAGATCTTCGCGGCAATCCACCGGGCGCCGGGCGCCACACCGATGGCGGTGCCGGTAGCGCTCCCCCCGACCAGCACCCCGGCCACAGAGGTGCCATGGGCAACGTTCTGGGCATTGAGGTAATCGCACGGCTGGGTGGTGTTGGTGTCGCAGGCGGTGGCGCAGGTCACTTGGGTGTTTCCGCAGTTGGCCGCCACGGCATTGAACCAGCTGTTGGTCCCGCCGCGCCAGCGCGGGGCAAGATCGGCATGCTGGACGTCCACCCCCGAATCGACAATGGCCACCGTAACCCCTTGGCCGGTATAACCCGAGTTCCACAGAGCGGGGGCCCCAACCAGGTCGATATTGTCCTCGACGGCGTTCAGGTTGGAATCCGCGGACGTGACCACCCGCGGCATCTGGATGACTGCGTCGAAAGTGATCGAGGCGACCTCAGGCCGCTGCGCCAGCTCTGCGATCAGTGCCGGTGAGGCATTGAGCGCCAGACCGTTGATCAGCCACAGGTCTCGGGGCTCTGGCACCCCCCGCTGCCGCAACAGGTCGCGCAGAGGCTGTTGGCTCGATTCCGCCCGCGCCTTGAGGGCATGGATAAGGGTGGCTCGAGCTTGAGCCCGCACCGCCCCCCGGGATTCCGGCGGGATCGCCAGGGAGCGAATGGAGAGAGGATCCGCCAATCGGACGATGATCGGCAGCTCTTCACCCGGGAGCGCCTGCTGCAGCCTGCCCTCCAAGTCCGGGTGAATGACAGTCCCCAAAGCGGGCCGGGCCTCCATAGACAGTAACGCCGAGCCGACGATCAGAAGAACGACGAAGCATTCAAAAAGTTTCTTCATGGCGTTTTTCTCCTGGTCAGGAGCTGGCTGGTAATCGGGAAGTTATTAGCAAGAATAGCGCAATGGGGGGGGAAAACCGGCGGCGAAAAAATATTTCCGTGAAGGATGGCCAGCACCGGAGAACCCGGCTTGATGGCCATTATGACCTGGAAGGACCAAGCTCCCGTCACCAGGCTGCTTGTATATTGATAAGCTCCCCGTCACTGTACCATGGAGCATTATTGAAGGCCCCAAGCTAACCGAACATAAAATGCAGGCCTGGAAACTTATTTGAAAACAGGAAGGTAAATTATCAACAGACTTTTAAGACTTGGAATGAATTCAGCAACTCCCCTCGCGAGTGAACACCACCTGGAAGGTTTTGCACAGGATCTTGAGATCCAGCAATAAGCTCCAGTTGTCGATATAGTCCAGGTCAAGCCGAACGATCTCGTCGAAATTCTCGATCCGGCTCCGCCCGCTTACCTGCCACTTGCCGGTGATCCCCGGCTTGATGGTGATCCTGCGGCGGTGCCAGTTCTGGTATTGGGAAACCTCCTCCGGCGTAGGGGGGCGGGTCCCCACCAGACTCATTTCGCCGCGAAGAACGTTCCAGAACTGGGGAAGTTCGTCGAGGCTTGTGCGGCGCAGGAACCGCCCAACCCGGGTAATCGCGAGGATCCTCCCTAATTTTGAAAATGGCCCCGTTCATCTCGTTGCGGGCCAACAAGTCTTTTTTCCGTTCCTCGGCGTCCACATACATAGTACGGAATTTCCAGCAAGTGAATGTTCTGCCACTGACACCCACTCGCGCCTGGCTGAAAAAAATGGGGCCTGGCGAATCCTTCTTGATGGCCAGGGCGATTAAGGGGAACAGTAGCAGCGTTGCCACCAACCCCACCAAACTACCAAGGATATCCAGGACCCTCTTGAAAAATAATTGCTGGACATCAATGGACTTGGAATGAAAAGTCAGGATGGGGATTTGATCATGGAATAAGTCCAACTCGGTCCTGGCATGGGAGATATCGTAAAAATTGAGGACCATCCGGGTGGTGATCCCCAATTCCTCCAAGTCTTTCAGATGGATTTCGGCATCGATGACAAAATCCTTCGGCGGGCAGAATACCACTTCGTCGACCGGATGGGACTTGCAGATCTCGACCAGGTCCTCCACTCGCCCCAGAACCGGATTTCCCTTCAATTCCATTACCACGGGGTCGTGACGGACCTGCACAAATCCCAGGACCTTTAGCCCCCAGTCGGCATGCTCCTCCAGCAGCTCGCAGAACTCCAGGGCTTTGTCCTGGGATCCCACGATCAGGAGGTTGCGGTAATTGTAACCAAGGGTCCGGAAATAACCCAGGATCTCCCGGCCTGCCAGGCGTTCCAGGGTCATCAGGATGAGGGAAAAACCCAGGAAAGCGAGGAACAGCCCGCGGCTGAACTTCCCGGGTTCGATAATGAAGATGATCCCTCCCAGTACGCCCCCACCCAACACGTGCACATTCAGCAAGGCCGAAATTAGTTCAAAGCGGGTCCGTCGGCGCATGGAGGCGTAAAGCCCATAACGGGAGAGCAGGAAATACCAGATGATGGCAGCGAAGAGCAGAATCCAGAGATAGTATATGAAAAGGTTCAAGAAGGCCCCACCGCCTGCGGATAAGGTAAGCCAGGGCCAGCGCCGTCAATAGGATGAAGAAATCGGTCAGGATGGTGAGACGCCGGAACAGCCGGGCTTGTTCTTTCAACATGATGGAAGGATCCGCATCGGCAGGGGAGGTGAAGAAATCTCAAAGCCATTTCAAAAAGGACTGTATGGAATCAATTATACCCGGACGGAATGGAAAAAACATCGCCCGCAACCTGCGAGGCACGGTATTTCGTTTTGCATTAAAAAGGTGGGCAAGTAACGGCAAGGGTCTTAACGGCAGGGGCCAGGCTGGGCAGTGTGGGATCGCTGGGCCGTGAGCGTCGGGAGGGGGTAGAGTCGCCGGGTTTTGCGGAGGTTCGTGGGGCAGCAGCACGGGAAGGCTGCTTCCGGCAACCTGCTTCAGCGTAAACAGCCCCACCTCGGCGTGCCACGGGCTATGGGGTCACGATCTTTTTCCGGAAGAGCGCTCCCCCACGTTTTACGAGATAAGCACCAAGGCCGCCGATAAACTCTTTGTTGGCGAAAACGGCCCGCCGCAGGGCCCCTGGAAAGGTAAGGGCCCAGCTGAGCATCCGCCAGGCACTGGGATTTAGCTTTTCCCGTTGGTAGCCAACGGCCTCCATCTCACGCCCGGCTATGGTGTGAGCCCAACAGGCTTCTTCCACGGTGAGTTTTTCTTTCCACCTCCCCACCGATACGGCGAAAATGCCCTTTTCGCTGCTTCCGACGAAAGAACTGTTATGGGTCCCAACTTCCAACATGCCGCTTTCGAATTCTTCCCCAATCACTTGGCACAATCTTCGAACTTCACGCTCCGGATCGGAAACGAGGTCTTCATATTTCAGAATTGCGAAATTCCGTCTCGGCACCAAATCCTTGACCAAGGACAATTGCCGCATGCTCGACTTCCATAAAAGAGAAGTCAGAATAGGGTGATACAGCCTCTGCAGCCGCTCTTGATGGTCCTCCGGACCCACCTCCCATCTTCTCTGGTAGGAAAGGAGAAAATCCCGAACATCCCGGACGCAGACCACAACCTTGGCATCAGGGAAAAAGGAAAGTATTTCCGGGATATTGAACACGTCGCGGGGAGCATTGTTGCCCCAACGAGGTTTCCCGACATGGCGGGCCTGAAACTCCATGAAAGAGACGAACACATCCTTGTAACTCTTCCATTGGTCCATTAAGGACCCGGCTGCTTCGTGAGTGGGGAACAACTGGTCGATTCTCCCCTGGTCGTCAGGTTCATTGTAACGGCCATACAAAGACACCAACCGGCCGAACACCTTCTCGGCGGTGCCACAATCCGGAAGACTGCCAAGTGATTTTCTTCGCGCATAAACATCATCGAAAAAATGCGTTTCACCGGGCATGAAAATACGAGAATGTCTACCGAGAATATTGGCGGTCAGCGTCGTCCCGGAACGAGGGGTTCCTACCACGAAAATGGGTGCATTTCTATTACCTAAATTTGCCATTTGGCCATCCAGATCAATGGGTCAGATTCCGGGCGGAAGGGGGAGTTCAGGATTTTGGCATTAGCCTTCCCGTAGCCACCACTCTCCAGTTCTTTTTCTGATTCTTGTTAGTTGTAAAAAAAAGTTCCAAAGGAATACAGCGTTCAGAACCGTGTACCGATGCCATAAACGGCGAAAATCCCTGCTACACAGCCGGTAAAGCCACTCAAAACCCGAGCGGCGGATAAACTCCGGGGCCATCTTGATGCGCCCTCCAAAAAAGTCGAAAGTGGCGCCACTGGCCACGAAAACCGCCCCGGGGATTTTTTCCAAATGCTCATCAATCCAGAAGTCCTGTTTGGGGGTGCCAAGGCCCACGCAGAGAATGTCCGGTTTCAAGTGGTTAATTTCCCGACAAATTTCTTCGTCTTCCTGTTCACTCAAGGCACGAAAGGGAGGGGACATGTACCCGACGATCCTGATATGGGGGAATTCCTTTTCCAGAAAGGCCTTCATTTTCTCCACCACCTCGGGAGCGCCGCCGTAAAGGTAGAAGGTATATCCCGTCTCCTTAGCCCGGCCGGCAAGTTGAAGCAGGATGTCCGGAGCGGCAAACCGGTCGCAGGGGACTCGCCCAAAAGCTCTGATCCAGCGGACAAAGGGCATGCCGTCTGGGCCGGCGATATCGGCACCATTGTAAATCCTCGCCAGGCTAGGATCCCGCATGGCAAGAGAAACGCAGTAGGCATTAAGGCATGCAATATGGTGGGATCTCGAACTTTTGTCCTTGAGCCAGCGGTCGACCGCTGCAAACATATCTGGGTAGGTAACCGCATTAATGTGGATACCAAGGAAGTTCATGCTTTTCCTTTTTTGGGCTGCATTCGTTCGCGTCCCCATTGTTCCCCCTCTGACTTGTCTGCTCTGCGCAACGGCTTCAGGCGACATTTCTGCCCTGGCTCCGCGCGGCATTTAGTTGATTTTCCATCCAGGAATACAGTTCCTCGAGACCCTGGTTGAGGGAAATCTTCGGTTCCCAGCCCAGAATTCGGCGGGCCTTGTCATAATGGGCACAGCGGCCGCGATCGCCTTCGGGCTTGGAAGTATCGAATTCGATTTTTATATTTTTCCCTGAAAGTTCAGCCACCGTTTCGGCAATCTCTCGAATGCTCGTGCACCGGTCGGGTCCGATCTGAATCGGCCCGGCGCCAAATCCTTTGGGTAGGGCCGCCACCAGCGCATCGACCACATCCTCCACGTGAACGAAGGCACGGCCCTGGGCTCCGCTTCCCCAGACCACGAAAGGTTCCTCGGGATATTGGATTGCTTTGCGCACCAGAGAGGGAATGACTTGGGAGGTGTGGGAATCATAATCGGCCGGGGAACCATAGACATTGTGAAGGATGAGGACTGAAACAGGAATGCCGGTTTCCTTTTCCATGAGGAAGGCTTCGTACTCCCCCATCAGTTTGCTCCATCCGTAGGCCGATTCAGGAGAGGCCGGGAACTGGTCTTCCTCGCGCAGGGGCGATGCTTCCACCCCGGTCTGCATATGGGCGGGAAAACTGCAGGCAGTACCGACGTAGATGAACCCCTTTAACGCGCTTTGACGGGCCGCGGTAATGACGTTGGAATTGATGAGCAGGTTTTGGCGAAAAATGCTTCCCTGGTTGTTAAAGACATAGCCGATTCCGGCGACGATATCCGCCAGGTGGTAAACGTAATCAACTTCCTGCAACAAGGAGGCAGCCGCACCAGGCAACGCCAGGTCGAGTTCGTGGAAATCCTTTTCCATGTCGATGGCAAAGGTCCCGTCCGGGCGAAGAAGATAATTCTTTGCCCCCCGCCACAGGTTATCGACCACGTCCACCCGGTGGCCCATGGCGACCAGGCGCTTGACCAAATTGGATCCGATCATCCCGGCGCCGCCAGTGACCAGGATACGTTTCATTTCTGACATACCGAAGCCCCCTAAATTATTCTAGTTACTTGAATTAATGAATCACCGCTTTCGGGTCTCACATACCAGGGGAAGAATCTCCCCCAATTTCCGTCCCACGGCCGCGGCCGAAAATTCCTGAAGAACCCATTTTTTCCCGTTTTGCCCGAAAGAGCCTCGCAGGTCCTTGTTCAGCAGGCGTTGAATCGCCCCAGCCACCTGCTCGGGTGATGTGTCCTTCACTAGAATTCCTACTTTTCCATCCGGCACTACGTCTGCTATCGGTCCCCAGTCCAAGGCAATTACCGGTAACCCGTAGGCCATCGCCTCAAGGTAGCACATACCGAACGAGTCGTTCCGGCTGGGCAGACAAAATATATCGGCCGAAGAAAGAAGGGTCTTTTTCCTCTCTTCGTCGACCCATCCGGTAAAGGTGACCCTCCCGGAGACTCCCCGGTCAGCGACCAGTTGCTCGAGGGCCCGCTTCCGGGGGCCGTCACCCGCGACAATCAAATGTACTTTCTCCGACACCAGGGGTAAAGCATTTATAACCGAATCCACACCTTTTCCCTCAACCAGTCGGGTCATGGCGAGAGCGATTACCGTTGCCTCCGACTTTTCCTCCCTCCGCTGCCAGCATTTTCGGGTCATGGCGGCCTCTTCCAGGGACTGGGAGAGAGGATTGGGAATCACGAATATCGGCTTTCTGATTCCCGCTTCGTAAAGACGCTTTTTCCACCAGGGGGTCAAAACTCCCAGGGCGCTTGTGGGAAAGATGGCGACCCTGAACAACCATCGGCCCACCGGATGACGCAGGTAATTGTCTGTAGCCAAAGAATGGAGCTGAAGGATAGTGGGAACTCCAAATATCCGGCTGAAGAACATCAGAAAACCTTCCCGAACCAACGAAGGCCATGAACCGGCATGGTCAAAATGACAAGGAAAGTGACCTTCCCGCCTAATCCGGTAGATGGAAAAGATAATAACCGGAAGGGCCTGGAGTGCCGGAAGCCAGCGTCCATTCCTGGCAACAGGACTGTAGGAAGGTATGACCCGGTACAAGGTGCCTTGGCTGCCCAGGGCCTTAACAAAACCTCGCATCGCCGCGCCAATTCCGCCGCGAACTTCCCCGGGATCGGTGCCCACTAAAAGGATCTTTACCTTTTGCGAACTCTCAGACTTCACTTTTGATAATTTCAAACTTTGGAAAACGGTCGGATTCCGCCTTATCCCGACAACGGCGAACCAGAAACATGAGTCGGAAGGGAAGCAGTCCGAAAAGGAATTTCATCAAGAAAATGAATTTCCAATCCAATTTACCAAGGGTAATTTTTTGTATTTTCTTCTGGTCGAAGCTTGAATTGGCCGCAAATGCGCTTTTCAGCGAAAGCTTTTCCAATCCAAGAAAGTCAAGAACTTTAAGCAACTCGCTGTCCTTGTCTTTGAGCAAATCCTCATACGAAACAGCTACCACCTGTTTGGGAGCCACCTTCTTCAGCTTGCCGATGGCCTTTTCGTCGCTAACATAACGAAAGACCTTTTCCGCAATCTGCCGCCACCGGCCGCCTCCCGGCCTGGCAAACATGTTCAGATTGGACAAAAGGGTGTTTTCAAACCTTCTTTGAATAACCACAAAAACCGCATGGGGGAACTGGGTCAAAAGTTCCCGGTAATAAATGGTGTGCTTTGGAGTTTTTTCAAGCCAGTATTTTGCTCCCCTTGAGGCGGCGAATTTTTCCATCAACAGCCTGAAAAATCCATAAATATCGATCAACTCCTCGTTGTCACACAAGCCCAAGGTCCCCAACCCAAGCAGTTTAAAGTAATCCTCACGTCGGTATCGTTCCACGAACTGCCGGCAGGTTTTTCTCCCGATGAGCACGTAACGGGTGTGGCTGAACAGGTGGCTTTCATGAATGCCATGGTGTTCGGGAGCGGTGACCGCGGCCAGGTCCGGATGGCTGGCCAGCATGTTGGCCAGCCAGGTGGTGCCAGAACGGGCCGTTCCTAGCACGAATAGAGGCGTTGCGGGAGCATTCACCATGAGGAAACCACCAAAAACAGAATGGGGAAGAGATCAGACCTGGCCGTTGAGTATATCCGGGGCCGAAAAACAGATTTTCGAGACGCCCTCATTTGCGACAGTTATCCTGCTGCCGAAAAATTTATTATTTCTGACTAGGAGAAAGAAACAGGGCGCGATGATGTTTCCCACCTGAGCGCTGATGAGGGCATGCCCGGCAACTGAGGAGTGGCCGAGATAAAGGCCCATAACCAGCAAAAGGGCCAGGTTGAGTCTGCAAAACCGGGTAACAGCTCGCAGCAAGGCTCCCAAGAAAAGAACGCCCAACCAGGAATATACAATGGAAAACAGCAGCAGACCATAGTTGCCGAAAACATCGTACAGATCATTTTCAACCACCCGCCCGGGCGTGCGTTCGTCGGAAGATTGTTTAATGTTCAATATACTCCCAACGTTGATCCGAAAGGAAGCGCCGCCTTCTCCAAACACTGTAAAAAGAGCGCCACGGTTTCCAATCCGCTCGCCCCCTGCCGCTTCCAGGCGACTGCGAGGCGTTTGCTGGGTTAATTTTTCGATCTTGGTCAGGGTGTAATCGATCTTCTGGAAATTGCTGAAGATGAAATACAGTCCTCCCGCAAGGAGCATGAAGACGAGGGCTACCGAAAAAAAAGTGAATGCAACTCCCCTTGACCTTGAAAACAGCATGCGTCGATTAAGGATTCCTGCAAATATGAAGCATAAAATAATGAGGAGGGGTCCGATGAAGCCGGCCCGGGTCCCCAGGAGGAAGCAGCCTAAAATGATGGTGCCGATATAAATTAGCCGCATCATTCCCGGTTGGTCCAGGAAGATGGTGATTGCCGCTACCAACGAGAGCAGGAGGGTCAATCCGGTGTCGTTCTGCGCATCGAAAAACCCCTTAATGCCGTAGCTGTAATCACCATAGGTCTCGAACCCGAAACCGGAGAGAAGGGAGAAAACAAGGCTGACTGCGGTCAGAACCCCGACCCAGGTCATGATGTAGAGCAGAAACTTCGGCTCCAGTTTCCTGGACCGCTCGGCGTAGAAAAGTATGGCGACGACCAGCCAGGGAAACAGGATCTTGAAAAACCGGTTGATTTCGTAACCCGGACTGTAAAGGCCCGAGAAGGAAACCCAAACCAGGTTCTCAACCAGGAAAGAGCCTACCAGGGCCAGAATGAAAAACTTCAGGGAAGGAATTCGGCACTTAAACAGGCAGTATATGCCGACAAGGGTGATAGTGCCCCGGAAAACGACTCCAACGGACAGGAGACCAACCCGTCCAGTCATCACCAAGTAGCCGTTGACCAAATCCACGACGACAGGAGAGACGACCACCAGAACGGGCAGAAGTCTTTCCCCCGCCCATTGACGATTAAAACAGTAAGGCCGAAACATCCTTATTTCATCCCAAGTGCCGCTTGCCAGCGCGGACTTCCATTTTTCTTTCTACTTTCCGCGAACTGCAATCAGCCAGGAGCCGGACTCCATGGTAACCATGGAACCGGCTGCGGAGAAAGAGCTTTCGACGACATTCATTCCCGTCAAGTCCAGGTCCAGATGTCTCTCAGCCAGTACGGCAATGCTGTTGCGACCGCTCAGGATTATAGCTCCTCCCCTCTTTTCACCGTAATATCCGTCCTTGACAACATCCTTTATCATCCGGAAATACCCGTAGCCGGCCTTGGGCGTGCCGTTTCCGGAAAACAAGCCGAGTTGGCTGTTTTTTTGCTGCGGATTATCCATCAGCTTGTGAACATAAAGGTAAGAGACATTGCTGACATAGCACTCGTAAACAACCTTTATCAGGTGACTCATGAATGCGGGAGAATTGATGACCACGTTCGCCTTCGCGGGGGCGACATCGACATTCCATTCCGAAATGACTCTCAGCTTGCCTGGTGGGTTGAAATCATAAGAACCGAAGGCACTGGGTAGATTATCGACATCCACATAATTTTCATATAGGTGGAATGAGACGAAATCGACCCGGGGATCCTGGGCCAAGCCTTGGGCAAAGGGATAATACGGCTTATCGTGGAGGTCGGGCTTCAAAAGCCCGGTGGTAAATCCCGAACCACCCACCCTGAATCCACTATCCTGGCTCTTGATGGCATCGAAAGCACTCTTAAATACGGTGGGAAACTCCCCCGGACTGCCCCAGAAAAAAAGAGCGGCATCCGGTTCGTTGCCAATTTCGAAGAGCCACTGTCGCAGATTGGCCTTTCCATACCGGCTGCTCAGAGCGCCAAGGAGCTTGTTGACCAATTGCGAATATTCACCCTCGGCATCCAGGGGAGGGAAGCGGTTTACAAAGGCTTCCTGGGTAGAAATTTTCTTCCTCTGCCCCTCTCCGAGTCCTTTCAACCACCGACTTTTTTTTTGCTCATTGGTAGGGAAACCGACCGGAAAATTGGAAAGGCAAACCAGCGGTACGAACCCATCGGCCACTACCTTGTCGATATCGGCAACAACGTCCCTTACGGGGTCCTTGCGCTTTCGGGTCCACAGCTCGTAAAACCTGACATCCGTGAACCCATCTGACCTGATTTGTCGTAATGCTTTTTTTTCAAAATCCACATGCTGAAGGAATCCGAGATTAAAACCAAGGTGAAGCAACTGCGACGGAAGGCTGCCGGGTGGGGAAATCCTAACCGACGACAGTTGCCCCTCCTGGGCAAAGCCGGAACATGGCAGTATGCACCCAAAAATGGCTAGAAGAAGCAAATACTTGCGAAATTTTTCCGCCATGACGGTGCTCCTTTTAAAAGTGAGGGGAAAGTCTCAGCGACGATCGGTCCTAGCCTGGTCTTCATCTTTTTCGATCAGGGTCCAGAGTCTGGGTTTGCCGTTGCAAATACGGTAAAAGTCGGCCGCACCGGCACCAATTTTCGGCCCGAAACACTTGGTGAGGACCATTCTGAACCACACCCGGCACCAGCGACTAGCCAGATGCAAGGAGAAAATCTTTAGCCCATTTTTCCTGCGCGCCCGGGCGATCTCTCGTAAAACCATGGGGGTTGTCTCGGGCCTTTTGCTGACCCCTCCATGCTGCATACCGGCCACAACGAAGCCGGGAACATGATGAGCCCGGCCGTCAAGAAGCTCCCTCATCAAAAATTCGTAATCTCCGGTGACCCGGAATGATTCATCAAATAACCCATGCTTTTCGAACAAGTGGCGATGATGCATCGTTCCGGGATGCGGAATCGACATCCGCGTCTTGAAATGCGGGCCGGCTTTTTCCCAGGGCTCGCCAATGGTGTAGAGCACCGACTCATTTTCCCCGACGATATTGACCTTGCCGTATACAACCCTGCAGGCCGGGTACGCGGTCTGCAAGTGAGGCAACATCCGCTCAAGAACGTCGGGCGCCCAGAAGAAATCATCGGCACCGAGAAAACAAATCCACTCACCCCGGGCATGGGGAATGGCCTTGTTCCATGCGTGATAAATGCCCCGGTCAGGGGCTGAGTCCCAGTAATTGATCGATTTCTGGTTGTGTCTGATGATTTCAATCGAACCGTCAGTCGAACCGCCATCAATTATAATCAACTCGACCGAGGGATATGTCTGCTGGATCACGCTGAAAATACAGCGTTGCAGGGTTTGTGATCCATTATAAACAGCCAACACGACTGAAATAAGCATTTCTAAAAAACCCCTTTAAGAGATTTATTCAAATATAACCGAACCTCTCCATTTCTTTTTGCCACTTGTTTTCTATTTTTTTTATTATCTCCCCGGGAATCTCCTCCCGCCATTGACCCGTCTTTCCGGCTCTTACAAAGGAAATGTCCTTTCTGGTTTTACTTGTTTCTTTCCAGTCTGCATGTTGCATTTTTTCAAGTCTTTTCATATTTGAAAAAGAACTCTTTTCTACACATGCATCAATTTCTTTTTGTGTTCTCGACAAACCCAAAAAATTGGAAATTTTTTGAAGTTGGTCCGATGTTCTTTCCAACATATTTTCATAACTTAATAAAAGAAAATTTTCGTCTTTTTCTCGTGCACCAACCCAACTGCCAACATTTTCCGCCCAGGACCCAAAAGGATCCAATTCTCCACACAAAAACATTTCAATAAATTTATTAATGGAAAGGTCATCCCTAATTTTACCCACTTTTTTACAATGATAAAAATATGAAAGGGCTACATCTCTGGGATCCCTTACGATATAAATAACTTTTTTGTATAGAGGATTAAAATATTCATGACTTTTTAAATATCGGGGGTAAGGAAAACTTTTTAATTTAGGGCCGGAATTTTTATATACATCTGGGATAAGCGACTCTATATTTTTAAAATCAATTTTTTTATCTTTAAAAACCAGGTTCCCGATAAGAAACCGAGTCCAGGTGTTCCCGGACTTTGGATAGGAAATTATGAAAATATCATCTGGGAAAACTGTCAGGTGTCGCCCTCCTCTTTCCCACCTCAACGATTTTCGTAAAAAACGTCTGAATTCTTGCCGCATCTAAAATTCCTATTTTGCAAAAAGAAAATTTTTCCTGAAATTCATATGGGTCCACAGCCCCGTGTGCTTTTTGGCGCTCAACAGCATGGAAATGTTTTGCAGAGTCATTCCAAACGCCGCCGATGCCGCGACCCCCTGGGCTCCCCAATATTTTACGACCCAAACCGACAGGAGAACCGTCACCATGCCGCAGAGGAAGGTAATTCGCATCATGGTATCCTGGTGTCCAGTCATGACCAGGGTCATCCCGCAAGAGCCCGATGCTACGTTGACCATCTGGCCAAGGCTCAAAAAAGCCAGGATCAAACTCCCTTCCTGGTAAAAACTGCCAAAAACCAGGGAAAGGATCGGGCCGCCAAAGGCGACAAAACAAAGCAAAACCAGAAATGAGGGGATACCGCACAAGGTCGCCGTCGACCGCAGGGCTCTCTCCAATTGGCCCTTGCGCCCCTGGGCGTATAGTTCGGCGATGATGGGCGGTACCACCGCATTAACAATAACAAGGGGTACGGCTACCAAGGTCACAAGGCGGAAGGCGGCGCCGTAGAGGGCCACCTCGCCCTGCGGGCGGAAAAAACCAAGAATCCACAAGGCCGCCTGGGTCAGGAGAAAATAGGTCAGGTTCGTGGCCCATTGGGGGCGGGATATCCGACTCAGCTCCTTTTGCCCAAGGTCGCCCTCCCCCTGAAGAGTCCCTAACCTGCGCCGCAGGATGATCCCCGCCACCAGGGCGCTCGTTGCTCCCGCCACTACGGAAAGCGCGATCACCTCCCTGAGTTCGCAATGCCCCTGGAGCACCCAGAGGCCGCCGAAAAGGGCCGCGGAAAGAACACTGGTCACCAAGCCGCCGAAAATAGTAGCCAGGCGAATGTCGTGAAACCCCCGAAAGCTTTCCGCCAACAGCCCTTGAAAGGTCAGAACCACGATCCATAACGCCGCCAGTCCCATTACGGTGGTCATCACCGGGGAATGGAAAGCCTGCATGGCCAGCCATTTCCCCCCCTCCGAATGCCACTACCATAGCGACGGCAATGGCCCCGAGGGTTCCGTTGCGAAAGACGAGGCGAATCGCCCGAGCCGCCCGCCCGGGTTTTCCGGTCCCCAGCGATTCCGCGACCAGCTTCACCACGGCCTGGTTCATTCCCAACTGCGCGACCATGGCAGAAACTGCAGCCAGACTGAAAACCAGAAAATACACACCCATGGCTTCAGGTGAAAGGAGCCTGGCCAAAAGGGCGCTGACCGCCAGTCCCGAAAAAGCTGTTATGAGCTTTCCGGCGAAAGCCCAGGCACTCCCCGTCAGAAGCCGCCTTTTCAAAGAGCGGAAAACATCCGTCTCCCGCGTGGTCGCACATCCTTCTTCAATTGTCCCCATCTCTATTGGTATCCATCTTTTGGGGAAATAATAATCAGTTCAAAAAAACCGGGGTGGGCCTTCTGGGAGGGATGGTGAATTTCCCGATGCAAGTCCACGCAAAACCATGAGCCTGCAAATTAAGCTGAAAAACAAAATTTCCTTCCGAATTACCAAACTTTTTCAGGCTCCCTCATCTAAATTCACTTTTCCCGGCCTGGCCTTTTCCACTTGAGGGCGCCCTTAACTTCCTCCCATCGTCCACGGTCTTCCACAGGCATTCTGGCAAAGTACTCCTTGAGGAAGGCGGCAAGGACCGCCAGGAAACCAGCCACGAAGGTCGCCAGCAATACGATAAGGCTTCGCCTCGGCCTGCTTTTCTTGTCAGGGACGACCGCATCGTCCAGAACCTGCAGGGTAGATGTATCTCTGGCCTCGTTTATTTTTGCTAGTTCGTCTTGTTTGGTGAGCAACTCGAAAAGGGCCTCCTGGGTTTTATAATCCCGCATCAGGCGAGCATACCGAACGCCCAATTCCGGGACCTCGGAAGCCGGGACGAAGATGTCGTCGGAGTATTCTTCCCCGTGGGGGACTGCTCCAGCTTCCGGATTTGCCCCTTCATCTGAGCGATGCCTTCCCGCAGGGCCTTGACTTCGTAGTTCTGCTCGGTCTGGTAGGAGAGGTGAACCCCAAGCTCCACTTCTTTACTGGCAAGCTGGGCCTTCAACTGGGCAATGGCGTCGATGATGGCGGTCGCCTGGTCGTCGATGCGAATGGCCTTGTTTTTTTCCTGAAAGTCCTTCATGGCGTCTTCGGCATTGGCCAGGTCCCGCTTTACCAGGGCCAGCCGTTTCTCCAGGAAAACTCTTTCCCTGCCGCTGCTGGATAGGTTAAGCCTGACATTGAGGTCCTTCAATCCCTTGACGTACTGGTTGGCGATGGCAGCGGCCCGCTGGGGGTCTTCGTCGTCTACGCTGATGGAGATGATACCGTCTTCCTTTCCAAGGGAAACCGTTACATGATCCGCCAGAGCCTGGTAGGTTTTCACCCTATAACCCACGTCATATACTTTCATCAGGTCGAAGCGGTCAATAATGGCGTCGGAAATGGTCCGGCTCTGCAACATTCCCACGTAGCGGTCTGCCGTGGATCCTTCCGTGGAGATTCCGGCCAGAGAGGCCAGATCGCCCACATTGCCGAGAAGAGAGCTGATGCCGGATGTGGGGCTGGGGGGGGGGAGAATGCGCGCCGTGGCAGTAAATATGTTGGGCAGAAGAAATGATGCCCCACACGAAAGCACCAATGCCGAAATACAGGTGACGAGGATCATCTTCTTGTTTCTCGCCAGAACGAGAAGGTAATCCAAAAGGTTAATTTCTTCTTCCGTCCCGTCGACATGAACGGCCAGGTTTTGGTGTTTCCCGTGTTCCATAATTTATTCCTGCAGCCCTTGGTTGGCAACCCTGTTAAACCCCGATGGCGGGGGCGGTTAAAACGACGCCACAGCCGCCGCCCCAAGAGCCATTTGGTAGAGAATGGTCGTGATGTCCTTTACTTCCCGAAGCACGTCGAACCGGGCCACCTTTTCCGGCACCAGGACCGTATCTCCCGGGTAGAGTTCGGTCCCCTCAAAGCCCCCTGCCACCCAGCGGTGGTTGCTGCCGTCCCAGTGGATTCCAAGGCCACTCTGGGGTTTGCTAAGCACTGTGCCGTCAGCCCGGACAACAAACATCTCATCGCTGTTGGCATTTTCCGTCGGCCCGCCCACCTTGGAGAGATAGTAAGAAACGGTCTCTCCCGAACGGTAGGCCAGGGAAACCGGGTTGTAGACCTGGCCAAGGACGCTGACCGCCTTGGGATTCTCCGGGATCGTCACCGTATCGCCGTTCATTACCTCTATATCGGAGTCGCTCCCCTTGAAGACCGAAAGGGGAGCCAAGTGCACCACCATCCTTCCGGTAGCCGATGTCTCCTGCAGCTTCTGCGTCAGCGTCCGCCGACTCTCCAGCAACGCCTTGGCCGACTGCAGCTCTTCCGGGCTCAGGGCCCCCAATGCAATCTCCGAGGCGGTCCGGGAGATCTCCTGCTCCTGCTCGAAGATCAGCTTCTCCAGGCGCTCACCCTGCGTCTGTTTCGCCGAGGCACGGGTGAACACCGCCCCGCGCAGATAGGCTCCATCGGCGAAACCGCCTGCTCGCTCCAGGACCGAGCTCAGCTTCTCCCCCTTGGCGATGGTGTAGGTTCCCGGGAAGAGCACCCGTCCCGACACCTCGACGGTATGTTCCTCGGCGTAGTCGGGAATCGCCCTGACGGACAGGTGGTCCTCAGGTTTCAGAGCCAGGTTCTGTCCGGGATCGCCCTGTAGCGCCTGCTCCAGGTTGATCAGAATCCGTTTCGTGTAGCTTTTCCGCCCGGCCGGGATGAAGCGGGTCAGCTCGGCTTCGGCAAGGTAGGCACTGCGCTTGACGTTGCCGGCCGTGGCAATCAGGTCCCGTATCGTCATCTGGTCATAGTACCGGTAGGGGCCGGGATTCAGCACCGCGCCCGTTACGGTGATGGTGGGAACATCCTCCATCTCGGCACGGGAGAAGATGCGGACCTCGTCGAATTTCTGCAAGGGGAGGTTCTGGCTTGGATCGCCGGTCAGCGCCCGGCCTAGATCAACGGTGAGCTTCTGCGGCCGGAAGTCGGGCGGAACCAGACGCAGCACTTGCGCCATTCCGGGGTAGTAATCCGGCAACAGGTTGTCGTAGGGGGTGAGCAGGTCCGCAAGGCGCATCCCTTCACTCAGTTGGTAGCGACCGGGACGGGCAACATATCCCGTCAGGGAAACGTAGGAAGCACTCGTCGGGGCTATCGGCGCCACCAGCACCAGGTCCCGGTCCTGAAGGGTAATACCGGCTCCATCTTGCGTCTCTTCCAGCCGGGAGAGGTCGACGTCGAGGGCGACCTTTTTCCGGTGGGACTCGATCCGTTCCACCTGCACCCGTTTCAGGTAGGCGGTGGCGACGGCTCCGCCGGCCATGTCCAGGATATCGGGTAGCGATTCGCCGTCCTTGAGCTCGTAGATTGCCGGCCGGCGCACATCGCCGGCCACGCCAACCAGAGGACCGACAACGGGAACCAACACCGTATCCCCAGATTGCAGCCGGGCATCGCGGCTGCGGTCGCCGTGAAGGAAAAAATCATAAAAGTCGATTCGGGCCACCACTTTACCGTCGCGCACCAGCTGCACCTGCCGCAGGCTACCAGTCTTTGCCGGGCCGCCGGCAGCGGCCAGGGCGTTCAGTACCGTGGCCAAAGAGCTGACCGTATAGGTCCCTGGGGCCCGGACCTCGCCAACCACGTAGACCTGGATCGAACGCAGCGACCCCATACTGATGTTCAGCTCGAAATCCTTGAAGTACTTGGATATCTGCCTGTATATCGTCTTTTTGGCCTGGGCGAAGGTCTGGCCCCACAGATGAATGACTCCAACCTTGGGCAGAAGGATGTCGCCACTACGGTCGACTTTTACCTCGTAGTTGGCGTCGATCCCACCCCAAAGGCTGATCACCAGGGTATCGTCGGGGCCAATCACGTAACCCGGACCGACCGGTGCCAGCTGTTCCGGGTTAAATCCGCCCCCGGGCGCCGCGAAAAAATCGTAACCGAACTGCTTCAGGTCACGGTCGACTGGCGCCACTTGTAGATCGTCCCGGTAGCGCAACTTCTGCTCGCCCAGTGCCTTCTGAAAAGCATCCCGCTCTTGCACCGGCAGAGAACGCAGGTATTTATCCCTGCGCTCTTGATCGAGCTGGACATACAGGCTGATGGCTTCATTTGTGGGGAGGTCCTTACCGCCAGAAACTAGAAGGGCGAAGGTAAGTTCCTGCTGCCGTTCCTCCTTTTCCTGGAGCTGCTGCTGGGCCACCTCAGCCGGGGATAGCCCTGTGGTAGGAACGGGCAGATTTATCGTTTCCGGCCCGCGGGCCGCTTCACCGACCGCCGGGGTGGAACGAGAGAAGAACTCTTCGGCTCGAGACTTTTCCACCTTGGTGGGTTTAGTTTCGGAAGCCGGAGGTTCCACCTCGGGCAAGTCGGCGTCGCCGGAAGGCGCAACCGTTGGCTGCTTCATTTCGCCAACCTGGCCCTTGGTCAATCCCGGCAACGTCTGCCGCAAAAGGTCGAGATTGGCAGTCGGGGCGGAGGCCGAAGAACCGGTCTCCTGAGCCAGGGCTGCCAGAGGGCCGAGCAGGCAAATAAAGAAAAACAAAACCAGTGAGAGTAGCGTCCTAGTACGCAAAATCAAATCCTCCGTGAAGCAACCTTTAAATCCCGGCCAAGGGTGACACGTTCGCCTACCAGTTGAATTGACCGCCGAACTCGGCAAGATGAAAAATCCGATCGTCTCCCGGGGTGAAAGCGAAATTTTTCACCCTGGACATGGCGTAGCGGGCCTGCAAGGAGAAATCCTCTACCACCTGCCACTCCAGTTTCAGTGCCGGCTGCAGGTGCTTTTCCCGAATCGGCCGGTTGAAGCCGCGGGTCTCGAAATCACAATCGACACTGAGAGTCAAGTCTTGCGGCAGCAACCATCGAATCTCGACAAAGGTATCCTTCGCTGCACCCCCGACATGATGGCCAAGAATTTTCTGTTGGTAAGTATACCCCGAGCGGTAGATACCATGGTGGTACCATGGGAAGGAATTGTTATCAATCCTGCTCAGATCGGCATATTCCAGGCGCAGGCTCATTCGACCGCTCGGCTCGAGCCGGGGAAGGTAGAGGCCCGCAAGGTAAGCCGTATTGGCAAGGGAGAAAGCGGCTTCGTCTTCCCCCCCCCACTCGCCATAGAATTCGGCACCCCAAAGGAAAGGGAGGAGCAACCGGGCATCAAGGGCAGCCAGCTGGTCGCTGGTGTCCGCTCCCCCGGAAAGGTTTTTGCCGACCAGGATGGTGAAAAAATCGGAAAGATTGATGTCGGGACGCCCGTCGCCGCCAAAGATGGCCACCCGCGATGCGCCGACCTCGAAAAGGGGGAAGGGTTTGAAATTCAGCCTCAAGCCGGCCATGTAGGGCTTGGGGACTGCACGTTGCTGTTCCAGGCGACTCCAGAAAACGTCAAAGCGAAATGGACCGAGGTATTTGAAAATCCAGGGAAGAAGGAGTGGGGTGGGGTTGGTGACCCGTAGCATGTCGAGGGGCTTGGCATTGTTGGTCAGGATCAGGGAACCATGACGCCCCTGTCCCCACCAGAGCGCTTGGCGGCCAGCGGATATTTCGAACGGTCCAAGGCTCAGGGCTGCCTTCCCCTCAAGAAGGCTTGTGTTGAAATTGGTATCTTGATTGTCCTCTTGATGAGCCTCCAGCATTGGCCGTACGCTAAGCAGAAAGAGGCCCTTGTACCG
Organism: uncultured delta proteobacterium; assembly: GCA_963806685.1. Lineage (GTDB taxonomy): Bacteria > Desulfobacterota > Desulfuromonadia > Desulfuromonadales > DDH964 > DDH964. The sequence goes on from CAWDZB010000012.1 coordinate 128,513, forward strand.
CGCTTCAGATTCGAGAATGAGCTGGGCATTATGGAAATTGGTATGATCGATGCCGAAATCATTGTAGTCCAGATCGGCCTGGCGGGCATTGGTGCCTGGATATACGGAAGACTGGTCATCCTGATAGAGATATTTGAGGTCGAGGCTCCGAAGCGGCTTAAGATAACTTCGGGGAGTCGAAGATCCGGCGCCAAGTTCGGGGAGCTGGTCCTTCAATTCATATTCGAGCCGGTTCAAGAGCTGATATACGATCGGCGGGAATCCTCCGCCGCCAGCCTTGTCTCGAGCCTCCCGAACCTGGCGTGCAGCTTCCAGCCTGGAATAGGGGCGGGATCCCTGGAGAGAAGAGTCCACCAAGCCCAACCCGGCAAGTTTATCCAAGGCAGGATAACTCCAGCTGTCAAGCGGAAGGGTTGCCGAAGGAGGTGCGGCCAGGGAAGATTGGGAAAAGATCAAAATTCCCAGGAATAGCAGAAGAAAATGGCGGACTATCAACTTCAACCCCTCGACAGAATCACTGAAAGCAGCGGAATTTCAAGCCCTTAAAAAGGGTTTTAAACTAGCAAGGCCAAACAGGAATGTCAAACTGATTTCCTTATTCGACGATTAAATGCTCGATCCTGTATTTGCCAAAAATGAAGGTCACTTTGTCGCCAGGTTTAATATATCTCCCGGGGTTCCCGAATAACATAAAATAGCCTTTTCCGGCTACGGGTGGATTGGTGGTTTGTCGCATTGGTCCCACTTTGGTGGCTGGAACGGCAAAAACTTTTCCTGTTGCTTCGTGAAGCAGGTAAGGCTGGGTATCCCGACTGAAAAGGACCGCCGCTTTTTCAGGATCGATCGCCTTGTAGCGAAAATCGAGCATATAACCCTCAGCTGAAACACGAAGGGAAGTAATTTCGATACCGAGGTCTTCATAGATTCTTTCTGTTCCCTCTCCTCCCTTTGCCTGCACTTTGGAATCCAGCTCCGATTTCCCGTTAGGCATGGTCGATTGGCAGGCCTGCAGAAGGAACAAAACCATAACGGCAATCAGCAATTTCATTGGTCAAAACCCTCTTTGAGGAAAGAAGTAAAACCAAAAATCCCTTTCCCGGGAAGGGGATTTAGCCAAGAATCAAATAGCCAATCTTACCCCATATTCACCGCTCAAAGAAATAATTTAAGAAGTCCTTTTCTCCGAGCAGCCTGCTAATAGGTGAATTTGACGCACCGAGGTCGCCCTTTTCGCGCCGTGCCTGTCAAAAGCTTCTTATGAGTTTCACCGCAGAATGACCGCCTATGCCATCCGGCCAGCGGTTCCGGCCAACTGGATCGGCAGACGGTTTGCCTCCCTGGGTTCTGATTTGCCAATTACGGCTCCTTCACCAAAAGAAAAGCCCCGGGAAGAACTCCCGGGGCTTTTTTCGGTTTCCCGTCAAACAACCGTGGTTAATTGACCACCCTGGGGGGAAGGGGCATGGCCTGCACCCAGGCACCGGTGGCAGTGTCCTTAATCTCCACCCGCAGACTGCCCGTATTTTCCATGCCGAGAACTGCCAGTTCTGCCGAACCATTGCCGTTCACGTCCGGGATGGCGGCCAGGGCCTGGGGAGTAAAGGTGGAGGGAAAATCCATAGCCCCGATCCAGGCCCCGGTGTCGGCGGCCTTGATGCTCACCCGGACATTGCCCGAGAAATCGACGCCCAGAACCGCCAGTCCAAAGGTCCCGTTGCCGACAGCGGCGAAGCCCTGGGGAGCGAAGCTGGAGGGGAAGTCGACGGCACCGACCCAGGCGCCGGTGGTGGCGTCCTTGATGTTGGCCCGGACATTGCCCGAAGCATCGACGCCCAGAACCGCCAGTTCCGCGACGCCATTGCCGTTCACATCGGGTATGACGGCCAGGCCTTTGGGGGTGAAGGTGGAGGGAAAGTCGATGGCGCCGACCCAGGCGCCGGTTGCGGCGTCCTTGATGTTGACCCGGACATTGTTCGAGGCATCGATGCCCAGAACCGCAAGTTCGGAAGCGGAGTTGCCGTTAATGTCAGGAACGACAGCCAAGGCCTGGGGGACGAAGCGGGCAGGGAAATCGACAGCCCCGACCCAGGCCATAGTTCCGGGATCTTTGATGTTCACCCGAACGTTTCCGGAGCCGTCCACTCCGAGTTCAGCCAGTTCGGCGTCACTCCCGCCACCGAGGTTAGGAACTACGGCAAGGTCCAGGGGTACGTAGGCCGAGGGGAAGGGGACCTTCCGGATCCACTTCTGGGTGCTGCCGTCCTTGACAATCGTGGCATTTCCTCCTGCCGCATTGTCCTTCAGCAGCGCAGCGACCTCCCCGGTTCCGCTGCCGTTCATGTCCGGCAATCCGGCCAGGGACATGGGCTCGACATCGACGGTAAAGGTTACCTGGGAGTTTCCAACATTATTCGCTGCGTCGGTGGACTCGACGAGCAACGTGTGGGAACCGTTGGCGAGCCCGTTCAGGCTGCTTGCGGAGTTCGGAATGACCTTCCCGTCGAGGGATACCTGGATCGTCCCGTCGCTTACGGTGTAGGACAAGGGCAGGGAATTAATATGGTACACCCCCCCGATGGCGGGAGAGGTTATATTAACGGTCGGAGGTGTCGTATCTCCCTGGGGGAAACTGGAAGCGTCTCCTGGCAGGGTCCCCGCCAGGATTTCCTGGATGTTGGTAAAGCTGTCGCCATCGGAATCGAGGGGCTCCACCGCGGTGAAGGCGTCCAAGATAACACCACCGTTGGACAGGTATTCGCTTCGCAGGTCGGTTGAATAGGGATTGAATTGGCTGGTGTTGTTATTGGGATGGCAGTAGTCGCAGCTAATGTTTACCCCGTACTGGCCATAGAAGGCACCTGGGAAACTACTTCGCGCGGCGGCCTGGTTGACCATAAAAAACGCTGACATCAGGGCGAGACAGAAAAAAAATATTAACGTTTTTCCGATTCTGGACATCAAGGCTTCTCCTTTTCTCTTTGCGTTTGCCTACTTTTAATACTGGAAATACCGAAGAGAGGGATGGTGGGCGATCGACTTTCCGCAAAGACGCCCGGTATTTTGTGGATAAAAAAAAGAAAATTTTGGCCATCTTAATACCGGACCAGTACAAAAAACAGGGTCATTTAAGCACTATTTTGGTATTAAATTCCCGGCAACAACCTGTGCGATCGCACACCGAAGCAATATTATGGGACGAGATTTCGTTCTCTTTCTAAACAGCGATCAATTATGGAAAACACTGGGCAAGCCCACGCCGGCACTGGAAAGAATTCATCTCGGCAAAGGATGATTTGAGGATCGCATCGGCCCTGATAGGTTATGAACCTTGGACTTAATGGCCTCCAAGCCCGGGTGCGGGTGGCTTTTATGCGATTCCAGTTCGTCGGTCGGGGACCTTGCTTACCGCCAAGTCACACTGTCGCCACTACAAGGCGTTGGACCGAACCATACCCGTCGCGCTTCCCCCCTAAAAAAAACGGGCTGGGAAAATCCCAGCCCGAATCCAAAGAAATATTTTTTGCGGATTTCAGGGTTGAATAGTAAAGGTTGCGTTTGAGGTGTCAGAACTGATTTGCACACCAGCGGCATCGAAGACGTTCACCCGCAGAAGACTGGTTGAAGTCGGTGCAGCGACAGTGGGAACGGTCCAACTGTAGCTGGTCTTTTTGCCGCCTGCCGTTCCGATCCAGTTCCAGGTGCCGCCATTGTCAAGGGAATACACCAAGCTGAAATATCCCACAGCCGTTGCGGGAGCGGTCCAGTGGATGTCAAGTACGTTGCCCGAGGTCAGGGTTTCGCCGCCATTGGGGGCAACAATTGAAACCGTCACCGGACTTGCCGGAGGGGAAATGGTAAAGGGTGCGGCAGAGGTAGCTGTGCTCAACAATGTACCGTTTCCGGCAAAAGCAGAGATCCGGAACAGGCTGTTGGTCTGCTCGGTGGCAACCGCGGGCACCGTCCAGTTGTAGCTGGTCTGTTTCCCGCCGATAGCCGTGATGTGAGTCCAGGTAGCTCCGTTGTCCACCGAATATCGCACGGCGTAATAGCCGACAGGAGAAACGGTAGGCGTCTTCCACTGCACCGCGTACACATTGCCTGAAATGAGGTTTTCCCCTCCGTTGGGGGCGACCAGAGTCACTGCCGTTCTCGGCGCAACCGTGAAGGGCGCATCAGACCTGTCAGAGCTGACTTTTGCACCTCCACCGTCGAAGCCCACCACCCGGACCAGTACGTTGGAATTGCTGACGGCAACAGCCGGCGCAACCCAGTCATAGCTGGTGACATTGCCAGTCTGGCCGATCCATTTCCACGTGGTGGTGTTGTCGGGAGAGTACCAGATGTTATACCGGGTCGCGGTGGGCACCGCCAACCACTGAATGTTGAGAACATCACCTGAAACCACTGTCTCCCCGCCGTTGGGAACAAGCACGGTCCCGGAATTGAGGTTGTAACCTACTATCGTGCTGGAGGATTCGCCGGCGGCATTGTAAGCGATGACACGATACCTGTAGGCGGAGGCCAAATCTACTGTCGAATCGGTAAAGGTTGTTGCATTGGCAAGGGCTGTTCCGATGGTCGCATAAGGCCCGCCGTTAACCGATCGCTCAATCCTGAACCCGATTTCGTTCTGGTAGCTGCCATAGCCCGAATGGGCCAGGTCAGTCGCATAGTCAATAGGCGTCGGATCGGTCCACGACAGGTCAAGCTGTCCACCATTCGCCGTGACAACCACATTGGTAGGCGCATCCGGCACTTCTGCCGGGTACTTGAAGATGAACGGCCGCATGAAGTCGTTTTCTTCGTGGCCAAGGATGTGGCAGTGCCAGACGTACTCCCAGCCGAACCAGGTGATACGGTTCTCCGCCGGGCCGTAGGCAAAGGCGTTTCCGGTAAGCGGATCGAAGTTGGTGAAGCCGTTGGTCGAGCCGATCGGCTCGGACGGCGAGATGGGCCGGACGCTCTCTGGCAGACCGAAGGGGAGCTTCGGCGCATTGGCGCGCACCGCAACAATGACGTCCTCCAACGGGTTCATTTTGACGGTTTCCTTCCAGCCCTGTTCGTTGGCGTCCGGCAGCTTGAAGGTACCGTCCCAGCCAACCCGGTCGATCAGTTGGACGTTGACCAGGTGGAAGTGGACGGGATGGGTGTCGACGCCGTTATGGGTGATTTTCCAGATCTGCGTCTCGCCATCCTCGATCATTTCCAGGGTTGCCGCCTCGATGGCGCCGGTGTCGGCGTTGACGATGGCCGGATCGGTGTAGCCGAGGGGAACCGTGGTTTGGTTGTTGCTGTTGGTGAAGGGAAGCTCAGCGCCCAGGGTGGCGTTCATCCTGCCCCAGGGGTCGAAGAGTTCCTGGATCGCCTTGCTCTGTACCGGCATCTGTGCCAGTTCGCCGGCTTTGACGGTCGTCCGGGTGGTGGAAAGAACCGGCAGCGTGCTGCCAAGCGGTAGAGTGAAGGGCTCGTAGGGATAATAGGAGATAGTCGAACCGGCAATGAAATTGAAGGTGGGGGTGACCAGCGAGCCGGTACGGATGGTGGCGTACTTGTAGGCGGTAGGCCAGGGCCCGGCGGTAGACGTCGAATCGACGTCCTGCGGAGTCGGGAACGCGGCAGCGTAATTCGGCTCCCAGACAACGGGTGCGGGCTGGGTGGCGGCGTAGGCCGCTGCCAGATCAGAGGCCAGGTTGGCGGTGTTTATGGCTGTTCCGTTGCTGGTTCCGGTGACCTTGATCTGCATGACGGTGCGGGTGTTCGGCCCGTACCCGGGCAACGTGGTGGGAGCACCGCCGGAATCGGTAAAATCGGGGTCGCCGGTGTAGTAGTCGAGGCGCGGGTCGCCTGCCGGGATCGGCGCGGGGCAGTCGTTGTACAGAATCAGCGTCTGGCCGGCAAATTGGGAGAAATCGACGATGATGTCGGAGCGCTCCGCCGGGCCGAGAAGCAGGCCGTGCTCGAAGACGTTGAGAACGGTGACGCTGCGCTTGTTGTACTCGTAGTTAACCGGCGTCGAGGGAATGATCACCGGGGCTGGCAGGATGCCGCCCTCGGAGCCGATGGCGATGATGTCCGGGCCCACGGTCGCGGGCGAGGGGATCCCCCCTTCGCGCTGGTCGGGAGTCCCCCAGCCGGAGCCGATCAAGCCGCCGGTACTGGGGAAGGTGCCACTGGAATCAAAGGGGACCATGGCCATCTCGGTCAGCCCGGAGAGGGTGCAGTTTACCGCGGCGCCGCTACCGGTGGTGGTGGTGGAGGAGAAACCTCCGGGTACCGATTGATAGGCACCGAACCGGGTCTGCTGGTAGCCGGTTATGGCGCCCGAACCATCGACTGCTGTCACCCTTACCCGGGCCGCCTGGGCATTGGGCACCGTCGCGTCGAGACCGCCGGTGGGGTTGATGACATCCCCGACAACGTACCCCGTTCCGCCGCTGACGCTGCAGGTCGCTGCGCGGGTGGCCCGGTAGAGCCCGAGGTTGAAAAACTTGTCGTTGCTGGCGTTGAGGATGCGGAACCGGTAAGCCGCCGGAGCGACGGTCAGGGTCGGGTAAGCCGTGCCGTTGACGATCGGCGTGTCGCCGAAGGCTTCGGGAGTGGTGGACTCGTGACCGTAAGTCCCCAACACCGGGTCGGTCATATAGGCATTATTTACTTCAGACACGGGGAAGATCGGCCAGAAGTAGGGGCCGTAGTCCCAGCGCCCGACCGGGTTGGTGCCGTCATAGGAATCGAGATCCTGGTTGAATTCGTAAACATTGACATACCACAGGTCGCCGTAGCCCCCCCAGTGGGTGGTGTCCCACTTGCAATCCTGGGAGTCGTAGGTCCCGTAGTTGGCCGGGTCGGTACAGGCGGCCAGATTGGCGGCACCCGCCAAGCCGATGTCCTTCGGCACGAAGGTCTTCTCCTGGATCACCAAGGGGATCTCGTGGCCGGCGGCCACCGGGATGGTTCCGGTGGAGGGGTCGGTCAGGGAGCGCTCGGAGGGATCCTGGATCTCGTAGCCGGCGGCCATGCCGGCGTAGACGTTGAGGCGGGTGATGCCGACGGCATGGTCGTGGTAGAACATCAGCCGGCCGCTGATGTCGTTGGTGTAGTAGAGGGTCCCCTGCCCCTGGCCGGGGGTCGGCATATCGGGAACATTGGCCAGGGAAGCACCTGTCGGGTAGGGAGTGGTCTCGCCCACCGGCACGGTCCACTGGTTGGGGGTGCCGTCACTGACCCAGGGGGTATCGCCGCCGTGCTCGTGGACGGCGATGCGGTTCTCGGTGTAGTAGGTGTCTGCGTCGGGATCGGCGGTCCCCTGCAGATACCCCTTACCGGCCCCCATCAGGGTGTGATCGACGGGGATGAAGAGGTCGCCGCTGGCACCGATGGGCAACAGGTTGGAGTACTTGATGCGCACCGGGGTCCCCTTCTGGGTGATGATCACCGGGCCCAGGTAGTGCGGGCGGGTAGCGCCGTAAGCCTGGACCAAAGTGCCATTGGCATCGGGGATCATGACATCCTCGGTGCAGCCGTGGGCCTTGTCGAGTGGAACGGCCGTCAGGCCGGTCACCGGCGAGACGTAACCCTGGGGAACGATCTGTACGTAACCGCGGATCTTGGTTCCACCGGTCGGCACCGCGCCGCCGGCCACGCCATCAACCAGCGCAGGGAGATCGCGGTGCATCTGCTCGCGGTACTCGACGATGGCGATTTCGTAGTAGTCGGAACCCGGGTAGGGATCCTGGCCACCGACCTGATAGGCCGCGTTGGGCTCGCCAATCGGCAGACATTGGCCGATGTCGTTGACGGTAGCGACCCCGCCACTTCCGCAACCAACGGGAGGAAGTTCATCGACGAACTTCTCCAGGGCGGTCCCCGAGTCGTGAGTCACGCCGTTCCAGTCGGTCCATATCCCCGCCGGGCTGTTGGCGTAGAAGGTGGGGACGACCCGGTCGGCCCCAAACTCGTCGGTGCTCAGGCCGAATCCGGACCCGGCACGCGCCTGGCCGACCAATGCCACCAGGCCAAAGGCCCCACAGGCCAAAAACACTGCAATAAATAACTTCGCGCTTCTCATTTCCTGCCTCCCATTAAGGTGTTCCATTCTGATCTGTTAAACGTGGCAGTTCTTGGTTCTCTACAAACCAATTCCCCAAAATCATCTTTTCCGTCAACCATCCCTGTGAAGGGAGAACCAAAAGGACACTATTGTCGCCTTGCCGCCGCCCGACGCTTGGCCCATCGGTCCTGCCGTGCAGCCATCCGTTCGGTGATCTGGTCAGTCTGCCGGGACTGCAGGCGCCGGTTATAGCCAGGGCTGTGGGTCATGGCGGCATTCGGTGTATTTGCAGCGATGGGTGAAGCGGGTTCAGGAGCATGACCGGCCGCCGTAGTTGAAATGGCAGGTAGCGGTTGCGGTTGGGCCACGACCGAAGCATGCGGGGTAACCGACGATAAGGTGCTGGGCATTTTGGCAGTATTTTTTTGGCCATCCATGCTGCCGTCAATCTCGACCACGTAACGATCGGGGTACTCCTGCACACTGACCTTGGCAGCGACTGCCAAACTGGCAAGCCCGAGCAGAGGTACACAGACGGCAGCTGCTACACAGACGTACTTCTTCATGTTTACCCCTTCCGGGACCATTTTTGCCTGGGAACGTACCTAGAGCGGCCCCTTGCATTAAGCAATCATTCAGGGACCGTGCCAATTTTTGAAACTACCTATAAGAGCCCGACCTGACTGCAACTTTTTGTTCCACGGGCAGATTAACTTCAACCACTAAAGGGTGCAAAAATTTGCGACAACCAAAATACTAGCTGCACAAGACAATAAAAACAAACGGTTTTCTCATTTCAAGGGGTTTCGAAATAATAAAATTCTCGGCACCCTTTGCCAGTCGGGCAGGTACCAGGTGAGCACCTTCGTTAATTCAATTGTGCCCCGTTCAATACGTGTCGCTTGGCGATTATGCCCACCACAGTTTTCCCCTGATGGCGATCGGGGTGATGCCCCCCGTATCGGGGCAAATAAAATCCAGCAGATCGGTCCTGAGAATTCCGTTAATTAACGGGTGGGGTGTTACGCCCGGCAGGGTGAGGATGGTCTGCGTCTGCGGTGGGGGAAATAGTCGAAGCCTTAACTTGCCGGTTCATCCTTTGGGTGACCTCCCCCCCTGCGCCTACCTGTATCATCTTGACATCAGGGAGTGGGCAAAAAACGGGCTGGGAAAATCCCAGCCCGAATTCATAGATTTACATATTTTGCTTACAGGTTTCAGGGTTGGATTGTGAAGGAACCATCCGAGACGTCCGTACTGAGCGGAGCCCCCCCACTGGAAAAGGCCCTGACACGGAACAGATTGGTAGGGGTACTTCCACCGACCACGGGAACCATCCAGTTATAGTCGGTCCTCTGCCCCCCGGCAGTGCCGATCCAGGCCCAAGTGGCCCCGCTGTCGAGCGAATACCAGAGCCCGTAATATCCGACAGGATTGGCGGTCGGGGCTTTCCACTGAACCGTGAAGTTGTTACCTGAGGTCAACGTCTCGCCGCCGTTGGGTGCCGTCAGCAGGACATTGGTCCGCGGTGAAACGGTGAAGTTCCCGTCAGAGACGTCGCTGCCGATCTGGGTCCCGCCGGAATTGAAAACGTCCACCCGGAACAGGCTGATGGGGGCACTTGCGGCAACCGCAGGCACCATCCAATCAAAGTTTCGGACATTGGGCCCGACCGAGCGAATCCAGTTCCAGGTGCCGCCGTTGTCAAGGGAATACAACAAGTTATGATAACCGATGGTGTCGTTGGTGGGCGATTTCCACTGAACCGTATAGATATCGCCGGAGGTGAGCGTTTCGCCGCCGTTGGGAGTTACAAGCAGGGCGCTGGTCCGCGGAGCAATGGTGAAGGGTGCATTCGATTTGTCGCTGCTGACCTTCGCATCTCCCGCGTCGAAACCGACCACCCGGAACAGGCTAGTGGTGGAGTTGACCGCGGGCACCGTCCACTCGTAGCTGTTCACCGCGCCAACCGCTGCGACAAAATTCCAGGTAGCGCCGTTGTCGAGCGAATACCACAGGTTATACCGGACGGCGCCAAGGCCGCTATTCCACTGGACGGTAAAGATATCGCCTGAGATCAGCACTTCGCCGCCGTTGGGAGCGGTGACTTGACCACCGCTGCTGGGCGCGATTTGGAGATATGTCAGCATCCCCCCCGGAGAGGTCGTGCCGTTGGTCAATCCAAGACTGCGGTCATAGAGAGGGAATGATCCCACTGCGGTAGGCTGGAAAATAGCATCCATGGTTTTGGCTGCAGGGAGGTATACCGAATACTGTTGGAGGGGAAAGGGAAGCGGGTTTCCGTCTTCGGCAACCAGGGTCATGTAAGGCCCTTGCAGGACCGGATTGCGAGTGCGCGAGCCGGCGTTCAGAAACCGCACCAGGGTGGTCCCATTGGCAGACCCGGCCGGCAGGGGGATTCTTCCTCCCTCGCTAAAGCGACGGAAGGACTGGCCGTTGATCAGGAAGTAGCGGGGCAGATAGCCCATCCCCATGGAGGTAGTATACAATCCGCTCTCCGGTGCACTCCCATATTCACCGGAGGCTACGGCCGCATTCAATGCCGGATCGACCTCGCTGAAGAGCAGGACCACATCGGCGGTGTAGTTAATGGAGGGATACGCCTGGCCGGCAGCGACATCCACCTTGAGGGCCGCATACAGACCCATGGGGATCTGCACTGCCTGGTGGCTGCCGCTTTCGAGGAGGTAGGTTCCCGGCTTGAGGCCGCCCCAGCGGTAGGTGGCAGTGGCACCGCCGGTTGCCGTCTCATGGGTAAAGGAGCGGACCCGCTGGTTCAGACTTGTCCGATTGCCGGTACTGTTGTCGGTCCAGGTCGGGATCATCGCTCCGGTTTCGGTCGCCTTCTGCCCGTTGATCACCAGCGAGGTCGGCTCGGAAAGATTGTTGGTCAGGTTGATGATCAGGTTGTCCCCAGCTGCCGCGGAGATGGTCGGACCCGGAACGGTGGCAGTGCCCGGCGTGGCTGAGGCATCGCGCAGACCCCACATGGGGACCACCGCGCCGTCGGCCATGGTGACGTCAACCTGCTCGGCGACCAGGTTGACGGTAACATCCGCAGCAAAGACCGACACCGCAGGAAGGAACGCCAGCAAGGCCATGGCAGGTATGCGTAATAACTTCTTCCAATAGGTCATTGGTGCCTCCCCTTTTCCTTACTGGATTGCGATGCCGGGCGGCTCGACGATGAAGAAGGTCATCATGCCACCAGGAAAAATATCGTTGTTGGTCAGCTCCCGCTCGTTGTGAGAGTGCCAGATATGAAAGTAGCCGTTGTTCAGGTTGAAGCCGCCTTCACCGGGAGGCAGTACCCCTGTGCTGCCCAGCAACGCGCTACCGCTGTAGAACATGCCGAAGGTCAGATCCTTGATGTCGGGAAGGATGACCGGCAGAGGTTTGCCGTGGTCGGGGCAGTATTCGTAAGTGACATCGTCGAAATCGTCGCCGTTGCCATCGGTGCAGGTGTGCCCGTCGGTGGTCCCGTAGATATCCCAGCCCAGGTCTTGTCCGGTCCAGGTATAGATGGTGTCGAAGGTGGCCCCCGGCGAGGTGGTCTGGGTGTAGTCGGAGACCGCCAGGTCCGGCACGAGTCCGAGCTCCGTCGCCGCCTTGGAAGCTCCCGGAGCACTTTCCAGCAACCGCCCGTCCCGGGCGATGAGGTCGAAGTTGTTGCCGTGGGTGTGGAAAGGGTGGCTGTCGCGCCCGGCGCCGATCATCCGCGCCAGCACCCGCTTGCCGGGATTGCCCCGCGGGAAACAGTTGTAGGGCTGGGCTGGCAGCCAGGCCGCGCCGGCATCGGCCAGGTCGTCGGGGAAGGACCGACCGTTAACAAACCAGATAGTCGGATGGTAGGCGGCGGTGTCGATCGCCGGGGGCAGGGTGGGATGGGCTATCATGCTCAGCTCGACCTGCTGATGGATATCCATATCCATCTCCGACTGCAGGATCAGGAACTCGTAGTCGTAGGCCGAGCGGCAGTCGCCGTAGGCGGAATTGGTGTACTGGGGACAGGCTGCCAGGTCCTGTGTCGCGGGGCGAACGATAATCGCCCCGTAGAGGCCCATTTCCACCTCCAAGTCGGAGTGGCTGCCACTGTAGTAGGTGTAAGTGCCTGGCTCGTTGACGGTGAAGGTGTAGGTCACGGGATTGGCGCCGTTGTCGTTTCCCGGCACCTGTCGGGTCAGTAGGCCGGGCGTGCCGCCGGAAGCGGCCACCTGCTGGCCGGGAAAGACGATGGAAACCGGCTCGGGCAGGGTATTGTTCAGGGTGACGGTGATGGTGGCCCCCTGGTCGACAATCAGCGTCGGTCCGGGAATCTGCACCTGCCCGGTGCTGTCGTCGGCATAGCCCCAGATCATCATGCTCGCGGCGTCCGGGGTGATGATGTGCCCGGATTCGGCGGTGAAGTTGAAGGAGGTCCCGGTCAGGCCGTCGATTTGCGCCCAGGCCCCGCAAGCCGGCACCAGAATCAGGAGGGCGGCAAGGACCGTGACCCGGCCTTGAATGTACCTCGAAAATGCGTTCATCTTATTTCCTCCGGTTCAGGTTCGCTAATGGGTTACGGGGCCGCGCTGATCAGAATCTCGGTCATCATGCCGCCATAGTCCTCGTTGTTGTTCGCAAGGTGGTCGACGTTGGTGGCATAGAGGAAGTAGGTCCCCGGAGCGATGTCATCGGCGGTCCCGGCAATGCCGTCAGGACCGTTGGTGTCGAGGATGACATCCATGGCCTCGCCGCCGCCGAGGGAAATCGAGTTGGTCAGGTAGTACTGGCTGGTGTCGTTCAACGGCCCGAGCTTGCGCGCACCGTTGCCGACCACCAACATCGGGATCCCCTGCACGGTCAGGGTGTTGAAATTGGTCGTCACGAGGCTGGAGACACGCAGTAGAATCCGCTCTCCCTGGGTGACTGAAATAATCGAGTTGACCTTCTGCGAGGTTTTGCCGTCGAAGGAATTGGCCAACTCGGCGGGGTTCAAGGTGTCGGGATAGCCGCGCCCGTTGATCATCGGGTACTGGTCGGTCATAAATGCGAAGGGGAGCGGTTGCACGGAAATATGCATATCGTGAAAATTCGGATCGAAGGAGGCAATCTGCAGCGGATAGACGTGATTGTAGCCGGTCGAGCCGTCGCCATCGTCATAGGCAAACTGGGTAAAGTGACGTCCCGAGCCGACGGGGTATTCGTAGTCGGTGCCATCCTGGGCGGGGTCGACATAGAGGTTTCCGAGCATCCCCATCTGCATGTGCTCGGCCGCCTCGACGTGGCAGTGGTACATGTAGGTCCCAGCGTCCATGATCTTGTAGTAGTAGGTCAGGCTCGAGCCCATGTTGATGGAGATCGAGTCGTCGGGAACCCCGTCGAAAATCGCCGATGCGTTGGGAAAACCGTGGAAATGCACGGTGTGCGGATCGAAAAGGTCGGGGCGCATCATCATGCCGACGTTGGTCAGGGTGAGATAGAATTCGTCCCCCTCCCTGACGCGGATGGTCGGCGCCGGGAAGTTGGCGGCGACCATCCCGGTCTCCATGGCCAGGCTGTCGGGCACGCCCGTCAGGTTGCTGAACCCGAAGGTGTACTGGAGATGACCGTTACCGTCCCCATCGGGGTCGAGAATCTTGTCCGCCATGTTTACGAAGCCGTCTCCCGAGGAGAGGTGCATGCAGACCTCATGGTCGCTGACCGGAAGGTTGATCTCCCCGTCGTCGGCGCGGAGCATGCCGTCGCCGTTACTGTCCGCATTTAGGGACCCCCCGGGCAGTGTCGGGCACTGGAAATAGACAACCGCATCTGCCGAATATGCCCCCGACAGGATTAACAGAACCAGCAAAGGCAGGATTCTGAAGGTTTTATTAAAGTGAATCATGTCTCACTCCTCTCTGGATTGACCTCCGCCGGGCACGGCCCGGCGGAGGATCGCACTTTGCTGGTTTAAGGCTGGATGGTGAAGGCACCATCCGAGACGTCCGTGCTTAGCGGAGCGCCGCCGCTGGCAAATGCCCTGACCCGGAACCGGCTGGTGGTGGTAACTCCGCCGACCGCGGGAACCGTCCAGTCATAGTCGGTTCTCAGTGCGCCAACGGTACCGATGTAGGTCCAGGAGGTCCCGTTGTTCAGCGAATAGAAGAGACTGAAATAACCGACAGGCGCAGTGGTCGGGGCTTTCCACTGCACGGTGAAGGTGTTGCCTGAAGTCAGCACTTCACCGCCGTTGGGCGCCGTCAGCAGCACGTTGGCGCGCGCCGACACGGTAAAGGGCGCATCGGACATATCGGAACTGATCTGGACCCCGACGTTGTTGTAGACGTCCACCCGGAACAGGGCAGTGGGGTTGGCATCGGCCACTGCGGGCACCGTCCAGTCGAAGCTCCGCTTGTTGGGGCCGACCGCATGGATCCAGGTCCAGGAGGCGCCGTTGTCGAGCGAATACCACAGACTGTGATATCCGAGCGTCGCGTTGCTGGGCGACTTCCATTTCAGGGTGTAGGTGTCGCCGGAGGTCAACGTCTCGCCACCGTTGGGCGAAACCGCCAGGGCGTCCACCCGCGGGTTGATGGTGAAAGCTGCATCCGAACGGTCGCTTGCGATCTTCGCCCCACCAGCATCCAGTGCAACAACCCGGATCAGGCTGGTGGTGTTGGAGGTGGCAAGGAGGGGGACGGACCAGCTGTACCCGCTGGCCCCGGTCACCTGGGCCAGCCAGTTCCAGGTCGCCCCATTGTCCGGCGAGTACCAGAGGCGGTAGATCGCTGCATTCTGGAGCGAACTCCACTGCACGAAGAAGGTGTCCCCGGAGACCAGCGTCTCGCCACCGTTGGGGGTGATCAGAGTCACGGCCGGGTTGAGTTCGTCAGCTCCGATATCCACCCCGGCGCCGAATGGCCGCCCTTCCTGGTCAAAATCAAAACCGAGTTCCGGGAACGTCCCCACGTCATTGGCCGCGCCGGCATCCACCGCCGGCGAACCGCCGGCGATGTGATAGTTGCCGAGGCTGGCGGTCAGTTCGGGGAAGGTAACATTGATCGAGTTGCCGCCTTCGTCGATGACGTTGGCGCTGGTCAGGGTATTGAAGTATTCGGTCAGGAAGGCCGGGTCGGCTGCCACATTACTGCCGGAATACCCGGTGGTATCACTCAGGATGCAGCTCAGCGGGTTAAGCAGCTGCGGGGTGATGGTATTGATGACCCCGAGATCCTGGTAGAGCCCGGCCGGATTTTCCGCCAGACCGCCCGCACCACCATTGAGGCTGGTATCGTTGTACCATGAGCGGTTGTGCCAGATGATGTTGTTCACCAGCGTCGGGTTGGAGAAGCTGTCCGCACCTAGAATGGCCTGCAATCCGGCGCTGTTGACGTTGGATGCCATCCCGGCCGGCAGCGGCGTGGAGTTGGGCTGGCCGGCAGGGAAGGCGTTCGGGCTGGTGGAGGAGCTGTCGTTGTTGACGATGGTGTTATTGATGATGGTCGCCCGGGCCACATCCTGCAGGAAAATGCCACCACCGCCATTCGCGGCCAGGTTGTTGACGATCATGTTGTTGACGATGCGCAGCTCGTACCACTGGGTCGGGTCGGCCGGATTGTCAACGACATCCTGGTTGTTGACCTCGTTGGCCATGATGCCGCCACCTTGGCCGGAGCCGCTCACGTTACCCTGGATCAGGTTGCCATCGATGACGATGTTCCCGCTCCCGGTGACTCCACCCTGGTCGGCGCCGACGTAGATGCCGCCGCCGTTTCCGGCGGCCTGCAGCAGGGCGCTGAAGTTGTTCTCGTTGAAGAGAATCCGGTTGTGGCGGATGGTGCCGACCCCACCGGAGAGGCCCTGATGGGCGATGCCGCCACCGGTGAAGGTGGAGAAGTTCCCCTCGATCAGGTTGTCCTCGACCAAATAGTCGCTGGAGTCCTCGTTCAGAGCAATGGCGCCGGGGCCTGCGACACCGCCGTTCTTGTGGATCTTGTTGGCGCGGATGACGTTGTTGTGGTTGTTCTGCGCGAAACCGACGTCGTCCAGACCGATGCCGATACCACCGGCGATGTTCCCCTGGTTGCTGGTGATCTCGTTGTTGCTGATGGTCAGGTAATTGACCCCGGCCACGGCGAAGATACCGCCGCCGACCACCGAACCAGAAATCCGGAAACCATCGATGGAGGCCTGGCCCGGGGTGTTGAAGGGGTTGCCTTCATTCAGGAACAGGGTCCCGGTCCCCTCGGCCTGTACCGTACCGGTGGGGAATGAGGTCTCGCCAATGACGATGATACCCGGGGCTTCGCCAGCCTGGAATGGCAGCTTGAGGAGGTAGGCCTCATAGGCGGCGCCGCCCATGGCGTTGATGCGGTCATGCCAGGTCTGCAGCTTATCGAGCGGGTTGGGGTTGGCATTGATGATGGTCGCACCGGCGCCCGACCCCTGCAGATGAACCGGCTTGTTCATGATCACCAGTTCCTGGTAAGTGCCCGGCGCCACGAGGATCAGGTCCCCGGCGCTGGCAGCGTCGATCGCCGCCTGGATGGTTCCGTATTCGGAAGGAACCTGGAGCACGTTGGTGCTGCCACAATCGATGATGCTGAGGGTTACGCCAACATCGGTGGAGTTGCCGTTGTCGCCGCGGGTAACCATCAGGGTCCCGCTGGTGGTGACGCCGGCGGGGACCGTGGCGACAATGGTATCGGCATCCCAGCTCAAAATATCCAGGGGAACGCCGTCAATGGTCACAGTGCCGATGGTGCCACCGAAGCCGAAATCCCGGGTGATGAAGAGCGGGGTCGCCGGGACGGCCGCCGGGTTGTAAAGGGGGTTAGGAATGGTAACGGAACTCCCCAGGGAGGTCAGGATGATTTGGCTGCCGTTGGCCCGGTCGCTGCACAGCAACGGGCCGCCCCCCGGCTCCGGTCCGGTCACCGATGCGATCACCGGGCCGCCGTCAACCTGGGCGGTGTCGACCGCGCCCCCCGCAGACGCAAAGGCCGCCGTCGGCACGATTGGCGTGTCCGCATAGAGGGTGGCCGCCGAGAAGTAGTTCAGGGTCCACGGGGTGACCGTGAAGCTCGGAGAATAGAAGGGGTCCTGGGCCCCGTTAGGCAGCAGCGGGTCGTTGAGGACCAGGGTCAGCATTTGCGGCGAGAAGCCCGCCGGCGCCGGAACGTTGGCCGTGTAGGAGCCAGGAACCAGGGCGTTATAGGTCCCCCACTCGTCGGTATAGACGCGGGTCAGCTCGTTGCCGGCCCAATCCTTGAAGGAGACCGGAATCCAGGGGACCCCCGCCTTTTCGCCGAAGTTGGGGCTGAGGATATTGAATTCGGCCGTCAGGTCGTTGAGCGCGAAGCCGGTGACCAGGGCCGCCTTGGGTGTTTCGGTGAAGTAGAAGAAGTCGCAGTTGACGTTGGCGCCGTCGGTGACCGTAACCTGCTTCTTGTTGCACTGGGGACGATCCTGCCCGGCGAAGACCGAAAGGGACGGGTCAGGCGTCACCCCCGGCAACGGAGTCGTGGGGTTGAGAAGCTGGAAGCTGAGTCCAAGATCCGGGACGTGGTGCATAGCACCAACGCAGGCCGGAGGGAGCAGCAGTTGGCTGGGGACGTAGCTGTTGCCGAAGTCGACGTTCTTGTCCTCCTCCTTGACCAGGGTATAACCCGGAGGGGTGTTCGATTCGACGATGTAGGTGCCGGCGGGCAGGGAGGGATCGCCCGCCGCCGGGCCGAAGGCGTAGCCGCCGTTGAAAACGCCGGGGCGGATCTGGTTCCAGGTGGCGAATGCGTCGGCACACTCGGGGACGGTTTCGCCGTGGATTACCGGCAGGGTCTGGATGCAGCCGGTGGGCTGGTTGTCGTCCCAGCTGTCGGTGTGGGTCACCTGGACGGCGTCACCCAGGTCGAAGGTGCCGTTGCCATTTCGGTCGATGTCCTCGGGACCCGGCGCGCCTCCGTCCTGCCAGCCCAGGGGGTAGTTGTCAACGTCGGCGCGCTGGATGCCGGCCGGAGGATTGATGTCGTCGATCACCCCGTTGTTATTGAAGTCCTGGTAGAGGTTGACCTGGACCCGCGGAATCCCCGCCTCCCAGGGTTCGCCGACCGCGTAGCGCGGATCGTTTTCGGCGCGGGTCGGGGAGTAGAAGGTGATACCGACGATGCCACCGTTCTCACCCGGGGCATAATCGTTCTTGCCCCAGTTGATTTCGTTGAACTGGTTGAGGAAGAGCATCATCGACTCGAGAAGCACCGGACCGGTTTCGGTCTTGGAGAGGTTGTTGCCGGTGTTGGGATTGTTGACCACACTGAACCCTGGTGGACAGGTGTCCGGATACGGCGTGGGCGGATCGGTGCGGGCCACTGCCCCCGGGGCGCACTGGGGCTGCGGCCGCAACTTGTCTCGCGAGGGCCAATCCCAGCCGAGATCGGGGGTGACTTCGCCACCGAAATCGATGACTGAGGTGGCGCCGGTCGGCTTGAGGCGGGCATAGTCGACTTCGGCGACGATCCAGTGGAACCAGGGGAAGACCTCCGCGAATTCGAATTCGCCGTTCGGGTCGGTTACGGTGGTCTGGTAGATGGTACCGTCACGGAAGCGGAGGTTCACCGTTACGTCGGGAAGTCCGACTTCACCGGGATCGGGGAAGCCGTCCTCGTCGACATCCTTAAAGACGCTGCCGGCGTAATCGCCGAACCAGCGGAAGATCAGCACGTCGCCCAAGTTCACCGTTCCGCCGGTGCCGCCGGAGCCAGCCGGTACGGTGACGGTGTTGAAATTGAATAGGTTGAGGAGCGGTTCGTCCCAGCTGACCAGTTCCCAGGTGCCGGGCGGCACGTTGTGAATCTCGAAATAGCCGGTATCCGGATCGATGGCAGCGGCGTAGACCCCGGCCTGGGTGACCTCCGGGGTGGCGGTGGGGTCGTTGAGTCCGATCCAGCCCTCGAGGACCGGGGCGCCGGCGAAGAAGCCCTGGGTGGCCGGCGGCCGGGAGAAATGGTTGAGGCGCAGGGTTCCGGTGATGGTGCCGGTGTAGCCGCTGCGGTCAACATACTGGGGATGGGTGTCATCGAGCCAAGGGAGGCCGTGGATGACCTGCCCCTGGAAATTGGAGGCGGCCTGGGGGGCGGTCTTGACGAAACCGAAGATGGCGTGCTGGACCCCTTGGCCGAAGCCTTCGGTAAAGACCTTGGGCTCGTTCGCCTTGACCCAGGAGTCGATGGTCGGCGTCCCCTCGATGGTGGAGGTCTGGACCCAGGTCATCGCCTGGCCGTCGTCGTCGGCCCCGGGCGGGGTGAGGATCGCCCCGTACTTGCCGGGGGCGAGATTCTTTATGATCGCTTCGCCCGGCTGCAGGTTGAAGGGGTTGAGCGTAGGATCCGGGGTGATCGACGAAGTAAGGTCGCAAGGACTGGCCGCCGGTTCTCCGGTAACGGGGTCCGGGGGGGCGACTTCGTATCCCTGGGCGGCACAGAATTTTTTATAGGTCAGGGTGGTGATCGCCCCGGCGTCACCTGGGGTATCAACGACCGGCGCACCATCTCCATCGAGAACGAAGCTGCCGTCGGGGTTGCGCTGGTAGATGGTGCCGAGGGGGTTGCCGAAGGTGTCCCACAGCATTTGACCGTTGGAAAAGTCGTAGAGATGAACGGTGCAGCCACCGAGCCCCTGTTCCGGCTCGGTAAAGATGTTGTCGATCTTGTCGTGGTCGACGAAGGCGAAGATGGTGACCTGCGCCGTCGGGAAGGGCAGGGGATTGACCGTCACCGTGACCGAGGACTGGTTCGGCGCCACCGGGGCACCGCTGTTGCCGTACCCGGTATAGGGGAGGACCGACACGAAATAGCGCTTGCCCGCGGCGATGGGCGCACCGCCGATTCCGCTGGTGACGTTGATTGAACTGCCGCTGGCGTTCCCCTTGGCCACCACCGGCGCATAGCTGTGGTGAATGTCGAGGCTGATGGTCGGCGGATTGACCTGGGGAACCCCCGGGACAGTCCAGTTGCTGGTGTCTTCCTCGACCATGAAGCGGAAGCCGGTAACGGGGTTACCTTGAGGGTCGACCACCTGCAGGGTGAAAGCGAAGGCCTGGGCCTGAACCATCACCACTGTCAGCCACAACACTGCCAGAAGGGTCAGACCCCTCTGCCAGCTCAGGAAACCGCATTTGCTCCTCTGGCTCATGAAAATGCCTCCTCACTTCTCTGGCGCTACGGAAAAATTCGTCGCGATTGTGGCAGGACTGAAAAACCTGCGACCTTAATTATTTGCAGACAAGAAGTACTAATCCCCCCAGAAAAAAGGGAAAAATGGGGACGAAAAATGCCTCAACCTATCGTTTTATATAAAGATTTTTTAAAACTCAAATTCAAACAGCAGATATGGTGACTCTGGTTTCAAAACTATAATGAGGGGAGCCGTGAAATCTATGGGGGAAAACCTGATTTTTCAGGTAGGCAATTACTACCATGCGCCACCAAGTGAAATAGGGGGCGGGGAAAGTCTCTGCCCCGGTCTCCAAATTTACGATTGCAAGCAAGAGGCTTAAGGGAAAGAAAAGGCCGAGAAAGGAAAGGTGGCGAGGGGGTCGCTGGAAGCTTCTTGAATCTGCTGGGGTTCTGATCTTCTTGGAAGGATGCAGGGAAAATTCAAAGAAAAACTTGGCGCAAATGCTGGTTGGGAATTTGACCGATGGAAATGTCCGGCGGAAGGCATGGCTCTTTGGGGGGCCGGCGAATTTCCCTCCCCCGGACTTCCTTTACACCAACAATTTTCAGGGTGCGCCTTTAGCGGCTGCCAGTTATTTCACCCCGGGGGGGGAATCCGGATTCAGAGGGTGAATCCACGTTGAACGCGAAAGATGAGGATATTCCCCGCTCTTTCGTTCGCTTCGACCGACTGCCATAATGGGCGGCAACATGGCACAGAACACCGGGCGATGCCTGCCCCAATATTTCCTAATGAATAACCCATCCACTGCGGGGGACCAAGGCAGGTTTTGTGCCCTGGGAGAGTTGTACGATGTAGCATCCTTTTGAAGCATAACGTTGCCCCTGACCAAAGGTAAGTAGCGGATAAAGGGCGATTGCATAGTTTTCGTCGTTCATCATGTCGAAATTATCCAGGATATAGTCACGGTAAAAATCACTCTCCATCATCCCGACGCCGTTGCCAAGCATCCAACCCGCGGCATACATCTTGGCCTGGATGGAAAAGTTGGTAAGTGGGATATTTCTGAACCTCAACCAGGTCTTGATGACTTCAGCCCGCTTGCCTGCATCCTGGGGGAGCAGGTAAGGATAAGTGGCATAGATATAAGGTCTCAACATCTCGGGCAGAGAATACAGGTCCTGACCCAGCATGCCGTAGGAAAGAAACAGCCGCCCGGGGTGGGAGGAGGAAACGGCCCAGGCCTTCAGATTGGCGAGGTCCCCGGCCGGCAGCCACAGCATCAAAACAGCTCCGGGGTGTCGACTGGCCAAAACCTTCCAGAAATTGTCCCCCGGCTCCTGGGCCCCGGAGAAAATCACGTTCTGAGCGGGGGCCTGCCCGAGCAATTTCCAGGTTTTCTGGAATCCCTGGGCAAGGGCCCGTCCCTCCGGAGTGTCCCGAAAGACCTGTACCACGTGCAGATCCTTTGGGGGTATGCCCCGGTCCCACGCAGAAAGCGAGCCGCCGCCTCCCCTTCCTGGTAGTAGCCCTTCGAAAAATAGAGGGTGTACCAGTCGGAGTCGGATATGACCGGAAAATCGGTAATAGGGAACAAACAGGGGATTTGATTCTGCTCGCAGAACTCGTGGACGGGACGCCACTCTCCGGTAACGAGACCACCTACCAGGGCGAATACCGGCTCCCGACGGTAATATTCTTCCAATTGGCGGTTCCAGGTTCCGGGAGGCCCCTTCAGTTCCCAGACGTCCAGCGCAAACCGCCTGTAGGCGGTGGTCAATTTCTTCCTGAAAAATGGCGCTTTTTTGGCGCGCTCTTCCTGCCGCCGCAACTGGATGTTGTGGATTTGGAAGTTCGCTTCCAATACCCCGATCATTGCCTCCCGGTCCTCCTTCGAAACGTCCTCCCCCACCACCGTGGCGAAGCGGATGGTGGTATCGGTTACTCCCGGAGAGGGTTGGGCCGAAAGATGGCGGAGATAAAAGACCAGGATGGCCATATCCCGGTCTTCGAGATGATATCTGGGCATGGTCCAGTCGAGTTCCCGCCCGGAAGGATCAAACCCGGTCCAAAGGGCTTTGGCCAGGGTTTCGTCGCTATAGGCAGGGCGTCGGATTCCCCAGCGGATAGACTGGGGCATCTTCTGCCAGGGGGGAATGGTTTCCTCGGCAGAAAAGGTGAAGGGCTTGAACAGTTCGGTCGCGTTGGTGGGAAGGGTGACCACTTTCCCTTCCACGGAGCCCATCCCACTCCTCAGGTGACAGCTTTCGCAACTAAACATGCTGCCGTCCACCGGGATGTCACCTTGCACCATGGCCTGCACCGGTTCCCCTGAGGGAAGAATCCCTTCCCGGTACATTCTTTCGCCCAGGCGTATGGTCTCTGCCTTGGATAGCCCGGCAACTCCCGTCAGACTGCTCCGCCGACGAAGCGGGCGTACAGAACCCGAGAAAAATGAAGAACCAGGCTAGGATTCTCATCATTCGAACGGCCTTCTGATACGGCAGCATATAAAGACCCCGTCAATTTCCGAGAATCTTTCGATATTCATCCATAAGATCGGCCGTTCCAATCAGGCCATAAATACGAACCCAGCTGTCGTTTCCCGGTGCTTTCAGCAGGGTAAGCGGATAATGCGACATTTTGTTCGGAACATAGGCGTCGAAAGCTCGCATAGCCTTGTCAATATTCTCCCGGGTGCCGGTAAGGTACATCCAGCCTGGCTTGGCACGATACCGGGACAGGTATTCTGCCATCACTTCCGGCGTATCATATTCCGGATCGATGGAAATCGAAACCATTTGCACGTTAGCTGCGTCGGAACCAAGTTTTTTCTGCATATTGGAAAAACTCGCAGAAAGAACGGGGCAGACCGTAGTGCAGGACCCATAAATAAAGTCGAGAAAGACCGGCTTGTCAATATTCAGGATATCGACAAGCCTGATCTTTTCCCGGTCCTGATTAAGAAGGGTTACATCGGGAACCACATATTTCTCAACTGTCCTCTGGTATCTCTTCTCTGAGGCCTGGCCCCCAGACGCCTGGCAGATAAGAAGGAAAAAATACCATCAATCCAGCCAAAAATAGAAAACCACTTTTTTTCATCGTCCGGTCCTTATAATCGCTGCCGCTAACCTCAAGGTTCGGGCCGAAACCTAGAGAGGCACACGGGGATAAACGGCAACACATTTCGAATCCCCCCATGCCGGCATGGCAAGAACCCTGTTTGTTTTGGCCGACTTCCTTTTTCTCAACAATTACCCAACAAACCTATTTTTGGCAATACCTTGCAGCAGATCAAATTTTCATCGGCCCGAGATGTGTCAGCAGAATATTCTTGCATGGGCGGCATGGGTTGCGCCCCGGGGTCCATACCACCGCAGGCCGGACGCCTGCCAGTGCCCTGGTGCAAATTGCGACGCGTTGTGTTGCTGAGAACTGAAAGGAGGTGATCCGAATGAGGACGGTCGGCCCGACCGGCAATTAAGCCGGAAGGAAACAGCTCATCTAATCTTTCCAGAGTTCGGGATCAATAATGCCGATACGGACCGCGTATTTGACCATGTCAATAAGGCTGTTGACCTCCAGCTTTCGCATGATGTTTAATCGGTGTTTTTCCACCGTCTTGGGGCTGACACAGAGGATTTGACCTATGCGATTGGTCGATTTGCCTTCGACAACCAAACGAAAGACCTGCTGTTCCCGTTCGGAAAGCAGATCGTAGTTTGCCTGGATCACATCCTCCTCGCGGTGGCGAAGAAAAGATTTAATGACGCCGCCCCGGATTTTCGGGCAGAGGTAGTAATTGCCCGCCAGCACCTGGCGTATGGCATCGGTGATTTCCTCGACCGGCGCCCCCTTTAGCACGTAGCCGGTGGCACCGGCGGAAAAAACCCGGTGAACGAAAGCTTCTTCCGAGTGCATTGAAAAGGCGACTATCTTGACCTGGGGATATTGCTCACCGATCAGACGAGCAGCATCGAATCCACTCATCTCGGGCATGTTCAAGTCGAGCAGAATCACATCCGGCTCAAGTTGACCTATCTTTTCCAACGCCTCCCGACCGTTGCCGGCAACTCCGGCAACTTCCATTCCCGGCTCCCCGTCGAGAAGTTGCAGAAGTCCTTCCTGCACAACCGGATGGTCGTCGGCAATCAGAATCCGGATTGGATTCATTCTCTCCTCTCAGTGGTTATCGGCAACTCCACCCGGATGCGGGCGCCCCGTCCGAGGCGAGAATCGATATTGATACACCCTCCCAAGGAGGCAACCCGTTCCCGCATGCCGACCAGACCGAAACCGTTCAATCTGCCGGTCCGGTCCTTGCGTATCAGATCGAAGCCTACGCCGTCGTCCTGAATGGTTAGAATGATCTGGGGATAACTGACTGCCAGCCGAACCGTGACTTTGCTGGCCCTGGCGTGCTTGAGGATGTTGGTAAGGGCCTCTTGGGAGACCCGGTAGAGTACCATTTCGGCCTCGGGAGAAGGTCGCTCCCGAAGGCCATTACAGGTGAAATCGATTTTCAGCTCCGGCTGTTGTTCCCTGATGCTGGTGAAATAGACTTCGAGTGCACTGCCAATCCCCAATTCCTCCAGCAGGTTGGGACGTAGTTGAGCGACCACCACCCGCAGGTCGTCACCCAGTTCCCGCGCTAGGTCGGCAAGATGCTCAAGGTTTATATTGAATTGAGACGGTTCGTGGGAGGTGGTCTTACCCGCTTTTTCCAGGCCCATCTGCAAGGAAGTAAGTTTCTGGCCGAACTCATCGTGGAGATCTCGGGCCAGTTTGCGCCGTTCTTCCTCACTGGCGACCAGCAGCCGATGGGAAAGATCCCGAACTTCGGATTCCGACCGCTGCCGTTCGCGCATCTGTTGGTAAAGGGGACGACACCAGAGAAAATAGAAAATCGGCACCAACGTCACCAGCAGGGCAAATATGTGTGACAGCCCTTCGACCAGTGCCGACTCATGATGCAACCTCCCAACAGACTCGGTGATAATGATAACAATGAAAATAGTTGCCACCATCGAGCCGATGATTCGTCTCGACGATAATGGCAGCCACTTTCGGACGGGTATCCTGGCAAGCGAGCTTGACTTGGCATCGGGGCCGCGGTCTGAACGAATGCGCCTGTTGGGGAAATTCGCCCCCTCCTTGCCGCCCAATATCTCGGCTTTGCTCAACCGTTCCTCGACCATTTTCATCCTGCTTTCAGCGCCAGATTTTTATAACCATTTTGCCTATGAATTCAGACCATTGACCATTTATTAGCTGCCTTGGAGTGAATTATACCATTTATTCGCTTGGGACTATTTTTGCCAAGCGCCGATGGTGCCGAACCATAGAGACGAAAAAAGCCCCCCGGAGAGTCCGGGGGGCTTTCATTGCTGTCTTGGGCAGAGGCTTACATCATGCCGCCCATGCCGCCCATGCCGCCCATGCCGCCGGGCATGGCGGGCATGCCCTCTTCCTTCTTGGGCAGTTCGGCAATGCAGGCCTCGGTGGTCAGCATCAGCCCGGCCACCGAAGCGGCGTTCTGCAGGGCGCTGCGGGTCACTTTGGTCGGATCGATGATCCCCTTGTCGATCATGTCGCCGTAAGCGTCCGCAGCGGCGTCAAAGCCGAAGGAACCCTTCTTGCCCATCACCTTGTCGACGACGATGGAGCCTTCCATGCCGGCGTTGCCGGCAATCTGGCGCAGCGGCTCCTCGAGGGCGCGTTTGACGATGTTGACGCCGAACTGCTGCTCGCCGCCCAGTTTCATGGCATTGAGGGCCGCAAGGCAGCGCACCAGGGCGACACCGCCGCCAGGGACGATACCTTCCTCGACCGCGGCGCGGGTGGCGTGCAGGGCGTCCTCGACGCGGGCCTTTTTCTCCTTCATCTCGGTTTCGGTGGCCGCACCGACCTTGACCACGGCGACACCGCCAACCAGTTTGGCGAGGCGTTCCTGGAGCTTCTCGCGGTCGTAGTCGCTCTTGGTCTCGTCGATCTGGGAGCGGATCTGCTTGACCCGGCCCTGAATGTCGACTTCAGCTCCGGCACCATCGATGATGGTGGTGTTCTCCTTGTCCACGACGATGCGCTTGGCCTGGCCGAGCATGTCGATGGTGGCGTTCTCCAGTTTGAAGCCGATTTCCTCGGAAATCACCTTGCCGCCGGTGAGGATGGCGATGTCTTCGAGCATCGCCTTGCGGCGATCACCGAAGCCCGGAGCCTTGACGGCACAGACGTTGAGGGTGCCGCGCAGGCGGTTGACAACCAGGGTGGCCAGCGCTTCGCCTTCCACGTCCTCAGCGATGATCATCAGCGGGCGGCCCTGCTTGGCCACCGGCTCGAGAACCGCCAGCAGGTCGCGCATGTTGGCGATCTTCTTGTCGTGGATAAGGATCAGGGCATCCTCCATGACCGTTTCCATGCGCTCGGCGTCGGTCACGAAATAGGGTGAGAGGTAGCCGCGATCGAACTGCATCCCCTCGACGGTCTCCAGGGTGGTTTCCATCGCCTTGGCTTCCTCGACGGTGATGACCCCTTCCTTGCCGACCTTCTCCATCGCATGGGCGAGGATGTTGCCGATAGTTTCGTCGCCGTTGGCGGAGATGGTCCCGACCTGAGCGATCTCTTTGTGGTCCTTGATCGGCTTGGAGAGCTCTTTCAGGGAGCCGACGGCGGCTTCCACCGCCTTGTCGATGCCGCGCTTGATCTCCATAGGGTTGTGGCCGGCGGTCACCAGTTTGACGCCTTCGCGGTAGATCGCCTGGGCCAGCACGGTAGCGGTGGTGGTGCCGTCACCGGCGATATCCGAGGTCTTGGAAGCGACTTCCTTGACCAGCTGGGCGCCCATGTTCTCGAATTTGTCTTCGACTTCGATCTCCTTGGCGACGGTGACGCCGTCCTTGGTGATCAGCGGCGCACCGAAGGACTTCTCGATGACGACGTTGCGCCCCTTGGGACCGAGGGTCACCTTGACCGCATCGGCGAGGGTGTTGACTCCCTTGAGAATCTTGGCCCGGGCATCCGACCCGAATTTGATTTCCTTAGCAGACATGTCTATGGTTCCTCCTTGCGGGAAATGGATGGATTATTTCTCGACGACCCCGAGGATGTCATCCTCGCGCATCATCAAAAACTCCTTGCCATCGATCTTGATGTCGGTGCCGGAATACTTGCCGAACAGCACCTTGTCGCCGACCTTGACGTCCAGCGGCAGGACCTTGCCGTCCTCGGTTTTCTTTCCCTTGCCGACAGCGATGACCTTGCCCTGCTGGGGCTTTTCCTTGGCGGTGTCGGGGATGATGAGCCCCCCGGCGGTCTTGGTCTCTTCCTCGAGACGCTCGACGATGATGCGGTCGTGCAGCGGTCTGATGTTCATGACAACATGCTCCTTTCTTTTGCACTATTGGATGGGATATGGGGGCTACGCCCCGTTTGACGACAACCGAAACGCAAAAAGGCTCGCGTTCGAAACCGGCAAACGAACCAAGCCTTTTGCGGTCCTGTTAGCACTCACAGGCGACGAGTGCTAACAGCTGGACCTTAATATAATCAGCGGGGAAAGAATGTCAAGGGGTTTATGGAAATTATTCCGGCGTTCGGCAAGGAGAGAGGAGGGCATCAGCCACATTGATCGAGCCATCCGGAGTCGGTTTTGCCCTTCACCCTCGGCGCTTGTTCATCTCTTCCCTGAAATATCGTTCGTAGAGGACCTGCCATTCCCTGCTGCCGGCAACCTGATGCTGGCGCTGCAGCTTGTTCCGTACCAGCCTGTCGACCTCTTCCTCGGCAGCAAGGAGGCGGGAAATGGTCGTCTTGAGAACTTGCAGCACCCGCCCTTCGTCGCGGTAATCGACCAGGTCGTCACGCCACAAACCATCCATGATCAGGTGGGCCAGATGGGAAATGCGGGGCTCGGAGAAGTTCATCGTCCCTCCCCCCGCTCTTCGGCCAGGCGCTTCCTGATCATCTGCAGCAACTTGTGGCGATCCACCCCGGGGGGCGCATTTTTCAGGTGAGCCTCCAGCAACTTCTCGGCCTCCCGGTCGAGGTCCTGCTCCGCCTCCAGTTCCTGACGGATGAGATCGGCGATCCGGGCACGGACCAGGCCCTGCTCGGCCTTGAGCACTGCCGCCCCCGAATCGACCAGGGCATTCAGCAGGGCATCGGCCAGGCGTCGCGGTTGTTCTTCTCTGAATTTCACTCCGGACTCCCTGCGAAGGAGGCTGAAAATCCTTAAAAAACCACGTCATCCTAACCGCCGCCAAGCGGCTTGTCAACGCGGGAATCCTTGACAAACTCGGGATGGATATGCTATCCAGTGCCGCACAATCTGCAAGGGATTCCTGTGACTGGCGTAAGGTGGGCAACCACCGGGGAGCAGGAAGCAAGATCCCCGTCAAGCCGTACGCCTGGGCTCCGCTGCACTGCCGGACCAGGCGTTTTTTCATTTTGACAAGGAGAACCTGTCGCGATGGCCAAAAAACTCTACATCCCCGGCCCGGTCGAAGTCAGCCTCGATGTTCTGCAAGCCATGAGCACGCCGATGATCGGCCACCGGATGAAGGAATACGCGGAGCTGCAGGGACGGGTGACCCGCGGCCTCAAGCGCTTGCTGAACACCGCCGATCCGGTCTTTCTTGCCACCAGCAGCGCCTTCGGCGTCATGGAAGGAGCGGTCCGCAATTTGGTGCAGAAACGCTGCGCCAACTTCAGCAATGGTGCCTTCAGTTCCAAGTGGCACGACGTCACCGTCCGCTGCGGCCTGGCGGCCGACCATTTCGCTGCCGAGTGGGGAGAGCCGGTGACCCCGGAAATGGTCGATGCGGCTCTCGCCACCGGCAAGTACGACGCCATGACCGTGGTCCACAACGAGACCTCCACCGGGGTGATGAGCCCGCTGGCGGAGATCGCCGCGGTGATGAAAAAGTACCCGGAGGTTTCCTTCATCGTCGACACCGTCTCTTCGATGAGTGCCGTTCCCCTCGACGTCACCGCTCTGGGGACCGACGTCTGCCTGGCAGGCGTGCAGAAAGCCTTCGGCCTGCCGCCGGGGCTGGCGGTCTTCGCGGTCTCGGCCAAAGCCCTGGAGAAGGCGAAGACGACCCCCAACCGCGGCTACTATTTCGACTTTCTGGAGTTCGCCGCCAACGATGCCAAGGACAACACGCCGAGCACCCCCTGCATCAGCCTGATCTACGCCCTCGACCACCAGTTGCAGAAGATGTTCGCCGAGGGGTTGGAGCAGCGCTATGCCCGCCACCGGCAGATGGCTGAGGCGACCCGCGCCTGGGTCCTGGCTCAGGGATTTTCCCTCTTCGCCGCGAAAGGAGTCCGTTCGGTGACCCTGACCAGCGGCGCCACCGACGGCCGCACCGACCTCGAGGCGCTGAAGAGGCTGGCCGGCGAAGCCGGCTACGCCATCGACAACGGCTACGGCAAGATCAAGAACCAGACCTTTCGCATCCCGCACATGGCCGACATGACCCGGGCCGACCTCGACGAGCTTTTCGAGCTGCTCGAGACCCTGCTTCCCAAGGTACGCGGCTGACCTTCAGGATAGCCAAACCAGAAAACCAACGGCCCCGGAGAAATCCGGGGCCGTTTTTCATGCTGGTGGCCGACAAAACCACCAATTTTTGGACCATCAGGCCACCAGATCTCCGCCGCAGGAGGAGCCGCAACCCGCGGTGCAGCCGAGACAGTGGTCGCCGCAGGCGATCGGCCTCCCGGTCAGGCGGGCAGGGTCGAGATCGTAGATGTTCCGCTGGAAACCACTGACCAGTCCCAAACCGAGGGCGAGGTTGAAGTCGCACAGTCAGCTAGGGTGCCATCCCAGGCGATGCAGATCTGGTGGCGGCACATCAGCCCGGCAATGGTGTGGGGGTTAAAGGACTCTTCGAGCAGGTTACGGCATCCTCTGCGGGCTGACTAGGCGTGGCGGTGAATGAGCGGTATATGCTCCTCGGTCTCCAGGTGATGGGCACGGCGGGTGGCAATATAAAAGAAAACTGTCGTCAAGCCGAAAATCAGGTGGTTGAAAATAGTGGTGCCGGTTCGTGCCGCAACAAACCACGGCAAGAGAGCGGTAAATCCGTCCCGCCAATCAGGCCTGCCCACAGGGCGGCCTGCCCATCGAAAATGTGCGTCTGCCTCGAGATCCGTTCCATAACGCCTCCTTGACGGTTGGGGTTATCGGCCGGCCTCGCCTGATTCATTGTAACCCAGCCGCGCGGTTGTCGGGTAATGGGGGAGAGGTAGTTCAGGGAGTGGGGAGAAGGGGGCAAATAGGGTGTGCCGGGAGGAGTGGACAGGGCCACTCGGAGAAGACTGCCTCAGGCCGGCTCCAGCCCGGCGAACTTGAGCAACAGCTTCTTGGGCCCGACGGTGTTGAAATAGACGATGACCTTCTGGTTGTCCCCCTGCCCTTCAATGCGGCGCACCGTGCCGACGCCAAACTTGAGGTGCCGGACCCGGAGGCCGATGCGCAGCCCCTCCTCGGCATCGGGCACCACCCGAACCTCCTCGGAAAACGCTTCGTCCGGCTCGCCGTCGGCGGCAAAGGAATCGGGTTCGAACTGCTCGAAAACCGACGCGAGGTTGTGCCCCGCCCCCCGCTGCAGGCCGGCAGCGGGAGCCTGCGCCAGCAGTCGGGGGGGGATCTCGGCGAGAAAGCGGCTCGGCGCGTTGTACTGGAAGGTCCCGTAGACGCGGCGACGCCGGGCATGGCTTAGATAAAGCCGCTCCATCGCCCGGGTCATGCCGACATAGCAGAGGCGGCGTTCCTCCTCAACCTCCTCCCCTTCGCCGGACGCCCGCGAGTGAGGGAAGAGCCCCTCCTCCATGCCGGTCATGAAGACCACGGGAAACTCCAGTCCCTTGGCTGCATGCAGGGTCATAAGGGTGACCCGGTCGAGACTCGGATCGTAGGCGTCGAGATCGGTGATCAGCGCCACCTGCTCCAGGTAGTCAGTCAGCGTCCCCTCGCTGCCGGCGTGCTCCTCCATTCCGGCAAGCAGGGCCTCGAGGTTTTCCAGACGGCCTCGCGCCTCCTCGGTTCTCTCCTCACGCAGGAGAGGGCCGTAACCGCTCTCCTCGATCAGTTCGGCGGCCAGCTGCGGGTAGGGCTCGGCATCGAGCCGGTCCCGGAAACGGTCGATCAGTGCCACGAAACCGGCCACCCGGCCGGCTGCGGCGCCGCCGAGCTGCCCCCGCTCCAAGGTCATGGAACAGGCGGAAAAAAAGCCGCCGGCCTCCTCCTCCAACTCGGCGATTCGATTCACCGTCACCTGGCCGATCCCCCTCGGCGGAACATTGATGATGCGCCTTGCGGCCAGGGCATCGGCCGGATTGACCAGCAGCCGCAGGTAGGCCAGCACGTCCTTGACCTCCAGGCGCGAGTAGAACTTGACCCCGCCGAACATCACGTAGGGAAGGTTCTGGCTGCGCAGCGCCTCCTCCAGGACCCGGGACTGGGCGTTGGTGCGATAGAAAACCGCGACGTCGCGCAGGTGGCGCCCGACGCCACGCAGGCGGACGATCTCGCCGGCGACGAAGCGCGCCTCTTCCAGGTCGTCGGGGAGTGCCTCGAGAGTCAGCGGCTCGCCGGCAGGGTTCTCTGTCCACAAGGTCTTCCCCTTGCGCCCGCGGTTTTTGGCAACCACCTCGCCGGCGGCACTGAGGATGGTTTGCGTCGACCGGTAGTTCTGCTCCAGGCGGATCGTCACGCACCCCGGAAAATCCCGCTCGAAGCCGAGAATGTTGCCGACCTCGGCCCCCCGCCAGCGATAGATCGACTGATCATCGTCGCCGACCACGCAGAGGTTGCGGTGCCCCTCGCCGAGCAGGCGGATCAGTTCGTACTGGATGGCGTTGGTATCCTGGAATTCGTCGACCAGGATGTAGCGGAAGCGCTCCCGCCAGCGCTGCAGGATCTGGGGCTGTTCGCGGAACAGGCGCACGGTCTGCAGCAGCAGGTCGCCGAAGTCGAGGGCGTTGGCCTGCTGCAGGCGTTGCTGGTAGCGAGCGTAGACCTGGACCAACTGGGCACCGGCGAAGTCGTCCCGGGGAAGTTCGTCCGGGAGCTGGCCGCGGTTCTTGGCGCCGTCGATGAAGGTCGCAGCGGCGCGGGGCCGAAGGCTCTTCTCCGGGATTGCCAGCTCATCAAGGATGGTCTTGAGCAATCGCTCCTGGTCCTGGTCGTCGTAGATGGTGAAGGCGCTGGTGAACCCCAGCGCCCCGATCTCGCGACGCAGGATACGCACGCAGGTGGCATGGAAGGTGGCCACCCAGGGCAGGTCCTCGGTTCCGAGCAGCCGCTCCAGGCGCTCCTTCATCTCGGCGGCGGCCTTGTTGGTGAAGGTCACGGCGAGGATCTGCCAGGGGGCGACGCCGTGTTCGCGGATCAGCCAGGCGACCCGGTGGGTGAGGGTGCGGGTCTTCCCCGAGCCGGCCCCGGCGAGGATCAGCAGCGGTCCCTCGCCATGGCGCACCGCCTGGCGCTGAGGCTCGTTGAGCGCCGCCAGCAGGCTATTCATCCTCATCCTCGAGATGCCGGGTCATCAGCGCCCGATTGTAGGCGGCGACCATGTCCCGGCGGGAGATGATGCCGACGATACGGTGGTGGGTTTGGCGGTCGACCACCGGCAGCTGCTCGATGTTGCGGTAGCCAATCTTGCGCATGGCGGTATCGAGATCCTCTTCGGCATGGGCGGTGATGACATTGGTCGTCGCCAGTTCCTTGACCACCACCAGGTCCATCAGGTCGCGCTCGAAGACCACGCCCATGAAGTCCTGCACCGAGATGATCCCGGTCAGCATCCCCGTGGAATTCACCAGGGGGAAGTTGGTGTGCCGGGTGCGCTCGATGAAACGGGCGAACTGGCCGAGGGTCATCCCCTCGGAGATGGTTTCGACATCATGATCCATCACCTCGCCGACGGTCAGCGACTTCATGATGTTGCGCTCCTTGCCGGCCTCGAGGTCGATCCCCTCGCGGGCCAGCTCCATGGTTTCCAGGCTTTCCTGCTTGAAGTGGCGGGCGACGGCGGTGCCAATCACGCAGGTGAGCATGATCGGGATGATGACCTGGTAGCTGTCGGTGATTTCGAACAGGAGGAAGATCGCGGTCATCGGCGAATGGGTCGACGCAGCCAAAAAAGCCCCCATGCCGACCAGGGCGTAGGCTCCCGGGGAGAGGCCGGCGCCGGGAAAGAAGATCGCCGCCAGATGGCCAAAGGCGCCGCCGATCACCGCACCGATGAAGAGGCAGGGAGCGAACATCCCGCCCGGGAGCCCCGAGTTGAGGGTGACGGAGGTGGCGACCGCCTTGGCCAGAATCAGCCCGGCCAACAGGTACAAGGTATGATCGCCGGAGAGGACCGACTCCATGAATTCGTAGCCGTTTCCGAAGACCTGCGGCAGGACGATGCCGATCAGACCGACCGCCAGCCCGCCGAGGACCGGCTTGGCCAGGCGTGGCACGGGAATGGCGTCGATATGATCCTTGATCCGGAAGTGAAGATCGATGAAACCGGCGGCCAGGCCGCCGACGGTTAGCCCGAGCAACACGTAGAGGAGCATCTCCCAGTAGCTGTGCATGACGTAGGGGGGGGCGACGATCTCCGCGCGGTTGCCGAGCAGCGCCCGGGAGACGACCGTGGCCATTCCGGAGGAGATGACGATCGAGGTGAAGCTAGCCAGCTCGAAGGAAGCGAGCAGGACGATCTCGGTAGCGAAGAAGACGCCGGCGATCGGCGCGTTGAAGGTCGCCGCTATCCCGGCGGCGGCCCCGCAGGCGACCAGTACCTTGAGCCGGTCGGCACTGACCTTGAAGAGCTGGCCGAACTGACTGCCGATGGTTCCGCCGATCACCGCGATCGGCCCTTCCTGCCCGGCGCTGCCGCCGGTGCCGATGGTGATCGCCGCGCCGAATCCCCGGGTCAGCAGCGGCCGCAACGGCAGCTTGGCACCCCCTAGGTTGACCCGCACCAGAAAGTTGGCGAAGCCCCCCTTGAGGTCTTTGGCGAAGAGGATCCACAGCGGGATGACCAAAAGTCCACCGAGCAGCGGGAAGATGAAAATCAGCAGCCGGTGGATATTCCAAACGTCCTGGGAGATGCCCAGCAGCCGCTGCCCCTGTTCCATCACCCCCCAGTGGACGAACTCGATGGTCTTGCGGAAGGCATAGTTCCCCAGCCCGCCGAGCAGGCCGATGATCACCGCGAGAATGATCAGGAAGTTGTTTTCGCTGACCCGGAAATGCTGCAGCAAAGCCGTCAGCCAGCGGCCGAATCGTTCCGATAGGGGGGATAAAATGGTCAAAACTTCGTTACTCCACGGTGACGCTTTTCGCCAGGTTGCGGGGTTGGTCGACATCCGTCCCCTTGAAGACGGCGATGTGATAGGCAAGCAGCTGCAGGGGGATGGAGGTCAGGATCGGCATCAGGTCGTCGACCGCCGTCGGCAGTTGCAGGACGGCGTCGGCCTTGCCGGCCAGCCCGAGTTCGCCGCTGGTAACGGCGATGACCCGCCCGCCGCGGGCCTGAACTTCTTCCAGGTTGGAGAGGACCTTCTCGGCGGTGTCGTTGGCCGGCACCAGCACCACCACCGGCAACTGTTCGTCGATCAGGGCAATGGGGCCATGTTTCATCTCCCCCGCCGGGTAGCCCTCGGCATGAATATAGGAAATTTCCTTGAGCTTGAGGGCCCCCTCGAGGGCGATCGGGTACTGGTTGCCGCGGCCGAGGTAGAGGAAGTCGCGGGCCCCCATGAAGGTGCGGGCGATCTCCTCGCAGGCGGCATCGAGCTGCAGCACTTCCTCGACCAGCCGCGGCAGGGCCAGCAGTTCCAGGCTGTGCGCCCGGCAGTCGCCGGCGCTGAGGGTTCCCCGCGCCTGGCCGAGGCGCAGGGCGAAGAGATAGAGGGCCACCAACTGGGTGGTGAAGGCCTTGGTCGAGGCGACGCCAATCTCCGGCCCGGCATGGGTGTAGACCACCCCGTCGCTTTCGCGGGCGATGGACGATTCGACGACGTTGCAGATCGCCACCGTCCGCCCCCCCTTGCCCCGCGCCTCGCGCAGCGCCGCCAGGGTGTCTGCGGTTTCGCCGCTCTGGCTGACCAGCAGGGTCAGGGTGCGCTCGCCGACGATCGGGTCCCGGTAGCGGAACTCACTGGCAATATCGACTTCCACCGGCACCCGGCAGAGCTTTTCGATCAGGAACTTGCCGACCAGCGCCGCGTGCCAGGAGGTGCCGCAGGCGACGATAAAAAGTTTCTCCAGGGAGCGCAGCGCTGCATCATCCAGCTTGAGATCCTCGAGGTAGACCGCCCCCTCGTCCTCCATCAGGCGCCCGGCGAGAGTGTCGGCGATGGCCCGCGGCTGCTCGTAGATCTCCTTGAGCATGAAATGCTTGTACCCCCCCTTCTCGGCCATCAGCGGGCTCCAGGTGATGGTCTTGCTCGCTTTCTGCAGGGGGGTGCCGGAGAGATCGCTGACCTGCATGGTGCCGTTTTGAAAGACCACCAGCTCGCCATCCTCGAGAAAGACCATTTCGCGGGTGTGGGAGAGCATCGCCGGGATATCCGAGGCGACGAAGAATTCTCCCTCCCCCTTGCCGACCACCAGCGGCGAACCGAGTTTGGCGGCAATCAGCTTATCCGGTTCCTGTTCGCAGAGGATCGCCACCGCGTAGGCACCGCGTACCTCGGCCAGGGCAGCGCGCACCGCCGCCTCGAAGTCGCCGCAGGACTTGAAGTGCTGCTCGATGAGATGGGCGATGATTTCGGTATCGGTTTCGGAGCGGAAGTGGTGCCCCAGTCCCCGCAGCCGGTCCTTGAGGGCCAGGTAGTTTTCGATGATGCCGTTGTGGACGACGACGATGCCCCCGGCGTAGTGGGGGTGGGCATTGATTTCCGAGGGACGGCCGTGGGTCGCCCAGCGGGTGTGGCCAACGCCCAGGCCGCCGGCCAGGGGCCGCTCGACAAGAACCTGCTCGAGGTTGACCAGTTTCCCCTGGGCGCGCCGGATTTCGATGTGGCCGCCGTTCAGGGTGGCGATGCCCGCCGAGTCGTAACCACGATATTCGAGGCGCCGCAGGCCGTCGAAAATGATCGGCGTCGCCTGCCGGGGGCCGATATAGCCAACAATTCCGCACATAGTTCAGGTACCTTGGTGATGGGTAACGGGTGACATATAACGGGTGACGAGGCATAAGCCCCGTCACCCGTCATTAATCACCGCTTTTCAGCTTCTGCCGCTTGCGCGCCGCCCAGCCGGGAACGATCTTCTGTTCGCTGCGGGCGATGGCCAGGGCATCGGCGGGGACATCCTTGGTAATCGTCGATCCGGCGCCGATCAGGCTGCCGCGGCCGATCTCCACCGGCGCCACGAACTGGACGTCGGAGCCGACGAAGACGTCATCGCCGATGATGGTTCGATGCTTGTTGGCGCCGTCGTAGTTGCAGGTGATCGTCCCGCAGCCGATGTTGACATTGCGGCCGATCTCGGCGTCGCCAAGGTAGGTGAGATGGCTGGCCTGGGCGCGCTCGGCGAGGATGGCCTTCTTGGTTTCGACGAAGTTGCCGAGCTTGTTGTGCCCCGCCAGCACCGTACCGGGCCGCAGGTGGGCCATCGGGCCGATGCTGCAGACGTCGCCGACCCGGGAGCCTTCGAGAACCGAACCGGCCTTGAGGTGGACGCCGTCGCCTATACTGCAGTCGTGGACCACCACCCCCGGCTCGATGCGGCATTCGCGGCCGATGCTGGTAGTGCCGTGGAGGTGGACTCCGGGGGCAATGACGGTATCGGCGCCGATCGTAACGGTCGGGTCGATGAAGGCGGCCAGCGGTTCGACCAGGGTCACCCCGGAACGCATCAGCCCTTCGTTGATGCGGCGGCGCATCTCGGCGCCGGCGGCGGCCAGCTGCACCCGGTCGTTGATCCCCTGGGCCTCGCCGGCATCACCGGCGGCCAGGGCCCGGACCCGGGCACCACGCTGCCGGGCTATGGCCAGCACGTCGGTGAGGTAGTATTCACCCTGGGCGTTATCACAGCCGATTGCCTCCAGGGCCGCGAAGACGAAGGGCGCAGCAAAGGCATAGATCCCGGTGTTGATCTCCCGCAGCGCCTTTTCTTTGGCGCTGGCATCCTTCTCTTCGACAATGCGCAGCACCTCGGCACCATCGCGGACGATACGGCCGTAGCCACAGGGGTCGGCAACCTCCGCGGTGAGCACGGTCACGGCCGCGGCTTCGGCCTCGTGATAGGAAAGGAGCCGCTCCAGGGTTTCGCGGCGCAGCAGCGGCACGTCGCCGCAAAGCAGCAGCAGGGTGCCCTCGAAGGCGGAGAGGGGCGCAGCGGCACAACCCAGGGCGTGGCCGGTACCAAGCTGCTGCTCCTGGCGGACGAAGGCAGCGCCGCTGGCCGACAGACTGTCCTCGACCTGGTCCGCGCCATGGCCGACCACCATCAGGCGGGGAGCGCAGCCGAGGTTGCGGGCCAGCTGCAGGGGGTAGTAGACCATCGGCATTCCCGCCACTTCATGAAGGACCTTGGGACGTTGCGACTTCATCCGCGTCCCCTGACCGGCGGCGAGGATCACCGCAGCACGTTGAGTTTTTCCCATATTCCCCTCTTTCGGGAAGCATTTTTGCAAAATGGTTTATTATACGAACCCTCCCGAGGGAGTCAAGGAATATGGTACCCCGCGAGGAACCGGAGGTTGTTGAATTTCCTTTGCATTGCCCAATACTTTCAGTATAGTTTGGCGTCGGAGGCTCTTCATGGACGAACGCGGGGACATCAGGCGACTCCTCTGCGGCATGGAACAGCAGATAAAGGAGCTGGAGATCGCCTATGAACAATATTTCGCCGGGGTGGAAAAACGGGAGCCGCTCAGGGCCCGTGAAATCCTGACCAAACGCCTGCGTCTCTTTGCCAACCGCCACATCGTGCAGACCGACCTGCGCTTCCGTTACCAAAACCTCGCCACCCGTTTTCACTCCTACGCCGGCCACTGGGACCGCATCCTGCGCCTGATCGAAGAAGGTCGCTACAGCCGCCAGCAGGGGATCCTGCCCAAATCGTTGCCGACCTCGACCCCGCCCGAGGCCACGGTCGAGGCCGCCGCCCCCCAGGGCCCAACTGCCGAGCCCGCCGGCCGCGAGGATTTCGAGGCAATTTATCAGAACCTGGTGGCCGCTCACCAGGCCTGCAACCTGAAAGTCCCTCAACGCCAGAAGGTCGAGGAATTCCTGACTCAGCAGCAGGACAAGATCCGCGAAAAGTTTGGTGAGCGTCCGGTGGAATTCCGTGTCGAGATGGCGGGGGGCAAGCCGAAACTCAAAGTCAGGGCCAAAGCGTAGGACCGACGATGGCCAAGCGAAAGAAGATAGCCCTGGTCCTGGCCGGTGGCGGCATCATGGGAGCAGCCTACGAGATCGGCTGCCTGACCGCCCTGGGCCGACTTTTCCCGGGGAAATTCTCTCCCTGCCATTTCGACCTCTACATCGGCGTCAGCGCCGGTTCGGTCATCGCTACCCTGATGGCCAACCGCATCGAACCGGATGTCCTGTTTCGGGCCATTGCCAACGAAGAGAGCAATGTCTTCAACTGGCGGCGCAGGGACATCTATCGCTTCGACGCCAGAGAGTCGTTCGCTTCTTTCGGCCTGGTGCTGCGCAATCTCTACCGCATCTACCGCAATTATCGGCAGAATCCCTGGGGTTTTTCGACCCATGACCTGCTCCACATCCTCCAGGAGCAGTTTCCCGCCGGTCTCTTCTCTCTCGCCCCGATGCAGGATTACCTCTGCCGTTCCTTCCGCCAGGAGAGGATCGTCGACGACTTCCAGCACCTGAAGCGGGAGCTCTACATCCCGGCCTACGACCTTGACCGCGGCCAGCGGGTGGTGTTCGGCGGCGAAGGCTACCGCGACATGCACATCTGCCAGGCGATCACCGCCTCCTGCGCCATCCCCTACTTCTTCCAGCCCCACAAGGTCGGGGAGAACTATTACGTCGACGGCTCCACCGGCCGGGTCTCCCACCTTGACATTGCCATCGATCGCGGCGTCCAATTGATTGTGGTCGTCAACCCCCGGGTGCCGATGCAGAATGACATGGAAAGCACCTGCCTTCCTTCCCTTTCCTACGGCCAGTGCTCCAGCATTGCCGAACTGGGGATCAATTACACCTGGGAACAGGCCAGGCGCATCGAAAACAAGGAAAAGCTCGACCTCGCCTTGCGCCATGACCAGCAGAATCACCCCGATCTGGATATCCTGCTGCTGGAACCTGGGCGGGAGGAGTCGCTACTCTTTTTCCAGAGCCCGATGAGCATTCAGGCGCGCAGCATGGTGATGAGCTACGGCTACAATCTCACCCTCAGCCACTTGCGGACCGCCTATCCTCTCTACCGAGACGCCTTCGAGCGGGCGGGCGTCGCCACCAGCGAGGCCGGGCTGTCGGCTCCCCCGCCGGTCGAGATCGCCCGCTGAAGGTGTCCAGTTCGCCAAAATTACCGGGAGACGCCATGACCATCGTTATCGCCACCCTGCATGTCCGCCGGTCGGCCCAGGCCGTTCCCCTGGCGGCGGGGTGTCTGGCTGCGGCACTCCCCAACGAACTTCGCGGCCAGACCTGGCTGCGCGACTTCTTCCCCGAACATTCCGCTGCCGAGATTGCCTCCGCCCTGGTCGATACCGCGCCTCGTCTGGTCTGCATGCCGCTCTACAGCTGGAACCGCACGGTCATGGTTGCGGCCGCCCGGCTGCTGGGCCAGACCCTGCCCGATACCCTGCTGATCGCCGGTGGGCCCGAGGCTTCGGCGGCGCCCGAGCCACTGCTTGCCGAAGGGATCTTCCACGCCTTGGTGCGTGGCGAGGGCGAAGCAACCTTTTCCGAGTTGTGCCGGGAACTGGCCGCGGGCAAGCCCCTGGCGCCGCTGCCGGGTCTGTCCCTGGCCACCGCCGCCGGGGTGGCCCACGGGCCCGAGCGCGAACCGGCAATGGCGGAGGCCCTCCCCTCTCCATGGCTGAGCGGAGTGCTGCAGCCGACAGCGGCTGGGGGAGTCCTCTGGGAAACCGCCCGCGGTTGCCCCTTTGCCTGCGACTACTGCTACGACGGGCGTGGCAGCCGGGGCGTCCGCCCCCTGCCTGCCGAACGGCTGCGCGCCGAACTACAGCTTTTCGCCCGCAGCGGGGTCAGCCAGGTCTGGGTGCTCGATTCCACCTTCAACTTCCCCGCGGAACGGGGCCGACGGCTGCTGGAAATGGTCCACCGTGAGGCCCCCCACCTGCACCTGCATCTGGAGGCCAAGGCGGATTACCTCGATCGACCCACCGCCCGCTTGTTGGCCCGGCAGCCCTGTTCGGTGCAGCTCGGGCTGCAATCCTTCCACTCCGAAATCCTGCACCACATCCACCGCAGTTTCGACCCGCAAGACTTTTGCGACAAGGTGGGGCTGCTCAACCGGGAGGGGGTGACCTTCGGTTTCGACCTGATCTATGGCCTGCCGGGGGATGATTACGGCGGCTTCGCGGCCAGCCTCGAAGCTGCCCTGAAGCTCCGCCCCAACCATCTCGACCTGTTTCAGCTCGCGCTGCTTCCAGGCACCAGCCTGCATCGGCGCCGGGACGAGTTCGGGCTCCGGGCCGACTCACATCCCCCCTACCTGCTACAGGGCAGCGCCAGCATGAGCGCCGCCGATCTGGCACGCTGCCGCCGCCTGGCCGCAGCGGCCGACCTCTTCTACAATCTGGGGCGCGCCGTGGCGTTCTTTCCCAGCCTGCTTCAGGCTATCGGGGAGGAGTCCGTGCAATTTTTCGAGGAGTTCGCCGCCTGGCTGATCAATACCCGGGAAATTGCTGCCGCAGAGCTGGAAAACCCGGAACTCTGGCCCGCGGCGCGGATCGCCCCCCTCCAGGAAGAGTTCGTGGCCGCCGCCCTCAAGGTCCGCGGCCGCGAAGAACTCTGGCCGGCAGCCCAGGACCTTTTGCGTTACCATTATTATTACGCCGAAACCCTGCTCGGCGGCGAAACCCTACCGGCGACACCGGAAGAGTTGCGAGGCCGCGGGTTGTGGAATACCTGCTGGCGGACCGCTCCGACCCTGCGCCTGGTCCCCTTTCATTACGAGATCCTCGATTTGCAGGAACTGGCCGAACCGAATCTCGAGCAGATCACCCGCCTGTTCCGTCCGGTTGGATCGGTGGGCCTGTTCCTGCGACGCGGCAACGAGGTCCTGTGTGAGTCCCTTGAGGAGGACTTCCTGACCCTCTTGCGTGGCAGTGACGGAGGACGGTCGCCGCGGGAGATTTTCGCGGGGAGTGTTTCCCGGGGGGAGGGGGAAGAGATCGTCGAATTTGCCGTGGCGGAAGGGCTGTTGCTTCCCCCCGAGCGCTGATATCCGACCCTCGGAGGGACAGGAATTCCCTCTGCCCCGGGCAGAAGTAAAGCCCTCCCGGCAAGACCGGGAGGGCTTAGATATTACGTTTGGCGAACACCCTCAGGCGACCTGCTGCATCCGTCTGCGGTATCGCGGACGCTCAACGATCAACCGTTCAATTTCAGCGACTTCCGGAACCCGGCCCGCAATCCGGACATTATCGTCGATGAGCAGAGCCGGCGCGACGTATACCCGGTAATCGATCATTTTCCTCCGATCCCGGTAAAGGTGCACTTCGGCTTCCACGCTCAGTTCTTCCAGCGCCTGGCGGACATTTTCCAAGGTTCGATCGCAGCGGGAGTTGCTCTCCGGCTTGCAGAATATGTCGATCCGCATAAGTATTCTCCTCTTTTCAACCCTTAATCAGCCCTAATTGCTGACCCTTGCGGTTATCATTATAGGGGTATCTCGAGAAATTACAAGGATAATTTCGGTGTGGTGTCTGGACGAACAGTTAGGGGATACCGCGGCGTGGGTCCGGCCCGTAAACCGCGCGCAGGGCACGCTTGGTGCGAGCCAGCAGACGCACCGGATTGATGGGTTTGGGGATGATGTCGAAATAGCCCAGGTCCAGCAGGCGGGCTTCCTCTTCAGCCGAGGAACGGGAAGAAAGCGCGATAACCGGAATGGTTCGGGTGGTGATCTGTGTCTGTAGCGCACGGAACATTTCCGTTCCGTCCATGCGCGGCATAACGATATCGCAGATGACCAGATGCGGGGAATGCTGCATGGCTTCCTTCAGGCCGTCTGCACCGTTGGTCGCCTGGAGAACAACATAGCCCTCCTGTCTGAGCACTGCTGCCACCGTCGAGCGCACCAGTTCTTGGTCATCCACCACCAGTACCGTCCACCAGTCCTTCTCCGCGGGAAGGCCGGTTTTCAGGTAATGGCGGTTTATCGCGTCGACGATTTCGCTCGGCGTGCTGACATAGGGAATAATCCGCAAGCCGGTACGGAAGGAGATATGGTCGAGGGTCGGGATATCGAGGGGATTGACCATCGCCAGGAAGAGGACCTTCTCCTCGACTTTGAGAGGGAACACCAGTTTTTTCAGCGCCGTTTCACTGTCGATTATGGCCAGGGTATCGGCTGGAAAGGGGTATTTGGCGATATTGCTGACGGTCTTCAAACCGAACTGACGGGCTACCACCACGGCAATATCCCGCTCGGCGATGATTCCGCTTTCCTCCAGGACCTGACCAAGACGTTTGCCGCTGTCCTTCTGCCGGGCCAGAGCTTCTTCCAGAGTTGCCCGATCCAGGGCTCCCGCCTCGATCAGGATCTCACCGAATCTTTTGCGTTTGCTCATCTCTTCCTTCAGTTCGCCCCTCCCCCGTTACGGCCCTGCAAATTCTCAGGAGTCTACCAAGTCGTGAGAATTGTTTCCATTATTTTCACGAGGAACTATCCTGCGCGACAGCGGTCGTGCCGCCCATTTCTGCAGGGGGATTGGTATGCCGTACCTCCAGCCCCTCCGCGCCCGCATCAATGGTCACCGTCGCGCCGTCGCGGATATCGCCAGCGATCAATGCCCGGCCGAGGCGGGTCTCCAACTGGTGCTGCAGAAAGCGCTTGAGGGGCCGGGCGCCGTAGACCGGGTCGTAGGCAACGCTGGCGATATGGTCGCGGGCGGCCTCGGTCAGATCCAGAACGATACGGCGGGAAGCGAGGCGCCGGCGCAGATCCTCCAGCTGCAGGTCGATGATCGCCTTGAGTTCCCCTCGCGCCAAGGGCTTGAACAGCACGATGTCGTCAACCCGGTTGAGAAACTCGGGGCGGAAGTTGGCGCGTAGCTCCCGCAGGACCCTGGTGCGCGCGTCTTCGTGGAGCTCGCCATCGGCCGAGACCCCTTCGAGCAGGAATTCGGAACCGATGTTGCTGGTCATGATGATCACGGTGTTTTTAAAGTTTACCGTCCGCCCCTGGGCGTCGGTCACCCGGCCATCGTCGAGAATCTGCAGCAGGACGTTGAAAACGTCGTGGTGGGCCTTTTCTATCTCGTCGAAAAGAATCACGCTGTAGGGCTTGCGCCGCACCGCCTCGGTGAGCTGCCCCCCCTCCTCGTAACCGATGTAGCCGGGAGGGGCCCCGATCAGTCGACTGACGGTATGCTTTTCCATGTACTCGGACATGTCGATGCGCACCATGTTTTCTTCGGAATCGAACAGGGCCTCCGCCAAAGCCCGGGCCAACTCGGTCTTGCCGACCCCGGTCGGGCCCAGAAAGATAAAGGAGCCGATCGGCCGGCGCGGGTCCTTTATCCCGGCACGGGCGCGCAGCACCGCGTCGGCCACCAGCTGCACCGCTTCGTCCTGGCCAACCACCCGCCGGTGCAGGACCTGGTCGAGCTTGAGCAGTTTCTCCCGCTCTCCTTCCACCAGACGGGTCACCGGGATACCGGTCCAGCGGGCGACGATCTCGGCAATCTCCTCCTCGGTGACCTCTTCGCGCAACAGGTGGGGTCCGGTCTCGGCCGCCGCGGAGGCGGTCTCCTGGGCCTTGAGCCGCTGCTCCAGCTGCGGCAGGGTGCCGTGCTTGAGTTCGGCCGCCTGGTTCAGGTCGTAGTTGCGCTCGGCCACCTCGATGCTCTGGCGGACTTTTTCGATCTCCTCGCGCAGGGACTGCAGCTTCTTGATCGCGTCCTTCTCCGCCTCCCACTGGGCCTTGAGGACCTTGGCCTGATCCCGCAATTCGGCCAGTTCCTTGCGCAAGCCCTCCAAACGGGCCTTGCTCGCCGCATCCTTCTCCTTCTTCAGCGCCGCTTCCTCGATCTCCAGCTGCATCACCCGGCGAGTTGCCTCGTCAAGTTCCTGGGGCATGGAGTCGATCTCGGTGCGGATCGTGGCGCAGGCCTCGTCGACCAGGTCGATCGCCTTGTCCGGCAGGAACCGGTCGGAGATGTAGCGATGGGAGAGGGTTGCGGCGGCAACCAGGGCGTTGTCCTGGATGCGCACCCCATGGTGGACTTCGAAGCGTTCCTTCAGCCCGCGCAGAATGGAGATGCTCTCCTCGACGGTCGGC
Organism: uncultured delta proteobacterium; assembly: GCA_963806685.1. Taxonomy (GTDB): domain Bacteria; phylum Desulfobacterota; class Desulfuromonadia; order Desulfuromonadales; family DDH964; genus DDH964. The sequence continues at coordinate 173,179 of CAWDZB010000012.1, forward strand.
TGCTCGACCAGAACCGGCTGGAAACGCCGCTCCAGGGCCTTGTCCTTCTCAAGGTACTTGCGGTACTCGTCTAGAGTTGTGGCGCCGATGCAATGCAGCTCGCCGCGGGCCAGCAACGGCTTGAGCATGTTGCCGGCATCCATGGAGCCTTCGGCCTTGCCGGCACCGACTATATTGTGCAGTTCGTCGATGAACAGCAGGATGCGGCCGCCGCTCCCGCGGATCTCGTTGAGAACCGCCTTGAGCCGTTCCTCGAATTCGCCGCGGTACTTGGCACCGGCGACCAGCGCCCCCATGTCGAGGGCATAGACGGTCTTTTCCTTGAGCCCCTCGGGAACGTCGCCGCGCACGATGCGGTGGGCCAGTCCCTCGACGATGGCGGTCTTGCCGACCCCCGGTTCGCCGATCAACACCGGATTGTTCTTGGTCTTGCGCGAGAGGATGCGGATCACCCTACGGATCTCCGCATCGCGGCCGATCACCGGATCGAGCTTCCCCTTGCGAACCTCCTGCACGAGGTCACGACCGTATTTTTCGAGAGCCTCATAAGTCCCTTCGGGATCGGCGCTGGTCACCCGCTGGTGGCCGCGCACGGAAGTCAGCGCCTGCAGCAGGCGATCGCGGTCGATGCCGTGGGTGGTCAATAGCCGTCCCGCGGCGGTCGTAGAACCTTCTTCGACCAGGGCCAGCAGCAGGTGCTCAACCGAGACGTAGTCGTCCTTCAGGCGCCGGGCCTCTTCCTCGGCCCGGGCCAGGACGCGGTTGAGGCGGGTGGTGACGTAGATCTTGCCGGCCTCCATCCCCGGCCCGGACGCCGAGGGCCGCCGTGCGACCTCCGCCGCCACTGCCGCCCGGAAGCTGTCCACGGAGACATCTAAGCGCTGCAGCAGGCGCGGCACCAACCCGTCCTCCTGTTCCAGCAGAGCCAGCAGCAGATGTTCGCCGTCGACCTCGACGTGGCCCTGTCTCTGGGCCAGACCCTGGGCATTCTGCAGTGCCTCCTGGGTCTTTTGGGTCATGCGGTTGAGGTCCATTGAATACTCCTTTCCTGCGGATCGGGTTCGGCCCCAAGTATAGCAGGGCACGGGATTCTTCAGGTCGCCGCGTTCAGACCCGGCGGCTCAGGGGCACCGCGAGGGGCGAAAAAGGGCCGGGCAGTTCTCCGCCCGGCCCTTGAGGTCTCGCAGTTCCCCGGGAACCGGGTTGTCCCTCAGTGAACCGTTATCTCAATCTTCCGTGGCCGCGCGGAGGCAGACTTGGGCATGGCCACCTTGAGGACGCCATCCTTCAATTCAGCCGCCACCTGATCAAACTCCAGCGCGTCCGGCAACTGGAAGCGCCGATAGTAGCCGGTGGTGCCGAACTCCCGGTAGAGACCCTGGTCATCGCTGACACTCGGTGCCAAGGCTTCAATGGTCAGGACCCCCTTGTCGATGCCAAGGTTGAGACGACCTTTGGGAACACCGGGCAGGTCGGCAACCAAGGTAAGGACCTGATCGTCTTCGTAGATGTCGACGGCCGGAGTCAACCAGTTGTCCACCTGACGCTCGCCGTTGGCAAGTTCTCCGCCTTTTCCGATTCTCAGTTCTTTTTCGCTCATAATGTCAACTCCTTTGCTCTGGAAAGGTTGCAATTCGGATCCTCCCGAATGGTCTCAGGAACTCAACCGGCCTTGATTTCGACGCGCTTCGGCCGGGCCGTTTCCGCCTTGGGCAGGGTGACGTGCAACACGCCTTCCCGATAATCGGCCTTGACCTTTTCGGCCTCGATATCAGCCGGCAGGTCAATGGTCCGCAGGAAGCGCCCGGTGCCGCGTTCCCGGCGGTGCCAGGTCACCTTGTCGACCCCGTTGCGGCGCTCACCGGCAATGGTCAGGGTATTTTTCAGCACCGTCATATCCAAGGTTTTGACGTCGATACCGGGCAACAGCGCCTCCAGATACAAATGGTCCGCGTCTTCGCGCAGGTTGATCCGCGGATAACCACGTCCGCCGATGGCTGCGGCAAAGGATGGCTCCAGCCCGCGGCCGCCACCGAAGCAGCGCAGCAGGTTGTCCATGTCGCGGCTCATGTTTTCCATCTCCCTGAACAGATCCCAGTTTGCCATGATCGAATCCTCCTTCCGGGTTGATTTTGGTTTCGGGAACCGCCTTGGTTCCGCATTCGCATTATCCTTTTTCAACCCTTGTGCCAACCCAGGACCAAAAGAAATTCTTCAATTTTTTTGAAGATTTATCTTCATTTGGCAGAATCTCCAATAACAACTTGCGACGTCGCAGCAGCGTCGCTGGTGCCGCTTGAAACGTCGCAAGCTACAAGCCTGGCTAGGGGGAGCAGCAGGCCGAAAACAAAAAAAGCCCCGCGGATTCCCGCGGGGCTTTTGGTTGTCTGAGTTTTTTTATTTACTCAGATCCGGCGCACATTGGCCGACTGGGGGCCTTTCTGGCCCTGGGTCACGTCGAATTCGACCCGGTCGCCCTCGGCCAGGGATTTGAAGCCGTCGCCCTGAATCGCCGAGAAATGCACGAACACGTCCGGACCATTATCCTGCTGGATGAAGCCGAACCCCTTAGCGTCATTGAACCATTTAACCGTACCTTGTGCCATTTTCTTTTCTCCTCGGCCCGTCTCAGCGGACCTTTTTGATGAAGGTCGGAGCGGCTGTTTTCCCAATAAAAAAACCGCCCGGCCCTTTGGGTCTGTGCGGTCCTCTTTAACTTGCTGACAGGAACTGTCGGGCAACTAAATCATTCTGCACAAACTGGCTATGCTCGCTTGTAGCACACCGTGTTTTGAAAAAGCAAGCGTTTTTTTGAGCGAGATTATTGTCGGCAGCTCAGCGCTGGCCGGCCTGCAGCCTAGTCCTGATCGAGGTCTTGCCGGGAAAGGCCCAAACGCTGCAGGTAACGGTAAAGGGTCGCCCGGTGCACGCCAAGGAGGCGAGCAGCGGCGGTCAGGTTTCCCCGCGCCGCCTGGTAGGCGTGCCGGATCTCGTCTGGATCGAGCTCCGCCGGCCGGGTGGTGTGGCGTGTCCGGCCGCCGGAGACCAGTTCGGCCTGGAGCAAACCGTTACCGGCGGGTGCGCTCAGCAATTGGCGTTCACTGGCCAGCGGATACTGGGGAACGACCGGCAGCGGCCGCCGGCGGGCCATGGTCTCCAGGTTCCAATCCCCGGGCAGGAAGTCCTGTCGCTCCCGAATCCATTCAGCAAAAGCCCGCGCGCCGATCACCTCGCCACCCGCCTCGACATAGACCCGCTCGAGTACGTTGCGGAGTTCCCGGACATTGCCGGGCCAGAGGTAGGCCTGCAGCACGCCCACCGCTTCCGGGGTCAACCGCTGCAGAGAACGTTGGTAGCGGGCATTGAACTCCGCCAGAAAATGGTCGATCAGCAGTGGAATATCCTCCCGGCGTTCCCGCAACGGCGGCAGGTGGATGCGCAGCACCGAAAGGCGATGATAGAGATCGGCCCGGAAACGCCCCTGCCCGACCGCCTGCTCCAGGGCGACATTGGTGGCGGCCACGACCCGGACGTCGACCTGGACGGCCTGCTCGGCACCGACCCTCTCGACCCGCCCGTCTTCCAGAACCCGCAGCAGTTTGGCCTGGGTGCGCATTGGCATGTCGCCGATCTCATCGAGGAACAGGGTCCCTTGGTCGGCCCGTTCGAAACGCCCGCGATGCCGGCGCAACGCCCCGGTAAAGGCCCCCTTTTCATGCCCAAACAGTTCCGACTCGAGAAGTTCCTCGGAGATTGCCGTGCAATTGACGGCAACGAATTCGCGTTCCCGACGCGGGCTCTGCAGGTGCAGCGCCCTGGCGACCAGTTCCTTGCCGGTGCCGGTCTCCCCGGTCACCACCACGGGGGCATCGGAGGCGGCATACAGCCCGATCTTGCGCAGCACCTCGCGCAGTTCCGGACTGGAACCGATCAGCCCGGGAACCCCCGGAGCCGCCACAGCCACCGGTCTCGGCTCGCTGAAGAAGAATTCTATTTCCCGGTTCCGGTAATCATCATCCAGACCTCCCGGGAAGACATCCACGGCCAGCGTGTGGTGTCCCTGGGATCCGCTGACCCTGATCGGAATGGCGGTCAACGATTCATCGCTGGCGGCGGCCTCCCGGGCTAGTTCCACGAGGTCCGGAATGCTCTCCCGCAGCAGGTGGGACAAGAGTTTTCCGCGAGCTTCCGACGGGTCAATGCCGGCCAGCGCTGCCAACCGGGGAGAGAGGCGTGACACCGTCCACACCTCCCCCCGGCCACTGGCGACCAGGTCGGGGATACGGGCGGGAAGATGGCTGACCGGTAGACCGGGGGACGTATCGCTCATGCAGACTCACAACCGGGGATCGAAAGGCGGTATCAATGTAACCGCTCCGCCAGCCAAGTGCAAGCTGCAGCAGGACACCGAACCACGGCCGGCTTGACGGATGCGGTATCCCACAAAAAAACGGGCACCAAGCGATGCCCGTTGGGTAATTTGCCTGGACGGAATTACGATCACTGGGTATGCCGGACGATCTCCCCCTCGATCATATAGGTAATATCTTCGGCGATGTTGGTGGCCAAATCGGCGATCCGCTCCAGGTGACGGGAAATCGACAGGTACTGGACCAGGGCATCGAGGCGCTCGGGATGACGGCGGATCTGGTTCTTCACCAGGGTGTAATTCTGCTTGTGAATGGAGTCGACCTCGTCGTCGAGGGTGGTCACTTCGGTTGCCAAACGCAGGTCGAGATTGACCAGGGCGTCGAGGGCTTTCTCCAGCATCGACTCGACCTTGCCGGCCATCTCCTCGAGGTCGAAGGGAAAATCGGTATGAACGACACTCGCCAGGCCGATGGTCCGTTCGGCCACATTGGTGGCCAGATCGGCGATTCGCTCCAGGTCGTTGTTGATCTTCAGAATCGAAACGATGAAGCGCAGGTCGGCGGCCACCGGCTGGTGGAGGGCCAGAATCTTCAGGCACTCCTCCTCGAGATCGACCTCCATCCGGTCAACCTGCTCGTCCCCGGCGATGACCTTCTCAGCCAAGGGCACGTCGCGTTTCACCAGCGACAGGACCGACTGCTGTACCGACTCTTCGACCACGGCCGAAAGCGCCAGAATCATCTTCTTGAGCTTTTCCAGTTCCCGCTGCATATGCATGGTCATAGTGCCATGTCCTTTCCGGAACGTTGGGGTTGCCACCCGAAACTTTTAGCCGCCAGTCCGGGATCAGCCGAAACGCCCGGTGATGTAGTCCTCGGTCTGCTTCTTGACCGGCTTGGTGAAGATCTTCTTGGTCTCGCCGAACTCGATGATCAACCCCTGGTAGAAGAACGCCGTGAAATCGGATATACGCGCCGCCTGCTGCATGTTGTGGGTAACGATGACGATAGTGTAATTTTCCTTGAGGGTGGTGATCAGCTCCTCGATCTTGGCCGTCGCCACCGGGTCGATGGCGGAGGTCGGCTCGTCCATCAGCACCACCTCCGGCTCGACGGCAACCGCCCGGGCGATACACAGCCGTTGCTGCTGGCCGCCGGAGAGGGCCATTCCCGGCTTGTCGAGCTTGTCCTTGACCTCGTCCCAAAGGGCGGCCTGGCGCAGCGCCGTTTCCACCCGGTCCTGCATCTCGCTGCGGCTCATCCGGTAATGGAGGCGCAGGCCATAGGCGACGTTGTCGAAAACACTCATCGAAAACGGGGTCGGCTTCTGGAAGATCATTCCCACCCGGCGGCGCAGCTCCAGCACATCGCGCGCGGGATCAAGCAGGTTCTCGCCGTCGAGGAGGATCTCGCCAGAGACCCGCTGGTTGCGGTAGAGCTCGAAGATGCGGTTGTACGTGCGCAGATGGGTCGACTTGCCGCAACCGGAGGGACCGATGATGGCGGTCACCTTGTTGGCCGCGATGTCCAGGTTGTTGTTGATCAGCGCCTGGTGATCACCGTAGTAGAAGTTGAGGTTACGCGCGGAGATCTTCACCGGGGCATTGCCGACCAGCGACGGCCGCATGGTCTCGACGGCGCGGTCGGCAGTGGCAGGTGCGGCCTCAGATGCCGTGACAAGTTCCTGGTTGATCTTCAGGGAGGATGTATTTTCCATTGCTAGCGACTCCTGAACCAGAGCAGGCTGCGGGTAAAAACGGTTGCCCCAAGAACTCCGGCAGTGATCAGAAAGGATGCCCCCCAGGCCATTGCCTGCCAGTCAGGATAGGGAGACATGGCGTAGTTGAAGATGGTGACTGTCAGGTTGCTGGTCGGCTCGCTCAGTGATGACGGCCAGTAGGGACTGTTCAGCGCGGTGAAAAGCAACGGCGCGGTCTCGCCACTGACCCGGGCTACCGCCAGCAGGATGCCGGTAATCAGACCGTTACTGGCGGCACGAAAGACCACTCCGAGGGTGACCTTCCAGCGCGGTGCGCCTAGAGCAAGCGCCGATTCGCGCAGCGCGCTCGGCACCAGTTGCAGCATGTCCTCGGTAGTGCGGGTGACTACCGGCAGCATGATCACTGCCAGCGCCACCGCTCCGGCATAGCCGGAGAAGTTCTTCATCGGCACCACCAGGATAATGTAGACGAATACCCCGACGATGATCGAGGGGGTCCCCATCAGCATGTTGCAGGTAAAGCGCACCCACTCGCCAAACCGGTTGTGCTTGCCAAACTCGGAGAGATAGACTCCTCCGAGCAAACCGGTCGGTACGCCTATCAGCACCGCCAGACCGGTCATCAGCAGGGTGCCGACGATGGCACTGCCGACCCCGCCCCCCTCCATTCCCGGCGGCGCCGGACGCTCGGCAAAAAAGGCCCAGTTGATGGCACCCATCCCCCGGGCAAGAACAACGTAGAGGATCCAGATCAGAAAAGCGATGCCGACCAATGCTGCCAGGCTCGCCAGCACCTTTACCAGCAGGTCTTTAAAGCGCCGCGCGGCAATCGAGCGCTCTCTCATCACTCCACCCCCATTTTGCGCTTGGTCCGCTTCAGCCAGAGTTGTGCGGCCAGTTGCAGCAGGAAGGTCACCGCGAAGAGGACCAACCCCAGTTCCACCAGGGAGCTGAGGTAAATATCCTCCGAGGCCTCGGTGAATTCGTTGGCCAGGGTCGAGGCGATGCTGTTGGCGGCGGAAAAGAGGGAAGCGGAGATTTCGTGGCGGTTGCCGATGACGAAGGTCACCGCCATGGTCTCGCCGATCGCCCGGCCGAGACCGAGAAAACAGGCGCCAAGTATCCCCTGGATGCCATAGGGGACAGTCACCTTGCGGCTCACTTCCCAAGTCGTCGAGCCCATGCCGTAGGCCGATTCCTTGACCACCGCCGGCACCATCATGAAAATGTCGCGAGTCACCGAGGTGATGAACGGCAGGATCATCAGCGCCAGGATGATGCCGGCGGTAAGCATGCCGATCCCCATCGACGGCCCGGCGAAGAGGGGAAGGCCACCGCCGATATTGGCCAGGAAGGGCTGCACGTAGTCGGCCATGAACGGCGCAAAGACGAAAAGCCCCCACATGCCGAAGATGATGCTGGGAATGGCGGCCAGCAGCTCGATCGCCCCCCCGACCACGCGACTGATGCGCGGCGGCGCCAGTTCCACCAGGAACAGGGCGATGACCAGGCTCAGCGGCACGGCGATAATCATGGAGATGGCGGTCGAAACCAGGGTTCCGTAAATGCTGCTCGCCGCGCCGAAATTCTCTTTGACGGGGTTCCATGCCTGGGAGAAGAGAAAGCCGAAGCCGAACTTCTCCAGCGAGAGCTGGGAGCCCTGGTAGAGCTCCCAGAAGATGCCGGCGGCCATCACCACGATCAATGCGCCGCAGCCGGTGGCCAGCCAGCGGAAGGTGGGGTCTAAATTGCGTTGTTTCCGAATTTCCATAATTGCCCGGATTTCCCTTCAGACGGCTCCTCCAGGAACGAGCCGCCCACAAACGAGCCAACGTGAGGCAGGGTTCGAATCCCCCACCTCACGCGGCTCGCGTGGTCCTGTTCAGGATTTCATCACTCCGGCCAGGCAGCGCCGCGGCCGGAGAACCGGCCTATTTCCAGACCGGCTTGCCGTTGGCGCTGACCTCCTTGGCCCAGGTCGCCTCGACCATGTTGACAACCTTTTCCGGCATCGGCACGTAGTCGAGTTTGAGGGCGGTCGGCTGGCCATTTTTGTAGCACCAGGCGAAGAAGTCAAGCACCGTTTTGACCGGCTGGACGTTGGCCTGGTCCTTGTAGACCAGGATGAAGGAGGCGCCGGTGATCGGCCAACTTTCCTTGCCCGGCTGGTCGGTGAGGACCATGTAGTAGCCTTCCGCGTGAGCCCAGTCGGCGTTGGCCGCGGCCGCCTGGAAGTTTTCGGCGGTCGGGGCGACAAAGTTCCCCGCCTGGTTCTTCAGCAGGGCGTAGCTCATCTTGTTCTGCAGGGCATAGGCGTATTCGACGTAGCCGATGGAGCCGTTGATACGCTGCACGTAAGCCGCAACCCCTTCGTTCCCCTTGCCGCCGACGCCGGCCGGCCATTGAACGGCCTTGTCGTTGCCGACCTTCTCAGCCCACTCCTTGGAGACCTTGGTCAGGTAGTTGGTGAAGATCCAGGTGGTGCCGGAGCCGTCCGCACGGTGGACAACGGTGATGTCCTGGGCCGGCAGCATGAGCCCCTGGTTCTCAGCGGCGATCTTGGCATCGTTCCACTTGGTGATCTTGCCCAGGTAGATGTCGGCGAGAACCTCGGCGGAAAGCTTCAGCTTGCCGGCAGCGACCCCCTTGATGTTGACCACCGGGACGACGCCGCCCATGATCATCGGGAACTGCAGCAGGCCGGCGTTGTTCAGTTCCTCGGGCTCGAGGGGGGCGTCGGAAGCGCCGAAGTCGACGGTCTTGGCCTTGATCTGCTTGATGCCGCCGCCGGAGCCGATGGACTGGTAGTTGAGCCTGACGCCGGTCTCTTTTTCGTAGAGATAGGCCCACTGCCCGTAGACCGGGAAGGGGAAGGTGGCGCCGGCGCCGTTAATGGTGGACGCGGCGCTCGCCGGAGCGACGGGTGCGGCCAGCATCAGGCCGGACACCGCCACCAAAAGCAGCAGGGACTTGAGGATCTGGAAGGTCTTCTTCATCTTGCGGGATCTCCTTGTTGGGATGGTTATGGAATGCCTTGGGTTCGGCCTCCATTATCCCCTCGGATGTTAGCATCCGGTTAGCGAAGCGTGAGAAGCTTGCAAATTGATGCCTGGTCGAACAGGCGACCCCTCCCTAGCACCCGATTGTTAGGGTTTCTTAGCCCAGGCCGTTCCCGGCGCCGGGCCCTTCAACCCGGGGTGGCACCCGGCAGGATGATGGCGAAGGCGCTCCCCTGGTCGGGGGTGCTCTCCACTGTGACCCGGCCGCGGTGCGCCTGCACGATGTGCTTGACGATCGCCAGGCCGAGGCCGGTTCCGCCGACCTTGCGGCTGCGCGCCTTGTCGACCCGGTAGAAGCGTTCGAAGAGTCTTGCGAGATGCTCGCGGGGAATGCCGCAGCCCCAGTCGCGCACCTCGATCAGCGTCTCCACCCCGGCGTGCCGCACGGTGAGCAGAACCCGCCCCCCCTCGTCGCTGTACTTGACCGCGTTGTCAATCAGGTTGACCAGCGCCTGCTCGAGCAGCGGCGGATTGATCACCGCCATGACATCTTCCGGGCATTCGAGGTCGAGGCGGATCGAGCGCGCCGTGGCGGTTACCGAACAGGACTGGATGGCCGCTTCCAGCACGTCGCGCAGCGCACCGACCTGCAGCGGGATGTCGTGCCTTTCCGCGTCCTGCTCGATGCGCGAGAGGGTCAACAGATCGTCGATGATGGCGTTCAGGCGCTCCCCCTGGCGGGCGATGATTTCCAGGAAGCGGCGAGAAGCCTCGGGATCGGCGGCGGCACCGTCGAGGAGGGTTTCGACGCAGCCCTTGATGGCAGTGATCGGAGTTTTCAGCTCGTGGGAGACGTTGGCTACGAAGTCGCGGCGCAAATTTTCCAGGCGGCGCAGGCGGGTCACGTCGTTTAGCACGATGAGCGCACCGAGGTCTTTGCCGAGATTGCTGCGCAGCAGTGTGCCGTGGCCCTGCAGAAAGCGTTCCTGCGGATCGTGCAGCACCAGGTCGGCCTCGACCGGCTGCCGACTGGCCAGCGTGCGGGCGACGAAGCGCTGCAGATCCGCCTTGCGCACCACCTCCTGCAGCCTCCGGCCCAGAACCTGCCCGGAATGGATGCCGAGGAGCCGTTCGGCGGCGCGGTTGATGCGCAGGATGCGTTCTTCGGTATCGACCGCCAGCATCCCTTCAACCATGCTGGCCAGCATCGCCTCCTGCTCGTTGCGCTGGTTCTCCACGGCGCGGATGCGGTCATCGAGCTGGGCCGCCATCTGGTTCATGGCCAGTACCAGGGCGTCGATCTCCTTGGAGCCGCGCAGGGCCAGGCGCTGGGCCAGGTCCCCTTGGGCAAAGCGGGCGGCGCCATGGGTCATCTCCTCCAGAGGGCGGCTGATGCGCCGCGACAGCCAGAGACTGACCAGCGCGATGATCGCCACCGCCGCCAGGCCGCCGAGGGCGACGCGCAGGTAGAGTTCGTCCAGCGTGGCCCCGATGGCATCGACCGCCATCGCCGCCCGCACCACGCCGGTGATCCGCCCTTCCTCAATGACGGGCACCGCGACGTACATCATCTCGCGCAGCAGGGTCCGGCTGAAACGAGTGGCGCTTCCCACCGCGCCGGCCAGGGCCGCCTGCACCTCGGGGCGGGTGGCGTGATTCTCCATCTGCCGCGGGTCTTCCTGCGAATCGCCAAGGACTTGGCCGTCGTACAGGATGATCGTAAAGCGCGTCGCGGTGCGTGCGCCGAGCTCCCGGCAGAGGCGATTGAGGTCCGCTCCCGCGGCCGGCGTCAAGTGTCCGCTCACCTGGGGTTCGAGGAGGTCGGCCCGGGCCTTGAGGCTGGCACCGGTCTGCTCGTAATAGAACGTGTGCAGGGTCCGGGAATAGAACCAGGTGAGGGCCGCCAGGGCGACCACGAACACCGTGAGGTAGGTGGGGTAGAGCTGCCAGAGCAGCCGCCGGGAACGCATCTATTCTTCCCTGAAGCGGTAGCCGACGCCGCGCACGGTTTCGATGTGCTTGCCGCAGGGACCAAGCTTCTTGCGCAGCCCGACGATCTGCACATCGACCGCCCGGTCGGTGACCGCATAGTCGTCGCCGCGCACTGCGTTGACGATCTGGTAGCGGGTGAAGACCCAGCCCGGGCGGCTGGCGAGGAAATGGAGGACGCGGAACTCGGTAAAGGTCAGCTCGACCGGCCTTCCCTCCACCAGAACCTCGTTGCGGCCGGGGTGGATAGTCAGGTCGCGGAAGGCGATGACTTCCCCCTCTTCCTTTTCCCCGGGCTCCGCGGCGTGGCGGCGCAGCACAGCCCGGAGGCGGGCGATGAGGATCCGCGAGGAAAAGGGCTTGGTCACGTAGTCATCGGCGCCCAGCTCCAGGCCGGCGACGACATCCGCCTCCTCCCCCTTGGCGGTCATCATCACGATCGGCACCGCGGCGGTCTCCGCCGCGCGCTTCAGCACCCGGCAGACCTCCAGGCCGTCAATCCCCGGCAGCATCAGATCGAGGAGAATCAACTCCGGCGGCTGGGCCCGGGCGGCCTTCAACCCCTCCTCACCGCTGGTGGCGGTACTGACCCGGAACCCCTCCCGGACCAGATTGTAATGGACCAAGGCGAGAATATCCTCTTCGTCTTCGATCACCAGGATGTGTTCTTTGGCCATGAAATGTGCATCCCTTCGGTTTTCCCCGTGGTTACCGGAAGATTGTTAGGATTTTGTGAGATTTTGGGTATTTAAGCACCTCAGCGGTAGATCATCCGGCGCGTCATCCCGCCGTCGACCACAAAGTTCTGCCCGGTGACGAAGCTACTCGCCGGAGAGGCCAGGTAGAGGGCGAGCTCGGCGACATCCCTAGGAGTGCCGACGCGGCCGGCGGGATGCTGGGCATGGTCCTCCGGGGTAAGGGCGGACGGCTGGCGGGGGTCATTTCCCTTGGGACGCGTGACGTCGATCCACCCGGGGCTGATACAGTTCACCCGCACCGCCGGACCGAGGCTGATCGCCAGGGCGTGGGTCAGCGCCACCAGCCCGCCCTTGCTGGCACTGTAGCTCTCGGTGTCGGGCTCGGACATCAGCGCCCGGGTCGAGGCGATGTTGACGATGGCGCCGCGGCGCTCGGCAAGGTGGGGTGCGCACTCACGGGCACCGAAAAAGGCGCCGGTCAGGTTGACGGCGAGGACCCGGTTCCATTCGGCCAGCAACAGCTCGGAAAGCGGTTTGCGGATCATGATCCCGGCATTGTTTACCAGGGCATCGAGCCCGCCCCAATCCTTCACGGTTTCACCCACCGTGCGCCGAAATGCTCCTTCGTCGGCCACGTCCCCCCAGGCAAAGCGCACTATTCCCCGGGCCGCGAGTTCCGTTGCGGTCTCCTCCCCCGCCACCTGATCGGCGTCGAATAGCACCACCCACCACCCCGCATCCAGAAAGCGCCTGGCCATCCCCCGACCGATCCCTTGGGCACCACCCGAAATCAGTGCCACCTGCTGCTGGCTTATCATCGCCTCCCACCCGGTTCAGGTCTGCGCCCTAGTGTAACGCAAAGACGCGCGGCTGCAGCCAACGGATTTGCCGGGGCAGGAGGTTTTCCACCCTTCAGGAACCACCCCAAGCCCGGTGGCAGCAAACCCGGCCAGCGTTGTCATCGCCCCCTCAAACTTGCAGCACACGACAGGGGGCTTGCCGTGAAGGGAACAAAACCGCAACCGTTCCTTGCAAATCCCTTCGTTTGATTTTTAGTTTTAGCAAGATTATCAATCTGTCAGGAGGGGACGGGAATCACATTATGGATGAATTCTTGTGGGCGGCAGTCGACCCCGGCAGCCGACTGGATGAGCTGATCACCTCCGACCCGGAGCGCAAAGACCTCCCCCTGCGCCGGGATGTCCGTTGCCTGGGTCTGCTGCTGGGGACGGTGCTGCGCGAGCAGGCGGGAGAAGACCTCTTTGCCCTCGAGGAAAAGCTGCGGCAACTGGCGATCCGCCACCGGGAAAGGGTCGAAGAGCATGGGGTTGCCGCACCGGAGCCAAGTGATGAGCCCGAGCTCCAGGAGCAGGCAAGGGAATTGCTGCACGGTCTCACCCTGGCCGAGTGCCACCAGATCGTCAAGGCCTTCAGCAACTTCTTCGAGCTGACCAACCTGGCCGAAAGCAACCATCGCAAACGTCGCCTGCGTGCCGCGCGTCTGGCCGGCAGCGACAAGCCGGGGTCGCTGCGCGGCACCCTGCAACGGCTGAAGAATGGGGGAATCGACGGTCCCGCGGCCCTCGACCTGCTGCGCCGGGTGGAGGTCGTCCCGGTCTTCACCGCACATCCGACCGAGGTCGCCCGGCGGGTGGTGCTGATCAAGCGGCGCCGGATCGCCGCGCTCCTCGCTGGCTTCGACCATCTCCCCCACGAGCCTGCCGCCGCACTGGCCGGCCAGGAAGCAATCCTCGCCGCGATTACCGGACTCTGGCAGAGTGACGAGGTACGGCGCCAGCGGCCGACGATCCAGGACGAAATCCGCATGGGCCTCGATCACTACCTGCAGGCCCTCCTCCCTCCCCTGCCGCGGCTCTACGGCGAGCTGGCCTCGTCCTTCGCGGCAGTCTACGGCATGGAGCTGGAACAGGCACAGCTGCCGGCGGTGGTCCGCTTTGGCTCCTGGATCGGCGGCGACCGCGACGGCAACCCCTACGTCACCCCGGCGGCGACCCGCGAAGCCCTGCAGGCGGCCCGGGAGATGATCCTCGATCATTACCTGGAGCGCCTCGACGAGCTGGTCGGCCTGATCACCTCCTCGACCGCCCGGGTCGCGACCGATCCTGCCCTGGAAACGGCGCTGGCCGCCGATCTTGAGATTTTCCATGCCGCCGCTCCCGAGGTTGCCCGCTACCCGGCCGCCGAAACCGCGCGCCGCTTCCTGGCCCTGCTCCGTTACCGGCTGCGCCTCGCCCGCCATGCCCCTGACTCCGCGGGTGCCTGCCGTGCCAGGGAATTCGCTGCCGGCCTGCAGCAGCTCCGCGAAAGCCTTGCCCGCAGCGGCGGGCTGCGTCTGGCCCGGGTCCATCTCGACCCGCTGCTGCGGCTGGTAGGGACCTGCGGTTTCCACCTCCAGACCCTCGATATCCGCCAGCACGCCGAGGTCCACGCCCGGGCCATCGCCGAACTGGCCGCCGGCACCACCGCGGGCGGCCTGGCGCCGCACCCCTCGACCGCGACCCGAAAAGTGCTCGAAACCCTGCGTACCCTGGCCGTGCTCAAGCGGGAGTTCCCGCCGGAGGCGCTGCGCAGCTACGTCATCAGCGGCACCAGCAGCGCCCGCGACGTTCTCGACCTGGTCTGGCTGCTTGAGCTGTGCGGGGTACAGGTGGCCGCCACTGCCGACGGTGGGGATCCCGGGCTGATGCCGGTGCCGCTGTTCGAGTACATCGAGGACCTGCGCAAGGCTCCGGATACCTGCCGGGAGCTGTGGAAACTGCCCGCCTACCGCCCCTACCTCGACTCCTGGGGCGGCCGCCAGGAGGTGATGCTCGGCTATTCCGACTCCAACAAGGACGGCGGGATGCTGACCAGTACCTGGGAGCTCTACAAGGCCCACCGCGCCTTGCATGCCGTCGCCGCTGAATGCGGAGTGACGCTGCAGCTCTTCCACGGCCGCGGCGGCACCGTCGGCCGCGGCGGGGGGCCGACCCATCGGGCGATCGTCGCCCAGCCCCCGGGGGCCTTCAGCGGCAGTCTGAAGATCACCGAGCAGGGGGAGGTCATCAGCTTCAAGTACGCCGACCCGACCCTCGCCGGCCGCAACCTGGAGCTGATGATCGCCGCCGCCCTCGAGGCTCTGGCCGGACCGCGGCTCGGCCAAGGGGAACTGGCTGCCGATTGGGATGCGGCCATGGAGGACCTGTCGCACCTCGCCTACGGGGTCTACCGCGAGAAGATCGCCGAGAATCCCGACATCCTCGTTTATTTCGAACAGGCGACGCCGGTGCGGGACTTCGAGCTGGCCAAGCTCGGCTCGCGCCCGGCCAAGCGCCGGGAAACCCGTGGGGTTGAGAACCTGCGTGCCATCCCCTGGGGATTCGGCTGGATCCAGAGCCGCCACGGCATTCCCGGTTGGTTCGGGGTCGGCTACGCCCTCGAATGCTACGCCGAACGGGGGGAGGCGGAACTGAACCGGCTGCGGAAGATGGCTGGAACCCTCCCCTTCTTCGCCGACCTGCTGCGCAACGTCGAGCTGGCCCTGACCAAGGTCGATCTCCCCTTGGCCCGGCGCTACGCCGGGCTGGTACAGGACGCCCCGCTGCGCGAGCGGGTGCTGGAACTGATCTTCGGCGAATTCCGTCGCACGGTGCGCATGCTGCTGAAGATCACCGGACAGTCCCGCCTCCTCCAACGCCAGCCCGACCTGGCCCGTTCCCTGCGTCTGCGCAACCCCTATGTCGACCCGATGAGCCTGATCCAGATCGAGCTGCTTCACCGCCGCCAGCGTGGGGAAGGCGGCCCGGAGCTCGACGAGGTCCTGGCCGCGACCATCAGCGGCATTGCCGCCGGGCTGCGCAATACCGGCTGATGCGGGGGAAGCTCAAGGTCAGCCGTTCAGCTACCGATATGGTCGATTGGCAATACAAAGCGGGGGGAGGCGATTGCCTCCCCCCGCTTTGTCAGCTGAGAATCTTCGACCGGTCGAGCCGCCGGCCCTATTGTGTGTTCCGGTAAAAAGGCAAAAAAATAGCGCGCCGCCCAGGAGGGTATAGTGCGACGCGCCAAATCGAGAGGTGTTGTGAGAAGGGCTTGTGAAGAAGGTGGCAGGACCCGCCTGCCAAACGGGTCGCTGCTTGGTTATGACTATAGCCGCTGGGGGGCCTGGCTGCCACGTGGAGAAGCGTATATTTTGGGAGCAAGGCTACCAGATGATGACTGTGCAAATGCACAGTGGCTGCGGCCGCGGCATTTGCCTCCTTGCCGCGGCAGTGGAGCACAAGAGGTGGTCATTGCAGCAATCCTCGCTGCTGCAGCTGGTCCATGAGTTCCTCGCCGCGGGCCAGTTGGTCGAAAATGATGGCCGAAGTCATGGTCGCCCGGGTCACCGCGTCGAGCTGCGGGTCGAAGGGACGCGGCGCGCGCAGGTACTGACCGACCACCCGCCGCCGCATCTTTTCCACCTCGGCGTCGTTCCACTCGACGTTACCGTACTTGGTCAAGTGCAGCGGCGCGAAATCGCCCACCTTCCCGCGGGTGTCGAAGGCGTAAATGAAGTGAACGTCGTGGCAGACATCGCAGATCGAGGCCCGACTGACCACCTCGGCGAAGAATCGCTCCTGCTGCCCGGGAGGTCCGGCCAGGGCGGTATAGACCTGGCGGTCGC
Organism: uncultured delta proteobacterium; assembly: GCA_963806685.1. Taxonomy (GTDB): domain Bacteria; phylum Desulfobacterota; class Desulfuromonadia; order Desulfuromonadales; family DDH964; genus DDH964. The sequence goes on from CAWDZB010000012.1 coordinate 189,621, forward strand.
CGGGAAGCTCGACCCGTTCCAGGCCGGCCAGCGGGCCGCGGGCCGCCAGCACCTGCCGCACCCGCTCTTGCAGCTCCGCGGGCGGGAGGATCGGGGCCACCTTGACCTGCTCCGGTGCCTCGCTGCCGGCAAAGCGGCTGAAATCGGCCGGCGCCATGCCGGCGACGTCCTTCAGGTAGGCGAAGAGGTCGTCGACGGCAGGGTCCTCGCCGAGCTGAGTCCCGGCGACCACCCCGGCCTTGCCGGCCGGGCCCTGGCGCACGTAGATGGAAAAGGGGGTGCGGCTGCCGCCGGTGGCCCGGTGCATGTGGAACCGGGTGTCGGGCACCACCGGGAAGAGGACCCCGTAAACAGTGACGAAATCGTCGATCTGCTCCGGGGTGTTGCCGACCGCCACCCCGAGCATCCGGACCCGGCAGCGGGTCGCGGGGTCCATCTGCAGCCGCCGGTAAAGCTCGTTGTAGGGCTTGGTCTGGCGCTGGCAGTGGGGGCAGAGGACGTTGAGGATCTCCACCAGCACCACCTCCCCGGGCACCTCGCTGAGGGTGAAGGTCGTCGCCGCCGGCAGCCCGAGGTACTGCCTGGCGGCCGAATCGGCAGGGGAGGGCATCAGCACCTCGGGAAAGGGATCGCCCATCTGCAGCAGCGGCGCGGCGGTAGCCGGCCCGGCGAGCAGGGTGACCAAAAGGACGGTCAGCATGCGGCGCATATATTTCCTCCTGACTGGGGACGTTCCCGATACAACTATCGGCCGGTCGGGAAAGTGGTCCGGATTCTGCTTGAGGAAAGGGCCCGTACCGTTCCGGGACCATCTCAATCTGCCTACAGGAGACCGGTTTTGCTGCATCGAATCCTCGTATTTTCAGCCCTTTGCCTGCTTCTTGCCATGCCGGCGCAGGGGAATCTCGGGCCGAAGGAAATCGAGCTCCCCTCCGCCGAGGGAACGGTCGCCTTCAGCCATATGGCCCACCAAGAGCGCGAACCCAACTGCCGCGTCTGCCACCACCGCGGCATCAAACGCGGGCGCTGCAGTTACTGCCACGGCGTCTGGATCCAGGCGCCGGCCCCAAAAAAGGCCTTTCACATCCTTTGCCTCTCCTGCCACCGGCAGGCTTCCGGGCCGACCGACTGCGCCGGCTGCCATCAGCGCTGAAACGGATCCGGCGGCGACACCTCGCGGGGTAGCAGCGGCCGCGGCGCCACATGGTCGGGAAGCCGCAGCACGGTGGTCCCGGCGGGAGGCTGCAACTCCTGGTAGAGCTGCGCCGTGCGCCGCAGGTACCCCTTGGAGAGATGCATCGGCAGTACGAACTGGGGACGCAGCTCCTTGAGCAGGCGGTTGAGATCGCTGCTGCACAGGTGCCAGCTGGCCCGGGCCTTTTCCCGCTCAGCGACCAGAAATGAGCATTCGCAGACCAACAGGGTGACCCCGGTGAGCAGCTGCCGGATCGTCGCCCGGTTTTCTGCCGTGAAGCCGACATCGGTCAGGTAGCCGATGCTGGCCGGCTCCCGTTGCGCGGCGATCCTTCGGTAAAGCTCGGCCGCGTCCCGTTGCCCGGCCGCCTCTGCCCCCTTACCTGACACGGGCACCGCGAGGGTCGTTCCGGCCAGCTTCCCCTGGGTGAAAAGCCGCTTCAGCTCCTGCAGCCAGGGCCCCGGTGCCAGCCCGGCCGCTTCCAGCCGCTGGCGGTCGACGGCGAAGCCAGGGACCTCCTCCAGCCGCAGCGTCAACACCGGCAGGAGATGATCGCACAAGGCGGCCCGCACCTGCAGGTAGCGGTTGGCGAAAATCACTCCGTCACCCCGGGAGCGAGACCCAACCGGCCGACAGACGAACCCATCGGCCCCGCGGAATTCGAAGTCTTCCAGGTGCTCCGGATGGATCTCGGTCAGGCGCAGGGTGCACCAGTGCTCCTCGCAGAGGTTCCAGTCGTAGCCGGCGAGCTTGTGGACGAGCCTGGCGGCCAGTCCCGGCGGGCCGTAGATAGCGACGGTACGCGGCGCGACGTGGATTTGACGCACCAGATTGTCCATACCCATGAAGTGGTCCATGTGGGCGTGGCTGACGAAGACCGCATCAATCGAGCGCACCACCCGCTTGGCCAGGTGCTGCAGCTGGCCGCAGTCGATCAGCAGGCTGCGCCCCCAAGGCCGCACCCGCAGCCAGAGCAGCGGATCGTCGAGGAGCCCGGCGAAGAAGGTCGGTTCGAAGCTGTGGAAGGGAAGCTTCACGGCAACAGCGGCCCTTTCGTATCCGGCGTACGGTTCGCTTCAACTCTAGCGCCTTTTGCCGCACCTGCAGTAGGGCAGATTATCGGTTACACTTTGGGGAATCGCCACTAGGAAAGGACCCGGCCATGGAACTCTATCTGCTGCAGCACGGACTGGCCCTGCCGGCCGAGGAGGACCCGGAACAGCCCCTGTCCAGGGAGGGGGTGGCCCAGATCCAGGCCGCCGGCCGCGCCCTGCTGCGGCTCGGGGTGCGCCCAGGCCTGATCGCCTGCAGTTCGAAGAAACGCTCCCGTCAGAGCGCGGCGCTGATCGCCGAGGCGGTTAATTTCCCCTACAGCGACATCCTCGAAAGCGAGCTGCTGCTGCCCCTCACCCCGCCCCAGGAGACCCTGCGCCTGCTGCGCCGCCACGGCGAGAGCGGCGCAGTGCTGGTGGCCGGGCACCTTCCTTCGCTGGCCGAGATTGCCTCGCTGCTGCTCGGCGACGGCTGCCGGGTCCGCATCCATTTCGAAAACGGCGGTCTGTGCCGCCTCGACCTGCCGCAAGAGCCGACCACCAAGGCGGAACTGCGCTACAGCCTCACCGCCGCCCAGATCAAGTTGATCGCCGGCTGAGAACCAGCTCTCAGCCTCCAACTCGCCGCCTGCAGCTGCCGCAGCAGCCAGGCAATGGTCTCGCCGAGCACCCGCATCGTCCGCACCCCCTCGTCTCATCCTTCGCACCTCGCCGATCTCCCAGCCGATGCCGATTATGACGGCCGAGGTGGCAATCTTCGGACCCAGCAGGGCGAACAGCCCGACGATAAGGCCAAAAAGTCTCGTTTTGGCCATCAGAAAGGGGAGAAAGGGGAGGTACGGACTCTTTGCCGATTTTCAGCGAAAAGTTTGAAATTGAAAAGGCTTAAACACTGACGCCCGCAAGGGATCGTTCCCCGCGGGCGGCGTTGCCAGAGGCCGAATACCTCTTCGTCTCTGGTCGGCTTTCCACTCGGTACCGGGTTGGGAGGGCCTCCGTCCCTGCGATCACGGGGCTGGTCCCCCTCAGCCCCCCGCGCCTCGGCCCGGGTCGGATTCGAAGTAGCCGAGGCGGCTGAATATCCTCAACTCCCGGATGCTTTTGATCTCGGAATGCAGGCAGCCGATACGCTGGCAGATGCCGATGCAGTTGGAGAAATCCGCGTTCGGCGTCAGGAACAGCGACACCAGAGGGGCGCCGCAGCTGCAGAGGTCGTAGACCGGCAGCGGCTCACGACAGACGGGGCAGCTGATTTCGACGATCTCCCATTTCACCGGTTCGATGCCGGAAAACTCCCGTCGGAGATCGCCGAGGACCGGGCTCAGGGTGAGCAGGCCCTCCCCGCTTGTGTTTTTCAGCCTGACGACGATGCCGGCGTGTCCGTCGAAACGGGCCTTGCCGTTCACCAGGTTGTGGCCGTTGCCGCAATAGCAGTCCGTCACCACCCCGCCGGGGCCTATGCCCGCCTGGGGGACGGGGTTCGGCACCCCCGTCGAGCGTTCCCCTTTCTGCCCAAACCTCCTCATCATCCTCCCCTTCCTCTGCGGGCCGGCTCGCGGCCGGCACAAACCCGTCGGAAAAACCATAAGAATCCGACCTTTCCTTTTCGCAACAAGGGTGCCAACGGACCAGGCAACTAAGCCGCTGATAATTAACGAAATTTCTCATGGCATCTCCTTCCTGGCCCGGGCCATTGGCAAAAGGCGAAGTCCATTCTGGAACAGATTGTTCCTCTATTACGCATAAGAGTTGCCTTCAGCCGTGGCAACCTTTATTTTCACGGTTCAACCCCGATCTTCCTCGTCCGCAGGAACGATCATGACCTTCGCAAGCGCCCTGAGCTTTTTTCTCGCCATTTTCATCTTTGCCATCACCCCCGGCCCGGGGGTCTTCGCCATTCTCGGCCGGGCCCTGGCCTCCGGCGCCTCCGTCTGCTTTTCCTGGCCCTGGGGATGGTGGTCAGCGACATCACCTACCTGGTCCTGGCCTGCTACGGCCTGGCGGCGCTGGCCGAGCACTGGCACGCCGCCTTCCTGGTGGTACGCCTGGTCGGCGCCTGCTACCTGGTCTATCTGGGCGTCAGGTTGTGGCGCAGCTCCCGGCACCAGTTGCACGGCGGGTTCGGCGCCGTCGACAAATCGGGCCGGAGCTTTCTGCAGGGATTTGTCATCTCAGCCTCCAACCCCAAGGTGATCCTCTTCTATATTGCCTTCCTCCCGACCTTCATGGACCTCACGGTCCTCTCCCGCGGCGATGTCGCGCTGGCGGCCCTGCTCGCTTTCGTTGGCCTGATGCTCGGCCTGATGCTGGTGGCGTGCGGAGCGTCCTCCGCCCGCCGCTATCTCGACTCGCCCCGCGGTTGCCAGGCCCTCAACCGCACGGCCGGCGCGGTGATCATCTGTGCCGGGGCCTTCCTGGCTTCAAGCGGCTGATCCGTTCCTGCCCCCCCGGGGCCAGGAACCGGGTCCGGTCTGTTATAATAACCTTCAGCCGGGCGTAGCAATGCCTGCCGATGCCACATCCGCCGGAAGCAACGTTCATGTATCTCGCCAGAGACAAAAATGACGATCTCTTCCTGTTCTACGAACGCCCCCGCCGTGGCAACGAGTGCTGGTGGGCCGAGAGCGGCGTCGACGGCACCTACCTCAAAATCGACAAATCCCTTTACCCCGAGGTGACGTGGGATTCGGAGCCGCTGCCGGTAGCTCTGGTCATCCGGACGGAAAACTCCTGACAGAATTGGAACCCCCGTCCCATCGGCCCCGGACCTTCTTCCCTGCCCGGTAGCACCGCTTTCCCAACTGTCCCCAGCTGTCAGACACTGAAATGGCCACCCTGAGGGGTGGCCATTTTTCGAATTGCGGGGCCGGCGGGAAAGATTTTCCCCGGGCCTGTTTTTGGCTGTCATGGCAGAAGATTCAATAGGCCTGCTCGTCGTCGACGTAGACTTGGGCATTGAAAATCGATCCCACCCTGGGAGCGTAGGACAGCGTCTGGGAAAAGGTCTCCCCGCCGGAGAGTTGGTAGACCACCGTGTAGCCTCTGACCCGGGTCTCGGGGCTCCAGACCGTCCGGCACTGCTTCTGGATGACGTAGCGGGGCGGGCGGGGAGGCTGCCGGGCCACTTCATGCCCTACCGTCGCCCCCAGCAGCGCTCCTGCGACCGTGGCGAGGGTCCGTCCCGTACCGCGGCCGATGGTGCTGCCCACCACGCCACCGGCGACGCCGCCGATCACGGTCCCGGCATTAAGTCCCGGATCGCCATGCCTCGGGTATACGGACACGGCCACATCGCGGCATTCCTGGTGGGAAACCTGATCGGTTTCATAGTTGGGGGTAACGGATCGGACCTGGGCATCGAGAGCATCGGCCTTCCCGACCAAGGCGAGCAGAAAGAACACCGGGATCAAAGCTACCAGCCATTTTGGCATCGATTTCGCCGCAACTTGGATTGCCATGACACACTCCTTTTGGGAAAGGTCCCGTTCCACAGTTGGCCTGGGACAATTCATTCTTTGTTGTGTCCATGTCTACCCGGCAATTGAGGAGGAAGTGTGGCAGAAATGTGAAAACTTCGGGTAGGCGGTAAAACCGGGCCGGAAAGGATATTAGATTTTCCGCGAGTTCCGCCCATTCGGTCGCAGGAGGACGGGTGTTGAATGGAGGGCTATCTGCCCGCCTGGAAATTTTATACATCCGTACCAAATTGAAAAATAAAGTGAAACCGGCTAATTATGAAACATTTTCACTGCTCGGCACAGACGGGGTGCATGCCGCCTTCATGCACCTGCGGCCTCTCCGGAACCGGGCGAAGAGCCATCCATGGCAACGAAAGTGTAATAAAATTGGCATGTTGGCTTAAAAATAAATAAACGCTTATTTTTGGCATCGGGGGTGCAATATCCCAGGGCAAAGGGAAAACAGCGGGTTTGCATTACTACAGGAGGATGCCATGAAAGCGAAAGCCATGATGACCACCATGATGCTCTCGATGTTGGCTGCTGCCTCTCCGGTTCTGGCCGCCGGGCCGGTTCGTGAAGATCACAGCGGTATCGTTGTCTGGGCGTTCCTTGGCTTCTGCGCTCTGATCGTCATCGCCCAGCTGGTCCCGGCGACGCTGATGATGGTCGGCCTGGTTAAGGGAGTGAAGGAAGCCGCCGAGAACGCTGGCTGAGACGGCCGTAAGACCATTGTTCGCTGCAGGAGTCAGCGGTTGTACCACCAGGCAGGCAAACACACCATGACACGCCCCGCGACTAGTCGTGGGGCGGTTTGTTTTAATAGGATCGGCTCTTCATTGCCCTTACACTGCGACCTGATAACCTGTTTTTGTTGGCTGATGGCAATCTGTCGCTAGCCCCGAAAATATTGAGCGGTCGATTTGCGCGGGCAATCGGCGGCGGGGCCGTTCACAGCGCCGCAGGCGCGATTGCCGAAAAAACCATTTCCTGCCAGCCAAGGAGCCCCTATGACCTCGGAAACCAAAAACGATCTGGAATTTGTCCAAGTCAAGGCCATAGCCTTGGCCGTTACGGACGCGAAGCGCGCAGTGCGCTTTTACCAAGAGACGCTCGGCCTTCCCCCCGAAAACGTTCGCCAGATGACGATGGCCTTTATGATCGGCAATGTCATCCTGCTGCTTAAGCCGGTTGAGGATTGGAATGGGAAGCCAACTGAAGAGCTGAACGCGCGCATTACCCTGGAGGTGAAGGATTCCTATGCGACGGAAAAGGCCCTGCGCCAGCGGAGCGTCACGATCTCCGATCCGGTAGCCGTGTACGACGGCAATCCAATCGGCTCCTTCCTCGACAGCGAGGGAAACAAGCTGTGGTTTTGTTCGGAAGCCGATAGAGGGTAGTGCCAGGATGGATTTCGCCATTGAAATGCCGGATGGCAGGGAACATCAAGCCGGCCGGAGAGGAGACCACGCCCCCTCTAGTCTTTCGTTGATGCGGCAAGAAAACACCAGCCCGATCATTCATCTTCCAGGTTACGAGAAAACCCCAGCTGGCGCGGTGGGGTTTTCTCGTAATGGAGCATTGCAAGGCGCAGTGGCTTGGCAGTTCCGCCAAATTGAGTTATCGGTAATCTTTGGGTAAACTCAGAGCATGACAATAACAAGAAAATGGGAGGTTAAAGGCCTATGAAATGTCCATTGTGCCAGAGCAAAAAACATGTCGAAATTGACCTGCATGCGGAAGGGTTCGCTCAGGATGCGCGCGAATGTGGGGAATGCGGGGGAATTTGGACATTTTCCGGTGACGTACGAAAGATCATCAAGGGGCGGGTTAAAAAGAGGCAGCGGGTCTGTACGGATTTCGTCTGTCCAACCTGTCATTGCATGGTCAGCCACGAAACTGACCTTGACGCCTTCCAGTTCCATGAAAAGCATTACGAATGTGCGGTCTGCGGGACGGTCTGTTCGGTGACACACAACCAGATAGAAGTCATCAAGGATTCGCAGAAGGGGTCGTTCCTCGATTCCAGCGGGGACATGGTAGAGTCGGACGATTACAACACCATGTAAAGTGAATCGCCCCCGGTTTGCCAGACGCTCCTGGCTACTCGAAAATCGCCCGCAAGTAATTATTTTTGCACAACAAAAGCCCACTCGACGAACCGGACGAGAATTTCTCATACCAACCACTTCTGAAACACGAAACCCCGCCAGGGTCGCCTGGTGGGGTTTTTACTGCAATGGAGGATTTTCAATAAACAGGTCGTTCGTTGGGTTTTTGCGGGTTGAATTTGGGTACCATGACTTAGCGGACACTGGTCCGCAGCGAAAAGAATCTCAATTGTGCCAACCAACACCATCCATTGTGCCAACCAACACCATCCGGCTGCACCGCTTGATTCGTGCGACGCCGGAAAAAATCTACTGGGCGTTTTGGGATGCCGCCGCACTGGTCAAGTGGGTGCCGCCCAACGGATTCATCGCCAAGGTCAGCCACCTGGGCGCCAGAGTTGGTAGCACCTACCAGGTGTCGTTCACGGACTTCACCACCGGGAAGAGCTACTCCTTCGGAGGCAAATATCTCGAGTTGGTGCCGCACGAAAGCCTCGTTATACGGACCGATTCGACGATCCGAATCTGGCGGGGGAAATCCAGATGACGGTCACCCTCAAGAAGGTGTCTTACGGGACCGAGCTGCATATCGTGCAGGAAGGGGTTCCCAACGTCATTCCCCCCGGGGCCTGTTATCTCGGCTGGCAGGAATCGCTCGCCCTTCTGGCCATACTGGTCGAGGCAGAGATTCCGGATTAGTGCGGGTAATAGACGACCTGCGGAGGTACGCCCTGTGAAGCTGAACTTTCTCGGCACCTGCGGCTATATATCAACCCCGGCAGCGAGCGGCAGGCGGCGCTCGCCGGCTGCCGGCTCTACATCGGCGACGGCGCCACGGTCAGGGATTCGATGGTCCGCAGGGGGGGGGATACCGAAGATGATCTTCAGCCACTGGGGCAGCGGCATCGTTACCGGTGAAGATACGGGGGGCTGGAGGAGGCCCGGCCCTTCGCCCGGGAACGGGGGGTGGAGGTTGCGGTGGCGTATGACGGGATGGAGATCGTGGTACGGTAATGGTTGTAAATGGCAAAGGAAAAACTGATGCGGGAACCCCACTGCCAATTATTATTACGCCCCCGGAAACTTTCACGAAAAGCCCGTCTGCCGAACAGGATAGGCTTCTCTCATATCCCTGGTTTAGAAGGAATTGTGCTTTTAAACAAAGAACTTTCACTCAAAAATACAAAACTTAAGACGTTTTTCTTCCAATTGTGGGTCTATTTTTCACCCAGTTCCCAGACAATCCTTAAATTTGATCCTCTAATTAAAATTGAACAATGCCCAATCCTCCACCTTGACAAGCCTTCCTGTAGTGGTAGCGTGAAACAAAGAAAATTCCCGTGAAAATAGGTAGGTTGTGCGATTGATCGGGGGTGAGCGTGGCGTAGAGGAGGGGACATAAAAACAGCAACTTCAAATATCAAATAGCAACTTCCTGTTAACAACCTCCCCACGAAGACTTACCGGCAGCTTCCTGTCAACTCGCCTTTAAGGGAGAATGCGGTTTATGGGGAACAAAGCAATGCTGGTCGTTTTAGCCTCGATTTTCTTTGACAGCCAGGCTGCCAAAGAGCTGAGTCTTTGACGGCCCGGTTTTTTGTCGCGGGATTCTTTTGGCCTCCTGGTCAAATGATCCATTGAGAGGGTTCTTTACACAAAGCGGATCTTGCCATTTTTCCCAAAAGAAAAGGAGGGTTCTTGTGAAACTATTCGCCAAGTTCTGTCTGATCGGGTTGTTTTCAGTCGTCTTCTTGGGTTGGGTTCCGGCCAAAGGCCATGCCGCGACCGACTGGGCGCAGGTGAGCGCCGGTAGTTACCATACCCTCGCATTAAAAGCCGACGGCAGTCTGTGGGCCTGGGGTTGGAATTTCTTTGGTCAGTTGGGCACCGGTACCACCACCGATCGGCTTATCCCGGTGCAGATTGGCACGGCCACCGACTGGGCGCAGGTGAGCGCCAGTCATTCAAACAGCCTGGCGTTGAAAACGGACGGCAGCCTGTGGGCCTGGGGGGATAACGGCTATGGCCAGCTGGGGGACGGCACCACCACCCCACAATTTGCGCCGATACAGATCGGCACGGACACCGACTGGGCGCAGGTGATCACCGGTCATTCGCACAGCCTGGCGGTGAAAACGGACGGCAGCCTGTGGGCCTGGGGACTAAACAGTGAAGGCCAGTTGGGGGACGGCACTATGACCGACCAACATGCGCCGGTTCAGATCGGCACGGACACCGACTGGGCGCAGCTGAGCGCCGGGCATGCCCACAACCTGGCGTTAAAAGCCGACGGCAGCCTGTGGGCCTGGGGACGAAACAATCATGGCCAGTTGGGGGACGGCACCACGACCGTCCAATCTGCGCCGGTTCAGATCGGTACGGACACTGACTGGATGCAGGTAAGCGCCGGTCATGCCCACAGCCTGGCGTTGAAAACCGACGGCAGCCTGTGGGCCTGGGGGGATAACGTCACTGGGCAGTTGGGGGACGGCACTACCACCCCACAACTTGCGCCGGTTCAGATCGGCACGGCCACCGACTGGATGCAGGTGAGTGCCGGTGAACGGCACAGCCAGGCGGTGAAAGCCGACGGCAGCCTGTGGGCCTGGGGGGATAACGATTATGGCCAACTGGGGGATGGCACTACGACCCAACGACTTGCGCCGGTACAGGTCGGCACGGCCAGCGACTGGGCGCAGGTGATCGCCGGGGAGTGGCACAGCCTGGCGTTAAAAGTCGACGGCAGCCTGTGGTCCTGGGGACGAAACAATCAAGGGCAGTTGGGTGACGGCACCAGAACCAATCGGATCTTTCCGTTGCAGATCAATAACGGGTTCCTGCTAAAGATGGTGAGCCTGCCCAGCATCAACGGCAGTCCAGCCGACGAACTCGCTGTGCTGGTTCAAGATCCTGACGGGAATCTCTCAGCGGTGGTCAAAGACGTCGGTTCAGGCGCCACCTTGAGGGAGATGCCATTCAGCAACCTGTTCATACCGATCGACTTCATCTTGGTGCCGGATCAAAACGGCAATGGCGCTCCCGAACTGGCCATGCTTGGCGTGAACAAGGAAACAGGAGATGTCCAGATTCACTTCAAGGACAGCCGCTGGGGGACCTGGGTGGCCCCGGGCCTGATCAATTTCGGCCGAGAGGGGGAACCCATCTCCCTGTCTGTAGTGCCGGATCTCAACGGTAACGGCAAGGTGGAACTGGCGGTGTTCGAGAAGAACCGCAGCACCGGTGCGCCCCAGGTGCGGATCAAGGACATCGGCACCGGCCTGTGGGTGAAGAGCGCCTACTTCGACCCGCAGCTCAGCCCCAACTTCCTGCGGGTGCTGGCGGATGTTAACGGCAACGGGGCTCCGGAGCTGGCCATGCTCGGCAAAGATGCCAAGGGGCAGGTCAAGGCGCTGGTCAAGGACGGCGCCACCGTCACCTGGCTGAGCACCATCTTCTACAATCCCCACCTGACTCCCATCGACCTGGCGGTGATTCCGGACCTGGACGGCAACGGGGCGGCGGAGCTGGCGCTGCTGGGCCTCGATGGGGGCGGGCCGAAGATCCAGCTCAAGGACACCGACAGCGGCAAGCTCTCCGGATGGGTCTATTTTGCCCCCGACATGACGCCGCAGGCGCTGAACGTGGTGCCGGATGTAAGCGGCAACGGTGCGGCGGAACTGGCGGTCCTCGGGACGACCACGAGCGGAGCGGTGCAGGTCCTGGTCAAGGACAGCGCCACCGGGCTGCTGGTCCAGAAGGTGGTCTTCGACAACACCTACACCCCGAAGGCCCTGGCGACGGTCGCCGATGCCGACGGAGCCGGCCACCCGGCCCTAGCGGTCCTGGGAGTCAGTGCCGCGGGTGGAGTTCGAGTGCAGGTAAAGTTGGCGGCCGATGGCACTCTGGTCAACAATATCGACCTACCCTGAACAATCATAATAACCGGCTGAAACCCAAGGGGCGGTCTACGGACCGCCCCTTGTTTGATGAATCCTAAATGACACGATTTTTGGAAAAGAAAAAGACTCAACTCTTAGTACCGGGTTGAGCCTTTTTTACCGGCCCTCGTATGATGCCATTCCGATGCGATTCTTGTGGCGACGTGGCGCTTCCAAGGAATTGACTGAAGTACCTACCGCTTCCACGCCGGGCATTTTCAATTGCAGGACGGAGAATTCCGGTGGCAATTATTCAGCGGCAGGTAAATGTCCGGCTCCAGCTCGTGCTCGGTCACGTCCGGAAACAGATTTAAGTAGTGGAAAAAGAGCGGGTAGTCGCGCAACTCTTCGCCGCTCTGCGGCAGCCATTTCCGGCAGAGGGATTTAGATGCTCTCGCCGAGACGGTCTTGGGAGCCCTGATGCCGCAGCACAGCGCAGCGCCCGCCCGGGATCTCACCGGCCGTCACCCCCTGGGGACTTTCCTGCGCCGGGCCGGTAACCTCGCCGCAGATGTCGAAGCGATACGCCTCCGGCTCGACCGTGTCGGGATCGGCGTAGACAATACCAAAGGTGCGGCTGCTTCTGACCGGCGACAGGCCGCTCGATGTAGGCGAAGACCCGCTCGAAGCGCTGCGCGTAGGCTTTTTCCTTCAGATCGTCCACGACCGCTCCCGTCTCAATCCGGCGCCCATCCTGCCCCGCCACGGCCGGACGGTCCTGACCGAAATTGCTCAATTTGCCTGACGGGCGTCATCTCCGCGAACAGGCCTTCCCGCCCTAATCGCGCTGCCGGGAATACTGCCCCGGAGAGGTCCCGAGGGAGCGGCGAAACATTTCGATGAAGGCGCTCAGGCTCTGGTATCCCAGGTTGAAGGCGACCCGGGTGACACTGTCCCCCTGGCTGAGCCGCTCGATCGCCTCCTGCAGCAGCAGCCGCTTGCGCCAGGCGCCGAAGGTCAGCCCCGTTTCGCGCACGAACAGCCTCGACAGCGTCCGTGGGCTGGCCCCGGCGAGAGCAGCCCATGCCGTCAACTCCCGCGGGTCCCCCGGGTTCTTCAGCAGCGCCTCCATGACCCGCAGCAGACGACCGTCACTGGCCATGGGAAGGCGCAGCGGGGTCTGCTGCGCCTGGCGCAGTTCGTCGAGGATCACCATCATTACCCGCCACTCCGGGCTTTCCGGCGCGTAGTCGTCTCCCACCAGCACCGCCTTCAGGATCAGTTCCCGCAGCAGCGGCGAGACCTCGATGACCGCGCACCCGGTCGGCAGGTCGGCCGTGACGGAAGGGTCGGCGAAGAGGTTGCGTAGCGAGACCTCGCCGGGGAAGAAGACCTCGTGCTCCACCCCGGGCGGCATCCACACCGCCTGCGAAGGAGGAACCACCCAGATGGTCCGGTTGCTGACGACCCGCATGACGCCGCTGCTGGCATAGATGAGCTGACCGCGGGGATGGGCATGGGGAGCTGCGCAGCCGGCGCGGCTCACTTCCAGGGCCAGGGGAATGATCGGCCGGGCCGGGTCGACACGGTAGCCGACCTCGACCGGCGGCAATTTTGGCAGCTTTGCGACATCCATTGTCGAAATATAGCAAGACTGCCAGGCCGCTTACAATGTATGTTTTTTGGAAAACCTGCCAAAGAAGGAGTCGGCGCATGGACAGAGAACAAGAGCAGCAGCACCGGGAGCGCATCGTGGACCAGTTCTCCCAGCAGGCCGTCCCCTTCGCCCGGGTGCCGGGGCACCTGGATGCCATGCAGTTGCTGGTGGAACTATCAGAGGTCGGCCCCGGCGACGAGGTCCTGGACGTCGCCTGCGGCCCTGGCCTGGTCGCCTGCGCTTTTGCCCGCCACGCCCGGCAGGTGACAGGCATCGACCTTACTCCCGCCATGATCGAGCAGGCCCGCCGGCGGCAGCGGGAAGAGGGCCTCGCGAACCTGCGCTGGGAGGTCGGCGATGCCGTTCCCCTGCCCTATGCCGACGGCTCCTTCTCGCTGGTGATCACCCGCTACAGCTTTCATCACCTCCTCTCCCCCCGCAAGGCGCTGGCGGAGATGATCCGGGTGTGCCGGCCCGGAGGCAGGATGATGGTGGCGGACGTGGCCATGGCGCCGGCCAAGGCCGTCGCCTACGACCGGCTGGAAACCATCCGCGACCCCTCCCATACCCACGCGCTGACGCAGGAGGAGTTCGGCGAACTGTTTCTCCGTTCCGGCCTGGCGGACTGCCGGCAGGCGGAATTCGGCGTGAACCTGGAGTTGGAGGAGCAGCTGCAGGCATCCTTTCCCCGGCCTGGCGACGAACGGCGTTTGCGCGAAATGATCACCGGGGACATCGGGGTGAACGAGCTGGGAATCAAGGCGAGAAGGGAAAACGGCCGGGTGGTCTACACGGTGCCGATCAAGGTCATGATCGGCCGGAAAAGGTCGCCCTAACGGAAGCTGTGCACCGCCCCGTAAATCCCCTGGATCAGCATCTGCGAACCGATCACCGCCAGGATCAATCCCATCAACCGGGTGATGACCTTGACCGTGCTTTCGCCGATGTAGCGGATGAAGCGCTCCCCGAACATGAAGAAGGCGTAGGTGACGATGCAGAGGACGCCGAAGGCAAAGATGGTCACCAGCAGGTTGGCAACGCCGCCGCTGGCCGAATAGGTCATCGCCGTGGCGATGGTGCCCGGACCCGCCAGGATCGGCACCGCCAGGGGGGAGACCGCCACGCTCAGCTCGGCGTCGAGGTTCTTCCGGACATCCTCCTCGGCGGGATTGTGGACGGGGGAGAGTTCGCCCTGCAGCATGTGGAACCCGATCAGAAAGACCACCACCCCGCCGGTGATGCGCAGGGCAGGCAGGGAGATGCCGAACAGCTCGAAAACCAGCTTGCCCGCCAGGCAGAAGACGACCGTCACCGCGAAGGCCAGCAACACCGAGTTGCGCGCCACCAGGCGCTTGGCGCTCCGGTCGTCCCCCTCGGTCAGACCGATAAAGACCGGGGTGTTGGCCACCGGATTCATGATGGCGAAAAACCCCATGAAGACCGTCACCGCATGCACTGCAATGTTATCCATCGTCCGCCTCCGCATTTCCGGGCCCCCGGCGGGGGCCATGTTCAAACCTTCCGCAAACCACCGTCCACCTCTCCGTCTTTTCCCTCACTCCATCCGCTTCTGAAACAGCCAGGTCGGCGCTCAGACCTTCGGCGGCGGGTTCCTGAGGAAATTCTTCCGGACCCGGAGTAAACTCATTCCCGACCAGGGAAGGCACTATTCCCCGGCTATGTCATAATGGGAAAAAAGATCGATGTGGCGCTGCGCCAGTGGCCAGACGACGGAGCTGGGCGACCGACGAAGATTATACCACCGCCTCTCTGGTGAGGAGATCGATGGGCTGCGGCGTCCCAGGAGCTTCGGAGCAGGCCATGATCAAAAACTGTCGACCGGAACGCGAACGGAAGAGGTTTCGCCGAGCAGGGTATCTCTGCCTCCTGGTCCTGGTCATCGTCGGCTGCCTGGCCGCCACCTCCTGGGCCGGAGAGGGGTCGCATCTGCTGGACGGCAAGAGCTATGTCGGCAAGAACGGTGAAAAGGGGGAGACCCTCGCCGAGTACGAAAACGAGGAGATCATCTTTCACGACGGCCTGTTCACGTCGGTCTCCTGCGAACCCTACAACTTCGGCAGCAGTCCCTACATAGCCAAGGTCGTTGGCGACAAAATCCACTTCGAGGCGGTTACCCAAAGTCCGACCCACGGCCAGATCGCCTGGCGGGGGGTGATCGACGGCGACCGGGCCAATGTGACCTTCGTCTGGACCAAAGAGCGCTGGTTCTGGGACATCCACCGGGAATACTGGTTTAAGGGCGTACTCAAGAAGTGACCGTACTGGGCGTGCGCTGGTTAATGAACCTGGAGAAGCGACGTGGACGATGCCCGCCCACTTCAGGAAACACCATCCATGAAGCAGCGCCTGATCCGACTGGCGATCGTGCTGGGCAGCATCCTGCTGCTCAACCTGCTCGGCACCTGGCTCGGCCATCTGGTCAATTTTCAAATCTTTCCGCGCCATGATGCCATGCTGTACAAGGCATTGCTGGCGGCCGTTGGCGTCTACATCCTGCTGATGGCGACGCCGTTCATGCCGGGGATCGAGGTCGGTCTGGCGATCATGCTGCTGCTCGGCGGCAAGAGTGCCCTGCTCATCTACCCCTGTACCCTGCTTGCCCTCTCCATCAGCTTCCTGGCCGGGAGACTCTTTCCCTTGGAGCGCGTGCGCCGGTTTCTCGACTGGCTCTACCTGCACCGGGCCGGCGAGCTGGTCCGTCAGCTGGAGCCCATGGCGCCCGCCGACCGGTTGCGATTCCTGGAGCAGAAGGCGCCGGCCAAAATCGCCCCGTTCCTGCTGAAGCACCGCTATATAATGATCGCCGTCTTGTTGAACCTGCCGGGGAACGCCCTGTTCGGCGGTGGCGGAGGCCTCGGCCTGGTGGTCGGAATGAGTCGGCTGATCCCCTTCTCCAGGTATCTCATGGTCGTGGCAGCCGCCATCGCACCCTTGCCGCTGTGGCTCTATATCCAAAGAGCTTGATGCGGAAAGCGCGAGACCATTTCGGGCTTCCCTCCCCCTCACTCCATCCGCCTCCGAAACAGCCACGTCGCGCTCCCCAGCGTCACCACCGCGATGATCATCATCGGCCAGGACTGACTCCAGACCACGGCCCCGCTGACGTTCTTGAGAAAGACCCCCTTGACCACCACCATGAAGTAGCGCAGCGGGTTGGCGTAGGTGATCATCTGCAGCCAGTCGGGCATGTTCTCGATGGGAGTGGCAAAGCCGGAGAGGATGACCGCCGGGACGATGAAGACGAAGGTGCCGAGGATCGCCTGCTGCTGGGTCATGGAAAGGGAGGAGATGAAGAGGCCGATGCCGATGACCGCGGCCAGAAAGACGACCATGCTGGCGTAGAGCAGCAGCAGCGAGCCGTTGAAGGGGACCCGCAGCAGCTGGGTGGCGGCGAGGACCATGAAACTCCCCTCGACCACCGCGACCAACAGCGCCGGCAGCGCCTTGCCAGCAAGGATCTCCAGCGGATGCAGCGGCGAGACCAGCAGCTGGTCGAAGGTCCCCATCTCCCGCTCCCGGGCCACCGACAGGGCGGTGACCAGCACCCCGATCAGGGTGGTGAGGATGCAGACCAGGCTCGGCACCGTGTACCAGCGGAACTCGAGGTTGGGGTTGAACCAGTTGCGCACCACCAGGTTTACGCCTGGCGGGCCGCCACCGGGACCGAGTTCGGCTCGGTACTGGCTGACAATGCGCTGGGCGTAGCCCTGGACGATTTGTGCAGCGTTGGTCTTGCGGCCGTCGGCCGTGAAACTGACCTGCGCCGGGCGGCCGGCGGCGAGGTTGGCGGAGAACTCCTGGGGAATCCACAGCACCGCAATCGCCTGCTGGCGGTCGATGAGGGGCGCGATCTCTTCCGGCCGTTGCAGATGCACGACCGTGCTGAAGGTGTCGGCGGCGGCAAAGCGGGCCGCCAGCACCGCCGCCGGGCGGCCGTGGTCCTGGTTGAGCAGGGCCAGGGTCTGGTTATTTACCTCCATGGTGGCGGCGAAGGAGAAGACGAAGAGCTGCACCAGCGGCGGCACGATGAGGACGAAGCGGCTCTTCTTGTCGCGCAGCAGCGCCAGCAACTCCTTGACGATGAGGGTGCGAATCCGATCCAGCATACTTACCTCAGGCGCTTCACGGTCTTTTTCGCCGTGACCAGGAAGAAAACCGCCGCGATCAGCAGCAGCACCAGGATGTTGGGGAGCAAAAGCGGCCAGACGTCGCCGGCCAGGAACAGGGTCTGCAGGTTGGTGACCAGGTAGCGGGCGGCGATGATGTGGGTCAGGGTGCGGATCGGCAATGGCATGGAGGCGATCTCGAAGATGAAGCCGGAGAGGAGAAATGCCGGCAGAAATCCGGTGATCACCGCCACCTGGGAGGCGACGAACTGGTTTTTCGCCACCGTCGAGATCAGCAGGCCCTGGCCGAGGGCGGCGAGCAGGAAGGCCGTCGAAGTGGCCAACAGCGCCAGCAGCGAACCACGGAAGGGGAGCCCGAAGAGGAAGACCGAGACTGCCACGCTGCCGAGCATCGCCGCCAGGCCTAGGATCAGGTAGGGGACCAGCTTGCCGGCGATCAGTTCCAGGATCCCCACCGGGGTAGCAAGGAGAGCCTCCATGGTGCCGCGTTCCCATTCCCGGGCGACGACCAGGGCGGTCAAAAGGGTGCCGATGATCGCCATGATGATCGCTATGGCCCCGGGGACCAGAGAATCGCGGCTGTCCAGCTGCGGGTTGAACCAGACCCGCGGCACCAGCTCCGGCCCGCCTCCCCCTTTGCCCCCCCGCTCCAGCCCCTGCCGAACCTGCCAGGCGGCGACTACCCCCTGAGCGTAGTTCTGCACGTAGTTGGCGGTGTTGGTCTCGCTGCCATCGGCGATGACCTGCACCGACGGGGCTGCACCACCCTCCAGCCGCCGATCGAAATCGGCCGGGATCACCACCAGCCCGCGCAGGCGGCCAGCAAGGAGTTGCGGCTGCAGCAGGCGGGCATCGCGGGCCTCCACCACGGCAAAGTAGGGGCTGGCGGCGAAGGCCGCGGCGAGGCTCTGGGCGCCCTGCCCCGTACCCTCCACCGCAACGCCGAGGGGGACATGGCGGGCGTCGAGGGAGACGCCGAAGCCGAACAGGAAGAGGAGGATCAGCGGCAGGACGAAGGCGATCAGCAGGCTGCTGGGGTCGCGCAGGATCTGGACGAACTCCTTTACCATCAGGGCCTTGAGGCGCCGCAGCCGGGGGCTCATACCGCCTCCTTATGGTCGGCGTCCCAGCGCTCGAGCAGGGCGATGAAGGCATCCTCCAGGGTCGGATCGGGAAGATTATCCGAACTGACCTGCTGTTTGAGATCATCGGGGGAGCCGCTGGCGATGATCCTTCCTTTGTAGACCAGGCCGATGCGGTCGCAGTACTCGGCCTCGTCCATGAAGTGGGTGGTGACCAGGACCGTCACCCCCTTTTCCACCAGGCCGTTGATGTGGGTCCAGAATTCGCGGCGGGTCAGCGGGTCGACCCCGGAGGTCGGCTCGTCGAGGAACAGCACCGGTGGCTGGTGCATGACCGCGCAGGCCAGCGCCAGACGCTGCTTGAAGCCCAGGGGAAGCTCCCCGGCCGCATCGTTCAGGTGCGGCTTAAGGCCGAAGATTTCGACCATCTGCGTCACCATCGCCTGGCGTTCCTTTCCGCGCAGGCCGTAGACCCCGGAGAAGAAGAGCAGGTTCTGGCGCGCAGTGAGGTCGCCGTAGAGGGAGAACTTCTGCGCCATGTAGCCGAGCCGCGCCCGGGCCTTGCCCGGCGCCCGCTGCAAATCGAAACCGACCACCCGCCCCACCCCTGCGCTGGGCCGCAGCAGTCCGCAAAGCATCTTGAAGGTGGTCGACTTGCCGGCACCGTTGGGTCCCAGCAGGCCGAAGATCTCGCCGCGGCGGATGGCGAAATTGACATCCGCCACCGCGGTGAAGTCGCCGAAGCGCTTGGTCAGGCCCTCCCCCTCGACGGTGGGGCCAGGGCTCTCAGGTGCTGGCTCCAGACTGGCGGCGAGGACTGATTCGCCCCCCGGACCGCCGCCGAGAATGTCGACGAAGGCGTCCTCGAAGCGCGGCGCCACCGCCACCAGCCGCGCGCCCTCCCCCGCTCCCAATTCCGCCAGGGGCGGCGGAGCGGTGTCGGTGCGCAGCACCAGCCGCACGTTCTGCCCCTGGACGATGCCGTCCTGGACTTCGGGGCGCTGCAGCGCCCGGGTCAGAACCTGGCGACGGCTGCCTTCGATCCCCTGGACCTGGTAGGAGCGCCCCGCCACCCGCTCGGTCAGCTCCCCGGGCGGACCGGCATAGAGGAGCTGCCCGGCATTGAGCAGCAGGACCGCGTCGCACTTCTCCGCCTCGTCGAGGTAGGCGGTCGACCAGAGAACCGCCGTCTCTCCGTCGACCAGCTCCCCGACCATGCGCCACAGCTCGCGGCGACTCACCGGGTCGACGCCGACGCTCGGCTCGTCGAGCAGCAACAGCCGCGGCTTGCGGATCAGTGCACAGGCCAGTCCCAGTTTCTGCTTCATTCCCCCCGACAGCTTCCCCGCCAGCCGCTTCTGGAAGGGGGCCAGGGCGGTGAATTCCAGCAGCCGCTCGAAGGCCTGCTCCCGCTCGCTTCCCACCACCCCCTGCAGGTCGGCATAGAGGCGCAGGTTCTGCCCCACCGACAGATCCTCGTAGAGGCCGAAGCGCTGAGGCATGTAGCCGACCAGCAGCGGCAGCTCTCCGGCGGCGCGGCGGGTGTCGTGGCCGAAGACCTCGACCTCCCCGCCACCCGGCAGCAGCAGGCCGGCGAGGAGCCGGATCAGGGTGGTCTTCCCCGCCCCGTCCGGACCCACCAGCCCCGTCACCCGCCCCGGGCAAATCTCAGCGCTGAGCCCGGCAAGGGCCGGCTGCCCGGGGAGGTAGGCGAACGCGAGCTGACGGATGGCGACCGCGGTCGAGACCATGGCCTAGCCTCCGCCGGGTTCCGCCACTTCGGCCAAGTGCACCGTCACCGGCATCCCTTGGCGCAGGCCGTGGTCGGGGTTGTCGGCAATCACCCGCACCTGGTAGACCAGGCGGGTGCGCAACTCTTCGGTCTGCACCGTCTTGGGGGTGAACTCGGCTTCCGGGGAGATGAACCCGACATGCCCCCGGTAGGGGTGTTCGGGTGCCGTGTCGGTGAAGATCTTGGCGGCCATCCCCGGAGCGATCCGCCCCAGATCCGGTTCGTCGACGTAGACCCGGACCCAGACCGGGTTGTCGAGCGAGAGGGTCGCCACCGTCCGCCCGGGGGCGACGACGGCGCCGGGCTCGGCCACCCGGGTCAACAGCACGCCTTCATCGGGAGCCCGGATCTCGGTATCGGCGAGGTTGGTGCGGGCGGCGCTGCTGGCCGCCTCAGCCGCCTTCAGATCGGCCCGGGCGGCGGCTATCTCCTCCTTGCGGAAGCCGGCGCGGGCCAGCTTCAGCCCCTGCCGGGCGGTCTCCAGCCGGGCCCTGGCCTCCGCCAGCCGGGCGGTGACGGTATCGAAATCCTGGCGAGGAATGACTCCCGTGGCGAGCAGGTTCTGCTTGCGACGGAAGTCGAGTTCGAGATTGACGACGCTCGCCTCGCGCTCCTCCACCAGGGCTTTGGCCTGGGCAATTTCCTGGGGACGGTTGCCGGCCTCCAGCTTGGCCAACTGCGCGGCGGCCTGCGCCTGCCGGGCTTCGGCGAGGTGCAGGGCGTCTGCATAGGGGGCCTGCTCCAGCCGGGCGACGAGTTGGCCGGCGGTGAGCCGGTCCCCCTCCTGCACCGTCAGCGCCATCACCCGTCCGCCGACCCGGAAGCCGAGGTCGACCTTGCGGATGTCGACGTTGCCGTAGAGGGTCAGCCCGCTCTGTGGTTCGTTCTTTCCCCGCAGCAGCCAGATGGCGATGGCCGCCGCGGCCACCCCGACCAGCAATGCGACGATCAGCAGCTTCTTCCTCATCCCGCCTCTCCTTCTTCCGCCTCCGGCCGGATCGCCGGAGCCAGTAGCATCGCCCGCGTCTGGGCGAGGATGACCTCACGAATCTCGTTGGTTTCTCCGGCGCTGTAACCGCTCAGGCCGATCCCCCGCACCGCGGTCTCCCGGCCGAAGCGGAAGACCAGCACCTGGCCGAGCAGGGCAAAAGCCTGCAGCTGCAGCCGGCGATCGGCTTCCTTCATCCCCCGAGCCCGGGCCACCAGCGCCGCCAGCGCTTCCAGCAGCGGCTGCATGATCCGGTCGAAGACGATGGCATAGGCCGCCGAGGGGGACATCTGCTCGCGCAGGATGATCCTGCTGAAGCGGACCGCCTCGGGGGAACCGACGACGAAATCGACCAGCGCCCCGAGCAGCCGCTCCAGCAGCAGGACGGCAGCCGGCGCCGGCAGCTCTCCAGCGATCAGGGCCAGGCGGATCTCCTCCAGCAGCGGGTAGAGGGCCTGCCTTACGTGACCGGCGATGTGCTCCACCACCGAGCGGTACAAACCCTCCTTTCCGCCGAAGTGGTAAGGGATCGCCGCCAGGTTGACCCGGGCCTTCTCCGCAAGCATCCGGGTCGTAGCAGCAGAGAAACCGTGCTCGCCGAAAACTTCCAGCCCGGCTTCGAGCAGCCGGTCCCGGGTGCGGGCCGCATCGTCCACCTGGGCCTTGGCGCTGCGCTGTTTTTTCTGCATGCCGGATCCTTTCGATTTTTTTTAACTCTACCGCACCGCCAAAATTTAATTCAATCGATTGATTTAAATTTTCCGGACACCCCGACGCCGGCCACCGAAAAATTCCCGCGGGGCTTTACTAACTTACCGCCCTTCTGTTAGGGTAAAACTCTTTTTCACCCCAAAAACCAAAGGAGATGCTCAATGGCACAGGCAAAAAACGGCGATACCGTCAAGGTGCATTACACCGGCAAGCTCGAGGACGGGACCGTTTTCGACTCCTCCCAGGGGCGTGAGCCGCTGGAATTCACCCTCGGCACCGGCCAGTTGATCCCCGGTTTCGATGCGGCGGTGGTCGGCATGGCGGTCGGCGACAGCAAGACCGTGACCATCGCCCCTGACCAGGGCTACGGCCCCCACCACGAGCAGATGGTGGTCGAGGCGGAGCGCGGCCAGTTCCCGCCGGAAGCCGATCCCCAGATCGGCATGCAGTTCGAAAGCCGCAGCGAGGATGGTCAGAAATTCGTGGTCACCGTGACCGCGGTGGAAGGGGACAAGATCACCCTCGACGCCAACCATCCGCTGGCCGGGAAGGACCTGACCTTCGAAATCGAGATGGTCGAGGTGGCCTGATTCCGCAGCCTTTTATAGAGCAAAGCAAAGCCCCCGGTGTTGCCGCAACACCGGGGGCTTTTTGCTGCGGGTGGCCAGCGCCCGTCAGTCCTTGATCAGAGCTGGCCGGTAGCCTTCAGCAGCCGGACGGCGATCTGGTAGGAACCGGCGATCACCGCCAGCCAGCCAATCAGCAACAGGGTCGTCATCATCATCGTTCTCCTTGCTCAGTAGAGGTCGTGGGCCTGGTCCCCCTCGAACTGGTCGGCGCTCAGCGGCCGGGCATCCATCAGCCGCCAGAACCAGGCGATGTAGGCCAGCACGAAGGGAACGGCCAGGGCGACGTAGCTCATCGCCGTCAGGGTGTAGTGGCTGCTCGAGGCGTTGTGGATGGTCAGGCTGCTCTGCAGGTCGAATTTCGAGGGGTAAAAGGCGGTGTCATGGTAGCCGGCGAGGCTGAAGAGGGCCAAACCGACCAGCACCGTGCCGAGGCCGCCGAACCAGATGCCGCGCCGGCTGCCGAGGAAGCGGCTGGCGACCACCGCCCAGACCACCAGCAGCAGGCCGACGACCAGCAGGGCCGTAACCGCTGGCATCGCCAGCAGGTTATGCAGGTACTTGCCGGCCTCGAGGCTGACCACGCCGGTCGCCGGGTCGACGGCGTAGCCGTCCATGGTCACCAGCCGGAAGAGAACGAAGAGCAGGAACGGCAGGGCCAGCAGCAGGTTGACCAGGGTCGCCTGGCGGCAGCGCCGGTTGAGGCCGTCGTGCTCGATGTTGTTCAAGAGGTAGAGGGCGCCCAGCACCCGGGCGTGGAAGACCAGGAACAGCCCCAGCGCCACGTTGAAGGGATTGAAGGCCGCCTCAAGGCCGCGCAACGGGTGCCGCCAGGTGACCAGGTGGTAGGCATCGAGGCTGAAGTTGGAGCCGGTGAAGAAGGTGCCGACGGCCGCACCGATCAGCAGCAAACCGACGCTGCCGTTGACGAACAGGAAGAACTCGAAGGTCCGGGCGCCGAGCAGGTTGCCCGGCTTGCGGCGGTACTCGTAGCTGACCGCCTGGCCGACGAAGGTGAAGAGGATCAGGATCCAGACCCAGTAGGCGCCGCCGAAACTGGTGGCGTAGAAGAGCGGGAAGGCCGCGAACAGCGCACCGCCGAAGAGCACCAGGGTGGTGAAGGTCAGCTCCCACTTGCGGCCGATGGAATTGACCATCAGCAGCTTTTCCAGGTCCGATTCGGGAACGGTGAAGAGGAGGGTCTGCCCCCCCTGGACGAAGGTGAGGAAGAGGAAGAGGGAGCCGACCACCGAGACGATCAGCCACCAGAACTGTTGCAGCTGGGCGAGCGAGAGTTGTCCGAACATGTCAAAGGCCCTCCGGTCCGGTTTGAATCTGCTTGAGCATGATGCGGATTTCGGCGATCAGCAGGGTGGTGAAGACGATCAGGAACGCGAAGAAGGTGGTCTGCACCGTGCCGCTGCTGAGGTTGGAGTTGGCCACCGTCACCGGCAACAGCCCCTGGATGGCCCAAGGCTGGCGGCCGACCTCGGCGACGATCCAGCCGGCTTCCGATGCCAGGTAAGCGAGGAAAACGCTGAGCACCCCGAGGCGCAGCAGCCAGCGCTGTTCGGCCAGTCGCCCGGTCAGGGAGAAGAAAAGGAACAGCACCATGATCAGCATCAACGCGGTGCCGAGGGCGATCATGGTGCGGAAACTGTAGAAGGTCAGCGCCACCGGCGGCACTGCCTGTTCGGGGCTTTTCAGGTAGCCGTAGCCGAGATAATCCTGGTTGGCGCGCAGCTGCGCCAGGGCGCTGGCGGCCGCCGCCGCATCCCCGGTCTGCTTCGCCTCCTTGTAGCTGGTCAGACCGGCGATGGCCAGTTTGCCGCGGGCAATCTTGTCGCCGGTGCTCATGATGTGCTGTTGCGGGTTGCCGTAGAGCAGGTCGTCGATCCCCGGCACGAAGCTGGTCAGGGTCCGGTTGGCGAGCAGCGAGAGGACCCCCGGCACCTCGACCTTGACCAGGAAAGCATCCTTGCCGTCGCCGGGATGCTTGGCGGGGTCGAGAATCCCGAAGGGGATCAGGCCGGTCGGCACCCCTCCGTCGTAGAGGGACTCCATCGCCGCGAGCTTCATCGGCTGGTGATGAGCGTTGGTAAAGGCGGACTCGTCGCCGGTGAAGGCCACGAACAGCCCGGCGATCAGGCC
Source organism: uncultured delta proteobacterium (assembly GCA_963806685.1). Classification (GTDB taxonomy): domain Bacteria; phylum Desulfobacterota; class Desulfuromonadia; order Desulfuromonadales; family DDH964; genus DDH964. Next base: position 214,470 of record CAWDZB010000012.1, read on the forward strand.
GAAGGTCGCCGCCACCAGGATGCTGCGCTTGGCTAGCTGCAGGTGGCGCCCCTTGAGCAGGAACCAGGAACTGACGGCGATGACGAAGATCGACGCCAGCATGAAGCCGGAGACTGTGGTATGAGTGAACTTGCTGATCGCCACCGGCGAGAAGAGGACCGCCCAGAAGTTCTGCATCTCGAAGCGCGCCGCATCAGGGTTGAAGCTCATCCCCACCGGCATCTGCATCCAGCCGTTGGCGACCAGGATCCACAGCGCCGAGAGGTTGGAGCCGACCGCCACCATCCAGGTGGCAAAGAGATGGGTCTTCTTCGACACCCGGTCCCAACCGAAGAACATTACCGCGAAGAAGGTCGCCTCGATGAAGAAGGCGAAGATCCCCTCCACGGCCAACGGCGCGCCGAAGATGTCCCCGACCATCCACGAGTAGTTCGACCAGTTGGTGCCGAACTCGAACTCCATGATGATGCCGGTGGCCACGCCGATGGCGAAGTTGATGGCGAACAGCCCCATCCAGAAGCGGGTAAGGCGCTTCCATCCCTCGTCACCGGTCTTGACATAGATGCTTTCGAAAAAGGCGACCAGGAAGGAGAGTCCCAGGGTCAGGGGCACAAAGATCCAGTGAAACATTGCGGTGAGCGCGAACTGGGCGCGCGCCCAGTTGACCTGGGTGAGGTCGATGGATTCCAGCACGGTTTGCCTCCGTAGCGGTGGGGGTTAGGGATGGGGTGAGCGCTCCGTCAACTGACCGAGGACGTAGGTCGCCCGCTCCCGGTCGGTGGAGAAACGCTCCTGCAGGTGGTCGGGCAGCAACACCCTGGCCAAGGTGTATAGAACCACCAGCTTGATCAGGATGACCGTCCACAACGTCCGGCCGAGACGCATGGAGCGAAAACCCTGGCGGTAGAAATCGAGTATCAGCGTGAGCCGCTGGAACATCGCGTGGCCTCCCTCCGGTTCAGGCGGCGATTTCCGCCAAGGTCACCTGGTCGAGGAGGGTCACGACCTGCTGCTGCACCTGGCGCCAGACCCCATGCACCTTGCAGCGGTCGCCATGGGTACAGCTGCCGGCGCCGGCCAGGCAGCGGTTGGGCAGGATCGGTCCCTCGGCCGCCTCCACCACCTGGCGCAGGGTGATTTCAGCGGCGGGCCTGGCCAGGGTAAACCCGCCGCCGCTGCCGCGAGCCGATATCACCAGGCCGCTCTTGGCAAACGTCTGAAAGATCTTCGCCAGGAAACTCGCCGGGGCTTCTGCGGCGGCAGCGATCGCCGGCATCAGCACCATGCCCCCGGCCGGCTGGCGAGCCAGGAAGATCATGCCGCGGATCGCGTATTCACCCTTGCGGGTCAGTCCAAACATAATTGATGACCTTTGAGGTAATTTTTGTCTTTTTTAGACGACCAGCCGCCCCTTGTCAAGAAAAAATTTTGGCTGTTTCTAATTATTCGGCAGATGGCGCAGAAAGTACCATCCCCCGGAGCGAAGACCGTCCCGTGGGATGAAAAGGGGAAGGGGATATCAGAGGGACTCCAAGGCCGTTTCGAGCAGGCCCCGCACCTGGTCGGCCAGGGAGCGGATGGCCGGATTGTCGACCAGTCCGAGGATGGCGATCGGATCCATGACCGTGACGACCGAGGTTCCCCCCTCCCCGGCATAGACCACCACGTTGCAGGGGAGCAGGGTACCCAGTTCCGGTTCGGCGGTGAGGGCCTGGTGGGCCAGGCGGGGATTGCAGGCGCCGAGAATCAGGTAGGGGCGGAATTCGACACCAAGCTTCTCGACCAACTTCTCGTGGACATCGATTTCGGACAGGATGCCGAAGCCCTGCTGTTGCAGGGCGGTGCGGACTCGGCTGACGGTTTCTGCGTAGGGCAGGGCTACTTCCCGACCGAAGCTGTAGGGGCTGCGCTGGGTCATGACATCCTCCGGAAAAGGGTTAACCATTGCCTCATGTCTAGCCGAAATTGCCGGTTTGGCAAGCGCGTACCATTTCTTGGCGGCCCCGCGCGTGTCTGTTAAGATAAGCAAAACTCCACCCGGAAAGGAACGCCTGCTTTGTCAATTTTTCCCATCTTCACCAAATCCTTTACCCTGTTGTTGATGTTGCTCAACCCCTTTTTGATGATCATCTACCTCATTGACCTGGTGCAGGACCTTGAGATGCGCACTTTTTCCCGCGTCCTGGTCCGTGCCGGGTTGATCAGCAGCGCAATCTTCATCGTCTTCGCTCTGCTCGGCGACGTGATTTTCTCCCGCCTGCTGCAGGCGCGTTTCGAATCCTTCCAGATCTTCGGGGGGATCGTGTTTCTGATTATAGGCGTCCGCTTTGTCTTCAACGGCACCGAGGCCATGAAGGGGATTCGAGGCCAGCCCGAGCATATTGCAGGCGCGATAGCCATGCCGATCATGATCGGCCCGGCGACGATCAGTGCCAGCATCCTTGCCGGCAACAGCCTGAGCGGAGGGATGGCCAGCCTGGCGATCCTGCTCGCTGTCGGTCTGTCGGTACTGGTGGTGATCGGTCTGAAATGGGTGCACGACTACGTCCGGCCGCGCAATGAAGGGTTGGTAGAACGCTACATCGAGATCATGGGCCGGGTCACGGCCCTGGTGGTGGGAACCTTCTCAATCGAGATGATCATGCAGGGCCTGCGTTCCTGGCTGCAAAACCTGCATTGACCTGCCCCGCGACTCTTGCGGGGTGCTGCTCCTGGCGGGGTAGGATATTTATCAAAAGCGTGCTGCCGATCTCCGGTTGACCACGCAGACCTTCCCACGGCCATCGATCCCGGCATGCGGCTGCCCGGCAAGTAATCCGAGGATCGCTTCTACGAGGTCGACCGGACGTGCTCGGCGCCTTCCCCAAGGGGGAACCCGCCCTTCCCTTCGTTCAAATTCCCTGTCGTTCGAGCCAAACCCCAGCTTCACGCGCCGCGGCGCGGCGCCAGCTGGCTGACGGTAAAGAGCAGCGCCGCGGCCACCACGATGGACGGACCGGCCGGCGTGTCCCAGCGGTAGGAGGCGCCGAGTCCTCCGGCCACCGCCAGGCAGCCGCAGAGGGCCGCCACCAGAGCCATCGCCTCGGGAGTGGCCACGAAGCGCCGGGCCGTGGCGGCCGGGATGATCAGCAGCGCGGTGACCAGCAACAGCCCCACCACCTTCATCAGCAGCGCAACGGCGAGGGCCAACACGGCCAGGAACGCCCAGTTGATGAGGGTAACCGGCACCCCCTCGACCCGCGCCAAATCCTCGTGCACGGTCATCGCCAGCAGCGGTCGCCAGAGCCAGGCCAGAATCGCCAGGGCGAGGGTGCCGCCGCCGAAGATCCAGAGCAGGTCGTAAGGACCGATGGCGAGAATATCGCCGAACAGGTAGGAGAGCAGGTCGATGCGCAGGGTCTCCACCAGGGCCAGCAGCACCAGGCCCAGCGCCAGTGAGCCGTGGGACAGGATGCCGAGCAGGGTGTCGCCGGCGATGTGCCGTTGGCGTTGCATGAGAAAGAGCAGCAGGGCCAGCAGCTGGCAGACGACGATCACCCCCAGGGTCAGGTTGACGTGGAAAAGAAAGCCGAGAACCACCCCGAGCAGCGCCGAGTGGGAGAGGGTATCGCCGAAATAGGCAAGCCGCCGCCAGACCACGAAGGAACCGAAAGGGCCGGCGACAAGGGCGACACCGATGCCCCCGAGCAAGGCACGAAGCAGAAAGTCATCCACGATCGGTCTCCTTTCCACTCACCGGGTCGTGGCGATGATCGTGCTGATGGGCATAGACCGCCAGGTTGGCGACCGTCTGGGGGCTGAAGAGCTCCGCGAAGGCCTGGCTGCCCTGCACCGACTCGGGGGTGCCGGTGCAGCAGACGTGGCGATTGAGGCACACCACCCGGTCGGTCGCGGCCATCACCAGGTGCAGGTCGTGGGAAACCATCAGCACCGCGCAGCCGCGCTCCTGACGCAGCCGACCAATCAGGCCGAACAGCTCCACCTGCCCCTGCACGTCCACCCCCTGGACCGGTTCATCGAGCACCAGCAGGTCGGGATTACGCAGCAGCGCCTTCGCCAGCAGCACGCGCTGCATTTCGCCGCCGGAGAGCCCCTGGACCGGGCTGTCGATGACCGCCAGGGCGCCGACCTCGGCAAGGACCCGGCGCAGCTCGGCATCGCTGCGCCGGCCGGTCAGGGTCAGAAAGCGTCTTACGCTCAGCGGCAGCACCGTATCGATCTGGATACGCTGGGGCATGTAGCCGATGCGAACCCCCGGCGCCAGCACCACCCGGCCGGTGGTCGGCGCCAGCAAGCCGAGCAGGACCCGCAGCAGGGTGGTCTTGCCGGCGCCGTTAGGGCCGATGATGGTGACGATCTCGCCGCGCCGGATCTCCAGGCTGACGCCGGCGAGGGCTTCTCCCCGGGAAAGCTGCACCCTGACCTCCTCGACCGCCGCCAGCAACGCGGCGCCGCTGCCGGTATCCCGCGCGCTCATGGCCCCTCCTGTTCACGGCACTCGGGGCAGAGACCAAGCACTTCGATAGTCGGGTGGCGGACCTCGAAACCGGCCGCCTGGGCGCTTTCGGCAATCGCTCCGTGCAGTTGGGGATCATCAATTTCCGTCAGCGCCCGGCAGGAGGAGCAGATCAGGAACTGGCCGGGATGGGGAGTGCCGGGACGCACGCAGCCGGTATAGGCATTCAGCGAGGCGATCCGGTGAACCAGCCCCTGGGCCAGGAGAAAATCGAGGGCCCGATAGACCGTCGGCGGGGCGACCCGCCCCATCGTCAGCCGCAATTTTTCCAGCAACGGGTAGGCGCCGATCGGTCGATGGCTCCCCCAGACCAGTTCCAGTACCCGGCGGCGCAGCGGCGTAAGCCGCAGGCCCCGCTGGCGACACACCCGCTCGGCCGCCGCCAGGGCCTCGCGGATGCAATTCGAATGCTCCCGCCCGCTGCAGGTGAAGCCGTTACCTACCATGGCGTTGTTTGACATCCGGCATTCTCCTTCCGACTTGATTTTGCAACAATATAACATAATAATTAACCGATACAGCCTCTTCGAAAGGGACCCGCCCCAATGCGAATTTTCCACCCCCTGCGCACGCTGCTGCTACTGCTCGTCACCCTGACGTCTATCCTGCCGACCCGGACCGCCTCGGCCGGGACCGTGCCACAGGTGGTGGTCACCATCAAACCGCTGCATTCACTGGTGGCCGGAGTGATGGCCGGGGTCGGTGAGCCGGGATTGCTCATCTCCGGCGCCGGTTCCCCCCACAGCTACAGCCTGCGCCCGTCGGATGCCCGGCTGCTGGCCCATGCCACCCTGGTCATCCGAGTCGATGCCGATTTCGAAACCTTCCTCAACCGGCCGCTGGCCTCACTGGCCGGCCAGGCCCGGATCCTGTCGGTATCCAGCCTCCCCATGGTGGAATTGTTGCCGGCCCGCAAAGGGGGAGTCTGGGAGGCGGATCACCACCATGCCGCTGAAAGAGCCGGCCATGGCCACGAGGAAATGAACCTCCACCTCTGGCTCGACCCCCATAACGCCCGCGCCATCGTCAGCGGGACGGTGGCCGTACTGGCGGCAATGGATCCCGCCCACGCCGAAGACTATCGTCGCAACGGCGCACAACTGGAACAGCGTCTGGAACTCCTCGACCAGCAGCTCAGCCACCAGCTGCAGCCGGTGGCGGGCATTCCCTACATCGTCTTTCACGACGCCTATCCCTACCTGGAACACCGCTACGGGTTGAATCCTGCCGGGGCGATCAGCGTCAGCCCCAACCGCCCGCCCGGAGCCCGACGGCTGGCGGAAATCCGAGACCGGATCGCACAATCCAAGGCACGCTGCGTCTTCAGCGAGCCGCAGTTCGAACCGAAGCTGGCCACCTTGTTGAGCGCCGGCACCGGGGTCCGCAGCAGCGTTCTCGACCCCCTGGGCGCCGACCTTCCCCCCGGTCCGGAGGCCTACTTCACGCTCATTCACCATCTGGCCGACAATCTCTCCCGCTGCCTTTCAGGGCCGCCTCCAGGCAGCAATCCCTAGCCCTGCCTACCGAATCGGTTAGCCCCCCGTCCCGGCTGTTCCAGCAGGAGAGCAAATTCCCGACCGTACCCGGAACAACGCAAGAGGCCGTTTCCTTACGGAAATGGCCTCTTGATGTCTGGCTTCCCCTTTGAACGTCCTTCGAACTTTCTGGGCCTGCGGGGGAACAGTCGGCCTTAACTGCGCGTTGATTGACGATAGGAAAAGCGTGCGCCGGGAGCGCCTTCCCTGCTTCGAAGGGTAGCCGTGCCGCCTAATCGATCTGCAACACTGCGAATAATTGCCAATCCCAGCCCACTTCCTGTCTCCTCATTTCCGGGTACTCGATAAAACGGCTCGAACAGCCGTTCCATTTCATCCCCGGGGATCCCGGGCCCCGTATCTTCCACCAGAAATACCAACTGGTCGTTCTCGTTGTGAAGACTGACATCAACCGTTCCGCCTGGCGGGGTGTAGCGCAGGGCATTGTCAATCGCATTGCGTGTCAGGGCCATCAGATCTTCAACGGAAGCGTGCAAGAAAACCGGGTCCAGTCGCTTACACCCGAAGTCAATCTGCTTGGCTGCCGCCAGGGGCATGGAATCCTCAATGACCTGGCGCAGCACCTGGTCGAAGGCGATCGCAACTGTCGGCGCCGCGCCGGACTGCTGTCGGGCCAGGCTCAGGAGCTGCTCCAGCAGCTTGCGGGAGCGCTCCAGGCCGGCCTGGAGTTGGGCCACGCGGGCCCTGGCGTCGGGTGCAGAAAGGCCGTGCTCCAGGTTTTCGGCCTGTACGCTCAGGGCGGTCAGGGGGGAGCGCAGTTCGTGGGCAGCATCGGCGATGAAGCGGCGCTGCTGCCCGAGGGCCGCTTCAAGGCGCCGCATCAGGCCGTTGATCGAGGTGACGAAGGGGGCGATTTCGGCGGGCACGCCGGCGTCCGAGATCTGCTGCAGGTTGGTGTCGTCCCGCTCATCCAGTTGCCCGGAGAGCCGGGTCACAGGCAGCAGCCCGCGGCGGATTACCCAGGCCGCCAGCAGCGCGAGCAGCGGGACCAGCAGCAGGATCGGGACCAGGGTGAGAAGGGCGCTGGTGCGGGCGACCTCGTTGCGCACCGTGGTCAGCTGCCCCACGGCCAGCCGCTGGCCCGAAGGCAGGGTGTGGACGAAGAGGCGCCAGGCACTGCCGCCGCCCTTCAGAGTCTGGAACCCTTCGGGGAGCGTGGCGGGCAGGACGGGGAGCCCCGCTGGCTGCCCGGCAACTCCGAGCAGGACGACTACGATCCGTCCTTCCGGATCGTAGTCGGTCGCCGTCCCGGCCGGGATCACCCATTCGACCGGCGCCTTCCCAGAGCGCTCCACCAGCAGGGCCACCTGGAGCAGCTGGTCGTCCTGCAGCTCCTGGGCCTCGCGAAAAGCCAGGTAGAAGGAGCAGGCCCCGGCGGCCAGGCCGCTGACGATGGTGACAGCCGCCAGCCAGAGGGAGAGCCGGCGCCGTAGTGAAGGATTCATGAGGTGCGATCCACCATCCATCCCAGCCCCCGTACGTTGCGGATGATTTCGCTGCCGAGCTTTTTGCGCACCGCATGAATCAAAAAATCAACGGCGTTGCTCTCGACCTCCTCGTTCCAGCCGTAGATCCGGGTCTCCAGCTCCTCGCGAGAGAGGATCGCCCCGGGCCGCAACAGCAGCGCCTGCAGCAGGGCGAACTCACGAGCGGTGAGCAGGCAGCGGCGCTCGCCACAGGCGGCTTCGCGGGTCGCCGGGTCGAGGGTCAGGGTGCCGTTGCTCAAGAGCGGCGCGGGATTGCCGGCCTGGCGGCGGATCACCGCCCGCATCCGTGCCAGCAGCTCCCCCACCGCGAAGGGCTTGACCAGGTAATCGTCGGCCCCCAAATCCAGACCGCGAATCCGATCCTCCAACCCATCGCGGGCGGTGACGATTAGCACCGCAGTGCGGTCGCCGGCCAGGCGCATCCGCTCCAGCACCTCCAGGCCGTCGCGGCCCGGAAGGCCCAAATCGAGGATCACCAACTGGTACTCGCCGGTCTCTAGGGCCGCGGCGGCGGTGACACCGTCGCCGACCCAGTCCACGGCATAGGCGGCGTCCTTCAGCGCCTGCATCACCGCCGCGGCGATCATCCGGTCATCTTCGACCAGCAGGATTCGCATCGTCCTTCCCTGTCAACAGCTTCGGGCGGACCAACCGGCCCCCGTCGTCAGTGGCTCTTCTCGGCCGCCCGCTGGGGAAAACTGTACAGGCTAATCAGGATAAAGCCAAGCAGTACCGCGGAGGCCGAGTAGCGGCTCAGGTCAAGGCCGCCGGAGTTGAGCGGCTTGTCGAGCAGGTCGCCGACCACCGCGCCGAGGGGCCGGGTAAGGATAAAGGCCAGCCAGAATAGGGTCGTCTTGGAGATACGGCTCCAGTAGTGGGCGGCGGCGAGAACGGCCAACAGGGTACCGAAGACCACGGCGCTATGGGCGTAGCCGAAGCCGGCGGTGTCCGCCGTCCAGTCGCCGAGGGCGGTGCCCAGGGTCTGGGAAAACATGATCGTCACCCAGTAAAAAACCTCGGCCTTTTTGGTGCGCACCGTGTCGACGGCGACGGTCCCCATGCTCCGGTACCAGAGGAACAGGGAAGCAGCCAGCAGCGCCAGCAGCAGCGATGAACCACCAGCATAACCGATGCCGAGGGAGCGGTCGGCAAAATCGGCCAGGGTAGTACCGACCGTGGTGGTAGCGATTATCGTCGTCCAGTACAAAAGGGGGTGATAGCGGCGGGCCGAGACCTGGGCGCTGACCGCGACGGCGAACAGGACCGCGAAGATGGCGGTCCCGACCAGGTAGCCCAGGTTCATCGACATGGAGACCGCGTCGCCGCCGGTTTCGCCCAGGGTGGTGGCGGCAATCTTGATGATCCAGAACACCAGCGTCACCGCCGGGACCTTGCTGAGACTCTCATCCAGGATGGTTTCCATCCGATTCTTCTCCTTGTTGCCGGCCGGGGCGCCAACGCCCCCGACCGATAAAATACTGCCTGCGTTTCATTGGTTTCATCCCCTCCGGTCGCCGGGAAGCCAGATTCCCCCGGCTGCCGGACGCGGCTTCGGACTAGTCCTTCTGGTCGTGGCCGTCGTCCGCGTCGGTCTTGTCGGCGGCCGCAGCTACGACGGTGCCGGTGGCGGCATCGACCGCCACGTCATAGACGGCGCTGTTTTTGACGACCTCAACATCGTAGACCCAACCCTTCCGGCTGGACTCCAGTTCGGCCCGGACGCCCTGTCCGGGAACCTGCTGTTCCGCCGCCTGAACCGCCTGGGAGAGCGATACCCTGGAGTGACTGGTGACCAGTGCGTCGTTCCCGCCAGGCTCGGCGGCCTGGGCCGCCAGGGGACCGGCGATTGCAAGGGCGGTCAGGATGACGATTGTTTTGAGAGTTCGTTTCATGGGGGATTCCTCCGGTTCAGGGTTGACTGCAGTCTTGCCGCATGGTCCAGACCCTAACAGAAGAAACTTAGGTGAGAATTAGGAAGGATCCAGAGGTGCCCTCAAGGGGGGAAAGGAGACAAAGGCAAAAAGGCCGTTTCCTTGCGGAAACGGCCTTTTGATGTCTGGCTCCCCGGGCCGGATTCGAACCAGCGACAGGGTGGTTAACAGCCACCTGCTCTACCGACTGAGCTACCGGGGAACATTGTCGTCCCTGGCTTCCTGATTTCCTGGATCCTGCGCCTTGTAATCGGCAGCTAGACCGGAGGTTTCTTCCTCCGAAAACCATTCAGTGTCGAGACGAAATGTGTTTATACAATCAGTTGCCAGCGAAGTCAAGCAAGTTTTTACGGGCCAGGTGCACCCAAAATTCCGCCCTCAACGGGTAGCCATTGGCTCTCCACCCGCAGGCTCCTTCACCAGGAATCGCAGCTTATTGCTGGCTATCCTCTAGTCCTTTCAACTTTGCCCGTGCCTCGTCGTTTTTCGGATCGAGTGCCAGCCCACTGCGGTACTCCTCAATGGCCCGATAAGAGATCCCGAGCTTTTCATAAAAGTTTGCAGCGGCGAACCTGAATTCAGCGTTGTCAGGATAGATCGCAATGCCGGACTGAATGGCCTCCAACGCTTCATTGTAGCGGTCGCGCTCGGCAAAGAATTCGCCGACCCGTTGAAAGACCGTCGGACTCGGACGGTTTTCCTTGCCTGCCAAAACGACTGCGGCCCGATAATTCTCCTCCGCCACCTTTTCCTTGCCGGCCGCCAGCAAATAGTCGCCGTAGATGAGCAGGGGGATCGGGCGCTCCGGAAGATTCTGGCGCATATCCTCGTCACTCAGCCCCTGGGACTTCATCAAGGTCAAATAATCCCAGGTTTTTTGCGGCTCGCCCAAAATGGCCTGACGAATTTGCTCCAGAGCTTTTTCCGTTTTTCCTTTGGACAGAAGCCAGTAGGCAAACGTCTTATGCCGCTCGGGGTTGGCCTCATCGTTTTCAACCCCGGCCTCGAGCAATTGTTCCGCCTTTTGCTTTTCGCCGAGATTGTCAAATACCAATCCCAGCCTTTGCAGGTATTCGGCATCCAGGGGGGCCAAGCGCAAAGCGGTGCCCAACTGGTTTACGGCCATCGCCGCCTCTCCCAACCCCAAACCGATGTCGGCCAAGGCAAAGCGGTAACGGGGCTCAAGGGGATCCAGGCGGGAGGCCTGCCTGGCCACTCCCAACATTGCCTGTCGACCCTCCCAACTTTGGGACTGCTCCCGGTCAGTACCAGTGATGGTGAAAAATCTGATCTTTCCGGCCAAGGCGCCAACATTGAAGGCCAGGTTGAAAATGAACAGCAAACCGAGCAAAGGAACCGGCCACCAAGGGATTAGTCGTAAAGCTTTGCCAACCGGTTCGCCCCCCTCAGCCCTGGAACTGGTGGTGCCAGCAGCTACCGCCAGCCCGGTGAGAAAAAAGAAATAGAAGCAGACGGCCTCGACATGGAGGGTGTAGTCGGCCCAACTCTGCAGGAGGATGGCCACAAGGCCGCAAAGACTCCCGAGGTAAAGGTAAACCGGGGAGCGGCTATGCCGCTGGCGCCATGCCGGATAGGAATACCGCAGCACGGAAAGCAGAAACCAGCCACCCAGCAAGACCCCTAACATCCCTCCTTCGACCGCATATTCGAGATAGTCGTTAAAGGCATGTTCAGGGACTGCAGCTTCCCCGGTGACCGTTGCGTAACGGGGGAAAATATCCGCGAAAGTTCCGGCGCCGGTGCCGAAAAAAGGAAAATCCCGGACAATCCCTTCACTGTTTCTCCAGACCATCATCCGTTCTTCGGCACTCTGAACCCAACTGGTGGTCATTCTCGCCCCCGCCCGCCCATTGGCCACCAGGGCTGCAAGACCGACCATGAACAACAACCCTACCAGGAACGCGGTCCCCCAAACTTCTTTCTTCCGGCCGCGGTTGCGCGTTAGCAATAGCAAGAAAAAAACCAGCACGGCTCCCAGGGTGCTCAGAATCCCCCCCATGGAGAGGCTTGAGATGATGGAAACGGCCACGCATAGAGCAACTGCAGCGATAAGAAGATGGGGATAATTCCCGGGGTGGCGCATGAACTTGGCGGTTTTCTCGCGAAAAGAGGCATAGCTGACGTGTGGCCGGGTGGCCAGATACTGGGCCAGCAGCACCGGAAACACCATCGCCATCAAGACGGCATAATGGTCCTTGAGATACCCTGGCCACTTCCCGAGGATCCCCCAGATCCGACCTTCTGGCACAAAAAACAGGATGCAGAGGGCAATGGAAAAAGGGCCGACAAACAGGGCCAGTGCAGGAATAATCCTCTTGAGCCGTTCTTTTTCGGCAAAAAGCTGTACGGTTGCCAGGTAAAGGGCTGCGCAGGAGACAAGTCTGAAAAAATAGACCAGCGTCAGCTTGGGGACCACCGAAAGTGGCATCCAGATACCCGGGCGAACGATCCAGATCGTCCCGGCATAGAGTTCCCAGGTTTTCGACGAAATCAGCTTGAGAAAAGAGGGGGGCAGCGGAATAGCCTGCATGGCCAGGTAGCAGGCGAGCAGCACCAGCGGGAGCAAACCCGGAACCGGATGAAAGGGGGACTTGCGGCGCCGAAGGCTTCGCAACTGGAGCATGGCCAGCAGAAGACATAGTCCCTCGACCACGGCTATGGACCATTGCGCGGAACCTTCCGCTACGCCGGTCATGGCTGCGAGAGCCAGGACAACCAACAGAAGGTAGTAGCCAACCTCAGCCATGGACTGGAATACCTGCGAGCACGGAGGCGGGGTTGTCGGTCACCAGTCGACGGGCAGCAGCCTCGCCGACGATCCTTGCGGCGGCCTTGACTCCCAAGGTAAGAACGGGACGCCGCCACCCCGGAGAATGGGCATCCGTCGCCAGGAAATGAACCAGGTCATTCTCCAACAGGTATTGACCACACATTTTGGCTTCAGGACCGAAATCACCAACCAGGCTGCCGGCAGTTACCTGAATCAATGCTCCTGCTCCGACCAGATTGAAGAGCAGATCCGGCCTGCGAACCACCGATGGATTGCGTTCCGGATGAGGAACGATCGGCACCAACCCGGCGAGGACCGCGTTGAATACGATCTCAGCCGCATTTTGCGGCAGGTGGCTGTGCGGGAATTCGAGCAGAATGTAATTGGAACCATTAAGGGTGTAATCCGGAAGAAGCGAAGCATTCAGCATAGAGCCGACTTCGGCTCCTGCGAAAACCTCCAACTGAATGGCATTGGCACGCAATGCGTCGTTGAAACTGGAAACCAGGCCGCGGATGCGTTCGGGAGGATGTATGGTTTCCTTGAGGTGAGGGGTCGCCACGATCTGGCGGATCCCATCATCAGCAGCAATCCGCGCCATCTCCAGAACAGCTTCCAGGCGCGAGGGGCCATCATCATCGATCCCTGGCAGGATATGGCAATGGAGATCAATCATGGCGGTTGCCTGCCGTGGAATTCGTTACGAGGTCCCAGCATCGGAGCGTCGATGCTCCCTTGATGTCCTTATCCCTTGCCACCCACTATTCTTTCCAGTCGCTCGTTCACCACCGCCGTCTTCTCCTCCTCCTGATAGGCGGCGTAGTACTGGTGGTAATAGTAATCGTGCTTCTTCAGATCAAGGGCATTGATCACTATGCCAAGCACATGGGCATTGACTCCGCGCAATAGTTTCAGTGCCCTGCGGGCCATCTCATAGGTCGTCTGAGCGCCCCTGGTCACCAGGATCGTGCCATCGAACAACCGGCTCAACAATCTTGAATCGGTCACCGACAAGATGGGGGGCGAGTCACAGATGATAATGTCGAACTGCCCGCCCAAGGTATCGAGCAGCGCCTTCATCCGCTCCGAGGAGAGCAGTTCAGAAGGATTAGGCGGGATCGGCCCCGAGGTGATGACCGCTAGGTTTGGCAGCGGCCCGTGCCCGAGCAGCTCTTCGCCCGAATTTCGCCCTGCCAGATAGGTGCTCAGCCCGTGGTTGTTGCGCAGATTGAAGGCCTTGTGGAGACGGGGCTTGCGCAGGTCGGCGTCGATTATAAGCACCCGTTTCTCCGACTGCGCCAGAACCAGCGCCAGATTCACGGCGGTAGTCGTCTTGCCCTCTTCGCTGACGGAACTCGTGATGAGAACCTTCTTCGGCGGGCCACCAACGGAAGATAGCAAAAGCGCCGTCCGCAAGGCCTTGTAGCTCTCTGCGAATACAGAGCGTGGCTCCTTCAGCACCGTTTCTCCGGGGAGCTTGCTATCGGCGTTGAGCCCAACCGTTCCCAGCACCGGAGCGCCGAGGGCGATTTCTGCCTCCTCCGGGTCCTTGACGGTGTTGTCCAAATATTCGGTGAGAAACGCCAGGCCGACGCCGCCGAACAAGCCCACGGCGAGCCCCAGCAGGGCGTTGAGCCCCTTCCGCGGTTTGGCAGGGCTATTCGGGATGCTGGCTTTCTCAACGACCCAGAAGTTGACCACGGGCTGGTTTTCTCCGGTGACACTCTGTTCCTTGATCTTTGCCAGAAGGGCATCGTAAAGCTGCTGGTTGGTTTCCTTTTCCCTGTTCAGGGCCTGGTACTGAATGAAATTTTCGTTGGTCCTTTGCGCCTCGGATTTACTCTTTTGCATTTGGGCACGCAGGGAATTTTCGGCCGACTTGGCGAGTTCATATTCATTTTTGATCGACTGGATACTGCGGGCTATCTCTTGAGCCTTTTTCTGCCTCAGCACCCTGAGATCGCCGAGGGCCTTGATCATAACCGGATGTTTCTCCCCGTACTTTCCGGAAAGCTGCATGATGTTTTGTTCGGCATCGAGAATCTGAGTCTGCAGGGTGCGTAGCGCCGGGTCGGAAGCGATGGCGGGAATCGTCTCAGCCACCCCAGAATTCCTGCCGATATTCTTGACCTTGTTGTAAAGAGCTTCCGCTTCTTCTCTTTTGGTTTGCGCCCGAACCAGTTCCGTGCCAACCTCGGACAGCTGCGCGGGAAGCACAGCGACGCGATTCTCCAGGGTTATTAGATTATTGGCCCGGCTGTAATCCTGTATTTTCTTTTCCGACGCATCCAGTTTGACCCGTTCCTCTTCGGCCTTCTGGGTCATCCAGCCCAAGGTACGGCGAATGGCCTCCATTTTTATATCGAGGGTTTCTTCCAGGTAGGCCTTGGCAATAGTATTGGCCACCAGTGCAGCAAATTCTGGGTTGGGCGAAAGGTAGTTGATAGCGACAATCCGACTGTTCGGAATGGGTTCGACGTCTATCCCCGCTCTGATCTTTTCAGCAATCAGGTCTGCCTTGGTCCATTTCAGATTCGCAAACTCTCCCTGCGGGCCTTCGGCCTTGGGCAGTCCCATGAGAGCCTTGACCTTTGCCGCTACCTTTTTCACTCCTTGAAACACTAATTTGAAAATAGAGGGATGTTCATAGCTGCCCAGATAAGTATCGTAGTTATCTTCAAGGGACAGCATTTTCACGACCCTGAGAGCCACTGCATGGCTTTGGATCAACTGAAACTGGGTTTCATAGAACTCTGGATTGTACCCCTCTGAACGATAATTTGACGCCAAGGCATTCGGATCAGCCTTTTCAATGATAACCTGTGTCGTACCTTGATATTGTGGGGTAAGTGAAAAAGTTACCACCATTACCAGCAAGAACGTAAAGACAAAAAAACCCACTATCGTTCTTCTGTGTTTTCGGACAACCTTCAAATAATCCAGAAGATGAAGACCTTCCGTGTCAATCGGCATGGCGCCACCCGGTTCTCTTTAGATTGTTTATTAGAAAAAGCTCTCCGGGACTACGATTACATCTTCAGGCAAAATCGGCATGTCCATATCAACCTTTTCGGCCACCTGTTCTTTTCCATTGACCTTGCGGTAAACCTTGACCTTTCCCGCTGCTGCAATATTCGTAAAACCTCCGGCGAGGGTAATCGCCTTGATGACCGTGGTCCCCTCCTCGAACTTATAGGCATCCGGCTTTTTTACTTCGCCGGTGACGTAAAATACTTTGGCCTTGGCGACAACCACGCTGTCCTGGTCCATGATCGGCACATCGAGGGCTGACGCCCCATTTTCCAGCAAGTCCTTCAAGTCAATGGTGATAACTTTTGTATCGGCCACGTCGGACGCATTTTTCCGATGGATGGTTACATTGGTTCCATAATCCTGAGTCAGGCCGCCAGCCTTGGAAATCAACTCAAGGAGGGTGATTGGCCCACTCAGTTCATACAGTCCGGGGTTTTTTACCTGGCCAATGATGGTCACCTTTTTGCTGCGAAACTCCTGAATGAAGACCGACACCTGAGGATTCACTATGTAGCCATCGGAGAGGGCTTTTGAGATTTTTCCGGCCACCTGGTCGACGGTCAGCCCGTCGACCTGCAACGGACCGATTAGCGGCAGAATGATCGTACCGCCGCCACTGACCCGGAGGGTCGTGTCCATATCTGGATGACCGTACACTGTCACCTTCAGGACGTCTCCGTCGCCCACCGAATAATCCGAATCATCCGCCCGCGTCGGTCCCGCCCCGATCAACAACAACAGGACGACAAGAAAAAACCACCGAGCTTTCATGGCTTGTGTCTTTCGTATTGCGGTAATGAAGGGCATCTCTCCCCCGTTTCAAATAACCTAGAGGGCTGCGGTAACATTCAGGAATACCGTATGACTCTGGTAGTCACGATAATTGAAATTGGAATCACGTTGACGGTAGTCATAGCCGGCACTCATGTTCAACCATCTTCTCGGGGCAACTCCCAAGGCAAGTTCGCCTCCGTAAAATTTATCCGTACGTTCGGCCGTCTGGGTGCCGACCGTGATCGTGCCATCGTATTTGTCATGATAATAATAGGCGACTGCTCTGCCCGTCAGTTTAGCGGTAATGTTCTGGTTGTATCCCAGCCTGATCCGGTTCGTGAGAACACCCCGAACGCCCTGGGTATCCGATTGACTAACCCTGCGCGTCGCCAATAGAGAAACCGACGTCTTGGCGGTAAGCTGATAATTCTGCTGGAGTTCGACGGCGAAAAAGTTCTTGGTTTCACTGGTCGGTTTGAACTTCACCTTCCCGTAGCCCAGCTTGAAACGACCGCGAGTCTTGTCCGTGGCCTTCCACTGCAAACCGGCAAAGAGGAGATTCTGATGGTTATCCAACGATTGGTCCGTATCGTAATTCACGTTGATAAATTCATAGTTCACAAAAGCCGAAGTCTTTGCACCAAACCGGTAAAACACATAACCCGACCAGACCTGGTCCTTCCGATCGCGGTAACTTCTGCGCGCCGCGTCGTAATTCAGAACGTACAGGGTATAGTCCAGCCGCAGGCGCGTTTTCGGGCCTAACTGATAACTAATCGAGGGGTTGAGCCAGTTCGATTTGAACTTGTCCAATTGTCCTGCCCCAGCATCACCGGTGGAATAAGCGTCGTGATTTTTCAGGTAGACGTCGGCCACCTCCAGTGAAAACCCGCTGCTGGCGTTGTACTGGATGAGCGCTTCGCCTCGCTGGTCGTTGGTATCGGCGTCCGAATATTTGTTGTGCCTTTCGAAATCACCGCGGTACAGGGCATACCCCTGGAAACGCCGATCCGATACGGTCCTGAAACGGCTGACCGCCAGTCCCCCGGGCGCGGTGTTCAGGGTCTCGACCCGGAGAAGCTGTTGCCGGACCGCCGGAAGCGCCAGCCAGATACCGGGAGAAACGGTCAGAACCGTATCACTCTTTTCGTTGGAGTCGGTGTTGAAGAGGTTGGAGGTATAATAGCCGCCAACGGACAAGAAGGGATGAACGTAGCCATGCCGGCCGCCGAAGACGTTCCCTCCTGTCTCCTTTGACTTGGTAAACAGAGCCTCCCCTTCCTGCCCCTCGGGAACCGGCTGGAAAATTCCGGACTCGGTTTTTTCCGTGGTCGACAAATCGGCCCCCCAGGAAAGCAGGGGCAGTAGAAGCAACCCTCCAGCGACGATTGGCAGCAATTTCCATCTCATAATCCACTCCTCCTTGGAAAGTCAATTTATACCGGCTAGAACATCCTCTCACGGTCCCGGCCCGCCTATGCTTGGAGTATAACAAACCGTCGACCGTTCACTAGCTTCCCCCAACTGATCCGGACAACCTTAGGCGCACTGATTTTCACTGTTATTTCGCTGAGGCATGTGATCATTTCCCTGTCCCGAGGAGGACCGCAGGAATCGTCTGCAGCAAAAGCTTGAAATCGAGGAGCAGAGACCATTTGTCGATGTATTCCAGGTCCATGCGCATCCACTCGTCAAAGCATACCTCATTCCGGCCATTTACCTGCCAAATGCAAGTGATTCCAGGCTTCATGGAGAGCCGGCGGCGCTGCCAATGACTATATTTCGCCACCTCTTCGGCCAGAGGCGGCCTGGGGCCCACAAGGCTCATCTCTCCCCGCAGCACATTGATCAATTGCGGCAATTCGTCGAGGCTGGTTTTCCGCAGAAATCCCCCTATTTTAGTTACGCGTGGATCCTTTTCGATCTTGAAGGCGGGCCCATCTACTTCGTTTGCCCCCAACAGACTTGCCTTCAGTTTTTCGGCATTGGAAACCATGGTGCGGAACTTGTAGAGCATAAATTTTCGACCATTTAGCCCCACCCGCTCCTGGCGGAAGAAAATGGGGCCCGCGCTGGTCAGCCTAATCAGCACGGCAAGGACGGCAAAAAGGGGCAGCAATGCGAGCAGCCCGATGGCCGCCAGACAATAGTCGAGCAGATACTTGACCAGAAGCGCCAAGTCCTGGTGGGGCACGGAGGAAACGACCAGGGTTGGCAGGCCAACAAACTGGTCGATGAAGACCGAAGCGACCTTGGGCTGGTACATCAACACGGGGATCTGCCAATCAGGCAATATTCGGACATTCACTCCCTGCTCCTCGGCAAAGCTGATGAAGTCGAGAACCTTTTCGACCTTCGCCAGGGGGAGGGCAAATACGACTTCGTCCACCGCCCGCTCAAGTAAAATACTGCGAAAGTCTTCCATGAGGCCGATGACAGTAACGCCTTCGGCGACTTCTGTACCGAGCAGATCAGGCGAAATCTCCAGACAGCCGATGAGATGATAGCCCAGGTTTTTATTGGCGGTCACATAACCGATCAGCTCTTTCGCCCGTTCGCGGCTTCCGATCACCAGGATCTCCCTGCGGTTCAGACCATGCTTTCTTCGGAGATGAATATCCGCCCGGTAGGCGGTCAGCAGCAGGAGGTCAAGCCCGAGAAAGAGCAGCATCAGCAGATGGCTACCTGCAGTCTGGTTCACCAGGTACAGGAGTAAAATGACACCTGCCGCTCCCAAGAAAATGCTTTTTGCGACACGAAAAAAGATCTTTTCAAAGGAGACAAATCGGCCATGGAATTCATAGATTCCAACATAATGGTAGGAAAGTCCGCAGCAGACCATGGTTAGCAGCAGCAGGAAGGGAAAATGGAAATTCGTTCCCGGTGGGTAGGTGAAATTTGACAAGGCAAGCCTCAAAGCAAAAGCGCCCCCAAAGGCAATAGCCGTCAGAAACAGATCACTAGCCCTCTGGCCGAACTGTTCCCGCAACATCTTCCTCCTCTCGAGACCTCAAGTAGTAGGCTAGTCCTTTCGACATGCCCCTGCAAACCACCTTGCCTGCCGACGAAATGAAAAACCGAGTCTGGCGAAGGAGTTAATCCATCGGCAGCTCGGCCATCACCGGTTCAAGGGCCGCAGTATTCCAGCTTTCCCAAAGGAGCGGCCCTTTTTGCTACGGGTTCAACCTCCTTGCCTAGACCCCCTCTTTGCGGATCATCAGACAATAAAAAACCCTTTCTTCCAGCCGTTAAATGGATACCACTCGTTTCACCCCTGTCAAGCAAGCGCCGTCCCACGATCAGGGCTTG
Organism: uncultured delta proteobacterium; assembly: GCA_963806685.1. Lineage (GTDB taxonomy): Bacteria > Desulfobacterota > Desulfuromonadia > Desulfuromonadales > DDH964 > DDH964. Next base: position 233,867 of record CAWDZB010000012.1, read on the forward strand.
GGAAATAGGGAGACCCCGCAAACGAGCATAGGCACTTTCCAATATCGGACGGTCACCGCGCATGGTGGGGCGAGCAACTATTTTATGATAGTGCTCCAGGGAAAACAGCTAAATATGCGATTTCGTACTTAGGCCCAGAGTGCCTCATAGGCTGCCAGAAGTTTCGGCACTTCGTAACGCCATTCAAGCTCATTCTCGATCCGCTGGCGTGCGAAGACGCCCATCTTTTTGCGCAACTCTTTATCATCCAGCAGCTGTACAATCCTGTTGGCGAAATCTATTTCATCGTTCTTTGCGGCGTAAAGTGCGGCATCCTTGGCCGAATATCTGCTCTCGGTCAGATCGAACTGGACAATCGGCTTGCCCAGCGCCATATATTCCATGACCTTGTTCATTGTCGATTTATCATTCATTTCGTTGGCCACATCGGGATTGACACAGATATCGGCCGTGTTCAGCATGGCCAGCAGTTGCCGGTCCGGCACGCGGCCGGTAAAAGTCACATAATCCTCCACACCCAACTCCCGCGCATATACCTGCATGGCCTCCAGCTCGGTACCGCCCCCGACCAGACCGAAGTGGATATCGTGGCGCCCCAACTCATTAACAATATGCCGCACCGATCGCAAAAGGTAATCGATCCCCTCCTGTTTTCCCATCACCCCAACGTATCCAACCAGGTAACGTCGCCCGTTTTTCAGGCTCTCCTCGGGAGGCAGAATTTGCAACCGTTCAAGATTTGGTCCACTACGAACAACGAACACCCGACCGGGCACCATGCCGCCACGGCTCAGGGCGATGCGCCGATAAGATTCGTTGGTGGCAATGGAAACGTCGGCGGTTCTAAAGGTCCAGCGCTCCCAGACCAGCAGCATTTTGTAGAAGAGGTCCTGGCGGCCGAACTTCGCTTCGTAAAGTTCTGGATTGATATCGTGATGGTCGAACAGGAACTTCTTGCCGAACAGTTTGAAAAAAAGCCCAATCAGGAAAATGTTGTCCGGTGGATTGCAGCCGTGGATCACGTCGAATCCACGCTGAAACATAACCTTCCACGCTAGGAGGAATTCCCAGAACAAGGCGGCGGAATATTCAATCAGGTAGCCGAGAGCCCCCTTGGCCTCCAGGGGAAGAGGGTGGCGAAGAATATGGATCTCCTCCAGGATTTCGTGCCGCTTTTCATACCCCTTGCCGACAGGACAGATGATCGACAATTGATAGCCGGCATCGCGCAGGGCGCAGGCCTCCTGCCAGACGCGCCGGTCAAAAGGCACCGGAAGGTTTTCGACGATGATCAGAATTCGACGGGCGCTACCAGCAGATCCCTTCATAGCGGCCCTCCCGACTGGTTTCATTCGCCACGCGAACCAGATCGATTACCCGCTGGCCGTCTTTGATTTTCGATAATAAATCCGCAAATTCTTCCGATTTGGTTCCCACCACGATGACCTCCGCGTGGTCCAGTATCCCCTGCATGGTATCCACCATCAATTGGGATATATGCGGAATGAGCCTGAGAATATAATCCCGGTTGGCCCCCACCAGCTTGGCCAGGTTGACATTGCGATCATATAGGCGAAGATCGTACCCTTTGCCAATGAGATATTCGATCAGGGAGATGATTGGACTCTCGCGCAAGTCGTCGGTGTCTTCCTTGAAACTGAAGCCAAGAATGCCGACCTTCTTGCTGCCCGCCTTGGTGATTAGCTCTATGCCCCGGGTGATCTGGGCCTCGTTGCTCGGCAGAATGGCGTTTAGCAGGGGGAGTTGGAGGTCGTTTATCCGGGCCATGTAAGCCAGGGCGCGAACATCCTTGGGCAGGCAAGATCCGCCGAAGGCAAAGCCGGGACGCAGGTAGTAGGCAGAAAGGTTCAACTTGGTGTCCTGGCAGAATATGTCCATGAGCCGGTGGCTGTCGATGCCAACAGCCTTACAGATGGAGCCTATTTCATTGGCAAAGGTAACCTTGACCGCATGCCAGGCATTGTCCGCATACTTGACCATTTCCGCGGTGGCGATATCGGTGCGGATCAGTGGCGCCTGCAGGTCCTTGTACAGATCCGCCAACAGGTCCCCGCTTTTTTTATCCGTCTCACCGATCAGGGTTTGGGGGGGATTCTGATAATCGACGATGGCCGAGCCCTCCCTCAGAAACTCCGGGTTCACACAGACGCCGAAGCCGTCTATCACGCTTTTCCCGGAGGCGGCTTCGAGAATGGGGATCACCAATTTCCGCATGGTTCCGGGCAGCATGGTGCTACGAAGCGCCACAACGTGATAAGAATCTTTGCGTGCAATGGCAGCGCCGATTTCTTCGCAGACCCTGCAAATGAAAGCCGGGTCCAGGCTCCCATTTGATTTGCTGGGCGTCCCGACGCATACCAGAGACACATCGGACTCCCGAACAGCCTGGAAAGCATCATCGGTTGCGCTCAGGTGGCCTGCAGCTACGGCCGCGCTGACCAGACCTTCCATGCCCGGCTCGATGACGGGTGTCTTGCCCGCGTTGATTAGCTGGACTTTCGTTGGGTTGGGATCGACGCCGAAAACACGGTTTCCCTCGCTTGCAAGAACCCCCGCCGACACGGCGCCCACGTATCCCAGGCCAAAAATGCTCACCTTCATCTTAGTCACCGCTACCTTGTATTATTTTTCATGACGTCGGGTAAGGACGATCTCGGTCATCAGGCGGGTGTTGCCGTTGATGCGGTTTCGGAAAACAGCCATTATTATCGGTTCTTTGAAATCATAGCGCCGGGAAACCCAACCGCAAGGGGGGGAGGACTCCCCGTGGCAAAGGATTGTTTCTCCCCCGTCGGACAGCGGAAGAAAATGTACCTCGACCCCTTGATTTTCTACCACCAGGCCTTGCTCCTTTTGGGTGATTCGACAATGCTCGGAGAAATGCCAGAACCTTTCGATCAGATGCCTTTCCTTGCATTCGAGGATGTCGGTCACCACAATCTTCCCTTCGCTCTTCCGCAGGCAGATTTCCCGCGTGTGCCTGACCGGGTCAGCAAGCCGCAGGTACCCGTCGTGGCATCCAATCAACCGGTCCTCCTTCTCATTGGTCTCCCAACTTTTGCAATTCGCGTGGGCTTTTTGCAGCCAGAGAAAGTTGCCGCCGCTGACCGACTGGTTCAGTCCATCGATCCGCAGGGTATTGTGACCACCTGTTCCCCGGAAATACTCCCTCCACTTCTTCTTTGTATGGTAGGCAAAAGTTCCCGGATCGATGAGAATTTCCTTCCCCCCCACGGAGAGCACAATAGCCAATGCATCGGCGTGGCCGTGGGCCGCGAGGGAAAGATAACCAAGGGGGCCGGTATCGGCGATGAGGCGAATTTCTTTTTCGGTTTCAAAATCACATCCCAGAATGTAGTAGCCGCCCTCAGGGAAAGCTGTTTTCACCGGTATTTTGCTTTGGTTGGTGTCAATGGCTGTATACTCCTTTTCGGCTTCTTCCCCTAAAAGCCAGCCGGTTTTATCGTCCAGGGAGCCGGCCTTTACCTTAAAATCTCCTCGTTTGAACAAAATGGCCCCCGTGGCCAATAATGATCGATAGGGATTGAAATTCTTCTGCGGAGAAAGGCGCGTAACATAACCGTCGTCAGCATCCCCGATCATGGGGACGTTCCCACCGAAATCCATTGCCGAAGCTAAAAATTCCATCATCGCCTCGATCCGGTTCCAATACGGTTTCGGAAATTCAACTGCATTGGTCCGACCCGCCAGACCAGCGATTAGAAGAAAATCGAGAACAAATGGCTGATACGAGGTGGATTGTTCTTTGTTTACCCCATCGGAATAATTCTGGCGATCAGCTTCCCTTACCAACTCCAGATACGCGAAATTTCGCCATTTTTGAGATTGGCCCCAACATGGCCAGGTACAGGTTGCAACAAAAAGCCCGGCTGCTTCCCCAATCAAATGGTTATTGGCGGACGAATAACGAGAAAGACCGTTGCGAATGAAATGACAGTGCTGATAAACGGAAGAAAGCCACGAGTCCAAAAAATTCTGGCCCTGACTATCCCTGAAAATTGGTGAATCAGCCCTTCCGATCAGGTTCCACACCAAGCTCCAGTTAATCAAACGGATGCCTGATTCGAGAGAACTGGCCCATTGCACCCCTTTGGGATAAGGGCATTGTTCGAACCAGGACTCCAATTGTACCCGGATCCCCTGAAGATATTTTTCGGATCCGGTTAAATTAAAAGCCTGGGCCAGGGTCACCAGATGCAAATGCCGGTTGGGCTCCCAGATGTATTTAATATCTCCGACAATGCCAGCATCCCGATAATCGATGAACCGACCGAATTTCAACGGAACAGATTTGCCACCTCGCGGGTCTCGATTCCACAGGGGAGGGTGCCCGACATTGAAATTCCGCAAGGCAAAGATGTCGAGGTTACCTGACAGTATGTTATCCGCAGCGGCACAATAGGCCGCGGAACTAACCTTCGGGGCAGGTCCGAACCAGGAAGTGGTCCGGGTCGTACAATCAGGCGCCGGCACGGTTTTCGCTGTTAAGAAGCCAAGCGCCTGCAGGGTAAAAAAAAGATGGTCATGGATGCGCTGGAAGACTTCAGGTAGGGACATACACTGCAAACGATTTTTGTACCACTTCAGTTTTCCGGTCAAAGACTGCTTAGAGCTCATAGTACCTACAGTAGAAGATTTTCTCTTCCGCCTAGCTCGCGGTAGAGTTGTTCGATCTGCCCGATAACCTTTTCGGCAAGAAAGTAATCCCGGATTTTTTTCTTTGCCGCGTCACCGATTCGCCGCCTCAAATCGGCATCTCCCAGCAACCGGTCCAATGCCCCGACCAGGGCGGGGACATCGCCTGGTTCGACCAGGAATCCATCAATGCCATTCTCGATGGCATCCGGAATGCCCCCGACCGTAGTGGAGACAACGGGCATCCCCGCCGCCATCGCCTCCAGCACCCCCATGGGCAGCCCCTCGTTGTAGGACGGCAAAACATAGACGGTCGCCTCCCCCAATAGCCGCCGCTTCTGTTCGCCATCTACCCAGTGGAAAATTTTTACGGTGTCAGCTATTCCAAGGCGCGCCGCGTGCGCCGCTACCCCTTGCAGTTCGCCATCCCCGCAACAGATCAGCTCCAGCGAAGGATAATCCTTCCGCAACTCTGCCACCGCAGCGAGCAAATCGTAGATGCCTTTGCGGGGGCTGAGACGACCTAAAAACAACAGTTCGCTGGGATGCCTCGCGACCAGGCCGGGGGAGGAGGGTGCCGCCGGAGCCGGGTTGAATATGCGGACAATTCTGCCGGCGCCTACCACTCCCCCCAGCCACCGTTTCCATTGGCTGGAAAGCACAATGATTCTGTCCGCCTTTTTGAAAACCGACCTCACCAGGTATTTCCTGAGCACCCCCGACTCGTTTTCATAAAATTCCTTAAATTCAGCTCCATGCAAATGGATGATAATGGGGATTTTCAACCAGGAGGCTGGGAGGATAAAAAGGGTTTTCCGCCAGAAACTTGCCCGGGAGGCAGTATGGGCATGAATGAGGGAGATTTCCCCGGCAGCGAGCAACCGAAAGAACCGGGCATAGGCGGCCAGGAAAATTTTTATCTTGTCAAACGAGTTTCCGTCGATATGTGACGGAATATGAATTACTGGCCATCTTTGAAACAAGCCATTTTCCGAATAGGTTTTTAAAACAGTTGCAATGCCTCCCTTGGTATTTATGGATGTGGCCAGCATTACAATGCTTTTTGTGGAGGAATTCATCATTTTGCTTATGGAGAAAAGTGATTTTTCAAGGGGAGTTTCTGTTCGATGAAGTGTCGTTTCCCCCGGGGATTCGGCGGGAGAAAATCGACCACCTGCAATGAAAAGTGAACGTTGTTTCCAACCTTGGATTGTATCTCGCCAACAAAGTTCCGGATTTTGGCCAGGTTTTGTCCGGGATAGGCAACAACCTTGATGGTAACCCGACCTTCCTCCTCCTGGTAAAGCTGGAACTGTTGAATATCTGCGAAATACTCGGAATGAAGGTTGATCGCCGAAAAGGAGATCAGTGCTCCATTGTAACCGACGATGTACTCATGGGCACGCCGCGACCTGATTTCCCGAACCCGCATCCGGTAGCAGTTTTCCCTGCTTCCGGGCTCAACCAGCTCGGCCGTGTCGCCCGTATCGTACCGGAAAAAAGGCATTCCCCAACTCAGCATGCCGGTTGCAATGACTCGTCCCCGGCTTCCCGGCACCTGAACCTGGCCACCGTTTTCATCGACCAACTCGGCAACCCCATACAAGGGTTCGAACTCGAAGACATTGGAGGAATCTGCCAATTCGCCGGCAATCGCCACCTTTTCACTCTGCCCGTAAAAGGACAATATTTTTATCCCGGGAAAATCTTGCAGAATTATCGACCTTTGGTATTCGAAAAGCACCTCCGAAATGGGAAGAATTCCGATCAGGCTGGCAGGCAGTCTCCAGCTTTTCGATTTTGCGAAATTGAAAAGCAGAGTTATTGCCGAAGGGTAACCGTGGATGAAGTTTATCTTATATTCTTCGATTAACCGCAGATACAATTCCATGGTCTCAGGAACCAGATGAAACGGGGAAAGCCTCAGCTCGTTCAGAGCCGGGTCGTATTCCCATGGCTTCATATCGACATTCGGCAGAAACACGCCCCGCAGTACGGCCCGCCGATGCTTATCGGGGCGGAAACCGATGCGAGACCAAATATGATGAACAAAGGCCAGTTCTTTGGGACTTCGGTCGCGGTCCAGGTAAAATTTCAGTGGCCGTCCCGAGCTTCCACTCGTGGATACCTCATCCAACTCGGAGCGAGGCCTGACAAGAAATTGTTCAGTGGCCCTCCTAACGTCCTCCTTGTCCAGTATTGGTAATTTTTTCAGGTCCTCAATGCCGAACCCCCTGTCAGCGAGTGTCATTCTGAAAGTTTCTGAATAATAAGAATTTACGGACAGACATGATTCGATCATTTTTTCGAGAGATTTTTTTTGGAATGCGAGTACGAAATCGGCGTCATTCTCGCTAATTTCAATCATTTTCATTAATTTTCGATACGTTTTCCCATATAGTAATGAGGTTGGAAGAATAGATAGAATCGGTGAAGCCGCCCTTTTCAGCCAATATGGACTTGATGCATATCTGTTTCGTAATATGTCGATTTTCTTCATGGATATTCCGACCTTAAAAAATCACGCCCTCGATGACTAATTCTCAATCCAAGCTCGACTTTTCCGAAAAAATCGGTTTTCGGAAACAATCCTCATATGTCCGCCAATTTCGCATATTCATCAACCATTTTTTCAAAAGAGAATTTTTCTTCGACGGTTTTTCTGGCCTCCTCGCCGAGTTTTTTTCGCACATCCTGATTCTGGATCAAGTAGCCTATTTTTTGGGCCAGGGCCGCAACGTTCCCGGCCGGGTAAAGATAGCCGCTGCGACCGTCGTCCACCATTTCCGATGCGCCACCGATGTCCGAAAGAACCACCGGCAGCCCCGCGGCCATCGCCTCCAAGGCCGCATTCGAGAAGGTCTCCACGGCAACCGAGGACAAAACGAACAGGTCCGCCGCCCCCAATGCCGGCCGTACGTCAGCGAGCAACCCGAGCAGGTGCACCCGTCCGGACATGCCGGTTATCTCGACATGCCGCAGCAGGTTCGCTCGTCGCGGGCCGTCCCCCACCAGCGCCAAATGCACCGGATAACCGGCCCGCACCAGTTCGGCACAGGCCGAGATCAGATCTTCCTGCTTTTTTTCGGGCCTGAATTGCCCCACGCTGACGATCACAAAATCGTCCGGGGCCGGCCCAAACTGCGTCCGCAGCTTTTTGCCCAGTTCCGCCGCCGTGGCTGGATCGAAAAATTCGCAATCCACACCGTTATGGATGTACGAGCACCGCCCAGGATCGAGGCGATAACGCGCCACCCATTCGTCCTGCTGCTTTTGGCAACCGAAAATCAGCCGCCCCCCCCTTTTTAGCAGAGGCCGGTAAATGACAATCTTCAAGCGGTCTCTGGCGCTCTCGAAGCTGCTGGTATTCAGAAAATAAACACCAGCGATCCGCCCTCTCGGCAGAATCATTTCCATTATCGCGCCATACAGGATCGGGTACAGGTTGACGCACATAACGGCCCTTACTTCATTCTGCTTTACGTATTTCCGCAGCTTCAACAAGGCTGTTAGGTCGAATTTTCCCTTCCTGGCGAGATAGCGGACGCGAACATCCTTGCGGACCTGATCTCTTAACGAGTCCGGCTGGTTGAGATAAATCAGATGTACCTGGTGCCCCCGCCGGGCAAGCTCGTTCACCACCCGCACGGATTTCCTTTCCGACCCGCCCGATGCGGTGAGAGAATTCAGCAGGAACAGCAAAGCCACGGTTCAGACCCGGATGATTTTAGCCATAACGAGAAACATTCTCTGCATTTCAGGTGGAGGAACTAGGGGCAAATTCTTTTACTGGCTCAATTTTCCGTTTTTCGATGTTCTTTATTGAAAACAGTATACCTACGGCGATATAGAACATCCTTTCGTTCCCATATGAATTGTTATCAACAAGACCATGAAAATAATAAATCAACAGCATAAAGAACAATGGCAATCCAACTTTTGTAACCATTGTGGTTCCTAGCGAAGTTAGGATTGAAACATTCAGAATAATAAACACCATAAAACCAATCACCCCAAGTTCGACAAGTACTTTTAAATACGACGAATGCGGTTGTATTTTCCAATTTCCAAACCATCCCCGTGATGCATATTTTGGGCGAAGTATATCTGAATATTCGGACCAAACATCCTTATACTCATCCCATCCTAATCCAACAATCGGATGTTTTTTAAAAATCTTCCAAGCGGCCCTATACAACACAATTCTGTTACTAGATGCAACATTGACATTTCTTATCCCTATATCGTGAGCAATACTATTGTAGTTTTTTATCATTATGGGTAGGGCGACAAAAAACATTGCAAATGATACCACCCATACCATTTTGGCTTTTCTTGAAAAGGACGGCCATCTGACAACTAGGGCCGTCAACAGGGAAGCCATCGATAGCGCCATCAAAACGCCCCTGGAAAAGGCGAGGGCTTCCCCGACTAGCAATACCATTAGTATTAAAAAATATAATTTGCTTTTATATTTTCTCATAAAATAATAACTCAGCGGTATCCCCCAAGCGATATGCAAAGCATACATGACGTGATTTTCAAAATATCCCCTCATCCCCCCCGCTGGAATCCCCGATGCGATGACTTCCTTCAAGCCAAAAAAAACAAGAACAAAACTGCAAAAAATAATTACTTTAAAGGCCTTTTCAATTTTTTGTTCATCACAAAATACAAACATCAGCAATAGCAAAACTAAATTATTAATATACAAGTTAATATCATACCAGTTCATAAAGTTATGCGAATAGAAATATGAAAAGGCTATCATAACTAAATACAGGGTCATCCAAAAAAGGCATTTAATATCAACATTAATTTTCATATTTTTACTTGAAATAATTGAAAAAATGCACACAGAAATCAATATAGTATTATTAGTAAGCGGTCCATATTTTATTTGGGCATTAAACATGTAGCTAACAAACACTAACAACAGAGCGACATCCGGCCTTTTTATCATAAAAAAAACCGACAAAATTGCAAATGGGGCCAAGGCGGCCGATGCAATTATCGGTTTGTTATCTAAAAAAACGCCTAAAATTGCGACGCCAATAACCACAATCGAAAATAAGAACAGATATTGACTAGAGAAAAAGTCTTTTATCACGTTTCGTGAAATCATCATTGAATTGTTTTTCTCAATTTGAATAAAACACCCAGGCCGATAATTAAAATCAATCGTTTTTTGAGCTGCATTCGGACCACGTTTTCAGATATTGGACAATTCTGGGTATTCAGTACCGAATTGGAATTTTCCCTAGGCAAGAATCGCATTTGGCCAAATTAAGTCAGGCGGTCGGGCTTACTTCTTTCCCCTTGAATCATTCAATCCACACCCAATGTTCCTGCCCCAAAAGAGGCCCGGCCCAATGCCTGTGTGGCGTACTCGGCGCAACCCGTCAAGGTTGCACAACCTGATTCGTTACCAGGATTCCCGATCACCGCTTGCACTAAAAACACCCAAGTCACTGGTAAAACTCTAATTTTTCGTGCTTTTCTTGAGCGTCCCTTTCCCTGGTAAGTTTACCCTCCAAACGCGGCAATTCAATCTCTGCCACCCTTTCGGAAGAGCTCTCATTCCGGTGTGGACTTACTGTTTGACCAAGCCTCGTTTCAGGAATTTAACTGCCCCCCCTTTTTCCCGCAAACACTTCACCTCAACTCGCCTATCTTGCCCCCCATCGCCGCAACGGCCTTTCTTGATCCACAATATACTTTTTGCCCCTAAAACCGATCACACCCAATAGCCATTGCTACCCTTACAATTTATTTCCCTTTATTAGTTAGCATCTTATGACATTTAACGCCCTTCGTTTCGCCATTTCACCGCGAACCTACAGATGGCTTTCTTGCCATTCCTTGAATCTTTTATATTTGCCCTCCCTGACCGTATTCCATGTGGGCCATATTACACGGGGAACCTTCCTCATCAGGAATTCCCAGGCCATCATTGGCGCACTAAATGCATCCTTAAAGAGATAGAACAGGAATCAGAAAACACATTCTCCGAAAATAGCAAAGCCAGAGTAATCTGGCGGCGCAAAACCACGGGTCCCGATTTTACTTGATCGAGATAGCCGGGTTGCCGAAGAGATGCAGCGCATTTTCATAGGCACCCTAGCCTGGGGGGAACCCAAAAGCGCTCATCTTCGGTTGCGAGATGGGCGTTTTTTAGTGGGGCAAGCTCTTTCGTTCAAGGAGCCTAAAACCGGCAATGTAGATGGTCATTCAAGGGGCGACTGCTCAAATGCACACTCACGAACCGCAAGAATTCCTCCTATTTTCTGCGGAGTTGCCCCTGACTTCACTCCCATGATCATGTTAGGGTCAGCCCGAAATTTTGCTGTTCCTTGTTAGTGGAGATCAGATGAATTAAGAGAATAAACTAAAAACATTTCTCCGAAAAAGGCAAAGCCAGAGCAATCTGGCCACGCAAAACTACGGATCCCAATTCAACGGGATTGCCGAGTTGCCGAAGAGAATGGTAGCGAATATTGTCTGACCTTCTGGTCAGCTTTAATTCAAGCGCTTCCACCGGCAACGGGGAAGCGCTTTTTGTTTTCGAAACAACAAAAACACCCAGCAGAATTTTGCAGATTTTTTTAGTGGAGAGCTAGATGAATTAGAGAAAAGACAGAAAGAACACATCTCCGAAAAAGGCAAAGCCGGAGCAATCTGGCGACGCAAAACTACGGGTCCCAATTCGATGGGATTGCCGAGTTGCCGAAGAGAATGGTAGCGATTATTGACTGACCTTCTGGTCAGCTTTAATTCAAGCGCTTCCACCGGCAACGGGGAAGCGCTTTTTGTTTCTGAACGCGCAGGACATCCAGAGTAATCGCCCTAAAAGGAGTGGGCGCAAAACCATTACGCCGAGCGAAAACAGTTAGGGTTCCAAGCCTACCGCAACGACCTCTTCGGCGGAATCCAGGTTTTTCAAGGACACCCTTTCACATCAGCCCCAATGGAGGTAACACCATGGGAAAGCATCACAACACTCGCACCATTAACAACGGACGCAGCTTGCTGGGCCTGACGGTCTGTCTATTGCTGGTTTGCATCTGTGCAGTCTTGAGCCTGCCCCTAGAAGCACAGGCGCGCCATCTGAGGACACCGCCACCTCCCCCCGCCGCCCTCAAGGCAACCCCGGCATCCACCCAAACCATCGATCTTTCCTGGACATGCAGCGATTCCTCAAGTATCGACGGGTTTGAGATCGAACGCAGCCAGAGTTCAAACGGCGGATTTGCTCAAGTGGCGACCACTGCCAGCTCCAACTCCTCTTTCGCCGACCAAGGCCTCTCCAGCTCGCAGGCCTACTACTATAGGGCCAGATCCTTCACGCAACATGGCAGGAACATCGATTACTCCTCCTACTCTTCCACGGTTAGTGCCACCACGGCGAGCGCGATCACCGCAAGCCCCACCCCGACCTTGGCACCTGGAGCTTTCCAGCTCGGCGTTTCGGCCCATTCAGTCAACGAGGGCGCCGGCAAGGTCAGCATCACCATCAACCGCGTCGACGGCAGCGACGGCGTCGCCACCGTCGACTGGAGAACCCAGGGCCAGACGGCCACCTACGGCGCCGACTACGGCGACTTCGACTGGACCACCCTGACCTTCGCCGATGGCGAAACCTCCAAGACCTTGCCCATCTCCATAGTCAACGACACCTTGGTCGAAGGTGACGAAACCTTCCAAGTGCTGCTTGGCAATCCCACCGGCGGGGCTACACTGGGCGCTACCACCACCTCCACGGTCACCATCAAGGACAACGATGTCGCCTCGACTCCGCAGCCGGGCACCTTTGAGTTTTCCGTAGCGAGCAACTCTGTGAACGAAGGCGCCGGCAACGTCAATATCACCATCAAGCGTGTTGGCGGCAGCGACGGCGTCGTCACCATCGACTGGAGAACCCAAGGCCAGACGGCCACCTACAGTGCTGATTATGGCGACTTCAACTGGACCACCCTGACCTTCGCCGCTGGCGAAACCTCCAAGACCCTGCCTATTTCCATCGTCAATGACACCTTGGTCGAAGGAGACGAGACCTTTCAGGTGCTGCTTGGTAACCCGACCGGTGGGGCTACGCTGGGCTCTCCTTCGACCACCGTGGTGACCATTGTCGACAACGACACGGCAGCGAAGGTTACGGGTCCCTTGACCGTCTTCCCGGGAGCCGAGGGCTTTGGAACGACCACCCCTGCCGGCCGGGGCGGGAACATCATCAAAGTGACCAACCTCAACGACTCCGGCTCCGGCTCCCTCCGGGCCGCCATCGATGCCTCCGGCCCGCGGATCGTGGTTTTCGAGGTGAGCGGCTACATCAAACTGGCCACCGATCTGAAAATCAATAATCCCTTCATTACCATCGCCGGCCAGACCGCCCCTTCGCCGGGCATCTCCCTGCGAAACGCCGCGATCCGCATCCGGACCCATGACGTGCTCCTCCAGCACATCCGGATCAGGACCGGCGACGACCCCAACGGACCGGATCCCAGCAACCGCGACGGCTTCGCCCTCGATGCGGCCGGCATCTACAACGTGGTCCTGGATCACGTCTCCACCAGCTGGGCCATCGATGAAAACTCCAACACTTGGTACGCCCAGCACGACGTCACCATCAGTAACTGCATCATCAGTGAGGGCCTGAGCAATTCCCTGCATCCCAAGGGGGAGCATTCCAAGGGGATGCTGATCGGCGACAAGGCGTCCAACGTCACCTTTATCGACAATCTCCTGGCACACAACAGGGAGAGGAATCCCCTGCTCAAGGGCGGATCTTCCGCGATAGTCATGAACAACGTCATTTATAACGGCGGGATGTCCTACCTGATGTATCTCAACGACGACTACGGTTCCGGCCCCATCCTGGCGAGCGCCGTCGGCAACGTCTTCCTCGACGGTCCGAACACCCCTGCCGGCGCCAAGACGATCTACGTCACCAACAAGTGCCTGTCCGGTACGGAGGTTTATGCCGCGGACAACATCACCACCAACACCCTCTTCGCGTACGGCACCTCCTTCAATCCGCGCGTCTCGTCGCCGCCCATCTGGCTTTCCTCTCTCACGGTCCGCCCTAGCAGCACCGTGGAGTCCTGGGTGGAGGCCCACGCCGGTGCCCGTCCCGCCGACCGGGATGCCGTCGATACCCGGGTGGTGAACGAGGTCAAAACCCGCACCGGCTACATCATCGACAGCGAGAACGAAGTCGGCGGCTGGCCGAGCCTGGCGCAAAATCACCGCACCTTCAACATCCCCTCCAATCCCAACGGGGACGACAACGGCGACGGCTACACCAACATCGAGGAAGTCCTGCAACAGATGGCCGCTGCGGTCGAATAACCGCCAGAACTGAAAGCATCCTCTAGGACAGCGTCCGATACCATCGGGGCACAAGAATTGAAAAATTCTCGTGCCCCATTTCTTTGGAGAAGAGCACTTCGGAAAATTTTCCGGGGGGACTAAGACGGGTAGAGACGGCGGGTTTCTGGTAGTATTGAAAATTGAACCGATCACCCCAGATGGAGACCAGCTGCGTCGATGTTCCTTAATCGCTCCTCGAAAATCAACCTGGCCGTTTTTCTGGCGATGGCTTGTGCGCTACTGGTCATGGCTATCCCTTTCGCTCCGGCCAGAAGTCCCCTGCCCGTCTTCCCCGGCGCCGAGGGTTTTGGGACGGCCACCCCCGCGGGCCGCGGCGGGACGATCATCAAGGTGACCAACCTGAACGACTCCGGTTCCGGCTCCCTCCGGGCCGCTATCCAGGCGAGCGGGCCGCGGATCGTGGTTTTCGAGGTGAGCGGGTACATCAATTTGGCCAAAGATCTGAAAATCAACAATCCCTTCATCACCATCGCCGGCCAGACCGCCCCTTCACCGGGCATCTCCCTCAAGGGGGCCGCGCTCCGCGTCAGAACCCATGATGTGCTTGTCCAGCATATCCGGATCAGGGTTGGCGACGATCCGCGCGGGCCGGATCCCAGCAACCGCGACGGCTTCGCCCTGGATGCGGCCGGCGTCTACAACGTGGTCCTGGATCACATCTCCTCCAGCTGGGCCATCGATGAAAACGCGAACACATGGTACCCACAGCACGACGTCACCATCAGCAACTGCATCATCAGTGAAGGCCTGAGCAATTCCCTGCATCCCAAGGGGGCGCATTCCAAAGGGATGCTGATCGGCGACAAGGCGGCCAACGTCACCTTCATCGACAATCTCCTGGCGCACAACAAGGAGAGGAATCCCCTGATAAAGGGGGGTGCGTCCGCGATCGTCCTGAACAACGTCATGTATAACGGCGGGATGTCCTACCTGATGTATCTTAACGACGACTACGGTTCCGGCCCCTCCCTGGTGAGCGCCGTCGGCAACGTGTTCATTGACGGCCCTAACACCCCTGCCGGCGCCATGGCGATTTACGTCACCAACAAGTGCCAGTCAGGCACCGAGGTTTATGCCGCGGATAACGCCTCAACCGACATCCTCTTCGGCTACGGCACCCGGTTCAATCCACGCGTCTCGTCGCCGCCCATCTGGCTTTCGTCCCTCACGGTCCGGCTCAGCAGTACGGTGGAGTCCTGGGTGCTGGACCACGCCGGGGCTCGTCCCGCCGATCGGGATGCGGTGGATTCGCGGGTGGTGAACGAGGTAAAAGCCCGAACCGGTCACTTAATCGACAGCCAGAATGAAGTCGGCGGGTGGCCGAACCTGGCAGTGAACCACCGCACCTTCCATATTCCCACCAACCCCAACGGGGACGATGACGGCAACGGCTACACCAACATCGAGGAAGTCCTGCAGAAGATGGCCGCCCAAGTCGAAGGAATGGCCAATTGAATTGGTAACCCTGGAAGGTAGCGCGCCCCGGCACCAATCGCGGCTGCAATCGGGTAGGAGGCGGGGTTACCCCCGCCGTCCTCCCACACCACCGTGCGTACGGTTCCGTACACGGCGGTTCACAAGGCACACTGAAAGCGTCTGAGGTGGTCGATTAGCGAAACCAACCCCAGGTTGTCGAAGAAAGATTTGCGAAACGCATCGTGCATGTGCGAGGCTCCTGAGTTGTACCAGGGGCCCCGCCCGTTTTGGGCCGATTTCCAGGCCCGCTGTTCCGTCAATCCCCGTCGCATCAGATTCCTGGCCCGGGTGAAAGGGCGCTTCCACTGCCGCCACAGGATGCAGCGCAGCTTCCGCCGGACCCAGCCATCCAGTTCTTCGAAGATGCCTTTGACTTCCGCCAGACGGAAATAGGCGATCCAGCCCCGGAGCTTCGGGGCGGACTCTTCGATGACTTTCTTGAGGCTGTGCCCCCTTCCCCGCCGAAAAACCTGCCTGAGATTGGCCTTGAGCCGCTTCACGGAAGAGTCCGCCACTTTCAGGCGCGGCTTCTTGTGAAAGCTCATGCTGTAGCCCAGAAAGGTCCTCTGCCAGGGTCGGTCAACGGCGCTTTTGGCGCGGTTGACCTTGAGCTTGAGCCGCTGTTCGAGAAACCGGGTCAACGAGGCCATCACCCGCTCCGCAGACCGGCGACTATGAACGTAGATGTTACAGTCGTCGGCATAGCGGCAGAAGGCATGGCCGCGCTTCTCCAGTTCCTTGTCGAACTCGTCGAGCAGGATGTTCGACAACAAGGGTGAGATCGGGCCGCCTTGCGGCGTCCCCTCCACCCGGGGCGAGACAATCCCTCCTTCGAGAACTCCGGCCGTCAGGTAGTTGCGAATCAGTTGCAGCACCCGACGGTCTTTAACCTTGCGAGCCACACGTGCCATGAGCACGTCGTGCCCCACCCGGTCGAAGAACTTCTCCAGGTCGATATCGACCACCCAGCGTCGCCCCTCGGACACACGCCTGCGGGCGACCTCAACGGCCTGATGGGCGCTCCTTCCGGGCCGAAACCCGTAGGAGCTCTCGGAGAAGTCCGGTTCGAACAGCCGCATCAGCTCCTGATGCAGCGCCTGCTGAATGACCCGGTCCAGCACCGTGGGGATGCCGAGCATGCGCATCCCGCCGCCGGGCTTGGGGATTTCCACCCTGCGCACCGGCCGGGGCTGATAGGTCCCGTTCAGCAGCTCTTCCTTGATGCGCGGCCACTCCTTCTTCAGATAGTCCTTGAGGTCGCGAACCGGCATCCCGTCGATGCCGGGCGCCCCCTTGTTGCTGACCACCCGCTCGTAGGCCGCCATCATGTTGCCGCGGCTGACAACTTCCTCCATCAGTCGCGTCTCCACTTCCGTCCAGGAAGGTTCCCGGCATGCCGTGACGCTTGACGCACCTCCGCCGTACTCTCGCGACTTCCGGTCGCTACCCTCGGGCGCGGCCTCTGGCATCTCAGCCAGAGCTTCTGCTTCCTCGATCGTCATCGAAATTCGGGGCTCCTGACAGGCGCCTCGTGTTCGGCCCTTCACCGAGGTGGTCAGTCCCGGCTACTATGGCCTCTGCTGACTTCTGCCGACCCGTCCCGACGCCTCTCGGCGCCGGTAGCACGAGGCAGATCGGCAGATCTCCCAGGGTAATGCGCGTGACCTTCCTCCCATACACCCGCCGCATCTACAGCCCCACCCTCCCGGATGGCTATCGGGCTTTGAAGATCTATGCCTTCTCGCCCGGATGGGACTGCCTCGTATGCGATTTCTGTTCGTCGGGCCGGGAGTTTGCCTGCGGCTTCCTTCAGATTCCACCTCGCGGTGGACACCCTTGCCGTTCAGCTAGCGGTTCCCGCCATCAGGGTCCGCAGGGGACTTGCACCCCCAAGTCACCGATTCACCACCACAGTGAATCAGACAGCGCCAGTCAAGGCGCTACGCGCCATGCCTGGCGCACATGAAAAAAGGGCTGCCTCCAACAGGAGGCAGCCCTTTTTCGCCGGCCGGATCCGCCGCTCGTCTCCAGCGTCCCCGGCTTCTTCCGTAAAGGTTCCGAAGAATTCCACTCCCCTTCGCCTCAGTCCTTTACCTTATAGAAGGAGAGACTCCATTTCATGGCTTTCAACCAGCCTCGGTGCCGGATCCGGTATCTCAGAATCATGAATCCGTCGGTGACCTTATAGCAGAGCATCCGGACTCCGGTCAGTCTGGCCGGGGGCCTTGCCGCAACGCCTGTTTCGACAGGATAACCCAGCCCCTCCAGCAGGGGAGCGGTAATGGCCTCGATTCTTTTTCTCAGTTCCGGGGCCATCTGGCCGAGGTATTTCCCGGAATTGTCCTTTTTGATGCAGCTCCAGCCCTTGGCGTCGCCAAGGTTCTCTGCCGGCCTGGACAGGCGAATCATTCGCGGGTCGAATTCAACGGAAAGAAAGGTGCAGATTTTTCGCATGGCGGAGGTCGGATCTTCCAGCAGGTCTTCATACCGGACTTCCAGATAGGCGCCGGGCCAGCTTTTCGCCGAAAGGCGGATTTGACAGATGTCGTCGCACCACCTTTGGGCCGCCCGTACCATGTTTTTCCCCCAGGCCTTGTTTACCGAGAGGCAGTAATCACGAACGTCGCGGATAATATGGATGAAGCGGGCTTCGGGAAAGGTCTTCCTAAGCAGGGGAAAATGGGCGACGTATGCCGGGGTTTTATCCCCCCAGAGTTTGCCGGAGCCATATTCGACCTGGGCGTCATGCCGGATGAGGGCTTCGAAAACGCCCGCCACGGTAAATTCCCTACACATGCCAAACCAGATGTCCTCCCCAATCAGGCTGTTCCGTTCCTCCATGTACAGAAAATAGGGAAATTTCATCGCATACCGATAAAATCTGCCAAAAATTGACCTGTCTGAGAGGTCACCAAAGCTTCCCTGATTTTTGATCCAGAGAGGTAAAAAGTCGGTTTCGATATTCGTTATTCCGATTCTTGGATGTTCATTCATCAAATCGCGCAGTAATTTGGTTCCGCTGCGAGGCATTCCAACGATGAAAATCGGCCCGGTAAAGGATCCGCCATCTGTGGGACGGAAATCGGGGTTTTCTACTATGGCCAAACCGTCACCTCAGTCACGGAAGTTATTTCTAATGCCAGTCGAAGTTGTATTTTTTGTCAATTCGGAAATCTCTTCGCCAAAAGTTCCAGAAGCAATTTCTTGCGCTCTTCAGGGATATTTATCATGCTTGTTGAATTGATTAACATTTGCGACAGAAAATTGTTGACATTGTCCTCATTGGTGGCTACTCCGAAGAAAGTGAATAAACACTTCAACAATGTTCGAGATACAGTCGACTGATGCGGTCCCAGGAATAATTGTCAGACCGGCTCAGATTGACGGCCCCCATCCGTTGGCGCAAGCCCTTGTCCGCTGCGAGTTGGAGGATGGCCCCGGTCATTTCATCGGCCTGACCCGGTTCCACGAGCAGGCCATTCTCACCCGATTGGACAAGATCCTGGCTCCCACTTACGTTAGTAACAACAAGGGGCAGCCCGGAAACCATGGCTTCCAGGACTACCAGCGGCATCAATTCCCAAATCGAAGGGGAGAAAAATATATCGGCCTGTTGGTATGCACCGACCAGATCATCTCCGCCCAGCCCTTCACATAAGACGATACGCCCATTCAGCCCCAGGTCCATAACCAATGATTGCCATTTTTCGGATCCCCGTCCGAGAATCACGTAGTATATTTCGGGGTTTCTCCCGGCAACCTCGGCAAATGCCTTTATTCCAACATCGTAGGCTTTCTGAGCATGCTCTCGGCCTACACTCAGAACTACGACAGCGCCCTGGGGGATATCAAACCGACCACGAAAATCACAATCAACTTTTTTCCTGAACCTTTCGACGTCAACTCCGTTGGGAATGTCCAATATTTTATCGGGCAGCACACCGACTTCTTCCATCAGTTTCCGGGCGTGACGGCTTATGGCAACGGTTCCCGAGGATTTATTGAGCGCCTCTGCCAGGACCTTGTCTATTTTATAAATATTGCGATCGCCCCAATTGAATTTTGTGATTTCACGGCCATGGCACGTGACCAGGAATTTGGGCGTTGGCTTCAATTGGCTGAGCCAAACTCCGATAGGATAACCAAAGTGAGCGGAAATGAAGTCCGGCTTAAATTCATCCAAGTGTTTCCTAAGGCTTCGGACAACATATCGGCTGAAGGGAAATCGGTGGGGCGCCAATTTAAAATAGCTATACGGCCTAAAAAATTTGGAAACGGAGTAGCCGGCCTTGTCCAAGGTAGATTTGTCGGTCAACTGGTTGAAAACGCAGACCTCGTGCCCCTGCTTGACCCATTCCGAGGCCAGGTTGTAAACCACCATCTCTGCCCCGCCGACTTGGGGAAGAAAGGAAGTGGTAACAAGCGCTATTCGCACAGCATTTACCTTTCGCCTCCAGCATACGGCCAGCAAACGTGCTTTAAAAACTAGCCATCGAATCGTCACGTTTATGGAGGGCACACCACGGGTTATATTCCCCGGCCTGCCAATCTTGCCTGCAACCCAGAACCCCAGAGCATTTTCGCGGTATGCGTCCCAAACGGTTGCGCAAATGCAAACCAGCGGATTGGGCCAGACTTACCCAACGCCGTGAGCAAGTTACCAGGAAGGCGGGCGCAACGCGAAAAGAACGAGGCCATGATTTTAAGTATGCTATCTTATCTCATAAAATTGGGTAGATTTTTGATATACCATCTGTCCTTCAAAAAATTATGGCATTGCAAGCTGGCAACTGTTTTATTTACGCAATACATGCTACTTTACAATATCGCTTCGGCTGGAAACCGAATTCGGCCTTATTTTGTTTTTTATACCAATACTCGATTAAAAGAATCCTTCTAAGAGATTTCCAAATGGCCATAAAATGGTATTTTCCAATAGTTGTCAACCCTCCAGCCTCTTTTAATAAATTTAAAAAAACTCACGATCTTAAATATTCCCGCACTCCCTTCTTCCGTTTTTAGATATCGTTGATATTCCTCCCAGATAAACATCATTCTATTCAAGCCATATTCGTTGTATGGCCTTATCTGAACATCATACAAGATATGTTCTTTTCTGGTTACTGGTTCATTGTGAAGAATTTTGATTATTTCTTTTGGCACATAGACACCAAATTCCTCCTGCATATACGCAAGGCCATCCCTGACGGGCAAAATGAAGCGATACTCCCTTGCCTTTTCAACCAGACGACTCCAATCGATTTCTTTTTCCGAGGTTTTTAATATGGCCATCACATCGGCTACCCAGCGAAAAGGAGGTGCGGCATTCCACTTAATCCCATGAACAAAAGCATGCAGCATTTCGTCGGTAGGGTTAAGCGCATAAATTGAGACCCCGTTGACACTGGCCGTTACTGCATTCTTCCAGAAATCGTTGTCGTCAGTTCCTAAAACCGAATCCTCAAATATATGCCAGTGCAGATCCAGGTTACACTGGTTAGAATTTCTGAAAGGGGTACTATGCCGTTTAGATAAAATCGTCTCGGGAGAATCTTCCTTTACCGGTACAAAACCGTGCTTTTTCAGCAAATCGATCGCATCAGCAGCTTTTTCCGTAGGAACCAGGATATCGAAGTCATCCATTGGCCTAAGACCATAGTCCCCGTAGTGAAGTAAAACCAGACTAGGCCCCTTGAGAGCCAAAGTTTCAATTCCTGCCTCACTGAATGAAGGTAAGAAACGAGACATTGCGCCGAAAAGTACCTGATTTTTACACCAAGTATAACGGTAAACCCCCTTGAGCCTCTTCATTATCGGATCATCTACCCCCAAATCGCTCAAATTTTGATACAAAAGGGGTATTAAGCGATACGATCCCCAGTCAAGATGTTCAATGTCTACGCTCGATATCCACTCTTTCCAGGCCGAGAGTGCAGCATCGCCACGCAAAACCGCGGCCTTCAAGAGCAACTCTTGCGAGTGCGTTGGCCAACAACCACCAAGCTCGTCTAATGTTTTATACATGGCCCGCCTCGTATTGTTTGATCATGCGCCCGGCCAACAGAGTCCCGTTGCCGTAATGAATTCAACTATCCATCAATTCAGGAACTAGCTTAAAGGGTCTCCAGAGGGCACCATCTGTGTTTTGGATTTTCCAAACATCCTCAGCAAGCAAGGCTGCCACATGGCTCCACATGGCTTCCAGAGACGATTAAATTTAACATGAGCCATTCTTGCACCAACGACTCACTCAGCCAACAGCCCCGAGATTACTTCCGGGATTCTCTCCAGATTGCTGCCGAGTTCCAAGGCATAGCAGGGGATTTCTTTTACCAGCCTTGCCAATGTCTCAAATTCAGTCCGGCCGGCTCCCGGCAACTGAAATATCGAACTCGGCGCGAGGGCTCTTAACGCCGAGATCTGCGATACCGGCCTTAAGGTGGTCTCGGAACCGCCAGCTATATGCGGCAATAGAATTGCGCGCAGCGGAAATCCCGACGCAATCTTGTCATGATATTTTTTCCCCAGAAAGAAAAGCATCTTGTCCGCCTTGATGGTCTCAACCTGGCTGAAGATTGCCTCCAAGCAAGGGAACTTTTCCAGCGAGCCAAAAGTCAGTTTGCCGGAATTGTAGATACTGTAGACGTGGGGAACGGGCTTTACTCTAAGCAAACAATAATCGTCACTTACGTAATACAGATTTGAATTTAGACACGCCAACGCACTTGTGGACTTTCCGGAACCTCCGCTACCCACCAAGAGGACCCCCCCCTCGGAGGTCCCAACAGCCGCTGCATGCGTCAGTTGATTTTGGTGTCTTCGCATCCACCAATGGAAAATGACCCTCAGGGGAGCCCCCCGCTCCCAATAAGGAAGCAGTTTGGCATCCCGAATCCAAAAAAGCCCCAGGTTTCGCTCCAAGTCCAAAACGCTCAATACGCCCGACCCCAAGTCGAATACCGTTTGAATTCGATCGTTGCTAAAGCCGCTGATTTCTCCCCGCGCAGCATAGTTTTCTCTGGACCACGGTGGGGGCGCCATCTCGGTCCTTGTCGAGGCGCAATCCCAAAGACAAACGGTCAAATCGGGCGGCAATTTCTGCCCGGTGGCAAGATGATCCAGAGCCGGAGCAATGAGCGGAACCAAGGCCGGCGAGGAAAAGCGCAGCTGAATGGTAAAACCGGCAATGGCATAAAAACAGTCGATGGGACATCCCGAAGCCTGTTCGGCACGCTGAAATGCCTGATAGGTTTCGTCAAAGAATACAACCGGCTCGCTTTCCACCCCCGGTGCAGCAAGGCCTTCATTTTCCTCTACGCTATTAGCCATTTATCAATCCTGATTTGTTTGGTTCGTTTTTATATTTGGCCAACCGGCCTCGTCTACTTCGTGGATGGGATCCAACAATAGCAGATCCTGCATGTCGGAATATTTCTTTAACACTGGCACTTCAAATTCTAGCCTATCCCCTTGTCCTTCGGATTGCTTGATGTTCGAATTTGGCATTACTTCACCAGTGTTCGATAAATCAGCAACGACCAGTTCTTCCTTGATCAATTCGTTGATCAACTGTTCAACAGATAGACTTATTTTATTTAAATCTCCGCGATACTGACCACATATTGATTCGACTATTTCTCCGACGGTTTTCCTGCCTTCGATGTTTCCCCAAACATGCGCTCCGACCTTGTCAAGACTGTAATAATTACCGGTAGTAAGGCTTACAATCACTGCTTCACCTTCAATGGTCTCTTGTATTACATTCGGTTCGTTGATTCTGAATCGTTCAGATGGTTGCATATTCGGCTCCTTTCACCACTCGTGTCGCTTTGATTTGGCCCCAAAATACCATCCCGATCTTTGCTGTTTCCCGGTCATTAATGTCATCAAAAGCAATCGCAGAGGGCCAATCTGCATTGCTAAAAAACGTAATTACTTTTTCCGGCCTCATTAGGGAGAGCGTGACATGGCATCAAAGGTTGTCAAGGAAGAAACGGGAAGTTAGTTTCCCTTTTAATTTCGACAGATTATGCACATTACCTACAACAGCCTCTTCTGCAAGTTTGATCGATTGCATCTGCCGCAACATGTTGTTTTCGCATATCGCCAGGACTATCGTGAACCAGCCTCAAACCGGGTCTCCCAATCCAGGAGAGGGCGCACCACCCCCGGAATTTGCCGGCCGACACCGCCGCGGGCAGAATCGCCTTCCATCGTGTCGATCACCTGAAAGGCGACGATAGAGTGTTCACCGACCTGGTTGGTCTCCGGCTTGATCGTCGAGATGAAACAATTGACGTAATGCATCCCCTCTGCGAGCAGGTTGCCGGGAATCCACGCGGTGCTCAGGTATCGCCCCGGTGGCCTTGCGCGATCGCGCCATTCCAAATCCTGCTCAAAGGAGACGAAGATTAGGTCGCCATTTTCATTGCACAAGCCAAACCGGACCAAGAGCAGACATCCCGGTGCAAGAACCTCATATTCGATGTCGATGCCGAACCGCGACCGGATGTCCACCGCCTCTGAAATTTCCCCTTCCACGGTCCGAACGCGCACCGCCCGCAGACGAACCAGAGACCCGCCGGGCGCCCTCTCAATCTCGGGCCATTCCTGGACCGCGCCACTCCCCTGTCCGGCGTTCAGGTATCTCCTGACCACCGCCTCGGCGGGGCCATCCTCGACCATCCGGCCGTCTTCGATCAGGATCACCCGGCTGCACAGGCGCGTCACTGCCGACAGGTTGTGGGAGACGAAGAGCACGGTGCGCCCAGTCTGTCCGGCAGCCTCCATTTTGTTGAGACATTTCTTCTGAAACTCCAGGTCTCCCACCGCCAGCACCTCGTCGACAATCAGGATCTCGGGCTCCAGGTGGGCCGCGACAGAGAAGGCCAGCCGCACCTTCATCCCACTTGAATAGCGCTTGACCGGCGTGTCGATAAATTTTTCGATCCCGGAGAAGTCCACGATTTCGTCGAATTTGTGGTCGATCTCCCGCTTTTTCATGCCGAGGATGGTGCCGTTCAGGTAGACGTTCTCCCGCCCCGTCAGTTCGGGATGAAAGCCCGTGCCGACCTCCAGCAGGCTCGATATACGGCCGCGAATCTCGGCCATCCCTCCGGTCGGAGCGGTAACGCGAGCGAGTATCTTCAACAGGGTAGATTTGCCGGCCCCGTTGCGGCCGATGATGCCCACCACCTCGCCTTGAGTCACGGTGAAGGAAACCCCATGCAAGGCCCAGACGAGGCCTTCAGCATCCCCGTTGCCCCCTTTGACATCGTTGAAAACGTAGAGGGAGCGGTACTTGCGAAAATTTTTCCAAGGGCTCTTCAGGAATTTCAGCAGGCCGCCGGCCAGACTGTCGGGCAGCGATTCCTTCAGGCCGATACGATAGCACTTGCTGATGTCGACCGCCTTGATCGCGGTTTCCTGCTCGGTTATTTTCATCATGTCCATAGGGTTAAATCACGTCGACGAACACTCGCTCCATCCGTCTGAAATACATGGCACCGGTGCAGAGCAGAATGACCGTGGTGAAAAAGCCGGGCCAGATGTAGATCCACGGGATTGGCAGGCCGAGAAGGCAGGCCCGAAAACCTTCGATCACCCCGACCAGCGGATTCAGGGAGTAGAAAATTCTGTATTTTTCGGGTATTGATGTCGCCGAATAAACGATCGGCGCGGAATACATCAAGAGTTGAATCATAAAGGTCATGGCGAACTTCACATCGCGGAAACGAATGGCCATCGCGGACAGCCACATGCCGACCCCCGCTGCGATGCTCATCATCATGAGGACGAATACGGGAACGAAAAGAAGTTCCCATGTCGGCAGTACGTGGTAGAAGAGAGCGATTAACAGCAGGATCAGCATGGAAATCCCGAAATCGATCATTCGCGCCAATATCGGCGTCAATGGATAGATGAGCCGGGGAAAATAAACCTTGCCAAGCATGTTCTGCCCCTGAATCAAGCACTGGCTGGATTGGGTCATAGCTTGTGACAGGTAAGCCCACGGGATCACCGCCACGCTGGAAAACAATACATAGGGGATCCCTTCGGTCGGCACCTTGGCGACCTTTCCAAAGATCACGCTGAAGATGATGATTTGGATGGCCGGGTTGAGCACCGCCCAGGCAAAACCGAGGATCGTCTGCGCATAGAGGATCTTGAAGTCACGCCAGACCAGGAAGTAGAAGAGATCCCGGTATTCACTTAGCTCCCGGAAATCGATGACCCGCCAACCGGAGGCCGGCCTGATGATGGTAACCTGGGCCTTATCGACATCTGCGTTCATGGTTTTTCACCTGGAAGCATCTGGGCTGAGGATCGACCAAAAGCGCACTCTGCCGGTTGCGGAGAGGTTTCCATTGCAATCAGCCGGCATGGCAGGCCCAACATCCCGGCCAGGCTGAACGGGGAATATTTGACGGCAGAATCCGGGACATTGCCCTCCCCCCCCCGGAACCACACGGCGCGGAGGATGAACCTCTGAATATCGCCGTACCAGCCATTCGTGTTGGGATGCTTCAGGGTCTGACCAGCGTGGAGGCTTCCCCATTTCTCCCCATTTGCCGTGACCGTCTCCTCTTCAGTACCGTGGCAACGCCCAACCGCTGGCCTTTGCCCAGGCTTTAGAAGATGGCCCAAAAACCGACTGGCCATTGGGAAAAAATGAAGATTTCGAGAAATGCTTCGGACCACTTGTTACTCCCATTTCGAAACCGGGGGCATCTCAAAAACCGCTCACTTCCGGCTGGAAATACTGGCATTGGTTCATAAAGCCAGCGGTCAATGCGCCCATCCTCGATTGAGGGGGGGAACCCCCGCGACGGGGCAAACTCAGAACGGCGCCGATTGCTATTTATTCTACCACCTCGGGGCACTTTCGCTGACCGGGTCCATTTGGCCCGTGCTGCAGGGGCCGGTAAAAGTTAATCTAGGGCCAGTGCGACCATACCAAGGACAGGAAATCGTCTTTGCGGCCAGATGTCCACAAATCACCGGAAGGCGTAGGCAGGACAACGTATCGGCGAGGCGTCGAACGATAACTCCGAATTGGAGGAAAGGATTCTGTATTGGGACGGGGAAGGGTGCGAAGGAGATGAAGACAAAGACGGAGCATGTCATAGAGAGGATTTCGGTCTGCGCCGGAGCCCTTGCGGGCCGTTGCGGACAAGCGTTCAACTCCAGCAAAATTCTTTTCCCGGACATTTCTCCGCCCAGGCCAAGTGCGGACGGCGGAAAGCGAAGCTGAACTCCCGATCCCAAATTTTTCCAGGTTTCGGATAAACTGGCCCCTCCCAACTACCGGGGATCAAAGGCAACTGCAACCGGAGGACTCCCCTCAATGAATCCCGAGCAGGTCAAGATACTGTTCCAGCAACCGAGTGAGGAGGAAGTTCTCGCGGACGGACCGGCGGGCATTGGAACCGAGTGTTTCCCCCAGCGCCGGATCGCGCAGGACCTGGACGATTCGGGCGGCCGTCTCCTCAATCGACGAGACCAAAAAGCCGTTAACGCCGTCCTGGATCTGGGCCCCGATCCCGGCAGTTCGGCCACCAATTACCGGCCGGCCTTTCCACATCGCCTCGGTGACCGTCAACCCGAACCCTTCTCGGAGCGATTTCTGGACGATCACGTCGGAGAGGCTCTGCAGGGCGTTGACCAAAAGCGGGTCGTCGCCGTCGACCAAAATCCGTGTCTGTTCGTCCTGATGTGCCTGTAATTGCTCGTAGATCCGCATTCCTTCCGGATCGTCGCTGGCGAAATTTCCCAACAGCACCAAGGTAAAGTCGGCCTCGCGTCGGGCCAGCCGGCAAGCCTCAATCAGCCCCGAGGGATCCTTCCACGGGTCGAAGCGGGAGATCTGGGTGACAATCGGCCGATCATCCGGTATCCCGTACTGCTCCAGCCGGGAACGGGCCTCACTTTCACGCAAAGGCCGATTCTTCAGGGTAAAGGGGTCGATGGCGGGCATGATGAAGCTTGTTGGAACCGGCGCCGGCATAGCATAATTACGCAGTGTGAATATTGCATCATCGTAATCGCCGACCATCGGCAGCAGGTAGTCAAGCATCGTCTGGTTGGGAGTTGAGAGATCGAGGTGACAGCGCCAAATCCAGCGGCGATGGCCGTTGCGATGCTGGATCAGGGGGAGGGGCTGGGGGTCGTGAACCACCACGACATCGCTTTTCAGATCGATGACCGCGGCGTTGGCGGCAACCGTTGACTCATATTGTTTCCTGGAATCCAGGCTCAACTCCCCGTCAAGCCCCTGCAACAGGTTGTGGATGGTTTTGGTCACATCGTAGAAGGAAGGAGGACCAGTGATGCTGGTCCAATGAGCACGAATCCCCACCCCGTTCATCAGGGGAACGAGGGAACGGAGAATTTCCGCCACCCCCCCCCCCTGCTTGGTCGAATTGATGAACTGGACCTCGAGGCCGGCCAGGGTCTCCACTTTCTGAGCAATGCGCTCAACCGTTTCTTCCCCGACCAGCGGCAGATAATCGTCGAGCCAAGTGTATCTATGCCCACTCAGGGTCTTCCACATTGGCTCGCCAATGCCCCATGAAGCACCAGCATTGAGATTAGCCATGATTTCCTCCCGATTAAAATACCCTCTTTTTACATTCTAGTTTACCAGCTGATCCGGCAATGGACAGTCGCCCGCCAAGAGTTAATCATTGACCTGTCGAGGGAAATTCGTTGGGGACCGATCAAAAAAAGTGGGCTCCCAGGTAATTACACCTGCGAGCCCACCTGAAGAATTTTCTTGTTTGTCGAAATATCCATCCCGGCAGCCCGGATGGAGGGGACCATCTCCCGAGGTTGGCAGACAGTTCGGTATAAAGCGTTATCCGCTCCTCCCTTTTTTCAAATCGATGAGGATCAGCTTGGCCACCGCCTTGAGGGTTTCGAAGACCCCTTCCCCGGTGGTGGCACAAGCTTCGAATTCCGGCACGCTGTCGGGGTTGAGCAGGTTGCGCAGCTCATCGAGGGAGGTCACGTTGGGTAGATCGCGCTTGTTGTACTGGATAACAAAGGGGATCTTTTCCAGTTCGTAACCCTGCTCCTCGAGATTGACCTTGAGGTTCTCCAGGCTCTCGATATTGGCATCGAGACGCTCTTCCTGGGAGTCGGCAACGAAGACCACGCCATCAACCCCCTTGAGGATCAGCTTGCGCGAGGCGTCGTAGAAGACCTGCCCGGGAACGGTGTAAAGATGGAAGCGGGTCTTGAAGCCACGGATCTCGCCGAGGGCCAGCGGTAGGAAGTCGAAGAACAGGGTCCGCTCGGTCTCGGTAGCCAGGGAGATCATCTTCCCCTTGGCCTCGGGGGCGGTCTTCTGGTAGACGAATTGGAGGTTGGTGGTCTTGCCGCAGAGGCCGGGACCGTAGTAGACGATCTTGCAGTTGATCTCGCGCGAGGCGTAGTTGATGAAGGACATGAACGCCTACCCCGTCACTTGAAGAGATTATCGATGTCGTCGTCGGTGATTTCGGCGAAGGGGCTCTGGGCAAAGCTCCCCTTGGCCTCCTCTTCGGTTTTCTTCGCCAGGTCGCTGAAGATGGTGCCGAGTTCGTCGCTGGCCTTCTTGACCCGTAGCCGCACCAGGCCGAGAGAGGACCGCTGGTCGAAGATCACCACCAGGATCACCCGACTGGCGACGATCGAGATGTGCAGGTTGTCCTTCTCCCCCTCGTGAAAGAGAATGGAGAATTCCTTTTCGCCGATCAGTTTGGCCAAGCCGCCGGTCGCGGCGATATTGCCCGCGGTGAGGGAGGCCAGGCTGGTGGTGTCGAGATGTTCGGTTGCACCCGTTGCAGCGATCAGCTGGCCGTTCTTGTCGACCAGGAAGATGACCTTGGCGTTGGATTCGCGCAACAACTTTTCGATGACGACGTTGATACGCTTGAATTCCTCGTCGTACATGACGAAGGAAGAGGACTGGGGACCGGACATGCCGTCGCTCCTTGGATTGTTTTACACACCCGAGCCGTTATAGCATCTGCCCTGTGAATTATCAAGGGATTTGGCCGGCGTCCCGGCCGCCCGCCGAACCACTCCGAAAACCGGAACTCCCGGCGGGTTTCCCCGCCGGGAGTTCCGGTCTGGCCTATGGAGTTGCGTAATCGTAATTACTTCTTGACGCCGCAGTCGGCCTGAAGCTCAGCCAACTTCTTGTAGAGATCGAAGCGGCTGGCGACCTCCTTGTTGGCCTGGACCATCAGCTTGGCGGCGACCTCCGGGTTGGCTTTCTTCAGAACCCGGTATCGGTTCTCGCCGTAGGCGTACTCCTCGAAGGAGATGCTCGGATCTTTGCTGTCAAGCTGCAGCGGGTTCTTGCCCTGGTCGGCCAGCCGCGGATCGTAGCGGAATAGCGGCCAGTGGCCGCAGGCGACGGCCTGCTTGCACTCGTCGACGGCGGTGGTCATGTTGATGCCGTGGGCGATGCAGTGGGTATAGGCGATGACCAGCGACGGGCCGTCGTAGGCATCGGCCTCGAGCATCGCCTTGACCGCCTGGGCCGGGTTGGCCAGGGAGACCTTGGCGACGTAGATGTTGCCGTAGGTCATGGCGATCATGCCGAGGTCCTTCTTCGGCATGCGCTTGCCGCCGGCGGCGAACTGGGCCACGGCGCCGAGCGGGGTCGACTTGGAGGCCTGGCCGCCGGTGTTGGAGTAGACCTCGGTGTCGAGCACCAGGACGTTGACGTTCTCGCCGGAGGCGAGGACGTGGTCGAGACCGCCGTAGCCGATGTCGTAGGCCCATCCGTCACCACCGTGGATCCAGACCGACTTGTTGACCAGGTAGTCGATGTTGACCAGCAGCGGCTTGGCCGTTTCGTGGGTGCATTTTTCCAGGACGCCCTGCAGCTCGGCGACGCGGCCGCGCTGGACTTCGATCTCCTCCTGGGAGTCCTGGGCCGAGGCGAGGATCGCCTGTTTCAGCGGCAGCTTCCCTTCGCAGGCCTTGCAACCGCACTCGAGGTTGCTGGTGAGCAGTTCGCGGGCATAGCCGCTGGTCTTGTCGATGGCCAGCCGCATGCCGAAGCCGAACTCGGCGTTGTCCTCGAACAGGGAGTTGCTCCAGGCCGGACCGAGACCGTCCTTGCGCTTGGTCCAGGGCGTGGTCGGCAGGTTGCCGCCGTAGATCGAGGAGCAGCCGGTGGCGTTGGCGACGACCATGCGGTCCCCGAAGAGCTGCGAGCAGAGCTTGACGAAGGGGGTCTCGCCGCAGCCGGCGCAGGCGCCGGAGAACTCGAACATCGGCGGCAGCAGCTGGCTCCCTTTGAGGCTGGCGCGGTTGATCAGCGCCGGGTCGGTATCGGGCAGACCCAGGAAGAAATTCCAGTTGGCCCGCTCCTTCTCGCGCAGCGGGGGCTGCGGCGTCATGTTGATCGCCTTGACGCTCTCGTCAGTCTTGCTTTTGGCCGGGCAGTTGTAGACGCAGGCGCCGCAGCCGGTGCAGTCTTCGACCGCGACCTGCAAAGTGAACTGCTTGCCGTCGAGGTCTTTGCCCTTGGCCGGGACCGCCTTGAAGGATTCCGGCGCGCCCTTGAGCTCGGCCTCGTCGTAGATCTTCATGCGGATCGTGGCATGGGGACAGACGAAGGAGCAGATGCCGCACTGGATGCAGAGGTCCTCTTTCCAGACCGGCACGTTGACCGCGATGTTGCGCTTCTCGACGCTGGCGGTGCCGGTCGGGAAGGTGCCGTCGGCGGGCATCGCCGACATCGGCAGCTGGTGGCCGAGACCGTCGATGATCGGGCCGAGGGTAGTCTTGACGGTGTCGGTGCAGCCGTCCCACTTGCCGCTCTGCATTTCGATGGCGCTGTCGGCCTTGGCCGGCACGGCGACCTCCTCGATGTTCTCGAGGGCAGTGTCGACGGCCTGCTTGTTCATGTTGACGACCTTCTCACCGGCCTTGCCGTAGGACTTGACGATGGCGTTCTTGATCTCGTTGATCGCCTGCTCCAGCGGGATGATATTGGAGATCTTGAAGAAGGCGGTCTGCATGATGACGTTGATGCGCGGTCCGAGGCCGAGCTTCTCGCCCAGGTGCACGCCGTCGATGACGTAGAACTTCAGCTTTTTGTCGATGATCTGCTGCTGCACCATCTTCGGCAGCTGGCTCCAGACCTCGGCCTTGCCGAAGGGGGCGTTGAGCAGGAAGGTCGCCCCCTGTTTGGCGTTTTTCAGCATGTCGTACTTCTCGAGGAAGGAGAAATTGTGGCAGGCGACGAAGTCGGCCTGGCCGTCGCCGAGCAGGTAGGTCGACTTGATCACCTGCTTGCCGAAACGCAGGTGGCTGGTGGTCATACTGCCGGCCTTTTTGGAGTCGTAGACGAAGTAGGCCTGGACCTCGTTGTCGGTGGTGTCGCCGATGATCTTGATCGAGTTCTTGTTGGCGCCGACGGTGCCGTCGCTGCCGAGGCCGTAGAACATGGCCGCGTAGCCGTCGAAGGGGACCTGGTAGTTCTCGTCGAATTCCAGGCTCTGGCCGAGCACGTCATCCTTGAAACCGACGATGAAGTGGTTCTTCGGCTTGTCGAGCAGCATGTTGTCGAGCACGGCCTTGCACATGCCGGCGTTGAACTCGAAGGAGCCGAGGCCGTAGCGGCCGCCGACGATCGAGGGGTAGCCGTCGAAGCTGATCAGCCCGTCGCTCATCCCCTCGCCGATGGCGGTACGCACCGCCTGGTAGAGCGGCTCACCGATGGAGCCCGGCTCCTTGGTGCGATCGAGGACGGTAATCTTCTTGACGCCGGCGGGAAGCGCCTTGCAGAACTGCTCGATGGGGAACGGCAGGAACAGGCGGATCTTGACCAGACCGACCTTCTCCCCCTTGGCGGCCAGGTACTGGATCAGCTCTTCCATGGCCTCGCAGCCGGAGCCCTGCATCACCACCACCCGTTCGGCCTGGGGATGGCCGACGTAGTCGACCAGGTTGTACTGGCGGCCGGTGAGCCCCGCGAACTTGTCCATCTGCGCCTGCAGGATGCCCGGCACTTTTTCGTAGTAGGGATTGACGGTCTCGCGGCCGATGAAGTAGACATCCGGGTTCTGGGCGGTGCCGCGCATCACCGGATGATCGGGCGACAGGGCGCGGGCCCGGTGGGCGGAGACCAGGTCGTCGTTGATCATCGTCTTCATGGTCTGCTGATCGAGCTCTTCGACCTTCTGCACTTCGTGGGAGGTCCGGAAACCGTCGAAGTAGTGCAGCACCGGAACCCGCGATTCGAGGGTGGTGGCCTGGGCGATCAGGGCAAAGTCCATGACTTCCTGGATGTTGTTGGAGCAGAGCATGGTCCAGCCGGTCTGGCGGCAGGCCATGACGTCCGAATGGTCACCGAAGATCGACAGGGCCTGGGCGGCGATGGCGCGGGCCGAGACATGGAAGACAGTCGGGGTCAGTTCCCCGGCGATCTTGTACATGTTGGGAATCATCAGCAGCAGGCCCTGGGAAGCGGTGAAGGTGGTGGTCAGCGCACCGCCCTGCAACGCACCATGCACGGCCCCGGCCGCGCCCCCTTCCGACTGCATCTCAACCACCTTGGGCACGGTGCCCCAGATGTTCTTCTGTCCCATGGCGCTCTTGGCATCGGAGATTTCCCCCATCACCGAAGAGGGGGTAATCGGGTAGATGGCAATCACCTCGTTGGTCGCATGGGCCACATGCGCCGCTGCGGTATTGCCGTCAATGTTGACCATCTTTCGCGACATGAACTCCTCCTTTTTACGTGGCATTGCTGCTTGACAGGTCTATTGGTAGGCGGCGCCCGGGCGCCGTTTGCTCCCAGATACGTCTAAAGGTCCCGGCGGCCTTCGACCGCCCGGTGGACCGTGGCTTCGTCGACATATTCGAGGTCGCTGCCCATGGGAATGCCGTAGGCCAGGCGGGTTACCCGGATGCCCAGCGGCCGGACCAGCCGCGCCAGGTAGAGGGCGGTTGCCTCCCCCTCGACGCTGAAGTTGGTAGCAACCAACAGCTCCTCGACCCCACCCTGCCCGAGCCGCTGGAGCAGTTCGGCGATCCGCAGTTCCTCCGGGCCAATGCCGTCCAGCGGCGACAGCGCCCCATGCAGCACGTGGTAACGGCCGCGGAAGGATCGACTGCGCTCGATGGAGATCAGGTCCTGCGGCTGCTCGACCACGCAGAGCAAACGCTCGTCGCGGGCCGGATCGGTACACAGGGAGCAGGGATCCTGCTCGGTGATGTGGTGGCAGACCGAGCAGAAACGGATTTTTTCCTTCAGGTCGCGAATCGCCGCTGCCAGGGATTCCGCCTCCACCTGTGGCTGGCGCAGCAGGAAGAAAGCGAGCCGGGTCGCCGTCTTCTGACCGATGCCCGGAAACTTGGCGAGTTCCGCCACTAACCGGGCGAAAGACGGGATGGAGTCTAGCATGACAGGGTGGAAAAATCCAATTTTTAAAAAGATGTTTTAGGTTTTTAAGGTCGCCAAATTTGTCTCTGGAATCTTACAATGTTCCTAAAAAATCCGCCAAAATTGGTCAGACCAAAAAAAGGAGTACCACAGTTTCGAAGAGCGAATCAAGGTTTTATTGTATACGGACTATTGGCCGGGCCGGCGACGCTCAGAACAGGCCGGGAATATTCATGCCACCGGTAATCCGCGACATCTCCTCCTGCATCATGTCCTGGCTCTGCTTGATCGCTTCGTTGACTGCTGCGACAACCAGATCCTGAAGCATTTCGACATCTTCCGGATCGACCACGCTCTTTTCGATATGCAGGGACAACAGTTGCTGCTTGCCGTTGACAACCGCCGTCACCATCCCGCCACCGGCGCTCGCCTCGACCTGGCGAGCAGCAAGTTCTTCCTGCATCCGGGCCATCTTTTGCTGCATCATCTGGGCCTGCTTCATGATGTTGCCGAGACCTTTGGACATCTGCGTTACCTCCGAAAAAGAAAACATTTTGGGTTAGGGTTGGCAAGCCGGTGGCTTGCGACGTTGACCTGGCCGGACGGCTACCGCACCGGGTCAGATAAAACCTTTGTCGATCGGCCGGACTTCAGCGACCCGGGCCCCGAAAATCTCCTCGACGGCCTTGACCAGGGGATGGCCCATGGCATCCTCACGCAACCGTCGTTTGCGGTCCGATTCCCGGGCCTGCCGCTCGGCAGCCAGCGACGGCGGCGCCTGGCCGCTGCCAGCCTCCACCGCCGTCACCCTGAGCTTCACCTCGGCACCGAAGTACTCGACGGCCAGCTGGGTCAGGGCCTCCAGGTAGTCCCGGTCCTCCAGCTGGCCGAGGGCGAAGGAGCCCTTCGGCAGGCCGATATTAAGCAGGGGGAGTTCAATGGCGAGGGGGCTGGCCTGTTCCAGGATCGAGGCGATGACTGGCCGGCGCCGGGCCTTGACGAATTCGACCAGCCCCGGCCAGCTCCGCTCCCCGCGGGGTTCAGCGGCCGGGGCCGCGGGCTTTTTTCCCGCAGCATCCTCCATGGCGACCGCCTCCCGCTGCGGTGGGGGGGCCGCCGGCGGGGGCACAGGGGGGGCCGGCGCCGGCAGGGGACTACCCGCCAGGCGCCGCTCCAGCTCTTCGAGCTTGCGTACCAGGGTGGCGACATCCCGGGTCGGGGTCAGGTTGGCCAGTCGCACCAGGGACATCTCCAAGGCCAGCCGCGGGAATCCGGACCCGGGCAGTTCCGCCTCGGTACGCAGCAGCAGCGTCAGGGCCCGCTGGTGGTCCTCCAGGCTGCCGAGCTGGGCCAGCTCGCGCAGCTCGTGCAGCTCGTCAGCGGTGACATCCAGCATTTCCTCCGGTTCCTCAACCACCTTCACCAGCACCAGAGCCCGGTAGAGTTCGACCAGCTCCTGGCAGAATTGCCGAAACGAATAACCCTGGTTGTCGACCCGCCGCACCACGTCCAGAACCTGGCGGCTGTCCCGCCGCAAGGCTCCTTCCACTGCGTCAAGCAGCAGTCGCCGGTCGACCAGGCCGAGCAGTCCCTGAACATCGTCGTCGGCCACCCGCTCGCCACAGAAGGCGATCACCTGGTCGAGGGTCGAAAGGGCATCGCGCATGCTCCCCTCCCCACGCCGGGCCACCAGGCCGAGGGCCCGATCAGAAATCTCGATCTGCTCGGCGGTGACGATCTCCCGCAACCGGGCCGCCACCCGCGGCAGGGGAATCTTGCGAAAATCGAAGCGCTGGCAGCGGGAGAGGATGGTGACCGGGATCTTGTGCGGCTCGGTGGTGGCGAAGATGAACTTGGCGTGGGCGGGCGGCTCTTCCAGAGTCTTCAACAGGGCGTTGAAAGCATTGATGGAGAGCATGTGGACTTCGTCGATGATGAAGATCTTGAACCGGGACCGGGAAGGCAGGTAGCGGATATTGTCGCGCAGCTCGCGCACGTCGTCGACGCCGGTATTGGAGGCGCCGTCGATTTCGAACACATCGATTCCCTGGCCAGCGCTGATCTCCTTGCAGCTCGCGCAGACGTTGCAGGGGGTAGCGGACAGCCCCTCTTCGCAGTTCAGGGCCTTGGCAAGAATTCGTGCCGCGGAGGTCTTGCCGACGCCGCGGGCGCCGGTAAAGAGGAAGGCGTGATGGACCCGACCGCTGCGTATGGCATTGCCCAGCGTCCGGCTGACGTGGTCCTGGCCGATCAGGTCATCAAAGGTCTGCGGGCGCCACTTGCGGGCCAGTACCAGGTACGACATGCAAGGAGTCTCCGTGGTAGGTGGGGGTGCCGGGCGGCAAAAAAACAATTGCCGGCACAAGTGACAGCCAGGCACCCCCGCGGCACACGGCTGAGGCCATTACCGCTGCTCCCTTCCGGGCCTGACGGGGTTCACGACCGTCCGTTGCGCGGGACCCGGCTGTCACTTCTGTCGGCAATCAAAGCCGTACTGGGGGAATCGAAACTGGCGGAGAGGGGGGGATTCGAACCCCCGGTACCTTGCGGTACACATGATTTCCAATCATGCACCTTCGGCCTCTCGGTCACCTCTCCGCAGGTTGGGTAGGATACATCAGGGGGTGGGGCCTGTAAAGATTTTTCTGGCCCGGCAAAGCGCCGTTTTTCTACCGAAATTCCCCGGCATTGTCAAGCCCGAACCGGCAGGTCGGACGCCAGGAAGAAAAACCAAGGGCCCGCTTGATGCGGGCCCTTGGCACAACTGGCGGAGGGGGTGGGATTCGAACCCACGGTACCTTGCGGTACAACAGATTTCGAGTCTGTCACCTTCGACCTCTCGGACACCCCTCCGCAAGGGGTTACTGTTTTTCGGGCGCTATCCTAACCTAACCCGGGGCCGCTTGCCAAGCAGCTTTTACTCTCCACCAGTGTCCGGACACCGGTCGGCCTTTTTCTTCATCCGCAACTCCTGGAAAAAACCACTGAGCAGCGTGCTGCACGCTTCGGCCAGCACCCCTTCGGTTACCGCAACCCGGTGGTTGAACCGCTCATCCCGGGAAAAATCATAGATGGAGCCGGCGGCACCGACCCGCGGGTCCCGGCAGCCGTAGACCAGGCGCGGGATGCGGGCCAGAATGATGGCCCCCATGCACATCACGCAGGGCTCCAGGGTCACGTAGAGGGTGCAATCAAGCAGTCGCCAGTGGCCGGTGCGGGCCGCCGCCTCGCGAATGGCGAGCATCTCGGCGTGGGTAGTCGGGTCGTTGCTGGTTTCGCGCAGGTTGTGTCCCCGGCCGACGACCACCCCGTCCTTGACGACCACCGCGCCGATCGGTACCTCGCCGAGTTCGGCAGCGATGGCGGCCTCGGCCAGGGCTTGCTCCATGAACCGGGAATCGGACAATGACTCGGATCATCGGCGTAGGGCTTCCTGCTTCGCCCATGCCTGCCTGGTCTTTTTCGCGGCTGTTGCCGGCCGAGGCAGTGACGGAAACGCCCCAGCACCGAAGGGCGCTGGGGCGTGAATGTTAGTGGCGCGCCACGAGAGATTCGAACTCCCGGCCTTCTGATCCGTAGTCAGACGCTCTATCCAGCTGAGCTAGTGGCGCGCATGGGAAGGGAATCTTATCGCGCAATATCCCCCGGTTGTCAACCTTTTTTTGTCGCGGCCGGCACGAAGTCGACCAGGGTGAAGCTGTAACGGGGGTGCTGAAACGCATGGGTTGCGGGGTAGAGACTGAACAGCCAGCCCCGATAGAGTTCCTTGCCGTCTTCGCTGATGACGATCTGTGCGGCGGGATTCTTGGTGGCGTTGGAGGCGGAGGTCAGGGTCGTGCCGTCCATGATAAAGGCGGGCAGGAAGGTATTGACCTTGACCCGCAGCGTGCTGTCATCGACCGCAAAGGAATCGCCGATTTCGACGGTGTAAACCACCTGTTTCCTGGTTTCCTTGTCGAGAACGGCGATTTTGACCGCCTTCCACTTTCCCTGGACCGTATCAGGAATGACGATCCGCTTGGTTTTTTTCACTATGGCCGGTTTGGCCGGCGGCGGCTGCTCCTGTTGCTGGTTGCAGCCGGCGGCGCCAAGCAGCAGGCCCAACAGAACCAGGGCCAGAAGACGTGCAAGTCCGGGCATGAAGAGTTCTTCCTTGCGAAAGGGATCGTAAGCCCCCCCAACGAACTACCCCCGCCCAAAATAAATGGCGGAGAGGGAGGGATTCGAACCCTCGGTACAGGTTTTGCCCGTACACTCGCTTAGCAGGCGAGCGCCTTCGACCTACTCGGCCACCTCTCCGTATACCTACAGTCAAATTGTCGTGTTGCTATTCCTGCCGCCCGGCCACCCCGAATGGAGTGTTGGAAGCTGGCGGAGGAGGTAGGATTCGAACCCACGGATCTTTCGATCAACGGTTTTCAAGACCGCCGCCTTAAACCACTCGGCCACTCCTCCGCGGCAACCTTCCTAGCCGGTAATCCGTTCCAGCCCGCCCATGTAGGGCTGCAAGGCCGCTGGGACCAGCACCGACCCGTCGGCCTGCTGGTAATTCTCCAGAATCGCCACCAGGGTCCGGCCGACGGCCAGGCCGGAACCGTTGAGGGTGTGAACGAACTCGGGGCGGCTCCCCTCTCCGCGGCGGAAGCGGATCGCGGCCCGCCGTGCCTGGAAGTCCCGAAAGTTGGAGCAGGAGCTGATCTCCCGGTAGGTGTCCTGGGCCGGTAGCCAGACCTCGATGTCGAAGGTCCGGGCGGCGGAGAAACCGAGGTCGCCGGTGCAGAGATCGACCACCCGGTAGGGGAGTTCCAGCGCCTGCAGCACCGCTTCGGCGTCGGCGAGCAGCTTCTGCAGCTCGGCGTCGGACTCCTCGGGGCGAACGAACTTGACCAGCTCGACCTTGTTGAATTGGTGTTGACGGATCAGGCCGCGGGTATCCTTGCCGTAGGAGCCGGCCTCCTTGCGGAAGCAAGGAGTGTAGGCGGTATAGCTGATCGGCAGCTGCGCCTCGGACAGAATCTCACCGCGATGAATGTTGGTCACCGGGACCTCGGCGGTGGGAATCAGAAAATAGTCCGGACCCTCGATATGGAAAAGATCGTCCTCGAACTTGGGGAGTTGTCCCGTCCCCGTCATGGACTCCCTGTTTACCATAAAGGGCGGCAATATTTCAATATATTTATCCCCCGCGGTATGCAGGTCGAGCATGAAGTTGATCAGCGCCCGCTCCAGCCGTGCCCCGGCGCCGCGCCCCAGGGAAAACCGCGCTCCGGTGAGCTTGCCGGCCCGCTCGAAGTCGAGGATTTCCAGCCTTTCGCCGATGTCCCAGTGAGCCTGGGGCGGGAAATCGAACGATGGTGGCGTCCCCCAGCGTTTGACTTCGCGGTTCCCGGATTCATCACTGCCGAGGGGCGCTTCCTCATGGGGAAAGTTGGGGAGGGTCAGCAGCAGCTCGTCCAGCTGCCCTTCGACCCCTTTGAGCTCGTCGTCCAGCTCCTTGATCCGCGTCGAGACCTCTTTCATCCGCACGATCTCGCCCTGCACCTGGCTCTTGTCCCGGGTCTGGCCGATCAGCTGGGAGACCCGGTTCTTTTCCGCCTTGAGGGTCTCGGACTCGCCGAGCAGCTCCCGCCGCCGGCCGTCGAGACCGCGAAAGGCAGAAAGATCGAGGGCGCCGCCGCGGGTCGCCAGGCGGCGCTCGGCGTCATCCAGGTTTTCGCGCAAGTATTTGGGATCGTGCATGGCCCGGCTCCGAGTAAAGGGCGGCAGGTCAGCCCCTCGACATCTGGCAAAGGTGGACTTATTACCACTTATCGAGCCCTGCGTCAAGCATCCCCTGCCCGCCTCTTAGCCCGGGAGTCGCCACGCTTCACTCCTCCCGCTTCTTCCCCGTCACCCACCATTCGCTGTCGTCGTCGAACCACCAGCGGGTCGAATCGGTCATCCAGATGGTCTCGGCCAGATGCCGCGCCAGGTCGGTCCGCAGCCTGCGCACGGAAAAGGGATACCATTCGTCAGCGTACTGGTTGCCCAGGTCCTTGTATTCCTTGAGCGCGAGGATCATTTCCAGCTGGTCGGCATCGTGGGCCAACTGCGCCTCGCGGCTCTCGCCGGCGCCGAATTCCTCCAGGGTCTGCCGGTATTCGTCACCGAAGGGAAGGGTCCGCGCCAGGTCCTCGACGGCCCGCCGCTCGTCGGCCTGCACGTACTTTTTGGCGACATAGTTGAGGTCGCCGATGCGCGCCTCCGGAACGTCGTGAAAGAGGCAGAGCTGCATCACCCGGCCGGCATCGACGTGGCCGTCCATGCGCGCCAGGGTGTAGCCGATGATGGCGGTGCGGAAGGAGTGTTCGGCCACCGACTGGGCGCCGGAACCGAGAAACTGGAAACCGGTTCGTGGGGTGCGTTTGAGCATACCCACTTCAAAAAAGAAATTGGCCAGATTTTTCATGGAATTCTCCCCGTTGCAGGATGGTCCGGTGCCGGACCCGGCACTGCACTATACTACCCCAGGCGGACGAGGAAAACCCCGCAGACGATCAGACCGGCGGCAAACAAGCGGATGCGACCGAAACGCTCACCGAGGAGCAGGATGCCGAGCAGCACCCCAAAGAGGAGACTGACCTGGCGCACCGGCACGGCGTAGCTCATCGGGGCCAGCCGAAGGCCGTAACGGAAGCTGAGAAAGGAACTCATCAACACCGGCCCGGAGACCAGGATCAGCGGCCGGCTACGCCGCCACTCCTCGATCACCCGGCCGCGGTAGCGAGGGCGCAGCAGGTTGGCGGACATCAGCAGGAACATCCAGGCCACCAGCAGATAGGTGAAGTAGAGGGGGGAAAAGTCCATCACCCCGGTCTTGTCGATGACCGCCCCCACCGAATAGACGAATCCGGCAAACAGGGCCGCCTGGACCGCGGGTTGGCGGAGGTTGCGCAGCGGGCGCAACGCCTCGTCCAGGGAGAGTCGCTGCAGCTGAACGCACCAGGCACCGGCGACGATCAGCAATATCCCCATCACTCCCACTGGAGTCAGGTGCTCGCCGAGGAGCAACATGCCCCAGAGCGGCACATAGAGGATCGAGGTCTGGGCCAACGGGTAGGTGAGTGAAAGATCGCCGCTGCGGTAAGCGCGGCCGGTGAAGAGGTGGTAGGCGACGAAGCAGGCCCCGCCGCCAGCCGCCAGCAGCAGGATGCGCCGGTCCGGCAGCGGCACCGGCCCGGGAAAGGCCGGCAGCAGCAGAGTGAACAGGCTTCCCGAGGCGAGGAACATCCACCAGATAAAGACGGTCTTGTCGCCGCTGCGCTTGACCAGCAGGTTCCAGAGGGCATGCATCAGCGCCGAGAAGACTATCAAGGACAGGGCCAGGGTGCTCATGCCCGGCAGTCTAAACTAGGGCCAGGAAATTAGCGACGATAAAATCTTATCCCGATAATTTTTACTGCAACTAAACCTGCGGAGCCGCGGCAATTGACAGAAGGGGGGCAGTTGCTATCCTTCCTAGCACCTGCCTGGCAGCCAAAACCAGCGGGATTATCACTCCAAAGGAGCAACAGCATGGCCGATACTCGCACCGAACGTGATTCCATGGGAGAGATGAAGGTCCCCGTCACGGCACTGTATGGCGCCCAGACCGCCCGGGCGGTAGAGAACTTCCCGGTCTCCGGCCTGCGCTTCCCCCGCCCCTTCCTGCGCGCCCTGGGGATGATCAAGGAACGCTCCGCCCGGGTCAACCTGGAGCTGGGACTGCTCGATAAGGAAACGGCGATGGCGATCATGGAAGCCGCCGAGGAGGTCATCGAGGGGCGCCTCGACGATCATTTCGTGGTCGACATCTTCCAGACCGGCTCCGGGACCAGCACCAACATGAACGCCAACGAAGTGATCGCCAACCGCGCCGCCCAGCTCCTCGGCGAGCCCCCCGGCCAGAAACGGATCCATCCCAACGACCATGTCAACCTCGGCCAATCGAGCAACGACGTCATCCCCACCGCACTGCACCTGGCCGCGGCGGTGGAAATCCGCCGGACCCTGATCCCTGCCCTGTTCAAACTGCAGGAAACCCTCGGCGGCAAGGCCGCCGCCTTTGACGACATCGTCACCATCGGCCGCACCCACTTGCAGGATGCGGTACCGGTACGTCTCGGCCAGATCTTCTCCGGCTATGCCCGCCAGGTCGCCCTCGCCAGCCGCCGCCTGGAGAACGCCCAGGAGGGGCTGCTGGAGCTTCCGCTGGGCGGCACCGCCCTCGGCACCGGCATCAACACCCATCCCGAATTCGCGGCCCGGGTGATCACCGGACTGACCGAGGTCACCGGCCTCTCCTTTCGCGAAGCGGTCAACCATTTCGAGGCGCAGGGCGCCCGCGATGCTGCGGTAGCAGTCAGCGGGGCACTGCGGGGGACGGCGGTGGCACTGTTCAAGATCGCCAACGACATCCGCTTTCTGGCCAGCGGACCGCGCTGCGGTCTGGGAGAACTGGTGCTGCCGGCGGTCCAGCCGGGGAGCTCGATCATGCCTGGCAAGGTCAACCCGGTGATGGCCGAGAGCCTGATCCAGGTCTGCGCCCAGGTCGTCGGCAACGACGCCGCGATCGGTCTCTCCGGCCTCTCCGGCAACTTCGAACTGAACGTGATGATGCCGGTCATGACCCACAACCTGCTGCAGTCGATCGCCCTGCTGGAGCGGGCCGTCACCCTCTTCGCCGAACGCTGCGTCGAAGGGTTGAAGGCGGACCGTAAACATTGCGAAGCCCTCATCGAACGCAGTCTGGCGATGGTCACCGCCCTGGCCCCGGTCATCGGCTACGACCGCGCCGCGGAACTGGCCAAGCGGGCTCACGAGCAGGGCAAAACCATCCGCGAAGCGGTCCTGGCGGCCGGCGACCTCGACGAGAACCAGCTCGCCGGGCTCCTCGACCCGCGGCCGATGACCGAGCCCGGCCTGCCGGGGAAGACCCGCTAAACAGCGCTCGGCCCGAGAAAAACGACAACGGGGAAGGCCATGGCCTTCCCCGTTTCTTTTCCAGGCTGTTGCAAAGCGCTCAGCCGATCTGCTCGCCCAGGTAGACTTGGATGCCCACCTGCCTGATCTGATCCTGCTGGGCCTCGATCCAGTCGATGTGCTCCTCTTCCTCCCTGAGAATCGCCTCGAGCAGCTCCTTGGTGCCGTTGTCGCCCAGCTCGGCGGCGATCCTGATCGATTCGTTATATTTCTGGACGGCGTCGTTTTCGGCCGCCCAGTCATGCTTGTGCATCTTTTCCACGCTGTCGCCGATGCTGAGCTTGCCCAGCTTGTTGACGACCGGTCTCCCCTCCAGGAACAGGATACGCTCGATCAACTTCTCGGCATGGCGCATTTCCTGGATCGAGCGTTTCTTGATCTCCGCCTTCAACGGTTCGTAGCGCCAGTTCTCGCACATTTCGGCATGGAGAAAATACTGGTTGATAGCGGCCAGTTCCTCGGCCAGCCGGGCATTCAGTTGTTCGATGACCTTCTCGTTCCCCTTCATCCGTTCCTCCCTGTGAAAGATGTCCCCGGCATCTTGCCTGCGGCGGGCCGGTCCTTAAGGAGTTACCAGACTTTCGGCAAAGGTCAATTCGTCCGACCACACCCCCGAATTATCGGGGAGCACGAACGAGGGTCAATCCCGCCGGTGGCCACACTTCCAGCAGGCACCGAACTGTCCTTCGAGTTTCTCGCCGCATTCGGGGCAGGTCCACGGCGGCTGCGTATCGGGGGGATGCAGCCACCCTTCAAGAAGCAGCCTGGCCCGCGGCAGGACCTCGTCGTCGATAATCCACAGCTCGGGGCGCAACTCCAGAAAAGGGATCTCCCCCATGGCGGCAAAAAGTTCCTCGTTGCGCAGCAGGCAGGCGACCCCCTCCTGCTCCAGGCGATCCTTGAGCAGGCCGGCAAGGGTACGTTCATGGGGAGCGAATGCGATCAATTTCAGCATAGCGTAGCGGCCGTCGGGGGTTAAGGTTTCCTCCCAGTATCCGCCAAAGGGCGGGGATACGCAACCGCTCCGATCCTAGCGCAAGTGTTGTCTCTGCCCTGCCGATTACCAGGCAGGAAGTAGGGAAGACCCAAAATAGCTTGGAAACTCGACCGGTTGAAGCGCCCTTGGAACATTGACAGAGGGGAGAAGCAGGTTATTGTGAAAGTAGATTGAAAATATCGGTAATAGCTCATCAACCCGCAGTCAATGGAGGTCGCCATGGCACGTAAAATCTCCCGCCGGCGCTTCATCCGAGACACCAGCCTGGGCACGGTCGGGTTGGCCCTCGGCCCCGGCGTCTGGCG
This sequence comes from uncultured delta proteobacterium, assembly GCA_963806685.1. Classification (GTDB taxonomy): domain Bacteria; phylum Desulfobacterota; class Desulfuromonadia; order Desulfuromonadales; family DDH964; genus DDH964. The sequence goes on from CAWDZB010000012.1 coordinate 278,103, forward strand.
CAGCTGGGCCCAACAGCGCAAGACCCTCAAGCTCCTGCAGTGGAGCCACTTCGTCCCCAGCTACGACACCTGGTTCAACCAGTACTGCAAGAGCTGGGGAGACAAGCACAACGTCGAGGTGATCGTCGACCACATCAGCCTTTCCGACTTGAAGAGCACTTTCGCCGCCGAGGTGGTGGCCGGCAAGGGGCACGACCTGGTCGAGTTTATCGCCCCGCCTTCCGACTTCGAACCGAGCGTTCTCGACCTGAGCGACGTCAACCAGGAGGCCGTCAAGCGCTTCGGCTCCCAGGTCCCCGTCGCCACCAAGAGCTCCTACAATCCCTTCACCAAGAAGTTCTACGGCTTCTGCCACGGCTGGACCATCGACCCGGGGGACTACCGCAAGTCGCTCTGGGAAAAGGCCGGCATGGCCGAAGGACCGCGCACCTGGGCCGACCTGCTCGACAAGGGGTCCCGCATCCTCAAGGAACAGGGGGTCCAGGCCGGCATCGGCCTCTCCCAGGAACTCGACTCGAACATGGCCGGGCGGGCGCTGCTCTGGTCCTACGACAGCAGTATCCAGGACGCCGATGAAAACGTGGTGCTCGACAACCCCAAGACCATCGATGCGGTCAAATTCATGGCCGACTTCTACAAGCAGGCCCTCACCCCCGAGGTCTTCAGCTGGCACCCGGCCTCCAACAACCAGCTGCTGCTGGCCGGCAAGGCCTCCTACATCCTCAACTCCGTCTCCGCCTACCGCTCGGCACAGAAAGACGTCCCGGAAATCGCCAAGGACGTCTTCTTCACGCCGGCGCTGAAGGGCCCCGGCGGCACCGGCTGGGCCAGCGAACACGTCATCTACGTCTCGGTCATCCCCAAGTTCGCCCGCGAGCCCGACATCGCCAAACAGTTCCTGCTCGATCTGTGCGCCAACTACGACCAGGCGATCTGGGCGAGCAAGCTCTACAACACCCCGGCCTTCTTCCAGGCCAGGATCCCCGGGGGCGACCGCGGCTATCCGCAGCTGGCCGGACCCGCGAACCTGCGCGACGCCTTTGAGGCCTGGTTCCGGAAAGACCCCTTCGCCCTGCCCGGGGAAGCGGAAGGGAAACTGCTACCGCTGCTCGACGCCGAGAAGTGGAGCACCAACGTCGGCCACCCGGGACCGGCCAGCCCGGCAATCGGCGAGATTTTCGGCACCTTCGTGATCCCCAACATGTTCGCCAAGGTCGCCCAGGGGCGGCAGGGCGCCGAGGAGGCGGTCAAGGAGGCAACAGCCCAGTGCCGGCAGATCTTCGCCAAGTGGCGGGACCAGAAACTGGTCGGCGGCAAAGGCTAGGCGCATGGCCGAGGTGCAACTGCAGGGGCTGAGCAAGATCTTCGTCAACGTCCGGGCGGTCGACGACGTCGACCTGCAGATCCGCGACGGCGAACTGCTGGTCCTGCTCGGCCCCTCGGGGAGCGGCAAAACCACCCTGATGCGCCTCTGCGCCGGGCTGGAGGAGCCGAGTGCGGGGACCATCGCCATCGATGGCACCGTGGTCAACGACCTGCCGCCGCGCCGGCGGGAGATCGCCATGGTCTTCCAGAACTACGCCCTCTACCCCCACAAAACGGTCTTCGCCAACATCGCCTTCCCGCTGCAGGTCCAGGGGGACGACAAGGAGGAGATCCTTCAGAAGGTGGAATGGGCCGCCGGGCTCTTCAACATCGGCCACCTGCTGGAGCGCCGCCCCTCCCAGCTCTCGGGGGGGGAGCGGCAACGGGTCGCCATCGCCCGCGCGGTGGTCCGCAAGCCCAAAGTCTTTTTGATGGACGAGCCGCTCTCCAACCTCGACGCCAAGGTCCGTGACTATGCCCGCAGCGAACTGAAGAAGTTCCAGCGACAGATCGGCGTCACCACGATCTTTGTCACCCACGACCAGATCGAGGCGATGGGGCTCGGCGACCGCATCGCCATCCTCCACGAGGGGCGGCTGCGGCAGATCGGCACCCCGGAGGAGATTTACCACGACCCCGCCGACACCTTCATCGCCGGTTTCATCGGCACCCCACCGATGAACTTCCTCGACCGGGGTGAGAAACTGCTCGGTTTCCGCCCCGAAGTCTTCCGCCCGGCGGACCAACTCGGCGAGGAGGAACTCCTCGAACTGGAGTTCGCCGTCGAGATGATCGAGAACCTCGGTTCCTACCAGGTCCTCTACGGCAACGTCGACGGCACACCGGTACGGGCGCGGCTCAGTGGCGACGAACAGCTGCAGATCTCGGAGGTCTGCAGCTTTGGCGTGCGCCGCCGAGATCTCTTCTTCTTCGACCGGGAGACCGGGAAACGGTGCGAACCATGAAAGGGGGCGGGCTGCGCGACTCGGAACGGGCCCTCGCGCCGCTGCTGCTACTGCCGGCGATCCTCTACATCGTCCTCTTCGTCGGCTTCCCCTTCATCATGTCCTTCATCTACAGCCTGAGCAACGTCACCATCGGCAATCCCCACTACCGGATCGTCGGTCTCGCCAACTTCACCGCCATCCTCCACGACACCGCCTTCCGACGGGCGTTGGGCAACACCTTCATCTTCACCTTCGTCTCGATCCTGCTCGTGGTGGTCTTCGGCCACATCCTCGCCGAGTTGCTGCGCCAACCGTTCCGCGGCAAGTGGTTGGTGCGGTTCCTGGTCCTGCTCCCCTGGACCACCCCCATCGCCCTCGGCACCATCGGCTTTCTCTGGTTCTTCGACTCCCTCTACAGCCCCATCGACTGGCTGCTGCGCCACTTCGGCCTGCTCGGCCACCCCGGCGACCTGCTCGGGCCGCGCAGCAACCTCTACTGGCTCGGCCGGCCGGTCCTGGCGATGCTGGCAGTCATTACCGTCCACGTTTGGCGGCTGCTGCCCCTGGCCGCAGTGATCATGCTCGCCGGGATGAACGCCATCCCCCAGGAGATCATCGAGGCCGCCGAGGTCGACGGCGCCGGCTATTTCCGGCGACTGTTCCAGATCGTCCTGCCGCTGCTCTTCCCGGTGATCGCCGTGGCGGTCCTCTTCGCCACTTTCTTCACCTTCACCGACATGACGGTGGTCTGGATCCTCACCCGCGGCGGACCGCCCCCCAACACCACCCAGGTGCTGGCCAGCCTCGCCTTTCTCGACAGTATCGAGGGGGGGATCTGGCCAAGGGGGCAGCGGTGGCGCTCTTCTTTTTCCCGGTGCTGGCGGGGATCGCCGCCATCGTCCTGCGCCTGGTGAAAAAGGCGGTGGTCACATGAGCAGGTCACCGAGGCTGAAGTGGTTGCTGAGCAGAACCGGGCTTTACGCGGCGCTGACCCTGTTCATCGTCTTCTCCGCCGGCCCCTTCTACGTCATGTTCATCTCCATGTTCAAGACCAGCCACGGCCTGATGAACCCGGCCAACAACCCCTTTATCTTCGTCGAGCCGCCGACCCTCGACAACCTTCGGTTCCTGTTCACCCAGAGCCTGTTCCTGCGCTTTCTGCTCAATTCCACCCTGGTCGGCGTCGCGGTGGTGGTGATCACCGTCCTGGTGTCCGTGCCGGCGGCCTACAGCCTGACCCGGCTGGCCGGCAGCTGGGGGCAGTACCTGGGAATCGGCATCTTCCTCACCTACCTGATCCCGCCGACCCTGCTGTTCATCCCCATGACCCGGGTGGTGGCCGACCTCGGATTGCAGAACTCCCTCTGGTCGCTGGTCCTCACCTACCCCACCTTCACCCTGCCGTTCTGTATCTGGCTGATGACCGGCTTCTTCATGTCGACGCCCCGCGAACTGGAGGAGCAGGCGATGATCGACGGCTGCAGCCGTCTCGGCGCCTTCGTACGGGTAGTGCTGCCACTTTCGGTTCCGGGAATCGTCACGGTGGTGGTCTTCGCCTTCACCCTGGTGGCCAACGAGTACATCTACGCCCTGGCCTTCATCCAGAGCAGTACCGAGAAGACCATCGGCATCGGCGTCACCACCGAGCTGATCCGCGGCGACGTCTTCTACTGGGGGGCGCTGATGGCGGGGGCACTGGTGGCAAGCATTCCGGTGGCGATCCTCTACACCGCGTTTCTCGACCGGATCATCAAGGGGCTGGCCGGGGGGACCGGGCGCTGAGACGTCGAAGGAGGAGCGGTGAGAAAGGACGGGGCGGCCAAAAGCCGCCCCGTCCTGTTACGGAAAGCAGACTGCCACCTACCAGAGGCGGAAGCCGCCGATTATCACCAGCGGTGGCGGGGGGAGGAGGATGCGCGGGATCGGCACGGGGAGGGGCGCTACCGCCACCCGGCGCTCGGCCGGGTAACGTCGGCCCAGGCCCCGCCGACCCTCGTAGCCACGCAGGCGGCGGTGCTCGAAACCCTCATGGTCGTGACCAGCCCAACGTTCCCGGCGACCACGGTCGAAGCGGGCGGGAGGCCGGCGGTGCTCATGGCGAGCATGGTGAGAGTGCCAGGTCACCCGGGCGGCAGTGGAGGAGCGTTCGGCAGCCTGGCCCGGAACCGGGGCCGTCAGCAGGCAAAGGAACAACAAGGTAAGAATGAAACTGAGCTGGCGGGACATGGTGGACCTCCTTTCATGGCAAGGTTGAGCTTTGTTGCCATGGTAGCCCCTGCCGCAGCAGCTGCCAGCAGACATCTGTCCCAATGCGGCCGGATGTCGTCTCTTGTTGACATGATTTCAACTAGTTGCAAGACAAGATGTCGGGTCGGGAGTTGCACGGTCAGCCCAGCTTGGCGAGAACCTCCCCCCCCAGTTCGCGCCGTTGCCACTGCTTCAGCCCCGGCACCCCCTCCAGTTCATCCTCCCGGCGGGGGAAGCGCCGCGCCAGTTCCTCGAGTAGTGCGTTGTTGATCAGCACTCCCGGGTCGAGTTCCAGCACCGCCGCCTTCTCCTGGCGCCACGCCTTCAGCTTCGCCAGCCGTGCATCGACCTCCGGATCGCGCACCCGCCGCTCCCCACGCGGATAGCGAGGGAGTTCGGCGTCGGGGCAGGCCAGGCCGGCGGCGATGGCGGCCAAAAGGGCCTTGCCGTAGCGATCGGCCTGCCGCGGCGAGATCCCCTCGATGGCGGCGAGCCCCTGCACGCTCTGCGGCGGCGCCTGGGCCAGGGCCAGCAGCGGCTTGTTGCCGACCACCTTGAAGAGCGGCCGGTCGCCCCGGCGGGCCTCGGCGTCGCGCCACTGCAACAGTTCCTCGAGAATCGCCAGCTGCCGCGGGCGCAGCACGGCCGCCCCCTTGAAGCGCAGGAAGAGCGGCCCCTCGTTGACGGCGAAGCGTCCCTGCTCGAGGATCCGGAACTCCTCGGTGACCCAGTCCAGCCGCCCTTTCTCCCCCAGCTTCCCTTCCAGCAATGCGGCCAGGCGAAACAGATGGGCGGTGTCCTCGGCAGCGTAGCGGATCATCGCCGGCGGCAGCGGCCGCAACGACCAGTCGGCGCGCTGGTACTGCTTGTCGAGCTCGACCGAGAAGTACTTGCCGAGCACGTCGGCCAGTCCAACCTTCTCCTCGCCGAGGAACTGGCAGGCGATCATGGTGTCGAACAGGCCGTTGACAACGAAATCGAAATCGCGGTTCAGGCAGCGGATATCATAATCGGCGGCGTGGAAGAGCTTGCGGATGGCGGGATCGGCCAGCACCGGGCCCAGTGGAGCGAGGTCCTTTACCGCCAGCGGGTCGACCAGCGCCGTGCGTTCCGGGGTCGTGAACTGCAGCAGGCAGACTTTTTCCCGGTAGCAGTGCAGGGAGTCGGCTTCCAGATCGACGGCGATGGTGTCGAAGCGGGCCAGCTCGACGGCAAAGGCGGCGATTTCGGCGGTTTCGGTCAGAATCGGTACGGACATGAAATCTCCATGGGGATCGGTGAAAAGGAAATAGTGAATGGTGAAATGTTAAAGGTGAAAAGTAAAAAGTAAAAAGTCAGGGGCGAAAGCAGTCTGAAGTTCCTGCCTTGATTCACCATTCACGCCCTTACAGCAGCGCCAGCGCCTTCTTGTGGGCGCCATGGAGGGGCCAACCAGCCAGTTCGTCGGGAGTCAGCCAGCGGCTCTCAGCCTCCTCGGCGACGCGCAGGGTTTCGGGGGCGGCGGCGCGATAGATGTGCAGGTCGAGCTTGAAGTGGCTGTAGGCGTGGTCGACACCCCCGGCCAGTTGCGGCGTCGCCGTTCCGCCGACATCGTGCAGGCAGCGGGCTGCCGCCCGCGCCGGGCTGGTCCCGGCGGCCACCGTCTCGCCGGGGAACTCCCAGAGACCGGCGAGCATCCCGGCAAGGGGCCGGCGGCGGACCAGGAAGCGCCCGTCCTTCTCGAGCAACAGGGCGACCTGGACCCGGGTCGGCACCGCCGGCTTCGTTCTGCGCCGGGGCAGCTCCGCCTCCAGCCCCAGGACCCAGGCCCGGCACAGCGCCTCCAGCGGGCAGCGCTCGCAGGCCGGAGAGCGCGGGGTGCAAAGGGTGGCACCGAGATCCATGATTGCCTGGGTGTAGTCGTGGCACCGCTCCGCCGGAGTCAGCGTCTCCGCCCAGGCCCAGAGCTGCTTTTCCGCCGCGCTTGAGCGGGGATCGTCCTGCCAGGCAAGGAGCCGGCAGAGGACCCGACGGACGTTGCCGTCGAGGATCGGCGCCGGGATATCGAAGGCGATGGAAAGGATCGCCCCGGCGGTGGAGCGGCCGATGCCGGGCAATGCGGTCAGCTTCTCCAGCGTTCGCGGAAAGGTGCCCCCATGCATTTCCACCACCTGCCGCGCCGCGGCACGCAGGTTGCGCGCCCGGGAGTAGTAGCCGAGCCCCGCCCACAGCTCCACCACCTCCTCCACCGGGGCCGCGGCGAGCGCGGAAACCTCCGGGTAACGCGCCAGGAAGCGTTCGTAGTAGGGGATCACGGTACCGACCCCGGTCTGCTGCAGCATGATCTCGGAGAGCCAGATGCGGTAGGGATCGCGAGTTTTGCGCCACGGCAGGTCGCGCCCGGCCTTGCCGTACCAGGCGAGGAGGCGGGGGGCGACGTTGTCAAAGGGGAATTCAGACATAGGCAGTTAGCCACAGAGACGCAGAGACACGGAGAAAACAAAAACAATATTAATGGCTTGAATCAAATTCTCGATATTCTGCTCCCTCTGGGTCTCCGTGTCTCTGGGGCGAAAAGGCTTTACCCAATCTCCCTCAGCGCCGCCAGCAGCGTCTCCATCTCCGCGTCGGTGCCAACGGTGATGCGCAGGCCGTGCTTGAGTAGTGGATCGGAGAAGTAGCGCACCAGGATCTTGCGAGCGTAGAGAGCCTCATAGACCCGCTTGCCGTCGCCGTCCGGCGGGGAGGCGAAGACGAAGTTGGTCTGCGAGGGGATGGCGGCGTAGTGGATCGCCTGCAGCCCGGCCACGAAGCGCGAGCGGGTGGCGCGGATCTTCCCCACCGCCTCCTTCAGATAGGCCTGGTCGGAGAGGGCGGCGCGCGCCGCGACCAGCGCCAGGCGGTCGAGATGGTAGTGGTCGCGGATCTTGTCGAGGGCCGCAATGACCCGCGGGCGGGCGACGGCGAGGCCGAGGCGCATCCCGGCCAGGGAGTAGCTCTTGGAAAAGGTGCGGGTGACGACCACGTTCTCATATTTCTTCACCAGAGCCAGGGCGGTGCCGTCGGCGAAGTCGACGTAGGCCTCGTCGACTACCAGCATCCCGGCACAGCGCTGCGCGATCTCCTCGATGTAGTCGAGGGGAAAGGCGAAACCGAGCGGCGCATTGGGGCTGGTGAGAAAGAAGATCTTCCCCTCGTAGCGCGCGGGAAAGTCGGCCAGCCGGAAGTCGTCGGTCAAGCCGAAGGTGCGGATCTTGGCCCCCTGGATCTCGGCCAGGGTCGCGTAGTAGGAGTAGGAAGGATGGACGTAGGCGACCTCCTCCCCCTCCCCGGCAAAGGCTCGGATCAGGTTGTTGAGCAGTTCGTCGGAGCCGTTGGCGCTGATCACCCAGGAGGGGTCGAAGCCGTAGAGCTCGGCCGCCACCCTGCGCATCTCCCTGCTTCCCGCGTCGGGATACTTGCGCAGGTTGGACCCGTCCGCCCCGATCTCGGCGAGGATCGCCTCGCGCACCCGCGGCGAGGGGGGATAGGGATTCTCGTTGGTGTTGAGCTTGATCCAGGACGCCTCGTCTGCGGGCTGGAACCCGGGGACGTAGCCGGCCATTTCAGCGATGTTCTTGCGCAGGGGGATCATATAAATTTCCCAATGAATTTGGTTATTGTCTGTTCATCCCTTCTCCCTGAGGGAGAAGGTGGCCGAAGGTCGGATGAGGGGGAGCCTCTACCCTCCGCCCATTCCTACCATCAAATGCGTATGAATTTCTCCTAGCACATCTTCCAGGGAATTCAGCACCTCATGGTTCCAGAATCTGAGAATCCATAGGCCTGCCCCCTTCAGCACCTTGGTCCGCTCAGCATCATAGAGACGCTGCCCTTCGGAGTTGTGTCCACCGCCATCCAGCTCGATACCCAACTTTGCAGAATGGCAATAAAAGTCGAGGACATATCCGCCCATCGGATACTGCCGACGAAACTTGAAACCGCAGAAACGCCGGGCGCGAAGAAGATGCCAGAGCAGGTTTTCCGCGTCGGTCTGGTCCTTGCGAAGCTGCCTGGCGAAAATGAGTAATTCTGGTGGGACAGACACTTCGATCCCCCCTCACCCGCCCTTCGGGCACCCTCTCCCCCGGGGAGAGGGGAATCCTTAATATTCTTCCAGAATCTCGTACCTGGTGTTGCGCTTCGCCGGGGTGAACCCCGCCGTCCGCGCCAGCTCGACGACCTCCTGCTGCGACATGCGGAAGGAGCAACCGGCGGCGGCGACGACGTTCTCCTCGAGCATCGTCCCGCCGAGGTCGTTGGCGCCGAAGAAGAGCGCCACCTGGGCCATCATCGCCCCCTGCGTCACCCAGGAGGCCTGGATGTTGGGCACGTTGTCGAGAACGATGCGCGACAGCGACAGGACCTTGAGGTACTCGACGCCGCTCGCCGTCTCGCCGCCCAGTTCGGTGCCGCCGGGCTGGAAGGTCCAGGGGATGAAGGCGGTAAACCCGCCGCTCAAGGCCTGGATCTCCCGCACCCGGAAGAGGTGTTCGACGATGTCCGCAGGCGTTTCCTTGCTGCCGAACATCATCGTCGCCGTGGTTTTCATCCCCAGGCCGTGCGCCTCATCCATCACCGCCGCCCAGTCGCGCCAGCCGATCTTGTTGGGCGAAATTTCCTGGCGCACGGCGTCGACCAGCACCTCGGCGCCGCCGCCGGGGACCGAGTCGAGGCCGGCCTGCTGCAGCCGGGCCAGGCACTCGGGCATGGAGAGGCCGGAGATTTGGGCGATGTGGATCACCTCGGCCGGCGACAGGGAGTGGACCTGGACCCCCGGGAAGCGCGCCTTGATCTGCCGGAAGAGCGCTTCGAACCAGTCGATCTTCAGCTCCGGATGCAGCCCCCCCTGCATCAGCAGTTGGGTGCCGCCGTGCTCGACCAGCTCCTGGATCTTGGCGAAGATCGTGTCGTAGTCGAGGACGTAGGCGTCGGCCGCGTCGGCCTGGCGGTAGAATGCGCAGAACTTACACTGGGACTGGCAGACGTTGGTGTAGTTGACGTTGCGGTCGACGACGAAGGTCACCCGTCTTCCCGGGTGCTTCTCTTTCCGAATGGCGTCGGCCAGCTTGCCGACGGCCAGCAGGTCGGCCTCTGTCAGTAGCCAGAGGGCTTCCTGTCGATCGATCAGGGTGCCGTCCGTGAGTTTCTGTTCAATCGCTGGAATCATTGCCAGGTCCAAGGTTCAGGGTACAAGGTGCAAGGTAACTTCCAGAATTTGCCTTTCCTTTGGAGCTTGAACCTTTCACCTTTCTCCTTCGAATCAATAGGTTTTCAGTTCCCGATACAGCGTATCCCGCTCCACCGGCACCTTGCCCGCCTTGCGGATCATCTCGCAGAGCTGCTCTTTGGCCAGGGCCTGGGGCGACTCGGCGCCGGCGTCGTGGCCGATCTTCTCCTCCACCACCGTGCCGTCGAGGTCGTTGACGCCGAAGGCGAGCGCCACCTGCGCGATCTTCAGCCCCAGCATCACCCAGTAGGCCTTGACGTGGCGGAAGTTGTCGAGATAGATGCGGCTGATTGCCAGGGTCTTGAGGGCGTCGACGCCCCCCACCCCCTTCGCCCCCGGCACCCGGGTGTTGTCGGGCTGGAAGGCCAGCGGAATGAAGGCCTGGAAGCCGCCGGTTTTATCCTGCAGCGCGCGCAATTTGCTCAGGTGGTCGACGCGGTCGGCGTGGCTCTCGACGTGGCCGAAGAGCATGGTGGCGTTGGTCTTCAACCCCTGGCGGTGGACCGCCTCGGTCACCTCCAGCCAGCGCGCGCCGCTGATCTTCTCCGGGCAGATCTGCTCACGCACCGCGGGGGCGAAGATCTCGGCGCCGCCACCGGGCATCGAGCCGAGGCCGGCCAAACTCAGTTCGGCGACCACCGCTTCGACGCTTTGCCCGGTAAGGGAGGCGAAGTAGTCGATCTCTACCGCGGTGAAGGCCTTGACGTGCAGCGCCGGGTTGTCGGCGCGGATCGCCGCCAGCATTTCCAGGTAGAAGTCGAAAGGGAGGTCGGGATGGAGGCCGCCGACCATGTGGATCTCGGTCGCCCCGGCCGCCGCCGCCTCGGCGCACTTCTCCAGGATGTCGTTGAGCGCCAGGGTGTAGCACCCCTCGTCCTCCACCCCCTTGGAAAAGGCGCAGAAGGTGCAGCGGTTGACGCAGAGGTTGGTGTAGTTGATGTGGCGGTTGACGTTGAAGTAAACCTTGTCGCCGTTGCGCAGCCGGTTGGCGTGGGCCGCCAGCTCGCCGACAGCGAGCAGGTCGTTGGACTCGAAGATCGCCAGCGCCTCGTCATTCGTGACCCGGATGCCCGCGGCGAGTTTGTGGTGGAGCGTATCGAAAAGATCAGACATGGCATAAAATCCGTTCTAAGTTTTGAGTTTAAAGTTTTGAGCTAACGCAAAACTCAAAACCCAAAACGGCATTTATCCTTTTTCCTCCCCCCAGCGGGTGAAGAGGGCGTGTTCGATGCCGAGGCTGTCGAGAATCTTGCCGACCACGAAGTCGACCGCCTCGGCCAGGCTCTGCGGCCGGTGGTAGAAGGCCGGCATCGCCGGCAGGATGTGGGCGCCGGCACGGGAGAGTTTGAGAAGGTTCTCCAGGTGGATGGCGCTCAGCGGCGTTTCCCGCGGCACCAGGATCAGCTCGCGGCGCTCCTTGAGGGCGACGTCGGCGACCCGCTCGATGAGGTTGCCGGCCAAACCTGCTGCGATACGCCCCGCCGTCCCCATCGAGCAGGGAGCGACGACCACCGCGTCGGGGGCCGCCGAGCCGCTGGCGATGGCGGCGAACAGGTCGTCGCAGCCGAGGTGCTCGAGGTGGCGGTTGCCTCCGAAGTAATCGCGCATCAATTGCAGGCGCTCGCCGGTCGTCCCCTCCCAGCCGAGGCCGGTCTCGTAACGCAGCACCTCCAGCCCCGCCTTTGAGAGGAGCAGGGTGACCCGGCAGTCCTGCATCAGCAGCTCCTCGACCAGGCGCAGGCCGTAGATCGAGCCGGACGCGCCGGTAATCGCCACCACGATGCGCTTCATCGTCGCCTCCCTTCGGAGCCCCCCGCCTGATTTCCGGAGCGGCAACGATGAATGTTTCGTCCCGACCAGGAAACCCTGGTATTGCGCGGCGGCGTACACCAGTACGCCGCACAAACGATTTCGCAGAGTCACGCCGCTACGGCGGAAAAGGAACGTTACCGGTTGGAAATTACGTTAAATGAGAGCGTCGACCAGGGTAAAGAGGAAAATCGCCACGCTGACGTAGCCGTTCATGTTGAAGAAGGCCGCATCCAGCTTCGACAGGTCGCCGGGCTTGACCAGCAGGTGCTCGTAGATCAGGAGGGCCGCCACCACCGCCACCCCGAGCAGGTAAATCCAGCCAAGCCCGGTGCCGATGGGGAGGAGCAGCAGCAGGAAGACCATCGCCCCGTGAAAGCCGCGCACCAGCCAGAGCGAGCGCTCGACGCCGAGCTTGACCGGAATCGAGTGCAGGCCCTGGTCGCGGTCGAACTCCAGATCCTGCAGGGCGTAGAAGACGTCGAAGCCGGCGACCCAGAAGAGGACCGCCAGCCCCAGCGCCACCACCTGCCAGGAGATGTCGCCGCGCAGGGCGATCCAGGCGCCGATCGGTGCCGCGCCGAGGCAGATGCCGAGCACCACGTGGGCCAGGGCGGTGAAACGCTTGCAGAAGGAGTAGAGGGCGAGGAAGAAGAGCGCCAGGGGGCTGAGGTAGAAGCAGAGCGGGTTGAGCATCCAGGCGGCGACCAGCAGCACCGCGAAGGAGGAGAGGACGAAGAGCCAGGCCTCGCGCGGCGAGACCTTCCCCGCCGGAATGTGGCGGGAGGCGGTGCGCGGGTTCTCGGCGTCGATCCTCGCGTCGATGATGCGGTTGAGCCCCATCGCCCCGGAGCGGGCACCGACCATCGCCACGCAGATCCAGAAGATCTGGCCGAAGCTCGGCGGCGCACCGTTTCTCATCGCCGCCAGGGTCGCCCCCATCAGGGCGAAGGGAAAGGCGAAGACGGTGTGGGAGAACTTGATCATCTCCAGCAGGGTGCGGACCCTGCCGAAGAAGCTGCTGTCGGACATGCACTGACCTCACTGCGGGAAATTTGCCGAGCTGCTACTTTACACCCGCGGCCGGCACGGGACAAGGCCTTCGTTACCGCAACCGGAGCGGGATCCCGCTGGAGAAAGGGGGCGCAAAAGGGGATCCAAAGTCGGCGGGTCTCGTCCCGCCGGACGAGTTACTTTTCTGATTCGGCTCAGAAAAGTAACCAAAAGAGCCCGGGCTGCCGCCGGCATGAAAGACTGTCGCGGCGAGCGGAGCTTGGGAATTACTGGTGCTGCAGCCGAGGGCGGCGCGTCTCCGGGCGCTCCATCTGCAAGCAGTAGTGGTCGTTCCGGCGGTCTGCGAGGGTTTTTGCAATACCGGCGCTGCTTGGTTTTAAAGCCTTTAAACCACCAAAGCCTCTGAGCGCGCAGAGCAGAGTTGCGATAGAGCATGCGGCCAACGACCCGTGATCGGAGGCGCGATATCACCACGGAGCGCAGCCAACCTTGGGTGGCACAACGGTTGTGCAAAGCTCCGCAATCCCGCACACGCATGCCCCCCGCAGGGGCAGCCGCTTTTTGCCTCCTTTTTGTCGGCTTACAAAAAGGAGGGCGCCTGGCGGGGCGCGTCCCGCCGGTTTCAGTTGTCGGCCCGGAAAGGAAAAAGCTTATGGCAAGGACAGGTCACTCCCCCGTGCAGAAGGGGGTACTCCGGAATGAGCTGAGAATTGGACCAGATTAAGTACTCATTTTGCCGCACCGCAAAATGAATAAGGCGGCGTCCGGGGCCGCAACCCCGGGGTCTTGCCTTGGTTTTACAGGTACTGCCTCTGTCCGGGCGCCTACCCCAATGTCTTGCCGATCACCTCGGCGACGCCCCGCGACAGCCGCGGCGCGCCGAGAATCCGCTGCAGCTGCTCCCGCATCAGCTGCTGGCGCTCCTCCCCAAAACGCCGCCAGCGCCCGAAGGCCCCGGCGAGGCGGGCCGCCACCTGGGGATTGAGGGGATCGAGCTCGAGGATGCGCTCGGCGACGAAGCGGTAGCCGCTGCCGTCGGCGGCATGGAAGCAGACCGGGTTGCCGTGAGCGAAGGCGCCGACCAGAGCCCGCACCTTGTTGGGGTTCTTGATGTTGAAGGCCGGGTGGGTAAGGAGCCGCTCGACCTCCGCAAGGGTCCCCGGCTGCAGCGCCATCGCCTGCAGGGAGAGCCACTTGTCGACCACCAGCGGATCATGTTGCCAGCGCGCGTAGAAATCGGCGAGGGCCCCGGCGCGCAGCTTGCTGGTACCGTTGGCCAGCACCGCCAGCCCGGCCATGGCGTCGGTCATGTTGCCCGCCTCCCGGAAGAGGCGCTCGGCGCGCGCCATCCCGGCCCCCTCGTCGCCGGCGGCCAGATAGGCGAGGCAGAGGTTGCGCAGGCTGCGCCGGCCGACCGCCTCCGGCTCCGGACGGTAGGGGCCGACAACCCGGTTGGCCTCGAAGACCGCCAGCAGCTCGGCGGCGAGCTCCTTGCCGAGGCCGCGGCGCACCGCCTCGCGGGCGGCGTGAATGGCGTCGGGATCGGCCACTTCCATCTGTTCGGCCAGGTACCCCTCCGCCGGCAGCAGCAGCGCCTGGGCCAGCAGCGCCGGGTCGGCCGCGGTGTCGGTCAGCGCCTCCAAAAAAGCCCGCCGCAGCACCTCGGGGAGGACCAGCTCACGGCCGGCCTGCCAGTCGGCGGCGAGCCCAAGCAGGACCCGGGTGGCGAGCTGCTGTCCCGCCTCCCAGCGGTTGAAGGGGTCGCTGTCGTGGGCCCAGAGAAAGGCGAGGTCGGAGTCGAGCAGCTCGACCTCGACCTTCACCGGCGCCGAGAAACCGCGCAGCAGCGAGGGGACCGGCGGTTCGGGGACGTCGAGGAAGGTAAAACTCTGCTCTGCCTCGCGCAGCTCCAGCACCCGGGTCGTCCCCTTCGCCGTCTCCTCACCTTCGAGGCGCAGCGGCAGGTCGCGCCCGTCCCGACCGAGCAGCCCCACCGCTACCGGGAGGTGGAAGGGCTCCTTGCGCTCCTGCCCCGGGGTTGGCGCGGTCTTTTGGGAAAGGGTCAGGGTGTAGCTGCGGCTTGCGCCGTGCCAGGCGCCGCGGGCGGTGAGCACCGGCGTGCCGGCCTGGGCGTACCAGCGCTTGAACTGCTCCAGGTCGACGCCGTTGGCGTCGGCCATCGCCGCCACGAAATCGTCGACCGTCACCGCCTGGCCGTCGTGGCGCGCGAAGTAGAGCTCCAACCCACGGCGGAAGCCGGCGGCGCCGAGCAGGGTGTGCTGCATGCGGATCACCTCGGCCCCCTTGTTGTAGACCGTGGTGGTGTAGAAGTTATTGATCTCCTGGTAGGAGTCGGGACGCACCGGGTGGGCCATGGGCCCGGCGTCCTCGGGGAACTGGGCGTTGCGCAGCACCCGCACATCCTGGATGCGCTTGACGGCGCGGCTGGTCATGTCGGCGGAGAACTCCTGGTCGCGGAAGACCGTCAGCCCCTCCTTGAGGGAGAGCTGGAACCAGTCGCGGCAGGTTACCCGGTTGCCGGTCCAGTTGTGGAAATACTCGTGGCCGATCACCCCCTCGATCCCCTGGTAGTCGGCGTCGGTGGCGGTATCGGGCAGGGCGAGGACGTACTTGGAATTGAAGACGTTGAGCCCCTTGTTCTCCATCGCCCCCATGTTGAAGTCGTCGACCGCCACCACCATGTAGATGTCGAGGTCGTACTCCAGGCCGAACGTCCGCTCGTCCCAGGCCATGGCTTTTTTCAGACTCGCCACGGCGTGGGCGCACTTGTCGCGGTTGCGCTCCTCGACGTAGAAGCGCAGCGCCACCTCGCGGCCGGAACGGGTAGCGAAGGTATCCTCGATGCGGGCCAGCTGGCCGGCGACCAGGGCGAAGAGGTAGGAGGGCTTGGGAAAGGGGTCCTCCCAGGTGACGAAGTGGCGCCCCCCCTCCAGCTCTCCCTGCGCCACCGGGTTGCCGTTGCTGAGCAGCACCGGGTAATGCGACCGGTCGCCGGCGACGGTGGTGGTGAAGCGGGCCATGACGTCGGGACGGTCGGGGTAGTAGGTGATGCGCCGGAACCCTTCCGGTTCGCACTGGGTGCAGAAGTTGCCGCTGGAAACGTAGAGCCCCTCGAGGGCGGTATTCGCCGCCGGGCGGATGGCGGTGGTCACCGCCAGCTCGAAGGCCTCCGGCACCGCGTCGATGGTCAGGCTCTCGGCCTCCAGCCGGTAGCTTCCCGGGTCCAGCGGTTTGCCGTCGAGCTCGATCCCCAGCAGCTCCAGCTCCTGGCCGTCGAGGACCAGCGACGGCGTACCGGCGGCCTCCGGATTGCGGCGCAGCTGCAGCCGGGAGCGGACCACGGTGCGCTCCGGGTCGAGGTCGAAGTGCAGTTCGATGGCGTCGACCAGGAAGGGGGGATGGGTATAGTCCTTGCGGAAGATGGTGTGGGGGACGGTCATGGGAAACTCCGGCTGGTAGTGAACGTGAAATGTGAAAAGTGAAAGGGCCGTTTTGAGTTTTGAGTTAAAAGCTTTCCGCCATCCCTTGAACCTTGAACCTTGAACCTTGAACCTTGAACCTTGAACCTTGAACCTTGAGACTCGGGACTCGGGACTCGGGACTCGGGACCGGAGAACCATAGCGGATGGGAGGGGACGCTGTAAAGGGGATGGTTGGCGCCCCGCTTCCTGTGCTAGCCTGAAAGTGCAGCAGCAGGAGGACAGAATGGATGCTCTGACAGCGGTGGCAGAACAGAAGATCCTCGCGGCGATCCGCCGCGGCGAGCTCGACAACCTCCCCGGCAAGGGGCAGCCGATCCCGGCGGAGGACCTCTCCGGGGTTCCCGAGGAGTTGCGCATGGCCTACAAGGTGCTGAAGAACGCCGGCATGCTTCCTGATGAACTGGAGCTCAACCGCCAGCTCGTCACCTTGGGCGACCTGCTGGCCTGCTGCGAAGATCCCGCGGAACGGGAGGCGCTGCGCAAACGTCGCAACTACGTCCAGCTGCAGTTCTCCCTGCTCATGGAGCGC
>CAWDZB010000013.1:0-153283 GCA_963806685.1 uncultured delta proteobacterium
GATTGGCTCAACCGGCTGCCCAAGGTCGAATTGCACCTGCACCTGGAGGGGACCCTGGAGCCCGAGCTCATGTTCGAGCTGGCTCGGCGGAACCGCGTTGAATTGCCCTTCGAATCCGTGGCGCAGGTGCGCCGCGCCTATCAATTCGGCAACCTGCAGGATTTCCTGGACATCTACTACCAGGGCGCCGGGGTGCTGCGGACCGAAGAGGATTTTTACGATCTGACCTGGGCCTACCTGCTGAAGTGCCGGGAACAGAACATCCTGCATGTCGAGCCCTTCTTCGATCCCCAGACCCATACCGGGCGGGAGGTTCCCTTTGCCGCCGTGCTCCAGGGCATTTCCAGGGCCCTGCAGGACGGCGAGGACCGGCTGGGGATCACCGGCCGGCTGATCCTCTGTTTCCTGCGCCACCTCGATGAAGAGGCCGCCTTCGCCACCCTGGCCGCAGCGGAGCCCTTCCTGGAGCGGATCGTCGCGGTCGGTCTCGACAGCGCCGAGAGGGGGAATCCTCCCGAGAAGTTCAGCCGGGTGTTCGCCAGGGCCCGCGAGCTGGGGCTGCTGACCGTGGCCCACGCCGGGGAAGAAGGCCCCCCCGCGTACGTCTGGACGGCGATCAGGGACTTGAAGGTCTCCCGCATCGACCATGGCGTGCGCGCCACGGAGGATGCCGATTTGACCGCCTACCTGGTGAAAACGCAGCTGCCGCTGACCGTGTGCCCCCTGTCCAATGTCAGGTTGTGCGTGTTCCCCGCCATGGCGCGGCACAATATCCTCGCCCTGCTGGAGCGGGGCGTCTGCGTCACGGTCAACTCCGACGACCCGGCCTATTTCGGCGGCTACCTGACGGAAAACTTCGTCGCCCTGGCCAGGGAACTGGACCTCACCGCGGACCAGGCCCGACAGCTGGTGAGAAACGGCATTCAGGCCAGTTTTGCGGAGCCGTCGCGGAAGCGGGAGCTGCGGGGATTGCTCGGACGATTTTTCACCGCCGGGGGTGAATCCCCTCAGTGATGGGCTTCCGGCGCGAAGGTTTTCCGGCATCTGCCGGTCGAAGAATACCTGCAGCAAAGAAAAATCCGAAAGGCCGCTTGACGACCTTGGGGGGAGGTGGAAGAATGATAAAAACCCATCTGCCAACTGCACTTATGCGTTTCGATCCTCCCGACAAAGCCTAGCCCTCCCGGTAGAGGGCGCGGAAAGCGACGGGTCTTCGCGAAGAAGATGGCCGAGCTGCCGAAGGGGAAAATTCCTTCGGACTGCTCGGCCATTTGGTTTCGATCGGTCTAAAGAGGGTGGTTCCCAAAGCTTAGAACCCGACCAGGAGGCCAAAATGAAATTGACCTGCCCCCGAACGATTATCCGGTGCATCGTTTTCACCATCCTCCTTTTGACCGTCGGACTTCTTCTCGAGGCCCGGGAGGGCCGCGGGCTTTTCGCCGCCACCTCCCCGGTGGCAAATATCCCCGGGACTCAAGGCGCCGGGGTTCTGCCCGAAAAGGCCCGGGCGAAAGCCTCGGTCCTTGCGGACCGGGACGGCAACGGCCTGTCCGAAGGGCTGCAGGCCCGCCTCGTGGAAATGCTGCCGAACGAGCCCGTGGATGTGGTGGTCACTTTTTCCGCCCCGGGCAACGCCGCCGCTGCGCAACAGGCGGTCGGGCCCTTCCGGGTCAAACGCGAATTCAAGATCATCCACGGGTTCGCCGCCACCGTGACCGCCGCCCAGGCGCGGGCCCTCGCCAGGGTTCCCGCAGTCTTCAGGGTGGAGGAGGATTTCAGGGTGACGGTCATGCTCGATGCCGCCAACCGCGACTTCGGCACCGCCGCGGCGCGGAGTGCGCTCGGCGTGTCGGGCGCGGGGGTCGGGATCTGCGTGGTGGACACGGGCGTCGACCCGAATCATGAGCAGCTGGACAACGGCAAGGTGGTCGATTTCGTCGACTACGTCAACGGCCGGTCCGCCGCCTACGATGATCATGGCCACGGTACCCACGTATCGGCCATCGCCGCCGGCGATGGCGATCCCAATGCCACCTTCAAGGGCGTGGCCCCGGGAGCCTCGATCTATGCGGCCAAGGTTCTGGACGCTTCCGGGTCGGGGTCGGACAGCAATGTCATCGCCGGTGTCGAATGGTGTGCCGATCCGGCCAGAAACAGTATCGGGCCGGGGGTCAGGATCATCTCGATGAGCCTCGGCTCGGTGGGCTCCTCGGACGGGCGGGACGCCCTGAGCCAGGCCGTGAACAACGCCGTCGCGGAGGGCATAACGGCGGTGATCGCCGCCGGCAACTCGGGCGCGGGCCCGGCCACGGTCGGTTCCCCCGGCGCCGCTGAGCAGGCCATCACCGTCGGCGCGGCGGCCGAGTGGTCGGCGCCGCTCGGGGCCCCCAATCACTCCGACGGTGTCTACCTGGCGCCGTTTTCCAGCCGCGGGCCAACGGCCGACGGCCGGCTCAAGCCCGACATCATCTCTCCGGGGGTTTCCATCACCTCCGCCCAGGCGGGTACCACCAGCGGTTACGTCACCTGGAGCGGCACCTCCATGGCCACCCCCTTCGTCGCCGGCACCGTCGCCCTGGCGCTGCAGCACAACGCCCTTTTCCCCTCTGAAGTGAAAAGCCAGCTCATGGCGACGGCCCAGGACCGGGGCCCAGCCGGACCGGACAACGACTGGGGGGCGGGACTGCTCGATGGCTACGCCTTTCTGGAAAAGGTGACGTATCCCTCTTCCGATCCGACCCCGACCGAATTCCCCGGCTATTCCCGAGAAACGGGCACCATTCCTGCCGGCGGGGAGAAGGATTTTTACTTTGACGTCGGCGAGGGAGACCTCGGTGTTCCCGTTGCCGCGGCCCTCACCGTCACCAGCGGCGGCGAGATATGCCTCTACAATTATCCCTTATTGTGCGATCTGCTGGGGGCATGGGCCTGGTCTCCGGATTACGACGCCGAACTCATCCGGGTCGCTGACAATCAGACCGTTGCCACCAGCGAGTGTCCCCTTACAGGGGACTGCGGCACAATGGGCCGCCAGGAAACCCTGCACTTCATGCCCACCAGCGCAGCCGATACCGGGACCTACATGGTCAGGGTTTATCAGTTCCCGGACGATCCGGGGGGCATTCAGAACGGCAGCGTCGTGCTCGATCTCTCGCGTGGACCCGTTTCCGCCAGCGGCGGCGCGGGCAATACTCCGCCGGTGGCCAATGCCGGGCCGGACCAGTCGGTGACCGACATCGATGGTAACGGCAGGGAATCCGTTAGCTTGACGGATCGGAAAGCAATGATTCGGACGGCTCCATCTCCAACTACCGAGTGGAGTGAAGGGGCCACCGTTATCGCCAACGGAGCCACCCCCACAGCCAATCACGATTTCGCTGTCGGAACTCACACCATCACCCTCACCGTTACCGATGACGGCAATGCCACCGACACCGACCAGGTTGTGATCACGGTCGAGGGGAACACCCCGCCGGTTGCCAATGCCGGCCCGGACCAGTCGGTGACCGACATAGACGGTAACGGCACGGAATCCATTCAGCTTGACGGATCGAACAGCACCGATTCGGATGGCTCCATCACCAACTACCGGTGGAGTGAAGGGGCCACCGTTATCGCCAACGGAGCCACCCCCACAGCCAATCACGATTTCGCCGTTGGAACACACACCATCACGCTCACCGTTACCGATAACGGCAATGCCACCGATACTGACCAGGTTGTGATCACGGTCGGGGCCGGTGGCACAACCACGAATACCTTGCATGTTGCCGACCTCGAGGGCTCGGCCGTGGCCAAAGGCAAGAAGGCCCGCAAATGGCAGGTCTTCGTTTCGGTCACCGTCAACGACCAGAACGATAAACCGGCAGCCGGCGCTCTGGTCAGCGGCCATTGGAGTGGTGCTGCGAGCGGCACGGTTTCCGGCACCACCGACAGTGCCGGCACAGTTACCCTGAGCACCGGCAATCTCAACGGGGGGAATTCTGTCTCCTTTACGGTCGACGGTGTGAGTCTTGTTGGTTACGACTACGATGCCGCCAGCAACATCAAAAGCTCTATTGTGGTCAACCAGTAAAACAACGGTGACCAGGGAATCCTCCCAGAGGATTTCCTCCAACCTTAACCTGAGGAACGCCTCTGGAATTGACCGGGGGCGTTGCATTATCGGCGGAGTCTCGCGAAGGGAAGGGTTGAGTCCGGGGCCATGACGTAATACTGTGGAGACAAATGAAATGGCGACATAAAATAAGTACGCCGCAAGGGAGGATGCAGATGAAGATTGTGGTTCTGGATGGTTATACTCTCAATCCCGGAGACCTGGACTGGGCGCCGCTGGCGGCCCACGGCGAACTGGAGGTTTACCCCCGCAGCGCTCCTGGCGAGGTTTTGGAACGAACCGCCGGGGCGGAGATCCTGCTCACCAACAAGGTCGTACTCGATGCCGATCGCCTGGCACAGTTGCCCGACCTGCAGTACATCGGAGTCACCGCCACCGGTACCAACGTCGTCGATCTCGCCGCCGCCCGGGCGCGGGGGATCCCGGTAACCAACGTCCCCGCCTACAGCACGCCGTCGGTGGCCGAGCACGTCTTCGCCCTGCTCCTCGCTCTGGCGAAACGGGTCGAGGGACATTCAACCCTCGTGCACGAGGGGCGCTGGAGCGCGGCACCGGACTTCAGCTTCTGGGAGGGGGATCTGGTGGAGCTGGCCGGCCGCCGCCTGGGCCTGGTCGGCTTCGGCGCCATCGGCAAGGCGGTGGCACGCATCGGGCTGGCCTTCAGCATGGAGGTTCTAGCGCATACCGCCCATCCGGAGCGGCACCGGGACGAACTGCCCGGGGTGTCCTTCGTTTCCCTGGAGGAGCTGCTGGCCGGCAGCGACGTGGTCAGCCTACACTGCCCGCTGACGCCGGACACCGAACGGTTGCTCGACGCCCGCCGCCTGGCCCTGATGCGTCCCGAAGCCTTCCTGCTCAACGCCGGCCGTGGGCCGCTGGTCGACGAGGCGGCGCTGGCCGACGCCCTCAACCAGGGGCGGCTGGCCGGGGCCGGACTCGATGTCCTTTCGGTCGAGCCGCCGCCGGCTTCTAATCCCCTGCTTAAGGCCCGCAATTGCCTGATCACCCCGCATATCGCCTGGGCGACCCGCGCCTCCCGCTCCCGCCTGCTGGAAGTGGCGGCCGCCAACGTCGGGGCCTTTTTGGCCGGAAAATCGCAGAACGTGGTGAACTGAAACCAGCCGCCGGCGCGCCTTGACAGGGATCGCGGGGGGGTGATATAAATCGCCCTCCTCATTAATGCACCCGGGCCGCCGGGGGGAATCCCCCGGCGGCCCTTTTCCTGCAAGGAGCTCCATGACCGCGACCCGCTCTCCCGGCGACATCGTCGAAGCCCGCTGTACCCGTTGCCGGACCCTGACCAACCACACCATCATCGCCCTGGTCGAAACCCGCATCGCCCGCGTCCAGTGCAACACCTGCGGCGGGACCCACAACTACCACCCGGCCGCGGCCCCGGCCCGTCCGGCCCGGCAGCCTGCCGCCCGCACCGCGCCCAAGGCTTCGGCGCGGGTGAGCGCCGACCTGCTCGCCTGGCAGCGGGCCTGCAGCGAGGTCGAAGTGGCCAGCACCGTTCCCTACGCCATGGACCGCGCCTATCAGGACGGCGACCTGGTCGCCCACCCCACCTTCGGCGTCGGCCTCGTCACCGCCGTCATCCCCCCCAACAAGGTCGAAATTCTCTTCCAGGCCGGGCGCAAGCTGCTGCGCTGCGTTGCCTGAGGCCCTTGCCAGCGCGAAATCCTTGGCTAAACTGGGGGAGATTCCAGACCCTGGAGGTGGCCGATGGCGATCAGCGAACGACGGCGGGAACTGCGACGCCGCAGGCAGCGGCGGGAAAAGCGCCTGCGGGAAGAATTGAAGCTGCCCAGCCAGCAGGGAACTGCCGACAAATCCCGCGGCAAGCGGGATGCGGCGGCGACCGATCCACCACCAGGGGGCAAGCCGACCGGCGGGAAGAAACCGTAACGCCGGCTCCCGGCCGGAAATCGCATGGAATTTGCCGACCTGCACTCCTGGGAGATGGGCTACGGTGAGGCGGTGGCCCTGCAGCGTCGCCTGGCCGAAGGGATCGAACTGCGCGTTCCTCCCGGATGGAAGCCGCGGCTGGTGGCCGGGGTGGACGTCTCCTACGAGAAGCACGGCGATCTCTTCTTCGCCGGGGTGGTGGTCCTGCAGCTGCCCGAACTGAACCTCGTTGGCACCGCCGCGGCCCGGGGCCGGGTCACCTTCCCCTACATCCCGGGGCTCCTCTCCTTCCGGGAACTCCCCGTCCTGCTCGACGCATTCCGCAGCCTCACCCAGGTCCCCGACGCGGTCCTGGTCGACGGCCAGGGCATCGCCCACCCCCGCCGCCTGGGGCTGGCCAGTCACCTCGGGCTGTGGCTGGGGATCCCGACCGTCGGCTGTGCCAAAAGCCGCCTCTGCGGCGAGCACCCGCCGCCCGGGAACCGCCGCGGCGACCGCGTCCCCCTCCGCCACGGGAGAGGAGGAGATCGGCGCCGTCCTGACCACCCGCGACCGCGTCAAGCCCCTCTACATCTCTCCCGGGTACCGCATGGATATCGACCACGCGGTCTCCCTCACTCTGGCCTGTGGCGGCCGCTACCGCTTGCCGGAACCGACCCGCCAAGCCCACCTGCTGACCAACCGCCTGCGCCTCGCCGCCCGAACCGCCGATTAAACCAGTGCCTTCCCGGGTAGAAGCAGGGAGTCAGGACTCCAGCAGCGTGCGCAGTTCGGCCTCCTGCCCCGCCGCGAGGGTCCCTTTTTCCCGGGCTACCTCCGCCGTCTGCCGCCCGAGGGCCCGGTAAAGATTGTTGAGGTCGGCGGAGAAGGGTTCCAGCGCCTTCAGGTGCCGGGCCACGGTGCGGGTGTCGCCGCGGGAAATGGGGCCGGTCAGCGCCGCGACCGGCCCGAGGGTAACGAGGTTGTTGAGGGTGCCGCGCAGCAACGGGGAGAGCAGCTCGAAGGCCTGGTCCCGGCTGTAGCCGCAGCCGCCGAGGAGTTCGCACGCGGCGTTGGTCAGTGCCACCAGGTAGTTGGAGGCGACGCAGGCGGCGGCGTGGTAGAGCGGCTTGTGTTCCCGGTCGATGACAAAGGGGCGGCCGCCGAGGTCGGCGACCAGGGCCTCGGCCAGGGGCAACAACGCCTCCTCCCCCTCGATGGAGCAGGGGGTGCCGGGCAGGTTTCGCACCCCGACCACCGCATCGGCGAAGGTCTGCAGCGGATGAATGGCAAGGGCGCCGAGGGCCGGCCCGTCCTCGCCGAGGAGGATGGCTGCCGGGTGCAGCCCGCTGAAATGGACCAGGACCGTTTCCGCCGCCAGTTTCCCCGAATGGCGCAGGGCCGCGGCGGTCGGGCCGATCAGGTCGTCGGGGAGGGCGAAGAGGACCAGGTCGGCGGCGCTCACCATTCCCTGGTCGGTGGTCGCCGCCTCGACGCGGCCGATGAACCGCGCCGCGGCCTTGGCCCGGGCGGGATCGCGGCCGATCACCGCGACGATGTCGTGGCCGGCATCGTGAAGCAGGCGGGCGACCGCCTGGCCGATGCGTCCGGGACCGATCAAGGCGATACGCCGGCTCATGCGACCGTGACCTCGATGCGCCCGACGCCGTCGATCTCGCCGACCAGCCGCTGGCCGCTCTGCACCGGTCCGACCCCGGCCGGGGTGCCGGTGAGGATCACGTCCCCCGCTTCGAGAGTGAAGAGGCTGGAGGCGTAGCTGATGATCTCCGGCAGCCGGCGCATCATCAGCGCGGTGTTGGCATCCTGCTTGATCGCGCCGTCAATGGTGAAGCGGATCGGCAGATCGTGGGGATCGGCGATTCGCTCCGCCGGGACGAAGTCGGAAAGGGGGCAGGCGGTGTCGAACCCCTTGGCCGCTTCCCAGGGGAGGCCCTTGGCCTTGAGGGTTGCCTGTACGTCGCGCAGGGTCAGGTCGATGCCGACGCCGTAGCCGGCGACGCAGGCCATGGCGGCCTCCGGGGTGAGGTTCTTCACTGTGCGGCCGATGAGGATGGCCAGTTCCACCTCATGGTGGCAGTCGCGGGAGGTCGGGGGGATTACCACCTGGCCGCCGTTGCCGATGATGCTGGTCGCCGGCTTGATGAACAGGACCGGCGCGTCGGGGACGGCGTTGCCGAGTTCCCTGATGTGGTCGACGTAGTTGCGCGCCAGGCAGACGACCTTGCCGACGCGGAATTCCTGGCCGGTGGCGGGGATGCGGACGGTAGCCATGGGCAGCTCCTTTGCTGAGGGTGGTTAAAACCAAAAACTACTATTGCTCACGCAGCGGCGCAACGCTTCCAACGTAACACCTGGAAGGGGGATGGCTTTCCGGTGCTTCGTCGCGTTCGTTGCCTGAGGCCGCTTTGCGCGATTGGCGCCGGGATCGTCTCAGCTGCGCGCCCGCGGCAGCTCCCAGTTGCCGCGGATCGCCAGCAGCCGCACGGCGATGGTCAACAGCGCCGCCAGCAGCGCCGCCAGCCCCGGCGGCAGCGGGGTCTGGCGCAGCAGCACGAAGAGCAGACCGCCGGCCAGGCAGGCCGAGGCGTAGATCTCGCGGCGCAGGATCAGCGGCACCTGGCCGGAAAGGACGTCGCGTATCACCCCGCCGGCGGTGGCGGTCATTACCCCCATCAGCACCGTGCCGAGCCAGCCGCTGCCGAGCCCCAGCGCCTTGCCGCTGCCGATAACCACGAAGGTGCCAAGGCCCACGGCGTCGAAGTAGAGGAGCGGGTGCTGCAGAAAGCCGAGCCGGCGGTGGAAGCAGAAGACGGCCAGCGCCACCGCCAGGGAGAGGTAGAGGTAGGTTTCGTCCTGCAGGCAGAAGGGGGGCGTGCCGAGCAGGAGATCGCGCAGGGTGCCGCCGCCGGTGGCGGTGACCAGGCCGAGAACCGCCACCCCGAACAGGTCCATGTCACGGCGGATGCCGGCCCAGGCCCCGGAAGCGGCGAAGGCGGCGGTACCGATCAGGTCGAGGCTGTAGAGCAGGGTCATGGGGTGCTCCTTCGGAGGGGGAGAATAGCCCCTCGCCGGGGAAATTGCAAGAAGGGTGGCAGCGGCGGCGAGGTGTGCTAAGATAGCCCGGCTGCGGCGCTGGCGCCCGGCCCATCCCCCATCGTGAGGGCCGCATGTTCCTCCCCATCGGCGATACCCCCAATCCCCCCGGCCGACCCTACGTCAACTACCTGCTGATCGGCCTCAACGTCGCGGTCTTCCTTGGCGTCTCGCTGCCGCTGATGCTGCGGCGTCCCGATCTCAACGACCCGGTGCTGCTCGACTACCTGCGCGCCGTGGGAGCCCGCGGCACCATTTCCGCCCGGCAGATCCTGCAGCATGTTTCGGCCTACGATCTCTTTACCTTCCGCTACGGGTTCCGTCCCGCAGCCCCGTCGCTGCTGACGCTCTTCTCCTCGCTCTTCCTTCACGGAGGGTGGCTGCACATCCTCGGCAACATGCTCTTCCTGTGGATCTTCGGGGACAACGTCGAGTACCGGCTGGGGCGGCTCGGCTATCTCCTGACCTACCTCGGTACCGGCGTCGCCGCGACCCTCTTTTTCGCTCTCTTCGTCCCTCATTCCCCGGTGCCGCTGATCGGAGCCTCGGGAGCGATTTCCGGGGTCCTTGGCTGCTATTTCCTCTGGTATCCACGCAACCGGGTAAAGACTTTCGTTTTCCTCTTCCCCTTCATTATCGGTACCTACCTGATCCCGGCGCGGCTGGTCCTCGGCTTCTTCCTACTGATCGATAACCTGCTGCCGTTTTTGATGACCGGCGGCAGCGGCAGCGGCGTCGCCCACGGGGCCCACATCGGTGGCTTCCTCGCCGGCCTCGGGGCGGCGTGGGTGGTCGACCGCCTGGCCCATCATCCGCTCCGCGCCCCCGGCCGTTTTCAGGCCGGAGTGGAGCCCGCGGAAGAAGCCCCCAGGACTCAGGACCGTGCCGGGCAGATTGCCGACAGCATTGCCACGGGACAGCTGCAGCGTGCTGCCGGTCTTTACCTCGACACACCGGACCGGGCGGCGCGGCAGGCGGTGGCGGCCGAGGATGTCCTGGCCATCGGCCATTACCTGCTCGACCGGCAGCTTTACGCCCAGGCGCTGGGGCTGTTCCGCCGCTTTATCGCCGAACGGGCCGGCGATCCCCAGGTCGATCGGGCCTATCTCGGTGCCGGGCTGGCGATGATGCGCCAGCCACGGGGTCTGACCAGCGCCTACCACTATTTTCTGGCCGCGGCAGATGCCGCACGCACGCCGCAGACGGCGGAGGCTGCGCGCCGCCAGCTGCGGGTTATTGAGCGGTTGGAGGGAGGGGGAGGGTGAGACTGGAACCTTTAAGCTGGTCGCTAAAAGCTTAATGCCGAAAACCGGCGGGTCTCGTCCCGCCGGACGAGTTACTTTTCTGATTCGGCTCAGAAAAGTAACCAAAAGAGCCCGGGCTGCCGCCGGCATGGGGATGCGGCCGGCCCGACTCGCGGTTGACCGTTGGCGGAGTTGAGGATCGCCGCGTCTTCGTTTGCTCCATTTGCGCTGGGAGGCGGTTGCTCCGGCATGCTGCGATGCGGAGCGAACTCCGGCGTTGTTCGGGAAATCAATACCGGGACGCACCTTGCCGATATTGCGGTTCGGGTGCGGCTGTAATTCCAGGGATGTCTCGATAACTACTATTACCCTGAACGGCGATACATGGCCTGGAGCCAGGAAATGAACGATTTGGTGATTACCAGCTTGCAGAACCCGCGGGTCAAGGCGGCGATCAAGCTGCGCGACCGGCGCGGGCGGGAGGCGAGCGGCCTGCTGCTGATCGAGGGCTACTTCGAGCTGGACCTGGCGTGCCAGTGCGGGGTGGTTCCGGAGGAGCTTTTCTTCTGCCCCGACCTGGTGCGCCCCGGAGAGTTGGCGCTGCGCGACGAGCTGCGGGCTGCGGGGACGCGGATTTTTGTGGTGAGCCCGGCGGTGATGGCCAAGCTCGCCTACCGCGAGCACCCCGACGCCTGGCTGGCGACGGCAACCGTTCCGCGGCGGCACCTGGCCGACCTGCGGCTTCCCCCCGAGCCGCTGCTGATCGTCGCCGAAGGGGTGGAGAAGCCGGGCAACCTCGGCGCCATCCTGCGCTCGGCTGACGCCGCCGGGGTCGACGCGCTGATCGTCTGCGACGGCCACACCGATCTGGCCAACCCCAACGTGGTGCGGGCCAGCAAGGGGGCCCTGTTCCGCGTGCCGGTGGCCGAGGCGGGTAGCGGCGAGACCCTGGAGTGGCTGAAGCAGCGGGGCATCAAGGTGGTGGCGGCGACCCCGGCGGCCAGCTGCGTCCACTGGGACGCCGATCTCTCCGGCGGGGTGGCGGTCGCCGTCGGCACCGAGAAGGAGGGGCTGACGCCGACCTGGCTGGAGGCCGCCGACCTCGCCGTGGTCATCCCCATGCACGGCCGGGTCAACTCTCTCAACGTCGCCCAGGCGTTGACCCTGCTGGTCTACGAGGCGCTGCGTCAGCGCAGCGGCAGGAAGTAAATCTGTGTACTGGTACTTCGATTATGCGGAACCGCTTTTTCGGCCGCCGTCCGAGGCGCAGAGCCTGATCTTCCAGGTCACTGTCGGCTGCTCGCAGAACAGCTGCAGCTTTTGCGGCATGTACAAGATGAAGTCCTTTCGGGTACGTCCGGTGGCCGAAATCGCCGCCGAGATCGCCCTGGTTCCGGCCCACCATCGTCCGCACATCCGCCGCGTCTTCCTTGCCGATGGCGACGCCCTGGTCTATCCCCAGGCCGGCCTGCTGGAGATCCTCGCCCTTTTGGGAGCAGCCTTCCCCAACCTCACCCGGGTCGGCAGCTACGCCTCGCCGGCCAGCCTGGTCGGCAAGAGCACCGCCGAGCTGGCGGCGCTGCGCGAGCGCAAGCTGCGCATCCTCTACTTCGGCCTGGAGAGCGGTGATGCCGCGACCCTCGCCGCGATCGGCAAGGGCTTTACCCCCGAACGGATGCTGGAGGAGTGCCGCAAGGCGCAGGCTGCCGGCCTCAAGCTCTCGGTCACCGCCATTCTCGGCCTCGCCGGCCGGGCGCGCAGCCCGGAGCACGCCCGTGCCACCGGCCGCTGGATCAGTGCCCTCTCCCCCGAATACTTCTCGCTGCTCACCCTCTTTACCCGCCACAACGACGCTTTTCTGGGCAGCATCGAACCGCTGAGCCGGGGCGGCATTCTCGAAGAGATCCGCGAACTGCTGGTTCACCTCGCCCCGCAGCGGACCATCCTGCGCTCCAACCACGTCTCCAACTTCCTCGAACTGGCCGGCAGCTATCCCAAGGACCGCGAGCGGCTGCTGGCCCAGGTCGATGCCGCCCTCATCCGCGCCCGCCGGCAGCCGGAATGGTACGCAGAGGTTCCCGACTACCGCGAAGAGCTCTATTAGGGGACAGCTGGACGCCCCTTTCATTCATCGACATCCCGACCGAACTGGCGGAATTCACCGAGGTTGCTGAACTCGCCCCAGGCCAGGTACTGGTTGGGGGCATTGACGAAGTGATAGATGTTCTCCAGCACGATGAAGTGCTGGTGCTCCTCCTCGGCGATTTTCAGCAGCAGCTCCTTCACCACCGCTCGCTGTTCCCGGTTCGCTGCGTCTTCGTAGAGCCGGAAGCTGTCGGCCTCCAGTTTCATGGCGTGGCGGTAGGCCGCGACATCCCCCCCGACCTGCCGCCCGGCCCCCGGCTTGTCCACCAGCCCGGCAAAGACGTTCTGCGCCTCCGCGAGGCTGGTGGAACTTTGCATGGTCTGCTCCAGGTCTTCCTTTTGCAGCGCCCGGAAGATCTCGAAGTGCTTCTGTTCGTCCGCGGCCAGCCGTTCGAAGATGGTCTTCAGCCCGGCCAGGGTGCTCTCCGCCGCCAGCTTTTCGTAGTACGCCTTGCCGTCGACTTCCATTTTCATGGCGAAATCGAACACGTTCATGGTTTCCTCCCTGGGCTAGGGTGGGTTCCCTTTTCTTTCACTGTAGAGGCCGGCAACCAGGAGTCAAGTCCGGCTCCCGGGTGCGGGCGCTGGCGGGATCGGTTCGAACAGGGGGAAAGCGGCGACAGCCCTGGCGGCAGCGTACTTGCCCCCGCCCCGATCAGTTCAGCGATGCCGCCGGCGGCTTGCCCGCCGCCCGCAGCAGGTCGGCCTCCGGAGCCGGCCGGTCGAGGTAGTATCCCTGGATCTCGTCGCAGCCGTGGCTGCGCAGGAATTCCAGCTGCTGATCGCTCTCGACTCCTTCGGCGATGACCCGCAGTCCTAGGTTGTGGGCGATGCTGATGGTGGTGCGGGCGATAGCCGCGGCGGTGTCGTCGGTGAAGAGGTTGGCGATGAAGGTGTGGTCGATCTTCAGCCGCTGCACCGGCAGGCGGCGCAGCAGGTTGAGGGAGGTAAAGCCGGTGCCGAAATTGTCCACGGCGATGGTGACCCCCAGCTTCTGCAGCCGATTGAGGACCGTGGTGACATGGGCGGGATCCTGCTGCAGGATGTTTTCGGTGATTTCCAGTTCCAGCCGCTCCGGCGGCAGTCCGGTGTCGGCGAGAATGTCGCGCAGGGTGGGGAGGAGCTCGGAATCGAGCAGCTGGCGCCGGGAGAGGTTGACCGCGATCCGTACCATTGACGGCAGCCCCAATGTCTCCCAGGCCCTGGCCCGCTCACAGGCCCTGCGCAGTACCCAGGCACCGATCGGTATGATCAGTCCGGTCTCCTCGGCCAGCGCGAGAAACTCGCCGGGCAGCAGCAGCCCGCGCTCAGGGTGTTGCCAGCGCAGCAGCGCCTCGACGCCGCAGAGCCGGCCCCTGGCGATTTCCACCTGGTCCTGGAAATGGAGCTGGATCTCGCCGCGCTGGAGGGCGCGGCGCAGGTGGGTTTCCAGGCGCAGGCGCTGCTGGGCGCGCTCGTTGAGGCTGCTGGAAAAGTAGCGGTAGGTGTTGCGCCCCTGCTCCTTGGCCAGATACATGGCCATGTCGGCATGGCCGATCAGGGTCTCTGCCTGGTCGGCATCATCCGGATAGAGGGCGATGCCGATGCTCGTCGAGGTGAAAATTTCCTGCCTCTTGAGACGGATCGGCAGGGTCATCGCATGGAGGATCTTGCGGGCGGTGACCGTCGCGTCCCCGGAATTTTCCAACCGGTTGAGGATAATCACGAATTCGTCGCCGCCGATGCGCGCCACCGTGTCGCTCTTGCGGACGCACCCGAGCAGGCGCTGGGCAACCGTCTGCAGCAGTTCGTCGCCGGCGCTGTGCCCCAGGGTGTCGTTGATCACCTTGAAATGGTCGAGGTCGAGAAACAGGACCGCCACCTGCTCCTTCTCGCGGCCGGCCTGGATGAGTTGCTGGTCAAGGCGGTCCTGGAGCAGCAGGCGGTTGGGAAGGCCGGTGAGGGCGTCCTGGTAGGCCAGCTGCTTGACCGCGTCCTCGGCGGTTTTGAGGGGGGTGATGTCGTCATGGGTGACGACGGCATAAGTCCCGCTGCTGTTGCTGAAGGGGGTGATCCGTCCCAGGTACCAGTGGTGGCCTTCCTCGTTGTCGCGGGGGTACTCGAGGGTGAACTCGCTGAGCTGCCCGGCAAGGACGCCGCGGATGCCACCGGCGAAAGCCTCGGCATACTGGTTCGGCTCGCGGGCGGCGCGGTCCAGAAGTTCGAGATAGTTGTCCCCCGGTTTCGGCTGCGCCGAGAGGGGGCAATGGGCATGTTCCTGCCAGCGGCGGTTGGTGGTGAGGACCCGGCCGCCGGCATCGAGGATCGCCACCCGTTGAGCGAGAGCGTCGACAGTGGCGCGGGCAAAGCTCTCCGCATCGCGCAGCACTTCTTCGATCCGCTGCCGGTCGCTGTCGTCCATGGCCATCAGCAAGGTGCCGCCCGGTCCCTCTCGGCCGGCGCTGATCGGGCTGTGGGAGAGCAGGGTGTTGAGCTTTCCGCCCCCCGCGGTGTTCAGGCAGATATCGGCGATCACCCCCGGCTCCTCTCCCTGCGGGTGGAGCAGTCCGGTGGCCCGCTCCCGGTTTTCGGGAGCTACCAGGTCGAGGAACCGGCGCTGCAGCAGGGCCTGCTGTGGGAAGCCGAGCATCCGTTCCAGCTGCCGGTTGACGAAAACGATCAGGCCATCGGGGCTGATGATCAGGATTCCCTCCTTGGTCGCCTCGACGATCCGCCGGTAGCGCTCCCCCTGGTCACGGACCTCCCGCATCAGCGGCTGCAGGCCACTGAGCCCGGCCAGCAACAGCAGGGAAACGGCCAGGCCGAAGAGTTCGGTTTCCAGCGGCGGCAAGAAGTTCTGCCGTGTGAACAGGGCATGGAGCAGGGTGTAGAAGGGGCTCACCGTAAGGATCAGGACAGCAGCCGCCAGCAGCCACAGGGTGCGAGACCGGCCACTGAAACGGGCCAGGCGCAGGACCAGGGCGGCAGCGGCGAGGCGCAGCAGGGTGGTCGCGGTGATGATGGCGAGGACAACGGTGGAGGTCATCGCGTCCGACTCCGGAGCGGCGGCCCTCCCCTTGCCGCGGGGCCGGGGACCCGGTCGAAACCGGGACGCGGCTGGCGGGCCGGATGGCCTTGGGTCACAGCATTATAGCAGAGCTGAGCAGCCCTTCAGGATCGGGAAGAAAATCATCGGCGGGCAGAATCCTGCAGGTTACAGCGGAGCGGGGAATGACTCAATCCCGATCTGTTGGCGGCAGGGGTGGGATCCAGCGGTCGAGAATCTCCAGCAGCTGTTTGGGCCGGTAGGGTTTGCCGAGATGATCGTCCATCCCCGCGTCCAGACACTCCTGGCGGTCATCCTCCAGGGCGTTGGCGGTCAGGGCGATGATCGGCACCCGGTGGCCAAGGGCGGCGGAACGCTCCTCGGCCCGGATCATCCGGGTCGCGGCAAAACCGTCCATTTCCGGCATCTGGCAATCCATGATAATCAGGTCGTAGGGAATCCGGGCCCAAGCCTGAAGGGCTTCCTTGCCGGACGATGTCAGGTCGACCCGGCAATGATAATTCTCCAGGATGGTCTTGATGAGATCCTGGTTGACCAGGTTGTCTTCCGCCACCAGGACCCGGCCGCGCCAGTGGCCGGTCTCCGGCTCCGGCGCGGGGGCTGGCGCGCGGGTCGTGGGCGATTCCTCTTCGGCTGCAAGCTCCGCCGGTAATTCCGGCGCGGATGCCAGGCGGTCGAGCTGGAGTGGGAGGGTAAACCAGAAGGTTGTCCCCTGCCCGGGACTGCTGTCCACGGCGATTTTCCCGTTCATCAGTTCGACGAGCTGCCGGACAATGGCCAGGCCCAGGCCGGTTCCCCCCTGTTGGCGACTGGCGGAGTCATCCACCTGGGAAAAGGATTCGAAAATCAGCTGGTGATGGTCCTTGGCAATGCCAATCCCGGTATCCCTTACCGCAAATCGCAGGATCGGGTCCGGCCCGCTCCCCTCGCTCAGGCCGACCTCGATGGTCACACCGCCCTTTTCGGTGAACTTGAGGCTGTTGTTGACCAGGTTGAGCAGCACCTGGCGCAGCTTCCGGCCGTCGCCCCACAGGGCGTCGGGAACCTCCTCGGCCACGGCACAGTTCAGGGACAGCCCTTTGCGCTGGGCCTGAACGCTGAACAGGTTACCAACCTCGGAAACCAGCTGCCGCAGGCTGAACGGACCGGCGCCGAGCGTCATCTGCCCGGCTTCGATCTTGGAAAAATCAAGGATGTCGTTGATGAGGTCGAGAAGCGCTTCCGTGGAATGCATGACGGTATCGGCAAAACTGCGCTGCCGCGGAGATAGCTCCCCCTGCAGCAGCAGTTCGGTCATGCCCAAGATGCCGTTCATGGGGGTCCGGATTTCATGGCTCATGTTGGCCAGGAACCGGGATTTGGCCTGGTTGGCCGCATCGGCCCGATCGGCCATGGCAACGGTCAGGTCCAGCGTCTCCTGGAGGTCTCGGGTGCGCTGCTTGACCTCTTCCTCGAGTTTCTCCTGGTGTTGTTCGACCCGGCGGCGATAGTCCCGCAGGCGGTGGAGCATGAGGTTGAAGGCGACACCGAGTTCGGTAATCTCGCTGGCCCCGGCCACCGTCACATCATGGTCGAGATCGCCGACGCCGATTTTTCCGGCCGCCAGCGCCAGATTCTTGAGGGGGGCGGTGATCCTGCGCGTGGCCAGCAGGGTCAATGCCACCCCAACCAGCACCAGCAGGAGGGTCGTCAGGCCGGCCGAAAGGGCCAGTCCCTGCAGCTGCCGGTAGTATGGTTCCAGATCGAGACCGAGGCGGACCGCGCCAATGACCTTTCGCGTCGGGGTGGCAGGGCCGGAGAAGTCGTCGGGGCCCCAGCCCGCCCGGCTGAAAACCGGCGCAATCAGCTCCAGATAACGATGACCGTCGCGGCCGGTCCATTCCCGGGTCGGTGCCACCCTGGCCGAATCCGGCAATCCGGGCGGTGGGGCCGGCAGCGATTCGCCGATGCCGGCAGGCCGCTGGACCAGCGGCTTCTGGAACTGATCGAAAATCACCGCGAAGGCGATGTTCTGGTCGGCGAAGGCCAGGTCAAGCAGTTCCCGGAGCGCCCGGGGGTCTGCCGTATAGATGGCGTATTCGCCGTTTTCGACGACCATGGCGGCGGTGGTCCGCAGGCGGTTAATCAGCTGTCGCTTCTCGTTGTGGATCTCTTTGCGGACCAGGAAGGAGCTGACCGCCAGCGAGGTCGCCAGGATCAGGACGATACTGAGCAGGTTGAACTTGGAGGCGAGGTTCAGTCCCGCCTTGCCGTTTCGCCCCTGCCGCGCCATCTCAATACACCTTTTTGGCCGCCCGCAACAGCGGGGCCGGGAAAGTGATTTTCATCTGTTCGGCGGTTCGCCGGTTCAGGACATAAAGAACCTTACGGGGGGAGGCCATCGGCAGGCTGCCCGGCGCTGTTCCGGCGATGATCTTCTCGGCCAGTTCCCCGCACTGGCGCCCGATATCCCGGTAGTCCCGCTCCAGGGCGAAAAGCGCCCCGGCCTGGACCCAGGCCGCGGAAAGGCCAAAATAGGGGATGCGATTGCGGAAGGAAAAAAGCAGCAGGTTTCGCGCCGTCTCCGGATTGGCCACCATCCGGTCGCTGAGCCCCCACAAAACGTCGGAGCTGTTGGCCAGCGTCTCCAGCGCCGCCGGCAGCTCCCGGGGCGAGGGGATGGGGTAGGTCTGCAGGCCCAGCCCGAGGCCTTTGGCAACCTTGGACGCAGCCTGGATTCGCGCCGCGTTTTCCGCGGGATTATAGATGACCCCGATGTTTTTCGCCATGGGGAGCAGCCGGTGCAGCCAGTCGAGCTGGGTCGCCACCGGGAAATCGAGAAACACGCCGGCGACATTTTTCCCGGCGGGCAGGGCCTGCTCGTTCAGCACCAGGCCAAAGACGATCGGAATGTCTTTGATCTCCCTGGCGATTACGCTGAGGGAGCGGGAGCCAAGGACGAAGATCAGCTGCGGGGTGCTGGCCTGGATGCGGGCCACCTGATCGGCGACCTCCTTCTCGTCTTGCGCGAGCCGGTAGACCGTCAGTTCGAGCTCGGCGTTGGTGGCGGCGAACTGCTGGCGGAAGCCCTCCAGAACCTCGTCGGTGGGAGCATCGGGCTGAGTGGCCACTACGGAGATGACCCGCGCGGCGTGGGCCATTCCGGGCAGCATCAGCAACCATGCAAACAGCAGGGCGGCTAGAAACAGGGTCGGCTTGCGGATGTGAAAAACCAGAGCCATCATCGGCTCGTTCAGAAGCTGTAGATCAGACGGCCGCGGAAGGTTCGACCGTCCTGGACTATGGCGTCCTGAAGATGGGCGGCCGAGACCGGATCGGCATATTGCCTGTCAAGCAGGTTGTAGATGCTCAGCGCCACCTCCAGGCCAGGCAGCAGCCGCTTCCCGGTGAGGGTCAGGTTGGTGACGGCATAGCCGCCGCTCTCCTCGCCGGAGACTTTCCTGCGCCGGTCGGTGTACTGTTCCTCCAGGGCCAGAAAGATCCGGTCCGTCCAGACCGGCGCGATCAGGTTGAGTTTCAGCAGCTGGCGCGGCGAATTGTTGAGGGTCTCGTGGGTCTGGCGGTTTTCGGTATTCTGCAGTGCGTAGCTGATCCGCCCCTCCCAACCGCCGCCGAGGCGCCCTTCCAGTTCCAGTTCCAGCCCCCGGGCCTCGACCTTGTCGAGGTTCCGAAAGACCAGGAGGCCGTCGGCCGGGTCAAAAGTCAGGTTGATGAGATCCTTGATCCGGTAATAGTAGCCACTGGCCACCGCCCGCAGGTTGTCACTGAAATACTGCTCCCAGGCCAGCTCCCAGGTGTGAATGGTTTCCGGGTCGAGGTCGGGATTGGGCTTTTGCGATATCAGACCGTCGTCATAGTAGCTTTCGAAGGCCGAGGGGGCGCGGAAGGCCTTGCCGTAGAGGAGCTTGAGGGCGGATCGCTCCGTAGGATTGTAGACCAGGGCCAGGCGCGGACTGGTGGCCCAGCCGAAGCTGCTGAAATGATCGCAGCGCACCCCGATGCTGAGCGCCAGGTCCGGCCTTATCCGGTACTCGTCCTGGAGAAAGAGGGCGAGATTGTCGCTATTCTTGCGCGAGTCGAGATAGACGGCGAAATCGGAATTTTCCAGGTCCTGACGGTAATTGTCGCGGTATTCCCCCCCGGCGACCAGCCGATGGTGTCCCAGCGACTTGCTGAGCTGAACTTCACTCCCCCACCAGTCGCCGCGGAAGTGGTCGTGGTTGATGACCACCAGCGGCGGCGGCGCGGGGGAATAATCGTAGGCATAATCCCCCTCAGCCCGGAAGCGGTCGTAGCTCGCCCGGGCCAGCAGTTCCAACTGGCCGGGGAAGAGGTGCTGGTATTGGAGGCGGACGGTGGTGTCGCGACCGGAAGTCTGGTTGTGGGGATCGTTGAAAATGGTGCCGAAAGCCCCGGTGGGGGTTTCCTTCTCGCGGTCTCCATAGGCGGTTTCCAGGGTCAGGTCACCGAAGGAGAACTTGCCGAACAGGGTATGGACCCGTTCGCCGTCGCGATCCGTGGCCACCCCGTGGTTGGTTTCCGGGGCATCGTATTCGGGATAATAGAGCCGCCCGGCCCCTTGGCTGTCGTAGGCGGTGCCGGAGAGGAGCATCTCCAGCCCCCCGGAAAGACGTCGGCCGTAACTGAGCCGGCCTTGATAGCTTCCATGACTTGCGGCGCTGGCGGCGACTTCGGTCCCCTGCAAATCCCTGCCGCGGCGGGAAATAACGTTGATCACTGCAAAGAAGGCGTTGCTGCCGTAAAGGGAAGAGCCGGGGCCGCGGACCACCTCGATCCGGTCGATGAGGTCGATATCGAGAATGAAGGTGTTGCCGATGGGGGCGGCGTCGAAGATGTTGTTGTTGTAACGGACCCCGTCGATCAGCAGCAGGATGCGGGTATTGAAATCGCCCGGGCGGCCGAAGCCGCGGACCCCGAGATATTGGGTCTGCCGGTCATAGGTGGTTTGAAAGCCGCGCAGGCTGCGCAGGATGTCGGCAAGGGTTCGATAGCCATATTTGTGGATTTCCGCGGCGGTGATGATGCTGACCGTGGAGGGCGCGGCGGTGACTTTCTGCTCGTACTTGGAGGCCGTGAAGACCGAGGGGATTTCCTGGAAGAGGATGTTCTCTTCTCCCCCCGGCACCTCCTGAGCCTCAGCGTTCCAGGCAACACTCAACAACAGTCCGGTTGCGGCCAGCAGGAAAAAAGCCTGGCCCAGGGGTGTGCGCAGCTTCTTCACAAGAGGCCCTCCATGTAAGCAACATGAGAAAGGTATCCGCTTGGCACGGCCGAGCGGGACACTGCATACAGGTACCGGGATGTCCCCCGGTTCCCGGCCGCAACTGAGGCGGAAAGACAATAGCCGCCGACATGAATGAGGCCGGAGGTACTCGGGAATTTATATCGTAAATCGCGGACATGTCAATTTCCAGGCCTGCCAAAAGGTGCCCGGATCCCGGCCTTTGGGGCGCCGGGACCCGGGCTGACCGCCGTCAGTCCCCCCTCGTTTTCAGGCAGGTGGAGGCGTCGAGAAAGTCAAATCTCTCGCCGCTGCCATACCAGTTGTCAATACGCCGCTGGCAGCGGCAGTCCATTACCACTTTCTGCACTACCCGGCTCAGCCCGGTGGTAGTCCGGACATGCGCCGAGATGCGGCCGATGCCGCGCTGCCGCGCTTCAGTGCAGAGGCCGCCCAGCAGGGTTTTCAGGCCGGTGATCTGACGCCGCCCCGGCAGGGTCTGGATAAGGTCGATATAGAGGTTGCCGGGATCTCCTGGCATGGCGGGGTCCCAGGAAATCAGTTCGGCACGGACCCGGTCTTGGGGAATGGCGAGCAGGTAACCGGTGACCGCGCCGTCCGGGGCCCGGAGGACCACGTTGACGTTGGCGCCGTCGGCAAGCCCTTCCTGATAATACTGCTGCGGGTTCCCGAACTGCATTCGCTGCGGAAAGGCATCCTGCTGCAATGCCACCAGTTCGGCAATCAACCCGGGAGGGCTGACGGTTGCGATTTCGATTCCATCTAGGGGATTCATGGTTGTGCTCCTTTCCAGACGTGCATCAGGCCGCCGATTCCGTCGCAGCCGAGGGAATAAACCTGTGTCCAGATCAGCATCTGGATGCCGCTGGCCACTACCAGCAGAGGCATCTGCCAGGAGGGAGACGGCAGCCGTCGGCGCAGATAGATCACCAGTTGGCAGGGCCCTTCCCAGAGCAGCAGCCGGACGCAGACCGTGGCCTCCAGCAATAATCCCCAGCAGGTGCTGCGGCCGATGGCGAGATCGGTCCAGCCGCGCAGGGCCTGCATCAGGGTGATATCGACCTGCAGCCGGTCGTTGCAGGCCAGGAACGCCGTGGAGAGTACCAGGTTGGCGGTCCAGAACAGCAGCCAGATCTGCTCGAGGGGCAGCCCGCGGTATTTCAACCAGGCGAAGAGGGAGGCGCTGGCGGCGACCAGCAGCCATTCGGCACAGTAGAAGGACGGCACGAGAGTGGCCAGCAATAAACGGGAGCGGCGTGGGGTAAGACTGGGCGACTCACGCATGGCTGCCTCCCAACGCCACCTCGGGCAGTGGAACGAAGTCCGACTTTTTCGTTGACCGGGGTTGGGGGATGCGCAGCTTCTGAAGGACTTCCCTTTCCAGCAGCGAAGGGTACCAGGACCAGTAGGGGTCGCGTTCCTGGTCGATCGGTACCAGGGGAACGATCAACGGGCGAACTCCGTAACGGGCCTCGACCTCGGCGATGGCTGGACGAATGATCCGGCGGGTGAAGTCCGATTCGTGTCCTTCGCTGTGAAAGTTCTCGAAGAGGATGCCGTCGCAGACGAAGAGGCTCAGCAGCCGTGGCCAGAACTGGGCCGGTTTGCCGCCCATGCGCCGCAGCCAGTCGCTGGTGTCGTAAACTTCCGCCCCGGGGAAGTGAGAATCCAGCAGACGATGATGGAAATCGACCAGGCCCTCACCCCAGACGGTCTGGATGTTCTTCAGTGGCTGGCCGTCCCAGCGGACCAGGTCGATGATCCGGTGGGGCCGGATCTTGAGCCCCTCGTTGCGCCCCTTCCCGAGATAAAAGGTTGGTTTGGCCAGCGCGAGCTTGTCCGGGTTGCTGGAGCAGAACTTGTCGTTGATGTACACCGGGCAGGCCACCTTGAGCCCTGCCTGCCGGGCGCGGGCGGAAAAGATGTGAAATTCGAAGTTGGGGCTCGCCAACTGTCGGGCCAGAACCGCCCTCGGCCCCCGGGCGAGGAACTCGGGAAGTTCTCCGAGGTCCTCCCGAAGGAGGTTCCGAAGTCGATGGTCCTCACGGCGTTCCCGGAGAGTAGTGCGGGCGTCTTGTGCAGTCACGTACATGTTCCGTTCTCCTTTCAGCGGTTGGAGAGCTGCCGGTCGGGATTGGCCGGCAGGTGTCGGAAAAGGGAGATAACCATCTTCCTTTCAAGTACGGTTGCGACGAGATTGCTGCCCTGGCTGGTGAATGGTAACAGGCACGACTTACAATTGACTGACAGGGGCGAAGCACAGGGCTTCGGACCGGGGAGGCCGCAATGGATGCTGCAGTAGGGCGGGACCCTCAGAATGGGAAAAAGAGCGGGATGAGGATCGTGGCGAGGACCCAGACGATGAGGTTGAGCGGCGCACCGACTCTAGTGTAATCAAGAAACCGGTAACCGCCAGGCCCCATCACCAGAGCGTTGGACTGGTGGCTGATCGGGGTCATGAAACAGGAGGAAGCGGCGATGGCGACGGCAAGGAAGAATGGCTTGGGGTCGGCGCCGAGGTCGAGAGCGGTGTTGAAGGCGATCGGCGCGACCAGCACCGCAGCTGCGGCGTGGCTCATCACCTCGGTCAAAAGCGAGGTCAGCAGGATCACCGCCGCCAGCGCCACCCAGGGACCGAAAGGACCGATGCCGCCGATCAGCAGGTCGGCGAGGTAGCGCGCCGCACCGCTCTTCTCCATCGCCAAGCCCAAAGGGAGGGTGCCGGCGATGAGGACGATGATCTGCCAGTCAATGCTCTCATAGGCTTCCTTGGGTCCCAGACAGCGAGTCAGGACCATCGCCAAAGCGCCAAGGGTGGCGGCGAGCATGATCGGCAAAACGCCGGTGGCTGCCAGCAGAATGATTGCAACGAGTATCCCTAGCGCCAGCGGCGCCTTGGTCGGCCGGTAATGGCTCGGTGGCACCCCGCCGAGGAGCAGGAAATCCCCCTCCTTGGCGAGCAGCCCGACATTCTCTTCGGCCCCCTGCAATAATAGCACGTCGCCGAATTCGAGGAGGACATGGTCGACCTTTTTCACCACCGGTGCCCCGTGGCGCCAGATCGCCAGTACGGTAAGACCGCGGGTGTCGCG
Source organism: uncultured delta proteobacterium (assembly GCA_963806685.1). GTDB lineage: Bacteria > Desulfobacterota > Desulfuromonadia > Desulfuromonadales > DDH964 > DDH964. The sequence continues at coordinate 23,909 of CAWDZB010000013.1, forward strand.
GAAACGGACCTCGCGCAGGGTCTTGCCGGCGAGGTCCGAGGTCGGGGTCAGCGACGCCTCGACCACCACCATCTCACCGGCGAGATGGTCGGGGGGCGGGTTGTCCCGCTCCGGCACCACCGCGAGTCCCTTGGTCTTCTGCACCCGGAGGACCCCTTCCGGGTTTCCCTCGAGAAACAGGATGTCGCCGGCGCGCAATTTGGTGTTGCGCCGCGGCATGGGCAGCTTGCGCTTGCCGCGCAGGATGCCGCGCACGCGCAGGCCGAGGTCCCGTTCGAGATTGCTGCGGGCGATGCTCAGTCCGGCCAGCGGCGACTGGGGGAGGATTTCGACCTCGGTGATGTATTCCTTGACCTGGTAGGTTTCGGTGAGGGGGCCGGACTTGCGTTGTGGCAGCAGGTGGCGACCGAGCAGTGACATGTACAAAACGCCGGCGGCGACGGCGGCCAACCCCACCGGGGTGAAGTCGAACATCTTCAGCGACTCGCCGGCGTACTGTTGCAGCAGGGTGTTCATGAGGATGTTGGGCGGGGTGCCGATCAGGGTGCAGACGCCGCCGAGCAGGGAGCCGAAGGCGACCGGGATGAGCAGCCGGGAGGGGCTGAGCTTGAGGGTGCGGGCGATGCCGACGACCACCGGCAGCATCACCGCGGTGGAGCCGATATTGTTGATGAAGCAGGAGAAGAAGGCAGCGGTGAGCATGATCACTGCCACCAGCCGGGCCTCGCTCCCCCGCGCCAGCCGGATTAGCCGTTCGCCGACCGCCCCCATGGCCCCGGTGTTGGTGACCGCGGCGCTGATTACGAACATCGCCGCGACGGTGATAACCGCCGGGTTGCTGAAGCCGGCGAAGGCCTCCTCGGTGGAAACCAGTCCGCTCAGGCCGAGGGTCAGCAGGACCAGCAGGCTGACCAGGTCCATGCGAATCCACTCGGTGGCGTAAAGGACGATGGCTGCCACCACGATGGCGAGGACCACGGCGATATCCATGGACCGTCCTTGGTGGGAGGCACAGCTTGAAACCGCTTCTGATTTTCAGTTTAGTCGAGGCGGGTAGGGCTTACAAGGCAGGGGGCGGTGCAGGGTCCAGAGCGGCGCGGAACGACCGGGCGGCAGCGCCCGGGTCGGCGCCGGCGAGGAGGGCGCCGATGGCGGCGGCGCCCCGCGCGCCGGCGGCGATCAACTGAGGGACGCGGGCGGCGGTGACGCCGCCGAGGGCAAAGACCGGCAGCGGGACTGCGGCGCAGGCGGCGGCCAGCCGTTCCGGGCCGAGCGGCTCGCCGTAGGGGGCCTTGGAGGGAGTGAACCAGACCGGGCCGAAGGTGGCGAAGTCGGCGCCGGCCGCTGCGGCCAGGCGCAGTTCCTCCAGGCTGTGGGTGGAGACGCCGAGCAGCGCCCGGGGGCCGAGGTGGCGGCGTGCTGCAAGGATTGTCTCCCGCTCGGCGCCGAGCTGGATGCCGTCGGCGCCGACCGCCAGCGCCGCATCGAGGCGGCGGTTGACGAACAACTTTGCCCCGTAACGGCGGGTCAGCTCGCGTAGCCGCCGGGCGAGAGAGAGGAATTCGTCTTCCGGCAGATCCTTTTCGCGCAGCTGCACCGCCTGCACCCCGCCGGCCAGCGCCAGCTCCACCACGGTGAGCAGGTCGCCGCCGGGCACGGCGTGGCGGTCGGTGATCAGGTAGAGGTTGAAGTCGACGGGATTAGACATTCTTGCCACGGAGGCACGGGGACACGGAGGCAAAATATCCCCGAGAAGGAATCCAAAGCTTGATGGGATCCCTGCGGCTCTGTGTCTCGAGTGAGCAAAGCGAACGGGGGGCAGATTTCATTTTTTGGCTGGTTCGAGAAAGGCGCTGTCCCAGTCCTTCCACACCGGGTCGTAACCTTTTTCGCGCAGCATCGCCGCGAACTCCTGCGGGGTGCGATCGTCGTCGATGGCGAACTGCGCGGTCTGCTTGGCCTTGCCGGCGTAGCCGCCGGGGGCGGTGCAGGAACCGGCGCTCATCTGGGTGATCCCCAGCGGCAGCAGGTGGTCACGGAAGGTGGCGCTCTCGCGGGTGGAGAGGACCAGCCCGGCGTCGTGAAGGAGCAGGCGCATGGCGCAGATCAGCTGCACGAAGCTGCGGTCGGAGACCGGATGTGGCGGTTGGAAGGCACCATCGGCGGGACGCATGCGCGGGAAGGAGACGGTCAACTGGCTGCGCCAGAAGTGGCGGGCGAGGTAGCGGCCGTGAAGGCCGGTGAAAAAGGCCTCGCTGCGGAAGCGGCCGAGGCCGAGCAGGGCGCCGATGCCGAGTCTGCGCAGTCCGGCGGCGCCGCCGCGCTCCGGGGTGGCGAGGCGCCAGGCGTAGTCGCGTTTGCGGCCGAAAGGGTGCATCTCGGCGTAGAGGGCCGGGTCGTAGGTCTCCTGGTAGATGGTCAGGGCATCGACCCCGGCCGCCGCCAGCCGCCGATACTCCTGCTCTTCCATCGGGAAGACCTCGAGGCCGATCGAGGCGAAATGGGGGCGCACCCGCTTGACGGCCGCCTCCAGGTAGCCAACGTCGGCGGCCTGGGGAGCCTCGCCGGTCAGGAGCAACACGTGGCGAAACCCCTGGGCGGCCAGAGCCCGGGCCTCGGCTTCGATCTCCTCCGGCCCCAGGGTGTGGCGTTCCACCCGGTTGTGGGCGGAGAAGCCGCAGTACCGGCAGCCATTGTGGCACTCGTTGGAGAGGTAGATGGGCGCGTAGAGGAGGATGGTGTTGCCGAAACGGCGCCGGGTGATGGTGTGGGCCTTCTGCGCCAACGGCTCCAGGTAGACCTCGGCGGCCGGGGCGAGGAGCGCCATGAAGTCCGCGTCTGGTAGGACGCTCGGCGGCCAGCGCCCGTTCCACGTCGGCGGAACTTTTCGCGGCGATTTCGGCTTCGACCTGGTCGGGGGTGCAGCGCTGGATGATCTCCAAAAAGCTCATGGTCTAATGAGGTCCTATCGGTCGGATCGGTTCGGTGGGGCCGATGAAAGGCAGTTCCTAGTCCCGCAAGAACCCTGTCAGCGGGCTCGACGCCTCGGCCTGATCGCGCTGCTCGCCGAGCCCGGCGAGGTACGCCTCGCGGCCGGCCTCCACCCCTTTCCTGAAGGCGGCACCCATCGCGCCGGGATCGCGGGCGACGGCCAGGGCGGTGTTGACCAGCACCGCGTCGGCGCCCAGCTCCATCGCCTCGGCGGCGTGGGAAGGGGCGCCGAGGCCGGCGTCGACCACCACCGGGACGATCGCCTGCTCGATGATGATGGCGATCTGCTCGCGGGTGCTTGAGCCCCTTGTTGGTGCCGATCGGGGCGCCCAGGGGCATCACCGTGGCGGTGCCGGCCTCCTGCAGGTGCTTGGCGAGGACCGGATCGGCGTTGATGTAGGGGAGGACGACAAACCCCTCCTTGACCAGCACCTCGGCGGCCTTGAGGGTCTCGATCGGGTCGGGGAGGAGGTAGTACGGGTCGGGGGTGACCTCCAGCTTGACCCACGGCTCGCAGCCGGCGGCCCGCGCCAGCCGCGCCAGGCGGATCGCTTCTTCCGCGTCGCGGGCGCCACTGGTGTTGGGGAGCAGCAGGTACTTCTTCGGGTCGATGTGGGCGAGCATGTCGTCTCCGGGCTTGTCGATGTCGACGCGGCGCAGCGCCACGGTGACGATCTCGCACCCGGAGGCTTCCATCGCCTGGACCATGAGGGTGTTGGAGGCGAACTTGCCGGTGCCGACGAGGAGGCGGGAGGAGAATTCGCGGCCGGCGATGATGAGTTTGTCCATGGTGTTTCCTTTGAGGGAAAATTCAGGTCGAAGGTCCAAGGTCCAAGGTCCAAGGTCCAAGGTCCAAGGTCCAAGGTCCAAGGTCCAAGGGAAAATAGTTTAGGGGGGCTTTAACCTTCCACCTTGCTCCTTGAGCCTGCCTTATCCGCCCCCCACGAACTGCACGATCTCCACCTGGTCCCCGGGGGCAAGGAGGGTGGCGGCGAAGCGGCTCCGCAGGAGGATGGCGCGGTTGTGCTCCACCGCGACGCGGGCGGCGTCCATGCCGAGCTGGTCGAGAAGCGCTTGGACGCTGTCTTCGGCAGGGATTTCGACCTGTTTGCCGTTGGCGGTGATATGCATGAACCGATCTCCTAGTCCGGCTTTTCGCCGAGCAGCAGGCGCAGCACCGCGTTGGCCTGGTGGTGGGCGGCGATGCCGACCCGCGGTGCCATCAGTCCCTGGCCGGGGCCGGCGGCGCTGCGCCATCACCGACCAGGGTGAGGCGGCTGGCGGCGCGGCGGGTGACGATGGTGTTGGACGGCCCGTAGCCGGCCATCCCCGAGGCGGCGATCAGGGGCTTGCCGGGAAAGTGGTTGAGAAAGGTTTCGACCAGCATCGCCTTCTGTTCGGCGCGGTCGAAGGCTTCGACCATGACGTCGACCCCGGCGAAGAGCCGGGGGATATTCTCCGGCGTCAGTCGGCCGTGGAAGATGGAGACCTGCACATAGGGATTGATCCGCGCCAGGTTCACGCGCAGCGCCTCGACCTTGGCCAGGCCGATCTGGTCCACGAAGTACTGCTGGCGGTTGAGGTTGGAGGGCTCGACGACGTCGAAGTCGGCGACGATGAGCTGGCCGATGCCGCTGCGGGTGAGAGCCACGGCGATGCTCGAACCGAGGCCGCCGGCGCCGGCGATGCCGACGATGGCGCGCTTGAGGCGGGCGTGGACGCCGGGGGTGTGGCGGGCAACGAGCAGGGCTTCGAGCTCTTCGGGAGAGGGGTGTTCGCCGCGGCGGATCAGCACCAGGCGGTCCCCCTCCTGCAGCGGCTGTTCCGCCTCCAGGGGAAAGCCGTTGAGGATCGCCAGATCGGCATCGGGCTTGAACCGGCGGCGCAGCTCGTCGCTGCCGGTGCCGGGCTCGATGTCGCAGGATTGTTCGTTGAGATAGATGCGCATGTCCAGAAATGCCAAAGGCCGCGAAAAGCGGCCCGCTGCGGACGATGCGTCCGGTCGGTGCGCCGCTTCCCTACGCCGGTATAACCCGGATCAGGTTCGAAGGGTCGTCCACCCGATGTGGACTCTCAGTGAATCACTCCCCTAGGGCTGCCATCGAATTGTTTTCAAAACCTACCAGCAGCGGCCGACGCTTGTCAACGGCTTTGTCCGGCGCTGGCGGCACGGTTCTCGCAAATTGCTCGAAAACACCCTTGCCTGACCGGGAAATCTTGTCATTTAGCGGCAAGTTGTGTAGGATATGCAGGCTTTGCCGGATAGGCAGGGCGGTTCTGACAAAGGAGTCCCGATGACCGCAACCAACCAAGAGTTCATCCCCAAGTGGATCGCCTGGGAGTCGACCCAGCGCTGCAACCTCAACTGCGTGCACTGTCGCTGCTCCTCGGACATGAACGCCGCCGTCGGCGACTTCACCACCGCCGAGGCGAAGAAGCTGATCGACGACATCTGCGAAGTGAGCACCCCGGTGATGGTCCTTTCCGGCGGCGAGCCGCTGCTGCGCAAGGACATCTTCGAGATCGCCCGCTACGGCACCGACAAGGGGCTGCGCATGTGCATGGCGACCAACGGCACGCTGATCACCGACGAGGTCTGTGCCCAGATGAAGACCGCCGACATCAAGATGGTCTCCCTGTCGCTGGACGGTTCCTGTGCCGAAATCCATGACGATTTCCGTTCCTGCCCGGGGGCTTTCGAAGGAACGATCCGCGGCGCCGAGACCCTGAAGCGCAACGGCATCAAGTTCCTGGTCAACTCCTCCTTCACCAAGCGCAACCAGCACGACATCGGCGCCACCTTCAAACTCGCCAAGAGCCTCGGCGCGACGGCCTGGTACATGTTCATGATCGTCCCCACCGGCCGCGGCGAGGAGATCATGAACGAGTTGATCACCAAGGAGGACTACGAGGAGATCCTCTCCTGGCACTACGAGCAGGAGAAAGGGGAGGAGGAGATCCTCATGCGCCCGACCTGCGCCCCCCACTACTACCGGATCGTGCCGCAGATGGCCAAGGCCGAAGGGGTCCCCTTCGAGCGCCGCAGTCTGACCTTCTCCACCGGCGGGGGCAAGGGCTGCATCGCCGCGCAGACCATCTGCCTGATCGACTGCTTCGGCAACCTCAAACCCTGCTCCTACTTCCACTCGTCCGTCGGCAACGTCAAGCAGGTCCCCTTCAGGGAGCTCTGGTTCAATTCCAAGACCTTCAACGACCTGCGCGACTTCAAGAAGTACAAGGGCAAGTGCGGCGAGTGCGAGTTCATCAACGTCTGCGGCGGCTGCCGCGCCCGGGCCGACGCGGTCTACGGCGATTACATGGAAGAGGAACCATTCTGCAACTACATCCCCAACCGTACCCGCAAGCGGATGGAAAAAGAGGCGGCGGAGAACGCCCCGAAAGCGTAACCAATTCTGAATTGTGAATTTTGAATGTCGAATTGAATTCAAAATTCACAATTTAAAATTCAAAATTTGACCTGACTGGAGGCACTGCAATGTCCACCGAATACACCTTTCTCAAGGCCTGCTGGGGCCAGCCGACCGATTACACCCCCGTCTGGCTCATGCGCCAGGCCGGGCGCTACCTGCCGCAGTACATGGCCGTGCGCAAGAACTGCACCTTCCTCGAGCTGTGCAAGACCCCGGAACTGGCCGCCGAGGTGACCATCCAGCCCATCGACTACCTGAATGCCGACGCGGCGATCCTCTTCTCCGACATTCTCACCCCGGTCGAGCCGATGGGGATGAAGCTCGATTTCGTGCCCGGACCGGTCTTCGAGAACCCGGTGCGGAGCATGGCCGACGTCGAGAAGCTGCGCATCCCTCAGATGGAAGAGGACGTTCCCTACGTGCTGGAGACGATCAAAATCCTGCGCCGCGCCTTCGAAGGGCGGGTGCCGCTGATCGGCTTCGGCGGGGCGCCCTTCACCCTGGCCTGCTACATGGTCGAAGGGAAGGGGAGCAAGGACTTCGCCCAGATCAAGCGGATGATGTATGCTGCCCCCGAGATCTACGCGGCGCTGATGGAAAAAGTCACCGAGATGGACCGGCAGTATCTCAACGCCCAGATCGCTGCCGGAGCCCAGGCGATTCAGATCTTCGATACCTGGGGCGGCATTCTCGCCCCGGTCGACTATGAGAAGTACATCCTTCCCTATACCAAGAAGCTGATCGACGGCCTCGACCGCAAGGGGATTCCCGTCATCCACTTCGTCAAGGGCTCCGGGACGATGCTCGACATGGTCAGGAAGGCCGGCAGCGACGTCGTCGGGCTCGACTGGCATATCGGCCTCGGCGTCGCCCGCGACATCCTCGGTGACAAGATCGCGGTCCAGGGAAACCTCGACCCGACCGTCCTCTATGCTCCCAAGGCACACATTCGCCAGCAGGTGCAGCGGATCATCGACGAGAACGCCGGCCGCCCCGGGCACATCTTCAACCTCGGCCACGGCATCCTGCCGACGGTCAACCCGGAGCACGCCAAGTTCATGGTCGAGTGTGTGCACGAGCTGTCGGGACGCTAACCCCAGAAACCCTTTTTCCAACCCGCCATGGAGGCACAGAGACACGGAGTTCAACCTTTGACTGTCTCTGTGCCTCTCTGTCACCGGGCCCAACCGGTCACGATTGAAGATGTCCAAGCCTGCTGAAAAAACGGCGCTGGTCCTGCTTAATATGGGCGGCCCCGCCTCCCTGGAGGGGGTGCGCCCGTTTCTGCTCAACGTCTTCTCCGACCGGGAACTGATCCGGCTACCGGCCGGGGCGTTGCTGCAGAAGCCCTTCGCGCTGCTGATCAGCACCCTGCGCGCCCGGCGGGTGCGTCTCAACTACCAGGCGATCGGCGGCAGGTCACCGCTGCTCGACTGGACCCGGCGCCAGGCGCAGGGGATCGCCGACCGTCTCGGGGCCGGCTGGCTCCCCTGCGTGGCGATGCGCTATACGGCGCCACGCGCTGCCGAGGTGGTGACGCAGCTCAAGGCCGACGGGGTGGAGCGCGCGGTCCTGCTCTCCATGTATCCCCACTATACCGGTGCCACTACCGGAAGCAGCGTGGGCGATTTCAAGCGGGCCGTGGCCCGCATTTATCCCGATCTGGAGTTGCGCATCATCGAGCAGTGGTACGACTGGCCGGGCTATCTCGACGCTCTCGCCAACCGCATCGAGCAGGGACTGGAACGCTTTCACGAACTGCTGCGCGACGAGGTCGAGATTCTCTTCTCCGCCCACGCCCTGCCGCAGAAATTCATCGACGAGGGGCACCCCTACCTGGAGCATGTCCTGGCCACTGTCAAGGGAGTCATGGCGCGGGTCGGCGAGCGCCACTGGCATCTCGGTTTCCAGAGCCGCAGCGGGCCGGTGGAGTGGATGGAACCCGATACCGTGGAAGTGATGGACCGCCTGGCCGCGGAGGGGAAGACCGAGGTCCTGATCGTGCCGATCTCCTTCGTTTCCGACCACATCGAAACGCTGTACGAGATCGACATTGAATACCGCCACCATGCCGAGCTCCACGGCCTGCGGCACTTCGTCCGTGCCCCGTCCCTCAACGACGGCGCCGACTTCCTCGACGCCATGGCCAAGCTGGTGCGCAGCGGCGAGTCGTCCGATGGCTGACCCCCGCCGGTGCAACGTCTGCGGCCGGACCTTCACTCCGGCGCCGCCTGCCACTCCGGCCGAGGAGGCCGGCGCGATCCTCGCCGCCGAACGCTACGGCGACGCCGGTGCACTGTGCCGCGATTGCCTTGCCAGCCGCGGCACCCTGGCGATGATGTACTGTCCCGAATTCAGCGAAGGGTAAGAACGCGTCCCACGGGACGGGTCTCGGGTCCAGAGTCCCGGGTCCAAAGTCCCCAGCCCCTGACCCCCTCGATTCTCCCCCCCCTTTTAAAAACCCCATTTGTCAGCTATTCTTAAGCCATGCGACGGGTGCTGGAAAATATCGGCGAGCAGACCCTGTACGTTCTGGAAACCGCAGGACGGATGGGGCTTTTTCTGCTGCAGTGTCTGCGCTGCGCCCTCACCCCCCCCTTCAAGGTCAGGGCGATTCTGCAGCAGATGCAGTTCATCGGCGTCCGCTCGATCTTCGTGATCCTCTTCACCAGCGGTTTCACCGGCATGGTGCTCGGCCTGCAGGGGTACTACACCCTGACCAAGTACGGCTCGGAAAGCGCCCTGGGGTCGGCGGTGGCGCTGAGCCTGATCCGCGAACTCGGCCCGGTCCTCGCCGCGCTGATGGTCATCGGCCGCGCCGGTTCGGCGATCACCGCGGAAATCGGCATCATGCGCAACTCGGAGCAGATCGACGCCCTCGAATGCATGGCCATCGAACCCTGTCGCTACCTGATGGCGCCCAAGTTCATCGCTGCGATCCTCTCCTTGCCGCTGTTGACCTTCATTTTCGACGTGGTCGGCATCTGGGGCGGCTGGCTGGTCGGGGTAAAGCTGCTCGGGGTGAACGACGGCGCCTACTTCCAGTGGATGTACGACAGCGTGGACTGGATCGACATCAAGATGGGCCTGGTCAAGTCGCTGGTTTTCGGCCTGCTGCTGGTCTGGATCACCGCGGCCCGCGGCTACTACCTGCACCTGGAGCGGGACGGCGGCTTCGGCGCCGAAGGGGTCAGCCGCACCACCACCCGGGCGGTGGTGATGGCATCGGTCACGGTTCTGGTCTGGGATTACCTGATCAGCGCCATCATGCTGTGAGATAGGGCAATGACAGCGGAAAGCGGACAGCAGCAACCGGAGGTGGCAATCGAATTGGAAGGAGTGGCCAAGCACTTCGGCCGCCAGCGGGTGCTGCGCGGCATCGACCTCAAGGTCATGGCCGGCAAGACCACCGTCATCGTCGGCGCCAGCGGCCAGGGCAAGAGCATAATCCTCAAGCATATGCTCGGCCTGGTTCGCCCCGACCGCGGCCGGGTACTGGTCTTCGGCCAGGATCTGGCGAAGATTACCCGGAAAGAGCTCAACGCTCTCCGCATGAACTTCGGAGTGCTGTTCCAGAACGCCGCGCTGTTCGATTCGATGACCGTTTTCGACAACGTGGCGCTGCCCCTGCGCGAACGCACCGACAAGGACGAAGAGCATATCCGCGAGATCGTCAGGGAGCGGCTGGCGCTGATGGATCTCAAGGGGAGCGAAGATAAATACCCCGCTCAGCTTTCCGGAGGGATGCGGAAACGGGTCGGGCTGGCCCGGGCGCTGGTTCTCGATCCCAAGGTGGTCTTCTTCGACGAGCCGACCACCGGCCTCGACGCCCACAAGAGCAACGAAATCTACCGGCTTTTCTTCAAGACCCAGCAGCAGCTCGGCTACACCGCCGTGATCGTCAGCCACGACGTGCCGAAGATTTTCAAGCTCTCCGACTACGTGGCGCTGCTGGCGGACGGCAAAATCCAGGGCTGCATGTCCCCGGAGGCCTTCCAGTTGGCGGACAATCCGCTGATCCGTGAGTATGTGGAAACGACCATGGGTCCGATCTACTCGAGTGCAAAGGAGGAACCGGGTCTCTATGAAACGGCTTAATCTGGAAATTGCCGTCGGCCTGTTCATGATCGTCGGTTTCGTCTGCTTCGCCTGGCTGTCAATCCGCCTCGGCGACGTCAGCTTCTTCTCGAACCGCACCTACCCGGTGCATGCCAGCTTCGGCTCGGTCTCCGGTCTCAAGCCGGGAGCGGTCATCGAGATCGCCGGCGTACCGATCGGCAAGGTGGGAAAAATCAGCCTCGACCAGGAGAGTTACCAGGCCCAGGTGGCGATGGAGATCAACCGCGACGTCAAGCTGCAGGAGGACACCATCGCCTCGATCCGCACTGCCGGGATCATCGGCGACCGCTACGTGGACATCTCGCCCGGCGGTTCGCCGGAGTTGATCAAGCCCGGCGGGGAGATCACCGAAACCGAGTCGGCGATCAATCTCGAGGAACTGGTCAGCAAGTATATCTTCGAGAAGAAGTGAAAGGGCCGCCTGCCGCCCCGTGGAGGACAAACGTCATGAGCCGCTTTCACCGCTCCATTCCTGCCTTGGTGCTGCTCCTGGTCCTGGCCGGAGCAGGCTTGGCCCGGGCCGCGGAACGCATGGATGCCGGGCCCGATCCCTTCGCCGCCGAGGAGGCGCAACTGCAGGTTGCCGATCCCCTCGAATCGGTCAACCGGGGGGTCTTCTGGGTCAACGACAAGCTCTATTTCTACCTGTTCAAGCCGATCGCCCGCGGCTTTAGGGTGGTGCCGATGGGCGTGCGTACCCACGTCCGCAACGTCTTTACCAACCTCGCCTTCCCGATTCGCTTCGTCAATAACCTGCTGCAGCTCAAGTTCGGGGGGGCGGGGCTCGAATCTTATCGTTTCCTGCTTAATTCGACCATCGGGCTCGCCGGAATTTTCGACCCGGCAGGCTACATCCCGGAACTCAAGTCCCACGACGAGGACCTCGGCCAGACCTTCGGCCGCTGGGGCATCGGCCACGGTTTTTACCTGGTGCTGCCCATTCTCGGCCCGTCCAGCCTGAGGGACGGGATCGGTACCGCCGGCGACTTCTTCCTCGATCCGATCAATTACACCAACCTGACCTATCTCGAGCAGGAGGGGGTCAAGGGTTTCGACCGGGTCAACCGCCTGTCCATCGACCGTGACACCTATGAGCAGATCAAACACGATGCACTCGATCCCTACCTTTTCGTCCGCGATGCCTATGCCCAGCGCCGCCAGGCGCAAGTCGATCAATAACCGGGAGTTCCGTCCATGAAAAAGTGGCTATTGCCAATCCTTACTGTTTTGCTGCTGACCCAGCCTATGCCGGCGCTGGCCGCACCGAGCGCCATCGACCAGGTGCGCCAGACCGTGGAACAGGTCCTCAGCGTGCTGCGCGACAAGGGGCTGGGACAAAACGACCCGGCTCGATCAACTGCGGGACATCATCCGTGCCCGCTTCGATTTCGCCCTGATGTCGCAATGGACCCTCGGTCCCTACTGGCGCAAGGCCAACCCGGATCAGCAGCAGCGATTCATCGCTCTTTACAGCGATTTGCTGGAGGCGAATTATCGCGGCAAGATCGAAAAGTACACCGACCAAAAGGTGAGTTATCTCGGCGAGCGGGTCGAAGGCCATCGCGCCGAGGTGCAGACCGAGGTCGTTACCGACCAGGCCACCATCCCCCTGGTTTACCGCCTGAATTTGGAGGGGGAGAAATGGATGGTCTACGACGTGGTCATCGAAGGGGTGAGCCTGGTGCGGACCTACCGTGGAACCTTCGGGGAGATCGCCCGCAAGGACGGCATCGACGGTCTGCTCGAACAGGTGGCGCAAAAGGTGCGCGATCAACAGGCTGAATCCGACCGCAAGGGGTGACGCAGGGGGTCCGATGAGGAGCCGACCATGATCCAGCTGCTGCCGGAAGGTTGCGCCGAGCTAAAAAACCAGCTGCGCTGTTTTTACTTCCTGGATGCGGAAGACCAACCCGAGCTGGCGGGATATTTTACCTGCGCCCGGGTCGAGGCCGGCGGGACCCTCTGGAAGGAAGGGGATGCCGCGGATTTCGAAGCGTTCATCATCGCCGGAAAGGTGGAGGTTACCAAGGGGACCGAGTTTCCCGGGCGACAGGTGGTGGTCGGCCTCTACAGCCCGGGAGCGATCATCGGTGAACTGTGCATCATGGAAAACCAGCCGCGGGCGGTGACCGCGGTAGCCCTGGAAGAGACTACGCTGCTGCTTCTCAGCCGCGAGCATTTCGAGCAATTGCTGGCCAGCAACCCACCCCTGGCCGTCAAGCTCCTCAAGGGGATGCTGCTGGCGGTTTCCACGCGCCTGCGCAAATCCTTCGAGAGGCTTGCCGCCATCTTCTGAGCTTTCTGCTCCCCTCCAGTTTGGCCCGCTACCTGACCCCATCCAGACAATTTCCCTTGCCGGCAATTTCCGGGAGAAGGGCAGCGTTTAATAAACGGGAATCTGCCGGGAACTGCTGGCCGGTGCACGGAGGCTGCCTCGAATAAGTGGTAGCAGGAGCGAACCTGGGCGGAGTCAGAGACCGAGGTCGCGGAGTTTTTCCAACAGTTTTTGCTGCTCCGCAGTCAGTTTGCCGGGCACCAGAACCTCGACCACGGCGTAGATGTCGCCCTTTTTGCCGCCGGCCGCAACGCCGAAGCCACGCAGGCGGATCTTGCCGCCGGAGGCCATCCCGGCCGGAACCTTGACCCGTTTTTCCCCGTTCAGGGTCGGCACGTCGATGCTGGTGCCGAGGCAGGCCCCGGAGAAGGGGACCGGCACGGTGACGAAGAGGTCGTGCCCCTCGCGGCGGAAAACCGGATCGGCCTCGACGCTGATTTCCAGGTAGAGGTCGCCGGGCGGTCCGCCGGCGGGGCTGGCTCCCCCCTTGCCGGCGACGCGCAGTTTCTGCCCCGACTCGATGCCGGCGGGTATGCGCACCTGCAGCGACTCGTTCTGTCCGCCGTGGCTGAAGGCGATGCGCCGTTCGCCCCCGGTGACTGCCTGGCGCAGCGGGATAGAAACCTGCAGCGAAAAATCCTGCCCCTTGATCTGCCGCGGGCGGCCGCCGCCGTAGTAGGTGGCGCGACCCCGGCCGCCGCCGAACATCTGGCTGAAGATGTCGTCGCTGCCGATCCCGAACTCGCGGAACAGGTCGCCGACGTCGAAACCGCGGAAGATGTCTTCCTGGGAGAAACGCTGGTGAAAGCCGGCCTCGCCGAACTGGTCGTACTGCTTCTTCTTCTCCGGGTCGGAAAGAACCGCGTAAGCCTCGGTGATCTCCTTGAACTTCTCCTCGGCCTGTTTGTCGCCGGGGTTCTTGTCGGGATGGTATTTGAGGGCCAGTTTGCGGTAGGCCTTCTTGATGGCGTCGCTGCCGGCGTCGCGGGGGAGACCGAGCAGCTGGTAGTAGTCCTTGGCCATGACGGCTCCTTGTCGTTCGGGAAAGGGCCCTGTCAATATAGGAGCGGCCCGATCCTCCGTCAAGGGGGGAAGGACGAGGAAAGGCTTGACGACAACATTTCTTTTGACTAACATTTCGGATAACTAAATTTTTGGAGAACGAAGAATGGAGCTGATAGAACGCCTGGAACGGCTCTACCCGGAATTGCTCGGGCGCATGGGGCGGCTGCGGGCCCTGGTTCACGAGGGGCTCGATCTGACCTACAACCAGTACAAGACCCTGCTGACCATTGCCGGTTCCGGCAGCTGTTCCCTCGGCGATCTTGGCCGTGACCTGGAGGTGGCGATGAGCAGCGCCAGCCAGATGGTCGACCGCCTCGTCGCCCAGGGGCTGGTGGAACGACAGCAGGATGCCGACAACCGCCGCCAGGTGATCATCCGCCTGACGCCCCGGGGGCAGGAGCTGATCGGGGAGCTGCGCAGCGGGATTCTCGATCGCTATCGCAAACTCCTCAAGCAACTGGAGCCGACGGAGCAGGAAGAGCTGGTGGCCGCCTTCGAAACCATCGCCCGGATCTTGGACAAGGTGACTTGACGGACAGCTATCAGCTGTCAGCTATCGAGGTTCCGTTCCATCGCCCATGGCTCAAAACATTTCCTGCGAAAGGAATCAGAAAATGACCCGTATTGCCATCATCGGCGCCGGCATTTCCGGCCTCTCCACCGCCTACGCCATCGAACGCCTGGCCGAGGAGGCCGGTCTCGCCGTACAGATCGTGATCCTGGAGAAGGAGCAGCGCACCGGCGGCAAGATCTGGAGCCGGCGCGAGGAGGGTTTCCTCTGCGAATGGGGGCCCAACGGCTTTCTCGACAACAAGCCGATGACCCTCGAGCTGTGCCGCGAGTTGGGGATCAGCGGGCAGCTGCTGCGTTCCGACGACAACGCCCGCAAACGTTTTATCTACAGCGACAGGGTGCTGCATCGGCTGCCGGAGAACGGCCCGTCCTTTCTCAAGTCGCAGTTGATCTCCTGGCCGGGGAAGCTGCGCCTGGCCTGCGAACCTTTTATCCCGGCCCGCCGCGACGGCGTCGATGAGACGCTGGCCGATTTCGCCCGGCGCCGGCTCGGCCAGGAGGCCCTCGACAAGCTGATTGCACCGATGGTCTCGGGGATCTTCGCCGGCGACCCGGAGACGATGAGCCTGCAGAGCTGTTTCCCGCGCATCCACCAGCTGGAGCAGGAATACGGCGGGCTGATCAAGGCGATGGTCAAGCTGGCCAAGCAGAAGAAGGCCGAGCGCAAGGCCGGCAAGGCGGTGGCCAGCGCCGCCGGCCCCGGCGGGGTGCTGACCTCCTTCAACGACGGCATCCAGGAATTGACCACGGCCACCGGCCAGGCCCTCGGCGCCGAGCTGCGTCTCGGCGCCGAGGTGGCCGCCATCCGTCGCCGCGACGGCGGCTTTCTCCTCGAACTCGCCACCGGCGACAGCCTGGAGGCGGAGCTGGTGGTCAGCGCCGCCCCGGCCTGGACGGTCGCCGGCCAGCTCGCCGGTCTCGATGGCGAACTGGCGAAGCTGCTGGAGGGGATCTCCTACGCACCGATGAACGTGGTCTGCTTCGGCTACCAGCGGGACAAGATCGCCCGCGATCTCGACGGCTTCGGCTATCTGATCCCGAAGAAGGAGGGCAAGAGCATTCTCGGCACCCTCTGGGATTCGAGCATCTTTCCCAACCGGGCACCCCAGGGGCAGGTTCTGCTGCGCTCGATGATGGGCGGGGCGGCCAATCCCGGTGCCTTCGATCTGGCCGACGGCGAGGTGCAGGCCCGGGTCCAGACCGATCTCCTTGAGATCATGGGGATCACCGCCCCCCCCGATTTCGTACGCATCTTTCGCCACCAGCGGGCGATCCCCCAGTACATCGCCGGCCACGGCCGACGGCTGGGAGCGATTTCCGAACGCCTGGATGGCATCCCCGGGCTGTTTCTCACCGGCAATGCCTTCTTCGGCGTCGGCCTCAACGACTGCGTCCATTCTTCCAACAAGGTCGCCGAGCGGGTAGTGACGCACCTGACCGGCAGGACCGCCGCGGCCGGTTGACAGACCCCGCTCCGCAGGGTAACTGGTATAGCTCGGTTGAGGTCCCATCCCTCCGGGGTAACCCGGCAGCTATGAAGCGGAAGGGGGCGTCGGCGCTTTCGGCCAATGAGGGGGCGGGAGGCAGTGCCAGTGGGAAAAGGGGATTATCGTCGCCGGGTCGAGGCCCTGTTGAGCCTGGCGGATGTGAGGGTGGGGGGCGGTCGCCCCTGGGATATCGAGGTGCACGACGAACGGCTGTTCCGTCGGATTCTCGCCCACGGTTCCCTGGGGCTGGGCGAGTCCTACGTGGACGGCTGGTGGGATTGTCCGGCTCTCGACCAGTTCTTCCATCGGGTGCTGGCCGCCGGTCTGGAAGAGCGGGTCCGCACCCTCGGCATGGCCTTGGCGGTCTGCAAGGCCAGGCTCAGCAACCGTCAGTCGATTGCCAGGGCCCGCCAGGTCGGGGAACAGCATTACGATATCGGCAACGACATCTACCGGGCGATGCTCGATAAGCGCATGAACTACAGCTGCGGCTACTGGAACGGGGCGACCGACCTCGACAGCGCCCAGGAGCGCAAGCTGGACCTGATTTGCCGCAAACTGCAGCTGGCCCCCGGCCAGCACCTGCTCGACATCGGTTGCGGCTGGGGGGGGATGGCCCGCTTCGCGGCCGAACGCTGCGGAGTGAGCGTGGTGGGGGTGACCATCTCCGAACGCCAGGCCGAACTGGCCCGCGATCGCTGCCGGGGGTTGCCAGTGGAGATCCGGTTGCAGGACTACCGGGAACTCGACGAGCCCTTCGACCGGATCGTTTCGATCGGCATGTTCGAGCACGTCGGGTACAAAAACTACGGCACCTACATGGAGGTCGTCGCCCGCTGCCTGGCGGATGACGGCCTTTTTCTGCTCCATACCATCGGCGGTAACCTGTCGGTGACCACCACCGATCCCTGGCTCGAGCGCTATGTCTTCCCCAACAGCATGCTCCCCTCGGCGGTGCAGATCACCAGGGCGTGCGAGGGGATCTTAATGATCGAGGACTGGCACAATTTCGGCCCTGATTACGACCGCACCCTGATGGCCTGGCACCGCAACTTCGAAGCGGCCTGGCCGCAGCTGGCCGGTCACTACGATGAGCGCTTCCGGCGCCTGTGGCGTTATTACCTGCTCGCCTGTGCCGGCGCCTTCCGGGCCCGCATCAATCAGCTCTGGCAGATCGTGCTGTCGAAAAAGGGTGCTCCGGAGGACTACCGGGCGCCGCGGTAAAGGGGCAGGTGAAAGGTGATAGCTGACGGGCTCCGCCTCTGGCGAGGCCCGTCAGCGCTTGCGGCGGAAGAGGTCGGTCTTCAGGCTGGAGACCCGGTCGAGAAACAGAAAGCCGTCGAGGTGGTCAAGCTCGTGCTGGATGGCGACCGCCTCGAAGCCGCCGGCGCGGATTACCTGTTCCTTTCCCTCCCGGTCGAGAAACTGGACAACGATCGTTTCGGCGCGGGTGACGTTGCCGGTATAATCCGGCACGCTCATACACCCCTCGCGCATCGTTTCCTGCCCCTCCCGTTCGAGGATCTCGGGATTGATCATCACCAGCAGGCCGTGATTGCTGTCGCGGCCGAGCTTGCTCTTGGAGACGTCGACCACTACCGCCCGGCGGCTGTCGCCGATCTGGGGAGCGGCGACGCCGACCGAGTGGCCGGCGGCCACCATGGTGTCGACCAGGTCCTGGACCAGGGCATCGACACCGGCATCGAGATTCGTGACCGGCGCCGAGACGGCCTTCAGCCGGGGATCGGGGTAGAGCAGGATCTCGCGAACCGCCATGGCTCAGAGTTCCACCGGGGTGATGGAGCGGACGCTGATGTCGACCTTGAGTTGCTCGCGCAGACCCTGCATCACCCGGCTGAGCTCCTCGACGCCGAGGTCCTCGGGGAGAACCGCCTCCAGCATCATGACGTAGACCGGACGCTCTTCGCTTCCCACCAGCTTGGTGTTGAGATCGGTGATGTTGACCTGGCGGTCGCCGAGTTCCTTGGCCACCTGGTAGACGATCCCCGGCTTGTCCGAGCCGTAGACCGAAATCAGGCAGAGTTCGCCCTGCAAGTGGGGATGCTGCTCGCCGCCGGGCTTGAGGGTGCGCAGGAAGACCGACAGGCCGCTCTCCTCGAGGGGGGCGAAGGCGTCCCCGAAGCTCGCCCGGTCGACGTAGGAGGAATGGGAAAGGATTAGGATCATGGCGAACTGGCCGCCGAGAATCGAACAGCTGGAGTCGGCGATGTTGCAGCCGAGGCGGTAGAGGATTTCGGTGACCTGGGAGACGATGCCGGGCCGGTCCCGGCCGATAATGGTCAGGGCAAAGTGATGCATGATGTCCTCCCTGTCTCGATTGAGGGTTGCCGCATCTTCTACCATTTTTCGGCCGGCAATGCCAGCGGGATTCCGGCCGGATATCCGCTGCTGAGGTCAAAAGGGAGGGACAAGGGAAAAAAAGAGCGGGAACGGCTGGCGCCGTTCCCGCCTTGGAGTGGCCTTGAAGGCCGTCAGCGGAGGCCGATCACATGAGGTCCGAACGGATTACTTCTTGTGGCAGTCGCCGCACTTGGTGGGACCGGCACCCTTGGTCTTGTGGCAGTCCTTGCACAGAGCGTGGGCCTTGGTTTTGTCGAGTTCGATCTTGGCCGGGGTTCCTTCGCCGTGGCAGATCTTGCACTCCATGCTTTCGCTGTGCATCTTGTGATTGAAGGTGACATCCCCGTTTTTCGCGGGGAGCACCACGGTGTCGGCGGCCAAAGCCGGGGCGACGGCGAAGAGGACCAGCAGGGTAGCGACCAGCAGCTTCTTCATGACGGTGTTTTCTCCTTTGTTGAGTGGTTAGAAAATTAAACGATGTTAACTCTAGATTACTCAATGAGCCGCTGTCAAGCAGATTGCTTTTCAGGTGCCCCGGGTTGCAAATGGAGGAGGGATGGGCTAACTTTACTCCCTTCGGGAGGTCCTCAGGGCGAACCGAACCAAACATCCACCAAAGGAGAACCACCCATGCGCTGCAAAAAGCTGCCGGCCTTCCTGCTCCTGGCCGGCATCCTCTGGCTGGCCGCACCGGCCAGCGCGGTCGAATCCCAGGCTCCGGGCAAGGACGCCCGCTGCCCGGTGTGCGGCATGTTTGTTGCCGGATATAGCAACTGGGTCAGCTCCATCGTCTTCAAGGATGGCAGCCGGGTCTTTTTCGATGGCCCCAAGGACCTGTTCCGATACTTCTTCGATCTGCCCAAATACCGTCCCGGTGCGACTCGGGACGACATCGCCGCGCTCTTCGTCACCGAATACTATTCGGTCAAGGCGACACCCGCCCACGAGGTCTTTTTCGTCAGCGGCAGCAACGTTCTCGGGCCGATGGGCAAGGAGTTGGTGCCCATAGCCGGCCTTGACCAGGCGCGCGGTTTCCTGCGCGACCATGGCGGCGTCAAGCTGATGCGTTTCGACGGCAAAGACCTGGTCCCGGTTCCGGCCGTTCCATGATCCGTGCCCGCACCTATCTGGTTCTGACCGGACTGTTGCTGGTGACCCTGACGGCGCTGCTGGTGCGCGGCGAATATCGCAGCCGGCAGTTTGCCGCGGTGACTGCCCCGCCCCTGGCCCGACTTGGCGCCACCCTCAGTCTGACCGACCTGGCCATCTGGACCGAGGCCCGCTATACTCGGCACCCCTCCCAGGCCGACCGTTTCGCCGCGTTCCAGGACCTGCCCGGCGCCTTTGACCATTTTCCCGCGGGGTCGATCGTTGCTCCCCCGCCCGTCGCTACGATCCGCTGATGTCCGTGACCCGCCAACTGAAAATTCTCGAATTCGCCCTCGCCGCGACCCTCCGCCAGCGCGGCCGCAATTTCTCGATCCTGATCGTCTACACCCTGGTGATCGCGGTGCTGGCATCGGTACTGTTTCTCACCCGCGGGCTCAAGGAGGAGGCCACCCAGCTCCTGGCCAAGGCGCCGGAGCTGGTGGTGCAGCGCATCATCGCCGGCCGTCACGACCTGATCCCCCTCGACTACGGCCGGGTCCTGGCAGGGATCCCCGGGGTGGGCCGGGTGACCCCCCGGGTCTGGGGCTATTACTACGACAGCCTGACCGGCAGCAACTACACCATGATGGGGGTCGGCGAACATCCGCCCGAGGGGCTGGAGCTTCTTTCCGGGCACCTGCCGCAACAGTCGGGGGAGTGCGCCATCGGCGCCGGAGTCGCCGGGCTGCGCCGCACCGGGCCCGACGGAGACCTGATCATCGTCGACAGCCGCAACGTCGGCGTCGACTACGAGGTCACCGGGGTCTTTCACAGCGATTCGGCGCTGCTGACCAACGATCTGGTCCTGCTCGGGGATGCCGACCTGCGCGACTTTTTCGGCCTGCCCGCCGACCGCGCTACCGATTTTTCCGTCGAAGTCTACAACCCGCAGGAGGTCGAGACGGTGGCGGCGAAGATCAAGCAACGACTGCCCGACACCCGGCCGATCACCCGCAGCGAGATCCTGCGCACTTACGACTCGGTCTTTTCCTGGCGCAGCGGGATGCTACTGACCCTCTTCTCATCCGCGCTGCTCGCCTTCTGCGTCCTGGCCTGGGACAAGGCCACCGGCCTCAGCGCCGAGGAGAAGCGGGAGATCGGCATCCTCAAGGCGGTCGGCTGGGATACCGCCGACGTTCTGGCACTGAAGTTCTGGGAAGGGCTGATCCTGTCGCTGACCGCCCTGCTGCTGGGCCTGATCCTGGCCTGGGTCCATGTCTTCTGGTTCGACTCAAGGCTCCTGGCGCCGGTCCTCAAGGGGTGGTCGATTCTCTTTCCACCCTTCGCCCTGGCGCCCAGCGTCGACCTCTACCAGCTGTGCGTGATCGCCTTTCTGACCGTCACCCCCTACGTGGCGAGCACCGTCATCCCCTCCTGGAAGGCGGCGATCACCGACCCGGAAAGCATGATGAGGAGCTGACGACGATGGCGCCGCTGATCGAAACCGTCGACCTCCACAAGACCTACAACCCCGGCAAACCGGATGAAATCCGTGCCCTGCAGGGCGTCTCGGTGCAGATCGAAGCCGGCGAGGTGGTTGCTCTCAAGGGCCCCAGCGGCTCGGGGAAGACCACCCTGCTCAGCCTCCTCGGCTGTATGAGCCGGCCGACTTCGGGGCGGGTGGCGGTGGCCGGCCGCGACGTCTCGCGGCTGCCGGAGCGCTTCCTGACCGCGGTCCGTCGCCAGACCTTCGGCTTCATCTTCCAGCAGTTCAACCTGCTGCGGGACGTCGGCGTTCTGGAAAACGTCCTGCTTCCCCTCTATCCCCAGGAATGCCCGCCGAAGGAGATGCAGCGCCGCGCCGAGCAGCTCCTCGAACAGCTCGGCCTGGCCCGCCGCCGCCATCTCAAGATCCGCCAACTCTCCGGCGGCGAGCAGCAGCGGGTGGCGATCGCCCGGGCGCTGGTCAATGCACCGCAGATCATCGTCGCCGACGAACCGACGGCCCACCTCGACAGCGAACTGGCTGCCGAGCTGTTGGAGATTCTTGCCGGGCTGCGGGACGAGGGGAAAACCATCGTCATCGCTACCCACGACCCCTTCGTCTTCGACCATCCGCTGATCGGCCGGATGGTGGCGATGCGTGACGGGCGGCTGGCGGCGGAGGTTTCGTGATCCTGCATCCCGGAATCCTCGCCCTGCTCGTCGGCAGCGGCCTGGTCCTGCTCCTCTGCCTTTACGCCACTATCACCGGCGTGCGCATCCTGCGGCGCTGGGACCGGAGCAGCAGCAGCGAACTGCAGTACCAGCTGGAGCAGCGCACCGTCCTGGTCTCGACCCTGGTCCGCTACGCCCTGGCCTTCGAAATCCTCTCCGGACTGCTCTTCATCTACACTGTCGACGATCTCCATCCACTGTTTGTCGGGGCGATGTGCGCCACCGGCTCCCTCAACGCCAACCCGATCGGCTGGAACGCTCTTTACGTCAAACTCGCCATCTGGTTTGCCGCGGCGCTGTGGCTGGTACTCAACCACTTCGACGAGCACGCCGAGGATTTTCCCCTGGTGCGCCTGAAGTACGCCCTGCTGCCGCTGGTCACGTACCTGGTCGGCCTCGACTGCTACTACCAGCTCAGCTACTTCCTTGGTCTGCGCCCCGAGGTCATCACCTCCTGCTGCGGCTCCCTGTTTTCCGCAGGCGGCGGGGGGGTGGCCGGAGGCCTTGCCGGTTTGCCGCTAGTGCCGACGATGATCGCCTTCTACGCCGGGGGCGGGCTGCTAGCGGCGCTGCTGGTCGCCTGCCTGGTCTGGAAATCGGGCTGGCTGCGGCTGCTGCTGACGCTGGTTGCGGCGGCCTTTTTTCCCCTCTCGCTGGCGGCCATCATCTCCTTCATTTCCCTTTACGTCTATCAGCTGCCGAGCCACCATTGTCCCTTCGACCTCTTCCAGGGGCATTACCACTTCATCGGCTATCCGCTCTACCTGAGTCTCTTCGCCGCCGTCCTGTATGGCCTGCTGCCGGGGCTGTTCCGGCCTTTGGCGCGGCATCCCTCCCTCGCACCGCAGCTTCACGCCGCCGACCGACGGTGGTTGTGGCGGGGACTGCTGACCCTGCTGATCTTCCTGGCCCTGGCGACCGCACCCGCGCTCCTGGGGCAGATGGTTCTGGTCGGTTACGGTTGATGGTTGGATTCGGTCTGCAGCCGCGGCCGGTTGCCAAGGGCGGGGCACCGCGCCTTGCCGTCGGGACCAACAAAAAACGGCTGTGACCTGGTCACAGCCGTTTCCTCTCCCCGCCGCTTCGAACGGGAGAATCGCTTTTTGCGGAAACTAACCCGCCGCGTCACGCCGCTCCTCACCGTTGAAGTCTCCCAGGCGGGAGCCCCGCTGACGGCGAAGCGGGTCCCGGCCGACGGTGGCCCATCCCCCGCCACGACGGAAGCCGAAGATCTTGTGGGCATCGAGCAACCGATCCAGCAGTTGCGGCTTGACCATGTCGTGGCGACCATCGGTATACTGCACCTGGATCATCATTGCGATTCTCCCTTTTGGCTATCGGGGAAGGTGATGGGGTGTTTCTCGATCCTGCGCCCCTGATGAATCTATACCACACAGCGAGGCGAATTGGAGCCAGAGGGGGAATTGTTGCACTTTTTTGCCTGGTTCCGCCCGATTCCCGAGCGACGGAGAAAGCCTGGAGCAAAGCCTGGCGATCCAGGCTCCTGCGTCGAAATGGATCCGACCGGCTTCCGGTTGCCGATGACCTGGGAAGGGGGTCCCTTCCGAACACATAGCTTGTTAAACTGATATCCGGGCCGGAAAGTTAAGGTTCAGCAAATGCCGGCTGCCGACGAGGAGTGGGGTATGAAGTACATTTTTGCCGGGGTTTTGGTGGCCTTATGGCTGGCCACATCGGCTGCCATGGGTTTTGCCGATACCCTTGACGACGCCCTGGCGGCCAAAAAATCCGGGGATTTCCAATCTGCCGGCCAGCTGTTTTCAACAGCGGCCGAAAAGGGAAGCGCCGCGGCCCAGTTCAATCTCGGCCTGATGTATGCCCGGGGGCAGGGTATTCCCAAGGACCAGGAAAGGGCCGTGAAGTGGTATCGCCTGGCCGCCTACCAGGGACATGCCGGAGCCCAGTTCCTGCTCGGCGAGGCCTATTACGCCGGGCAGGGTGTTGCGCAGGACTATGCGGAGGCGGCAAAGTGGTACCGTCTGGCTGCCGACCAGGGGATTGCCGCGGCCCAGTCCAATCTCGGCGAGGCATATCACCAGGGGAAGGGGCGTACCCGGGATTATCAGCAGGCCCTGGAGTGGTTTCGCCTTGCCGCCGAGCAGGGATATGCGGTGTCCCAGTCCAATCTCGGGGTGATGTATGAACATGGTCAGGGGATTACGCAGGATTACCAGGAAGCCGTGAAGTGGTATCGCCTGGCGGCCGACCAGGGGTACGCGGCCGCGCAAACCCATCTCGGCGACCTGGCTGCCAACGGCCAGGGACTTCCGAGGGATTTCCGGGAAGCCTTCAGGTGGTACCACCTGGCCGCTGAGCAGGGCAATGCCGAGGCGCAATATAATCTCGGCCTGCTGTACTACTCCGGGCAGGGTGTCGCGCAGGATTACCAAACGGCGCTGAAGTGGTTCCGGCTGGCCGCGGACCAGGGATATGTGGCGGCCCAGTACAACCTCGGGGTGATGTACGCCAGCGGCCAGGGTGTTGCGTCGGACCATGTGGCAGCGGTGAAATGGTATAGCCTGGCCGCGGCAAAAGGAGATGCCGCCGCCCAAACCAACCTTGGCGAGGCGTACTACAACGGTCAGGGAGTCCGCCCGGACTATGCGGCGGCCCGCAAATGGTTCCACTCCGCGGCCGGTCAGGGGTATGCGGTGGCTCAGTCCAATCTCGGCCTGATGTACTACGCCGGCAAGGGTGCGCCGCAGGATTATCAGGTGGCCGCGAAGTGGTTTCGTCTGGCGGCCGGGCAGGGATTCGCCCCGGCCCAGTACAACCTCGGAGTGATGTGTGCCAATGGCCAGGGCATTGCGCAAGATTACCGGGAGGCCGTGAAGTGGTACCGCCTGGCCGCAGAACAGGGGCACGCCGGAGCGCAGTTCAATCTCGGCGGGCTCTATTACCGGGGTCGGGGGATCCCGAAAAGCGACGCGGATGCCTATGCCTGGTGGACGGTGGCGGCGGCAAGCGGCAGCGAACCGGCGCGGAAACTCCAGGCTTTTGCGCAAAAGGCGTTTGCCCCGTCCCAGGTCACTAAGGGGCACCAAATTGCAGGGGGGCTTCAGAGCCGCCTGAGCAAACCATAGGTCATCCGGCTGACGGCAGCTCTTTTACCGGTTTCGAAGCCGAGGCTTGGCATCGGCTGTTATGAAGCGACCGGGTATTGCTGGAAGGTCCAAAAAGCAACAGGGGGTGGCGTGCATTCACGCCACCCCCTGTTTTCGGGAACCGGTCAAGGGTCTCAAATCCTCGACCGGCCGTTGGCCGGAAATTTTATCGGGCTCTGCAGGTTCGTGAGTCAATAGTGAATTTCGCAACAAAAATATTTTTTGAGTCAAAGAATTGATACTGAATTGAGCCCTTATTGTGATCGATAAATCTCCTTGTGCCCGGATTGGTACAAGCAGCATCAATGGAGTTCCTGCGGTAATTGTCAACAACTCCGGGTAGATTGTAAAACTCAGATTTCTGTCTGGTGAAATTATAGTAATTGATCAATGTCCGCCCCGATGTTCCAATGTTGGTAGCTTGAATATCTTCGCTGAGCATCATGGGGAGGTTCTTTCTGGTTTCGGTTACCACCCGTTCGAGTTGTGTTTCTATGGTCTTCGCCCCCCATGTCGTGCTCGGGCAGATTAGGACGAGAAGCAGTGCTAACGGCGCCAGCTCCCCCATTCACCTCTCCTTTCAGAAATGTATCTTCCACCAATCTCCTTTCGCGGCTTATTTTGGCAGTGTCCAAGTAGACGATATAGCCCTTCCTGGTTTTCGGCAGCCATGGGAATAATTCGGCGGTATGGGCCCCAAAATTGCCGCCATGTCTGATTAAAAGCTATCCCTTGAGACGGGATAATCAAGTCTGTGGCGCAATTCCTGGGCGGGAGTAGATAGGGCCGGTATCCGTGGTCGTCGTCTGGCGGGCCATTGAGTGGCCCAATAAATCAAATGGGCTACAGGCATAAACCTGTAACCCATTGTTTTGACTGGAGCCACCCATCGGATTTGAACCGACGACCTACTGATTACGAATCAGTTGCTCTACCAGCTGAGCTAGGGTGGCGAGAAGTTTTTGTTTGTATCGTAATCTCCCCTCGTTTGTCAACGGGATTCCGGGTTCCTGGGCGGTCGCGGCTGGTCGAGGTTGATCCGGGCGTAGGGGGATTTGGCGGCGGCGGCGATGGCCTCTTCGAGGGTATGGATCCCCTGAGCCTCGAGCAGTGGGATCAGCTTGAGCAACACCTCGGCCGTGACGATAGCATCGCCGAGGGCGGTATGGCGACCGACGAGGGGAATGCCGAAACGTTCGGCGATGGCATCGAGGGTGTGGGTTTTCAGGGTGGGATGGACGACCGAGGAGAGGAGCAGGGTATCGAGAACCGGCTGGTCGAAGACGATGCCGGTCCGAGCCTTCTGCATGTAGAGAAAGCGCATGTCGAAGGCGGCGTTGTGAGCCACCAGCACCGCTCCCTCGACGAAGGTTCGGAACTGGGGGAGGATCTCGGCGAAGGTCGGTTGGCCGACCAGAAGCTCCGGGGGGATGCCGTGGATGGCGACGGAGCTGGCCGGTACCGAACGCCGCGGGTCGATCAGCTGGTCGATGATTTCATCACGGAGCATCCTTCCCTTGACGATACGGATCGCACCGAGTTGGATGACTTCATCGCCCGCGGCGGGGTTGAGCCCGGTGGTTTCCGTGTCGAAGACCACGTAGGTGAGATCGCGCAGCAGCTGGCGCCCGGTTCCCTCCCCGGGGGACTGCCCGAAGAGATCGAATTCATAGAAGACCGGCCGTTCCTGATGCGCAGGCTGCAGAACCGGCACATGCCCTTCGGCGCCGGTGGGAAGGAGCAAGGTCAGGCGGGTGCAGCTTTCCCCCGGCCCGGCGTCGATCTGCAGTGCGCCGCCCTGGGCGGCGAGCAGGGTGACGAATCCGAGCGGCTCCCCCTGCGGCCCGCTGACCAGGGGGGAGTCTCCCCATTCCTCGAGGAATTCCCGGGGGACGCCGGGTCCCACCCAGGCGACTTCCAGCTGCGCCATTTCGGCGGCGGCCGGCGACAACCGCAGCTCGAGATGGTCGAGGGGAAACCGGTCGCGCAGCCGGGTTGCGAGATCGGCCAGGGCCCGGGTCAGCGCGAGGCTGTCGAGGTGCAGTTGCAGCGGTTCGACGGCGAGAATCCGGACCTTGATTCCGGCCTGCTCGGCCATGGTCTGGCGCAGGACCTGCAGCAGGTCCCCGGCGGGGATGACTTCCTGGTGCCCGGCCGGCGGCAGCTGCCGGGCATGATCTGTCCGGACCTTTTGCAGGCGGGTGGCGATGGTGCGGACGGCAATTTCGATGCCGTCGGCAACCGGCCTCTCCTCCGAGGTGAACCCTGCGGCCGGCCGGGCCATCCGGTGCAGATCGGCAAGGGCCGCTGTGAGGGCTTCATCCAATTCGCGGATCACCTGTTCCTGGCGGGTTGTGGCGGCGATCTGACGGGTCATGTCCTCGATGGTCAGAACAAAACCGCTCAACTCCGCGTGCCGGTTCCCGGGATGGAAGACCGGTGCCAGTTTGACCCGAAGGCAGGTGCCGTCGGCGAGGGTGGTCAGAAAACTCGACGGCGGGGCAGGGCGCCCATCGCTGGCAGCCTGCTGCTGGACGTCCAACCCGGCGGCGATCGGCGCCCGGTCGAGAGCGCCGAAGATCGAGCGGCCGAGGCCGATCCAGGTTCCGGTCAGGTCGCCGCGTCCCTCGGTACGCTGCAGCAGGGCCCGGGCCTGCTGGTTGTAGAGAAGGATCTGGCCGCCGGTGTTGCAGACCAACACCCCGCTGGGGAGCTCGGACACCAGGGCGGCGAGCCGGTTGCGCTCCTCGTTGAGTTCGGCCTGGGCGGCTTCGATCCGGGCGTCGACTTCCAGCTGCAGGCGCTGGTAGGCTTCGGCCGCATCGTTGATGACCTCGGTCAGATGACGCACCTCGCGGGCGCCGGTCGGCGCGATGCGGTAGCCGGGATTGACGGTGGTGATCAGCCGCGACTTTTCGGCGAGCTGCAGGATCGGGATCACGTAATACTTGAAGAGCAGGCTGACCAGGGTTCCGATGATCACCACCAGCAGCAGGGCGCCCAGCAACGGGAAGGGGAAGAGCTTGCCGAAGACCCCGTGCACCAGCTGCCTTTCGGCAGGGTCGAGGCTGACCCAGGAGCCGATGAAGCTGCCGAGAATCACGGCAAAGATGGCGGCGACGATGGCCAGCAGGAAAATCCAGAATTTCAGGGATGGCTTGAGGGACATTGCTCACTCCCGGTGGCTGCTACGCTTGGTCCCTTTCCGTTTAAAAGCATAAAACCAACGTCAGAATTGTCCATGGTCGGTGCCTTTTGCTGTAGTCCAGATCGGCAGCCGGTGAAAAATCAGGTGACCGCCACGCCGTTCTCCTCTAAGATATCCACTTCTCCAGCAGCGGCCCGGGGTCGCTGTGCCACCGCTACCCAGGAGGAGCATCATGTCGAGTAGCTTCGGTACCCTGTTCAAAATCTCCACTTTTGGCGAATCCCACTGCCCGGGGGTCGGCGTCGTGGTCGACGGCTGCCCGCCGGGAATGGAACTGCGCCGTGAAGATATCCAGGCCCAACTCGACCGGCGACGGCCGGGGCAGAGCAAGCTCGCCACCGACCGCCAGGAGGCGGACCAGGTGTCGATCCTCTCCGGGGTCGAATTCGACCGAACCCTGGGGACGCCGATCGCGCTGCTGGTCCCCAACCTCGACCAGCGCCCGGGCGACTACGGGGCGATGAGCCAGGTGCCGCGGCCGTCTCATGCCGATTACACTTACCAGATGAAGTACGGCATCCGCGCCTCGTCCGGCGGCGGCCGGGCCAGCGCCCGGGAGACCATCGGCCGGGTCGCGGCCGGGGCCATCGCCGAGAAGTATCTGCGCGAGGTCCACGGCATCGAAATCGTCGCCTGGGTCAGCTCGGCCGGCGAGGTCGACGCCCCGGCGGCGGACAGCTGGACCCTGACCCGCGAGCAGGTCGACGCCAACGCGGTGCGCTGCCCCGATTCTGCCGCGGCCGCGGCGATGGAAAAGGCGATCCTGGCTGCCCGCGAGGCCAAGGACTCCCTGGGGGGGGTGATCTCCTGCGTCTGTCGCAGCGTCCCGGCCGGCCTCGGCGAGCCGGTCTTCGGCAAGCTCGAGGCCCTTCTCGGCCAGGCGATGCTCTCGCTGCCGGCGAGCAAGGGATTCGAGATCGGCTCCGGCTTCGCCGGCGCGCGGATGAGGGGCTCGCAGCACAACGACCCCTTCATTGCCCGCGATGGCCGTCTCGGCACCCTGACCAACCACAGTGGCGGGGTGCAGGGGGGGATCAGCAACGGCGAGCCGATCCTGTTCCGGGTCGCTTTCAAGCCGGTGGCGACCATCGGCCTGGCACAGCAGAGCGTTGACATGGAGGGACGGAAGGTGGTCCTCGAGGCCAAGGGTCGCCACGACCCCTGCGTGGTGCCGCGGGCGGTGCCGATCGTCGAGGCGATGGCCGCCCTCACCCTGATGGACTTGCTGCTCATCCAGCGTGCCCGGGTCGGCCACCTTTAGCCTCGCCCGTCATCCCGATGGCTCAGGCCGCCTCTTGCGAGGCGGCTTTTTTATGTGCGCCAGGCATGGCGCGTAGCGCCTTGACTGGCGCTGTCTGATTCACTGTGGTGGTGAATCGGTGACTTGGGGGTGCAAGTCCCCTGCGGACCCTGATGGCGGGAACCGCTAGCTGAACGGCAAGGGTGTCCACCGCGAGGTGGAATCTGAAGGAAGCCGCAGGCAAACTCCCGGCCCGACGAACAGAAATCGCATACGAGGCAGTCCCATCCGGGCGAGAAGGCATAGATCTTCAAAGCCCGATAGCCATCCGGGAGGGTGGGGCTGTAGATGCGGCGGGTGTATGGGAGGAAGGTCACGCGCATTACCCTGGGAGATCTGCCGATCTGCCTCGTGCTACCGGCGCCGAGAGGCGTCGGGACGGGTCGGCAGAAGTCAGCAGAGGCCATAGTAGCCGGGACTGACCACCTCGGTGAAGGGCCGAACACGAGGCGCCTGTCAGGAGCCCCGAATTTCGATGACGATCGAGGAAGCAGAAGCTCTGGCTGAGATGCCAGAGGCCGCGCCCGAGGGTAGCGACCGGAAGTCGCGAGAGTACGGCGGAGGTGCGTCAAGCGTCACGGCATGCCGGGAACCTTCCTGGACGGAAGTGGAGACGCGACTGATGGAGGAAGTTGTCAGCCGCGGCAACATGATGGCGGCCTACGAGCGGGTGGTCAGCAACAAGGGGGCGCCCGGCATCGACGGGATGCCGGTTCGCGACCTCAAGGACTATCTGAAGAAGGAGTGGCCGCGCATCAAGGAAGAGCTGCTGAACGGGACCTATCAGCCCCGGCCGGTGCGCAGGGTGGAAATCCCCAAGCCCGGCGGCGGGATGCGCATGCTCGGCATCCCCACGGTGCTGGACCGGGTCATTCAGCAGGCGCTGCATCAGGAGCTGATGCGGCTGTTCGAACCGGACTTCTCCGAGAGCTCCTACGGGTTTCGGCCCGGAAGGAGCGCCCATCAGGCCGTTGAGGTCGCCCGCAGGCGTGTGTCCGAGGGGCGACGCTGGGTGGTCGATATCGACCTGGAGAAGTTCTTCGACCGGGTGGGGCACGACGTGCTCATGGCACGTGTGGCTCGCAAGGTTAAAGACCGTCGGGTGCTGCAACTGATTCGCAACTACCTGACGGCCGGAGTTCTCGAAGGAGGGATTGTCTCGCC
The DNA here is from genome assembly GCA_963806685.1 of uncultured delta proteobacterium. Taxonomy (GTDB): domain Bacteria; phylum Desulfobacterota; class Desulfuromonadia; order Desulfuromonadales; family DDH964; genus DDH964. The sequence continues at coordinate 54,374 of CAWDZB010000013.1, forward strand.
CCGGGTGGAGGGGACGCCGCAAGGCGGCCCGATCTCACCCTTGTTGTCGAACATCCTGCTCGACGAGTTCGACAAGGAACTGGAGAAGCGCGGCCATGCCTTCTGCCGCTATGCCGACGACTGTAACATCTACGTTCATAGTCGCCGGTCTGCGGAGCGGGTGATGGCCTCGTTGACCCGGTTTCTCGAACAGCGGCTCAAGCTCAAGGTCAACCGCGCCAAAAGCGCCGTTGACCGACCCTGGCAGAGGACCTTTCTGGGCTACAGCATGAGCTTTCACAAGAAGCCGCGCCTGAAAGTGGCGGACTCTTCCGTGAAGCGGCTCAAGGCCAATCTCAGGCAGGTTTTTCGGCGGGGAAGGGGGCACAGCCTCAAGAAAGTCATCGAAGAGTCCGCCCCGAAGCTCCGGGGCTGGATCGCCTATTTCCGTCTGGCGGAAGTCAAAGGCATCTTCGAAGAACTGGATGGCTGGGTCCGGCGGAAACTGCGCTGCATCCTGTGGCGGCAGTGGAAGCGCCCTTTCACCCGGGCCAGGAATCTGATGCGACGGGGATTGACGGAACAGCGGGCCTGGAAATCGGCCCAAAACGGGCGGGGCCCCTGGTACAACTCAGGAGCCTCGCACATGCACGATGCGTTTCGCAAATCTTTCTTCGACAACCTGGGGTTGGTTTCGCTAATCGACCACCTCAGACGCTTTCAGTGTGCCTTGTGAACCGCCGTGTACGGAACCGTACGCACGGTGGTGTGGGAGGACGGCGGGGGTAACCCCGCCTCCTACCCGATTGCCGTGATGGGGGTGACGGCCGGCCTGAAGTTTTCCCGAAAACTGCTACCATTGAACACCGGACGCCTCGCGGTCCGCAATCCGGCCCATATCCTTTTCGGCCACGGAAGCGAATGGACTTCAGCGATGACAATGCCCCCGGTGCGCTGGGGATCGCTCCGAAATGGACCTCCAGCGCCAAGAGCGGGGTCGGCACTTCCCTGAGCCCGGCCAGCCGGGTCTGGTTCACCCTCAGCCACGGCATCCTCAACGAGATCTACTATCCGCGCGTCGACCAGGCCTGCATCCGCGACCTGGGCCTGATCGTCACCGCCGACGGGGGCTTCTTCTCCGAGGAAAAACGGGACACGGTCAGCGAAATTTCCTGCCTTTCCCCCGGCGTGCCGGCCTACCGCCTGGTCAATCGCTGTCGCCAGGGGCGTTACCGGATCGAGAAGGAGGTGCTCAGCGACCCGCGGCGCGACGTGGTCCTGCAGCGCCTCCTTTTCCAGCCGCTGGCCGGAACTTCCCAGGACTACCGGCTCTACGTATTGCTGGCTCCCCACCTCGCCAATTACGGTACCGACAACAGCGCCTGGATCGGGGATTACAAGGGAACAACGATGCTGTTTGCCGAGCGGGACGACAAGGCCCTGGCACTGGTCGCCTCGGTCCCGATCCGGGCCGCCTCGGCCGGGTTTGTCGGTTTCTCCGACGGCTGGCAGGAACTGAGCCGCCATGGCCGCCTGACCCGCTGCTACCGGCGGGCCGGGCCGGGGAACGTGGCGCTGGTCGCGGAGCTCGACCCCCTGGCCGCCGCTGACGGCATCGAGCTCGCCCTCGGCTTCGGCGCCAATCAAGCCGAGGCGGGTCAACGAGCCCTGGCGAGCCTGCTCGACGGGTTTGCCGCCGCCCGGGGCGCCCATTGCGGGGAATGGCAAGCCTGGCAGGATACCCTGCTCCCCCTCTCCTCGACTGCCGGCGAGGGGTGCTACCGGAAGAGCATGGCGGTGCTTCGCAGCCATGAGGCCAAGGCCTTCCCCGGCGGGCTCATCGCCAGCCTCTCCATCCCCTGGGGATTCGCCAAGGGGGACGACGATCTCGGCGGTTACCACCTGGCCTGGCCCCGCGACCTAGTGGAGGCGGCCGGCGGGCTGCTCGCCGCCGGAGCCGGGGAGGAGGTCCGCCGGGTGCTGACCTACCTGCAGTCGACCCAGGAGGAGGACGGCCACTGGCCGCAGAATATGTGGCTGGACGGCACCCCGTTCTGGAGCGGCATCCAGATGGACGAAACCGCCCTGCCGGTGCTGCTGGTCGACCTCGCCCGCCGCGAGGGGGTGCTCGGCGACGTCCAGCTCGCTTCCCTCTGGCCGATGGTGCGCAAGGCGGCCGGATTCATCGTCTGCAACGGCCCGGTGACCCAGCAGGACCGCTGGGAGGAGGACCCCGGGCTGGCCCCCTTCACCCTGGCCGCCCAGGTCGCCGCCCTGCTGGTCGCGGCCGACCTGGCCGAGGACCGGGGGGAGCCTTTCGCGGACTACCTGCGGGAAACGGCGGATTTCTGGAACGATTCGATCGAGCGCTGGACCTACGTCAGCGGCACCGACCTGGCCGGCCAGTACGGGGTGGATGGCTATTACGTCCGCATCGCCCCGCCGGAGAGCTGCGACGCGGCTTCGCCAGCCGCCGGCTTCGTGGCGATCAAGAACCGGCCTCCGGGCGAGAGCCGGGAGCCGGCCATCCACCTGGTCAGCACCGACGCCCTGGCCCTGGTCCGTTTCGGTCTGCGGGCAGCGGACGATCCCCGCATCGTCAACACCTGCGTCATCATCGACGCCCTGCTCCGGACCGAAACCGAACGGGGTCCGGCCTGGCACCGCTACAACGACGACGGCTATGGTGAACACGACGACGGTTCCCCCTTCGACGGCACCGGCGTCGGCCGGGCCTGGCCGCTGTTGACCGGCGAGCGGGCCCATTTCGAGCTGGCTGCAGGCCGCAAGACCCTGGCCGCCGAGCTGCTGGCCGCCCTGGAACGCTTCGCCGGGCCGGAAGGGTTGTTGCCGGAGCAGGTCTGGGACGGTCCCGACCTGCCGGAGCGGGAACTATTCAACGGCGGTCCCTCCGGGTCGGCGATGCCGCTGGTCTGGGCCCACGCCGAGTACGTCAAGCTGTTGCGCTCGCTTCGCGACGGGCGGGTCTTCGACCTGCCGCCGCAGCCGGTGGCGCGTTACCAGCAGCAACAGGTCGCCTCCCGTTTTTGGACCTGGCGCTTCAATCACAAGTGCCGCTCCATGGCCTCGGGAAAGATCCTGCGCATCGAGCTGCCCGCCCCGGCGCGGGTCCACTGGAGCATGGATGGCTGGCAAACGATCCAGGAGATCGAAGCCCGCGACAGCCGGCTCGGCATCCATTCCGCCGACCTGCCGACCTGCCGGCTGCCGGCCGGGACCGACATCGACTTTACCCTCTTCTGGTCCGGCGAGGAGCGCTGGGAAGGGATGGATTTCAGGGTGACGACCGCCTGATTACCTGTGGTAAAAGCCCCCCGGGTTGCAGGACCCCCGAGCTGCAATAGAATTGAACGCGGGGCAACAAGAGAAAGGTCAGGCAAATGACGGCTGGGCGCTGCGTCCTCGGGGTCGACCTGGGGGGAACCAAGATCAAGGTCGCGCTGATCGACGGCGGCGGCAGCATCCTGCGGGATCGGCGGCTGGCCACCGATGCCGAGGGCGGACCGGGGGCGGTGCGCCGGCAGATCGTGACCGCCTGCCGGGAACTGCTGGGCAACGGCGAACCCAATCCGCTGGGACTGGGGATCGGGGTGGCTGGGCAGATCGGTGCCGCTGACGGCGTGGTACGCTTCGCCCCCAACCTCGACTGGAGCGATGTTCCCCTGCGGGCCGACCTGGAGCGAGAGCTGGAGTTGCCAGTAACGCTGGTCAACGACGTGCGCGCTGCCACCTGGGGAGAATGGCTGTTCGGAGCCGGGAAGGACTGCGCCGACCTGGTCTGTCTCTTCATCGGCACCGGCATCGGCGGTGGCGTCGTCAGCGGCGGGCGGGTGCTGGCCGGCAGCAGCAACAGTGCCGGCGAGCTCGGTCACATGACCGTCGACCTCCAAGGTCCCCCCTGCCATTGCGAAAATCACGGCTGCCTTGAGGCGCTGGCCGGCGGCTGGGCCATTGCCCGGCGGGCCCGGGAGGCGGTCAGCGTCGATCCTGCGGCCGGCGCCCAACTCATTCGGCTGGCGGCGGAACGGGGATGCGAACTGAACGCGGCGATCGTCGCCGCCGGGCTCCAGGTCGGCGACCCGCTGGCCAGGAGGATCGTCGACGAGGTGAGCCTGGCCCTGGTGGCCGGCTGCGTCAGTCTGGTCAACGCCTTCAACCCCCGCCGCCTGATCCTCGGCGGCGGGGTGATCGACGGGCTGCCGGAGCTGGTCGGGCGGATCGACCAGGGAATCCGGCAGCGGGCCCTGGCGACGGCCTGGGAAGAACTTCAGGTGCTCCCGGCCCGGCTGCAGAACGATGCCGGGGTGATCGGCGCCGCCGCCGTGGCCCTAAGCCGCGCCGCGGGAAAAGGAGAGGCAGCATGAGCGAACAGCCCGGTGATCCGGAGGACCTCGATCTCCTGTGCATCAATACCATCCGCATGCTGGCCGTCGACATGGTGGAACAGGCCGATTCCGGGCATCCCGGGCTGCCCATGGGGGCGGCGGCCATGGCCTACACCCTGTGGACCGGACACCTGCGCTGCAATCCGCAGAACCCTGCCTGGCCTGACCGTGACCGCTTCGTCCTTTCGGCCGGCCACGGCAGCGCCCTGCTCTACGCCCTTTTGCACCTGAGCGGCTTCGATCTGCCGCTGGCTGAGCTCAAGCGCTTCCGCCAGTGGGGAAGTGCCGCCCCCGGCCATCCGGAACGGGGCGAAACCCCCGGCGTCGAGGTCACTACCGGCCCCCTCGGCCAGGGAGTCGCCAACGCCGTGGGCCTGGCGATGGCCGAGGCCTGGCTGGCCGCCCGCTTCAACCGCTCCGGGCTGCCGCTGATCGACCATTTCACCTATGGCATCTGCAGCGACGGCGACCTGATGGAAGGGGTGGCCGCCGAGGCCGCCTCCCTGGCCGGCCACCTCGGGCTCGGCAAGCTGATCCTGCTCTACGACGACAACCACGTTTCGCTGGCCGCCGCCACCGCCATCACTTTCACCGAGGACGTCGGCGCGCGCTTTGCCGCTTACGGCTGGCAGATTCTGAGGGTCGCCGACGGCAACGACACCGCTGCCGTCCACCGGGCCCTGAATCAGGCCAAGGAAGAGGTCGACCGGCCGTCGCTGATCCTGGTGCGCACCCATATCGGCTACGGCAGCCCGCACAAGCAGGACAGCTTCGAGGCCCACGGCGCGCCGCTGGGCGCCGACGAAGTCCGGGCGACCAAGGAGCATCTCGGCTGGCCGCTGCAGCCGACCTTCCACATCCCCGAGGATGCCCTGGTCCGCTTCCGCCAGGCTGTCGATGCCGGGCGACACCTGGAGCGCAAGTGGGACGAACTGCAAACGGCCTATGCTGAGCAGTTTCCTGCCGAGTATGCCGAGTGGCGGCACTGCCAGACCGGCGAGCTGCCGGTTGGCTGGGAGAACGAGATCCCCGCCTACGGCCAAGACCACAAGCCGATCGCCACCCGCTCCGCCGCGGGCGAGGTGCTCAATGCCATCGCCCGACGGGTCGGCAACCTGATCGGCGGTTCAGCGGACCTCGACCCCTCGACCAAGACCGCCCTCAAGGGGCGCGGGAGTTTCCAGTGTCCCGGCTGCGGGGACGACAGCGTCCAGGGCTCACCCGCCGGTGCCTGGGACTATCGCGGCGCCAACCTCGCCTTCGGGGTGCGCGAGCATGCCATGGGCGGCATCCTCAACGGCCTGGCTGCCCATGGCGGCATCATCCCCTTCGGCAGCACCTTCTTCATCTTCTCCGACTACCTGCGGCCGGCGCTGCGCCTCGCGGCTCTCAGCCGCCTCGCCGTCAAGTACGTCTTCACCCACGACTCGGTGGCCCTCGGCGAGGACGGTCCGACCCACCAACCGATCGAGCAACTGGCGAGCCTGCGGGCGATGCCCAATCTGACCGTTATTCGCCCCGCCGATGCCAACGAGACCGCCGAGGCCTGGAAGGTGGCGATGACCATCCACGATGGCCCGGTGGCGCTGGTCCTGTCTCGGCAGAACCTGCCGGTGCTCGACCGGGAGCTATTTGGTCCGGCGGCCGGCCTGACCAAAGGCGCCTACATCCTTGCCGACCCGCCGGGGCAGGCGACGCCGGAGCTGATCCTGGTCGCCAGCGGTTCCGAGGTCCACACCGCGCTGGCGGCCCGGGAGGAACTGGCCGGTGCGGGGATTCCGGTAAGGGTGGTGAGCATGCCCTCCTGGGAGCTCTTCGCCGCTCAGCCGCGGGACTACCGTGACCACGTCCTGCCGCCGCGGATCGGGGCACGGATCGCCGTCGAGGCGGCGGCGAGTTTCGGCTGGGAGCGCCATGTCGGCCGCGAGGGGGTGATCATCGGCATCGACCGCTTCGGCGCCTCGGCCCCCGGCGAGGTCAACCTGGAAAAGTTCGGCATCACCCCGGCCGCCATTGTCGCCGCGGCCCGGAAGCTTCTGGGTCGCACCTGAGCTGCCAACGAAAGGATTTCGACCATGACCGACATGCACCGCCTGCTCGAACTCAAACAGGCCGGCCAGAGTCCCTGGCTCGACAACCTCAGCCGCGAGCTGATCGCCTCGGGCAAACTGCAGCGGCTGATCGATGACGGGCTCTGCGGGGTGACCTCCAACCCATCCATCTTCCAGCAGGCACTGGCGCAAGGGGAGCGCTACGATGCGCCGCTGAAGACGCTGCTGGCCAGGGGACTGCGCGATCCCCGGCAGCTCTTTTTCGCCCTGGCCCTTGAGGACATCGCCGCCGCCGCCGACCTGCTTCGGCCGGTTTACAACCGAAACCACGGCGGCGACGGCTTCGTCAGCCTCGAGGTCAGCCCCGACCTCGCCTTCGGCAGTACGGCGACCGTCGCGGAGGCGACCCGGCTCTTCGCCAGCCTGGGTCGCAAGAACGTGATGATCAAGGTCCCGGCCACCCTGCCGGGACTGGCGGCCATCGAGGAGCTGACCTCCGCCGGGGTCAACGTCAACGTGACCCTGCTCTTCTCCGTTCCTCGCTACCGCGAGGTGATGGAGGCCTACCTCGCCGGGCTCGAGGCGCGCCGCGCCGCCGGCAAGCCGCTCGGGGAAATCGCCTCGGTGGCCAGCTTCTTCGTCAGCCGGGTCGACAGCCTGATCGACGGCCTTCTCGACCAGCGACTGGAAAGTACCGGGAAAGAGACACAGGCGCAGCTTTTGGCCCTGCGCGGCCGGGCGGCGGTAGCCAACGCCCGCCTCGCCTACCAGGCTTTCGAGGAGGTCTTCGCCGCTCCCCGCTTCCGGGCCCTGCAGGAGCAGGGCGCGCGGGTGCAACGGCTGCTGTGGGGAAGCACCAGCACCAAGGATCGGCGCTACAGCGACATCAAGTACGTGCAGGAACTGATCGGCTCGGAGACGGTCAACACCATGCCGGAAGAAACCCTGCTCGCCTTCGCCGACCACGGCAACGTCAAGGTGACCATCGGCGAGGAGCTGGAGACGGCCTTGCCGCTCTTCGCGGACCTGGCCGCGCTCGGCATCGATCGGCAGGTGGTCACCGACCGCCTGGAGGTGGAGGGGGTGACCAAGTTCGCCGACGCCTTTGACGGGCTGCTGGCGGACCTTGCGGCCAAGCGCGACCGCTTCCTGCGGGAAGGGCTGTAGCCGCATGCGTCCGGGGCGGGTCGGGCTGGCCGCCGATCACGGCGGCTTTGAGATGAAGGGGGAACTGGCCGAAGAGCTGCGCCGGCAGGGGTACCAGGTGCTCGATTTCGGGGCCAGCCGGCTCGACCCGGATGACGATTACCCGGACTTCGTCCTTCCCTTGGCCCGGGCGGTGGCGGCCGGCGAGATCGAGCGGGGCATCGCCCTGTGCGGCAGCGGCATCGGCGCCTCGGTGGCCGCCAACAAGGTCCCCGGGGTGCGCGCCGGGCTGGTCCACGACGGCTACTCGGCTCACCAGGGGGTGGAGGACGACGCCATGAACATCATGTGCATGGGGGCGCGGGTCATCGGGCCGGCGCTGGCGGCGGACCTGGTACGGATCTTTCTGGAAGCCGATTTTTCCGGGGCCGAGCGCCACCGCCGGCGGCTGGCCAAGATCGCCGCCCTGGAAAAGTACGAGCCCAAATCGGGGAGCGGGCAATGGACCGGCCGGTGACCACCCTGTTCCTCGATATCGGCGGCGTGCTGCTGAACAACGGCTGGGACCGGCATACCCGGCGGCGGGCCGCGGACCACTTCGGCATCGACTACGAAGAGTTCAACGAGCGCCATCACCTGACTTTCGACACCTACGAGGCCGGCAAGCTGAGCCTGGGCGAGTACCTGGCGCGCACCGTCTTTTACCGGGAGCGGGCCTTTTCCCCCGATGCCTTTCGCGACTTCATGTATGGCCAATCCCGCCCCTTCCCGGAGATGATCGAGCTGGTCCGCGTTCTCAAGCAGCGCCATCGCCTCAAGCTGGTGGCGGTGAGCAACGAGGGGCGGGAACTGACCGTCCACCGCATCCGCAGCTGCGGGCTGGCGGAATTCATCGATGCCTTCATCTGCTCCTGTTTCGTACATGTCCGCAAGCCGGACGTCGACATCTACCGGCTGGCCCTCGATGTCGCCCAGGCGGTCCCGCAGGAGGTGGTCTACATCGACGACCGGGCGATGTTCGTCGACGTCGCCCGGGGACTGGGCATCCAGGGGATCCATCATACCGGGGTGCGGCCGACGCGGGCCCTGCTGGCCGGTTTCGGCCTCAGTGTCGGGGAAGTGGAGCCAAGGAGTGAGGAAAATGACTGAGAATTTGGCCGACATCGGCATGATCGGGCTCGGCGTCATGGGACGTAACCTGCTGCTGAACATGGCCGAGCGCGGTTACGTGGTGGCCGGGTACGACAAGGATCCCGACAAGGTGAGCGCCCTGGCGGCGGCAGGGGAGGGGGCCGACCTCATCGCCGCCGCCGACCTGCCCTCCTTCCTGGCCCGGCTCAAGCGCCCCCGGGCGATCATGCTGCTGGTCCCCGCCGGGCGGCCGGTCGACGCGGTTCTCGGCGAACTGCTGCCGCTGTTGGAGAGGGCGGACCTGGTCATCGACGGCGGCAACTCCCACTTCTCCGACACCGACCGGCGCCTGGCCGACCTGGAGCGGCGCGGCCTGCACTATCTCGGCGTTGGCGTCTCCGGCGGCGAGGCCGGGGCCCGCCACGGGCCGAGCCTGATGCCCGGCGGCAGCGAGGCAGCCTGGGAACGGGTGCAGCCGATTTTCACCGCCGCCGCCGCCAAGGTCGGCAACGACCCCTGCGTGACCTGGCTTGGCCCCGGGTCGGCCGGCCATTACGTGAAAATGGTCCACAACGGCATCGAATACGGGCTGATGCAGCTCATCGCCGAAAGCTACGACCTCTTGCACCGCGGCCTCGGCTACAGCAATGAGCGCTTGCAGCAGGCCTATCGCGAGTGGAATGAAGGGCCCTTGAACGGCTACCTGGTCGAGATTACCGCCGCCATCCTCGAACGCCGGGACGAGCGGACCGGTCGGTTCCTGGTCGACGTGATTCTCGATGCGGCGCGGCAAAAGGGGACCGGCCAGTGGAGCTCCCAGGAGGCCCTGGAGCTGCAGGTCCCGGTGCCGAACATCGACCAGGCAGTGCTGCTGCGCGACCTCTCTGCCCGCCGTGACCAGCGCCTGGAGATCGCGGCGCTCCTCGGCGGCGACTCGCCGCCGGTGCCGGTCCATCCCGAGGGGATTCTCAAGGTCCTGGAAAAGGCGCTGGAGGCGGCCTTCCTGCTCACCTACGGGCAGGGGCTGGCGCTTTTGCGGGAAGCTTCCAACCGCCACGGCTACGGCCTCGACCTGGAGTCGGTGGCGCGAATCTGGCGCGGCGGCTGCATCATCCGCGCCGCGCTGCTGGAGGATCTGCGCAGCGCCTTCCACCTCCGTCCCGAGCTGCCCAACCTGCTCCTCGACCGGAGCCTCGGAGAGCGGCTGGGGGCGCGGCGCGAGGCGCTGGCCCAGGCAGTGGGCCTCGCCGCCCGGCTCGGCATCCCGGCCCCGGGGCTGATGGCTGCCCTGGCTTACTTCGACGCCTGGCGCAGTGCCCGGCTACCGACCAACCTGGTGCAGGCGCAGCGCGATTACTTCGGCTCCCACCGCTACGAGCGGATCGACGCCGAGGGGAGTTTCCACACCGAATGGGAGAAGGAATGAAACGGCCATGAACCGGAATCGGGCGACGGAACCGGCCCTCTTCATTATCTTCGGCGGCGCCGGCGATCTCACCTGGCGCAAGCTGGTGCCAGCCCTCTTTGACCTCCACCTCGACGGCCAGCTGCCGAAGCCCTTCGCGGTCCTCGGCGTCGATCGTAGGGAACTGGGCGATGGCGCCTACCGCGACCACCTGCGGCAAGGGGTCGCCAACTTCTCCCGCCGCGGCCCGGCCGCCGACCAAGACTGGCAGGACTTTGCCGCAAGCATCGGCTATCTCTCCGCCGACTTCACCACCGAGGAAGGAGGCAGGACCCTGGCCGAGCACCTGGCGGGGCTGGTCCAGGAAGGAGAGCAGCCGCCCAACCGCATCTTCTACCTGGCGATCCCGCCGACCCTGGTGGCGGCCGTCGCCGGCCAGCTGCAGCAGGTCGGTCTCTGCCGCGACTGCGCCCGTGACCGGATGGTGGTGGAAAAGCCCTTCGGCCACGACCTCGCCTCGGCCCGGGAGCTCGACCGTACCCTGACCGGGATCTTCGCCGAGTCCCAGATCTACCGCATCGACCACTACCTGGGGAAGGAGACGGTGCAGAACCTGCTCGCCTTCCGCTTTGCCAACGCCCTGTTCGAGCCGATCTGGGATCGCCGCTACATCGACCACGTGCAAATCACCGTGGCCGAAACCGTCGGCGTTGGTCACCGCGGCGGCTACTACGACCACGCCGGAGCGCTGCGCGACATGGTGCAGAACCACCTGCTGCAGGTCCTCTGCCTGATCGCCATGGAGTCGCCGGTCTCCTTCGACGCCGACGAGATCCGCAACAAGAAGGTTGACGTGCTGCGGGCGATCCACCCGCTACGGCCGGAGAAAGTTCACCATAGCGCGGTGCGCGGCCAGTACGGCAGCGGGCGGATGGGCAGCCAGGACCTCCCGGGCTACCGGGAGGAGGAGGGGGTGGCGGCGGACTCGGGGATCGAGACCTACGCCGCGCTGCGCCTGTTCATCGACAACTGGCGCTGGCAGGGGGTCCCCTTCTATTTGCGTACCGGCAAGCGCTTGCCGACCAAGGTCTCCCAGGTCTCGATCCTCTTCCGCCCGCCGCCGCACCAGTCCTTTCCCGCCTCGGCAGTGGAGAACTGGCAGCCCAACCGCCTGGTGATCCGCATCCAGCCGGAGGAGGGGATCACGCTGCGCATCCAGGCCAAGCAGCCCGGTACCGGCATGCTGCTGAGTCCCGTCGACATGGACTTCTGCTACCGGGATGCCTTCAAAAGCGCGGCGCCGGAGGCCTACGAGACCCTGCTCCTCGACGTCATGCGCGGCGACGCCACCCTCTTCATGCGCGCCGACCAGGTGGAGGCCGCCTGGGCGGTGATCAGCCCGGTCCTCGAGGTCTGGGAAGCGGTGCCGCCGGGGGATTTCCCCGATTACCCCGCCGGCAGCTGGGGGCCGGAGAGTGCCGCTTCCCTCCTTTCCCAGGACGGCCGCAGCTGGTTCACGCCGGTGCTGACGGACGACCCGGAGCCGGAGGACCCATGATCGAAATCGCCGCCGACCTGGAAGACCTCAGCCAGCGGGCCGCCAAACTCTTCACCGCGGCCGCCCGCCGGACGGTGATGGCGCGGGGGCTGTTCCGGGTGGCCCTCTCCGGCGGCACCACCCCGCGGCGCACCTACCAGCTGCTCGCTGCTCCCCCCTTTCGGGACCAGGTGCCCTGGCAGGCGGTGGAGGTCTTCTGGGGGGACGAGCGCTGCGTTCCCCCAGAAGACCCGCGCAGCAACCAGCGCCTGGCCCGGCAGGCGCTCCTCGACCACGTCCCCATCCCGGCCGGGCGCATCCGCCCGATGGCCTGCAACGGCGACCCGGCCGCCGCGGCCAGGGCCTACCAGCAGCTGCTTGCCCGTCGCTGCGGACCGGGACTGCCGCGCTTCGACCTGGTGCTGCTCGGCCTCGGCCCCGATGGCCACACCGCCTCGCTCTTCCCCGGCAGCCCGGCGCTGCAGGAGGAGCGGCGCTGGGTGAGCGAAGTGCTGGTTCCCGGGCAGGACTTCGCCCGCCTGACCCTGACCCTGCCGGTTCTCAACCATGCCGCCGAGATCCTCTTTCTGGCGGCCGGGGCGGAGAAGGCCGCGGCGCTTGGGCAGATCCTCAACGGCGCCGAGCCGCAGCTGCCGGCCGCCCGGGTACGCCCCGACCAGGGGCGGCTGCGCTGGCTGATCGATCGCGTCGCCGCCGGCGGCTGCCCTTGATCGGGGGCAACGGGAACTGGCGCGGATTATGCTTTTCCCTGTTTCATCCAGACCGACCGGAGACAACGCCTGTCCCCGGCCGGCCGGCAGCGACGCCCGCGGGGAACTTTCCCCGGCGGGTTTTTTTGTCCCTGAATAAGGAGAACAGCAATGACGAAACAGCAACAGGCCGGAGAACTGGTCCCCATCGGCGAGGCGGCCAAGACCTTGAAAACTACGGAACTTAACGTGTTGATGCACATCAAGCGGGGTTTGCTGCAGGGGCTGGAAGGTGCGGAGGGCTGGCAGGTGACCGCCGCCAGCCTGGCGGCACTGGTCGCCGCCGGGCCGACGGAAAAGGGCCAGGTGGTCTGTCCGCCGAGCTGCGGCAAGGGCGGCGGCTGCAGCTCATGCAAATAGCACCTGCTGGCATTTTAGGCAACCCCCCGGAGGAGGCCATGAAGGTCGAAATCAAACCGTCCAACCTGTATTACCGCTACCCGCGCAAGAAGGAGACCCGGGAGGCACCGAAATTTACCGGCAAGCCCGACCCGCACCCTTTCGACCGCAACGACCTGTACGAGGTCATTCCGATGTTCGAGGCGGTGATGGAAGAGCTCGGGACCACCGACGGCCGGGTCCTGCAGCGCATGGAAGAAATCCTCGACAAGGAACTGCCCCGTTTCATCGACACTCGCGAAGCGGTCTTCGATTGCCTGGTGGGGGCGCTGAGGGAGGAGCTGGAAGGGTAGCGTCCCACCCCTTGCATGCGGGCACGAATCTGCTCCAATAATTCCAGGGTCTTTAATTTCGCTTACCGGGAGCGGTCAAGTGCCCACCATGCGCCACCGGACCACCGTCAAGCTGGCTGTTCTGCTGCTGTTTCTGACTCTGAGCGGCTGCAGCAAGGATCTGCACTACATCTTCACCTCCAGCGCCGACAGCCGGGGCCTGCCGGTCGACCAAGGCATGGCCTACCAGGAGGTCTGGTTCCCGGCCGCCGACGGCCAGCGTCTCCACGGCTGGTACATTCCCGGCCGCCGCTCCGGGCCGCTGATCTTCTACTGCCACGGCAACGCCGCCAACATCTCCTACCGCCTCGACATCCTCGACTACTTCAATACCCGCCTGGGGCTTCCGGTCTTCATCTTCGACTACCGCGGCTACGGTGAAAGCACCGGCGAGGCGCAGGCCGAGGACGACCTATACCAGGACGCCCGCGGCGCCCTCGCCTACCTCGCCGGGCGGTGCTGGGAGCCGGCGCGGATGGTTTATTACGGCCGCTCGCTCGGGTCGGCCATCGCCCTGCAGATGGCCCTCGAACAGCCGCCGGCAGGGCTGGTGCTGGAAAACGCCTTCCCCTCGCTGCGGGCGGTCGCCTGGCACCTGCGGCCGGTAAGCTTCGCCCTTTTCGGCTTCTGGCTGCTCGGCCACGCCTACGACAACCAGGCCAAGATCGGCCGGCTGCGGGTGCCGCTGCTGGTCATCCAGGGGGCGAGCGGATCGCATCGTGCCGCCGGCGATGTCGGCCCGACTCTTCGCCAGTGCTCGCCAGCCGAAGCGCCGGGTGGTGATCGCCGGCGCCGGGCACAGCGACTGCTTCCGGGTCGGTGGCACCGCCTACTTCGCGGCCTGGGAGAATTTTCTGGCCACCCTCCGCCGTCCCCCTTCCGTCCCCTGATTCGCCCTTCTTCCAACACCCTTCCCATCCCGCCATGAGGGGACTATAATGGTCCGGCTGTTCGCCAAGGGAGGCCGGTTTTCAGGTTTCAGAATCAGGGCTCAGGGAGAGCGACGGGGTCGTGCCGGTACCCGCCGGTCGCAATTTGCCGCCACTAACGGGAAAGTCTTTTCGATGAAGAAATGGGTAATCGGGATCCTGGTACTGCTGGTTGCCGCCGCCGGCATCTTCTGGTGGCGCAGCGCCCACCGCGTCAAGCCGCTGAAGATTCTCAAGACCGAAGCCGTCAGTCGCGGCACGGTGCGCAAGGTCCTCGAGGAGACCGGGATCATCAAGTCGCAGGTCGGGGCGATCGTCAAGATCGGCGCCCGTGCCACCGGCACCGTGGAGAAGATGCTGGTCAAGGTCGGCGACCGGGTCGCAAAGGGGGAACTGGTGGCGCGCATCGACAACCGCGAACTGCGCGCCCAGCTCGCCGAGGCCGAGGCATCCCTGGCTTCGGCACGGGCCGAGCTGCAGCGGGTGGAAAAGGTCTACCCGCTGCAGATTGCCGAGGCGCAGGCCAACCTGGCCGCCGCCCGCAGCCAGGGAGACTATCTCTCCGACAATGCAAGGCGCCTGGAGCAGCTGCTCCAGGAGGGCTTCGTCTCCCGGGACGAGGCCGACAACGCCCGGCAGAAGGCCGATGCCCAGAACGCCCAGGTGAAGGCGGCGCAGACCACCGTCGAACGACTGCAGGGGGAATTCGCCGCGACCCGCAAAAAGGCCGCTCTTGCCGTCGACCAGGCGCAGGCGGGGGCCGAGGCGCTGCGGGTGCGCATCTCCTACACCACCATCTACAGCCCCTTGGGCGGGGTGGTCAGCCAGGTCACCGCCCAGGAAGGGGAGACGATCGTCGCCGGGTTGCAGGTGGCCAACCTGATTACCGTTCTCGACACTGCGCGGCTGGAGATGTGGGTCTACGTCGACGAGACCGACGTCGGCCAGGTCAAGTCGGGGCAGGCGGTGGAGTTCCGGGTCGATGCCTACCCGGGCAAAACCTTCAATGGCACCATCAAGACCATCTACCCCGAGCCGGAAATCCGCGACAACATCGTCTACTACCAGGCGCTGGTCGCCATCAGCCCCGAGCAGGCGGAAGTCTTGCGGCCGGAAATGACCACCCAGGTGCAGATCGTGGTGGCCCAGAAGGAGGACGTGCTGCTTATCCCCAATACCGCCCTCAAGTGGGTCGACGACCAACAGCTGATCTTCGTCCAGGCCCCGGACGGCACGGTACGCCGGGTCAAGCCGCAGCTCGGCCTTTCCGGGCTGACCCACAGCGAGGTGACCGCCGGCCTCAAAGAGGGGGACCTGGTGGCGACGGAGATCTCCCTCCCCGGCCAGAAGCCGGCCAAGGCCAAGCCATGAGCGAGTCGGGGCCGCTGATCGCCCTCGACGGCATCACCCGCAGCTATCGCCAGGGGGAGCAGCAGATTCCGGTCCTCAAGGGGATCAGCCTGAGTATCGACCATGGCGAGTTCGTCGCCCTGCAGGGGCCGTCAGGCTCCGGGAAGTCGACGCTGCTGCACATCCTCGGGCTGCTCGATCGTCCCTCCGACGGCCATTACCGTCTGCAGGGGGAGGACGTGGCGGGATTGCCCGACGATCGGCTGAGCGAGCTGCGCAATCGCACCCTCGGTTTCCTCTTTCAGAGCTTCTACCTCGTCCCCTATGTCTCGGCGCTGGAGAACGTCATCCTCCCCGGCCTCTACGGGCCGACCCCCGGGCGGCGGCTGCGCGAGCGCGCCGAAGAGCTGCTGACCCAGGTCGGCCTCGGCGATCGCCTCCACTTCCGCCCCAACCAGCTCTCCGGCGGCCAGCAGCAGCGGGTGGCGCTGGCCCGGGCGCTGGTCAACGATCCTCAGCTGCTGCTTGCCGACGAGCCGACCGGCCAGCTCGACTCCACCACCAGTATCGAGATCCTCGAACTGCTTACCACTATCCATGCCCAGGGGCGCACCATCATCCTCGTCACCCACGACGAGGCGACGGCGGCCTGTGCCCAACGGCGGATCGTCCTCCATGATGGCCTGGTCGTCGCTGATTGAAATGCTGCGCCTGCCGGGGCGCCTGTTGCGCATGGCGGTGGCGGCACTGTGGGCCTACAAGCTGCGCAGTACCTTCGTCATCTGCGGCGTCGCCCTGGGGATCGCCTCGCTGACCATCATCGTCGCCGCCGTCGACGGCGCGCAGCGCAAGGCGCTGGAGATCGTAAGCTTCTTCGGCCCCGATGCGGCCTTCGTCCTCGGCGGCGACATCAGAAGCCGGGCGGTGGGGCAACGCAACCTTACCCTCTCCTGGGACGATGCGAAGGCCGTTCGTCAATCCCTCCCCGGCGCCTACCTGGTGGTGCCGATGCGCGCCAAGAGCGGCCTGACCGTCCACTATCTCGACAACCAGGAGGAGGTGCCCATCGCCGTCGGCGCCACTGCCGGCTATGCCGAGGTCTGGAACTGGCCCCTCGCCGAGGGGAGGGACATCTCTGCCGAGGACGTCGAGCGCGGCGCCAAGGTCTGCCTGATCGGCGACACCCCGGCCCACGAGCTGTTCGGTAACGCTTCGCCGGTAGGTCGCACCGTTTTTCTCGACCGGGTGCCGTTGCAGGTCATCGGCCGCCTCTCCTACCGCGGCCTGTCGGGAGGCGGCGGCTCCATCGACGACCGCATCATCCTGCCGATCACCACCCTGACCCAGCGCTTCAACCTCGACCGCAAGTACTTCCGGGCGCTGCGCGTCAAGTTCCGTGACGCCGAGAACATGCCGGCCCACGTCGCCGACCTGCGCAGCCTGCTGCGTCACCAGCACAAACTCGGCCCCGGCGACAAGGACGACTTCACCATCCTCACCGCCGACGAGATCCTCAAGTTCCTGTCGATGTTCAAGGGGGGGCTGGTGATTTTCCTCGGCGTCACCGCCCTGGTGGCGGTGGTGGTCGGCGGCTTCGTCCTCGCCAACCTCTTCTACCTGAGCGTGGCCGAACGGACCGTGGAGATCGGCCTGAAGATGGCGCTCGGCGCCAAGAAACGGGCGATCCTGCTGCAGATCCTCGCCGAGGCGGTGGTCCTCACCCTGCTCGGCGCGCTGGTCGGCATGGCGCTGGGGATGGCCATGGGGCAGCTGCTGGAGCGGCTGGGGATCCTGCAGATCCTCTTCTCCTGGAAGGTCTTCTTCCTGTCGCTGGCGGCGTCGGTGGCCATCGGCGTCATCTTCGGCCTCAAGCCGGCCCGCCAGGCCGCCGCCCTCGACCCGATCGCGGCGCTGAAGGGGCTGTAATGGCAGCTGTAAGCTGATAGTTGTAAGCTGTAAGCCAAAGAAAATTTAAGCCTTAAGCTGTTAGCTTACAGCTGGTGACTTGAAGCTTATAGCCAGGGTTTCCCATGTTCTTCGGTCTGAAAATCGCTGTTTCCTCCCTCAAGACTCACCGCGTGCGCACGGCGCTGGCGGTGGTCGGGGTGCTGCTCGGGGCGCTGGCGCTGACCGGAGTGCAGTCGATCTCCAAGGCGATGTACGCCAAGGCCGAGACCGAGATCGCCAAGCTCGGTACCAATCTCTTTCTGGCCCGCTCCGGGCAGATCCATTTCCACCGCGGCGGCTCCGGGGCGGTGCGCCACGCGGCCAACACCTTCACCCTGCGCGACGCCCAGGCGTTGATCGGTGGTCTTCCGGCGGCGCGTCTCGGCGCCCCTTTCGCCAGCGCGACGATGCCGGTACGCTTCGGCGACACCAAGGTGCCGAGCCAGCTGGTCGCCAGCATCCCCGACTACGCCCGCATCCGCAACCTGCAGCTCGCCGTCGGCCGCTTCTTCACTCCCGAGGAGGAGGAAACCCGCGCCCGGGTGGTGATCTTAGGGCGGACCATCGCCGAGCGCCTCTTCCGCCGCCCGGAGGATGCCCTGGGCAAGACGGTGCTGATGTTTCGCGCCCCGGTCCAGGTGATCGGGGTGCTGGCGCCGATGGGCGCCGACATCGTCGGCACCGACCAGGACCAGCAGGTCTTCGTCCCCCTCTCCACCTACCTGCGGCGCTTCGCCAACCAGGGGTGGATCAGCGGCGTCTACATCCAACTCGCCAGTTCCGGCGACGACGCGGCGAGCAAGACAGCGGCCACGGAGATCCTGCGCCGCCGCCACCACATCGGCCCGGGGAAGAAGGAGGACTTCTCGGTGGTCACCGCCCGCGACACCATCCAGCTCCAGGAGCAGGCTCTTTCCCTGGTACAGACCCTGGGGCTGATCAGCTCCTCGATCTCCTTCGCCGTCGGCGGCCTCGGCATCCTCTCGATCATGGTCCTGCTGGTGCGCACCCGGCGCCTGGAGATCGGCATCCGCCGCGCGGTCGGCGCCAAGCGCTCCGACATCATCCGCCAGTTCATCTTCGAATCGTCACTGATGGCCGGCAGCGGCGGGCTGCTCGGGGTGCTGCTGGGGGAGGGGCTGGTAGCGATAGTGGCAAAGGTCGGCAAAATGCCGCAGGTCTTCGATCCGCTGCTGCTGGCGGGCACCTTCGCCGGCTCGGTGCTGCTCGGCCTGGCCGCCGGGGCGTATCCGGCCTGGCAGGCGGCGCATGTCGAGGTACTGGAGGTGCTGCGCAGCGAGTAGGGGGATGGTGGGGGTTGGCAATCCGGCGAGCTGAGACCTGATTCCTGAAGGCTGATATCTCAAGTTCGCCGGTCCCGGCCGGCAGCCGGGTTCCTTTCTTTACGGCGTCTAAAGAAAGGAACCGAAAGAAATGACGGGCTGCCGCCGGCATGGGGTCGCAGAGGGGTCGTCCTTGCGATCAAACGGTCCTGCATGCGAGGAGCGGTACGTCTCCGTTTGCTCCACCTTCGCAGAGTGGTGGTCGTTCCGGCAGACTGCGATGCGGGGCGAACTCCGGCGCTGCCAGGAAAAATAGCAAACACGTTGATCCGCCAGTCCCCGCAACCTCTGCGGTTTTGAGGTCTCAACGTTATCCCTGCGGCCTGAAATCTTGAACCTTGAACCTTGTACCTTGAGCCTTGAACCTGACACTTCCGGCTCACGCCACCGAGTAGATGCGGATTTCCGGGGCGGCGGCGAGGTGGGGCTTGAGGGCGGTCACCACGTCGTTGGTGAACAGGGCGCTTTCCAGGTAGGCCCCGGCATGCTGCGCGGTGTCGAAGCCGTGCAGCACCTGGACGTCCTCGTCGCGGAGCAACAGCTCCTTGGATGTCGCTCCGGGGATGGTCTTCAAAAAGGGGTCCCGGTATTTGAAATAGACCTGGGCCGCCGCTTCCCGGTTCTTCGCCTCGATCTTCAGGGTAATCTGCAGATACGCTCCGGCCATCGTTGCCTCCCTCGGTCTGGGGTGAAATGTTGCCACGGTTCCTCCTACTCTACCCCCAGGCCTTCAGCCGGCAAGTTCCCGGATGCCCCCTGGTCCTCGATAATGCAAAAACGGCGCGGAACCCGTAGGCTTCCGCGCCGTTTTGCGCTGTCGATCCGCCCTCGGCTACTGGCGGTAGGTGACGGTGTACTTGAAGGTTGCCGGGTCGAGCCAGTCGATGGCCTTGCCGCCGACCTCGGCGTAGGGATACATCAGGTAGTTGAGAGGGCCTCCGGCCTGGGGCGGGTTGAGCTCCAGGTCGCGGCCGCTGGCCAGGCGCACCCGGTAGGCGTCGATGCCGCCCCAGAAATAGGTGCGCAGCTGGGCAATGGTGGGGTCCTTCAGCTCCAGCTTCTTGACCAGCATCGCCTTGCGTACGTCGGCGGGGTCGGCCGGCACCCAGCCGGTGCCGGGCAGGTAGAACTCGGCCCAGCAGTGCTGCCAACCGGTGACGTCGACCACCGGTTCCTTGCCGAGGCGGATGCCGAAAACCTCGCGGCTGGGGACGCCGGCGGCGCGGCAGAGGGCGACGAAGACCGAGGAGATGTCGGCGCACTTGCCGCCGGGGCGGTTCAGCAGGGCACAGACGTCCCCCTTGCCGCAGCCGCGGGTCGCAGGGTCACGGTACATGTTCTCGACGATCCAGTCGTAGATCGCGTGGGTCCTGCCGAGGACGGTGGTCTGGCCGGCGGTGATGGTATCGGCGAGCTTTTTGATCTCGCCGTCGGTCGGGCCGAGGGTGGTCGGCGCCAGGTCGGCTGCGTAGTCGCGGGGATCCCAGACCGTCTCCGGGGCATCCAGGTCGCGGCGGATTTCGTCGCGGGTGACGTCGAAGCTGAAGGTCAGCACCCGGTTCTTCGAGGTGGCCGGCCAGTGGACATAGAACATCGGCGTGCCGTGGCTGCGGTCGGTGTAGACCCCGGCCTGATCGTAGTCGCCGCCGAAGCGGACGTTGCTGACCGCCTGGTTGGCGTCGGAGACCGGGTAGGGGAGCCAGAGCTTAACCTCCTGCCCGGCCGGCTGGGCGGAGAGGTCGACGTTGAAGGTCAGGGTGCCGGCGGCGGTGGCGGCCAGCGCCGGGGCGGCGAGCAGCAGCAGGCCGCAGAGGGAAAGGACAAGGCGTTTCATCGGGAACCTCCAGAATTTGAATGGCGGGTATCTTAGCCGCGAACTCGGCAAAAAGCCACCCCAAATTTTTAATCCCCGGGGAAGCAGGGTTTGAAAAGGGCTGACGGAAACCGTTGACAGACAAGCGAAATTCGGTGTAACAACCGGGCGAGGGCCGCTGCCGGCCGGGGAGGAACGCCATGTCCGAGATTTTCCAGAACGGAGCACTGCTGATCGGGGGCATCTTCGCCCTGCTGATGCTGCTCCTCGGGGCGCTGCTGGTCGGCGTCGGCCTATTCGCCCTGCAGCGCCGCGGCGCTGCCAAGAGCTGGCCGCAGGTGCCGGCGACCATCGAGGTCAGCGAGGTGCGCCCCGACACCTTCGACGACCACCCGGTATACAAGCCGCTGGTCCGCTACCGCTACGTCGCCCCCGGCGGCACCTTCACCGGCGACAAGCTGGCGACCACCGGCCGGCTCTATCCGAAGCAGGCCGCGGCGCAGAAGGTGGTCGCCCGTTACCCGGTGGGCACCACGGTGATGGCCCGCTACAACCCCGCAGATCCTTCCGAGGCGGTCATCGAGCGCGAAGGACTGGGCGGCATCTGGTTCGTCCTCTTCGGCCTGCTCTGCTGGATCTTCCCGGTCATCGGCGGTCTTTCCGTCGGCCTCTCGCCGCAGACCCTTGCCGCCTTCCTCGGCCTGCCGGCCCTGGCCATCGCCCTGCTGATGCTGCGCAGCCGCCCCGGCCTCCAGGCGGCTCGCGCCAGCGGCCTCTACCCGCCGGCGGGGCAGGGGAGCGACGCCGACGTGGCGGCGCTGATGGGGCGCGGCGAAAAGCTCCTCGCCATCCGTCTCTACCGCGAGCTGCACGGCTGCGGCCTCAAGGAGGCCAAGGAGGCGGTCGAGGCGCTGCCCCGCGACGCCGAAATCCCCGCACCGTGAACGACCCGATCCTGCTCTACCGGGATGACGACTACGTCGTCGTCCACAAGCCCGCCGGGCTGCTCGTCCACCGCAGCCCCATCGACCGCCGCGAGACCCGCTTCGCCCTGCAGCTGGTGCGCGACCTGGTCGGCCGCCGCGTCTACCCCGTCCACCGCCTCGACAAGCCGACCTCCGGCATCCTCGCTTTCGGCCTCTCCAGCACCGCCGCCCGCCGCCTCGCCGAGGCCTTCGCCTCGGGCGAAGTGGAGAAGACCTATCTCGCCGTGGTGCGCGGCGTCGTCCCCGAGTCCGGTCTGATCGACCACCCCCTGGTAGAAGAGCTCGACCGCTACGGCGACCCCCTGGCCGAGCCAGACAAGGGCCCCCAGGCCGCCGTCACAGCCTATCCGTCGTCTCGCCGCGGTGGAGCTCCCCTTCGCCGTCGGCCGCTACCCGACCAGCCGCTACAGCCTGGTCGAGGCCCATCCGGCCTCCGGCCGCCGCCACCAGCTGCGCCGCCACTTCAAGCACCTGCTCCACCCGATCATCGGCGACACCAAGTACGGCGAGGGGCGCCACAACCGCTTCTTCCGCGAACAGTACGGCTGCCAGCGCCTGCTCCTCGCCGCCGTCGAACTCGCCTTCGTCCACCCCTTCAGCGGCCAGCCGCTGCGCATCGCCGCGCCCCTGGGGGAGACTTTCTGGCCCTGCTGGAGGCCTTCGGCTGGCTTGGAACGCTGCCGGCGGAGTGGCGGGGGAGCGGCACGGCGAGGTAGGCGACAACGGGAGGGGAAGGGATCAGGTTGCGGTCTGGAGCAGGCCGCTGTAGTAGACGGCGAAGTAGTGGCAGATGCTGCCCGCCAGGACGAACAGGTGCCAGATGGCGTGATGGAAGAGGATCCGCTTCCAGGCGTAAAAGATCAGGCCGAAACTGTAACACAGCCCTCCCGCCAGGAGCAGGTGGAGGCCCGGCGTGGGGATCAGGGCCATGGCGGGCTTGATCGCCAGGACTATTATCCAGCCCATGGCGAGGTAGATCAGCGGCGCCAGAATCTTGAAGCGGTGGACGAAGAAGGCCTTGAACAGGACTCCCAAAACCGTCAGCCCCCACACCGCGCCGAACAGCGTCCAGCCCCAGTGTCCCCGCAGGTAGAGCAGGGTAAAGGGGGTGTAGGTCCCGGCGATGAGCAGGTAGATGGTCGAATGGTCGAGGATCTTGAAAACCGTCCCCCAGCGCTGGTGAAATTTGAAGATGTGATAGAGGGTGAAGGCCGCGTAGGAGATGACCAGGCTCACACCGTAAACGGTGAAGCTGAAAATCTTCCAGCCATCGCCATGCCGGGCGGAAAGGACGATGAGGGCGACCAGCCCGGGGATACTCAGCACTAAGCCAACGGCCGGGGTGAGAGTGTTGGCGATTTGGGTCGGTCGGTAAAATGGTGGGTCCATGATTTCTTTTGGGGTGATGCGGGTACATTCAAGCTGCGCTCTTCCTACACTTAATTTTAGCAAAAGATCCTGCGATTTCTGCGGTTCAACGACCAGGCAAGCGGGTGAGTGAGATGGTTGAGAGCTTTTCCCTTGATTGAGAAATCTCTCGCTCTCAGTCGCGACCCGCAGTTCAGCTTTTCGCTGACCAGATCCTTCGTCGGGAACGGCGAGAGCCAGGCTGAAGTTGACGGGGTGTGGCAGAAACACTCCGCGAGGGAGCGATGCAGAATTGCGGCCGGCCGCCATGGCGGCCGGATAACAAACCAAACGGATTGACACCTGTAGTCGTTACCGGTATTTAAGAAGGGTCTTATTTCCATCGCGCTGACGGAGGGGTGATGCCGGGGAAGGAACCACCGAAATAGAAGACAAGCCGTCCGTCCGGAGCAACTCCGGCAGGGGGCTTTTGTGTTTTCAGTGAGAGCTAAATTTGGCCAATACCGACACCTTTTCTTGCCGAATACAACGATGCGCCGTTCTTATACTGACATGTCGCATAACACCACCATGTACGGATTTTTGTAGCAAAGTCACCCCCGTGAAACACCGATTTGCCCAATGATTGGGCAAATTCCTCCCGGATCTTGAGGAGAAACGGCGGATTAATGGACGGAGGATGCAAGTCGTATAATCAGATGGTGATGTTTACAAAGGCGCCATGAAGCACGATAATCGATACATTCGGAATGAAACTGCATTCTTGGAGTATTCAAGGGAATCTCTCGGCCACCGGTTTGTGTCCGACTCTGATTTCGACCACTTTTACACTCTCTTTCCTGATAACGAATCAAAAAATGAGTTTCTTAGGGTTGCATCATTCTATTTGTTCTTGGTGAAGAACGGTAACTGGGTTAATACCGTAGGCACCGAAGACTCAGTCACCGATTACCTCACAAACTCATACAAACTGGTCGGAATCTTCTCGCTAATTGAGTCACTGTCAGAGCAGGAGCACCAGGACTTCTTCCGGTGGCTGTGTTCCTATAGTAAAAAGAACAATTCATTTCCCATTGAATCGAGAAGTGTATTGGATGCACTATTCACCATGTACAATACTGATCATGGCGCGACAAATTTTTGTGTAGCCTTTTTCGAACGCCTCCCCGAAGACCAACAGGCGATGCTGAGGCGAAAAATTCAAGTCCGAGGAAAGTCGGTATCCACTGTCAAGCGTGCCGTTCAGGTGCTTTATGGATTACGCAGTCGCTTTGTCCATGAGGGAAACCTACTTGTCCAGCTGTCCGATAGGCCGATGGCAAGCATAATCAAGAAGAAGGGTCACTTGTTCAATCTTGATATCTCAGAGATTGTTGCGTTATTTGAGCATGCTCTCGTCCTTCACTTCGCGGCTAAACATAACATCTCGCTCCAGCTGACCGCCAAAAGCTTCGCTTTTGCCGTCCGCTGAGCTTTGTCGTTGAGGCTGTAGAATAACCTTGGGACTTGAAATGAACATGGAGCCGGACCAAGTCAACTGGTTGGAAATACAGAATTGAATGGCCAAATTTTCGGTAAAAATTGGGCTATAGATCGATTTCTGGGGTAAAAATTTGGACCTGACAGCTAGCATTTATCGTTGGTTGATGAAGGGTACCATGAAGCCAATCCAAGCCATAATCATCTGCTTTCTGATGGCTCTTCCCTTGACTGCCTTCGCAGAGCAGAGCTTTTATGGAATTTATTCCAATATGGCAGCCGAAGAAGGAGAACCGTCAGGATTTGAAATGTTCTTCCTTCCTGACGGCAGACCCGGAAAATGCAGCGATTCCGTCCTCTTTCAGGTGGCGGAAGGCTGGCCCCAGTACCCGGAATTATTGGACTGTTGTGGCTGTTCGGCCAACCATGTCGAATTCGTATCCAAAAAATGGGGAAAATTCGTTGGGAAAATTGAAAACCAGACCCTTGTGGGAGATTTCATTGACGCAAGGAAGAAGATTTCATTGAAGAGGGGGAACAGCATCTGGCAAAAGGAACAATCAAATTGAAACTTGTGGTTGCCCACGCGCAAGTTTCGCGAGCATCTTTCCTAAGGCTAATAAAGGAGATGGTAAATGAGATGGTAAATATTTATGCTGTCTCCAGAATTGTTCAGGTTGAATCGATCCGCCCCCGCTAACCCCCTCATCCTTTCTTGTCCGAACTACCGCAAATCATAACCTCCCACACCTCCATTTTCGACCCTGATTTCATTTTGCGATAAAGTTGAAAAGCCAGATCCGAACCGCAACTTGGAGGAAGATCGGGGTCGGACCAAGTTAACTGACTGAAAATATTTAAAAATGTGGCCAAATTTGGCTGCAAAATTGGCTTATAACTTGGTTTTTTGGAGCAAATTCGGGGCTATAAAGGTCAGAGGTTGACCGAAAAGCATTTTTCAGGGGGTGCCGAAACCCTTCATTGAATCAAGAAAAGAAACCTGAAGCAAAACCTCGAAACCAACATTTTTCGGCCAGAATACTTGGGAGATTTTTCTACAGGCTCGTTGGCTTCTCACACAAAACAGGGAGGAATTAATCATGATATTGGAGCAAGTTGAAAAAGTACACGTCATCATGCGTCGCAATTTCGAGAGTGACATCCGTCGTCACTTCATTGGCGAGATAGTTGCTGCGAATGACACCTTGGCACGAGTAGTCGGCTATACATTTGTTTTGGACGGTACGTCAGGTCAATTTGTACGACGCCGTGAAAAACGCATTCGCATCATCGGTCTTTCGGACCCTGGAAACATCATCAATGTTTTGCCAACGGAGGCAGATGTTGAGAACTCTCAATACACGCTATCACCAGAGGGTAAACTGGTTGTTACTGACGGCAAAACATTTACGCTAGATATCAATGAATTCGGATTGTCTCGCTAAAAAACCGGCCAACAAGAGGATGCACTGGAACGGGATCCACAAGTGGCCCCCGAAAGGTTCTCTACACGATTCGCCAGCACGTCGCTGCCGGCGATCACCGCCGTTGTCCAGCAGTTCGCAACCTGAATCCAGCAGGGAGAGTCAAAGATGAAGAAACAGCTTATCTGTGCCGCGATTATTCTGTTTTCCTTTGTCTGTTTGATTTTCGAGAGTCCGACGTTTGCCGCGGAAAAGGACATAGAAGGGGTGCGTGCAGCGGCGGAGCAATTCTACTCTGCTCTCAATGTGATGTTTACCGGTGAATTAGGGCCAATGAAAGAGGTATGGTCGCATAAGGATGATGTGACTTATATGGGCCCTGGAGGTGGCTTTCGTCTTGGTTGGAAGGACGTATTGGCCGACTGGGAGTCACAGGCAGCGCTGAAACTTGGAGGCAAGGTAGAGCCAAAGGACATGCAGGTCACGGTGGGACGTGACCTGGCGATGGTCAGCAACTATGAAATAGGTCAAAACGTGACGGCAGATGGAAAGGCTCAGAAAGTTACCATCCGCGCGACAAATCTTTTTCGTAACGAGAATGGGAAATGGAAAATGATCGGCCATCACACGGATTTACTTCCCTTTTTTCAGAAGTGACCGCTGTGTCGGAAACTAGCTGACAAATCGTTAAACCGGAGCGGTGGTTGGGCGCGGAATCTGGATCCCAAAGTCGCTGGCCGCCGCCCGGTTAGCCCGGTAGTTAGGCGATAGAAATACCCAGGAATTCCTGTAGAACCCCTCACAATGACCGGCTCCCATTCTTCTTCCCCCCGGGAGCCTTTTCCCCACCTGGCCGCAGCAATCCTCTTTATTCCCCGTTCCCGCCTACGAGCTTATTTTGCGATACAGTTTAATACGACCCGTTCCGAGTCTCGTTCCAGAGAAAAGGGGGCCCCAATGATACCAAGGTGCAGGTTCCTGTTCGGGGTTCTTGTTGCAGTGTCGTTCCTGCTCACCGGCATCAGCCACCAGGCTCCGGCCGCAGCGAAGCCCGAACTCCTCGTCGCCATCTCTCTCGATATCCCGCCTTACGTCATGAACAAAGCCGACACCGGACTGGAGGTCGACATCGTCCGGCAGGCACTTAAGGACTACAGCCTGCTTTTCATTCAGCTCCCCTACGGGCAACTGCAGACGGCCGTTCAGCAGAAGCGGGTGGACGTGTCCCTCGGCGTCCAGCAGGAGGACAAGGATATCTATGAATCCACCGACTTCATTACCTTTGCCAACTACGTAATCAGCAAGAAGGCGGACCGGTTCCGGATCGACAGCGTTGCCGACCTGCGTGATCACAAGGTGCTGACCTGGGGAAATGCCTACCTGGACCTGGGGCCCGAATTCGAGGCGCTGTTCTCGCCGCAATCCCCCCAGCGGAAGAACTACCTCGAAGTCGCCGACCAGGAGGAGCAGGTCCGGAGATTCTGGAAGGGGAAGGGCCTGGTCATAGTGATCGACCGCAGCATCTTCAGTTATTTCAGCAAGAAATTGGGCCATAAATTAAACAAAGTCAGCTTCTACGCCATCTTTCCGCCGGTGACAAACTTCAAGGCAGGATTCAAGGACGCCAAGGTGCGTGACCGGTTCAACGAGGGTCTTGCTGCAATGTGCAAGAGCGGGGAGTATGCCAAGCTTCTGCGCCGCTACGATGTGGTGGTGAAGCAGGAGGTCTGCGAATAGTCGGTCCGAGGCCGGTGAGAGAGAACGGCCCCACCTGCCGGAGGGAAGAAAGAGGGAACGTACGAGAAGCTTGTTCAGGATTTTGTCGGGGAGGTTCCCGGCTTATGGGCGTGATCGTGAAATGAAAAGCCTCCGCAAACGTTACGGAGCAATATAAGGAAAACGGAAAGGATTTGCCTTGAAGAGTGGTGGCTGGTTCGAGACCGTCGCCGAGGCCCAACGCCGGGCGAAGAGGCGATTGCCAAAGTCGGTTTACGGTGCCGTGCTCGCCGGCTCGGAGAAGGGCGTCACCTACGCGGACAACATGGCGGCCTTTTCCGAACTGGAGTTCGCCCCCCACGTCGCCGGGTTGCATGCGACCCGCGACCTCGCCACCAGCGTCATGGGCCAGGCGATCTCCCTGCCGGTGATCATTTCGCCGGCCGGCGTGCAGGCGGTGCATCCCGACGGCGAGGTCGCCGTGGCGCGCGCCGCCGCCAGCCGGGGGACGGTCATCGGGCTCAGCTCCTTTGCCAGCAAACCGGTGGAAGAGGTCGTCGCGGCCAATCCGCAGACCTTCTTCCAGCTCTACTGGTCGGGGAGCCGCGAGACCATGCTGCAGCGGATGGAACGGGCGCGTGCGGCGGGAGTCAAGGGGCTAATCGTCACCCTCGACTGGTCGTTTGCGACCGGCCGCGACTGGGGCAGCCCGGTGATCCCCGAACGCATGGGTCTGAAAGCCATGGCCAGGCTCCTGCCCCAGGCGATCCTTCGGCCGCGTTGGCTGCTGGCCTTCGTCGCATCCCGCCGCATTCCCGACCTCACCACGCCGAACCTCGCCGAGCCCGGCCAGCCGGCGCCGACCTTCTTCGGCGCCTACGGCGAGTGGATGCAGACGCCACCCGCCACCTGGGAGGACGTCGCCTGGCTGCGCCAGGAGTGGGGCGGGCCGTTCATGCTCAAGGGGATCACCCGCATCGACGACGCCAGGCGCGCGGTGGATGCCGGGGTGACGGCGATCTCGGTTTCCAACCACGGCGGCAATAACCTGGACACCACGCCGGCCACCATTCGCGTGCTGCCGTCGGTGGTCGAGGCGGTCGGCAGCCAGGTCGAAATCGTGCTCGACGGCGGTATCCGGCGTGGCAGCGACGTGGTCAAGGCGCTCGCCCTTGGCGCCCGGGCGGTGATGATCGGGCGCGCCTACCTGTGGGGGCTTGCCGCCAACGGCCAGGCCGGGGTGGAAAACGTCCTGGACATTCTGCGTGGAGGGCTTGACTCGACGGTATTCGGTCTGGGATATTCATCGATCCATGACCTGAGCCCTGACGACCTGGTGATCCCACCCGGTTTCGCCAGAATCCTCGGGAGGTAAAGGAACGAAATTGATTGTAGGTTGACTATAAATCTTGGCCCTTGAGGAACGGTAAATGGTTGGTTACAAGCTGAGAAAAACCTTTGGGCTGATTTGCCTTGCGGTGGCCGGACTGCTGTTGTTGAAAGAGATTTCGGGCTTGGCCGCGCCCGAGGTAGCCGAAATGGCCCAAAAAGGTTTTGGAGCACACCTCAGGGATTTACTGATCTGTTTCGCGATAGGCGGCGCCGGGCTGTACCTCTATCGGGACAAAACCTCGGATCCTTCCCTCTTCATATGGAAGTTGAACATCTTCGCGCTCGTCCTTACCCCGCTTTTAAACGTCCAGATAGCACCAAGATTAACCGAGGAATATCCACCGCTCGCCTCCTTCGCCATGATTCGCCCCGTCCTGGTAGGGCTATCTCTCCTCCTCATCGTCATCCCCTATGTTTTCGGGAAATCCATCCTTGTCCATCAATCCAGGCGCCGGCCATCGCTTCCCTCCATTACCCCCGAGCTCGCTCTTTACTTCATCGGCTTGGGTTGCGCCCTCCTGCCATCGACGACGGCCTTGTTTTCGCTGCTGGCCGGTCTGCCCGTGGGGGACATGTACTATTTCTCCGGCCTCTCCTACGGCGCGGCCGCAATCTGGTCGGGATGGTGGTACAGCAAGTATTTCAGCCCTGCCGGGGAGTGACGTTGGGGGTAATCCCTGGTTCGGCAAACAGTCCCGAAACCAAGTCGGAAAAGGAAGCCATCGGCAACTTGCTTTTCCCGGACCTGGCTGAGGGGGCGGAGGGGATAATGCCCTGCCGCCCCGGAGCGGGGTTCGCAAGCGGATCCGCCCCAACCCACTCGGCCGCCTGATCGGTCATTTTTCTGCTTCTCCCCATTAGCCCCTCCCTCCTGCTGTATAATTCCCCTGTCTCCGCCGCTCCTTAGCAACCAGCCGAAGGGGTTGTGCCCATGCCGTGCTACCGGCAGATGCTCGGTCATCGCCAATATGTCTTCGACAGCCTGAAGAGCCTGCTGGCCAAGGCGAGCCCGGCGCGCTCGGGGGACGAGCTGGCGGGGATCGCCGCCCAGAGCAGGGAGGAGCGCGTCGCCGCGCAACTCTGTTTGGCCGATTTGCCCCTCAGGACCTTCCTCGACGAGGCGCTGATCCCCTACGAGGAGGACGAAGTCACCCGCCTGATCCTCGACAGCCACGATGCGGCCGCCTTCGCCCCGGTCGCCTCCCTCACCGTCGGCGAGTTCCGCAACTGGCTGCTCGCCTACGAGACCGACACCGCAGCCCTTTCCGCTCTCGCTCCTGGTCTGACGCCGGAAATGGCGGCGGCAGTTTCCAAGCTGATGCGCAACCAGGACCTGGTCCTGGTCGGGCAGAAGTGCCGGGTGGTCACCACCTTCCGCAACACCCTCGGCCTGCCGGGACGCCTCTCGGTGCGGCTGCAGCCCAACGACCCGACCGACGACCCGCGCGGCATCGCCGCATCCATCCTCGACGGCCTTCTCTATGGCGCCGGCGACGCGGTGATCGGCGTCAACCCGGCCTCCGACAGCCCGCAGAAGGCCTGCGCCCTGCTGGCGATGATCGACGAGCTGCGCCAGCGCTACGCCATCCCCACCCAGTCCTGCGTGCTGGCGCACGTCACCGCCACCCTCGCCGCCATCGAGGACGGGGCGCCGGTCGACCTGGTCTTCCAGTCGATCGCCGGTACCGAGGCCGCCAACCGCAGCTTCGGCATCTCCCTCTCCCTCCTCGAGGAGGCGCGGCAGGCGGCGCTGTCGCTGCAGCGCGGCAGCATCGGCGACAACGTCATGTACTTCGAGACCGGGCAGGGGAGCGCCCTGTCAGCCAACGCCCACCATGGAATCGACCAGCAGACCTGCGAGGCGCGCAGCTACGGTGTCGCCCGGCACTTTGCGCCGCTGCTGGTGAATACCGTAGTCGGCTTCATCGGCCCCGAGTACCTCTACGACGGCAAGCAGATCGTCCGCGCCGGCCTGGAGGACCATTTCTGCGGCAAGCTGCTCGGCCTGCCCATGGGCTGCGACGTCTGCTACACCAACCACGCCGAAGCCGACCAGGACGACATGGACACCCTGATGACCCTCCTCGGGGTCGCGGGCTGCAACTACCTGATGGGGGTGCCCGGGGCGGACGACATCATGCTCCACTACCAGAGCACCTCCTTCCACGACGCCCTCTACCTGCGCCAGGTGCTGGGACTCAGGCCCGCCCCCGAGTTCGAGGCCTGGCTGGAGACGATGGGGGTGATGCGCGAAGATCGGCTGCTGCCGGTCGGCGATCGGCACCGGCTGCTGGAAGGGTTCCTGCCGGAGGGGGAGGAATGAGCATCAAGCAGAAGCCGCTGCAGAAATCCCCGGTCGTTGACGATTCCTGGGTGCAATTGCGCCAGCACACCGGCGCGCGTATCGCCCTCGGCCGTGCCGGCGGCAGCCTGCCGACGGTGCCGCTGCTGGAGTTCCAGCTGGCCCACGCCCGGGCCCGCGATGCGGTGCACCTGCCCTTCGATGCCGAGGGAGTGCTGCGGCAGCTGCAGGAGCGAGGCCATACCGTCCTGAAGGTCCGAAGCGAGGCGGAAAGCCGCAGCGTCTACCTGCGGCGTCCCGACCTCGGCCGCCGCCTCGATACTCCCTCGCGGGAGGCGCTCACGGCCTTTGCGGCAGAGAACGGCGGCTACGATGCCGTCTTCATCATCGCCGACGGCCTCTCCCCCCTGGCGATCCACCGCCATGCCGCCGCCGTCCTCGAAAACGCCTGGCGGGCGCTGATGGAGCAGGGCTGGCGGCTGGCGCCGGTGGTCGTCGCCGGGCAGTCGCGGGTGGCGCTCGGCGACGAGATCGGGGAACTACTGCAGGCCTCCCAGGTGGCGATCCTGATCGGCGAGCGGCCCGGGCTTTCCGCCGCCGACAGCCTGGGGATCTACCTCACCTACGCCCCCCGCGTGGGGCGCACCGACGCCGAGCGCAACTGCATCTCTAATATCCGCCCGGAGGGGCTCGGCTACGAGGAGGCGGCCCAGGCTCTGGTCCGGCTGATGGTGCGGGCGCGGCAGCTGCGGTTGACGGGGGTGGGGCTCAAGGACGAGGGGGACAAACTGCCGCCGGGGTGAACGGTGGGATTGGCTTGTTCTAGCCGTAGAATTTTCCCTTCCCGGACGACAAACCCAAACCGGCGGGACGCGCCCCGCCAGGCGCCTTACTTTTTGTCCAGGCGGCGACAAAAAGTAAGCAAATACCATGCTGGCCATCTGATTAATGTCGTAGCCTTGAAGTGAGGAACTTCAACCTACCAATCAGGGGAGGCCAGCATGGCGAAGTTCAGTTTATCAAGTCTCCACACATTTGTAAGCGGCCTTGAAGACCAACCCTTCTGGGTTGGAATCGATGTTCACAAACGCAGCTATTACATCGCCTTACGACGTTTTGATGGCCGCTGCGCAACCTGGGTCACTCCCGCGGATCCGGACACATTCGCCGAACAGGTCTTTCGACTCGGCATCGCCGTCGCAGCCGTAGCCTATGAAAGCGGGCCAACAGGTTTTGTCCTGGCAAGGACTCTCGAACGGGCCCATATTCCGGTGATTGTTGCCGCCGCAAGCCGTATCCCCCGGTCTGTTACAGCAGGCGCCAAATGTGATCGCCTAGACTGTGTCAAGCTGGCCGATTACGCTGCCAAAGGGATGCTCAGGCCGATTGCCGTACCAACGCCGGAAGAGGAAGCTCGCCGTTCATTACTGCGCCGGCGGCATACCTTGGTCGACTCGGTTCGACGCAGCAAGCAGAGAATCAAGAGCATGCTGTTATTTCTTGGGGTTCCGGAACCCATTGAGGTAACCCATTGGCACAACAATGCTCCGGAAGTGTTGAGCCACTTGCCTTTGGAGCCAACAGCGCACTTGACGATGGAGAGCTACCTGCGCGAGCTGACATTTCACCAAACCGAGCTGCGCACGATAGATCAACACCTGCGGCAGATGGTCACGACAACGGAGCAATGCCAAAGTGTTTCCTATCTGCAATCCGTTCCGGGCGTTGGCCCAACGGTGGCAACAACCTTTGCGCTCGAACTCTACCGCCCGCAGCGTTTTAACCGCGCCGAAGAAGTAGCCAGCTACCTTGGTTTGGCACCGGTGGTTCGGCATAGCGGGGAGCGAACACCCTCCGGTCGTTTGGTTCCTGTAGGACAAACCCGGCTGCGAAGCCTTCTGATCGAGGCCGCCTGGATATGGAAAACCAAGGATCCTTTCGCTGCCGGCCTGTACAACCGGTTGCTTGCTCGAACGGGTTTGCCCCAGAAAGCCATTGCTGCGGTTGCCCGCCGATTAGCTATCATTCTCTGGCGTCTCATGGTGGAGCAGCGGCCTTATCGTATGGTAGCAACAAGGGTCTGAAATACAAAAGTTAAGTCGCGAGCGTTTCTTGGCCACACAGGTGGCGTTAAGCAAATGGCGAACCTTCTCTTCTGGGTACCGGATCGGTACTTGGCGTGTAAGCGGCGCGAATAAGAAAAGGCAACTTCTTGAAGGGTTGCCCCCGAGAAGGGTTCATTGCACATATTGACTTGACAGATGGTCACATAAGAAAAAGCGCCTTCCCCTGCGGGGGGCATGCGTTCGCGGGGTTTCGGTGCTCGCGATCTCCCACGTCGGCAACCGACACCGCCGGGTCTTCGTGGCGACGATCGTGGTGTCGATCACGGGTCTCGGTCCGCCTGCGGCCACCCGTTTTCGTTCTGCGCGGTCAGAGGCACTGGTGTTTAAAAGCTTTTAAAACCTTACAGCGACTGTGTTCGCTCCGCTTGACCGCATACCGGAACAACCACCGCCCTGCGAAGATGGAGCCAACGAAGACGCGCCGCTCCTCAGCTTCGCCACAGATCGTCAGTGAGCCGCGCCCGCCGCGTCCCCATGCCGGCGGCAGCCCGGGCTCTTTTGGTTACTTTTCTAAGCCGAATTAGAAAAGTAACTCGTCCGGCGGGACGAGACCCGCCGACTTTAAACCCCCTTTAGCACCCATTTTTCAAAGGAAAACCTTTTCGGCCGAGAATCCAACCTAACGGGAACTGGAAATGCTCTCCCTGCAAACCGAAGCCGAACGGCCCGCCTGAAGATCAGGCGGGCCGTTCGGCTTTTATAGAGGGTAATTGTTGAGTGCCACAACATCGATTACTGAAAAATGTGCCAGTACATCGATAACAATTGTTCTCTGACAATCGAATAGTAGTCACGTAAATCTGTGGACACCTAATTCCATCTGGAGGTGTTCATGGACGATGAAAGCAAGAAGTACCGAGTTCTGGCTGTTCAACGTTTCAAGGCAGGTGAAAGCCCTGAGTCAATTTGCGCTTCCCTCGGCAAATCAAAATTCTGGCTCTACAAATGGGTTAAGCGACACAGCGAAGACGATCCCTTGTGGTTTGAAGATCGTTCTCGCAGACCGCTATCAACGCCAGGTCGCACACCGGCCGAGATTGAGGAGATCGTCAAGCTTGTGCGCTCGAATCTCTACAATCAGGATCTGTTCTGTGGGGCGCAGGCCATTCGCTGGGAGCTGGAAGATCTTGGCGTATCACCGCTGCCTTCACTGCGCACAATCAATCGGATTCTCAAGCGCAATGATTTGACTCATCGCAGAACCGGCAGATATGAGCCGAAGGGAACGCCTTATCCCAAACTTCCGGCGTTGCTGCCGAACCAAACTCATCAGATGGATCTGGTTGGTCCATGTTATTTGACCGGACCGATCCGTTTCTACGGGCTCAACGTGATCGATACGGCAACAGCACGCTGTGGGCTGCACTCCTCGCTCTCCAAGTCCGGACAAGACGTTCTGGAGGGCACTTGGGCCATCTGGTCGCGGCTGGGAATACCGGACAACCTCCAGGTCGATAACGCTATGGCTTTCCTTGGCAGCCCAAGGTATCCGCGAGCATTGAGCCAGTTTGTTCGGCTTTGCCTGCACCATGATGTCGAACCCTGGTTTGTTCCCATGGCCGAACCCTGGCGCAATGGAACAATCGAGCAGTTCAATGATCACTACCAACAGAAATTCCTCGGCAAGGTGATGATGACTTCGGCCGACGAGTTGCGCGTTGGAACGATGGCCTTTGAGCAGCGACATAACAGCTCTTACCGCTACAGCAAGCTCGGCGGCAAAACACCCATCAAGGCACTTTCTGCGAGCAAGGCAATGCTGAGGTTCCCAAATCCGGAGGACATCCCCCAGCAGGGTTTAAAAAAGCCAGAGACCGGTCGTTACCATTTGGTGCGTCTGATCCGCAGTGATCTCAAGATCAACATCCTTGGTGAACTCTTTTCCGTTCCACCGGAACTGAAGCTCGAATACGTGGTGGCTACTATCGATGTCAAAGAACAGAAGTTGAGGCTCTACCTGGACAAAACCCAGGTCGAGGAATTTGACTACAAACTCAGATAAACCGTGTTGAGTGTCAGCGATGTTGTGGCACTAAAATCCGTTAGCGATGTCCTGGCACTCAACAGGTAATTCCTAGCCAAACCGGACTAATGGTAGACTGGTTTGGCGATGAGACAGTGCCCGGAATGTGAACGAAAGTGGGCTTATAAACTCTCCGACGGACGGTTTAAGTGCCGGGCCTGTGGGCATCGATATAGTTGGACATCGGTCTGGGACTCTAGCCGTCTTTCAGAACCGACAAAGCGTCGTCTGGTTGAGCGGTTTGCCTTTGGTGTTCCAGTTTATCGCCAACGTTTCCGGGACGATGCCAGTAGTTCCGCCAAAGAGAGATTTTACCGTCTAATCCGTGCCTGTTGTGCTCACGAAGAACAACTTCGCGAAGCCTTTGCAGGAGCCATCGAATGCGACGAAACCACCTTTGGCGGGCATCGCAAGGGCAAACGTGGCTGGGGCGCCGCCGGCAAGGTAATCGTCTTTGGCCTCATCCAACGCAACGGTACGGTAAAGGCGTCTCCGATTGCAGCACACAATCGGAACGAGGTCATGAGACAGATCCAGGAGCACACTTTGCCTGGTTCGTTGTACTACACCGACGAGTGGCAAGCCTATGCAACCTTACGGTTGCGAGGCAGCCATGTTGTCATCCGAAAAGAGCAGGGTCGCCCTAAGGGACGTGACCACGTTAACGGCATCGAAGGGTTCTGGTCCTATGCGAAAAACTGGCTGACTCCTTACCGTGGAGTACCCCGCAAATTTTTCCATCTTTACCTGGGAGAAATTTGCTACCGGTTTAATCATCGCACAGAGGACTTAGAGCCGATTATTATCAACAAGTTAAAGGCGATTAGTATCCAAGAAATACGACCTCTTTTGGTCCGGTTTGGCTAGGAATTACCTTATAGAGCAACGGGTGATGTCCCGGAATTTTCCCGACGCTGTGCCTCAGAACTCCTGCGGCATGGCTTTGACCTGCGCGGCAGTAAAGACCGGCCCGTCCTTGCAGACGTAGACGTTGCCGACGTTGCAGCGGCCGCATTTTCCAATGCCGCACTTCATGCGGTTCTCCAAGGTGGTGTAGATCGCCTCGTCGGAGAAGCCGAGCTTTTCCAGTACCGGCAGGGTGAACTTGATCATCACCGGCGGGCCGCAGACCAGGGCAATGGTATTGTCGGCGGCGGGGGCCGCCTGCTCGAGGATGGTCGGGACGAAGCCGACCTCGCCGTCCCAATCGGGCTCGGCGCCGCCGGGGTCGACGGTCTTCACCAGGCGCACGTCGGGACGTTCCTGCCACTCCTGCAGCTCGCGTTTGTAGACCAGGTCGGCCTCGGTACGGGCGCCATAGACGATGGTGATGTCGCCGAACTTGTCGCGCAGGTCGAGGCAGTTCCAGATCACCGTGCGCAGGGGGGGGAGGGCGATGCCGCCGGCGACGAAGACCAGGTTCTTGCCGTAGAACTGTTCGAGGGGAAAGGAGTTGCCGTAGGGGCCGCGCACCCCGACGGTGTCGCCGACCTCTAGTGAGCGCAGCGCCCCGGTCACCCGGCCCACAGCCCGGAAGCAGCACTCGATGTACCCCTGGCGGGTCGGGGAGGAGGCGATGCAGAAGGTCGACTCACCGGCGCCGAAGGCCGAGTACTCGGCGAACTGGCCGGCCCGGAAGCTGAAGTTCTCCCGCACCTGTTCGTCCTGGAAGACCAGCTTGAGACTGCGGATATCCGAGGTCTCCTGGGTAATTTCGGCGATGGTGGCGAGGTGGGGCAGGTAGATATTTTTACTGGTGTCACACATAGGGGCAAATCCTGTTTAGGTTTGTGGTGCAAGGTGCAAGGTTACAGTCCCGGGTCCCGAGTCCAAGGTCCCGAGGTTCGAGGATCAAGGTTTTGCCTCAACCTTGAATCTTTTTCCTTGAACCTTGTTCCTGCTTTTCAATCGTTTCTAAAACCTCGACCAGGTCGATCCCCGCCGGGCAGTGGCGGACGCAGCGACCGCAGCCGGTGCACAGGGTCTGGCCGAACTTGTCTCGGTAGTACTTGAACTTGTGCATGACCCGGTTACGGTAACGCTGGGGCTGGACGTCCCGGGGATTGTGGCCGGAGGCGTGGTTGGTGAACTTGCCGAAGCCGCAGGCATCCCAACTCTTGCGCCGGGTACCGCATTCGGCGCTGCCTTCGTCGACGATGTCGAAACAGTGGCAGACCGGGCAGAGGAAGGCACAGGTGCCGCAGCCGGCGCAGCGCGCGGCGATCTCCGCCCACAGCGGATCCTCGAAGTGGCTGTCGAGCCAGCCCCTGATCCCTTCCAGGTCCAGCGCCTTGGCCGCCGGTTCGGTCAATGGGAGGGGCTTGGCAGCCTCCTGCTCGGTAAAGAGTTCGGCGTGGGCTGCGAGCAGCGCCTTGCCCTTTTCGCTGTGCGCGGTACAGGCAAAGTTGCCCCATTGCAGGGGGGTGAGGAAGAGGTCGGAACCCTTGGGGTCGCCGGGCGACAGCCCCACCGCGGTGCAGAAGCAGGCATCGTCGGCCGAGGTGCAGGCCAGGCCGATGACCGTGGTCTTTTTTCGGCGCTCCAGAAAGAAGGGATCGTCGTAGTCCCAGGAGAAGACGGCATCGAGCACCGGTGCGCCGGCCGCGTCGCAGGGGCGGGCGCCGATCAGCACCGTTTCGGGGAAGCGGGCCGGATCGATATCGTCGACCGCCGTCCCTTGCTCCTCCTTGCCGTAGGTGAGGATGGTTTCGCACAGCGGGAAGAAGCTCTCCTTGGCCGAGCGCCGCGGCAGCTCGTCGAGGACCAGCTCTTCGCCCTTGCCAAGCGGGGCATAGAGGGTGACCGGGCCCTCGGCCCTGGGGCCGACGACCCGCCGCTTCTGCTCGATCAGGGTGTCGATGAGGGTACGCAGGTTCTTTTCGGAAATCGTTTTCGACATGAGGCGCTTCCTTGTCGGGGAGAGAAAGAGCTCGCCCCGCAAAAATCAAAGGGAAATCCAGTTGAGGATCCTGATGCAACAAACATTTTCAAACAGGGATGAAAGGGCTGAGGGGGATAAGTCTAAAAACTCAAATCTCGACAACCAGTTCCTGAAAGCTTGCTTTCGCCCCCATCCATTAAATTTCCTTCATCCCTGTGCGTTGACTTTCCAGATTGCAGTAAAAGTCTATTTGATGAAGGACTGGTCGTCGTCTTCCCGGTAGCGGTGGAGCGGTCCCCTCTCCACCGGTACCAGGCCCGCCTCATGGTCGAAGAGCTCCTTGAGCTCCTTGGCCATCTTGCGGTTGAGCAGGTGCAGGGGGATTTCCATGGGGCAGCTTCGCTCACACTCGGCGCAGCCGGCGCAGCGGCCGGCCAGGTGCATGGCGCGCAGGATGTGCCAGGCCATGTTCCCGGCAGGGCGTGGGGTGCTCTCCACCGCCTGGGGGCGGTTGCGATCGCACAGGCACTGCTCGCAGTAACAGAGGGGACAGACCTGGCGACAGGCATAGCAGCGGGTGCAGCGGGAGAAATGCTCTTTCCAGAAGCTCCAGCGCTCCGCCGGGCTCAGGGCCTCGAGGCGGGCAAGCTCGTCGGTTAAGGTGGCCGGAGTTTCAACCGGTTCTGGTAGGCTACCCACCACCTGGTCGGCTCCTTCGGGGAACTGCACCCGGCACTGCCGGCATTTGGCAAGAAGCTGTCCTTCGTCCAGTCCCTGGCTTTCCGTGACCCCGGCACAGGCGACTCCGACCAGCACCACCTCTTCGCTTTGCAGCTGGTTTTCGCTGATCAGGGCGGCTACCGCGCGCTGGTCGCACCCCTTGACCACCACCGCCAGACGCCCAAGTTTGCGCACCTCTTTCTTCTTGCGGCTGAGGTAGAGGGCGAGGTTGTGGTGGCAGCCGGGGGAGAAGATCAGCTCCGCCGCCTGCTCGGCCGTGGTAGCGATGAACGGCAGCGCCGTTCCCTTCCGTCGCCCCGCGCGGTAGCCGACCACCGCCGCCACCGTCCCCGCTTCGAGCAGGTGAACCGCGGCGGCGCGGATTTCCTCGGTGGCTGCGGCGTAGCTCTCCTCGCGGCTGGCCGGCACAGCGATTTTTTTTGCGGTGTTCATCATCAGCTCATTTCCTCTAGATGCTTTGAAAAGTCTCGACCAGGGCCGGGTCATTGAGCGCCCCGGACCAGTGCTCTTCCAATTCCAGTTCCTTGAACTCGGGCATTGGCCCCATTTCTCGCACTCGCTCGGTCAGCCCCGAGACCACCTCCACCCACTTGCCCCCCTCGGCGGCAGAAACCCAGGAGAACTCCAGGCGCTCCAAGTCGACGCCGATGAATTCGAGCAGTTTGCGAAAGGCGGCGAAGCGGCGCCGGGCGTGGAAGTTGCCGGCCATGTAGTGGCAATCGCCCGGGTGACAGCCCGAGACCAGCACCCCGTCGGCCCCCTTCTGGAAGGCGCGCAGGATGAAGACCGGATCGATGCGGCCGGTGCATGGGAACTTCACTACCCGCACGTTGGAGGGGTATTGCAGGCGGCTGGTACCGGCCAGGTCGGCCCCGGCGTAGGTGCACCAGGTGCAGACGAAAGCGACGATTTTCGGCTCGAAGTCGTGTTTCTGAGGTGCTGGATGCATGCGTTTGTCCTTTAAAGTTCCCTCTCCCTGAGGGAGAGGGCTAGGGGGAGGGGGCGATGTGACCATCCCCTCACCCGCCCTTCGGGCACCCTCTCCCCAGGGGAGAGGGGAACCAGAATACCCTCGGATTTTTACAAACTTTCGATCATTGCCAGGATCTGCTCGTCCGTATACCCGTCCAACTCGACGGTCTTGGAGGGGCAGGTGGCCTGGCAGGTGCCGCAGCCGCCGCAGACCCCGGGGTTGACGTGGGCGACGACGCGCACCAGGTTCCCCTGGCGGTCGCGCAGCTCCTTGATCTCCACCGCGCCGTAGGGGCAGACCTTGCGGCAGGCGAAGCAGGCGGTGCAGGTGGCTTCGTTGACCCGGGCGACCATGGGATCGCGCTCCAGCTGCTCCTTGGCGAAGAGGGTCATCACCTTGGCCGCGGCGGCCGAGGCCTGGGAGACGGTCTCGGGGATGTCCTTGGGTCCCTGGCAGGCGCCGGCCAGGTAGATGCCGGCGGTGGCGCATTCGACCGGTTTGAGCTTGGCGTGGGCCTCGCTGTAGAAGTTGTACTTGTCGTAGGAGATGCCGAGCTTCTGCGCCAGGCTATCGGCGCCGTCTCTAGCCTGCACGGCGGTCGCCAGCACCACCAGGTCGGCCTCGATCTCCACCTGCGAACCGGTCAGCACGTCGCTGCCGACCACCACCACCTTGTCCCCCTTCTGGTAGAGGCGCGAGACCATGCCGCGGATGTAGGCAGCCTCTTCCTCCTCGACGGCGCGGCGCCAGAACTCGTCGTAGTTCTTGCCCGGGGTCCGCGCGTCCATGAAGAAGACGTAGGCCTGGCCGTCGTGCACCTTGTGCTTGTAGAGCATGGTGTGCTTCGCGGTGTACATGCAGCAGATCTTCGAGCAGTAGGAAATCCCCTTCTCCCGCGCCCGCGATCCGACGCACTGGATGAAGACCACCTCCTTGGGCTCCTTGCCGTCGGAGGGGCGGCGGATGGCACCGCCGGTGGGGCCGGAGGCACTGGCGAGGCGTTCGAAGGTGAGGCCGTCGATGACGTCTGGGATGGTGCCGTAGCCGAACTCGCCATACCCCTTGTAGGGGGAGTCCTCCGGCTTGCGGCCGATGTCGTAGAGCTTAAAGCCGGTGGCGACGACGATGGCCCCGATGGGCTCGACAATCAGCTCGTCCTGCTGCTCGTAGTCGACGGCGCCGGGGCCGCAGACCTTCTTGCAGACGCCGCACTTGCCGCTCTTGAACCAGGTGCAGTTGTCGCGGTCGATCACCGGGGTGTTGGGGACGGCCTGGGGGAAGGGGACGTAGATCGCCGCGCGCGTGCCGAGGTCGCGGTCGAAGGCGTTGGGGATTTTCTTCTGCGGGCACTTGGCGCTGCAGATGCCGCAGCCGGTGCATTTGTCCTCGTCCACCGAACGGGCCTTCTTGCGCACCGTCACCTGGAAGTTGCCGATGTACCCCTCGACGTTCTCCACCTCGGCGTAGGTGTAGAGGGCGATGTTGGGATGGTTGGCGACGTCGACCATCTTCGGCGTCATGATGCACTGGGAGCAGTCGAGGGTCGGAAAGGTCTCGGAGAGCATCGCCATGTGCCCGCCCAGGGAGGGCTCGCGCTCCACCAGCACCACCTGGTGGCCGGCGTCGGCGATGTCGAGGGCCGCCTGGATGCCGGCAATGCCGCCGCCGATGACCAGCGCCCGCTTGGTCACCGGGACTGTGATGTCGGCGAGCTTGTTGGCCTTTTTCACCCGCGCCACCATCATCTGCACGATGTCCTTGGCCTTGGCCGTCGCCTCGGCGCGGTCCTCGTGCACCCAGGAGCAGTGCTCGCGGATGTTGGCCATCTCGCACAGGTAGGGGTTGAGCCCCGCAGCCTTGGCGGCATTGCGGAAGGTCTTCTCGTGCATGCGCGGCGAACAGGCCGCCACCACGATCCCATCGAGTTGATGCTCGGTGACCGCCTTCTTGAGCAGGCTCTGCCCAGGGTCGGAGCACATGTACTTGTAGTCCGTGGCGAAGGCGACGCCGGGCAGCTTGGCGGCGGCCGCCGCCACCTGCTCCACGTCGACGGTGCGGGAGATGTTCTCCCCGCAGTGACAGACAAAAACACCGATTCTGGACATATTGTTTTTTCCTTCTAGGGGCGAATCTGTTATGTTACAGCAGACCTTTTTCCCGCAGCAGTTCCTGCGGGCTGACCAGCAGACCGTCGAGGCCGAGCTGGCCGGCGGGGACCCCCACCGCCAGACCCAGCAGCTGGGTGAGATAGAGGGCGGGCAGACCGAATTGGGTGCCGCTCGCCTGCTCCACTGCCTGCTGGCGCAGGTCGAGGTTCCCCTGGCACAGGGGGCAGGCGACCATCAGGCAGTCGGCGCCGTCCGCCTTGGCGGCGGCGAGGATGTCGCCGGTGAGTTTGAGGATCACCTCGGGACGGGACAGGGTGAAGCCGGCCCCGCAGCACTCCAGGCGGTGGCTCCAGGCCACGGTCTGCGCCCCGGCGGCCTCGATGACCCGCTCCATGATGGTCGGCGCCTCGGCATCGTCGAGCTG
Organism: uncultured delta proteobacterium; assembly: GCA_963806685.1. Lineage (GTDB taxonomy): Bacteria > Desulfobacterota > Desulfuromonadia > Desulfuromonadales > DDH964 > DDH964. The sequence goes on from CAWDZB010000013.1 coordinate 96,855, forward strand.
GGGCACGCCCGGCGGCCGGGTGAGCAGGCAGCCGTAGTAGCAGGCGACCTTGAGGCCGGACAGGGGCTTTTTCACCGCCTGTTGCAGCCGCTCCAGGCCGAAGTCGGAATCGAGAATCTCCAGCAGGTGCTTGACCTTCTTCGCCAGCGGCACCGGGCCGTCGATGGCCCGGCCGACCTGGCTGCGCTTGTCCGCGTCGTCTTTCAGCTCGTGCTGGGTGGTCTTCAGCCGCGAAAAGCAGGCGGCGCAGGCCACCGCCAGGTCCCCCGGCACCTTTTCGGCCAGGGTCAGGTTCTTGGCGGAAAGGGAAAGGGAGAGGAGCTGGTCGACGTTGTGGGCCGGCGTCGCGCCGCAGCAGAGCCAGTCGGGTACCTCGTTGAGACCGATGCCGAGGGCGCCGAACAGGCCGCGAGTCGACTGGTCGTACTCCCGGGCCGAGGCGTGCAGGGAACAGCCGGGGTAGTAGCCGTAGTTGAGGGCGGTATTGGTGCTGCTCACGGGGTATTTCCTTTCTGCCGCATCTTCTCGATCCGGGCGAAGATCTGTTCGATCTCGGCGAGGTTGCGGTTCTTTTCCTGGGTCAGCTTGAGCTTGCCGCGGGCCATCAGCTTGGGTCCCAGGGCGAGGTCCTTGAACAGCTTGCCGCTTTTCAGGTTGAACAGGGCGCCCAGGCGCATCTCGTGCTGGCGGCCGTAACGGCGGATGTTGTCGAGAAAGAGCCGGCTGGCGAGCTGCACCTGCTTCTCCTCGGAGCGTCCCTGCTCGTCCCACCACAGCTTGCGCAGGGCGTCCATGATCGCGGCCAAATCGACCCCGTTGGGGCAGCGGGTGGTGCAGGTCTCGCAGGATGCGCAGTGCCAGATGGAGCGCCCGGCGAGGACCTGGGGGAGCTGCCCCAGCTGCAGCAGGCGCAGGGTCCGGCTGGGCGGATGTTCCATGAAGCCGGCCATCGGGCAGCCGGCCGAGCACTTGCCGCACTGCATGCAGCTGCGGATCGAGGTCCCGGTCAGCTTTTTGAGCTTGGCGGTAAGGGCGGGATTTAAGGTCTGGCGGGAGAGAACGATCTTGGAAGAAGTCACGGCGATATCCCTTTGCAGTGTGTTACGTGGGGTTGAGCAATTCAGGGCAATGAGCAAAAGGCGGGCCAGCTGCGTATACGGGAGGGTCGCTGGGGCCGACACGGCACCCATGTAAAATCAATAGGTTGGAAGCCTAATTTCAATAGGCCGGCGGGCAGCTTTGGCTTTTTCCCAGCTCGAAATATGGGGAATTCTACCCCGTCGTGGCAAACTTCCTCTGGATTCGAAAGCCAATGAAACCGCCATTCTAATGAGAGAGTGGGCAAAAATACCCCAGACCTGGGGCCCACTGCCGACCAACTGGTCAGACCAAATTTTGCTCAGGGCAATTTTTTGTGTCAGGGACGGTTTGGACTGCGGTTTGCGACTGGGGGGTGTAGGGGTGGTTGTAAGGGAACCGGTAGGGGAGAAAGGGGAGCTATTGCTGGCCTTCCACGGCGCCAAGATTCCCTCGTCTGAGCCTCCGCTACCGGAGGTTCCTGCGGAGAACGACCGCAAAAAATTTTCATCATGCCAGCGCCGTTACCCGGCCCTGATTTTTGTTCTTGCAGGGAGAACCGGAGGTTTTATCATTTCTGGAGTGAGCGGGGACCAGACACCTATACTCCCTCATCCTCTGGTCAGGGTGAGATAATTGGTAATCGGCGGTCACTTTCGGAATTTATGGCAGGCCGGGCTCAAAATTGAAGTGCAACACTTTGAGGAGTTAAAGTGTTGCGATGGAAAAACCCTACAAGCATCTGGATGGTACAGAGCGGGCAGTGATTCAAGTGGGACTGGAGCAGGGACATTCCCTGCGCGCCATCGCCCGGAGTTTGAACCGTTCCGTGGGCACCGTAAGCCGCGAGTTGCACCGGAACGACTGGGAGCCCCCGTCTTCCCGAGCAGGGCGGCGGGGGCGGCGACCCGTGGCAGGCGGCTATCGTGCCTCACGTGCCGAACAACGCGCCAGAGAACTGGCACACCAGCCGCGAAAGGCCAAGCGGCTCATCCCTGGCGAAGCTCTCTGGGAGGAGGTTGTTTCGCTCTTGGGAACGGGGAATTCGCCGGAGCAGGTTTCTGCTACACTGAAGCGCATGCACCCCGCAGAACCTCAGTTCCAGATCAGTCATGAAACCATCTACACGGCAATCTATGCCATGCCACGTGGTGAACTGCGCAAGGAGATTATTTCCCTGCTGCGGCAATCCCGCAAAAAGCGCCGGCCGCGCACCCGTGGCGAAGATCGTCGGGGCAGTATTCCCAATATGCTCAGCATCCATGAGCGTCCCGCCGAGGTGGACGAACGATTGGTTCCTGGCCATTGGGAGGGCGACCTTATAAAAGGGGCTCGCAATGCTTCCGCCGTGGGGACGCTGGTGGAGAGAACCAGTCTGTTCGTGACTCTGGCCAAAGTCGACAATGCCAGTGCCGAGTCAGCCCAGAAGGGGTTCAGCTATGTTCTCAACCGGATCGAAGCCCAACGGCGGTTAAGTATGACCTACGACCAAGGCAAAGAAATGGCCTGTCATGAGACGCTGTCGGAGAAGACCGGGATCAAGGTTTACTTTGCCGATCCCCATAGTCCCTGGCAGCGAGGAATCAACGAAAACACCAATGGTCTTCTGCGCCAGTATCTCCCAAAGAGTACGGATCTTTCGGTGTTCTCCCAGGAGGAGCTTGACCAGATAGCCTTGAAACTCAACGCCAGGCCGAGGAAAAGCCTTGGCTGGAAGTGCCCGGCGGAAATTTTTCTGCCAGACTTCGACTTTCGCGAATACTATGCACGCATCCTAAAACCTGTTGCACTTCGAACTTGAAACCGCCCTGGGATGGGGCCGAACCAGGGTACCTGAATTCGAGCCGTCCGACCGGAATCGAATACGGCGGGCGGTTGTTTTTGCCTGAGTGGGGAGTATGACGGATTTCCACTTGGGGAGACTGTTCGCACCGATCTCATTTGCCGTAATTACCTTGCGATTTCGGTAGCCGAAAATCGAACCTAAAGGAGGGTAACAGGGCGGTGAAAATCGGTTCCTTCGAATTCAACCTGCGGGAACTCTCCGGCGCCATGGGGGATTTTGGCACCCTCTTCCCGCTGGCCATCGGCTACATCGTGGTCTGCGGTCTGAACCCCGCCGGGCTGCTGGTGATGATGGGACTGACCAACATCTTCACCGGCCTGTTCTACCGGCTGCCGATGCCGGTGGAACCGATGAAGGTGCTGGCAGTGGTCGCCATCGCCCAGCAGTGGACCCCCTCCATGGTCTACGCTTCGGGCTTTGCCATGGGCATCTGTTGGCTGCTGTTCGCCGCCACCGGGCTGATGGGGTGGGTGGCCCGGCTGACCCCGAGGTCTGTGATCCGCGGCATCCAAGTGGCCCTGGGCGTGCTGCTGGCGGCGCAGGCGCTGAAGATGATCTCCACCGGCTGGGCGCTCGGCCTAGTCTCGATTCTCATCGTCCTGCTGCTGCGCCAGTCCCCCCGCGCCCCCGCGGCCCTGGTGCTGATGGGGCTCGGGGTGGTGATGATGTTCCTTCAGGGGCATTTCCAGCAGCTGGCGCCGCCGGGCTTCGCCCTGCCTCCAGTGACCGGCTTTTCCCTCCACGAGTCGTGGCAGACCTTCCTGCTGGCCGGCGTCTCCCAGTTGCCGCTGACCGCCACCAACGCGGTGGTCGCCACCGCGGTTCTCATCCGCGAGTACTGGCCGGAGCAGCCGGTCAGTGAAAAACGGCTCTCCTTCAACATGGGGATCATCAATCTCGTCACCCCCTTTTTCGGCGGCATGCCCATGTGCCACGGCGCCGGAGGACTGGCGGGGCAGTACTTTTTCGGTGCCCGGACCGGCGGGGCCAACATCCTCGAGGGGCTGCTGGAGATCACCATGGGCCTGTTCCTGGCCGGGTCCATCGCCGGCATCTTTGCCGCCTTTCCGCTGGCCATCGTCGGCGCCATGATGTTCCTGGTCGGCATCGAGCTGACCCGCTTCGCCCGGGACGTGCGCTGGGGGGTGGATCTCTGGCCCCTGGGCGTCACCCTGGTGGTCTCGCTGGGGAGCAACATGGCCTGGGGTTTTCTGGCCGGCCTGGGTGCGGATGCGGTTTGCCGCTGGTGGGTAAGCAGGCGGGGAGAGGAGAAGGACAATGGGGGTAATTCCTGAGGCCAGGCAATTCAGAGAAAGGGTTCAGGGCCAAGTTCTGCCTTCGTCAGCATGAGGGGGCGGCCCTGCTTTACTGGAAGGATGGAAAGGGCATAGACTGGCCTTGAAGGCGGGCCGGGCCCTCACGGAGTGGCGAAGCAGGCAGGTAAGCGGAGGGCCACCGGCCCATGCCCGGATCACCCATTCCTGAGGAGAGCAGCGATGAGATTCATGCTCAAGGTCAATATCCCCGTCGAAGCGGGCAATGCCGCGGCCAGGGCCGGAAAACTGGGCAAAACCGTCGAGACCATTCTTGCCGAACTGAAGCCGGAAGCTGCCTATTTCGCCTCCGATAAGGGTCAGCGGACAGGATTCATTTTCTTAGAAATGGAGGATACCTCCCAGATTCCCGCCATCGCCGAGCCCTGGTTTCTGGCCTTCAATGCGAGCCTCGAGTTCCATCCGGTGATGGTGCCTGCGGATCTTGCCAAGGCCGGCCCCGCGATCGACCGCGCCGTCAAGATCTACGGCTGACAGCGGGCCGGAACACCCTTGCCGGTAGGGGTAGGAAAGCGGCGGCTAGCCCCGAGAAAAAAGGTGCCTGACGCCGCGAGGATTTCAGGGGGCGAAACAGGGAAGCCGGGAAAGGGTGCTGATGAACCCTTTCCCGGCTTCCCTGTTTTCAAAGGAGGTGCTTCAGTTTTCCTGGTTGTCCTTCAGGTAGGTATAGTCCGAAATCATCGACCAAGGCCGGACCTTGGCCAGGTAGGCGCGCTGGGAATCGAGAACCTCCTTGAACAGCGGGTCCTTGGCAGCGGTTTCGTCAAGCAGGCGCTGATTGGCCTTTTTCAGGGCGTCGAGGATCGCCGGGGGGAAGGTCTTGACCTTGACCTCGGGATAGTCGGTGCGCAGCGACGCCAGGCCGATGGCGTTGTCGTTGTACATGTGGGCGTAGGAATCGAGGGCCTCGGCCTTCATGGCCGTGACCAGGATCTCCTGGAGGTTCTTCGGCAGCTCGTCGAAGGCCTTGCGGTTGACCAGGAACTGCAGTTCGCCCGCCGGTTCGTGCCAGCCGGTGTAGTAGTAGGGGGCGATCTTCTGGAATCCCATCTTCAGGTCGAGGGCCGGGCCGACCCATTCCAGGGCGTCGATGTTGCCCCGTTCCAGCGAAGTGTAGAGCTCGCCCGGGGCGATGTTGGTGACGACCACGCCGAGCTGGGAGAGGACTTCGCCGGCGAAGCCGGGAATGCGCATCTTCAGCCCCTTGAGGTCGTCGAGGCTCTTGATCTCCTTGTGAAACCAGCCGCCCATCTGCACCCCGGTGTTGCCGCCCGGGAAAGAATAGACGCCATGCTTGGCGTAGACCTTCTGCATCAGCTCCATGCCGCCGCCGTAGTAGAACCAGGCGTACTGCTCGGGGGCGGTCATGCCGAAGGGCATGGTGGTGAAGAATATGGTGCTCGGCTCGATCCCCTTCCAGTAGTAGGAGGCGGTGTGCCCCATCTGGTACTGGCCGGCGTTGACCATGTCGAGAACGCCGAAGGGCGCCTTGGTCTTGCTGGCCGAGTCGACCTGGATGACCAGCTGGCCATTGGACATGGTCCTGACACTCTCGGCGAAGTGGTTGACCGCGTCACTGAAGATCGGAAAATTGCTCGGCCAGGTCATGGCCAGCTTCCACTTGTAAACCTTCGCCGCCGGCGCGGCGGACTTCGAGGCAGTTCCCGGTTCACTTGCTTGGCGCTGGCCACAGCCAGCGACGAGCAGACAGCAGGCTGTGACCAGGGCGAGACTCAGGATGCGGGGAGTGGTGAGGCGGATCATCAGGGCTCCTTTCCTCCAGCGTGGTTGGTTGTCGGTCGGCGGTCTCGGCGCCGTATGCGGGGATTTTATTCGCCGGGGGAGGGATTGCAAACCAAAATCCGCAGCCGCCTCTTCCCTGGGAAGACCGGCGGGGCGAAGCTGTGCCGGCCGCTCTATCCGGGTCAACGTTCCGGTAGAGGGCCCGCTGCGGTCGCGGCGACCAGCTCCCGGCGGTAGTTGCGCAACAGCGCCTTGACGCGGGCGGCGTTCTGCGGGCCGATGCGCAGCAGGATCTTCTGCCCTGCGGAGCGAGCCTCGAGTTGCGAATCGGCAAAGAGGTAGACGATTTTGGGCCGCACCAGGCGCAGCGGGCCGCTCGCCTCGGGAGTGGCCAGCAGGTGATCGATGACCTCGATGAGCCGGTCATTGAAGTAGCCGGTCGGGTAGCCGAGATCGCGATAGGCCTCCTGGAAGAGAGGATAGAGATAAACGTAAACCCCCACCACCAGCTTCGGGTCGGCGCTCTCGGCGAGGCTGATCCACGGCGTGTAGCGGCGGAAGTTGGCGGGGTCGATGACCATTTGATCGCCGCTGCCGGTGGTCAGGAATTGCCCTGCCACCGGCCGGGTCGGCAGGCGGCCGGCCGGCAGGTCGGAGCGCGGCAGGCTGTCGACCAGCAGGACGAAGCGGGGGATGATATGGTCGAGGACGAGGAAGCGGGAGAGGTGCTGATCCGGGAGCAGCCGGCCAAGCAGTTCCTGCAGCCGGCCGTCACTCTCGTCCAGGGGCGGCAGGGGCTGGTCGAGGCCGAGGTCGGCGGCCGCCTCTCCGGCCGGCGGCGCCGCGGTGGTGAGGGGATGGGCAATGCCGGTGTCGGGGCCTTGCGGGGGGACCGGGATGCGTTCAACCGCTGGTGCCGGCGGTGGCGCCGGTGGCGGGGCAAAGGACTGCCAGATGAGGAAGGCGGCAACGGCGAGAACGATTACCGTCAGGATCCACAACAGGGGTTTCATCAAGGGGCCTCCCGGCTATTCCCGGACGTAGGTGTCGATATCGGTTTCGTGCACCATCCCCATCAGGTAGGCGTATTCCGATTCGATCAATTCGTAGTGCTGGTGGGTCGATTCGGCGTTCATGAGAAAGACTTCGCGCACCCGCTCATCGGCAATTTTGTCAGCCATCGTCCGCAACGCCGCCTCGAGGTTGAGCTCCTTCTCCATCGCCAGTTCCAGCGCCCGCCGTTCTTCGAGCCCGTCCATCAGGGCTTTTTCCAGGTCTGTCAGCCAGTCGGTGTCATGCGCCGCATCGATCGCCATGAAAGCCGCAAAGTCAGGAATATCGTCGCCGGGGTAGATGTCGTAGAACATCCGGGCATGCTCGGCTTCCTCCTCTGCCAGCAGTTCAAAGGCCTTGCGGGCGCGGCCGTCCCGCATGTGGCTGGCGGCCAGGCGATAGAAATCGCGGGCATTCCTTTCAGTCTGCAGGGAGCGCTTGACCGCTTCCTGCACGTCGACATTCTCGAACATGGCGTTCTCTCCGGCCGGGCAGCCGGGGTCTCCACCTCAAGGAGGAAGGCGCGACGCCTCGGCCTTCTTTCTCCCGCAGATCCCCCGTTGCGGTTTTTGCCCGGGTCACTGCAGCAGTGTCACGTTGTCCTTCGACCAGGTCTTGTGCTCACCGTTGTCCACTTCGACCTCGAGGAAGTCGTCGGGGCGGCAGGCGATTACCTTCCCGCTCTGGTGGAGGACGATGTGCTTGACCCGTTTTTCGGCACCAGTGTCGATGGCCTGGCAGATCCCTTCGAAATCTTCGTGCCGCATCATGGTCTTGCTCCTTTCCCGGCTCCTCATAACGTAATGAGCCGCTTTTTCGCCTGTTTTCACTATATCACCGTTCCCGTTCCCCGCCACGGGGTCCCCGGCCGGTTTTCTCGCCGACCCGCCGCCCCGCGGCTACAGCTCTTCCCCTGGGGCGAGAACCACCACTTGGTGGATCGGCCGCACCCGACCGCCGCTGAGCAGTTTCGAAACCGAGAAGACCAGGGTCGATGACTCCCGTTCGTCGCGCACCGCCGTCCGGCTGCCGGTCAGCTGCACCCCGGCGAGATCGAGACGGGACTGGTCGGCAACCAGCGCGGTCTCCCCTGAGATCTCCACCGCAGTGGCCTGGAGAGTGGAAGCGCGGATCGAGAGGCCGGTCTTGCCGCCGGCGATTACCGTATTGGTCATGGTCACCAGTGAGCGGTTGATGACCGCTTCGTTGAGGTAGGCGTCGGCGATAGTCACCTGCCGGCAATTGTCGATTTCCAGGCGCCGGTAGTTGCCAGTAAAGTTCACCCCGGTCTGGTCCCGGCAGGAACCGATGAGCTCGCCGGCCGGCGGCGTCGGTCGCGGTGGCGGCTGCGGCGGGGTGGTCAGGGCGGCCTCCAGGATCCGCGCGAAGATCCCCGGGTTTTCCGCCATCGGCGTATGGCCGAGGCCGGCGAGCAGGCGCAGCTCGGCGCGGGGGAGGAGTCCCTGCAGCAACAGCGCGAGGCGCCGCGGGGCAACGGTGTCCTTCTCCCCCCAGAGGAGCCAGGTCGGGGTGCGGACCCCGGCGAGGTACGGGGTGAAGTCGGTCTGCGCCAAGGCCAGGCCGGCGATCCGTTGGGGGTCACCGGCGAGGGTCGTCTCCCGCAACGCTACGCTGGCCAGGACCTGGTCGAGATCGACGACAGGCGGGGAGAGCTTCTCCACCAGCCGTCCCGCCATGCGCCTGAAGAAGTTCTCCGACTCTGCGGGGAAGAAGGGGCCGTCCAGGTGCAGGCATTTCTGGAAGAAGTCCTTGCTGATGGTCACCCGGTGCAGTACGCCGACCGCGTCGACCAGCACCAGCCCGGCCAGGTCCTGGCCATAGCGGCCGGCGTAGGCCAGCGCCACGGCGCCGCCGAGGGAGTGGCCGACGACAATGGTCGGCTTGGCCGGTTCGCGGCGCAGCAGCCAGTCGATGAAGGCGGCGTAGTTCTTCGGGGAGTAGAGCCGGTTGGCCTTGGTGGAGCGGCCGAAGCCCGGCAGGTCGGGAACCAGCACGTCGTAGTGCCGGGCCAGTTCGGGGAGGATGGCGTCCCAGTTGCGACCTGCTGCATCGCCGACGCCGTGGATCAGCAGCAGCCGCTCGGGGTGATCCCGGCCCAGTTCGACCAGGAAGCACTCGCCGCCGAAGACCGGCTCGGGGATCAGCTTGCCCGCAGGGGGAGCGGCTGCCCACGCCGGCAGGGCGAGGGCCAGCCAGCAGCCGAGGGCGAACAGCAGGCACCGGCCGATCATGGCGAGGCTCTCCGCGCCAGCAGCTGGAACCGGCTCAGGAATACCCAGCAGCGGGAAGCCCCGTCGAAGCCGTGCAGCGGATTGCCGGCGGGCAGGGTGACGATCGCCGCCGCCCCCGGCCAGGCGTGCCCCCAGCCGGGGAGGGCGATGCGGGTCACGGCACTTCCCGCGCGGCAGTTGGTCCAGTCGAGCTCCTCGATACCCTCCGGGGTGCCGGTAACCCGCTGTGGGGCGTCGCTGCAGCCGTCGGCGCGGCGCCAGAAGTCGACTGCCTCGGCTACCGAGTCGTAGCTGCGCTCCCCTCCCTTTTCCGGACTGACCCCGCCGTCGTAGGGGACGTGCCGGTCGGCGCGGCCATGGAGGATGAGAACCGGCACCGGCCGGGCAGGGTGCGGCAGGCGCCAGGGGGCCACCCCCTGCTCGCTGCTGCCGATCGCCCCGGCCATCACCGCCACGGCGGCGAAGCGCTCCGGGTGCTCGGCGGCGAGGCGGTAGGCGAGCATGCCGCCGTTGGACATGCCGACCAGGTAGATCCGCGAAGGGTCCACCGGCAGACGCTCCTCAAGGGTGGCGAGCAGGCGCAGGATAGTGCCGACGTCGTCCCAGCCCTTGGCCTCGGCCCGCCCGCAGCAGAACCCGGCGTTCCAGTGCTGGAGCAGACCGAAGATGCCGATCCCCTGGGGATAGGTGACGATGAAGCGCTCCGTGTCGGCGAGCCGGCTGAAGCCGGTCTCCTTTTCCATCGCCGCACCGGTGCTGAAGGCGCCGTGGAGGACCACCAGCAGCGGTCGTTGGTCGGTGCCCAGTTCCGGCGGCACGTGGACCAGGGCCGAGCGCTGCCAGCCGCGGGCGTCCTTGCCGAGGTCGAGATCGTAGGTCCGCGAGGGGATCGGGCCTTTCGTCGGCAGGGTGGCGCTGCAGGCCGCCAGCAGCAGGCAGAGCCCGGCGGCGAGCGGCAGGCGGGATGAGCGGAACCGGTTCATGGGCAATGTCCTCGTTGCGGGGCGGCAGGCACCGCCGGTTTCCTGGCCCATTATACCCAACCCGGGGCCGGGCGGGGGGAGATGGGCCGCAGCCTTGACGGCCCTTCGGCAGGGGTGTAGTAATGGCGGGCGTATGCGGACGTTCCGGCTCCTCCCTTATCCCTCGCCTCCTGGAGAAATCCTGCCCATGGACATGAAGCGTTTCAGTGCCGACCTCCTCGAAAAACTGCGCGCCAGCGCGCCGCTGGTCCACAACATCACCAACTTCGTGGTCATGAATTCTTCGGCCAACGCCCTGCTCGCCGTCGGGGCGGCGCCGGTCATGGCCCATTGCATCGAGGAAGTGGAAGAAATGGCGGGGATTGCCGGGGCGCTGGTGCTTAACATCGGCACCATCGAGCCGACTTGGCTGGAAGCGATGATCCGTGCCGGACAGGCCGCCAACCGTCGAGGGATCCCGGTGATTCTCGACCCGGTCGGCTCCGGGGCGACCCGGCTGCGCACCGCCGCGGTGGGACGGATCATGGCCGAGTGCCGGGTGACGGTGCTGCGGGGCAATGCCTCGGAGGTATTGTCGCTGGCCGCTGCCGAGGTCCGCACCCGCGGCGTCGATTCGACGGTGGGGCTCGGCGCCGAGGTGGTCGCCGCGGCCCGGGAACTGGCCGCCGCCCGTGGCTGCATCATCGCCATATCCGGGGAGCGAGACCTGGTGACCGACGGCACCGCCGTCTATCGCATCGCCAATGGCCAGCCGCTGATGACCCGGGTGACCGGCATGGGCTGCGGGCTGTCGGCCCTGACCGGAGCCTTCTGTGCCGTCGCCGGCGACGAGTTGCTGGCCGCGACCGCTGCAGCCTTCGGCGTCTACGGCCTGTGCGGCGACCTGGCCATCCGCGTCAGCGACCGGCCGGGAAGCTTCGCGGTGGCCTTCCTCGATGCTCTTTTCAGCGTCGGGCGGCAGGAGATCGAAGCCGCGCTCCAGATCAGTGCCGGGTAATCTCTCCGGCGGCGTGCCGCGGCCCCGGGCCGTGCTATCGATGCTGCTGCGCCAGTGAACGGGGCTGACCGACCCGGAACCGGCCCTTCCTACCGACCGCCCTCGAGTCTCTTGCTCCCCACTGCTTCACCCGCACCCGTATTGTCATCTCCCCGGCTTTTGAGCCTGGCAAGGGCTAGCGGCGGAGGAGGGATTCCGGGTCGAGGGCCAAAAAGGCCGCGACGACCTCCGGGTCGAATTCGCTGCCGCCCTTGGACTGCAGGTAGGAGGCAATCTTCTCCGGCGGCCAGCCGGTACGATAGGGGCGGTCCGAACGCAGGGCGTCCCAGGTGTCGACAACGGCGAAAACACGGGCCGCCAGGGGGATCTGCTCCCCCTTGAGACCGCGCGGATAGCCGCTGCCGTCCCACTTCTCGTGGTGACAGTAGGGAATATCGAGGGCCGGCCGCAAGTGTTCGATGGGTGACAGTAATTCGTAGCCGAAGCGGGGATGCTGGCGCATGATTTCCCATTCCCCCTCGGTCAGCGGTCCGGACTTGAGCAGGATGCGGTCCGGGATGCCCATCTTGCCGATATCGTGGAGCAAGGCGCCGCGGCGGATGTGCACCAGCTGCTCCTGGTCGAAGCCCATGACCGTGGCGAGCCGCAGAGTCATCTCGGAAACCCGGCCCGAGTGGCCCTCAGTTTCCTTGTCGCGCAGGTCGAGAGCCCGGGACCAGCCTTCGATGGTGGTGTCGTAGGCCAGTCGCAGACGCATGTTGGAGCGCTGCAGGTTTTCGAAGAGGGTGGCTTTGACGATCGCGATGGCCGCCTGCGTGCCCAGGGATTCGAGAAACTCGTACCATTCCGCCGGCGGTGTCAGGGGGGCGCGGTGGAAGACCTCGAGCACTCCCTGAACCTGGCCCTGAGCCACCAGCGGCAAGGCAACGCAGAAGGTGAAGTCTTCCCCCGCGGCCAGGGGGGAGGCGTGGAGGTCTACCCCCTGGGCAGGCCGGTTCAGGGTCAGACGCCGTCGGCCTTCGACCACTCGGGCGTACCAAGCCTCACCTACCGTGACGGGCTGCTCCCGTTCCGGTGGGGCCCGAAATCCCTGGCCAGCGGCAAACTCCAGGTCCCCCTTGTCCGGCCGGTAGAGAAGGACGCCTGCCGCATCGGCCTGCAGCTGGCTGCAGGCCTGTTCAAGAAAAACGGCAAGAGTCTGCCGAAGATCGAAACTGGAGGTGATGGCGAGATCGATATTGCGAAGGGCGAGCAGCCGTTGCAACTGGCGTTCGGTCTGCTCGTTCAACAGCGAGCGGTGCAGGGCACTGGCCGCGATATCGCCGATCACCACCAGTTGGCGCAGGGTCTGCTCCCGGACCGGACCTGCAAAGCCGGCACACAATGCCCCGACGGCCTGTTCGTGGGCAATCAAGGGAATGCAGACGAGATAGGCGAGATCCTGCATCAGGTCGGGCCGGGCGATGCGCGCATCGCCGGCAACGAGCTTATGCACCTGCGGTTGACGGGCCTCCAGGGCCAGGCGGGCGATCCCCTTCCCGGCCTGCAACTGCAGGCCGGTTGCCTTGGCCCACAATCCTCCCGCCTGCTCCATAACCAGGTCCTCGCCGGCTCCCTTGAAGAAGAGGAGGGAGACGGCCTGGGCGTGGCTCAATTCCTGAACGTTTTCGAGCGTGATGGACTGGATATCCGACCGGTTGCGCGCGGCCCGCAGCGAAGTGGTGACTTGGGCGAAGACCTCTATCTCCTGTTGCCGTTTCTGCCGATCGGTGATGTCCTCGAGGGTTTCGATGACGGCGATGATTTCCCCCTGGCTGTTGCGGATCGGTGCGGCGCTGAAAAAAATATAGCGGTCACGGCCGTTGAGATTGGGTAACCAGGCCTCCGCTTGCAGCCCGTCCTCGGCGAGTTCCGAGGGCCGCAGCAGGCGGTAGTTCCAGCGGACCGGATCGAGATCGCTTTCGCCGGTGAGAACCAGGTCCGCCAGGCAGGGACGGGGGGCGGCGTAAAAGGCCTGCCACTGATCGCTGGTGCCGAGCATCAATGGGGCGGGTTTGCCGCTGAGAATTTCCAGGGCGCGATTCCAGGCGATGACCTGGTGCGCGGTGTTGATGACGAACGTCGGAGCGCCGCTGTTGCACAGCAGGTTTTCGGAAAAACTCTTCTGTTCCTGGAGGGCAGCTTCGGCCTGCTTGCGCTCGCTGATATCGAGAAAGGTTCCGATCAACCCTCCCACGGAACCGTCGGTATTGTGGAAGACCGCCTTGGAGAAGACCACATCGTGACGACTGCCATCGGCATACTGGACCGAAGCCTCGTAAACCTGGGCGCCGCCGCTGTCAAAGAGGTCGAGGTCGGCCCGATGATAGACCTCGGCAAGGTCCGGCGGCGAGAGGTCGAAGACACTTATGCCCAGCAACGCTTCCCGACTGCGGCCAAGGTAGGCTTCGAATGCACGGTTGCAGCCAAGGTAGATCCCCCGGGTGTCCTTATAGAAGACCGGGTTTGGTATGGTGTCGATCAGGGTCTGGAGAAAGTGCAACTGTTCCGCAAGGGCGACTTCGTTCCCACGCATGTGGGTCAGAAGTTGCTGAAAGGTGGCAGCAAAAAGGCCTATTTCGTCTTTCCTCCGCAGCAGCGGCGGCGGCTCTGCCAAGCCGTTGCGGTCCAGATTCCGGACATAATCGGTCAGGGTTCCCAGTGGGGTGGTCAGACGGCGCATGAGCCACCAGACGAACCCGCCGCTGAACAGCAGCAGGCAGGCCAGGGCAGGAATAAAGAACCGCTGTGCCTGGCGGACCGGCGCATAGGCCTCCGCCAGAGGATAGGATGCGCCAAGAACCCAGTCTTCTGCAGACAAGGGCTTGAAGGAGCTTAGCGCGGGAGGAGTGCCGGGAGGTCTTGTTTCTCCGCTGCCTTCGGCCCCCTTGAGAGCTAGGTCGAAAAGGGGATCGCTATGGGCAGGGGCATAGGGCTGGAGCAGGCGCTGGCGGTCTGGATGGGCGATTAAACGGCGCTGCCGATCAAATAGAAAAAGAAAGCCATTGCGGCCGACGGGATTTCCCGCCAATTGGCCGAGAAAATTGTTGTGAGCCAAAAACAGGCCGCCGGCCAGAAAGGCCTTGGCCTCACCCCGCTTATCAAGGATCGGGGTGGGGAAGAAGACCGCCGGCTCATTGTGCAGTGAGCAGAAAAGCGGTTGGGTCGTCGGGACCGGTTTACGGTCATTTGCCGCTTCGTTGCGGGACGAAAAGTCGCAGTTTACGCCGGATTCCTTTTCTCCGCTCATCGAACTGGCCACGACCCGGCCATCGGGACGGTAGAGAATCATGCCGGCATCGAAATACTGCAGGAAATCCCGCCGGCCAGCCAGCCTTTTAGCCAATTGCTGCAACGAGCTTACCGGCTGCGGTTCGATGGCGGAGGCTTCAGCTTCGACGAGCCGCCGGGTGGTCTGTAATTGCCGGTCGAGCTGATCGGCGATGGTCAGAACCAGGGTATATTGTTGCGTGGAAACATTCTTCTTGAGCTGGCCGGTGAAAAACCAGAACCCGCCCCAGCCCAACAGGCCAACAACGGCCACCATGAGCAGGGAGATCGCGGCAGTCATTTTCGATTTCAAACTGAGTTGCGCCATTCGGCCTTTTCCAGAAACAGTGTTTTGAAATACTCCTATCCTATACAAAATCGCCGCGGATAAATCAATCATGTTGGGAAGCAGGGCCGAATGGTTGATCCGGCCGGAAAAGAGGAATCGGGTGCTGCCTCAGGGAAACCAGGAACATAGGTCCCGAAAAAACCTGCCGGGAGCGCAGCCAAAGGGTTGGATCATTTTTCCAAGGTCTCTCCCGTTTTTCAGCAAACTGTGGTAGCATCCGGCTCGCCCCGGATTCCCTTCACTCCATACTGGATTGTCCCGATGTTGTCCCGTTTTCCTTCCCGCCGCCTGCGGTGGACCCTTTTCCTCGGCACCGCCCTGGTGCTGTTCCTTTGCGCCGGAATTGCCTGGTGCTGGCTCACCCTGCCCGACGTCTCCGTTCTCAAGGACCCCAAAGCGACGCTGACCATCGATGTGCGTGACTGGCAGGGAAAGGAACACCCCTTTCTGCTCGGACCGCGGAACCCGGATTGGACCCCGCTGGCCCAAATCCCCCCGGCCTTGAAGTGGTCGGTAATCGTCGCCGAGGACGCCAATTTCTACACCCACCGGGGGATCGACGTGCCGGCCATGAAGGAGGCGCTCAAGTACGACCTGGAGCAAAAGCGGCTGGCCCGCGGTGCCTCGACCATCACCCAGCAACTGGCCAAGAACGTCTTCCTCTCCCGCCGGAAGAGCCTGCTGCGAAAGGCCGAGGAACTGGTTTTGGCGCGACGCCTGGAGGCGGAACTGGGCAAGGAACGAATTCTGGAACTTTATCTCAACGTCGTCGAGCTCGGGCCGCTGGTCTACGGAGTCGGGGAAGGGGCTCGCTACCACTTTCACCAACCGGTTGCGGAGCTGACCCCGGCGCAGTGCGCCTTCCTCGTCGCGATCCTCCCCGGACCGCGGGTGGCCTACAATCCGGTGCTGAAGCCGCGCAAGGTTCGGCGGCGGGCGGAGCACATCCTGCGGCTGCTGGCCGGGCGCGGTACCCTCGACAGCGATGGCTACACGGCGGCGCTTGCCGATCTCCAAGGTCGGGAGCGGCCGGCGGTCAGAAATTCACCGGATCTGTTTCAGGGGAATGGCTAAGGGGTGGGAAGCAGCCGCCCCGGCCGGAGGGGTAGTTGTCTCCGGATTGCGGCTCAGACCAGCAGATTACGGATGGTTTGGCTGCGTTCCTGGCGGGTGGAATCACCGTCGGGGTTAGCGAGGTGGTCGGTAAAGCGCCCCAGGGATTGTCGGAAACCGGATGGGTCGATCCCCCGGGCGGCGAGGCCGGCAAGGGTTTCGCGCAGGCTGCCAAGGGCCGCGAGGAGCTGCGAAGCGTCGGCCCGGGCATAGTGCTCGCAGAAGTATGCGTGAAATTTGTGCAGGTTGCTCTTCAGGGCGTCGACCAGGGTGGCGCCGAGCGGATCGTCGCCGGACAGCCCGTATTCGAGTGCCCGCAGCAGCTGCCACTGGGAGCGAGGCCCGGCAACCAGCGGCGTTGGGCCGATCAGGGCGTAGATCAGCAGGGGGGCGAGGCAGAGCTGGATGGTCTGGGTTTCGTCGAGTTCCACGGGGGTACATTCCATTGCGGGTTGGCGTTGCCGTTGGAGGAATGCAAAGGGCGGGCCGCAGGGGTGGGGCGAACTCCGGCGCTGCTGGTAAGGGAAAACAAAGCGGGGCTGGCCAATTGGCCAGCCCCGCTTTGTTCGGCATTCCGTGGGGTTCAGAAGCGCACAAAGGCGCCGGCGTAGGGGCCGGAGAACTGGGTATCGAGATAGATGTCGCTCTCGTCGACCTTGACGTCGAAGTAGCGGTAGCCGCCATAGACGCCGACCAGCGGGATCGGGGAGAACTCGACCTGGCCGTCGGCATCGAGGAAGGAGTTGTCCTGGTACTTGAGATAGCCGACCCGGCCGACCACGGCGAGGTAGTCGGCAATGCCGACCCTCACCCGCGCGCCGATCGTCGGGATCGGCGCGGTGACCGACTCCTCCTCGTGGAGAGGGGTGCCGGTCAAATCCTCCTGGCCGTCGAGAGAGAGCTTGGCATCGACGATCTTGACCGCGATCTCCGGGCCCAGTTGGAAGCGTACCGGGAGGTCGTCGAAATTGAGGATGTTGTAGGTCAGGCCGACATCGTAGAGGTTGATGTCGACGTCGCTGCTGGTCTGGACGGAACCCGAATAGGTCTGGCCGTTGAAATTGACCGTGCGGTTGAGGGTTCCGTTGCCGGAGAACTTGATCGGCAGGTAGCCGGCGGCAAGGCGCAGGTCGCCGAACTGCAGCGCCACTTCGGCAGTGAGGTTCTTGCTGTCGTCGAAGCCGAGGTCCCTCTCCAGGTCGATGGGGGAGCCGGCAAGGCTGCCGCCGCTGACCGAGAAGTTCCCCTCCGGGGCCAGCACCTGGTAGCCGGCCTTGACCGAGACCATCTCGTCGGCCAGCGCGGGGACGGCGGCGAGGGCAACGACCGCAAGGGTGACGAGACAACGACTGACGGTACGCATGTGAGCCTCCTTAAATGGACGAATGGATAGACTGATCCCATTGCAGGTTGCGCACCAATTACCGGAAATCTTCGAACATAAATTGTCAGCAGCCGTTCTCTGCGGGCATCCGCCGAGGCGATGTGGTATAATGCGACCTCTTTTGCCGCCCTGCAGTGCCCTTCCGCGGCTCCGCCAACCGTGACATCGCGAGGTTCCACCATGAACAGACCCTCCCCCCCCACCGCCCAAGGGCTTTACGACCCCGCTTTCGAGCATGACTCCTGCGGGGTCGGTTTTGTCGTCAACCTCAAGGGAGCGCGCAGCCATCAGCTGGTGCAGCAGGCCCTGGAGGTGCTGCGCAACCTCGAGCACCGCGGGGCGGTCGGCTGCGATCCGAATACCGGCGACGGCGCCGGCATCCTGCTGCAGGTCCCCCACGACTTCTTCCGCAGCGAGTGTGGCGAGGGGCTGGCCCGGCTGCCGGCTGCCGGTCACTACGCGGTGGCAATGCTCTACCTGCCCCGGGACGAAAATGATCGCCACCGCTGCGAACGCCTGGCCGAGCAGATCGTCGCCGAGCATGGCATGAAATTTCTCGGCTGGCGCACCGTCCCGACCGACAACAGCCGCCTCGGCGAGGGAGCCCGCTACCTGGAGCCGGTGATCCGCCAGCTCTTCGTCGCCCGCCCGACCGAGCTGGCCGACGAGCTCGCCTTCGAGCGGCGCCTCTATGTCTGCCGCCGCCACCTGACCAACACCGTGCGCGCCCTGGGGCCGGCCTTCGAGGAGGCCTTCTACGTCTGCAGCTTCTCCGGGCGGACCATCGTCTACAAGGGGATGCTCACCCCGCCGCAGCTTCCCCAGTACTTCCTCGACCTGCGCAACCCGGAGATCAAGAGCGGCCTGGCCCTGGTCCACTCGCGCTTTTCCACCAACACCTTCCCCAACTGGACCCGCGCCCATCCCTACCGCTACCTGGCCCACAACGGCGAAATCAACACCCTGCGTGGCAACGTCAACTGGATGGCAGCGCGCCAGGCGGTGCTGGTCAACCGCCGCCTCGGCGACGACTGGGCGAAGATTCTGCCGGTCATCGACGAGACCGGAAGCGACTCGGCGATGTTCGACAACTGCCTGGAGTTCCTCCATCTCTCCGGGCGTTCGCTGCCCCACGCGGTGATGATGATGGTCCCCGAGCCGTGGAGTCACCACGGGCAGATGGACCCGGAAAAACGCGCCTTCTACGAGTACCACGCCTGCCTGATGGAGCCCTGGGACGGCCCGGCGGCGATCGCCTTTACCGACGGCGTGCAGATCGGCGCGGTTCTCGACCGCAACGGCCTGCGCCCCTCTCGCTACTGGGTGACCCGTGACGACCTGGTGGTTCTCGCCTCCGAGGCGGGGGTCCTGGAGCTGCCGGCCAACCGCATCCTCGAAAAGGGGCGGCTGCAGCCGGGCAAGATGTTCCTGGTCGACACCGAACAGGGGCGGATCGTCCCCGACGAGGAGATCAAGGCCGGCATCGTCACCGCCAAGCCCTACCGGGAGTGGCTCGACGCCAACCTGGTGCGCCTCGCCGACCTGCCGCCGGCTCCCTCCGCAGCGCCGGAGGCGGCCTCTCTGGAACAGCGACAGCAGAGCTTCGGTTACAGTTTCGAGGATCTGCGTGGCGTACTGGCGCCGATGGCGCGCAACGGCGTCGAGGCGGTCGGCTCGATGGGCGCCGACGAGCCGCTGGCGGTCCTCTCGGACCAGCCGCAGCTGTTGCCGAGCTACTTCAAGCAGCTCTTCGCCCAGGTCACCAACCCCCCCATCGACAGTATCCGCGAGGAGATCATCACCGCCACCGGCACCACCCTAGGCGCCGAACGCAACCTGCTCAAAGGTGAACCCGAATCGTGCCGCCACGTCGAGCTGGAGCTGCCGCTGGTCGACAATGATCAGCTGGCGCGGCTCAAGGCCCTCGACCGCCCCGGGCTCAAGGCGGCGACGCTGCCGATCCTCTTCGACCCGAAAACCGGCGCTCCCGGGCTGACGGCGGCCTTGGAGGTCCTCTTCGCCGCCGCCGATGCGGCTCTGGCAGGCGGTGCCTCGCTGCTGGTCCTCTCCGACCGCGGCGTCGATGCGCAGCAGGCGCCGATCCCGGCATTGTTGGCGGTGGGTGGTCTGCACCACCACCTGATCCGCAGGGGAACCCGCACCCTGACCGGGCTGGTGCTGGAATCGGGTGAACCCCGCGACGTTCATCAGTTCGCGGTGCTGATCGGCTACGGCGCCGGGGCAATCAACCCCTACTTGGCCCTCGAATCGATCGAGGGGTTGATTGCCGAGGGGTTGGTGACCGGTGTCGATCAGGAGAAGGCGGTGGCCAACTACCTCAAGGCCGCCACCAAGGGGGTGGTCAAGACCATGGCCAAGATGGGGATCTCGACCATCCAGTCCTACCGCGGCGCGCAGATTTTCGAGGCCGTCGGCCTTTCCCGCGAACTGGTCGAGCGCTACTTCGCCCGCACCGCCTCACGCATCGGCGGCATCGGCCTGGAGCGGATTACCGCCGATACCCTGGCCCGTCACCGCCATGCCTTCGCACTGCGCCGCGACCCCGCCGAGGGGCTCGCCCCGGGTGGCAAGCACCAGTGGCGGCAGGCGGGCGAGCTGCACCAGCTCGGGCCGATGTCCATTCACCTGGTCCAGGAGGCGACCCGCAAGGGGGACTTCCGGCTGTTCAAAGAGTTCACCGCCCGCGCCGACGACCAGGCCCGCCGGGCCCGCACCCTGCGCGGCCTGCTCGACTTCCGTTTCCCGGCCCAGGGCATCCCCCTCGACCAGGTCGAGCCGGAGGAGGCGATCGTCAAGCGCTTCAAGAGCGGCGCCATGTCCTACGGCTCGATCAGCCGCGAGGCCCACGAGGCGCTGGCCATCGCCATGAACCGTCTCGGCGGCAAGTCGAACACCGGCGAAGGAGGGGAGGACCCGGCCCGCTACCAGGTGGACGCGAGCGGCGACAGCCGCAGCAGCGCCATCAAGCAGGTCGCCTCCGGCCGCTTCGGGGTGACCAGCGAGTACCTGGTCAACGCCCGCGAGCTGCAGATCAAGATGGCCCAGGGGGCCAAGCCAGGCGAGGGGGGACAGCTTCCCGGCCACAAGGTCTACCCGGAGATCGCCAAGGTGCGCCACTCCACCCCGGGGGTCGGGCTGATCTCGCCGCCGCCCCATCACGACATCTACTCCATCGAGGACCTCGCCGAGTTGATCCACGACCTGAAGAACGCCAATCACCAGGCGCGGATCAGCGTCAAGCTGGTCTCCGAGGTCGGCGTCGGCACCATCGCCGCCGGCGTCGCCAAGGCCAAGGCCGACGTGGTGCTGATCTCCGGCCACGACGGCGGTACCGGCGCCTCGCCCCTGTCCAGCATCCACCACTCAGGACTCCCCTGGGAGCTGGGGCTGGCCGAGACCCACCAGACCCTGCTGCTCAACGGCCTGCGCGACCGCATCGCCGTGGAGACCGACGGCCAGCTCAAGACCGGCCGCGACGTGGTGATCGCCGCCATGCTCGGCGCCGAGGAGTTCGGTTTCGCCACCATCCCGCTGGTGGTCCTCGGCTGTATTATGATGCGCGCCTGCCATCTCAACACCTGTCCGGTCGGCGTCGCCACCCAGGACCCGCGGCTGCGTTCGCGTTTTGCCGGCTCCCCGGACCACGTCGTCAACTACTTCACCTTCATTGCTCGCGAGGTGCGCGAGCTGCTGGCCCGGCTGGGGGTGCCCACCCTGGAGGAACTGGTCGGGCGCAGCGACCTGCTCCAGCCCCATCCGGACAGCCCCGAAGTCGCCGGGCGCGGCCTCGATTTTTCCGCCATCCTCCATCGCCCGGACCTTGGCGCCGAGATCGGTCACACCTGCCGGGTCCCCCAGGACCACGGCCTGGAGCACGCCCTCGACCGCACCGTGTTGCTCAAGCTCTGCGCGCCGGCCCTGGAAAACGGCACCCCGGTGCAGTCGTCGCTGCCGATCCGCAATGTCAACCGCGTGGTTGGTACCCTGCTCGGCAGCGAGGTGACTCGCCGCTACGGGGCGGGGGGGCTTCCCGACGGCACCATCAGCCTCAAGTTCAACGGCAGCGCCGGGCAGTCCTTCGGCGCCTTTGTTCCGCCGGGACTGACCCTGACCATCGAGGGGGATGCCAACGACTACTGCGGCAAGGGGCTCTCCGGCGGGCGGATCGTCATCGTCCCGCCGCGCAGCGCCACCTTCGACCCGGCCGCCAACATCATCGTCGGCAACGTCGCCTTCTATGGCGCCACCGCCGGCGAGGCCTTTATCCGCGGCATGGCCGGCGAGCGCTTCTGCGTGCGCAACTCGGGGCTGACGGCGGTGGTCGAGGCGGTGGGGGACCACGGCTGCGAGTACATGACCGGCGGCACCGTGGTCATTCTTGGGTCCACGGGGCGCAACTTCGCCGCCGGCATGTCGGGGGGGATTGCCTACGTCTACGACGCCGCGGGAAACTTTCCCGCCCATTGCAATCAGGCGATGGTCGACCTCGAACCGGTTGCCGATGCCGAGGAGGTCGCCCGGTTGCGGGGCCTGGTCGAGCGCCATTCGCAATTGACAGGTTCCAACCGTGCCGATGCCATCCTCTCCGACTGGAGCCGCAGCCTGACCCGCTTTGTCAAGGTCTACCCTCGCGACTACCGGCGCATGCAGGAGGCCATCGACCGCGCCGTCGCCGCCGGCCACAGCGGCGAAGAGGCGCTGCGCGCCGCCTTCGCCGAGAACGCCTCGGATTTGGCACGGGTCGGGGGGAACTAGAGGTTGGTCACGGGTCCCATTGGATAACCCATTGGACCTATGAAAATTTTCTACGGAGTTTTGAAACATGGGCAAACAGGGCGGATTTCTTGAATACTACCGGGAGCTGCCGGCCGACCGACCGGTGGAGGAGCGGCTGCACGACTGGCAGGAGTTCCACCTCCACTACCCGGAGGCGCGCTGCCGTGAGCAGGGGGCGCGCTGCATGGAGTGCGGTACCCCCTTTTGCCACACCGGGCTGACCATCGCCGGTGCGGCCTCGGGCTGCCCGGTCTACAACCTGATCCCGGAATGGAACGACCTGGTCTACCGCGGGCTCTGGCAGAAGGCGTTGGAGCGGCTGCACATGACCAACAACTTTCCCGAGTTCACCGGCCGGGTCTGTCCCGCCCCCTGTGAAGGGGCCTGCGTCCTCGGCATCATCGAACCGCCGGTGACGATCAAGGCGATCGAGCAGGCGATCGCCGACCGCGGCTTCGAAAACGGCTGGATCGTACCCCGGACGCCGGCCGGGCGCAGCGGCAAGAAGGTGGCGGTGATCGGCTCCGGACCGGCCGGACTAGCCTGCGCCGCCCAGCTCAACAAGGCCTGGCACCAGGTGACGGTCTACGAGCGTGCTGACCGTAGCGGCGGCCTGCTGATGTATGGCATCCCCAACATGAAGCTCGACAAGGCCTTCGTTCAGCGCCGCGTCGACCTGCTCGCCGCCGAGGGGGTCGAGTTCGTCACCGGGGTCGAGGTTGGCCGCGACCTGCCGCTGGCCCAACTGCAGGCCGAGTTCGACGCCGTGGTGCTCTGCTGCGGAGCGACCCAGCCGCGCGACCTGCCGATTCCCGGGCGGCAGCTGGCCGGGGTCCATTTTGCCATGGACTATTTGACCCACAACACCCGGCGCCTGCTCGACGGCACGCCGCTGGAGATCAGCGCCGCCGGCAAGCAGGTGGTGGTCATCGGCGGCGGCGACACCGGCACCGACTGCGTCGCCACCGCCCTGCGCCAGGGCTGCAAGAGCGTCATCCAGCTCGAAATCCTGCCCCGCCCACCGCAGAAGCGGGCGGTCAATAATCCCTGGCCGCAATGGCCGCGGATCTTCCGTGCCGATTACGGCCAGGAGGAGGCCAAGGCCCACTTCGGCGCCGACCCGCGCCAGTACCTGGTGACTGCCGACGAGTTCGTCGCTGACGACCAGGGGCGGGTCAGGCAGGTGAGGGTCCACGACATCGAATGGCTGGAGGAGGAGGGCCGTTTGCAGGCGCGCAAGGTGCACGGCAGCGAGCGGCTGATCGGCGCCGAACTGGTGCTCTTGGCGATGGGATTCCTCGGCCCGGAGGAGATGGTGACGACCGGGGTGGAACTCGACCGCGACGGGCGCTCCAACCTGCGCGCCGATTACGGCAGTTTCGCCACCAGCGTTCCCGGGGTTTTCGCCGCCGGTGACGCCCGCCGCGGCCAGAGCCTGGTGGTCTGGGCGATCAACGAGGGACGCGGCGCAGCCCGCGAGGTTGACCGCTACCTGATGGGGGAGAGCGATCTTCCCTGAAAGGTCGGGACAAGGCTCGGATAGGCTTTTCTCGCCTCCTCCCCTGGCAGACCAAGGGATCGAACTAGGAAAAGAAAACACAGGCAGGCGGTTTCCGCGGATACGATTCGATCCGGGCGAGACCGCTTTTCTGTATCCCCGAGGAACAGCAGAAAGTGGATGTTTAAACTCAGGTTTGGTACTGCGGAACTGCGGGGGAGGGGACGAAGAGATAGCGGATCTCCTCCAGGGAATCCTCGATGACGATCGGGATGTTCTTGGCGAAGTAGTCGAGGAGGACCAGGGCGTTGACCGCCGAGTCCTTTTCTGTCGCCCGGCGCAGGCGCTCGGCGAGAAAGTGATTCACGGTGTGCAGGCTGTCATAAGCGACCTTGAGACCGTCGAGGTCGAGATCCGCCGTCGCGCCGTCCCGGCGCAGGAAGTACTGGGCGAGCAGGTACATGGAGGAAGCCCGGTAGAGGGTTTCTTCGGGGCTGGCGAGGGGCAGGTGGAAACGGGCCATCGGTTTCAGAAAGGCGGTGCAGGGGCAGCCGCTGCTGGCCAGGATCAGCCCCATCAACGAACTGATTCCCCGTTGGGCGGGAATTTCGTTGCTGATGACTCGCTCCGGCGTGACGACTTCCACCGCCAGTCGTTCATGGGAGACTAGCCGGGTGCAGGACGAAACCAGCCGCACCAGGGCGACGGCAGCTGGGCAGTGGCTGTGAACCTCCGAGTCGAGGGGGCAGTTGGGGCACTGGTGGACGGTCAGGATAGTCCAGGACGGCCTGCCTGCAGGTTCGCGCTCCACCAAATCGAGGGTGGCGGCATCGAGATGCAGGTCAAAACTTTCGCTGTGGCCGTCGGGAAAGCGAAAATGATACTCGATGGCAAAGGTCTTCACTCTTCCGGCTCCTCTCCCCACTTGCCGTCAAGGACGGATCACCCGCCCGGCCCGGCTCAGCGTCTGGGCGATGTCGAACATGTTGGTCACCCGCCCCACCGCCAGTTCCTCCTTGAGACCGAAGAAATCTAGGCACAGGCCGCAGGCGGCAATGTCGGTGCCACGGCAGGCGAGCTTATCGAGAGCCTCCAGAACCTCGGCGCCGCGGCAGGCAAGCTTGACCCCGGCGTTGACGAAAAATAGAGTGTCGGGAGCGTCGTCGAGGTCGAGCAGGGTGACCAGGAAGTTCTTCAGCAGCAGCCGGCCGAGTTCATCGTTGCCGGTACCCATGGTCTCGGCACTGACGAAGACCACCGTCGGGCCCGAGGCGGGCGGGGCGGCGCTCCCGGTCTGCGGGGCGGCGCCGGGGGTCAGCTGCAGAGCAAAGCCTCCTTCCGTTGGGGCGACGCTGACCGCGTACCCTTGGCTGGCCGCCAGGCGACCGACATTCTCGCGGGCAGCGTCGTCACCGACCAGCACAGTCAGCTCTTGGCCCGGCGCGGCGAGGAGCACCTTGCGGGTTTCGACCACGGGGTGGGGACATTTCTGGGCGCGGCAGTCGAGAGTCTTCATCGGTTTATATCTCCAGGCGGGCCGGGTGGCCGTCGTAATGATTTCAACCTGAACAGTCGGGCACAGGAGATGGGCCTCCGGCATCCCGTGCCCGCCCGCTATTTTTACTCAGGAAGTAAGGATTGCAAGTAAAAACCGGTCGTGTGGTTTGCCCGGATAAATCCGGATTTTAACAATAGGTTCAAGGAATGATCGGATTTTTGTCCAAAGTGATCCGATGTGATCCGAGAGCGACGATTTAGGATTCTGACGCCCGTTTCCGCACTACGCAGTTCAGTGCCGGGGCTTCGGCCGTTTGCCGCGCGGGTCGGGAACCAGGCGTGCCACCGATTCGATGTGACCGGTCTGCGGGAACATGTCGACCGGCTGCACCTGTTCGGTACGGTAGCCGTGGCCGGCCAACAGCTCCAGGTCGCGGGCCAAAGTCTCCGGGTTGCAGGAGACATAGACCAGCAGCCGCGGTTTGAGGCCGGCGAGGGCCTCGAGGACCGCCGGCTCGCAGCCGCCCCGCGGCGGGTTGACCACCGCGACGCTGCCGGCCGGGACCTCCAGCGCCAGGTCGTGGACCAGCTCCTCGGCCTCGCCGGCGAGGAAGCGGCAATTCTCCAGGCCGTTGAGACGGGTGTTCTCACGGGCGTTGCGGACCGCCTCCTCAACCACCTCGATGCCGATCACCCGCCCGGCGTCGCGGGCCAGGTGCAGGGCGATGCCGCCGATGCCGCAGTAGAGGTCCACGGCGCTCTCCTCGCGAGTCAGCGCCGCCCACTGCCGCACCAGGGCGTAGATGCGTGCCGCCTGCTCGTGATTGACCTGGAAGAAGGCGGTCGGGGCGATGCGCAGCCGCACCTCGCCGAGCTGGTCGAAGAGGTCGGGGGTGCCGAGCAGGCGCAGGGTATCGCGGCCGAAGATGACGTTGCCGGAGGACGGATTGACGTTCTGCTGCACCGAGACGATCTCGGGGTGCTTGGCCTTCAGCGCTTTGGCCAGGCGCGGCAGCTGGCGGAAGTCCTTCTCGGCGGTGACGAAGGTGACCATCGCCTTGCCGGAGGCCGGGCTGATGCGCACCAGTAGGTAGCGCAGCAGGCCGCGCTGGCGTTTGGGATCCCAGACCCAGATCTGCTGGCGCTCGATCTCGCTGCGCACCGTGGCGACGATGCGGTTGATCAGCGGGTGATGCAGGGGGCAGTTGCCGATGTCGACCACTTGGTGGCTGCCGCGGCGGTAGAGACCGATCTTCACCTTTCCCCGCTCCTTGGCCAGCACCAGTTTGGCGTTGGTGCGGTAGCCGAAGGGCTGCTGCGCGCCCCACACCGGCGCCACCGGTACCCGGGCCAGGGCCTCGCGCCCGGCCAGGGCGGCGCGCACCCGCTCCTGTTTGACCTCGAGTTGGGCCGGGTAGGCGAGGGTGATCAGCGGGCAGCCGAGGCAGTCGCCGGCACAGCGGCAGGGTCCCTTGATCCGCTGCGGATGGGGGGTTAGGACCTCCCGCAGCAGGCCGACGCTGCGCCTTTGCCCCTCGTGCTCCAGCGCCGCACGCACCTTCTCCCCGGGGAAGGCGCCGGCCACCAGCAGCTCCTTGCCGCCGTGGCGGCCGATGCCGACGCCGTCGTCATCGAGGCGGTCGATAGTCGTCTCCACTGTCGGCGGCCCCGGATTGGTGGTCTTGCGCGGCGGGCGCAGTGTGACAGCGGTTTTTTTGGGGCGCGGCGGCTGGGCCATGGTGAATACCTTTTTCCCTGAGGCTGAATCTGCCGTGGAACCATACTCTTTGTGGGGCGGCGCTGTCAATTGCAGCCGCGCTTGACGGCCGGGCGCGACGGCTTGTAGACTCGGCCAAGTCCTCAGCAAATGCCAGAAACCTGATTATCCCCAGATTACGCAGATTATCGCAGATTCCAATGCGCCGGACTTTTGCTTTAATCTGTGAAAATCTGTCAAATCTGCGGATCAAATGGGTTGGTTTTCGGAAGCCTTAAACGCTAGTGTCCCGTGCGGTTAGTCCGTGTAGTGAATTCTGCGGAATTTTGGTTGTTGGCAAGGCGCGCCGACGCAGGCCTAGCCTAAGCTAAGCCGAGGAGGCGCAACGTCGCCAGCGGCCAAAAGGACCAGAATTAATGGATGGAATTAACCGCACGGGACACTAGCCCCAATTCCTTCAAGGAGCAACCCATGCCCCGCACCACCCGCCAGATCCATATCGGGAAGGTCGCCGTCGGCGGCGGCGCACCGGTCTCGGTACAGTCGATGACCAACACCGACACCCGCGACAGCGCCGCCACCCTGGCCCAGATCGGGCGCCTGGCAGACGCCGGCTGCGAGATCGTGCGCTGCGCCGTCCCCGACGCCGCGGCCGCGGTGTCGCTGCAGGCGATCTGTGCCGCCAGCCCGCTGCCGGTGATCGCCGATATTCACTTCGACTACCAGCTGGCCCTGAAGTCCCTTGCGGCCGGAGTCGCCGGACTTCGTCTCAACCCCGGCAACATCGGGGAGCGCTGGAAGGTCGAAGAAGTGGTCAGGGCCTGCGCCGAACGGGCCGTGCCGATCCGCATCGGCGTCAATGGCGGCAGCCTGGAGAAGGAGCTTCTGGCGAAATACGGCCACCCGACCGCCCAGGCGATGGCCGAGAGCGCACTGGGCCACATCCGTATCCTCGAGGAGCTCGGCTACGACCAGATCAAGGTCAGCCTCAAGACCTCGGACATCCGCCGCACGGTGGAAGCCTACCGGCTCCTCGCCAAGGAGGTCGACTACCCGCTGCATATCGGGATCACCGAGGCCGGCACCACCTGGAGCGGCACCATCAAGAGCGCCGTGGGGCTCGGCACCCTGCTCTACGAGGGCCTCGGCGACACCCTGCGGGTTTCGCTCACCGGCGACCCGGTGGAAGAGGTGCGGGTCGGCTGGGAAATCCTCAAGTCCCTGGAGCTGCGCGAGCGGGGGCCGGTCTTCGTCAGCTGCCCGACCTGCGGCCGCTGCCAGGTCGACCTGATCCCGGTCGCCGAGGAGGTGGAGCGGCGCCTCCACGACCTGCCGAAGAAGATCACCGTGGCAGTGATGGGCTGCGTCGTCAACGGGCCCGGGGAGGCCCGGGAGGCCGACGTCGGCATCGCCGGCGGCAAGGGGCAGGGGCTGCTGTTCCGCAAGGGGGAGGTGGTGCGCAGGGTGCCGGAGAGTCAGATGGTCGAAGCACTGGTCGAAGAGGCGTGGCGGCTGGCGGCGGAGGAGTGAGGTCAGAAAAGACGCGGGGGCCGGTACCGACGTGTTCCGACAGAGAATCGGATAATTCTCAAGGTTTTGGAGGTCTTGAAAGAATTTGCCCCGCCGGTTTCAAGTTGACATGATCCTTGGGCAGGATGTAGAAGGAAGAGTCGACCAGTATCAAGTTTCAAATCGGTGGTAGGGGCATCCCGGGCGCTGTTGGCGCCAGGCTGTTTTTGAGAGCTCCTGTTCCTCGACCTGCCGGACCTGGCTGGTCTGTGGTAAAGTTGCAAAGACTGCGGGGGGATATCCATGAACGATGCGAGGCCGATAAACAGGACCGAGGAGGAGGGCCGACCCGGCAAGGAAGAAATTGCCTCGGCCGCCGAGTTCCTGCAGGCGATGCTGAAAACCTCGAAGGCCTTCCGGATCTATTCGCCCAACAGCCCCCTTCGACAGAAATTCATCGACGAATCGACCGAAAAGGCGATTGCCCACCTGGACCGCTACGAGCAGTGCCAGTTCGAGGTGGACCAGTTCTCGGTTTTTTACCGAGGGGCCAGGATCTTGGATAGCCGCGATGCCAAGGAGAACATCGCTTTCCGGATGTACTCGGATGGCATCCGCTCCTTCCATTTCAGCGAGGGGATCCGCTCCCAGGAAATCTGCGATTTCCTGGAAATTGTCGGCCAGGACCGGCCGGCCGATGTCGACGACGACATCGTCACCCTCCTGTGGATGAAGGACCTCCCCCACGTCTCCTATGTTCTTGCCGAGGATTTTCTCGAGGTTGAGGAACAAAAGGGTGCTTTCCCTGCCGTCGCCTCACAACGGGAGGGTATCCGGAAAGTTTACGATGCGCCGCCGGAACCGGTGACCCAACAGGTGCCGAAGAATATCCAGCCGCTCAGCGCAGAGGAGGCCGCTGCCCTCAAAAAAGAGACGGCGGCCGAGGAAATGCAGGACCCGCTGCAGGAAGTAATGAGGGTCCTTGCCTCGATCCTGGCGGGGGAGAAGGATCTCGGGCTGTTCCAGGATTTCCTGGGAATTGTCGATAATCTCATCGCCAATCTCTTCCACGCCGGAAGGGTCGGGGACGCGTTGCGGCTGATCCGGTTTCTGCAGAAAATGGAAGCAAACGATTCCGTTGCTGCCGAAAAGAGGGAGCTGATTCGTGCCGGCTGCGGAGAAAAAGTCACTGCCGACGCCGTCCTCGCTCTGCAGAAGTCGATCGATGGTGACGGCGCACTTTTCCCCGATGATCTCGTCGACCTGTTCCGCTACCTCGGTGCGCGCCACATCGGGTCGATCTGCGAACTGCTCGGCAAGATCCAGCAGATGAAGATGCGCAAGGCCATCATCTCCGCCCTGGCCGAGACCGGGAAGGAGGCGCCGCGGGCTTTCTACCCCTTTCTCCAGGACCAGCGCTGGTACCTGGTGCGGAACATCGTCCTCATCCTCACCCTCATCGGCGACCGGAAGTGCCTGAGTGCCATCGCTTCCCTCGCCGGTCATCCGGACCCCCAGGTGCGAAAGGAGGTTTTCTCCTACCTCCTGAAGCACCCCGATCCGCGAGCCCGGGCGGCGCTGCTGCGGTACCTGGATGACGAGTCGGAAGCGCTGCGCATCCGGACCCTGCAAGTCCTGGCGGCGGCGAAATTCGCGCCGGCCCTGCAAGAGGTCGAGGCGCGGATCGCCGAGAGTGATTTTGACGAAAGATCCCTTCAGGAAAAATGCGCCTTTTACGGGGCGCTGGGAGCGTTGGGAGGGGACAGCGTGGTGTCCCAGCTGCAGCGGATGTTGATGAAGCGGCACTGGCTCAACCGCCCGAAGCAGAACGAGATCATCGCCTGTGCCGTCGCCGGGCTGAGAAAAGCCCGCACTCCGGCGGCCCTGGAAGCTTTGAAAAAGGCGCAGGCAAAGCGCAAGGGGAGCGAAATGGAGGGACTGATTTCCAGGGCATTGAAGGAGCTGGAAGCGGTCAGCGAAGTTCCCCTGGCCTCCGGTGAGAAGCATGAGTAGTCGGCAAAATTTTCAGCAGCAGCTCGACCGGGAACTTATCCTGCTCGGCAAGAGATTGAACGTCCATCTGTTCGTTTTGCTGAAGACCGCCCAGAACTACTCCGAAGGTCATGCGGCCCTCTCCGGACCCGTCGGCCAGGTGCTTGCGGACGTTCGCGACATTCATCGCCGCAACGAGGAAGCCTCGCTCAGAACCCATGCCGGACATCTGCTGCTGGGGGAACTCCGCCTGAAGCCGGATGCCGCCGGGATCGAGGCCTTTCT
The DNA here is from genome assembly GCA_963806685.1 of uncultured delta proteobacterium. Lineage (GTDB taxonomy): Bacteria > Desulfobacterota > Desulfuromonadia > Desulfuromonadales > DDH964 > DDH964. The sequence continues at coordinate 127,590 of CAWDZB010000013.1, forward strand.
CTACACCCTGGCCATGATGAAGCGCTTCCGTATCGGCGGCATCCACTTCGGCCAGGCGGTGACGGCGCAGGAGATCACCCGCTTCGCCTACGTGCTGACGGAGATGGACCCGGCCGGACCCGAAGAGGAGATCTTCGGCCAGGTGGTCGTCCGGATGGGGGAGCGGCAAGTCACCGCCATCGACCTGGAACCGTTCGCCGAGGAGGGGGAAATCGAGGCTCCCGAGGAGCTTCCCGGCCTTGACGACGATCGTGTCCGCTCGCGGCGGATCTACCTGCAGACCGTCAGTGCCACCGCCGAGGTGATGGAAAATGCGAAAATGGGCCAGACCCTCCGGCTGCGAAAGTCGAAGCGGGTTGTCCAGGCCCTGATCGACCAACTCCTCGCCTACGAGACCAACCTGCTCGGCCTCACCACCATCCGCAGCCACGACGAATATACTTACAACCATTCGGTGAACGTCTGCATCCTCGCTTTGGCTATAGGCCAGCGAATCGGCCTGGGGAAGGCGCGGCTCTGCGAACTGGGGATGGCGGCGCTGTTCCACGACATCGGGAAATCCGCGATCCCCCCGGAGCTGCTCAACAAACCCCGGGAATTCACCCCCGAGGAGTGGCAGATCGTCCAGAAGCACCCCGTTCTCGGCGTGCGGGTGCTGATGAAGCTCAAGGGCCTCGACCTCGTCAACGCCCGGATCATCGCCGGCTCCTTCGAGCACCACCGCAATGCCGACCTTTCGGGATACCCCCAATATCCCTATCGCCGGCTGAGCCTGTTCGGCCGGATCATCAGCATTGCTGACTGCTACGATGCTTTGACCTCCTCTCGCGTTTACAGCCGGACCGCGTATCCTCCCGACAAGGCCCTGCGCTACATGCTCGACAAGGCGGGGAAAGCCTATGATTCCCTCCTCCTCAAGGTCTTCGTCAACTGCATCGGTACCTTTCCTCTCGGCACCCTGCTGCGGCTGAACACCGGCGAGCTCGGCGTCGTCGTCGGCAACGCCGCCGAACTCTTCCTCTGGGACCGGCCGCAGGTGCAGATCATCGCCGACCGCGCAGGGAACGCGCTCGAGGGCGGCATCGTCGACCTGTCCTCCGACGGCGTCCGCTCCATCGCCGAAACTCTCGATGCCACCCACTTCGGGATCGACACCAGCGCCTACTTCGTCTGAACAACCAGGAAAATGAGCCTGTTACCCGGCGAGGTGCAGGAGGCACAGAGGGCTTCGACCCTGTCTTGGGCTGGCTTCAAACCGAAACAAATTTGAAAAATTCTTCTTTTAAATGAAAATAATTTTCACCTCCACTTGCTAACTGCAATAGTGTTGCTAACGTCAACACATGTAAGGCGTTTCACGGGGGATGAGCGCAACCTTCCTCAACTGCCACGCTGACCCCACCAACCCATAAATAGCTTTAGCCGAAAAGCCAAACCCTCCGCGAGGAGGGGACGGAAAGCGACGGGTCTTCGCATACGAAGACAGCCGAGCTGCCGAGGGAGAGTAGTAGCCCTTCGACAGGCTCGGCTATTTTTATTCAATACTGACCTTTCTTAAGGAGCCGGGTGGGAGAAAGGAGACGAAAAAAGGGGAAAATTTGATTTTTGGCTAGGGAAGTCAATTGAGCAATCCAGCCAGTGTCATGAAGACCTATCAAAAGAGCATGGAGGCAACAATGAGAAAATGGAAGCCAAACTGGAAGGTAAGGATTTTCGCCCTTGCGGGGATCTTGATTCTGGGAGGCTTTTCCCCCGCAGTTGCCGACCCCCTGCCGGGCGGGACCCTGGACCCGACGACGATTCCCCAGTACGTAACACCCCTGGTCATCCCGCCGGTCATGAAAGATGTCGCCGGGGACAACTCGACCAACGACTACCAGATCGCCGTACGGCAGTTCAAGCAGCAGATTCTGCCGGGGGGCATTTGGAACACACTCAACGGCCGCTCCGACATGTTCCCGGCCACCACTATCTGGAGCTACGGTCCCTCCAGCGATCCGACGCCGGACATCGCCCCGGACCCCGATTCGCAGTTCAACTACCCGGCCTACACTTTCGAGACCATGGCCAACGTTGGTAACAACCCGGCAAACAATATCAACGTCCGCTGGATCAACGAACTGGTCACAAACCCGGATAAATGTTTCCAGGCCGACGGCACTCCTAACACAGGTGCCAATGCCAGAACGGCCTGCAGGTTCCTGCCCCACCTGCTCCCCATCGACCAGACCCTGCACTGGGCCAACCCGCAGATGCTTTGTGCCGACGGCACCCGCAGGACCGACTGTCGAGGCATCATTACCGCACCCTACCTGGGGCCAGTACCGATCGTGACCCATGTGCACGGCTCCCACGTCGAGACCCACAGCGACGGCTATCCCGAGGCCTGGTGGCTGCCGGCCGCCAGCAACATTCCAAGAGGGTACGCTACCGAGGGTTCCCTATTCGACGATGCCAATGGGCAGAATGGCGGGAATAACACCGGCTACGCCGATTTCTCCTACCGCAACGACCAGCCGGCGACCACCGCCTGGTATCACGACCACGCCCTGGGGATGACCCGCTCCAACGTCTACGCCGGGCCGGCGGGCTTCTGGCTCATTCGTGGCGGCCCTTACGACGGCGCGGGCGGGGGGGGCATCCTCCCGGGCCCGGCGCCGGTGGCGGGCGAGGGCGTCCTGACCGTCAATGTCACGGATCGGGGGAAATACCGCGAGATCCCGATCGTTATCCAGGACCGCTCCTTCAACGCCGACGGGTCGCTCTTCTATCCCGGGAACCGGGCGTTTTTCGAGGGGGTCAACCCCAATCAGCTGATGATCCCCTTCATCCCCAACGCCAAATCGGACATCTCCCCGATCTGGAACCCGGAGGCCTTCTTCAACGTCATGGTGGTCAACGGGGTCTCCTGGCCGGTCCACGAGGTGGCACAGGCCCTCTACCGCTTCCGCTTCCTCGACGGCTGCAACTCACGCTTCCTGTGGCTGAAGTTCAAGACGATGACAGGGGGACAGCCCGAGGTGCCGGTGTGGCAGATCGGCGCCGAACAGGGCTTCCTGCCCGCTCCCGTCTTGATGAACAACAATCTCGACGGGTCTGATGACGGTACCGGTCAGCTGCTCATAGCCCTGGCCGAGCGGGCGGACGTCATCGTCGACTTTCAGGGGCTGGCCAACGGGACCGAGGTCGAATTGCTCAACATCGGCCCGGACGAGCCTTTCGGCGGCGGGGTGCCATTTGAAGGATGCGACCCTACAGGCGAACCACCGGTAGGGCCGCCGGATTGCTTCGTCCCGGCCGACCCTTCCACCACCGGCAAGGTGATGAAGTTCGTGGTGAATGCCGCACTGAACGGCCAAAGCCCCACCGACCCCGCCGGCGCGACGCCCGCCACCGACCCGGGTAGCCTGGCGCTGAACTTCGAACCAGCTCTCGCCCGAGTAACGCGACCGCACTAAACGTTTCGCTCAACGAGGCGAGCTCGGAGCTGATCTGCGCCACCACCCTACCCAACGGAAAGATCAAGGCACTCAATTATATTATGCCGGGTGAAAACTTCGAGGACGACTGCCAAGCCGCCGGCGGGGAGCCCTTCGGGCCCAGGGAGGCCTTGCTCGGCACGGTCAACGGTGCCGGCACGGATGATCCCAGCGGCAACGCGCTGATGTGGACGGACAAGACCGGCGCCAGCACCGACATTGAGTACACGCTGGTGAACGGCAAAACCGTGACTGTGCCCGTCACCGAGAACCCGACCGTGGGCGACATCCAGGAATGGAACATCTACAACTTCACCGAGGATGCCCATCCGATCCACCTGCACCTGGTGCGTTTCCAGGTGTTGGGTCGCGCCGACCTCGGAGAGACGCCGAATGACGACGGCACCGGCGTCGAGCCTTGGGAAACCGGCTACAAGGACACCGTGATCGCCTATCCGGGTCAAATCACCACGGTCAAGTCCTTGTTCGACATCGTCGGCCTCTATGTCTGGCACTGCCACATCGTCGAGCACGAGGACAACGAGATGATGCGGCCGTACATCGTCTCCCCCGCGCCTCTTTGAGGATAGACCCAGGGGGAACCTCACCATGCAACCGAGAAAAGGCCGCCCGCCTGGGCGGCCTTTTCTCGGCCGTCTGCCGGCGGCCCCGGCAGACGGCGAATAATTTGTTAGGCTCTTTCACCGGAGAGGAAACTTGCGGTCGCAATTTTATCTGGAGGAGATGCAAGATGAAAATTTGGCTCATCGGGATTCTCGGGCTGACGCTGCTCGGCAGCGTCTGTATGGCCGAAGACAAGGCATTGTTCAAGGATGAAAAGGACCGGGTCAATTACAGCGTCGGCTTCCAGATCGGCGGGGATTTCGAGCGTCAGGGGGTGGAACTGAACCCGGAGCTTCTGGTTCGGGGCATCCGCGATGCCATCGAGAAGAAACGGCCGCTTCTGGGCGAGGAGGAGATGCGCCAGGTCCTGGTGGACCTGAAGAAGAGGATCGTGGCCGAGGAGCAGAAACAGCGTACGGCCCGGCTCGAAAAATTCCGGGCGGAGGGGCAGAAGTTTCTGGCCGAAAACGCCAGGAAAGAAGGGGTCGTCACTCTGCCGAGCGGGCTGCAGTACCAAGTCCTCCAGGCGGGAAAAGGCAAGCAGCCGACGCTGAAGGACACCGTCACCGTCCACTATCGCGGCATCAAGCTCAGCGGCACCGAGTTCGACAGTTCCTACAGGGAAGGCAAGCCGGTTTCCTTCTCTATCAGCAACGTCATTCCCGGCTGGCAGGAAGCACTGCCGATGATGAAGGAAGGGGCGAAGTGGAAGCTGTTCCTGCCGCCGAAGCTGGCCTTCGGCGACAAGGGCCCCCTGGAAGACCAGACCGTCATCTACGAAATCGAGTTGCTTCAGGTAATGCCGGCAACGCATTGAAAATGGGAGGGGACGAGCTTGCGGTGATGGATGCCAACCGCGTCGCTTCTCGCCCCCTTCGTCTTTCTCCCGCCCTCTATTGTTCCCGCCACCACTGCGGCAACTCCGCCACCGAATCGAGAACCGCCCAGGGCCGGATTTTTCCCTCCAGGTCGGCGGGGCGGAACTTGCCGGTTTTTACCAGCAGCCCCTTGAGGCCGACCTGCTGGGCACCGTCGATGTCGCCGCGGATGTCGTCGCCGACCATCACCGTCTGCTCCGCAGGGGTGCCGAGGATCTCCAGCGCAGCCTGGTAGAAGGGCGCCGCCGGCTTGCCGAGGACCAGCGCCTTGCGGCCGGTGGCGTATTCGAGGGCGGCGACGAAGGGGCCGGAGTCGAGGCGCAGGCCTTCAGGGCCCTGCCAGTAGCGGGGGACGCCGAGCGCCACCAGCGGCGCCTGGGGGGCGGCCATAAGCAGATGAAAGGCGCAGTTGAGCAGGGCGTAGTCCCAGGCCTTGCCGCAGTTGCCGATCACTACTGCCGCGGCCCCCTCCTCGGTGCCGGGAGGGAGCAGCGGCAGGCCGGCGAAGTCCTCCAGGGTCCGGTCGGGGACGAACAGGGCGATGGGCCCGTCGATCTGCCGCGCCAGCCAGCGGCGGGCCACCCGTGCCGGAGTGAGAACCTGGTCGGCTTTGGCCGGGATATCCATCTCCTGGAGGCGTTTCTGCAGCCAGCTCAGTGGCCGGGAGGTGGTGTTGGTGACGAACAGGTAGGGGATCCCCTGGCTGCGAACCCAGGCCATCGCTTCCCGCGCTCCGGGGATCGCCTCCCGGGCCTGGTAGATTACTCCATCGAGGTCGAACAGAAGGGCTTGCATGCGGTGCTCTCTCCAATGGCAATTCGGGCCCGAAACGGGGCCACAAAAACAAAGCGTCCCCGGCAGCATCCGGGGAGCGAAAATTCCTCAGAAAACCCTTGCGGGATCTCCTTTTTTCGGACGCTTGCCGACGCCCGCGGCGGGCTCAGGACCACAACGAGCGAAGCAGGGCGGCGGAGGTGAAGACCGCCTCCGGTGCCGTCGTCTCGTCCAGCAGTCCCGCCACCCGGTGGCGCAGCCGGGGACTGTGCAGCGTCCCCCAGGCAAGCAGTTCCGCCAGCCAGGGGTGGGGCAACCAGTTCTGGGCACGACGGTCCCCGGCGTGGTGCGGCACCACTTCCGTCAACAGAGTCGGCCAGTGGGGCGGGAGTGTCGGCGGCAAGTGCCTCCTGCAGCAGTCGGGCTGCCAGTTTGCCGCTGGCCAGGGCTTTGCCCACTCCTTCGCCGGTCATTGGCCGGGTGGTACCGAGCATTTCGCCGGCGGGTCCGGCGCCGACGAAGTCGTTTCTCCCATTTTCTTTCAGCGCTCGGTGCCCTTACTGGCCGGTACCGCGCGCTTGAAGGCCCAGGCCTCGATCTTTTTGATCTGTTCGGCCATGGTAACCGACAGCGGCACGGTGCGGCTGATTGCCTCCATGATGTCCTGCTGGGTTGCCGGCCGCTGTTTTGCGAGGGCCTCGAACCAGGCGCTGGCCACCGCCTGCTCGATCTCGGCGCCGGAGAACCCCTTACTGCCGTGGGCGAGCATTCCGGTCTGAAAGGCTGCCGGATTGAGGCCGCGGCGGCGCAGGTGGATGGTGAAGATTTCCTCGCGCTCGTTAAGGGCGGGCAGGGCAATGTAAAAGATCTCGTCAAATCGCCCCTTGCGCAGCAGTTCGGCGGGAAGCATCTCGATGGCGTTGGCGGTGGCGGCGACGAAGACCGCCGCCTTCTTTTCCTGCATCCAGGTCAGAAAGTAGCCGAGCACCCGGGAGGCGGCGCCACCTTCGGCCTTGAAGCCCTGACTGGAAATGCCGGCCTCGATTTCGTCGATCCAGAGAACGCAGGGCGCAAGGCTCTCGGCCACCCGGCAGGCCTGGCGCAGGCTGGTCTCCGGCGATCCGAAGGTGCCGGCGTAGACCGTCGCCATGTCGAGACGGATCAGAGGCAGGTGCCAGCGGGCGGCAATTGCCTTGACGAAGAGGCTTTTGCCGCAGCCGCTGACCCCCATCAGCAGCACCCCCTTGGGGAGATGGATGCCGCTACTCAGATCCGCCAGCCCGAAAGCCTGCTCGCGCTTCTCCATCCAGCCCTTGAGGGCCTCCATCCCGCCGACCTGAGTGGGGTCGATGTCGTTCTCCACCCCCTCCATGATGCCGGTGCGGCCAAGGACCTGCTGCTTGGTGCGGTGCAGGGCAGCGATCAGCTCCGCCGGGCCAGCTCCCTTGGTTGCCCGCATCAGCCGCAGCGCCTGCTCGACCTCGCGCAACTCCAGGCCCTGGGCGGCGAGCAGCAGCGGGGCGAGTTCGTCGCCGCCGGCCTGCAACTGGCCGAGCAGCGGCTCCCGTTCGCGGTTGGCTTCCAGCCAGGAGCGGAGCTCCTCGCGATCGGGGAGGGGCTGCTCGAGGACCGTCATTTCCCGGGCGAGGCCGGAGGGAAGCTCCGGGCGCGCGGCAAAGAAGACCAGGCTTTTTCCAGCCGGCCGGCGGCCGCGGGCGAAGTCCCTGAGCAGCCGCTGCAGCCGGGGATCCTCCCAAAAGTACTCGAGGTCTTTGAACAGGAACAGACCCGGCCCTTCCTGCCCGATCGCCCAGCGCACCCCGGCCAGCGGCTCCATGCTGCCGTCGACGCCGGCAAAGCCGCCGCTGCAGCTCCAGACGCGCAGCTCCGGCAGGCCACGGATGGCCTGCGAGGCCCGCTGCAGCAGAGCCTCGCAACGCTCTTCGCTGGGGCCGGAAACGAGCAGCAACGGGGTGCCGGCGACGACCAGGCGGGTAAGGCCGGTCAGGGTCAGAGGCTCTAGCATCGGCGCGGTCTCCAGGGGGCTGCGGGGGCAGGGGGAGGCAGGCTCAACCGCATTATTTAACCACCGCCAAGGGCAAATGTCCATCCCCTGGCCGGCACTTCCAGCGGCGTCGAGAGTCCTTGCATTGGCGGCCAAAATAGGCTAGTGTCCATCGGAAACTCCGGACGGACGCCAGGCCGGTTTTTCCCGGGACGAGGGGCCCCCGACGGTACCAATTTTCTCCCCGAGGTCTTATCCCATGCGCTACAGCCAGTTCCTGCTCAATACCCTCAAGGAAACTCCCGCCGACGCCGAGGTGATCAGCCACCAGCTGATGCTGCGCACCAGCATGATTCGCAAGGCCGCGGCCGGCATCTACAGCTACCTCCCCCTGGGCCTGCGCTCGCTGCGCAAGGTCGAGCAGATCGTCCGCGAGGAGATGAACCGTGCCGGGGCCATCGAGCTGCTGATGCCGATGGTGGTCCCCGCCGAGCTCTGGCAGGAGTCGGGACGCTGGGCCCAATACGGCAAGGAGCTGCTGCGTCTCAAGGACCGCAAGGAAGCCGGCTTCTGCCTTGGTCCCACCCACGAGGAGGTGATCACCGACGTCGTCCGCCGCGAGGTCCGCTCCTACCGCCAACTTCCCCTCAACCTCTACCAGATCCAGACCAAGTTCCGTGACGAGATCCGGCCCCGCTTCGGGCTGATGCGCGGCCGCGAGTTCGTGATGAAGGACGCCTACTCCTTCGACCTCGACGACGCCGGGGCCGATCGCGCTTACGAAAAAATGTACCAGGCCTACCGGCGGATCTTCAGCCGCTGCGGGCTTAGATTCCGCGCCGTGGAGGCCGATACCGGCAACATCGGCGGCAGCGCTTCCCATGAGTTCATGGTTCTTGCCGAGTCGGGGGAGGACGCCATCGTCTCCTGCGACAGCTGCGAGTACGCCGCCAACGTCGAGAAGGCCGAGCTGCGCGCCCCGGCGGCCACCGCCCCGGCGCCGACACAGCCGCTGGAGACGGTGACGACCCCGGCGCGCAAGACCATCGAGGACGTCGCCCTGTTCCTCGGCCTGGAGCCGGCGCAGTTGGTCAAGACCCTGCTGGTCAAATCCGACACCGGCGAGACCCTGGCGATACTGCTGCGCGGCGACCGCGAGCTCAACGAAATCAAGCTTTGCCGGCTGCTCGATTGCAACGACCTGGAGCTGGCGAGCGAGGAGGAGGTCATCGCCGCCACCGGCGCCCCGGCCGGCTTCGCCGGCCCGGTGGGCCTGAAGCTGCGCATCATCGCCGACCACGAGGTAGCGGCGATGGTCGATTTCGTGACCGGCGCCAACGCCCTGGACCAGCACCTGACCGGGGTCAACCACGGTCGCGATTTTGCCGTCGAGGCCTTTGCCGACCTGCGCCAGGCGACCGCCGGCGACCTCTGCCCGCGCTGCAGCGGCCACCTCGAGGCCTGGCGCGGCATCGAGGTCGGCCACGTCTTCAAGCTCGGCACCAAGTATTCCGAGGCCCTCGGTGCCACCGTCCTCGACGAACAGGGGCAGGAGCGGGTGCTGGTGATGGGTTGTTACGGCATCGGCATCGGCCGCACCGTGGCCGCCGCTATCGAACAGAACCACGACGCGAGCGGTATCATCTGGCCGCTGCCGATCGCCCCGTTCCAGATCCTCATCACCCTCCTCAACCCCAACGACGCACCGGTGGCGGCGGCCGCCGAGGAACTCTACCGGCAGTTGCAGGAGGCTGGCGTCGAGGTCCTCTTCGACGACCGCGACGAGCGCCCGGGTAGCAAGTTCAAGGATGCCGACCTGCTCGGCATCCCGCTGCGGGTGACGGTCGGCGCCCGGGGGCTCAAGGAGGGAACCCTGGAGCTGCAGCAGCGCCGCAGCGGCGAGCGCACCATGCTGCCGCTGGCCAGCGCCGCTGCCGACCTTGCCACCCTGGTCCGCCAGGCCCTGGAGGCCGAAGCCTGAGCCCTGGTCAGAGAGAGCCCCGCTTTTTCATGAACAAGTACACCATCGACAGTCACGGTCGTCTGCAGCTGGCGGGGCCGGTGGTCCGAGGCTTTGCCGGCCGTCCGCTGCAGCCGGTCTCCTTCACCGACCGCCACCTGCTTCTCGGGGTGAACGACGGCCGGGGGGAACTGGTGCTCGCCGGCGTCCTCGGCGAACTCTCCGTTACCGACCTCCTTTCCTTCCTCAACATGTTCCGTAAGACCGGGATCCTGCGCTTCCGTTTCAACGGGGGGAGCAAGGACCTTTATTTTCACAACGGTGAGATCGTCTTCGCCACCAGCACCTTCCCCGAAGAGGCGATCGGCGCGGTGCTCTGTGACCTCGGCAAGCTCAGCCGCGAGATGCTGGAAAAGGCCCGCCAGTTCACCGCCGCCGGCAGGGGAGCCCTGGGCCGGATGCTGGTCGAAAAGGGGGCGGTCAGCGCCAAGGACCTGTGGCTGGCGACCCGGCAGCAGGTCGAGACCATCGTCTACCACCTGTTCAGTGCCCCGGAAGGCTCCTTTGCATTCTTCGCCAGGCCGCTGGACGAGGCCGAAATCGTCCGCCTGTCGATGAGCACCCAGAACCTGATCATGGAAGGGTTGCGGCGGGTGGACGAGCGGGAGCTGTTCATGCGCCGCATCGGCTCCCTCGACCTGCAAGTGGTGCCGGCCGCCGATCCCCCTGCCGAGCTCGGCCCGGCTGAGCAGCGCCTGCTCGAGCTGGCTGCCAGCCAACCCGGGGAGGTGCGGGACCTGGTGCGGCACAGCGGCCTCGGCGAGTTCGCGACGCTGCGCCTGGTCTACCAGCTGCTGGAGAAGGAGGCGATCCGCCTCGAGGAAACGCCCCCGGCCGAGATGACCGGCGATCTCGGGGAGATGCTCACCATCTGCAACGCCGCGCTGGTGGCCTTGCATCGCCGGGTGATCACCGTCAACCCCGGCTTCAGCGAAGAGCTGCGGCTCTTTCTGCGCGATCTGCCGCAGCCTTTCTCCTTCGTTCTGCGCGACGTGGCCCTGCGCCAGGACGGTTCTCTCGACGGCAGCCGGATCCTGGCCAATCTGGCCGGGTTGGAGGAGACGGACCGGCTCCGGCTGCTCGCCGAGGCCCTCAATGAACTGATTTATATGGGCTGCATGGCCGCCCGGCGCGACCTAAAGGATGACGAGGCCTTGGAGCTGACCCGCCGCGTCCAGGAGGTCGGCGGCCGGATCAAGAACCTGGTAGGGAGGAAAGAATGAAGGATGCCGCCCGGAAACGGTTGATCTTTGCCCTCGATGTCGACGAATTCGTCGAGGCCGAGCGCTGGGTCAAGTTGCTGCATCGCCACGTCGGCTTGTTCAAGGTCGGCAAGCAGCTCTTCACCCGCTGCGGGCCGGAGGTGGTGCACATGGTGCGTGGCGAAGGGGGCGAGGTTTTCCTCGACCTCAAATACCACGACATCCCCAACACGGTGGCCATGGCCAGTATCGAGGCCGCCCGCCTCGGGGCGCGCATGGTCAACGTCCACGCTCTCGGCGGCAGCGAGATGATGGCCCGCACTGTAGCCGAGATCGACGCCCGCTACCCGCGTGGCGCCGAGTTGCGGCCGTTGCTGCTGGCGGTGACCATTCTCACCTCCTCCACCGACCAGACCCTGCAGGAGATCGGCATCGAGCGGCTGGTCACCGAGATGGTGCCGCGCCTGGCCCGCTTGGCCAAGCAGGCCGGCATGGATGGCGTGGTCGCCTCGCCGCGCGAGGTGCCGCTGATCCGCGAGGCCTGCGGCCCTGATTTTCTGATCGTCACCCCGGGAGTGCGCCCGGCCTTCGCTGCCCTCGATGACCAGAAACGGGTGACCACTCCGGCCGATGCGATCGCGGCCGGCGCCGACTACCTGGTTGTCGGCCGGCCGATCGCCGCCGCCGCCGACCCGGCGGCCGCCGCCGAGCTGATCCTTGAGGAAATGGCCGCCGCCCTGGGCCGCGACTGACACCCATGGCCGATCTGGTTTATGGCCTCAACCCGGTTCGCGAGGCCCTGCGCGGGGGGCGCCGCCGCCCCCTGGAACTGACCGTGGTTTCCGGTTCGCGTCCGCCGCGGCTGGCGGAACTGGTCGCCGTTGCCGAAGCCGCCGGGATTCCGGTGCGCAGCCGTGACCGCCGCGACCTCGACCGGCTGGCCGGCACCCCGCACCACCAGGGAGCACTCCTCGCCCTCGAACCCTTCCCTTACAACGATCTGGAGGAACTGCTCGGCGCCTGGCGGCAAAGCGGGCGGCCGGCGCTATTCCTGCTCCTCGACGGCATCACTGATCCCCACAACCTCGGCGCCATCCTGCGCAGCGCCGAAGGTGCCGGTTGCCACGGCGTCATTGTTCCCAAGGACCGCAGCTGCCCGGTGACCGCGGTGGTCGACAAGAGTTCGGCCGGGGCCCTGGAACATCTGCGGCTCTGCCAGGTGACCAATCTTTCGCGGACCATCGAGGAACTCAAGGCCACAGGGATCTGGTGCTACGGCCTCGCCGGCGAGGGGGGGGCGTCGCTCTTCGCCAGCGACCTGGGCGGCGACTTGGCGCTGGTGGTCGGCAGCGAGGGGAGCGGCCTGCGCCCCAACGTGCGCCGCCACTGCGACGGCCTGCTGGCGATTCCCCTGCGGGGCCGGGTCGGGTCGCTCAACGCCTCGGTGGCGGCGGGGATTGCTCTTTTCGAGGTGGTTCGGCAGCGGGCTGAAGGCTGATAGCTGAGGCGGGCAAAAAAATTGGGGTGCCCCAGGAGGGAGAGGGCACCCCGAATGCGTTGTTGGTAAAAGAATTTATAACCGATCCGGTAAGCTTTGTCAAGGGACATGAAGGGGCGGGGTTCGGTTGGAAAAAAATTTCCGGATTCGCAGTGAAATGCTTGACAACCCCCGATGGCTTCATCTATACATGCGTCTTTGTAGCGCCGGCAGTTTGGGGTGCAAAAAAGTCCTTGCAATTTACCGGACCCTGATGTATAAATCCCCCCCTGTGCTGGCGTAGCTCAACAGGTAGAGCAGCTGACTTGTAATCAGCAGGTTGCGGGTTCAATTCCTGTCGCCAGCTCCATTGAGCTAGCGGGGTTGCCGGCCCCTTCAACAATCGAATATGCATCCCCTGGAGGGGTTCCCGAGTGGCCAAAGGGAGCAGACTGTAAATCTGCCGTCGTAGACTTCGGAGGTTCGAATCCTCCCCCCTCCACCATAAAAAACTTGCCGGACGCGGTCCGGGCTGCGGAGACCAGGAGGCCGAAAGGCCGGATTAACTGGGACGGGGGCCGGATGCAAGTCCACAACGCTTCAACATAGCGGTATCGGTTTTGGGCGGGAGTAGCTCAGTTGGCTAGAGCATCAGCCTTCCAAGCTGAGGGTCGCGGGTTCGAGTCCCGTTTCCCGCTCCAAATTAAAACGGTTCTCCGCGGGTAGTCAGTGAATTAAGCCCACATAGCTCAGTAGGTAGAGCACTTCCTTGGTAAGGAAGAGGTCACCGGTTCGAATCCGGTTGTGGGCTCCATTTGCTGTCTCGGGGAGATTTTTCTGTTTTCCATCGTCAGTCATGCGGTTCGGCGGATTTGGAAGCTGCCGTACCCCCAGAGAGATTTATTCCAAGAAAAAGGGAGGTTGACGCAATGTCCAAAGCCAAATTTGAAAGAACCAAGCCCCATGTCAACATCGGGACGATCGGTCACGTCGACCACGGCAAGACGACCCTGACCGCCGCCATCACCAAGGTCCTGGCCTCCCGGGGCGGGGCCGAGTTCAAGGCCTTCGATGCGATCGACAACGCTCCCGAAGAGCGCGAGCGCGGCATCACCATCGCCACCGCCCACGTCGAATATCAGACCGACAACCGGCACTACGCCCACGTCGACTGCCCGGGCCACGCCGACTACGTCAAGAACATGATCACCGGTGCGGCGCAGATGGACGGCGCGATCCTGGTGGTTTCCGCCGCCGACGGCCCGATGCCCCAGACCCGCGAGCACATCCTGCTCGCCCGCCAGGTCGGCGTCCCCGCCATGGTGGTGTTTCTCAACAAGGCCGACATGGTCGACGACGAAGAGCTGATGGAGCTGGTCGAGCTGGAAGTGCGCGAGCTGCTCTCCGCCTACGACTTCCCCGGCGACGACATTCCGATCATCCCCGGCAGCGCCCTGAAGGCCCTGGAGTGCGGCTGCGGCAAGGAAGACTGTGCCGCCTGCAAGCCGATCCTCGACCTGATGGCAGCCGTCGACAGCTACATTCCCGAGCCGGAGCGGGCCATTGATCGCCCCTTCCTGATGCCGGTGGAAGACGTCTTCTCGATCTCCGGCCGCGGCACCGTGGCCACCGGGCGCGTCGAGCGCGGGGTTGTCAAGGTCGGCGAGGAGGTCGAGATCGTCGGCATGAAGGCGACCAGCAAGACCGTCGTCACCGGAGTGGAGATGTTCCGCAAGCTGCTCGACCAGGGGCAGGCCGGTGACAACGTCGGCGTGCTGCTGCGCGGGGTGAAGCGCGAGGACATCGAGCGCGGCCAGGTCCTGGCCAAGCCGGGGAGCATCACCCCGCACACCAAGTTCAAGGCCGAGGCCTACATCCTGACCAAGGAAGAGGGTGGCCGCCATACCCCGTTCTTCAAGGGCTACCGCCCGCAGTTCTACTTCCGGACCACCGACGTGACCGGGATCGTCGAGCTGCCCGAGGGGATCGAGATGGTCATGCCGGGCGACAACATCGCCATGACGGTGGACCTGATCACGCCGATCGCGATGGACAAGGAACTGCGCTTCGCGATCCGCGAAGGCGGCCGCACCGTCGGCGCCGGTGTCGTCTCCGACATCATCGAGTAATCATTCTTGCGCAGGTCCCCTTCCCGGTTCGCCGGGGAGGGGACTGAAGGATACGTCATCATGCGGGACATCGTTACCCTCGCCTGCACCGAGTGCAAGCAACGCAACTACACCACCACCAAGAACAAGAAAAACACCCCGGACAAGCTGGAATTCAGCAAGTACTGCCGGTTCTGCAAGAAGCATACGCCGCATCGCGAAACCAAATGAGTCAGGGTGGACGGCGGATGGAAGCCGGCCGCCTGTGGTTTACGAATGCAGGCCAGTAGCTCTAATGGCTAGAGCACCGGTCTCCAAAACCGGGTGTTGGGGGTTCGAGTCCCTCCTGGCCTGCCAAATTCAAACAGCGATCCTCGGTGGAGGTTCAGATAGTGCTTGATAAAACGACCCAGTTTCTGAGCAACGTCAAAATTGAGCTGACCAAGGTCACCTGGCCGACCCGGAAAGACACCTACTCTTCCACGATGGTGGTCATTGTCCTGGTCCTGGTCGTCGCCGTCTTTCTCTGGGTGGTCGATTCGGCCCTCTCCACGGTGATCCGGTATCTCCTTAGCTGAGCTCACGACAGGGAAGGCGTTTTTCATGGCAATGAAGTGGTACGGGATTCATACCTACTCGGGGTACGAAAACAAAGTCAAGCTCAACCTCGAGGAGCGCATTCGCCAGTTCGACGCCGAGGACCGCTTCGGGACGGTGCTGATCCCCTCGGAGACCGTTGTCGAACTGAAGAAGGGTGAGCGGAAAACCTCGTCCCGGAAATTCTTCCCCGGCTATATCCTGGTGCAGATGGAGCTCGACAGCGAGACCTGGCACATCGTCAAGGATACGCCCAAGGTCACCGGCTTCGTCGGTGGCGGCAGTACCCCGCCGCCGATTCCCGACGAGGACGTGGCGAAGATCACCGCGCGCATGGAGGAAGGGGTCGAGCGCCCCAAACCGAAGGTTCTGTTTGAAGTCGGGGAGACGGTCCGGGTGGTCGACGGCCCCTTTCTCAACTTCACTGGCGTCGTCGAGGATGTCAAGCCCGACAAGGCCAAGCTCAAGGTCATGGTCAGTATCTTCGGCCGGGTTACTCCGGTCGAGCTGGAATTCATACAGGTCGAAAAAACCAGCTGAGGAAACACCTGGGTTCAGCGTTTGCGGTTCAAGGTTGATGCCTGGAACCTGACACCTTGAACCTTGAACCTAATTGAAGGAGTACCGTATGGCCAAGAAGGTTGTCGGAATGATAAAACTGCAGATTCCAGCCGGCAAGGCGAACCCGTCGCCGCCGGTCGGTCCCGCGCTCGGTCAGCACGGGGTCAACATCATGGAGTTCTGCAAGGCGTTCAATGCCAAGACCCAGGGGCAGGACGGCATGGTCACCCCGGTGGTGATCACCGTATATGCCGACCGTTCCTTCTCCTTTATCACCAAAACCCCGCCGGCGGCGGTGCTGCTGCTCAAGGCCGCCAAGCTCCAAAAGGGCTCCGGGGTTCCCAACAAGAACAAGGTGGGGAAGGTGACCAAGGCCCAGGTCAAGGAAATCGCCGAACTGAAGATGCCCGACCTCAACGCTTTCGACCTGGATGCCGCGGTTCGCACCATCGAGGGGACCGCACGCAGCATGGGTCTCGAAGTCGAATAATATCGGCACGTCTGGAGTAAAATCAATGCCTACAGGAAAACAGCATAAAGCAGCCAGGACCCAGATCGACCGCAGCCGCGTCTACTCCCTTGAGGAGGGGATCGGCCTGGTCAAGCAGGCCGCCTACGCCAAGTTCGACGAGACCGTCGATATCTCGGTTCGCCTCGGCGTTGACCCGCGCAAGGCCGACCAGATGGTGCGCGGTGCCGTGGTGCTGCCCAACGGCCTCGGCAAAACCGTCCGCGTACTGGTCTTCGCCAAGGGGGAAAAGGCCCAGGAAGCGCAGGCCGCCGGTGCCGACTACGTCGGGGCCGATGACCTGGTCGCCAAGATCCAGGGCGGGTGGTTCGACTTCGATACCGCCATCGCCACCCCGGATATGATGGGCACTGTCGGCAAGATCGGCAGGCTGCTCGGCCCCCGTGGTCTGATGCCCAACCCGAAGGTTGGCACCGTCACCTTCGAGGTCGAGCGCGCGGTTTCCGAAGCCAAGTCGGGGAAGGTCGAATACCGGGTCGAGAAGGCCGGAATTATCCATGCCCCGGTCGGCAAGGTTTCCTTTGAGGCCGACAAACTCGCCGGGAATATCCTGGCGCTGATGGACGCCCTGATCAAGGCCAAGCCGCAGACCTCCAAGGGGACGTACCTGAAGAAGATCAGCCTCTCCAGCACCATGAGCCCGGGCGTCAACCTCGATATCCCGGCCCTCCAGGCGCTGGTTAAGTAATCCCGGGGCCGCGCCTGGCGCGGCCCCGTTAGTGCAACGCTCCAGGTCAAAGACAGCAGGCCCGCCATTCGCGGCGGTTAATGGTCATCGCCACCTGCCGAGGCCGCACCACGGGATACGGAAACGCCGTCTCCCTCCAGGTCCTCTGACTGGGGCACGGGACCCATCGCAGTCCCCAGACTAAACAGAAAGGAGGAGAGACGTTGAACAAGAACAGCAAAGAACAGGTTGTCGCGGAACTTGCGGCCAAGTTGGCCACGGCCAAGGCGGCGTTCCTCGCCGATTACCGCGGGCTGAACGTCGAGCAGGTCAACGCCCTGCGCGGCGAACTGCGCAAGGCCGGCGTCGAGTACCAGGTGGTGAAGAACACCCTGCTGCGCCTTGCCGCCAAGGGTACCGGCGCCGAGTGCCTCGATCCGCACCTCGCCGGGCCGACCGCCATTGCCATCGCCGATATCGACCCGGTGGCTCCGGCCAAAGTCCTGTCCGAGTTCGCCAAGGCCAACGCCAAGTTCGAGCTCAAGGGTGGCGCCCTCGACGGCAAGCTGCTGTCGGTCGACGACATCAAGGCCCTGGCCGAACTGCCGTCGCGCGAAGTGCTGCTCGCCAAGATGCTCGGCTCGCTCAATGCCCCGGCATCCAATTTCGTCGGCGTGCTGGCCGCCATCCCGCGTTCGCTGGTCCAGGTTCTGGCCGCGATTCAGGACCAGAAGGCGGCCTGAGTCGTCGCCCCACACTCTCTTAGACATTCACGCTAAGCACCGATACGGAGGATACAATGGCTGAAGTTACCAAGGAACAGGTTGTCGAGTTTATCGAGAAAATGACCGTGCTCGAACTGGCCGAACTGGTCAAGGAACTGGAAGAGAAGTTCGGCGTCTCCGCCGCCGCTCCGGTGGCTGTGGCCGCCGCTCCCGCCGCAGGCGGCGAGGCTGCCGCTGCCGAAGAGAAGGACGAGTTCGACGTCGTTCTGAGCGCGGCCGGCGACAAGAAAATCAACGTCATCAAGGTGGTCCGGGCCGTGACCGGTCTCGGCCTCAAAGAAGCCAAAGACCTGGTCGACGGTGCCCCCCAGACCGTCAAGGAAGCCATGCCCAAGGCCGAAGCCGAAGAACTCAAAAAACAGCTCGAGGAAGCCGGCGCCAAAGTGGAGCTCAAATAGTACCCTGTCCGATAGTTTCGCCCTTAGCCAAGGTCGCCTTGTGCGGCCTTGGCTATTCTACTTTCGTTACCACGAGGAGAAATCATGGCTTATTCGATCGCGAATAACCAGCTTCTAAGGAAACACTTCGCGCAGATCAAGCGGATCATCGACATTCCCAACCTGATCGATATCCAGAAGAACTCCTACAAGCGTTTCCTCCAGGCGGAGCTTCCTCCTTCGGCGCGGCAGAACATCGGTCTCGAAGCCGTTTTCCGCTCCGTCTTTCCGATCCGCGACTTCAGCGAAACCTGTTCCCTGGAGTACGTCTCCTACTCCCTGGGGATTCCTAAATATGACGTCGACGAGTGCCACCAGCGCGGCATGACCTTCGCCGCCCCGGTCAAGGTTCGGGTGCGCCTCGTCTCCTGGGATGTCGACAAGGATTCGGGCATCCAGTCGATTCGCGACATCAAGGAACAGGAGGTCTATTTCGGCGAGATTCCCCTCATGACCGAAAACGGGACCTTCATCATCAACGGGACTGAAAGGGTCATCGTCAGCCAGTTGCACCGCTCCCCCGGGGTCTTTTTCGACCACGACAAGGGCAAGACCCACAGTAGCGGCAAGATCCTCTACTCGGCGCGGGTCATCCCCTACCGCGGCTCCTGGCTCGACTTCGACTTTGATCATAAGGACATTCTCTATGTGCGCATCGACCGCCGCCGCAAACTGCCGGCCACGGTGCTGCTCAAGGCCCTCGGCTATTCCAGCGAGGAACTGCTCAACTATTACTACGATGTCGATACCATCCTGATCGACAACGACGGCTATCGCAAGCAGGTCAATCTCGCCCTGCTGCCGGGCCAGCGCACCGCCTTCGACGTGGTCGCCGCCGATGGCGAGGTGATCGTCAAGGCCAACCGCAAGTTCACCAAGGCGGCGATCCGCAAGCTGGCCGAAAAAGGGGTCGAGTCCATCCAGATCACCGAGGAGGATGTCCTCGGCACCTACGCCAGCACCGACATCGTCGACACCGCCACCGGCGAAGTGGTGGTTGAATGCAACGAGGAAATCACCGCGGGCAAGATCGAAGAGCTGCGCAGCCGCGGCATCAACGAGGTCAAGGTGCTGTTCATCGACAACCTCTACGTCGGCCCCTACCTGCGCGATACCCTGCTTCTCGACAAGGTGGTCACTCCCGACGACGCGATGATCGAGATCTACCGGCGCCTGCGTCCCGGTGATCCGCCGACGCTGAAGAGCGCCCGGGCGTTGTTCGACAGCCTCTTCTTCAACGCCGAGCGCTACGACCTCTCCGCCGTCGGCCGCCTCAAGCTCAACTACAAACTGGGCCTCGAGACGCCGTTGGAGCACACCACCCTGACCAAGGAAGACATCCTCGAGGTCGTGCGCTACCTGATCGACCTGCGCAACGGCAAGGGGGCCATTGACGACATCGACCATCTCGGCAACCGCCGGGTGCGCGCCGTCGGCGAACTGCTCGAAAACCAGTACCGGGTCGGGCTGGTGCGCATGGAGCGCGCCATCAAGGAGCGCATGAGCCTGCAGGAAGTGGACAGCCTGATGCCCCACGACCTGATCAACTCCAAGCCGGTTTCGGCGGTGGTCAAGGAGTTCTTTGGCTCCTCCCAGCTTTCCCAGTTCATGGACCAGACCAACCCCCTCTCCGAGATCACCCACAAACGGCGCCTTTCTGCTCTCGGCCCCGGCGGCCTGACCCGCGAGCGGGCCGGTTTCGAGGTCCGCGACGTTCATCCGACCCACTACGGCCGGGTTTGCCCGATCGAGACCCCTGAGGGTCCCAACATCGGCCTGATCGCGTCCCTCTCCACTTACGCGCGGATCAACGAGCACGGTTTCGTCGAGACCCCCTACCGGCTGGTCAAAGAGGGTAAGGTTTCCACCGAGATCCGTTACTTCTCGGCGCTTGAGGAGGAGGGGCATGCCATCGCCCAGGCCAATGCGCCCCTCAACGACGACGGCACCTTCGCCAATGAGCTGATTAACGCCCGCAAGAACGGCGAATTCATGCTCATGAACCGCGAAGACATCGAGCTGATGGACGTCTCGCCCAAGCAGCTGGTCTCGGTCGCCGCCTCGATGATCCCGTTCCTCGAGAACGACGACGCCAACCGGGCGCTGATGGGCTCAAACATGCAGCGCCAGGCGGTCCCCCTGCTGCGCGCCGATGCGCCGCTGGTCGGCACCGGCATGGAGCGGATCGTCGCCCATGACTCGGGCGCGGCGGTGGTCGCCCGCCACAACGGTACCGTCGAGTCCGTCGACGCGGCGCGCATCGTGGTGCGCATCGACGAAGGTGAGGTCGACGAGACCGGCACCGGCGTTGACATCTTCAACCTGATCAAGTTCATCCGCAGCAACCAGAATACCTGCCTCAACCAGAAGCCGATCGTCAAGGTCGGCGACAAGGTCAAGCGCGGCGAGATCATCGCCGACGGCCCCTCCACCCAGTGGGGCGAGCTGGCCCTCGGGCAGAACGTGCTGGTCGCCTTCATGCCCTGGGAAGGGTACAACTTCGAGGACTCGATCCTGATCTCCGAAAAACTGGTCCAGGAGGACCGCTACACCTCGATCCATATCGAGGAGTTCGAGTGCGTCGCCCGCGACACCAAGCTCGGCAAGGAGGAGATCACCGACGACATCCCCAACCTCGGCGAGGACGCCCTGGCCGACCTCGACGAGAGCGGCATCATCCGCATCGGTGCCGAGGTCCAGCCCGGCGACATCCTGGTCGGCAAGATCACCCCGAAAGGGGAGACCCAGCTCTCCCCCGAGGAGAAGCTGCTGCGCGCCATCTTCGGCGAAAAGGCCGGCGACGTGCGCGACACCTCGCTGCGGGTGCCGCCGGGGGTCGAGGGGGTGGTCATCGGCGCCCGGGTCTTCTCCCGCAAGGGGGCGGACAAGGACAGCCGCACCGAGATGATCGAGAAGGCGGAGATCGACAAGCTGCTCAAGGACCAGCACGACGAGATCCGCATCATCCGCGAGTCGACCAAGGGCAAGCTGAAGTCGCTGCTGGCCGGCCAGACCACGGCGGTGCAGGTGGTGGACGAAACCGGCACTACCCTGGTTGCCAAGGGCAAGAAGCTCACCGAGGAGGCCCTCGACAAGCTTTCTTTCCTTGCCTGGCGGGAAATCTCGCTGGCCAAGGCCGAAGAGGTCGAGGAGAAGGTGGCGACCGTCTTCCAGCGCCTGGCCGAGCGCGAGGAACTGATCAAGGGGGTATTCGCCGACAAGATCGAGAAGCTCAAGCGCGGCGACGACCTGCCCCCCGGCGTGATCAAGATGGTCAAGGTCTACATCGCCATCAAGCGCAAGCTCTCGGTCGGTGACAAGATGGCCGGCCGCCACGGCAACAAGGGGGTTCTCTCGCGGATTCTGCCGGTCGAGGACATGCCCTACATGGCCGACGGCACCCCGGTGGAGATCGTCCTCAACCCGCTGGGCGTTCCTTCGCGTATGAACGTCGGCCAGATCCTCGAGACCCACCTCGGGCTGGCCGCCCGCGGCCTCGGCCTGCAGATCCAGGAGGTCCTCGACCGCGAGTACAGCCCCGCGGCCATGAAGCAGAAGGTCAAGACGATCTACGGCGACAAGGAACTCGGCAAGTTCATCGACGGCCTTTCCGATGACGAGGTCCTTGCCATGGGCCAGCGCCTGGCCGGCGGTATCCCGATGGCCTCCCCGGTCTTCGAGGGGGTCAGCGAGGAGCAGATGAAGGCCGAGATGACCAAGGCCGGGGTTTCGACCACGGGCCAGATGACCCTCTACAACGGCAAGACCGGCGATGCCTTCAAGGAGCAGGTCACCGTCGGCATCATGTACATGCTCAAGCTCCACCACCTGGTCGACGACAAGATCCACGCCCGTTCCATCGGCCCCTACAGCCTGGTCACCCAGCAGCCGCTGGGCGGCAAGGCCCAGTTCGGCGGCCAGCGCCTCGGCGAGATGGAGGTCTGGGCCCTGGAGGCCTACGGCGCGGCCCACGCGCTGCAGGAGTTCCTCACCGTCAAGTCGGACGACGTGGCCGGCCGGACCCGGATCTACGAGGCGATCGTCAAGGGCAAGCATACCCTGGAGGCCGGACTCCCCGAGTCCTTCAACGTCCTGATCAAGGAACTCCAGTCGCTCTGCCTCGACGTCGAACTGCTAAGAGGAAGAGGAAGAATCGGACTGATCCGTCCGATCGGTCGGATCGGTCTGAGCGGTCCGACGGAGCAAAGCCTTAAAACCAACCATCCCATAAGGAGGATGTGCCTTGGAAGATATCTTCAGCCTCTTTGAACGTCCGAAGGATCCGCTGAACTTCAATGCCATCCGGCTCTCCCTGGCGAGCCCGGAGAAGATTCGCGAGCGCTCCTTCGGCGAGGTCAAGAAGCCCGAGACGATCAACTACCGGACCTTCAAGCCGGAGCGCGACGGCCTCTTCTGCGCCAAGATCTTCGGCCCGACCAAGGACTACGAGTGCAACTGCGGCAAGTACAAGCGCATGAAGCACCGCGGCATCGTCTGCGAGAAGTGCGGCGTCGAAGTCATCCCGAGCAAGGTGCGCCGTGAACGCCTCGGTCACATCGACCTGGCCTGCCCGGTGGCCCATATCTGGTTTTTGAAGTCGCTCCCCTCGCGGATCTCGACCCTGCTCGACATGACCCTCAAGGAGGTCGAGAAGATCCTCTATTTCGAGGCCTACGTGGTTCTCGACCCGGGGGAGAGCAACCTCACTGTCGGCACCATCCTCACCGAGGACAAGTACAACGAGCTGATGGAGGAATTCGCCGGTCAGTTCACCGCCAACATGGGCGCCGAGGCGATCCGCGAGCTGCTCGCGTCGATCGAACTCGACGAACTCGCCGACAGCCTGCGCATCGAGATGAAGGAGGCGGCCAGCGAGGCCAAGCGCAAGAAGGTCGCCAAGCGCCTCAAGGTGGTCGAGGCGTTCCGCGAGAGCGGCAACCGTCCCGAATGGATGATTCTCGAGACCATCCCGGTCCTGCCGCCGGAACTGCGTCCGCTGGTGCCCCTGGACGGCGGCCGTTTCGCCACCTCCGACCTCAACGATCTCTACCGGCGGGTGATCAACCGCAACAACCGCCTCAAGCGGCTGATGGAGCTGCGCGCTCCCGAGGTCATCATCCGCAACGAAAAGCGCATGCTGCAGGAGGCGGTCGACGCCCTGTTCGACAACGGCCGCCGCGGCCGGGCGATCACCGGCCCCAACAAGCGCCCGCTGAAGTCCCTCTCCGACATGCTCAAGGGCAAGGGCGGCCGCTTCCGCCAGAACCTGCTCGGCAAGCGCGTCGACTACTCGGGGCGTTCGGTCATCGTCGTCGGTCCGGAGCTCAAGCTGCACCAGTGCGGCCTGCCGAAGAAGATGGCGCTGGAGCTGTTCAAGCCCTTCATCTACAACAAGCTCGAGGAGCGCGGCTACTGCACCACCATCAAGAGCGCCAAGAAGATGGTGGAGAAGGAGAAGCCGGAGGTCTGGGACGTGCTGGAGGAGGTCATCAAGGAACACCCGGTGATGCTCAACCGCGCGCCGACCCTGCACCGCCTCGGCATCCAGGCCTTCGAGCCGGTCCTGATCGAAGGCAAGGCGATCCAGCTCCATCCGCTGGTCTGTACCGCCTTCAACGCCGACTTCGACGGCGACCAGATGGCGGTGCATCTGCCGCTCTCCATCGAGAGCCAGATCGAGGCCCGGGTGCTGATGATGTCGACCAACAACATCCTCTCCCCGGCCAACGGCAAGCCGATCATCGTTCCCTCGCAGGATATGGTCCTCGGGATCTACTACATGACCCGCGACCGCGCCTTCGTCAAGGGGAGCGGCAAGGCCTTCGCCTCCCCCGAAGAGGTGCGTATCGCCTACGATGCCGGCGAAGCCGACCTGCAGGCGAAGATCAAGGTGCGCATCGGCAACGCCGTCGGCGACGCCCCGGTGCTGACCGAGACCACCGTCGGCCGCGTGCTGCTGCGCGAGGTGGTCCCCTTCTCGATCCCCTTCGAGTACATCAACAAGGTCATGACCAAGAAGCAGGTCGGGGAGCTGATCGACGCCTCCTTCCGGCTCGCCGGCAACAAGGAGACCGTCATCCTCGCCGACAGGCTCAAGGAAACCGGCTACAAGTTCTCGACCCTGGCCGGCATCTCGATCTGCCTCGACGACATGGTCATCCCCGCCGGCAAGGAGGACTTCATCAACAAGGCGGTGGAGGAGGTCAAGGAGATCCAGCAGCAGTACACCGAAGGTCTGATCACCGACGGCGAGCGCTACAACAAGGTCATCGACATCTGGGCCAAGTGTACCGAGGACATCGCCCAGACCATGCTCGGCAACCTCTCCGTCGACGTCCTCTCCGATCCGCAGAGCGGCGAGCAGGTCAAGGTTCCCTCCTTCAACGCCATCCACATGATGGCCGATTCGGGGGCCCGCGGCAGCGCCCAGCAGATTCGCCAGCTGGCCGGGATGCGCGGTCTGATGGCCAAGCCCTCGGGCGAGATCATCGAGACCCCGATCACCGCCAACTTCCGCGAGGGTCTGACCGTTCTGCAGTACTTCATCTCCACCCACGGCGCCCGCAAGGGTCTGGCCGACACCGCGCTGAAGACCGCCAACTCCGGTTACCTGACCCGGCGCCTGGTCGATGTCGCCCAGGACGCCATCATCACCGAGACCGACTGCGGCACCCTCGACGGGATCCTGGTCTCCTCTCTCACCGAGGGGGGCGAGGTCATCGAGCCGCTGGGCGACCGGATCCTCGGCCGCTCGGCGCTGGAGGACGTGCTCGACCCGGTGACCGGGGACGTGCTGGTCGAAGCCAACCAGGAGATCGACGAGGCCCTGGTCAAGGAGATCGAGGACGCCGGCATCGAGAAGCTGCGCATCCGTTCGGTTCTCACCTGCCAGAGCAAGCGCGGCATCTGCGCCACCTGCTACGGGCGCGACCTGGCCCGCGGCCACCTGGTCAACCTCGGCGAGGCGGTCGGCGTCATCGCCGCCCAGTCGATCGGCGAGCCGGGTACCCAGCTCACCATGCGGACCTTCCATATCGGCGGTACCGCCTCGCGGCGCGCCGAGCAGACCTCTCTCGAGTCCCGCTTCGACGGCGAGCTGAAATACATCAACCTCAACACCGTCGTCGATACCGCCGGCAACCACATCGTCATGAACCGCAACGGCGAGATCGCGGTGGTCGACGAAACCGGCCGCGAGCGCGAGCGCTACGGCGTGGTCTACGGCGCCAAGCTGCGCATCGCCCCCGCGGCTCGGTGAAGAGCGGCGCCCTGGTCGCCGAGTGGGACCCCTACACCATGCCGATTCTGACCGAGATCTCCGGCATGGTGCGCTACGGCGACATCATCGAGGGGGTGACCATGGAGGAGCAGGTCGACGAAGTCACCGGCCTCTCCCGCAAAGTCATCATCGAGTCGAAGGACCCGAGCAAGCGGCCGCGGATCACCCTCAAGGACGCCGAGGGGAAGACCGCCAAACTTCCCAACGGCTCCCCGGCCCGCTACATGCTGCCGGTCGGTGCCAACATCGTGGTCGCCGAGGACATGCAGGTC
>CAWDZB010000014.1:0-122569 GCA_963806685.1 uncultured delta proteobacterium
CCTTACCGGGACCCCATGTTCACGCAGGTACTCCTTGCACTCGCCGATGGTGTACTCGCGGAAATGAAAGATGCTCGCCGCCAGCGCCGCGCTGGCGCCCCCCTCGACCAGTCCCTCGCGGATGTGCTCGAGATTGCCGACGCCGCCCGAGGCGATCACCGGCACGTCGACTGCGTCGGCGACCGCGCGGGTCAGGGCGATGTCGTAACCGTCCTTGGTGCCGTCGCAGTCCATCGAGGTGAGCAGGATCTCGCCGCTACCGTAGGTGACCATCCGCTGCGCCCACTCGATCACGTCGATGCCGGTGGCATTGCGCCCGCCGTGGGTATAGACCTCCCAGCGCTGAGGAATGGAACCCGGGACGCGGCGGGCGTCAATAGCCACCACCGTGCACTGGGAGCCGAAGCGTTCGGCCGCCTCCTTGACGAACTCGGGGTGGTGGACAGCGGCGGTATTGATCGACACCTTGTCGGCGCCGGCGTTGAGCATCTTGCGGATGTCGTCGCAGGTGCGGATGCCGCCACCGACGGTGAGCGGCATGAAGACCCGCTCGGCGGTGCGCCGCACCACGTCGACGATGGTATCGCGGTTGTCGGAGGACGCGGTGATGTCGAGAAAGGTCAGTTCATCGGCCCCCTGAGCGTCGTAGGCCTCGGCTGCCTCCACCGGGTCGCCGGCGTCGCGCAGGCCGACGAAATTGACCCCCTTGACCACCCGGCCGTCCTTGACATCAAGGCAGGGGATGATGCGTTTGGTCAGCATAGCTTATTGTCCCTTGGCGAGGCGCACCGCCTCGCGCAGGTCGAGAGCGCCGGAATAGATCGCCTTGCCGGTGATCACCCCGGCCACCCCCTTGTCCTCGACGGTCAAAAGGTTGCGGATGTCCTGCAGGCTGGAGACCCCGCCACTGGCGATCACCGGGATGGAGATCGCCGCGGCTAGCGCCCCGGTCGCCTCGATGTTCGGTCCCTGCAACATGCCGTCGCGGGCGATGTCGGTGTAGATGATCGCCTCGACCCCGAACCCTTCCATCTCCTTGGCCAGCTCGGTGGCCTGCTTCGCGGTCACCTCGGCCCAGCCGCGCACCGCCACCAGGCCGTCCTTGGCGTCGATGCCGACGACGATGTGGCCGGGGAACTTCTTGCAGGCCTCGGCGACCAAGGCCGGGTTCTCCTTGGCCACGGTGCCGAGGATCACCCGGTCGATGCCGAGGGCGAGGTAGGCCTCGATGGTCGAAAGATCGCGGATGCCGCCGCCGAGCTCGCTTGGGATGTCGATCGCCTTGACGATCGCCTCGATCGCCGTCTTGTTCTTCGGCACCCCGGCAAAAGCCCCGTCGAGATCGACGATATGCAGTAGCTCGCCACCCTGCTCCTGCCAGATGCGCGCCTGTGCGGCCGGATCTTCGTTGTAGACCGTGTCCTTCTCCATCAGCCCCTGCTCCAGACGGACGCAACGGCCTTCCTTCAAGTCGATCGCGGGGAGGATGATCACTTATAACTCTCCAAAATTATTAAACATTCTCAGGCCGACCGCCTGGCTCTTTTCGGGGTGGAACTGGGTCGCCAGGATATTGCCGTGCCAGACCGAGGCACAGAACTCGACCTCGCCATAGCGGCAGCTGGCGGCGACATCGACTTCGTTCTCCGCCTGACAGTAGTAGGAGTGGACGAAGTAGACGTAGCTTTCGTTCTCGATGCCTTGGAGCAGCGGCGAGTCCTGTTGCAGATGCAGGTTGTTCCAGCCCATGTGCGGCACCTTGAGCTGCTCGCCGTTCTCGACCATCCCGGCGGGAAAACGCAGCACCTTGCCCGGGATCAGCCCCAGCCCCTGGTGGCGGCCGAACTCCTCGCTCTCGTCGAAGAGCATCTGCATGCCAACGCAGATGCCAAGGAGCGGCTTGCCGCTCGCCACGTGGGCCAGCAGCGGTTCGACGAAGCCGCCGGCGCGCAGATTGCCGATGCAGTCGCGGAAGGCCCCGACTCCAGGCAGCACCACCTTGTCGGCGGTGGCGATATCCCTGGGGTCGGCACTGACCCGCGCTGCGAAGCCGAGCTTTTCGAAGGCCTTCTCGACGCTGCGCAGGTTGCCCATTTCGTAGTCGATTATATTAATCATGGTCTTTGTCTCGTTTCCCTCTCCCGCGGGGGAGAGGGTCAGGGGGAGGGGGATTCCCTGCCTGCCGCTGTCCCCTCATCCGGCCTGCGGCCACCTTCTCCCCAGGGGAGAAGGTAACCTTATGCGCTATTCCAGTTTGCCCTTGCTGGAGAGCACCCCCTCGATACGCGGGTCAAGGCCGCAGGCATCGTCGAGAGCCCGGGCGAAGGCCTTGAAGACCGCCTCGATGATGTGGTGCAGGTTGTCGCCGTAAGCGAGGTTGACGTGGACGTTGACCCCGCCGTGGTTACAGAAGGCGGTGAAGAATTCCTCGACCAGCTCGACCTCGAAGTTGCCGACCTGGGCCTTGGGCAGCGGCACGTTGTAGACCAAAAACGGGCGGCCCGAGAAATCGAGAATCACCGAGGCCAACGACTCGTGCATCGGCATGGTGCCGCGACCGTAGCGGCGGATCCCGGCTTTGTCGCCGAGGGCCTGCTTGAACGCCTCGCCGAGGCAGATGCCGACGTCCTCGACGGTGTGATGCGCGTCGATCTCGATATCCCCCTTGGCCGCGACGGTCAGGTCGAAGAAGCCGTGGCGGGCGATCTGGGTCAGCATGTGATCGAAGAAGGGGACCCCGGACTCGATGGCGCTCTGCCCCTTGCCGTCGAGGGCGAGCTCGATACGGATCGCGGTCTCCTTGGTCTTGCGTTCGATGGTCGCTGTCCGGGACATAAACCCTCCAAATTCAGTTTTGAGTTTTAAGGTTTGAGTTTTGGGTTCACAACTCAAAACCCAGAACTCAAAACTCAAAACGGTCTCGTTACTCCTGATCCTTCAGGCGTAACGAGACAGACCTTGCGTGGGCGCTGAGCCCTTCGAGTTCGGCGATGCGCACGATCTCGCTCCCCAGCCGCCGCAGGCCCGCCTTGGAGAAGGAGACGATGCTCGACTTCTTGACGAAATCGTCCACCGACAACGGCGAGAAGAAGCGCGCGGTGCCGCCGGTCGGTAGGGTGTGGTTGGGGCCGGCCAGGTAATCGCCGGCGGCCTCCGGGGTGTGATGGCCCATGAAGATCGCCCCGGCGTGGTGGATCTGCGGCAGGATCGCGAAGGGATCGGCCACCGCCAGTTCCAGGTGCTCGGGGGCGATGCGATTGGAGAAGGCGATCGCCTCGGCGAGGTCGCGGGCGAGGATCACCGCGCCGAAGGCCTCGATCGACTTGCGGGCGATGCTCTGCCGCGGCAGTTCGGAAAGCTGCTTTTCCACCTCGGCGGCCACCTTGTCGGCAAAGCCGGCGTCGGTGGTGATCAGCACCGAGGAAGCGAGCTCGTCATGCTCGGCCTGGCCGAGCAGATCGGCGGCCAGGTGCGCCGGATTGCCGCTGCCGTCGTTGATCACCAGGATCTCGCTCGGCCCGGCAATCATGTCGATGTCGACGGCGCCGAAGACCAGCTGCTTGGCGGTGGCGACGTAGATGTTGCCGGGGCCGGTAATCTTGTCGACCTTGGGAATGGTCGCGGTGCCGTAGGCCAAAGCCGCCACCGCCTGGGCGCCGCCGACCTTGAAGATCCGATCGACCCCGGCCAGGTGCGCCGCCGCCAACACGTGGGGATTGACCTCGCCGCCGGGCATCGGCACCACCATCACCACCTCGGGGACGCCGGCGACCTTGGCCGGTACGGCGTTCATCAGTACCGAACTGGGGTAGGCGGCCTTGCCGCCGGGGACGTAGATGCCGACCCGCTCCAGGGGCCGCACCATCTGCCCGAGCAGGATGTCCTCCTCGGCGGTGGAGAGCCAGGTCTCCTGCTTCTGCTTGGTGTGGAAGGCGGCGATGCGCTCGGTCGCCAGGCGCAGGGCGGCGAGATCCTCTTCAGTCACCGCCGCCAGGGCGGCATCGATCTCGGCCACCGTTACTTCGACGGTGGCGGCGCTCAACTCCAGGCGGTCAAAGCGGGCGGTGTACTCGAAGAGCGCCGCGTCGCCGCGTTCGCGCACTGCGGCGAGGATCTCGCGCACCGTCGCTTCGACGCCTTCCGGGGGTGTCGCCCCGCGTTCCTCGATGGCGGCAAAGACGGCAGCGAAATCGGGATCGGAAAATTTCAGGATGCGCATGACTCGTTCCTCGTCAGGTTCAAGGATCAAGGTCCAGGGTTCAAGGTAAACCTTTCTCCTTGATCCTTGCACCTCGGACCTGGCTTCATTTCGATATGCGGACCTCGTTGCCGATCACCCGCTCCAGCCCCTCGATGATGCGGGTGATGCGCTGGTGCTTGGTCTTGAGGCTGGCGCGGTTGACGATCAGCCGGGTGGTGATCTCGGCGATGGTCTCGACCTCGACCATGCCATTCTCCTTGAGGGTGGCACCGGTCGAGACCAAATCGACGATGCGCTCGGACAGCCCGACCAGGGGCGCCAGCTCGATGGAGCCATAAAGCTTGATCAGTTCGACCTGGATCCCCTTGGCGGCGAAGAAGCGCTCGGTGACGTTGGGGTACTTGGTCGCCACCCGGATGTTCGACCAGCTTGCCGGATCGGGGTGCTCGTGCAGGGCCTTCGGCTCGGCGACAACCATGCGGCAGTAGCCGAACTTGAGATCGAGGGGTTCGTAGAGGTCCTTCCCCTGCTCGAGCAGGGTATCCTTACCCACCACGCCGATGTCGGCGCAGCCGTACTCGACGTAGGTCGGCACGTCGGTGGCCCGTACCGCCATGAAACGGTACTTGTCCTCGCGGTTCTCGAAGACCAGCTTGCGGCTCTTGCCCTCCATCTCCGGGCAGGTGATGCCGATCTGGCCGAACAGCTCCATCGAATCCTGCAGAATCCGTCCCTTGGGCAGGGCGAAGGTGATGTAATCGCTCATGGTTTCAATCCCGTGACGAGTGACGGGTGACGCGAGACGGGGAAACCGGGTCTTGTCACCCGTCTCCCGCCAGCCGTCACCGAATTAAGCCCTGACCCGCTCGATCTCCGCTCCCAGCTGCTTGAGCTTTTCCTCGATCCGTTCATAGCCGCGGTCGAGGTGGTAGATGCGCGTCACCTCGGTGGTGTTCCCCGCCGCCAGACCGGCGAGGATCAGCGAGGCGCTGGCGCGCAGGTCGGTGGCCATCACCGGGGCGCCGGTCAGTCCCCGGACCCCCTTGACGGTGGCAGTGTGCCCTTCGATGCTGATGTCGGCGCCCATCCGCTGCAGTTCGCAGACGTGCATGAAGCGGTTTTCGAAGACATTCTCGGAGATCACACTGGTCCCCTGGCCGAGGGTCATCAGCGCCATGAACTGGGCCTGCATGTCGGTCGGGAAACCGGGGTGAGGCTGGGTCTTGATGTCGACCGACTCGATCCGGCGCGGCCCCTTGACCCGCAGTCCCTCCGGCTCCGCGAGGATCTCGGCACCAGCGCCGAGCAGCTTGGCGACCAGTGGCTCGAGATCGGCAGCCACCGCGCCGGAAACCCGGATGTCGCCGCGGGTGATCGCCGCGGCCACCATGAAGGTTCCGGCCTCGATACGATCGGGCATGACCGCATAATCCATGGGCTGCAGATCGGTGACCCCCTCGATGGTCACGGTATCGGTCCCGGCCCCGGAAACCCGCGCGCCCATGGCGTTGAGGGCGTTGGCGAGATCGACGATCTCCGGTTCGCAGGCGGCGTTCTCGAGCACCGTCGTTCCCTTGGCGAGGGTCGCAGCCATCATCAGGTTCTCGGTGCCGCCGACGGTCGGGATGTCGAGATAGATGCGCGCCCCGTGGAGACGCCGGGCGCGGGCTTCCACGTAGCCGTGGTCGAGAACGATCTTCGCCCCCATCGCCTCGAACCCCTTGAGATGGAGATTGATCGGCCGGGCGCCGATGGCGCAGCCGCCGGGCAGGCTGACCCGGCCATGGCCGTGGCGGGCCAGAAGCGGGCCAAGGACCAGCACCGAGGCGCGCATAGTGCGCACCAGGTCGTAGGGAGCTTCGATGCTCTCGATGGCGTCGGCGCCGACGGCGAAGACCCCGTCGTCCCTTTCCACCGTTGCCCCGAGGGTGGTCAAAAGCTGGGCGACGGTGTCGATATCCCGCAACTGCGGGACGTTCGCCAGCCGGTGCCGGCCGGGGGCCAGCAGGGTGGCGAAAAGCAGCGGCAGGGCGGCATTCTTTGCGCCGCTGACCTGCACTTCCCCCTTGAGGCGCTGGCCGCCGTGAATGACAATCTTGTCCAAGTGCAATGACTCCCGATATCGAGTCCCGGCCCTGCACCGTATCCTGGCCGGGAGAAGTTATTTAATTGTGGCAGCCCCCGACCACCCGCGGCAGTCCCGCGTAATCGTCGCGGGTGAAGCCCTCTTCCAGGCCGGCAGCCGCCAACAGCTCCTGCACCGCCGCGGCCTGGCCGGCGCCGATTTCGACCAGCAGCCAGCCGCCGGCGGCAAGCAGCCGGGGCGCCTGGCGGGCCAGGGCGCGGTAGGCATCGAGGCCGTCGGCACCGCCGGCCAGGGCCAACTGGGGCTCGTAGTCCCGCACCTCCGGCATCAGCCCGGCGAACTCGGCTTCCGCTATGTAGGGCGGGTTGGCGATCACCAGGTCAAACTCCCCCTCCGGCAGGGCATGCAGGTCCGCCCGGGAAAAACCGATCCGCTCGGCCACGCCGTTGTCGTGGGCGTTCTGCTCCGCTATTGCCAGCGCCGCCTCGGAGAGGTCGACGGCGGTCAGGCGGGCGGTGGGCAGCTCATGGGCCAGGGCCACGGCGATTGCACCACTGCCAGTGCCGACATCGAGAATCCGCGCCGCCGGCAGGGCGCGGGCCAGCGCCTCCTCGACCAGCACCTCGGTATCGGGTCGTGGCACCAACACCGCCGGGCCAACCCGGAAGGAGAGGGACCAGAACTCGGCACGGCCAAGGATATACTGCAGCGGCTCCCGCCGGGCGCGGCGCCCGACCCGCTCCCGGAAATGGCCCAGCTCCTCCGCCGTCAGCGGCCGGTCGAAGTTGAGGTAGAGGCCGACCCGGTCAAGCTGCAGCAGATCGGCAAGGAGCAACTCGGCGTCAAGCCGGCCGCTGTCGATGCCACGCTCGGCCAGGTAGCTGCTGGTCCACTTGAGGACCTTGAGAACCGTCCAGCTCTCCGCCAACCTCAGGACTCCTCCCTGGAGAGGGCCGCGGCCTGGGCACTGGTCGCCAGGGAGTCGACCAGTTCGTCGAGATCTCCCGCCATGATCGCCTCCAGCCGGTAGAGGGTGAGGCCAATGCGGTGGTCGGTACAACGCCCTTGGGGGAAGTTGTAGGTGCGGATGCGCTCGCTGCGGTCGCCGCTGCCAACTTGGCTCTTGCGGTCGGCGGCCTGCTTCGCCGCGGCCTCGGCCTGCATGGCGTCGAGGATCCGCGACTTGAGAACCTTCATCGCCTTGGCCTTGTTCTTGTGCTGGGACTTCTCGTCCTGGCAGGAGACCACCGTCCCGGTCGGCAGGTGGGTGATGCGCACCGCCGATTCGGTCTTGTTGACGTGCTGGCCACCGGCGCCGGAGGCCCGGTAGACGTCGATGCGCAGTTCGGTCGGATCGATCTCCAGTTCGACGTCCTCCGCCTCGGGAAGGACCGCCACGGTACAGGCGGAGGTGTGGATGCGCCCCTGGGCTTCGGTCTCCGGCACCCGCTGCACCCGATGGGTGCCGCTCTCGAACTTGAGCCGCGAGTAGACCCGGTTACCGCTGATCAACGCGATAACTTCCTTGAAGCCGCCGCTGTCCGACTCGGAGGCGCTCATCAGCTCCACCTTCCACCCCTGGCGCTCGGCGTAACGCGAGTACATGCGGAACAGGTCGGCGGCAAACAGCGACGCCTCTTCGCCGCCGGTCCCGGCGCGGATCTCGAGAATGATGTCCTTGGCGTCGTTGGGGTCCTTCGGCAGCAGCAACAGAGTCAAGCTCTGCTCCAGCTGGGCCTGGCGTGTCTCCAGTTCGGGCAGTTCGGCCTTGGCCAGCTCGCGCAGCTCGGGATCGGCGTCGCGCAGCAGCTCGCGATTCCCCTCGACATCTTCGACCACCTTGCAGTAGTCGTGGTAGGTCTCCACCACCTCGCTGAGTTCGGCGTGCTCGCGGGTCAGGGCCCGGAACTTCTCCTGGTTGGCGACCACCCTCGGATCGGCGAGGAGCCCCTCCACCTCCCGGAAGCGATCGACTACTTCTTCGAGCTTTCGAAACATGTTCAGCCAGGGGGAGCCTCGGGGCTCCGCGAAAAGGGGTTCACAGCGCCTCGAAGGTGGCCCGCACCTCGGCGATGGCGCCGCAGGTCATCGCCCCTTCCGGACAGGGACCGTGCAGGCAGCCGGGACCGGCGCTGGCGAACAGCAGCGGCGCCGCCAGGCGCGCCAGGCGCAGCATCTCCACCGCCATCGCCCGGATCTCCCATTGGGCCCGGCGGCAGCAGCGCAGCTCGAAAAAGTGCACCAGCTCCCGCGCGTTCATGGTCACCACGATCTTGGTAGCAGCGGCATTGGGCAGGACAAAGCGGGCGTCCTCGGCCGGGATGCCGGCATCGAGCAGCTCCCGGTAGACGGCGTGGATTTCATCAAGCAGTGTTCCGTACCGAGCCGACAGCCCGGGATGGGCGGCAATCGACGGCGGGGTAACGGCCTCGAAACGCTCCTTGTGGGAGACATAGCGCTGGCTCTGCTGGGAATAGGAGGCGAGACGGTGGCGCACCAGCTGGTGGGAGCAGGCGCGGCTGATTCCTTCGATGCCGAAGGTGAAGGCGGCATGCTCAAGGACCGACAGGTGCCCGAGGCCGAGGATCTTACGCAGCAGCGCTTCCTGCTCGGAGCGATCCTTGGCCAGCAGCCGGTCGATGCCTGCCGCAGAATAGCAGAGCCGGGCGGCGGCAGCGACGACCCGTTCCGGGTCGGGAGTATGGGTCAACAGCTGGACGTTCATGGTCCTGGAACCTTATCTCGCCGGGAGGCAGAGAATTCTGCAACCGCCAGAGGAGGCCCCGGCCGGCAGCCAGGGTGGAAAAACGGCGAGAGCCGGTCGACGCCTGGGCGCTCGCCGGCTGCTCCGGTTTCCGGTACGACGGCCGATCGAACGGGCGATGACGTCGTACAGAGGAAGAAAAGACGGCCCCGGAGGGCCGTCTCCAGCAACGGGATGGTTATTTCTGCTCGTACCGTTTGCGGAAGCGCTCGATGCGACCGGCGGTATCCATTAGCTTCTGCTTGCCGGTGAAGAAGGGATGGCAGGCACTGCAAATTTCCGTATTGAACTCACCGCCCTTGGTGGAGCGGGTTTCGATGACATTGCCGCAGTGACACTTGATGGTCACGTCTTCGTACTTGGGGTGAATGCCTTCTTTCATGGGTCGTCTCCTTGGGCCTGGCGTGTACAGGCAGATATTTAGCTGGCGCGTGAAAAGGGATTTTTACCACGTTCCCTTTGTCGATGCAACAGCTCTTTTCCGTGGTGCTCTCAGCGGTTCATCGAGTCGAGAAACTCCTGGTTGGTCTTGGATTCGCCGAGCTTGTCGAGCAGGAATTCCATGCTGTCGACCACGTTCATCGAGGAGAGGACCTTGCGCAGCAGCCAGATGCGCTGCAGAGCGGTCTTTTCGATCAGCAGCTCCTCGCGGCGGGTCCCCGACTTATTGATGTCAATTGCCGGGAAGGTGCGCTTGTCGACCAGCTTACGGTCAAGATGCAGCTCGGAATTGCCGGTCCCCTTGAATTCCTCGAAGATCACCTCATCCATCTTGCTGCCGGTGTCGATCAGGGCGGTGGCGATGATGGTCAGGCTCCCTCCCTCCTCGATGTTGCGGGCGGCGCCGAAGAAGCGCTTGGGCTTGTGCAGGGCATTGGAATCGACGCCGCCGGAGAGGATTTTCCCGGAGGGCGGCACCACGGTGTTGTAGGCGCGGGCCAGGCGGGTGATCGAGTCGAGGAGGATGACCACGTCGCGCTTGTGCTCGACCAGCCGTTTGGCCTTCTCGATGACCATCTCGGCGACCTGGACGTGGCGGGTAGCCGGCTCGTCGAAGGTCGAGGAGATGACTTCGCCGTTGACGCTGCGCTGCATGTCGGTCACCTCTTCCGGTCGCTCGTCGATGAGCAGCACGATCAGGTAAACCTCCGGGTGGTTGGAGGTGATCGAGTTGGCGATGTTCTGCAGCAGCATGGTTTTGCCGGTGCGCGGCGGGGCGACGATCAGTGCGCGCTGCCCCTTGCCGACCGGCGCCACCAGGTCGATAACCCGGGCCGAGAGATTGTCGTGAGCGGTTTCCAGCACCAGCCGTTCTTCGGGGTAGAGCGGGGTCAGGTTGTCGAACAGAGTCTTTTCCCTGGCGACCGCAGGGTCCTCGAAGTTGACCTCGGAAACCTTGAGCAGGGCGAAGTAGCGCTCCCCTTCCTTGGGCGGCCGGATCTGGCCGGAGACGGTGTCGCCGGTCTTCAGATTGAAGCGGCGGATCTGGGAAGGTGAAACATAGATATCGTCGGGACCGGGGAGATAGTTGGCATCGGGAGCCCGGAGAAAACCGAAACCGTCGGGAAGGATTTCCAGCACCCCCTCGCCGAAGATCGCACCATTCTTCTCGGCGGTGGATGCCAGAATGGCAAAGATCAGGTCCTGCTTGCGCATGCCGGCAGCGCCCTCGATCTTCAGCTCTTTGGCAATGCCGGCCAGATCGGTGGCTTTTTTCTCTTTCAGGTCCTTGAGATTCATGTTCTCTCCTCGGCCGCCTTCACTGCCGACAACGCGAACAGGCGCGCGACAGCAGCGGCCGGCGGGTCCGCGACCGGGCGGGATCGGGTCCGACGGTGCGGGGTGCTTGGTTGATTATCGGATGAATGTCTGGAATGGTCGAATGGGATTTCCCTGTCAGGGACTCAACGGCCGCCACTTCAGGATCGGCGCAACCCCTGCAAAGGCTGCCGGGGCCTGAACACTATGCGGACTTATCATTCAATTGGTAAGAATGCAGGAATCGTCGAAAGGCTGGTCTGGTGCTGACGGTATGGTCAGAAGTGATAGTTTTGACAATGCTCTTCTATCTACCTCCTTTATTAAACCTTGTCAACCCCTTTAATCGCTGTTTTTTCAATTGTCCCGGCCGGCAAGCCGGCGCCGGCCCGGACAGGATTCTGGCTATTTGGATGTTGCCGGAGCTAGCCGGGCGCCCCCGAGTTGTTCGATCAACCCTGGGGTCAGGGCATCGGCAAGGCCATCAAAAAGCTTCTTGTAACGTTGGGAGAGACTGCTCTTGAAGAACAGGTCTTGATCGCGGCGGGAAAGAATGCGTTCCAGGCCCGCGACCGAGACAAAACGCAGCCGGACCGAATCAGTGGCGTTGTAATAGGCCTCGTCAAAATCCGGGTATTGCAATTCGAGAAAAGGAGTGCCGTTACCGGCACTATCCCAGGCCACCGCACCGGTGGGCAGAACCACGGCGGCGCTGGCGAGGATCACGTTGTAATCGGTCTGCAAAAAATTGAGGCTGGCCCGGTCCCGGTCCCAGCGCTTTTCCGGACGCACCAGGCCGTTCATGACCACCACCAGGACCCCGTCGACGGCATTGCGCCGACACAGTTCGTTCACCGCCGCCGGCTGGAAAATATAACTGCGGTGTCGCTTTTCCCCCTCACCGCCGATGGTGCTGCCGGACACCAATTGTGTGAACAGGGCGCGGGGATCACCACTGATCTCACGCACGTCGAAATACCCCTTTCGTTCCCGCAGGGCCTCGACCAGCCAAGGGGATTTGCCGGCATTCTGGCGGACGAGCAGATCGAGAACCGCTCCCCGTTCCGGATGGAGGACGGTCGACTGATCGTCGACCAGCAGCGGGATGACGCCGAGAGTCTTGACCTGCTGGCGATAATTCTCGGCGGACATCTTGTAGCTGCCGGCAGTACAGCCGATAAGGGGGAGTAGCAACAGCAGCAACAGGGCACGACGCATGGGATGACCTCCGTTTTTTTCGGGTTCGGGTGGCGAGATTATAACCTAATTTTCCGGCGATGGAACCCATATGCAACCCTGCCCTTTCGCATCGGGCAGGCGGCAGTCGCTTCAGATCGGGAACCCGCTCCCGGGCATACTGCCGGCCGCGCTCGGTACCCGGTCAAGGTCGAAATGGGCCACCCCCCAGGCAAGCAGGTCCCGCGGCGGAGCGCGGCACAGGTCCACGGGCGGCGGCTGGCCGAGAAATTCCAGGGCCGCGGCCACCAGTTCGCCATCTGCGGCGGCGGAGATGGCCCCCGGCGCAGCATGGCGCTTGCTGAGCTTTTCGCCGTTATCGGCCAGGGCGAGGGGCAGATGGATATAGCGCGGGACGGGAAAACCGAGGCAGGTGTGCAGATAGACCTGGCGCGGGGTCGACGCGAGCAGATCGGCACCGCGCACCACCTGGTTGGTCCCCGTCGCGGCATCGTCGACGACCACCGCCAGTTGGTAGGCGTAAATTCCGTCGGCGCGACGCAACACGAAATCGCCTACCGCATCGGCCAGGCGCTGCTCCTGCGGACCGAACACTCCATCGTGAAAGCAGACCGGGGCAGCCGGCACCAGCAGGCGCTCGGCCCGCGGATGGCGGCCGGGAGGAAGACCATTGCGGCAGGTCCCGGGGTAGATCGGCCCTTCCTCGCCGGGATGGGGGGCGCTGGCCAGGATTTCGCGACGGCTGCAGCCACAGGCATACACCAGCCCTTGGGACTGCAACCGGGACAGAGCCTCGGCATAGGCTGCGCCGCGCCGGCTCTGCCATACCACCTCGTCGTCCCAGGTCAGACCGAGACGCTCCAGGCTGTGCAGAATCTCGTCGGCCGCCCCGGGAACAACCCGCGGGGTATCCAGGTCCTCCATCCGCACCAGCCAGCGGCCACCTGCCTGTCTGGCCAGGCAGTAGCTGCCAACCGCCGCAACCAGGGAACCGAAATGGAGGGGACCGGTCGGACTCGGCGCGAAGCGGCCGACGATGCGGACGGGACCATGCGTCAAGCCATTTTCAGCAGACAACAAAACAAACCTTCAACAGGTGAAAACATTTTAAAAAACCCAGGACCCGAGGAATATCCTAGCTGTAACAAGAATATTTCCCGCCGCAGCAGAGGGAAAATTAAATAATTTTCTTTTGACTTCCGCCTTCCTTCCAAGTATACATTTACAAATAAAAACACTGTTATATCCACAATATCATCGCCACTTACGCCTGCTTACCTTCTCAGCAGGAGCGAGGTCCCTTTGGCAAGCAAACGTATCGTCGTCATCGACGACAGCAAACTGGTTCTGGCAGTCGTCACCGATGCCCTCGAAGCAGCCGGCTATGAAGTTATCGCCACCGACTCCGGAATCGAAGCCAACCGCTATATCTACAGCCATCGGCAGCCGGATTTGATCCTTATCGACGTCATGATGCCACTCCTCAACGGCGACCGCAAGGTGCGTCTTCTCAAGCAGCGGGAAGCGAGCAGCCGGATTCCCATCATCCTGATGTCGACCAAGCCGCGTGAAGAACTGGCCAACCTGACCCGCGATTCAGGAGCGGACGGTTTTATCCAGAAACCCTTCGATGAACAATCTCTCGTCCATCAGGTGAACCAATTGCTGGCAGCCGGAATCGCGGCAAACGGGTAAAAATATATTCTTGCCGGTTGACAAATCCGCTACGGCCGGGTATCTAAATTACTCCTGAAGTCATCTTTGGAGAGACCTGCCTTGCTGATCACCCGTGCCACCGAATACGCCATCCGCGCCCTCCTCTACCTGGCCAAGCAGCCCCGGGGGGAAATTGTCCTCAAAAAAGACATCTGTCAAACCCAGGAAATTACCCCGGCGTTTCTCACTAAAATTCTGCAGCCGCTGATCAAGCTCGGCATCGTCGGCTCCCAGCGTGGTGTCGGTGGCGGCTTTTACCTGATCAAGGATCCCGCCGAGGTGACCCTCCTCGACGTCGTCAGGGCCGAGGAAGGTCCCCTTTACCTCAACCAGTGCCTGAGCCGCGAGGGAGTCTGCGAACGGGACGTCTTCTGCCCGGTCCACGGCGCCTGGCGGGAAGTACGCCGTGAGTTTCTGAAAATTCTCGAGCGCTACAGCTTTTCCTACCTGATCGAGCAGGAAGTCAAGAATCTCGATCAGCTTGCCCACTGCAAAAAATAATTTCCGTCCCAGTCATTCAACCACAGAGAAACGGCCATGCCCTGAGGGCATGGCCGTTTCTCTGTGGCTTAAAAAACACCCTGGAGACCAGGAGGGCAGGTCATCCAGGGCGAAGGGGAAGCGGCGTCCCGCTTCCGTTTAAATCGCTTTCCTGAATTTCACTATACACACCCTCATTCCGGCGTCAAGCCGGCTAGCGGACGTAATCTTCCGGGTAGGCGTGAATCTGGTGGATGGCAAGGTCGGGGCCGGCGAACTCGGCCTCCTCGGAGAGCCGGAAACCGAACAACCGTGAAACCAGCAGATAGACCAGGCAGCCCGTCGCCAGAGCGTAGACCACCGCAAGCAGACTCCCGCCCAGCTGCGCTGCAAAGCTCACCCCCCCCGCTCCGCCGAAAATCTTCTGACCGAAGATCCCGGCACTGATCCCGCCCCAGGTGCCAATCAGGCCGTGCAGCGGCCAGACCCCCAGGACGTCGTCGATCTTCAGCTTCTCCTGTTCCCATTGGAAGCCGAAGAAAAAAATCAACGAACCGATCCCTCCCATCAGGAAGGCCGCCAGGGGATGCACCAGGTCCGACCCGGCGCAAATCGCGATCAGTCCGGCCAGCGCCCCGTTGTGGACGAAGCCCGGGTCGTTTTTGCTGACGACCAGGGCGAAGAGGACCCCGCCGACCATCGCCAGCAGGGAGTTGACCGCCACCAACCCGGAAATTCCTTCCAGGTTCTGGGCGCTCATGACATTGAAGCCAAACCAGCCGACGGCCAGGATCCAGCTCCCCAAGGCCAGAAAGGGAATGTTGCTGATCGGGATGGGCTGGCTTTTGCGGCCGGCGAAACGCCCCAGACGTGGTCCGAGGAAGAGCACTGCCGGCAGCGCCAGCCAGCCCCCCATGGAATGGACCACCACGCTGCCGGCAAAATCGTGAAACGGTGCCCCGCACCAGCTCTTGAACAGTTCCTGCAGGCCTGCGCTGTTGCGCCCCCAGATAAACGATTCGAAGAGCGGATAAGTGATACCGACGAAGATCGCCCCGGCCAGAACCTGTGGCCAGAAGCGCGCCCGTTCAGCGATACCGCCGGAGATGATGGCCGGGATACAGGCGGCGAAACAGAGCAGGAAGAAGAAACGGACCAGCTCAAACCCCTGGTTGTCGCCAAGGAGCTGGGAAGCCGGATGGAGAAAACTGACGCCGTAGGCGATCGGATAACCGATTAGGAAGTAAGCGACGGTCGAAACCGACCAGTCGCTGAGGATCTTGACGAAGGCGTTGACCTGGCTCTTTTTTCGAACCGACCCGACCTCCAGAAAAGCAAACCCGGCATGCATGGCAAATACCATGACTGCACCTAGCAGCAGAAACAACACGTCGCCGCCATGACGCAACGATACGATTGCAGACTCCATTGTCTACACTCCTCCTTGTTTAGGGTTCCCGGCGGCGCCGTTGCCGCAGGTGGAAGGAGGGTGACGTTCAATGATCGTGCCTGTTTGTAACTGGCCGCATTTTCGGGCACCACCCGTGGCGCCCTGGCCGAATCTGCCTATTTAGTGGGCAGCTGCGCCCATTAATTGACCACCCACTGCCCCCTCGATAAAGCACTTATTTTTACCGTAGTTTTATTGCCAAGGCAAAGCACACTAAATTTGTAAATTTTTTTATTTTTATTCTTGACTAAATTGCTACGTTTGATTTATTCCTATTCAAGAAGCAACGCACAGGACTTCCCGCACCCGCAATGGAGACCCTATGGAAACAACCCGCCGCAGCATCGCCAAAACCCTTTCCTGGAGACTGCTGGCTACCGCCATCACCAGCACCCTGGTCTTCACCTTTACCGGAAAGTGGGAGTTTGCGGCCACCATCGGCCTGTGCGACACATTCATCAAGTTCTTCGTCTATTTCGGCCACGAACGGGCCTGGAACCGGATCTCCTTTGGCCGCCAGCAGCAGCAGCCGGAATACTTCATCTGACCAGGGAGAAGAACCGATCATGCCCGAATCCAGCAAACCCTTCCCCTTTACCGCAGTGGCCGACGCCGAAGCCGTCCTTGCCGCCGGAGTGGAGGCAGCCAACGGCCCGGTGAGCCTGGCCTGCTCCTTCAGCGTCGAAGACGTGATCCTCATCGACCTGATCCATCGCCGGAAACTTCCGGTCGGTATCTTTGCCCTCGACACCGGGCGTCTTCCCGAAGAGACTTACGAAGCCGCCGAGTCGGTAATAGAGCGCTACGGCGTGAACGTCGACTGGTACTTTCCCGAGCGGGCCGCGGTGGAACGCCTGGAACGGGAAAAAGGCCTCTTCTCCTTTCGGGAGAGCCTGGAAAACCGCCACGAGTGCTGCCAAATTCGCAAGGTCGAACCCCTGGGCCGGGCCTTGGCTGGGCTCGCCGGATGGGTGACAGGGCTGCGCCGTGCCCATGGCGTCACCCGGGAAGGGCTGCAGCCGGTCGCAACCGACGAGGCCAACGGCGGCCTGCTCAAGATCAGTCCGCTCCTTGAATGGAGCGACGCCGAGGTCTGGGCCTACGCCGAGGCGCGGCGGCTGCCGATCAACCGGCTGCACCGCCAGGGTTACCCGTCGATCGGCTGCGCCCCCTGTACCCGCGCAGTGCAGCCGGGAGAACCGCCCCGGGCGGGGCGCTGGTGGTGGGAAGACCACGAGAACAAGGAATGCGGACTGCACCGGCACAAGAAGTGAACGCGAGTACCAGGCAGAAGGCCACGAACGACGAGGGCAGGACAAACAGCCAGGCAGAAAAGGACCGACGATGAAAATCAAGATGACCCATCTGCGCCAGCTGGAGGCGGAGAGCATCCACATCATCCGTGAAGTCGCCGCCGAGTTCGAGAACCCGGTGATGCTCTACTCCATCGGCAAGGACTCGGCGGTGATGCTGCACCTGGCGCGCAAGGCCTTTTACCCGGCCAAGCCGCCCTTCCCGCTGCTGCATGTCGACACCACCTGGAAGTTCCGGGAGATGATCGAATTCCGCGACCGGATGGCCCACGAATGCGGCTTCGACCTGCTGATCCACACCAATGTGGAGGGGGCCAGCCAGGGGATCACCCCCTTCAGCCACGGCAGTGCCCTCTATACCGACATCATGAAGACCGAGGGGCTCAAGCAGGCGCTGGACAAGTACAAATTCGACGCGGCCTTCGGCGGCGCGCGGCGTGACGAGGAGAAATCCCGTGCCAAGGAGCGGATCTTTTCGTTCCGTACCGAGGCCCATCGCTGGGATCCGAAGAGTCAACGTCCCGAGCTGTGGAACATCTACAACGCCCGGGTGCGCCCCGGCGAGAGCATCCGCGCCTTTCCCCTTTCCAACTGGACCGAGCTCGACGTCTGGCAGTACATCTACCTGGAAAACATCCCCATCGTCCCACTCTACTACGCCAAGGAGCGGCCGGTGGTGGAGCGCGACGGGATGCTGATCATGGTCGACGACGAGCGCATCCCCCTGCGTCCCGGAGAAGAGCCGCTGATGAAGTCGGTGCGTTTCCGCACCCTCGGCTGCTACCCGCTGACCGGGGCGGTCGAGTCCACCGCCGCGACCCTTCCGGAAATCATCCAGGAGATGCTGCTGACCCGCACCTCGGAACGCCAGGGGCGCCTCATCGACCACGACCAAGCCGGGAGCATGGAGAAGAAGAAGCAGGAAGGATACTTCTAGGAGCAAGGCAAAAGGTAAAAGGTAAAAGATTCCGAGTCTTTCCTTGAACCTTGAACCTTGAACCTATTTCCTCGAAAACGGAGTTTTTGCATGAGCCACCAATCCGACCTGATCGCCACCGACATCCATGCCTACCTGAAAAGCCAGGAAGAGAAGGGGATGCTGCGCTTCATCACCTGCGGCAGCGTCGACGACGGCAAGAGCACCCTGATCGGCCGGATGCTCTGGGACTCGAAGCTGATCTTCGAGGACCAGCTGGCGGCCCTGGAGGCGGACAGCCGGAAGGTCGGTACCCAGGGGGAGCAGATCGACTACGCCCTGCTCCTCGACGGCCTGCAGGCCGAGCGGGAGCAGGGGATCACCATCGACGTCGCCTACCGCTTTTTTTCCACCGACAAGCGCAAGTTCATCGTCGCCGACACCCCGGGGCACGAGCAGTACACCCGCAACATGGTCACCGGCGCCTCCACCGCGCAGGTTGCGGTAATCCTCATCGACGCCCGCAAGGGGGTGCTGACCCAGACCCGCCGCCACAGCTACCTGGTCTCGCTGGTCGGCATCCGCCACGTGGTGCTGGCGATCAACAAGATGGACCTGGTCGACTACAGCGCCGAACGCTTCGCCGAAATCCGTCGGGACTACGAAGCCTTCGCCGCCGGCCTCGGCTTCGACCGGATCGAGGCGATTCCGATCTCCGCCCTGAATGGCGACAATGTCCTGACCCGCAGCGAAAAGACCCCCTGGTATCAGGGACCGGCCCTGCTGGAATTCCTGGAGAGCGTCGAGGTGGCCGATACCGCCACCCGCAAACCGTTTCGCATGCGGGTCCAGTGGGTCAATCGGCCCAATCTCGACTTCCGCGGCTTCTGCGGCACCATCGCCTCGGGAGT
This sequence comes from uncultured delta proteobacterium, assembly GCA_963806685.1. GTDB lineage: Bacteria > Desulfobacterota > Desulfuromonadia > Desulfuromonadales > DDH964 > DDH964. The sequence goes on from CAWDZB010000014.1 coordinate 18,793, forward strand.
GGTGCACCCCGGCGACCGGGTGGCCGTCACCTCCTCCGGCCAGACCAGCCGGGTGGCCCGCATCGTCACCATGGACGGCGACCTGGAGGAGGCGAGGGCCGGCCAGGCTGTGACCCTGACTTTGCAGGACGAGATCGACATCAGCCGCGGCGAGACCCTGGCCGCCGCCAATGAGCCCCCCTATTACGCCGACCGCTTCGAGGCCAAACTGGTCTGGCTGCACGAGGAGGCCCTGGCCCCGGGGCGCAGCTACCTGCTCAAGGCCGGCAGCGCCACCGCCCCTGCCCAGGTCAGGGAGACCCGGTTCAGGATCAACGTCAATTCCCTGCAGCAGGAAGAAGGCTCCGGGCTGACCCTCAACGAAGTCGGGGTGTGCCGCATCAGCCTCGACCGGCCGATCGCCTTCGATTCCTACCGGGAGAACCGCGGAACCGGCAATTTCATTCTTATCGATCGCCTGACCAATGCCACGGTCGCAGCCGGGATGATTCACCAGCCGCTGCTGGCCGCCGGCGGCGACGACTGGTCGCAGCTGGACCTCGACCGGGGGGCGCTGGCCAGCCTTAAGGGGCAGACTCCCGGCGTCGTCTGGTTCAGCGCCGCCGACAAGGAAGCGGCCCTGCAGCTGGCGACCCTTGCGGCGAAACGGCTGCACGCCCTGGGCCGGCATGTCGCCCTGCTCGACCCTGGGCGCCATAGCGCGGCGGCACCGGAAAACGCCGGGGATGAGCTGCGCCGGACCGGTTCCGATGCCCGACTGCTGGTCGATGCCGGGCTGATCGTCCTGGCGCCGCTTTGCGCGCCGCTGCGCTGCGAGCGCCAGTTGGCAACCGATGCTCTGGAGCCGGCCGCCAGCCGGGAAGTCCATATTGCCGGAGGCGAAGGGTTTGAATCGCCTGAGCAGCCGCAGCTGGTGGTCACCGAGGAGGTAACCCCCGCCCTGGCGCAACGGATCGTGCAGCAACTTTTCACCTGAAACGAATTAATGAACCTTCCGTGGAAATTTTCTGCTAGTCTTTTCCCACGGCAGCTGGCCGCCGCTGCCCGGCACCCGATGACGTGCCGTCAAGGAATCAATTCATGACCCTGGATCCCCGGCAACTGCGCCTCGACGGCATCTACCAGCAACGCGAAACAGACCACTTCATGCAGCGCATCAAGGTACCGGCCGGCGCCCTCTCCAGCGAGCAGGCCGACAAAGTCGCCGAGTTGGCCGAGCGCTTCGCCGGCGGCCGCCTGCACCTGACCAGCCGCGGCAGCATCGAACTGCACGACATCGCCGGAGCCGATCTCGCCGCACTCAACCGCGGCATGGCCGCCGTCGGCCTGACCGGCCGCGGCGCCTGCGGCGGCGCGGTGCGGGGTATCTCCTGCAGCACCACCGGCAGCACCAACTACCATCGCTGTCAGGCCCTGGCGCGGCGGTTCCATCGCCATTTTGCCGGCAATCCCTACTTCGAGGGGCTGCCGAAAAAGTTCAAGATCGGGGTCGATGGCGAGGCGGAGCACGGCCGACACCTGATCCAGGACATCGGCCTGGTCTTCGCCGGGCTCAAGGAAGAGCGTCCGTTGTGGGACGTCTGGTGCGCCGGCGGCCTGGGGCGGGAACCGCGGACCGGTTTCCTGCTCGCCAACGGGGTCCCGGAAGGGCGCCTGATCCCGCTCATCGAGGCAGTGTTGCGCGTCTACCGCCAGCAGGCGCCCCAAGGACGACGGCTCAAGTATGTGCTGGCCGAGATCGGCGAAGCGGCCTTCCGCGACCAGTTGCGCGCTGAGACCGGCGAACCACCGCCAGCCCTACTCGCCAGCGGCCTCGGCCAGACCCTGACTCCGAGCGAGGTTCACGACAGCGAACCGCTCTACGCCCGGGTTTTCGCCGGCGAACTCAGCGTCACCCAGCTGCGCCGGCTGGCGGAAGCCGCCCGGCGCTGGGCGGCCGGCAGCCTACTGCTCACCGCCGATCAGGACTTGGCCTTTTTGCCGGACTCGGAGGAAGCGCGCCGGGAACTGGCACAAGAGCTGGCCAACGCCGGTTTTGACGGCCGGTCGCCCGAGCAGCAAACGACCTTCCGCATCTGCCCTGGCAGCCACGAATGCCGTATGGGGCTCTCGACTACCCGCGACATCGCGCGGCAGCTGGTTCAGGGTTTCGGCGCCGAGCAGCAGGGCCTGAGCTGGGCCATATCCGGCTGCCCCAACTCCTGTTCGCAGCCGCAACTGGCGGCAGTGGGCATTGTCACCAGCAAGCTGGTCAAGGACCAGGACGGCCATCGCCAGCCCCGTTTCGACCTCTATCGCCGCAGTGCCGAGGGGCTCGGCACCTGCGTCGCAGACGATTTGACATTGTCCCAACTGGCAACGGAAATTTCCCGTCTGACTGCCCGGTAAGGAAAGGAGCCTGACCATGAGCCGCATCTTCGCCGACAATTCACTCTCCATCGGCCGCACCCCCCTGGTGCGTTTGCACCATCTGGCGCCGGCCGGCACCACCATCCTCGGCAAGGTCGAGGGCCGCAACCCCGCCTACTCGGTCAAGTGCCGGATCGGCGCTTCGATGGTCTGGGATGCCGAAAAGAAGGGACTGCTCGGCCCGGGCAAAGAGATGGTCGAGCCGACCAGCGGCAATACCGGCATCGCCCTGGCCTTCGTCGCCGCCGCCCGCGGCATCCCGATCACCCTGACCATGCCCGAGACGATGAGCATGGAGCGGCGCAAGGTCCTCAAGGCCTTCGGCGCCAACCTGGTTCTCACCCCCGGCGCCAAGGGGATGGGCGGCGCCATCGCCGCCGCCGAGGAGCTTGCCGCCAGCGACCCGAACCGCTATATCCTCCTCCACCAGTTCAAGAACCCGGCGAACCCGGCGATCCACGAACAGACCACCGGCCCGGAGATCTGGGACGATACCGACGGAACGGTCGACGTGGTGGTCTCGGGGGTCGGAACCGGCGGCACCATCACCGGCATCTCCCGCTACATCAAGCAGACCCGCGGCAAAAATATCCTCTCGGTGGCGGTGGAACCGACCGACAGCCCGGTAATCAGCCAGCACCTGGCCGGCGAGGAACTGCGCCCCGGTCCCCACAAGATCCAGGGGATCGGTGCCGGCTTCATTCCCGACACTCTCGACCTGTCGGTGGTCGACCGGGTCGAGCAGGTCAGCAACGACGAGGCGATCGAGACCGCCCGCGATCTCGCCCTCAAGGAGGGGATCCTCTCCGGGATCTCCTGTGGGGCCGCCGTTGCGGCGGCAGCCCGCCTCGCCAGACAGCCTGAGTTCAAGGGAAAAACGATCGTCGTCATCCTCCCCGACTCGGGCGAGCGCTATCTCTCCAGCGTCCTTTTCGAGGGTATCGCCTGAGGTTTGCGCTACATTCTTTACCGGACGGGTTGACAAGAGGCGGGTTGTTCTTTAGGATAATCGTCAACATAACGCAGCAGCGTTCTTATCGAGAGTGGCGGAGGGACAGGCCCTTAGATGCCACAGCAACCGATCCGCAGGGTGCGGATGCCAGGTGCTAAATCCTGCTCGCCGAAGCCCATGAGGGCGAAGGCGGGGAAGATGAGGACGGTGCTTCACGGATGTGCCGTCCCCAGAACGGTCCCGCGAAGCCCCTTCTCATCCCCACGAGAAGGGGCTTTTTGCCGCCCCAATCACCGCCAAGGGGATGAAAGCCATGGATCATCAGCAGAAACAGCACGAGCATTGGAGCAAGGAGAGCCGCCTGGTGCAGCTCGGTGTCGGGCGCGACGAGCGCACCGGGGCCATCAGCTATCCGATCTACCCGAGTGCCACCTACCGCCACCCCGGGGTCGGGCTGAGCACCGGCTACGACTACACCCGCTCCGGCAATCCAACCCGCCAGCTCCTCGAGGAGGCGTTCGCCGAACTCGAGGGAGGAGCCCGCGGCCTGGCCTTCGCCTCGGGGATGGCGGCACTGACCACCCTCTTCCTGCACTTCAGTGCCGGCGATCACCTGCTCGTCTCCCAGGATCTCTACGGCGGCACCTACCGGGTCCTCGAACAGATTTTTGCCAAGTTCGGCCTGAGTGCCAGTTACGTCGACACCACCGACAGCAGCGCGGTCGCCGCAGCCGTCACCCCGCGGACAACGGCGCTGCTGGTCGAAACCCCGGGCAATCCCCTGCTCGGCGTCGCCGATCTGGCGGCTCTGGGGGGGATCTGCCGGGCGCATGGCCTGCTCTTCATTGTCGACAACACCTTTCTCACCCCGGTGCTGCAGCGTCCCTTCGACTTCGGCGCCGACGTTACGGTCTACTCGGCGACCAAGTATTTCGGCGGCCACAACGACCTCTGCGCCGGGGCCCTGGTCGCCCGCACCCCCGAGCTGGGGGAGCGCCTCTATTTTTTGCAGAACTCGACCGGCGGCATCCTCCCCCCCCAGGATTGCTGGCTGCTGCTGCGCTCGCTGAAGACCCTCGCCCTGCGCCTCGAGCGCCATTGCGCCAACGCTCTGGAGGTCGCCCGCTGGCTGCAGACCCACCCCAAGGTCGCCAGCGTCTACTACCCGGGGCTGGAGAGCCATCCCGGCCACGATCGTTCCAAGCGCCAGTCCTCTGGCTTCGGCGGCATGCTCTCCTTCCGCGTCGACACCCCGGAAACCGCGCGCCGGCTACTGGAGCGCATCGAACTTATTTCCTTCGCCGAGAGCCTCGGCGGCGTCGAGTCGCTACTGACCCTGCCGGCGGTGCAGACCCACGGCGACATCCCCGAGCCCGAGCGGCAACGCCTGGGGATCTGCGAATCGCTGCTGCGTTTGTCGGTAGGGATCGAGAGCGCCTGTGATATTATTACGGACTTGGAACAGGCTTTGGGTTGATTGCCAATCGGACCGATCGGACGGATCAGTCCGATCCAAACAACAGGACAAACCCCATGATCGAGAAGAACTACCGTCCCGCCACCCTCCTCGTCCACCAGGGGACTGATCGCGACCCGGCCACCGGCGCCGCGGTGGTGCCGATTTACCCGGCTTCCACTTATCATCATTCCGGCGGCCAGCCGGGGGAGTTCGACTACTCGCGCAGCGGCAACCCGAGCCGCCAGCAGGTGGAAGAGGCGATCGCCCTGCTGGAGGGGGGCAGCCGCGGCTTCGCCTTCGCCACCGGCATGGCGGCTGTCGGCAGCGCCCTGGCGCTGCTGAGAACCGGCGACCACCTGGTGGCACCCGAGGATCTCTACGGCGGCAGCTGGCGTTACCTTACCCAGGTGCTTCCACAGAACGGCATCGAGGTCAGCTTCGTCGATACCAGCGATCTCGATGCCATTGCCGCCGCCATCCGGCCGGCGACCCGCGCCATCTTCCTCGAGACCCCCTCCAACCCGCTGTTCAAGATCGCCGACCTGCGGGCGATAGCGGCGCTGGCCAAGGAGCGCGGCCTGCTCACCCTGCTCGACAACACCTTCATGACCCCACTCCTGCAGCGGCCGCTGGAACTCGGCATCAATGTCGTCATCCACAGCGCCACCAAGTTCCTCGGTGGCCATTCGGACCTGATGGCAGGGCTGGTGACGGTGGCCGACTCGGAATTGGGCAAGCGCCTAAAATTCTTTCAGAACGCCTTCGGGGCGGTCCTCTCCCCCTTCGACTGCTTCCTCCTCTCGCGAGGGATCAAGACCCTCAAGCTGCGCCTCGAGGCCTCCCAGGAAAATGCCAGGATCCTGGCCGAGCGGCTGCTGGACCACCCGGCGGTGGGGCGGGTCCTCTACCCCGGGCTTCCCGAATTTCCCGGCCGCGAAACCCACTTTTCCCAGGCCAGCGGCGCCGGGGCGATCCTCTCCTTCGAGCTCAAGGAAACTGCGGCGATCCGGCCGCTGCTGGAGCGCCTCCAACTGCCGATCATCGCCCCCAGCTTAGGGGGGGTGGAGACAATCCTCACTCACTGTTGGAGCATGTCCCACGCCGCTATCCCCGTCGCCGACAAGGAGCGCCTCGGTATCCGCGAATCCCTGGTGCGCATTTCCGCCGGCATCGAAGACGTGGAGGATCTTTGGGAGGACCTGGAGCAGGCGCTGGCCTGAACCACGGTCGCAAGGCGATTGACAAGGGCTCAGGGTTCCGCTAGAGTTCGGCCTTACAACCGCATAGCAGCGTCTTTATCAAGAGTGGTGGAGGGACAGGCCCTGTGAAGCCACAGCAACCGGCCCGCGACAGCGGGCGCCAGGTGCTAATTCCTGCCCGGGCAGCCGGGCGAGATGAGGACGGAGCCCGAACGATTCGCCGCCCCCATTCGGCATCTACAAGGCCCCTTCCCATCTATATCGGGAAGGGGCTTTTTTCGTTCCCAGCCCGGTCTTTCGCCACAGAGGCGCAGAGACGCAGAGGCTGATTCAGGTTCTTGACCCCTTTCAGGGTCTTCTCCGTGCCTATGTGTCTCCGTGGCCAGCTCGATTTTGGCAGAGGTTTCCCGTTGACTGTATCTGTCGGCATCGTCAAAACCCAATACGCCCACCTCGACACCGAGCTGCAGCTGGAAAGCGGGCGCCTGCTCGGGCCGCTGACTCTCGCCTACGAGACCTACGGCGCCCTCGACGCCGCGCGGTCGAACGTGATCCTGGTCTGTCATGCCTGGACCGGCGATGCCCACGCCGCCGGCCGCCACAGCCTTGAGGACCGCAAGCCCGGGTGGTGGGACGACATGATCGGTCCCGGGCAAGCTCCTCGACACCGATCGCTACTTCGTCATCAGCTCCAACGTCATCGGCTCCTGCAAGGGCTCCACCGGCCCGGCCAGCGTCAATCCGCGCACCGGCAAGCCCTACAACCTCACCTTCCCGGTGCTGATGGTGCGCGACATGGTGCGCGCGCAAAAGCTGCTTCTCGACCGCCTCGGCATCGACTCGCTGCTCACCGTCATCGGTGGCAGCATGGGGGCGATGCAGGCCCTGGAGTGGGGTCTGCTCTACCCGGCGATGGTGCGCTCGATCGTCCCCATTGCCGGCACCGGACGCACCTCGCCGATGGCCATCGCCCTCAACGCCCTCGCCCGCCAGGCGATCTACAACGATCCGCTGTGGAAGAAGGGGAACTACAAGCCCGAGCATCCCCCTGCCGACGGCCTCGCCCTGGCGCGGGCGGTGGGGCACATCTCCTTCCTCTCCGACGCCTCGATGCACCTCAAGTTCGGCCGCCGCTACTCGCTGCGCGACGGGCAGTTCGACTTTTTCGGGCAGTTCGAGGTGGAGCGTTACCTCAAGTACAACGGCCAGAATTTCGTCGACCGCTTCGACACCAACAGCTTCCTCTACCTGGCCAAGGCCCTCGACCTCTACGACGTCGCCTGGAACTTCGACGGCCTGGAGGACGCCCTCGCCCACCTGCGCTGTCCCTCGCTCTGGTTCGCCTTCACCTCCGACTGGCTCTACCCACCGGACCAGACCGAGGAGGTGGTGCGGGTGCTCCAGAAGCTCGGAAAAGAAGTCCGCTACCACTTGATCGACTCCGCCTACGGCCACGACTCCTTCCTCGTCGAGCCGGAAAAGTTCACGCCGAAGGTGGCGGAGTTCCTCGACCGCCTGGCCAGGTGAATACTCCGGGCTCCGAATTTGACAGGAACAGGAAAATAAGTTCTACTGACACGCCATGAACCCCGCTCATCCCGTCAGATCATCTCATCCCGGCTCCAGCTTCAGACGCGAACGACTTTTCCTCGGCCTCTTCCTCGTCTCGCTTCTGCTGCTGGTGGCCATCCTCGGCAGCTTCCACCACCACCACGACCTGGCCGCACATCCGGATTGCCCCGTCTGCGCCTTCATCCACCACGCCGATGCCACGGCACCGGCCAGCCCCACCCTGGTCACCATCACCCTGCCGGTCCTGCCGGTCCTGTTTGTCCTTCGGGTCCTGACCCCGCCAACGGGTGGCCCCGCCCTGCAGCTGCGTAGCCGCGCTCCCCCGCGATAAGTTCCTTCGACGTCGCTCCATAGGGGGCACAACCGTTGTCCCGTCAGGATACCCATTGGCGCCCTTTAGGCGCCCTGCGAGGAGTTTATGTCTATGCCCAGATTCATGGCAGCCCGGAGCCTGCCCACCAAGGCGTTTACGGCGCAAACCGCTTTTGAACACCCTGCAAACCGTTTCATCTATTCCCAGAAAATAATCGGAGGGGGAAAATAATGGATACCGACCTTAATCCCCCCAGTCGCACCGACGCCGCGCCAAAACGCCCTTCCCGGCGCCGTCTGCTCCTGCCCTTGCTCCTGGTGCTGGCGGTGGCTGTCGGCGGCCTGATTTTCCAAGGCCGGGGACCCAGCACCGCCTCGGAAGCCCGCACCGAAGCCTCCCGGACGCCACCCTCTCCGCCCCCGGCTCCCCAGATCCGCAAGGAGGTCCTCCAGGGGAAATTCAATTCCGGTGACACGGTGACCGGGCTGCTGGGTTCCTACCTCTCCGCCCAGGAAATCCAGCAGATCGCCGCCGAGAGCCGCAAGGTCTTTCCACTTACCGGCATCTGCGCGGGAGAGCCTTATCAAATCTGCCTCACCAATGGCGCCTTCGACAAGCTGCTCTTCGACATCGACCGCAACAATCAGTTGATCATTCGCAAGGGGGATGAGGGGTTCGACGTTTCCCGGGTTCCCATCCCCTATACGGTGACGACCGAATTCGTCCACGGCGAGATCAGCTCCAGTCTGTTCGAAAGCGTGGAAAGCATCGGCGAGAGCGGCGAACTCGCGATGTCCCTGGCCGATATCTTCGGCTGGGACATCGACTTCATTCGCGATATCCGCGAGGGGGATTCCTTCCGGGCGGTCCTCGAAAAGCGCTACCGAGACGGGAAACTGGCCGGCTACGGGCGCATCCTCGCCGCTGAATTCACCAACCAGGGGGAGACCTACAAGGCCTTCCTGTTCAGCGACGGGAACAATCCTCCCGCCTATTATGACGCCGGCGGCCACAGCCTGCGCAAGGCCTTCCTGAAGGCGCCGCTCGCCTTCACCCGGATCTCCTCCGGCTACTCGCTGCACCGCTTCCATCCCATTACCAAAACCTGGAAAGCCCATCCGGCCATCGACTACGCCGCCCCGGTCGGCACCCCGATCAAGACCGTCGGCGACGGCACCATCTACGATATCGGCTACAACCGTTTCAACGGCAACTACATCAAGATCCGCCACAGCAACGGCTACATCTCGATTTATCTGCACATGAGTCGTTTTGCCAGGGGGATGAAACGGTATAAGCGGGTCAGCCAGGGCCAGGTGATCGGCTATGTCGGCGCCACCGGCCTGGCTACCGGCCCCCATCTCTGCTTCCGGATGCGCAAGAACGGCGCGCCGATCAATCCCACCAAACTCAAGAGTAAGGCGGCGGCTCCGATTTCGAAAAAGCACCTGGCCGAATTTGAACAATCGATTCAGCCCCTCCTCGCCCGGCTCCAGGAAGGTGGGAGCCAGCAGGCCAAGGCAGATATCCCGGCTGCGCCGGCCACCATTGGCGAGTCGCCAACGCAAAAAGAACCGGAGCATCGGCTTTGATGCAAATCGGCTGGCGGGCCGCTCCTTGGGGGACCGCCAGCAAGACTGGGTTCTTTCCCGGGGGTTTGGAATTGACTTCCATCTGGTTTATGCGCTAGACAATGTACTTCAGAACATGATTTGAGCTGAATCATCGGCTGGAGGGGCGATGCCGGGGGCCGTCGGTACCGACCTGAAAAAATTCGTTTAACCGGTATGGGCCAACAAGGTCCCAAGCCGGGAACAGCGAGCCTGTGAGTTGTATTGAATTTCCATACCGCGCCGTTCCCCGTTGCGAACGGCCTACAGGAGACCAGCCATCATGGAAGACGGCCGCAAAATCGTACTTTTCCCTGTCGACCGGTTTTATGCCGTGGTCGGCACCATCACCCTGCTGGATGTGACAGAGGGTCCCTACAGCATGACCCTTGCCGACATCTGCAACCACAAGTCGAGCTCCACCCACAGCGCTCGTGAGCATATGCACCGCTCCGGCAGGCTTTATCTCTCCGCGGCCGAATTTTATTCCCTGCGTGGGCACCGTCCAAAAGTCTGCGACACCATGAACGCGGTTCACCTGCCGCTGAACTCGATCCAGGGAATCATCGACTTCCACCCCGAGCGCTTCCAGGGGAATCCCCTCAAACGTCAGGAGCAGCTGGAGCGGGGGCTGGAAATGGGACGTATCAGCTTCCTCCTGCATGAACATGTTCTTTCCGGCGTTGCCTGCGAGATGGACATTTACCGGCTCAGCGACCAGGTCATCGGCTTGAGCCAGCTGCGCGTTGATGAGCTCCCCGAGACGGAGTACCTCTCCCTGCCCGGCTTCCTGGAAACGATCGGCTGCCCGCAGCCCGACTATATGGCCGTCAACCTGGCCGCCGTGTTCCACTCCTAAGCGCAGCAAGCCGGGGCGGCACCGCTGACCTTAATTGAAAACCGGAAAATGCAACACGCGCCTCCGGGTCTCAAGACCCGGAGGCGCGTGTATTTTGTTGGAGAAGCAACCCCGAACGAACCCGCCCGGTGCACGGGGCGGGTCTGCCGGCGGGTTTTCTAGCGTGGTGGTGGAGTCGTCATTTTCTGAAGAGGTCGAGCTGGGTGAAGCGGTGTTCGGTGATCTTGAAGGGCCGCGGCAGGTAGCGGGGACAGTCGACCAGCAAGGTGGCGGCGGACTGGCGGCAGGTGCGCAGGCACTTGCGGCATAAGGGGTTACACTCTTTCAGGCTGATGATCTTGCCCACCGCTGGCCTCCTGCCGGGATTGCGGTGATTATCCACCCCTTCCCGGGAAAAGTAAAGCCTGCCCCCTCACGGAGCCTGGGGCAGGAAGGGTTCGATGTCGACCGCCGGCAGCGGCATGCCGGCCAGGTAGCCCTGCACCTCGTCGCAGCCCTGCTCGCGCAGGAAGACCCGCTGCTCCTCGGTCTCCACCCCCTCGGCGATGGTTTTCATGTGGAGGCTGCGGGCCATGGCGATGATCGCCTTGACGATGGCGGCGTCCTCGGCGTTGATGAAGATGTTCTTGACGAAGGAATAGTCGATCTTCAGCACGTCGATGGGAAACCGCTTCAGGTAGCTCAGGGAGGAGTAGCCGGTGCCGAAATCATCGAGGGCGATGCGGATGCCCATGGCCCTGAACCGCAGCAGGATCTCGGCGGCCCGGGCCGTATCGTGCATGAAGGCGCTCTCGGTGATCTCCAGTTCCAGGCCGTCGGGCGGCAGACCGGTCTCGGCCAGCACCCGCTCGACCGTTTCGACCAGGGCGCCTTCGCGGAACTGGCGGGCCGAGAGGTTCACCGCCACCCGAAAGGGTGCGAAACCCTGCTGCCGCCAGCGCATGTTCTGCCGGCAGGCCAGATAGAGGACCTGCTCGCCGAGGGGAACGATCAGCCCGGTCTCCTCGGCCAGCGGAATGAACTGCAGCGGCGGCACCAGGCCGCGCTCCGGATGCTGCCAGCGCACCAAAGCCTCGAGGCCGGTCAGCGCCCCGCTCTGGCTGTCGAACTTGGCCTGGTAGTGAAGCAGAAACTCCTGGCGCTCGATCCCCCGGCGCAGACCGGTCTTGAGCAGCAGGCGCTCCTCGGCCAGGCTGTTCAGCTCGGCCGAGAAGAACTGGTAGCGGTTCTTTCCCTGCTGCTTGGCGAAGTGCATGGCAGTTTCGGCCTTCTTCGCCAGAGCCTCCCCTTCCATGCCGTCATCGGGATAAAGAGCCAGGCCGACACTGGCGGTCAGGTCGAACTCCTTCCCCGCCACCGCAAACGGCCTGCTGAGCACCTCCTGAAACCGCTGCGCAACCAGGGCGCCGCTCTCGTTGCGGTTGAGTTCGCGCAGGATAACGGCAAATTCATCGCTGCCGAGGCGGGCCACCGTGTCGCTCTTGCGCACCCGGCTCGCCAGCCGTCGGGCCACCTCCTGCAGCACGGCATCGCCGGCCTGGTGGCCGAGGGTGTCGTTGATCTCCTTGAAGTTGTCGAGATCGCAGAAGAGGATGCAGACCACACCGGCGTTGCGCGCGGCGTGGATCAGCGCCTGTTCCAGCCGGTCGTGGAAGAGGAGGCGGTTGGGAAGGTCGGTGAGGGGATCGAACTGCGCCAGGTACTGCAGGCGCCTTTCGGTTTCTCGCAGTTTGGAGAGGTCGGTGGCGACCAGCACGTAATGGGTGGTGGCACCAAGCGCGTTGCGCACCGCACTGATGGAGACCAGGGCCGGAAAGCTCTCCCCGTCCCGGCGCCGGTTCCACACCTCCCCCCGCCAACGGCCATCCCGTACCAACGCTTCCCAGAGACAACGGAAGAAGTGCTCGTCGTGGCGCGTCGACTGGTAGCGGCGGAAGTTGCTGCCGACCACCTCCAGCCGTTGGTAGCCGGTGACCTGGGTGAAGGCGGGATTGACGTCGATGATATTGAAATCGCCGTCGGTGATGAGGATCATCTCGCCGCTGTGGTCGAAGACTTTTCCCGCCAGCAGCAGCTTTTCCTCGGCCAGCTTGCGCTCGGTGATGTCCTGCACCGTCCCGATCAGCCGGCCGCCCCGCCCCGCCCCTGCAGCGGCGACCTGCGCCTGGGTATGCAGGTGGCGGATTTCCCCGTCCGCCAGCACGATGCGGTGATCGAGCTCGAAGATCCCCTGACTGGCGAGGGCCGCCTCGATGGCCCCTTCGACCCGACTGCAATCCTCCGGGTGGACCCGTTCGAGCAGGGGCGCCAGGCCGGCGCCGGGAAGCGGTTCCGGCAGCCCGAGCACCCGCAGCGCTTCCTGCGAGCATTGCAGGACCTCCAGCTGAGGATCCCACTCCCAGTTCCCCAGCCTGGCGATGCGCTGGGCCGCCGCCAGCCGCTCCTCCTTGCGCCGCAGTTCGGCGAAAAGCCGGGTAGCGCGCAGCACATAACGCAGATGATGCCGCAGCAGCGAGCCGTTGACCGGTTTGGGGAGATAATCGGTGGCGCCCACCGCATAGGCGCGATTGATCGTCTCCGCATCCTCCAGCCCGGTGATTATCAGCACCGGGAGGTGTTTTCCCTCCGGCAACCGGCGCAGCTCGACACAGGTTTCGAAACCGTCCATACCCGGCATGACGATATCGAGCAGGACGACGTCCGGTTCCTCCTGGCGCACCAGCTGCAAAGCCTCCGGACCGCTGGCCGCCTCGATCACGCGGTAGCCGCTCTCTTCCAGCGCCTCGCGCAGGACGGTGCGCATGAACGGCTCGTCATCGACGATCAACACCAGGGCGATTTCCCCCTCCATCCCCCCTGCATCCATGGCTTTCTCCCGGCAGTTGCTCGATTCTGCGACCGGCGTCCGCACGGCTGGCTGGCGCACCCCTAATCTTTAACAATTTTTGCCGACTTCTCAACTCCGGGCGGACATAACGGGCGGGTGGAGCCTCGGCAAAAAGGCTGCCAGGAGGACGAATCTCCGGCGCGAGGCAACACCAAATGGGTTCCTGAAACAGGGGGAAAGATTTTCAGGTGGGGCACAGAAAGGAGCGAAGGGGCCTGGCATCTCGGCTGCCCCTGCCCCCTGCTCCGTTGCACTTGCTTTTACGGGGTCCCGGCCAGCACCCGGGCGATGGCGTCTTGGAGGCGGGGCATCCCCTCCTCCAGCGGTTCGATATCGATCTCAAGGCGTCGCTCCGGGCGGGTGTGACGGTAGAGGGGATCGTAGTAGCGCACCATCAGCTCGCTCACCAACTCGTCCCACGCCCCCCGCTCCAGCAGCGCCAGCAGCTCCTCGACCTTCTCCTTGCCGAGCCGTTCGCGCAGCGCCTTGAGCGGGCGGACGAAGCTCTCTTTGAGCTCGTCGCGGGCCGGATAGTCGTCGAGGATCACCGCGGTGCGCCAGGCCAGGGAGGCGTTGATCCACAGGGTGGTTTCGGTCTGCAGCGCGGCGTAGACCTTGGGTGGCAGGACCAGGCGACCGATGTGCGGGCTTTCCCCTTCGGCCAGGGCATAAGCGCCCGGGGGAATCCGGCGCAGCTCATCCCACAACAACGCCTCGAAACGCTTCTGGCCCGGTTGGGCACCAAGGCCGAGGCCGCCAAAGGCACTGCCGCGGTGGTTGGCCAGCCCCTCCAGGTCGAGAACCGGGTAACCCTGGTCGCGCAGCAGGTGGAGCAGACGGGTCTTGCCGACGCCGGTCATGCCGCGCAGCACCAACAGCCGCCCCCACTCTCCGGCAGCGAGAAACTCCCGCACCCGGGCCCGAAACGCCTTGTGGCCGCCCTCGAGTTGGCGCACCGGCAGGCCGGCGAGGTCGAGGAAGCTGGTCATGGCGTAGCTGCGCATCCCACCCCGCCAGCAGAAGACTATCGCCGGCGGCCGTGTTGTCGCCAGCACTTCTTCCACCCGCGCAACGAAGTCGGGAATCTTCGGCGCCACCAGCTGCACCCCGAGGCGCCGCGCCTCGTTTTTGCCCTGGTTCTTGTAGGCGGTGCCGATCTCGGCTCGTTCGGCATCGTCGAAGATCGGCACGTTGACTGCGCCGGGAATGGTCGTCTCGGCGAATTCGGCCGGCGCGCGCACGTCGATCAGCGGCGCGCCGCGGTCGCGCAGCGCCAGGGCCTGATCGAGATCGATGGTGGTCACTGCCATGGCAACATCCTGTCCCTGCTAATAATTCTTCCGTCAGCGCTTCCTTATACAGGAATTCCACGGGTCGAACAAGCACGCTGCCCTCGGGTCGGGCCGGACGAATTATTTCCGGCTAAGTGGTTGACAAGCGATTTTGCCTGACGTATAGTCCGTCTCCGTTGCCGCGGGATGGAGCAGTCTGGTAGCTCGTCGGGCTCATAACCCGAAGGTCGGGGGTTCAAATCCCTCTCCCGCAACCAAAATTGATCAAGGGACCTGTCTTCGGCAGGTCCCTTTTTGTTTCCCCCCTCCCCTCGCCACCGCCAGAAATTCTCCCGCTCTTCCAGATCCCTGAGATCACGTTACAATGTGTACAGTTCCAATGGAGGGCGCCGCAATGGGAACCGTTTCGCAACGCAACGCCGAATTCCGCTTCTACGAGGAACTCAACGATCACCTCCCGATGCGGCTGCGCAAGCGGTCCTTCTCTGTCGATTTTGTGGGGACACCCGAAGTCGGGAAACTTTGTACAGCCTTGGGGGTACCGTTGGCCGAGATTGACCTGCTGCTGATCGACGGCGAATCGAGCAGGTTCGAACGCCGGCTGCAAGGCGACGAGCGGGTCGCGGTCTACCCCGTTTTTGAACGGTTCGACATCTCCCCCCTGGCACGCCTCCCCGGCCGTCCGCTCTGCCCCGTTTTCCGGCGCTGAGTACCCGTGCTATCGGAAAGGAGAAGTAAATGGTCGAGTACCTCACGTTGCTGGGCGGTAACCTGCAAAACGTCTGGACGGACCAGGTCCTCCCCCTTTGGGCCACGATCCACAGTTCACCCTTCTTCTGGCCGGGAGTCGTGGCGGCAGGTCTGACCATGGCCGTGATTACCAGGCAGGTCCTCAAGTAGACCGGCAAGGAACAGGTCCGCGTTCGGAATTTATCCCCTCTCCGGTTTTTCCTCCCGCAGCCCGAATTATCGCCGAATTCACTGCGGCGCCCGGATCACGACGGGGATCGGCAACTTCTCCCGTAAATAACCCCAATTCTTGACAAATCGCCGATTCCGATTACCGTTAATTTTATTACCAAAGCCGGCCGGATGCCTTTTCGTACCGAGCCAATCCCGGATTGTTTGGATGGCATCCCGGCAAGGGTTTTTCCAGGATGCCGCGCCACCCGAAAGAGGGCAGGGATTCAGGCCGCCGGCCGGCCGGTCTCGGCGCCCGTCTTCAGAGCAATCCCTCTAATAATCTGAAACAGGGACGGCGCGGCGATGCGCCAGCGGGGTTTCATGACAGACCGCCACAAGGTCATTCTGCTGATCCTGGTTGTCACCGGTCTGGCGCTGTTCGCTACCGCCCTCTCCGTGTTTATTTCCTACCGCACTGCCTTCGGGGAAGAGCGCGAACGGCTGCTCGAAGCCGCCCGTTCCGAGGCCCGGATGATCGAGGCGATGTTCGACTATGAGCAGCAGTTTTCCAGGAAAATTGGCGCGGCTCGAGGCGATACCGTCACAGCTATCCTGAACCAGCTCACCACCGCCCATTCCCACTTTCCCGGTTTCGGCGCGACGGGTGAGTACACCCTGGCCCGCCGCGAAGGGGACCAGATCGTCTTCCTGCTCAGCCATCGTCATTTCGATCTCGACAAGCTGCAACCGGTTGCCATAACGGACGCAAGGGCGGAACCGATGCGCCAGGCCCTGGCCGGCCATTCCGGCACCCTGATCGGCCTCGACTACCGCGGCGAGCGGGTCCTGGCCGCCTTTGAGCCGATCGCCAAACTCAACTGGGGAGTGGTTGCCAAAATCGACCTGGCGGAGATCCGCGCCCCCTTCTGGGAAACCGGTGCCTTAGCCGGCGGGATCTCAGCAGTCCTGGCGATATTCGCCGGCGGACTCATCGGCCGTACCGGCAACCGCCTGGTACGCCGCATCGGCGAGAAGGAGAAGCTGTACCGTTCGCTGGTGGAGAACATCGACCTCGGCATCTCCCTGATCGACGCCAACTACCGGATCCTGATGACCAACGGGACCCTGGAGAGAATTTTCAGCCGGCCGGTCGGCGCGTTCATGGGCAGGCACTGCTACCGGGAATACGAAAAGCGCGGCACCGTCTGCCCCCATTGTCCGGGGACCGTGGCCATGAACAGCGGCCAGCCGGCAGAAACAGAAACCCGGGAGGTACTCGACGACGGCAGCGAGATCATTGTCCGCATCCGTGCCTTGCCAATCCTGGATGAAGCGCAAAAGGCCACCGGTTTCATCGAGGTCATTGAGGACATCACCGAGCGCAAGCGGTTCGAGAACCAGCTCGCGGAAACCCGGCGGCAGCTGCAGGCGCTGATGGACAACCTCCCCGGCATGGCCTATCGCTGCCGCAACGATGCCGACTGGACCATGGAATTCGTCAGCCAGGGGAGCGCCGATCTGACCGGCTATGCCGCCGGAGAGCTGATCGACAGCATGGTCCGCAGCTACGCTTCCCTGGTTCTGGAGGAGGACCGGGAACGGATCTGGAACGAGGTCCAGCAGGCCCTGGGTCGGCAGGAAGCCTTTTCCCTCGAATACCGGATCGTCACTGCTGCCGGACAGACCCGCCACGTCTGGGAGAAGGGGAGCGGCGTCTTCACTCAGGATGGCGAGGTGACGGCGCTGGAAGGTTTCATCATGGACGTCAGCGACCGCAAGGCGGCGGAAAACGAGCTGCGCGAGCGCAAAGAGTTCATCGAAACCATCATCGCAAATCTGCCGATCGGCCTGGCGGTCCACACCATCGACGACGGCCGCTTTCACTACATGAACCGCAAGTTCCAGGAGATCTACGGCTGGTCCAGAGAAATCTTGATGGATGTCGAGGCGTTTTTCGAGCACGTCTATCCCGATCCCGCATTCCGCCGGGTTCTTTCCGCGCGGATCTACGCCGACATGGCAAGCGGCGACCCGGAGCGGATGGTCTGGGACAATGTGCCGATCACCCGGAAGTCGGGGGAGAGGGCCGTCGTTTCGGCTCGCAATATCCCGATGATCGGGAAGAACCTGATGATCTCCACGGTGTGGGATGTCACCGCCTACAACACCGCGCAGAAAATTCTGGAAGCCACCATCGCCGACCTGCAGCGTTCCAACCAGGAACTGGAGCAGTTCGCCTACGTCGCCTCCCACGACCTGCAGGAACCGCTGCGGATGGTCGGCAGCTACGTGCAGCTCCTGGCCCGCCGCTACCGGGGCCGGCTCGACGCCGATGCCGACCTGTTCATCGATTTCGCGGTCGAAGGGGCAACGCGCATGCAACAGCTGATCAACGACCTGCTCTCTTTCAGCCGCGCCGGGCGGCAGTTGGAACCCCTTGCGCCGGTCGACTGCAACGAGGTTCTGGCCAATGCCCGCAAGAACCTGCAGCGGGCCATCGAGGAGGCCGGCGCCTCCATTCAGGCGGAGCCCCTGCCGACGGTTCTGGGGAATGCGTCGCAGCTCACCCAGGTTTTTCAAAACCTGCTCGCCAACGCCATCAAGTTCCATGGACCGCAGCCACCGCAGATATGGGTAAGCGCAGAAGAGGCCGGAGAGGAATGGGTCTTTGCCGTTCGCGACAACGGCATCGGCATCGACCCCCAGTACTTCAACAAGATCTTCATCATCTTCCAGCGCCTGCACGGCAAGAAGGAATACCCGGGGACGGGCATCGGCCTGGCCTTGACGAAGAAGATCATCGAGCGGCATGGCGGCAGGATCTGGATCGAATCGGCGCCCGGTCAGGGCACAACCTTCTTTTTCTCCATCAAGGGAGCGCAACCGACATGATTTCTGACGGCAGCCCCATCCGGATACTCCTGGTCGAAGACAACCCGGCCGACGTGCGCCTGACCCTGGAAGCCCTCAAGGAGGGCAAGATCATCAACGACCTGGAGGTGGCCAGGGACGGGGTCGAGGCCCTTGATTTCCTGTACCGGCGCGGCGCCTTTGCCGACGCCCCCCGTCCGGACCTGGTCCTGCTCGACCTGAACCTGCCGAAGAAAGACGGCCGGGAGGTTCTGGCCGACATCAAGGGCGACGAGGACCTCAAGCGCATCCCGGTGGTGGTGCTGACTACCTCCGAGGCCGAGGAGGACATTCTCGGCTCCTACAACCTGCACGCCAACTGCTTTATCAGCAAACCGGTCGACCTCGAGCAGTTCATCAAGGTGGTCAAGACCATCGAGGACTTCTGGCTGACCATAGTCAGCCTGCCCAGGCAGTGACGGGGCACCTCGCCCATTCAGTCCGGACCGGCGCAGGTGACAGCTTCCGGACTTCGACAAGGGGAGGCCCTGTGCGGAGGGACCATGATAAACGGTAAGATCAAAATCCTGCTTATCGAGGACAACCCGGGAGACGCCCGACTGGTCCAGGAGATGCTCCGGGATACCGGCAGCGAGTACCAGCTGGGGGAGGCCCCCAACCTCGCCACCGGGGTAGCGGAACTGGAACGGGAGGACGCCGACTTGGTCCTGCTCGACCTCGGCCTGCCGGACAGCCAGGGGCTGGATGGTATCGCTACCCTGGTCGACCGGTTCCCGGAACTGCCGGTCGTGGTCCTCACCGGGTTGAACGATCAGCAGGTCGGGTTCGCCGCGGTACGCGCCGGCGCTCAGGACTTTCTCAGCAAGGAGGAAGTCACGGGTCCGACCCTGCTGAGGACCATCAACTACGCCATCGAGCGGCAGCTCCTGAAAAGTGAGTTACGGCGCGCCACCTGCAACCTGCAGCTCAGCGAAAACCGCCTGCGCCAGCTCGTCGAGGAAAATTCCGACGGCATGCTGATCGTCAACTCCGAGGGGCTGGTGCGCTTGGTCAATCCCGCCGCCGAGGCCCTCCTGGGCCGCCGCCGGGAGGAGATTCTCGGCAAACCCTTCGGCCACGACCTCTCCGCCGAAGGGACCGCCGAACTGCGCTTACACCATGACAACGGCCGGGTGGTCGTCTGCGAACTGCGCCGGGTCACTACCGAATTGCATGGCGAAGAGGTGGTCCTCGTCTCTCTGCGCGACATCACCGAGCGCCGGCTGCTGGAGCGGCAGCTGCGCCATACTCAGAAGATGGATGCGCTGGGCAATCTGACCCGCGGCATCGCTCACGATTTCAACAATATTCTTGCCGCGATCATCGGCTACGCCAGCGTCCTCGAAATGAAGACCGACGGCCAGCCGCCACTGCAGAGCCCGGTCCGCCAGATTCTTGCGGCCGCCGACCGGGCTTCGACGCTGACCCGGGCCCTGCTCTCCTTCAGCCGCAGCCAACCCGTGGAGATGCGTCCGCTGGACCTGCTCGAGGTGGTGACCAGGATCGGACAGGTGCTCCCCTCGCTCCTCGGCGGACGCATCACTTTGCTCGAAGAACACAACGGCGGATCGCTGCCGATAAAAGCCGACCCGGTCCAGCTCGAACAGATGCTCTTCAACCTTGCCGCAAATGCCCGCGAAGCCATGCCCGAAGGTGGTACCTGCACCCTGAGCACCGATCACCAGGAACTGACCGCCGAGTTTCGCCAGCGTCACGGCTTTGGCCGGCCGGGGAGGTACGCCCGGATCGCGCTGACCGACACCGGCATCGGCATGGATTCGGAGACCTGCGAGAAAATTTTCGAACCGTTCTTCACCACCCGCCAAACCGGTGACGGTACCGGCTTGGGGCTGGCCATCGCCTACGGCATCGTCAAACAGCATCGCGGCTTCATCCTCTGCCACAGTGCGCCCAGCGCGGGGAGCACTTTCGAAATACTGCTGCCGCTGATAACGGAGGCGCCGGCCGGGACAATTCATGACTGAGCAACCGCAACAAGTGCCCCGACTGGGTGGATGGCGATACAGCAGGTGGCCGGCAATCGGGCTGGCCCTGGCAGTCCTGCTCATCGGGGGGCTGGCGACGGCCGCCCTGGGTCATTGGTATCGGGGCCACCTGCTGCAGGAGGAAAAAGCGCGCATAGAGGTCCAGCGCCGGCTCTACGGCCATCAATTGGGGGCGGGCGTGACGCGGCGCGCCTCCCTGCTCCAGGGACTCAGGGCCTTTATCCTCCAGCAGCTGCAATCCGGCGCTGTCGACACCGGTACCTTCGATGATTATGCCCGCCACCTCATCGCCGGCATTACCGGTATTGACCAGGTCACTCTAGCCCCCGACGGGGTGGTCCGTGCCGTCTTTCCTCCTCCGGCAAACGATGCCGAGCTGGGTCGAAACCTGCTGCACGATCCACTGTCACAGGAGCTGGCCGTGATCCAACGGACCATAAGCAGCGGCACCATCACCCTGGACAGTCCCCATACCCTGCCCGGCGGTGGCAAGGGCTTGGCGGCGCGGCTGGCCGTTCACCACCAGGGCAAGTTCTGGGGGCTGGTGACGATGGACATTGATCTTTCCGCCCTGCTCGCCGAGGCCGAGCTGGAAAAGGTGCCCGCCGACCTGCAGCTGGCCCTGCGCAGCAATGGTGGGAAGCTGCTGTTCGGAAACCCGCAGGTTTTTGCTGCCGAGCCGGTGATCGGCAAGGTGTATCTTACCGACGGCGCCTGGGAACTCGCTGTCGCCCCCACCGGCGGCTGGCGGGGCCTGGTCGGCGGCCGACTGCTGCTGTTCAGCGGCGCCGGCCTGCTATTCACCGGCATCCTGACGCTTCTCGCCTACCTGGTGGTCAGTCACGAGGGTGCGCTGGTCCGGGAAGTGGGGCATCGTACCGCCGCCCTCGACGCCGAGCTGGGCATGCGCCGGCGTTCCGAACAGGAGCTGCAGCGCCAGCGGCGAACCCTCCAGGCGTTTCTCGATGCCCTTCCCGAGGCGGCCATGCTCCTCAACCCCGATGGCGAAATCCTCGCATGTAACCGTATCGTCAGCGAACGTCTGGACATCACGCCAGGGGAGGAGGTCGAGCACAGCAACCTGTTCCAGGCGCTGCCCGTGGAGATCGCCCTGGACCGGAAACAGATGGTCGACGAGGTGATGAAGACCGGACGGGCGGTCCAATTCGTCGACGAGCACGGCGACCGGACCATAGCCAACTATCTGCAACCGGTATGCCGCGAATCGGGAGAAATCCGGCAGCTGGCACTTATCGGCATCGACATCACCGAGCGGATGGAGATGGAGCGGCACCTGCGCCAGGTGCAAAAAATGGAGGCAATCGGCACCCTGAGCGGCGGGGTCGCCCACGAGTTCAACAACATCCTCACCGCCATCGTCGGCCAGGCCAGCCTGGCCGAAATGCAGCTGCCGGAACAGCATCCGCTGCTGACCAACCTCCAGAAGATCCTGGGTGCCGCCGACCGGGGTGAAAAACTGACCAAAGCCCTGCTCGCTTTCAGCCGCCGGCAACAGAGCCGTCCGGCGCTCATCGACCTGAATACCATCGTCCACAATCTCGACCAGCTGCTGAGACCGCTGATCGGCAGGAATATCCGTCTGGCGATCACCCTGGCTGCCGAGGAGCTCAACGTCAACGTTGATGCCGGCTCCATCGAGCAGCTCCTGCTCAATCTCGCCCTCAACGCGCGGGATGCCATGCCCGACGGAGGGGAAATCCACATCGCTACCGAGCGCACCTTTCTCGACAGTGCCTTCGTCGAGGGCCGGGAAGGGCATTCCCCTGGCCACTATGCCCGGCTGACGTTTCGGGACACCGGCGAAGGCATGGACAAGGCAAAAATTTCCCGTATATTTGAACCATTCTTCACTACCAGGGAGGTCGGCCGGGGGACCGGCCTCGGGCTTTTTGTCGCCTTTGGCATCGTCCAGCAGAACCACGGCTTTCTGACCTGCGACAGCACCCCCGGTGAAGGAACCACCTTTGACCTCTGCTTCCCGCTGGTCGCGACCGGCCGGCAGAGTTAACTGTCCCGCGCAAAACCCTCCCGACGAGGAATTTTCATGGACCGACAGGCACATATCCTGGTCGTCGACGACGACCCCTTCACCCTCGATTCGACCACCCTGCTGATCCGCGAGTTCGGCTATCGGGTCACCCCCTGCTCCAGGGCCAGGGAGGCCCTGAGCCTGCTGCGCGAAATCCAGGCCGACGTCGTGCTGACCGACATCAAGATGCCCGAGGTCAACGGCCTGGAGCTTCTCAAGCAGGTTCACCTCGCGGATCCCGACCTGCCGGTGATCCTGATGACCGCCTACGCCGAGCTCGATACCGCGGTCGAGGCGATCAAGATGGGGGCGGCCGACTTCCTGATCAAGCCCTACCGGCCGCTCCAGCTCAACCATGCCCTGAAAAAGGCCGTCGACTTTCAGCGTCTGCGGGAGATCGAACGGGACTACAAGAAGACCCTCGAAGAGACGGTACGGCAGCGAACCCGGGAGCTCTCCGAGGCCCTCGACCGGCTCAACGAGGCGAGCAAGGAAATGATCCAGCGGCTGATCATCGCCTCCGAATACCGCGACGACGACACCGGCACCCATATCAAGCGCATCGGTCTCTACACCCGGCTTCTCGCCAAGGAGCTGGCGACTAGCCGCAGGATTTCATCGACAACGTCGCCTTCGCCAGCATCATGCACGACGTCGGCAAGATCGGCATCCCGGACAGCATCCTGCTCAAGCCCGGGCGGCTGACCGAGGATGAATTCAACGCCATCAAGACCCACACCACCATCGGCAAGACAATTCTGGACGGCTCCTCCCACGCCAACATCCAGATGGCGGCCTCGATCGCCCTCAATCACCACGAACGCTGGGACGGAAACGGCTACCCCCACGGCCTCAAGGGGGAGGAAATTCCCCTGGAAGGGCGCCTGGTGATGCTGGTCGACCAGTACGACGCCCTGCGCAGCAAACGCCCTTACAAACCGGGCTTCGATCACCACACCGCCTGCCAGATCATCATTGAGGGGGACGGCCGAACTCAACCGGAGCATTTCGATCCCGAGATTCTGCAGGCCTTTACCAGGAACAGGGATGCCTTCGCCGAAATATTCGACACCTACCAGGACGAAGTGACCTTCTGATCCTGCCCTGCCAGGGAAAAAATCAGGCCGCCGTCCCCGGGTTCGGGAACGGCGGCCTTTTAGACGCAGAAAATCGGTAATTCAACCCATGCTGCCGAGGCTGGCCAGGGCTACCAGCCCGGCGAGATTTCCGGACGGCCCACCACCGCGCACCATCAGCGCACACTCGCCGCGACGCTCGAACCCGGCCACCACCAACAGGCCGGCAACCGGTGCCGAAGCAACGGTGTCGACCACCAGCTCCCCCGTCCCCGTCGCCTCCAGCGCCGCGGCCAGTACCATGCGGTTTTCCCGGGGGCAGAATTCCCGGGAAAACCAGGGCCCGAGAACCTGCAGATCTTCGCCGGCCTGCAGCAGCAGCACCGTGTCACCATGGGCAAAGACCTGGCCGTCTCCCGCCACACCGTCGAGCAGGCCGCTCCGCGATTCCTGCCAGACCCGCCGATCGGCCGCCAGCAATTCCTCGCTTGAGCCATTCCCAATGACCGTGGCCTGTCCCCGCCCGCCAGCAGCCCAGCGCACCACCGTATCCACGGTACGAAAGCCACGCCGCTGGTAGAGGGGTCGACCCTGCTCCGAAGCAGTCAACCAGACGCTCTCCACCCCTTTTTTCTGCAGGGATTCCAAAGCATGTTCGAAAAGCCGCGCGCCGCAGCCGCGGCCGCGTTCGTCGGGACGCACCAGCAGGTTGCCGATCCAGCCGCTGCGCTGGTGGGCAACCGCGGTCACGAAGCCGAGGGCCCGGCCAGCGGATTTGAGCACAAAAGCGTTTCCCTTCAGGGCGCCGGCATAGAGATCCAGCTCCCGTCGCGGCACCCGCCACTTTTCGGCGGCGGCCAAAGCCAGAAACTCCCCCCAGTCGGCGCCATCCGGAGTAACGATCTGCAAGGCGCTCATCGACGTCTCCCCGGTCCGGGTCAGGCGGCCGGCCGCGCCGAGCGGCACAGGGTGAGCAGCTCGCCGTCGGTCAGCGGCCGCTTGTTGCGCTGGGAAATGCTGCGCACCCGCTCGAGCAGGTCGTCGAGTTCCAGCCGGTTGAGTTCAATGCCGAGCTGGCGCAGGCGGTAGCCCAGGCCATTGCGCCCGGAATGCTTGCCGACCACCAGCTGCCGGGAGAGGCCGACCTCGCCCGGATCGAACCCTTCGTAATTGCCGGGGAACTTGAGAACGCCGTCGGCATGCAGACCCGATTCGTGGGCGAAGACCCGCTCGCCGACCACCGCCTTCCATTCCGGCACCGGACGGCTGCTGGCCTGACCGACGAAGCGGGAGATCTCGACCAGCCGTCTGGTATCGATCCCGGGATCGACGCCGCAGGCGTGCTTGAGGGCCATGACCACCTCCTCCAGGGCGGCGTTGCCGGCGCGTTCGCCGAGGCCGTTGACGGTGGTATTGACGAAGCGGGCCCCGGCCTTGATGCCGGCGATGGCGTTGGCGGTGGCCATGCCGAGATCGTTGTGGGTGTGGACCTCGATGTCGAGGTCGGGCACCCGGCGGCGCAGGTAGCTGATGTGGTCGAAGGTGGTGAAGGGATCGAGGATGCCGAGGGTATCGCAGTAGCGGAAGCGCTCGGCGCCCAGGCTGCGGGCAATTTCCATCAGCTCGGCGAGAAATTCCAGGTCGGCCCGGCTGGAGTCCTCGCCGCCGACGGAAACATAAAGGTCGTGCTCCTTGGCGAAACCGAGCGCCCGCTTGAGCTGCTCCTTGACCCAGCCGCGATCCTTGCGCAGCTTGTTGGCGATGTGCAGGTCGGAGACCGAAAGGGAAATGTCCACCGCTCTCACCCCGGTGGCCAGCGACGCCTGGATATCGGCGACGGTCGCCCGGTTCCAGGTGATCAGGCGGGCCTGGAGGCCAAGTTCGACCAGCGCCCGCACCGCGGCCTGCTCTTCGCGGCCCATCGCCGGAATACCGCATTCGAGTTCGCCGACGCCGATTTCGTCGAGCATTCGCGCGATGCGCTTCTTCTCCTTGAGGGAGAAGACCACGCCGGCGGTCTGTTCGCCGTCGCGAAGAGTCGTGTCGTCGATGATGATCTGCCGGTCGGTCACATTGTTCATGGTGTACCTCCGTGCTGCAAACGAAAAAGCCCCGTGACCTGGGATGGTCGCGGGGCAGCGGTGCCGGTTCTGGTTGCCGGCAGCCCTGCCGGCGGGATTTGGGTTGACTAAAAAGCACAACCCGTGCCAAGACGTAAACGGTGGAATGGGGCGGGCCGCGGCGGCAATTTCCCGGGCCGCTTGCCGCAAATCGTGGCAGAAGTGCGCATTTTCCGGTCAGCCCTCTCGACCGCGGTTTACAGTCGCCAGGCCGGACAACCGCAGGAAGTTCCGCAGCAGCTGCTCCGCCGCTGTCGCCAGAGCCTCCTCCCGTTCCCGAAATTCCGCCACCACCTCTGCCGCAGCTCCGGTCCAGCGTTGCCAGGATGCGACGATTTCCAGCGTGACTTCCGGGTGGAACTGCACCCCCCAGGCCCTCCCGGTCCGCACCACCTGCCCCGGACAGTCGGCGGAAAAGGCCAGGTGATCGGCGCCGGCCGGGACAGCGAAAGAGTCGTTGTGCCATTGAAAAACGGCAAAGGCGGGTGGCAGGCCGACGAACAGGGGATCGGCCTGCCCGGCGGCCGTCAGCCGCAGGACCCGGCAACCCCGCTCGCCGCCGGCACCGGCCCGGACCTCGCCCCCCAGCACCGCGGCCAGCAGCTGGCCGCCGAGGCAGATGTCCAGCTGGGGGATGTCCCGGGCCAGCAGTCCGTCCATGAAGCTTCGAACCGTCGCCAGGAAGGGATAGCGCCCCTGCTCGTGGACCCCCATGTAGCCGCCAAGCACGATAACGGCGGCCAGCGTCGCGAAATCGGGCGGAATTTCACCGAGATCGGGCCGCCAGGTGTTCCAGGGAACCTGCCAGGCATCGAGCAGCCGGGCGAAACGGCCAGCGGGGACCGCGGCGTCGTTCTGGACAAACAGGATCATGTCGGGATTCCAGAAAGTAATTGAGCCCGGGAGAAGCCTGAACCGTCAATAGAGGCGGCGAAAGGCCGAGGCCTTGATCACCGCCACCACCTCGCTCCCCGGCTCCAGGCCCAGTTCACGCTGCGCCTCGCCGACCACCTGGGAGACGAGCCGCTGCCCGCGGCAATCGAGCTCCACGCCGGTGCGCCGTCCCGCCTCGAAAATCGAGGTCACCCGGCACGCCAGCATGTTGCGGGCACTGGTCGCCTCGGGATGGCGCTTGAAGAGGGTGATGTCCTTGGAGGAGAGCTCGAACATGCCTGGAGCCGCCTCACCGCCCGAGACCAGGATCAGCTCCTGGTCCCCCCAGCGGTAGACGAAGAGGCCGTCGTGTTCGCGCGGTGCCCTGAGTTCCAGCAAGTTGCTGAAACCGACCGGGCTCGTGCCCATGCGGCGCCGGGCCAGGTCGTCGGCGGAGGTCTGGGCGCCGAGCTGGCCATGCACGAATTCGAGCACCTGGTCGGTCATCAGCCGCATCTCGTTGAGAGAGTGGCTGATGAAGATCAGTGGCAGGTCGAACTCGGCGAAGACCTTTTTCAGGTAGGGAATGATCTGGTATTTGAGCCCTTCGTCGAGGCCGGTGAGCGGCTCGTCCATAAGGATCAGCCGCGGGGCGGCCAAGACCGTGCGCCCGAGGGCGACCCGCTGGCGTTCGCCGCCGGAGAGGCTGCCGACGCCGCGGTTGAGCAGCGGCCCGATATTGAGCACCTCGACCAAGGCGTCGATATCGATGACGCGCTCGTTTTTGGGGATGCGTTTATAGCCGTAAAGGAGATTGCGGCGCACGTTCATGTGCGGAAAGAGGTGGGAATGCTGGAAAACCACCCCGACCCGGCGCTGCTCCGGGGTGCGGTTGATGCCCCGGGCGCTGTCGAAGAGCAGATCGCCGTCGAGGCGGATCGTCCCCCGGTCGGGCACCAGCAGCCCGGAAAGCATGTGCATCAGGGTTGACTTGCCGCTCCCCGACGGTCCGAAGACCCCGACATGGCGGCCTTCCACCGAGAAGTCGGCGGCGAAGCGGAATTCCCCCAGGGTCTTTTCCAGGCAGACGTCGAGTATCATTGCCGACGTCCCCGGTTGAAGCGCCGGACCAGCCCCTCGTTGAGAATCAGTACGCTCAGCGCCAGGACGATGGAAACCAGGCAGAGGCCCAGCGCCATGCGGTCGCCGCCGGGGGTGCTGGTGTAGTCGTAGATCGCCAGCGGGATAGTTTGGGTCACGCCGGGGATATTGCCGGCGATGACGATGGTGGCGCCGAATTCGCCGAGACTGCGGGCGAACATCAGCGTCGCCCCGGCCAGGATGGCCCGTATCGAGAGGGGCAGGATCACGGTCAGCAGGGTGTCGTACCAGCGGGCACCGAGCGTCCGCGAGGCCTGCGCCAGGCGCGGGTCGATCGCCTCCATGCCGATGCGGATGGAGCGCACCAGAAGCGGAAACCCGACCACCATCGAGGCGATCACCGCCGCCTTCCAGGTGAAGACGATCTGCACCCCCAGCTTCGCCAGCCAGCTGCCGAGCCAGCCCCGGCTCCCCAGGGTCAGCAGCAGCAGATAGCCCACCACCACCGGCGGCAGCACCAGCGGCAGGTTGACGATGCCGTCGAAAAGGGCCTTGCCCGGCAGGCGGCTGAAGACCAGCAGGTAGGCCGCGGCGAAGCCGAAGGGGAGCGAGATCACGGTCGCGGTGATCGCCACCCGGGCGGAGAGCTCCATCGCCTGCCAGTCACTGGGGGTGAATTCAAGCATGAGGGGTGGTCCCCGGTTGGTTGTCCGTTGTCAATCGTGGTCCCTGGCCGGCTTTGCTCATTTCACCACGAACCCGTACTTTTCCAGGATCTTTGCCGCCGCAGGCGTTCCGAGAAAGGCGTAGAAAGCGGCCGCAGCCGGATTCTTCGCCCCCGCGACGGTGAGGCCGACCGGGTAGCTCACCGGGTCGTAAAGATCCTGGGGCACTTCAAGGAGTATCACTGCTCTCTGAACGAGCAGGGCATCGGTTTTGTAAACAAAGGCGGCATCGACCTCACCGCGATCGGCGTAGGCAAGGGCCTGGCGCACGTCCTGGGTCATGACCAGCCGCCCCTGGAGCTGCTGGTAGACCCCGGCGGCCTGGAGGGCCTGCACGGCATATTGCCCCGCCGGCACACTCTTGGGACTGCCGAGGGCGATGCGCTGGAGCCTGGCGAGGTCGGAGAGGGAGGTCAAAGCCAGGTCTTTTCTTCCGACCAGGACCAGAGAGTTGTAGGCCAGAGTCCGTTCCTGGCCGGAAGCGATGCGCCGCTGGTCAACCAGGTAGGCCATCCATTTCGGGTTAGCGGAAATGAAGATGTCCGCCGGCGCGCCCTGGGCAATCTGCTTGGCCAGGGCCCCGGAGGAGGCGAAATTTCTGTTGACCGTAATCTCGCCATGACTGGTGTGAAAAACCTTGGCGAGTTCGGTCACCGCCTCGTTGGTACTGGCTGCGGCAGATATGGTGAGCTCTCCGGCCAGAGCCGGTCCCCCGAGGAGCAGAAAGAAAACCACCGTCAGAAACCATTTCCGCATAGCCATTCTCCATTTTAAGTGGATGACAATGGTTATCATTGCAGGAACCGTGCGGAACTTCGCTCACCGCCCCGAGGAAGGCCCGTCCGGCAGGGCGCGAACGCCTTGCAAGGGCCTGGGAAAACAGGCATAAAATGGGTTTCCTGGATAACGGGACGCAAGCCGGGGCACCGAGGCTGCTGTCGGTCGGAAGAGAGGGGTGCTGCTCAAAAATTAGGCTGAATGCCCACATACTGCCCTCCGGCAACTATCCCCTGGAGAGCTTTTCTTTCCATTTCAACACCTTGCCGACCTGGCGAGGGTTTTGCAGCTGGGGATATAGAGCAGTCACGACCGCCCCGCCAAAGCCGCCGGCCCGGCCGCCTCCCTCCCAACGAAGCGAAGGAGCTGACTTCCGACCGACATCTATCGGAAAGGATCAGACCTTGGCGAACAAACCGAAAATCAGGGAGCTCCTCGACGAGCGCGCCTGTTCCCACAGCCCGACCAAGAAGAACGCCTGCAACGCGCCGACCCCCGGGGCGACCACCGGCGGCTGCGCCTTCGAGGGGGCACAGATCACCCTCTTCCCCTACGCCGACGCCGCACACATCGTCCACGGCCCGATCACCTGCCTCGGTTCCTCCTGGGAAACCCGCGCCACCAGGAACAGCTGGGAAGGACGCGATTTGACCCAGATGGGTTTCACCACCGGCATTTCCATGAACGACGTGGTCTTCGGCGGCGAGGAGAAACTGGCCGAGGCCATCGACTACGTGGTGCTGCGCTATGCTCCGCAGGCGGTCTTCGTCTACTCCACCTGCGTCACCGCGATGATTGGCGACGATCTTGACGCGGTCTGCAAGCTGGCCGCCAACCGCCACGACCTGCCGGTGGTGCCGGTCCACGCCCCGGGTTTCGTCGGCAGCAAAAACCTCGGCAGCCGCCTCGGCGGCGAGGCGGTGCTGGCGCACTTGATCGGCACCGCCGAGCCCGAACTCACCACCCACTTCGACATCAACCTGATCGGCGACTACAACGTTACCGGCGACATGTGGCAGTACACGCCGATTTTGGAGGAGCTCGGTATCCGCGTCCTTGCCACCCTCTCCGGCGACGGCCGGGTGGCCCGCATCCGCACCGCCCATCGGGCCAAACTCAACGTCCTGGTCTGCGCCAAGTCGCTGGTCTCGCTGACCCGGAAGATGGAAGAGCGCTACGGCATCCCGTCGATTTCCCTCTCCTTCTACGGCAAGCGCGACACCAGCGCCGGGCTGCTGGCCATCGCCGAAGCTCTCGGCGATGCCGACCTTGTCGCGCGCACAAAGGCGCTGATCGCGCGCGAGGAAGCGAAGCTGGAGGAGCGGCTGGCCCCGTACCGCGCCCTCTTCGCCGGCAAGAAGGCGGTCCTCAACACCGGCGGCAACAAGGCCTGGTCGATCGCCGCGGCCCTACAGGACCTGGGGATCGAGGTGGTGGCCACCGCGGTCGGCAAGTCGACCGAGGACGACAAGGAGAAGGCCAGAAAGTACCTCGGCCCCGACGGCGTCCTGATGACCAAGCCGGGGCAGGAGCAGGCGAAAATCATCGACCAGACCAAGGCCGATCTGCTCCTCGCCGGCGGGCGCAGCCTCTACACGGCGATCAAGAAGGGGATCG
Organism: uncultured delta proteobacterium; assembly: GCA_963806685.1. Taxonomy (GTDB): domain Bacteria; phylum Desulfobacterota; class Desulfuromonadia; order Desulfuromonadales; family DDH964; genus DDH964. The sequence continues at coordinate 49,503 of CAWDZB010000014.1, forward strand.
CTTTCGCCGACGTCAACCAGGAGAAGAAGAAGAGCTACGGCGGCTATGCCGGCCTGCTCAACCTGGCGGAGGACCTGAAGCACGCGTTGGAGACGCCGGTCTTCCGTAACGTGGCCAGGAGGGCGCCATGGGAGAAGTGATGCACAAGTCGTCCAAGCCGCTGCTGGTCAATCCCCACAAGCTTTCCCGGCCGATGGGGGCGACCCTGGCCTTTCTCGGCGTCGACAACTGCATGCCGCTGATGCACGGCGGCCAGGGGTGCACCTCCTTCACCAAGGTCTACTTCACCCGCCACTTCGCCGAGCCGATCGCCATCCAGACCACCGCGGTGACTGATGTCACCGCGATCCTCGACGGCGGCGACTACAGCATCGTCGAGGCGGTGAAGAACATCACCGCCAAGGTCTCCCCAAGCCTGATCGGCCTGCACACTACCGGGCTGACCGAGACCAAGGGGGACGATATCCGCGGCGTGGCATCGAAGGTCGATTTCCCGCTGGTCTGGGTCAACACCCCCGACTACGAAGGGGGGCTGGAGAGTGGCTGGGGGATGGCCACCAAGGCACTGATCGAACAGCTGACCGCACCTTCGGAAATCGTCGACGACAACAAACTGGTGCTGCTGCCCCACGTCGGCCTGACCCCGATCGAGGTCGAGAAAATCAAGGAGTTCATCGCCGCCTTCGGCTTTGAAGTGCTGGCCCTGCCCGACCTCTCCACCTCCCTCGACGGCCACCTCGGCGAAAAGCAGAGCGCCCTCTCCAGCGGCGGCATCGCCGTCGAGCAGATCCGAGCCCTCGGCGATGCCGGGCTGGTACTCAGCATCGGCGCTTCGATGCAGTTGTCCGCCGAGGCGCTGCTGAAAAAGAACCCGGCGATGCGCCACCACCATCTTCCCCACCTGCAGGGGCTGGAAGCGACCGACAACCTGGTGGCGCTGCTGCTGAAAGAGACCGGCTTCGAAACCCCGCCGCCGGCCGTCGCCCGTTGGCGCAAACGCCTGCAGGACGTCCTGCTCGACTGCCACTTCGCCCTCGGTCAGACCCGCTTCCTGCTCGCCGGCGAACCCGACCTCCTCGCCGGCCAGTGCCAGGCGCTCTTCGAAGCCGGAGGCCAGGTCCGAGTTGCCGTGACCACCGTCGACTCGCCGCAACTGGAGATGCTTCCGGCGGCGCAGGTTCTAGTCGGCGATCTCGAGGACGCGGAGGACCGCCAGCAGGACTTCGACCTGCTGCTGACCAACGGCCACGGCGAAGCCCTCGCCCACCGCTGCGGCAAGGCGCTGGTGGTGCGCGGTCTGCCCAACTGGGAGGAGGTCGGGGCGCAGTTGCAGTGCGACATCCTCTACGAAGGGGATGCACGCTTCCTCTGCGAGGTGGCCAATGCTGCAACCAGGTGGCGTGAGACAAACGAGCCTGGTCACAACTGATCTGACCGATCGGTCTGACGATAGAGGGAGCATGAGCACCTACACCGACACCATCCGCCGCTACGCCACCGACACCCGCTTTGCCGGGACGCTGGAGGACGCCGACGGCACCGGCGAGGTCGGCCTCGGCGCCCAGGAGGCCGGCCGCAAGCTGGCGGTGCGCTTCACCCTGCGCCTGCGCGACGAACGGGTGGAGGCGCTGCGCTTCCAGGTTTTCGGCTGCGGTTTCACCATCGCCGCCTGTGCCGCCGCGGCGCAGCTCGCCGAGGGACAGCCGTTGCCAAAGGTAACGGCCATCGACCCGCCGGCGGTGGACGCCCTGCTCGGCGGGCTGCCCTCCGAACGGGGTTACTGTGCCGAACTGGCGGTGGAAGCCCTGCAGGCGGCGGTGCAAAGCGCTTGCAGCAGCGGCCATGTCCCCCAGTCGGTCAGCCACGACCTTTCCGGCGAGGAGCACGGTCCGCGGGTAACAGCCGGCGACCCCGTCTATCACCTGCTGAGCGGAACGGCCACCCCGGCCGGTATCGCAGGCGAAGAGCGCCACCTCTTCGCCTGCCTGCTGGCGGTTGCCAGCGGTGAACCGTACCCCCTGGCCGCCGCCCTCGGCCTCGAGGAGTGGGACCTCGCCGCCCTGCTGCAGCACTACTTCCCCGGCCTCGCCCCGGCAGTTCTGGAGAGGGGCCGGAACATCAGCGCAACGCCCCCGGCGATCAATCCCGAGGTTCTGGAGATTCTGCGCTCCCACCTGCCGTCGGGTCATGACCCGGCTCCCGGGTGGCTGGCGCAGGCCATCGCCGCCCGGGCCGCCCATCCGGGGCACCTGTGGGTGGCCATGGGCCTCTTCGCGCGCCCCGAGCTGACGGCAGCCATCCGCCGGCTGCTGCCGTCGCTGGCGGCGGCTAACCATCGGGGAATGCGCTGGAAGCGCTACCTTTTCAAGCAGGTCTGCGACCTGCACGGCGCGACCCTGTGCAAATCGCCCAACTGCGGGGTATGCAGCGATTACGCCCTCTGCTTCGCCCCGGAGCCGTGAGAACGGCCCTCCAGCCCAGGCCCAGGAACCGCACATGAAGACCGCTGAAACCGACCGCTACGTCACCTTCAAAAACATCGACTGCGAGGGGAACTCGAAGCGGCTGATGGCGATGCTGCGTCGCCACATCGACGATCCGGCAAAATGCAACGCTTTCTGGGAACGGTTCAAGGAAAAGCTCGCCGGGGTCGGCAATCCCCAGGGAAACGGCGGCCGCTCCCTCGACGAGCTGTTCCTGATCCACACTTGCATCAACAATTTCTACGAGATCTTCGAGACCTACGATGACGCGGAAGCGCTCGCGCTGCTCGAACGCATCGAGCGCGAGTGCTGTTGAGGCCAAACACGAGGCACGAGAAAGGGAGGAAGGGGATGGCGCGCATCATTTTCTGGGAGAAACCGGGCTGTCAGGGGAACGCCCGGCAGAAGGAGATCTTGATCGCTTCCGGGCACGAGCTGGAGGTGCGCAACCTGCTCACCGAGGCCTGGACCACGCCGCTGCTGGCGAGTTTTTTCGGCAGCCGGCCGGTGGCCGAGTGGTTCAACCCGACCAACCCGCGGGTCAAGTCGGGGGAGATCTGCCCGGCGACCATTACCCGCCAACAGGCTCTGCGGATGATGGTCGCCGAACCGCTGTTGATCGTCCGGCCGCTGCTGCAGGTCGGAAGGGAGCGGCTGGCCGGGTTCGAAGTCCAGCAGGTCCACAACTGGATCGGCCTGAACCTCTCGACCGTCGGGGAGCGGGACCCCAGGAATTGCCCCTGCGTCAGCCGGAGCGGCCCCTGATGCCGACCGCGCTCGCGCCCCTCTGCCTCAGCCCGATCGGGGTGGTGCACAGCCCGTTCGAAAACATCGAGGAAATGCCGATCCAGCCCGCCGGGGCGGCCAACATCCGCGGGTCGATCGAGCTGTGCCCCGACCTCGTCCCCGGGCTGCAGGACCTGGAGGGCTTTTCCCACCTCTGGGTGATCTACCACTTCCACCGCGCGGAGCGCCCCGGCTCACCGTCACCCCGTTTCTCAACGACCACCCCCACGGCGTCTTCGCCACCCGCGCCCCTGTCCGCCCCAATCCCATTGGCCTGTCGCTGGTCGAACTGCTGGGAATCGAGGGCAACCGACTGCTGATCGGCGGCGTCGACATCCTCGACGGCACGCCGGTACTCGACATCAAGCCCTACGTGCCGGCCTTCGACCAGGCGCCGGCGGCGAACAGCGGCTGGCTGGAAGAGGCGGGGCACCTGGCCCACGCAGGATTCGCGCCGACGGCCGCTTCAAGGGCTGATTCCGTCCCCCCCGCCGGTCCCGGCGCATAGGCGGTAAGGGTCAATGCACGGAAAAACGGCTTCGGGCCCTGGCCAGGGCCTCCTTGAGGCCGGTGAGCGCCCGTTCGGCTCTCTCCTGCAGCTCCTCCCGGGTCTCGTCCTCCGCTTCCTGCAGGGCGGCGAGCTGCTCCTGCAACGCATCGCGCCGGCACTTGAGGTTGGCGACTTGCTCTTCGTATTCGACCTTCACATCGGCCGCCGCCTGGCGGGCCTGGACTTGGAACCGGTCGATCTCGGCGTTCCATTGTTCGATCTGGGTCCGGATCTTTTCCACGAAGGCATTGGGGACGAGCATCGCTTCCTCCTCTCCGGCCTGACGGTCCGCTGGCTGCATTCAATCTTGTTTTCATTATAGCCGAAGGCCTGAAATCCCGGCCTTGGGCTGCTCTTCCCACCAGCCTCCTGCTCCCGGCCGTAACCGCCCGAGTTTACGGCAATCCTACCATGTCTCCCGTCAGCTCCCCGTCAACCGCGATCGGCCGGCCTGCTATACTGGATACGCAGCAGCCGGGGCGCCGAAGAATCGGCTGGCGTGAACTTAATGAATGACAGGACATCGGCCATGGCCGGAACGCGGCAAAAAACCTCGCCCACCTACCCGCCCATCGCGGACTATGCCTACATTTCCGATTGCCATTCGGCAGCCCTGGTTTCCCGGGACGGTTCCATCGACTGGTGCTGCATGCCGCGGCTCGACTCACCCTCCTGTTTCGGCCGGCTCCTGGGTTGGGAGAGCGGGGGCTATTGCCGGGTCTGGCCCACCGGCCAGGTCCAACTCCACCCGGTGCTACCTCGAAGGAACGCTGATCCTGGAGACCACCTACACCAGCGAGCGGGGCAGCGCCCGGATTCTCGACTTCTTCCCCATGCGCCAGGGCGGAAGCCACCAGCCTTTCAAGCAGATCCTGCGGATCATCGAGGGGCTTGAGGGCGAGGTGGAATTTACCCTCGACTGCCAGCCCCGCCTCGACTACGGCGCGATCAAACCCTGGATCCGCAAGCAGGATGGGAGTTTCCTGATCATGGGCGGCAGCACCGGGCTGCTCCTCTCCGGCGACTACGGTTTCGAACCCCGCGGGCGCCACGACCTGGCCGGGACCTGCAGCGTCCGCGGCGGAGAGCGCCGCCATCTTTCCCTCCTGTTTTCCCGTCCCGAAGACCTCGACAACGGCCAGGCCGAGGTCCCGGCCATTGGGGAACTCGACCGGCGCCTGGAACAGACCAGCTCCTGGTGGCAGACCTGGGCGAACCAGTTCGCCTATTCCGGCCCTTACCGCGACCTGGTCCTGCGCTCGGCCATCGTCCTCAAGGGGCTCTCCAATGCGCCCAGCGGTGCCATCGCCGCCGCCGCCACCACTTCCCTCCCGGAAGCCCCGGGTGGGGAGCGTAACTGGGATTATCGCTTCTCCTGGATCCGCGATTCCTATTTCAGCGTCCGTTCCCTGAGCGAACTCGGCTTCGTCGCCGAAGCCGATGGTTTCCGGCGCTTCATCGAGCGCAGCTGCGCCGGCAGCGCCGAAGAGCTGCAGATCCTCTACGGCATCGGCGGCGAGCGCCGCCTTCACGAATACGAGATCCCCGACCTGAACGGCTACGGCGGCGCCCGCCCGGTGCGGATCGGCAATGCCGCCGAGGCGCAGCTCCAGCTCGACGTCTATGGCGAACTGCTCGATCTCGCCTGGAACTGGCATCGGCGGGGGCACTCCCCCGACGACGACTACTGGGAATTTCTGGTCGAACTGGTCGACGCCGCCGCTGAAAAATGGCGCCAGCCGGACCGGGGGGTCTGGGAGATGCGCTGCGCGCCCCGGCACTTCGTCCTCTCCAAGGCGATGTGCTGGGTGGCTCTCGACCGCGGCATCCGCCTGGCCGAGGACCTCGACCGCGAGGCACCCGTCGAGAAGTGGCGCCAGGCCCGGGCGGAAGTCCGCGAGTGGGTCGAGACCCAGGGCTACGATGGCGCGCGGGGAGCCTTCACTCAGGCCGCCGGCTTCAAGGAGATGGATGCGTCCCTGCTCCTGCTGCCGATCATCGGCTTCATCGATCCCGGCGACGTGCGCATGCGCCGCACCGTCGCGGCGATCCGCGAGGATCTGGAGGAGGATGGCCTGCTGCTGCGCTATCCCGGCGAGGGGGATGGGCTGAAAGGCCGCGAAGGGCGGTTTCTAGCCTGCTCCTTCTGGCTGGCCGAATGCCTCGCCCTGCAGGGGGAGGTGGAAGAGGCGCAGGCAGTCTTCGAACGGACCGCCGCCACCGGCAGCGACCTCGCGCTGTTCGCCGAGGAATGGGAAGGGACCAGCGGGACGATGTTGGGGAATTTCCCCCAGGGCCTGAGCCATCTTTCGCTAATTGCCGCGGCGGTGACCCTTGGCGGACGGCACGGACAGTAAGGCGGGTAATACCCGGGGAGGAGATCATGCAGATCGGGCTGAAACGGGCCTACGAGTCACCCGGACGGGAGGATGGCCTGCGCATCCTGGTCGACCGCCTCTGGCCGCGGGGACTCGGCAAGGACCAGGCAGGGATCGATCTCTGGCTGAAGGAGATCGCACCCAGCAACGAACTGCGCAAATGGTACGGCCATGAGCCGGAGAAGTGGGAAGAATTTTGCCGGCGCTACTTTGTCGAACTGGACGCTCGACCGGAGGTGGTTGGCCAGCTGCGGGAGCGGGTTGCCGGCCATCCGTGTACCCTGGTCTTCGCCGCCCGGGACGCCCAGCGTAACAACGCCGTCGCCCTGAAGGAATATCTGCAGACGCGCGGTTGAATAGATGAAGCTTCGAAGACTGTGCTTAGCCGCTGCCGTCATCAGAGGACCGGCTGGAATCCTTAGACCCCGAGGGGTGCAATTCCCGGCCAGTCGCCAAACGGAACCCGGCTTCGATCGCGAAGGAGAGCCCGAGCATGCCGGCCAGGATCAGGACCCTGGCCGGGTGGTCGGTCAGGGTCTGCCACAGCAGGCAACCGAGGGCGAGAAGACACAGAACCAGTCCCACCAATGACAGCCAGGGGCGGCTCCCGGTCTGGGCGGCGAGCCGGGCATTGGCGCCGTTGACGGCAGCGAAGATCAGCAGAAACCCGGCACTGCCCATCGTCGACAGGCTCGAGATATCGAACAGGTTGGCGATCAACAGGGTTCCCCCCGCGGTTATCAGCAGCCCCTCCACCGGCTCGTTCCAGACCTTCTTTTCCAGCGCGACAGGCAGTTCCCCATCCTTGGCAATCACGTAGGAGAGGCGCGCCGCACCGTAGAGGGTGGCGTTGATCGCCGAGGCGGTGGAGAGCAGGGCGGCCACGGTGATCAGGACAAAACCACCCTGGCCCAGGAACGGCCGAGCCGCCACCGCCAGGGCATAGTCCTTGGCGGCAACGATGCGGTCGACGGGGAGATTGCCGACGGCGACGGCGGCAATCAGCACATAGAGCACCAGGACGAAGCCCACCGCGCTAAAGAAGGCTCGCGGCAAGTCCTTCGCCGGGTTTCGGACGTCCCCGGCCGCGTTGGCGATCAGTTCGAAGCCCTCGTAGGCAAGAAAGATAACCATCCCGCCCGTGACCAACTTAAGAGACGGGCTCCAGGCGGCCACCGCCAGCCGCGATGGGTCGATTCCCTGAAAACCGAGGGCGACGAAGAGCAGCAGGATGACCAGCTTGATGCCGACCACCCAGTCTTCGGCCTTGCCGATGATATCGGCGCTGAACAGGTTCAGGCCGGTAATGGCAAGGACAGCGGCGGTGATCAGCAGGTGTTTCCAGAGCAGTTGGTCGGCAGAGGAAAAGAAGGTCGCCCCGTAGCTGCCGAAGGCATAGGCATAAAGCGAGAGCATCACGATGTAGCTGACCCAGAGCAGGATGTTGATGGTGCCGGTGAGCAGGCCGGGGCCGAAGGCGCGGTCGAGAAAAGCCACCGTTCCCCCCTGGCTGGGGAACTTTACCGCCAGCCGGGCGTAGGAATAGGCTGTGAGCAGGGCCACCGTCCCGGCGATGGCAAAAGCCAGCGGCGCTCCGCCCCGGGCCAGCTGCACCGCCAGACCGAGCACCGCGAAGATCCCGCCGCCGACCATTCCGCCGATGCCGATGGTGGTCGCTTCCAGAAATCCGATCCCTCGCTGCTTGTCGCTGCCGGCCATGGGCTCTCCCCGCTTCGGGCTTGGCTTCCCTGTCTGCAAGCATACCATCCCCCCCAGGGCCCGTTGGCCGGATACCCGGAAGGGGAATCCTTCCTCCCGCCCCAAAAAAATGGCGGCGCCCCTTTTCAGGGCGTCGCCGCAAATATTTTGGCCGGGAGCTGATGGCCTCAGGGACCGGCCTGGCGCCGGAACAGCGCTTCTACCTTGGCCACCGGCAGGGGATGGGAGAAGTAAAAGCCCTGGGCGTGGCGGCAGCCGCGCTCCTCGAGAAAACGGAGCTGGGCCTCGGTTTCCACCCCCTCGGCGATAACGCCGAAGTTCATGCTCCCGGCCAGGGCGATGACCGAGGTGGCGATGGCGGCGTCGCTCTGACTGTTGGTAATGTCGTCGACAAATACCCGGTCGATCTTGAGCTTGTTGATTGGCAGGCGACGCAGGCAGCTCAGGGAGGAATAGCCGGTTCCGAAATCGTCGATGGCCAGGGAAATCCCCATCCCGTTCAACTCGAGCATCGTCTGGACGGCGGCGTCGACGTTCTGCATGATCATGCTTTCGGTGATTTCCAGTTCCAGATAGCGTGCCTCGAGACCCGAGGCCTCGAGCGCCCGGGAGACCATCCGTATCAACCCCTGCTGCTGAAACATCCGTGGGGTGATGTTGATCGCCACCGGAAGCGCCCGGAACCCTCGCTTCTGCCAGGACTTGTTCTGCCGGCAGGCGGTGTTTAGGACCCACTCGCTCATCGCCAGAATCAGCCCGGTCTCCTCGGCCAGGGGGAGGAATTCGCCCGGGAGCAGCAGCCCGCGCTGTGGATGGTTCCAGCGCAGCAGCGCCTCGGTGCCGACGAACTCGCCGCTCCGCATTTCCAACTGTGGCTGGTAGTAGATCTCCAGTTCATCCCGCTCCAGTGCCTGGTGGAGACCGGTCTCCAGCAGCAGCAGCTCGTGGGCCCGGGCGTTCATGTCGGGGGTATAAAACTGGAAATTGTTGCGTCCGCGCTCCTTGGCCCGGTACATCGCGACGTCGGCGCACTTCATCAGCTCCTCGACGCTTTCGCCGTTGTCGGGATAAAGGGCGATGCCGATGCTGGCGGTCGTGTAAAGTTCGAAGCCGCCGGCACGGAAAGCGGGGGAAAGGCGGCTGACGATCTTCTTGGCGGCGGCGCTGGCGCCGTTCATGTCCTCGATCTCTTCCAGCAGCAGGACGAATTCGTCACCGCCGAGACGGGCTAAGGTGTCGGACTCGCGGGCGCAGTCGCGCAACCGCTCGGCCACCTCGCGGAGCAGCTGGTCGCCGACCTCGTGACCGAGGGTATCGTTGACCTTCTTGAATTGGTCGAGATCGAGAAACAGGATCGCCACCTGCTTTTGCGCCCGGTGCGCCCGGGCAATGGCATGTTCGAAGCGGTCCTGGAACAGAAGCCGGTTGGGCAGTCCGGTCAGGGCGTCATGATAGGCAAGGTAATTGAGACGCTCCTGGTTTTCGCGCAGCTTGATTTCGGTTTGCAACCGGTCGCTGACGTCATGCAGGGTGCCGGTCATGCGCACCGGCCGTCCCTCGCTGTCCCACATTACCCTGGCCTGGCCATGAACGTGCCGGATTTTCCCGTCCGGCCAGACGACGCGGTGTTCGAGGTTGAATTCCTGGACTCCCTCCAGGCAGCTTCTGAGGGCGAGGTCCACCACCGGGCGTTCCTCGTCAGGGACCAGCGACAGGAACAGCGGATAATCGACCGGCCCGGCAGGGGGAATACCGAGAATCACCCGGGATTCCGGCGAGAGGGTCCAGTGGTCGGAACGCAGATCCCACTCCCAGTAGCCGAGACCGGCGATCTGCTGGGCCAGAACCAGCCGTTCCTGGTTCTTGCGCAGTTCACCGACCGCCCGGGCGGCGCGGAGCATGTAGCGGATCCGGTAGCCGAGAACGGTCGGTTCGATCGGCTTGGCGACGAAATCGGTGGCCCCGGCCTCATAGGCCTGGTGAATCACCGCCGGGTCGTCGTTGCTCGTTACCATCATGACCGGGGTGAGTTCTCCGGCGGGGAGCTGGCGCAGGGCGCGACAGACGGCCAAGCCGTCCATCCCCGGCAGCTGGACATCGAGGAGTACCGCCGCCGGTTCCCGGGCCTGGAACTGCATCAGCGCCGCTTCGCCGCTGATGGCCTCGATGGCCGCAAAACCCGCCTCGATCAGCGCGTCGCACATGACCTGGCGAATGAAGAAATCGTCGTCGACAACCAGAATTTCTTCCCGACTCGCTTCGACCTCACCCATGGCATTGCATCCTCGATGGATTGGCCAACCGGCTTCCCCCGTTCATTCGTCCCCCTTTATCCCCTAACATCCCGCCCGCCGGCGCCGTTGCCGGCAGGGAATTTGGCCCTGATCGAACCGGGCTGTCCAGCGGGCAAATTCCCCGGCAACCGGCCGGGGCTGTAGATCGAAACGCGCAGGCGATACCGGCGGCGAGTTGACTGGCGACGGCCGTCGGTTAAGCTTTTAAAAAACAAGGAGGTAACCCATGGCCGAAAATGACTGCACCAACCCCGAGCAACATTGCGACATGCACGCTTGTCAGCTGAAGTATAAGGAAATGAACCCGGAAATTGCCAGAATTTTCGAAGAACCGCGCTATGTCTGCACCAACTGTGGCGCCAAAGTCCACGACGAGGCCAACCTCTGCCGGCCCAAAGCGATCTGAACCAAACCGACGAATGCAGATCGTCACGCCGCCGCAGCGCCCCCTTCAGCGGGCCGCTGCGGCGGTTTTTTGATGGGCAGCCCCCGGGGCAGGTGCCGTCAACGGCGCTGGGAACCGAGGAAGATGGCGGCGAGGATAAGGCCGATGCCGAAAATCTCGTGGGCCGCGGTCGGGCGCCCGAAGATCAGGACATCCCAGACGAAGGAGAGAGCCGGCTGCAACAATAGCACCAGGCTGGCGAGGGTCACCGGGGTATCGCGCATTGCCGAGGAGATCAGCGACCAGCCAAGGGTGGTGCTGACCACGCCGACGCCGATCAGGGCCAGCAGCGAACCCCCGTCGGGGATGCGGAAGGAGACGCCGCCGAGGAGGCTTACGCCGGCCATGAAAACCATGCAGACCAGCGAGATCACCAGCATGGCCGAGACGCCGCTGACCGCCGGATGCCCCATGGCCTGCTTCATGAGCAGGATGTAGGCGGAATAGCAGACCGCGGTGCCTAGGCCGAGCATGACCCCGGCCCGGTAGCCCGGCGCCAGGCCCGCCAGGTCCGTCCCGGTGATCAGCAGCAAGCCGGCCAGGGCGAGGACCACGGCGCCCAGGAACAGCCGGTTGAGGTTCTGGCCGAGCAGCAGCCAGGAGAAGAGCGCGGTAAAAAAGACCTGAAAGTTCCCCAGCAGCGTCGACAGTCCGGGGCCGACCAGGTGAATGCTGCGGTGCCAGCACATGAAGTCGACGCCCAGCGCCACCCCGCCCGCCGCCAGAATCAGCAGCACCTGCCGCGGCATCCGCCAGGAGGTACCGGCAAGGCGTAGCCAGAGCAGCAGCGCCAGCCCGGAAAAGAGCATGCGGTAAAACCCCGCCACATCCGGGGCCACTGCGGCCAGCTTGATGAAAATCGGCGAGAAGCTGATGCAGACCGAACCGGCCAGCAATCGAGCCAAGGGCAGTCGACCCACAGCGGGATCGGTACCGGCAGCCGGGTTCGGAGTCACGGCCGTCCCGGGGGGATTACTTGCCGGGGATGGTGATGCACAGACACTCGGCCTCGGCAAAAATCGTCTCGCCGCGGCAGATCCGGCCGCGTACCAGGATCTTGCGCCCCTCGGCAGAGACTACCTCGCTCTCCACGGTCACCACCTGTTCCAGCGGCAGCAGGTTGCGGAAGCTGACGTTGAGGTTGCCGACCACGACCGAGTAACCCGCCGTCCAGGCTGCCAGGCCGAGGACCTCGTCGAGGACCGCCGCCATCGCGCCGCCGTGGGCATGTCCCGGGGGCCCCTCGGTTTCGGGGCCGAACCAGACCCGGGCCCGCAGCCGCTGCTCCAGGTCGCGAAAGTAGCGGATCCGGTAGCGGTTCCCGCCCGGCTCGCCGGAGACGAAACGCAGCGATGCGCCGACCAACGCCGGCGCATCGAAGGCGTTCCAGCCGGCATCGCCGCCCAGGTCGACGGCCGGGCGAAGTACATCCTTATCTTTTTCCTGTCTCGCTGTTGCCACGCGTTCCTTCTCCTTTGCAGTCCCTTGCGGGCCGATATCGGGCACTTCAGGTCAGGGCATCCATCCTAGCGGCATCGCCCGCAAAACTCAATCATTTCGAAGGGTCGGCAAGGCCATGAGCGGCCGGGGCACCTTCCCGGGAAGGGCGGCATCGCCAAAGCCTGCGCGGGGCGGTTTCGGCGTTCTTGGGCCGGGGTATAATGGAGGTGGCAGAAATCGGGGGCTTGGCGGAAGGAGGATTTCATGCCGGTTACTTCCCTGGAAAATCGAGCGGCAGGGGCCCTGCTCGGCGCCTTCATCGGCGACGCCTTGGGGCTCGGCCCACACTGGTACTACGATCTCGCCGCCCTGCGTCGGGATTACGGCGACTGGATCGGCGGCTACACCGACCCCAGGCCTGGGCGCTACCACGCCGGGCTCAAAGCCGGCCAGCTTTCCCAGGCCGGCTTCATCCTGCGCCTCACCCTCGAATCGCTGGTGGCTAGCGATGGCTACGACCAGGACGATTTCTGCCGCCGTCTCGACGAGGAGCTCTTCCCGCTCCTCGACGGCACGCCGGTAAACGGTCCCGGGGGCTACACCAGCCAGTCGATCCGCGGCGCCTGGCGGCGACGGGTGCAACAGCAGCGTCCCTGGAGCGAGACCGGCGGCCACGCCGACACCACCGAGGCGATCGAACGCACCCTGGCGATCGCGGTGCGCTACGCCCGCTACCCCGAAGAGTTGGCCAGCAACGTCGCCGCCAACACCATCCTCACCCAGAGCGACGCAACCGTGGTGGCGCTGACCGTGGCTTATGCTGCGGTTCTCGGCCTGCTGGTCCAGGGGCATCCCCTCGACACCCGGCTCTCCGCCAAATTGATGGCGCTGGTCAAAAACGGCGCCCTACCCTTCCACGTCGTCACCGCCGACCGCCTGCAGCCGCCGCAGCCAGGGTTGCCCGAACCGTCCCGCGCCGGCCGTTTCACCTCGCCGGATGCCCTGTTGACCCCTTCCTGCGTGGCCACCGCCGCGGCCGACCCCGAGGTCCGCATCGAACCGGCCTGGAAGGTATCCCTCGTCTACGGCCTGCCCTGCGCCATCTACCACCAGCTGCCGGCGGCCTACTACCTGGGCGCCCGCTTCCGCACCGATTTCGAGTCGGCCGTCCTGCACGCGGTCAACGGTGGCGGCCAGAACCAGGCGCGGGCGATCCTGACCGGCGCCCTGGTCGGCGCCCAGGTGGGGCTTTCCGGCATTCCGCAGCGCTTCATCGACGGCCTGGAAGAGCATGCCGACCTGCTGGCGCTGAGCCGGCAGCTGGCCACCCGCGCAGCGACGGGCTGAGGAATTTCGGAAAGGAGTAGTCCATGGAGAGGTTGCAGCAACAGCACTGTGAGGTCTGCCGCAGCGGAGCGCCGCCAGCAACGGCAGGAGAGATCGCCGGCTTTTTGCGCCAGCTGCCGCACTGGCAGGTGGTCACCGTCGACGGCATCGACCGGCTGACCCGGAGCTTTTCCTTCCCCGACTTCCGCGCCGCGCTTGAGTTTACCGACCAGGTCGGCGTCCTCGCCGAGGCCGAGGGGCATCACCCTGCGCTGCTCACCGAATGGGGGAAGGTGACGGTGCAGTGGTGGACCCACAAGATCAGGGGCCTGCACCGCAACGATTTCATTATGGCCGCCAGCACCGATGCCCTGCTGGACACACCAGTTCAGGAGGAGCCCGGCAGGGATGGCTGACGCCAGAAGTAAAGACGGCCCCGCATCCTGCCGGGCCGCCGAACCAAGGGGGTGAAACCATGGCCACCATGAAAGCAGTTCGCATTCATGCCTACGGCAGCCCGGAGGTATTGAGCTTTGAGGATGCCCCGCGACCCCGCCCCGAAAAAGGGGAGGTACTGGTACAGGTGCATGCCGCGGCGGTCAACCCCGTCGACTGGAAGATCCGCGAGGGATATCTGGCAGAGATGCTCCACCACCGTCTGCCGTTGATCCTCGGCTGGGACGTCTCCGGAACGGTGGCGGCGACCGGCCCCGGCGTTACCCGCTTCCAGGTCGGCGACGAGGTCTTCAGCCGCCCGGACCTCGCCCGCAACGGGACCTACGCCGAGTACGTCGTTATCCGCGAGACGGAGGTGGCGCCGCAAGCCGGCGGGCATCGACCATCGCCACGCCGCCGCCATCCCCCTGGCCGGCCTGACCGCCTGGAAAGTGCTGATCGAGGCCGCCGACCTGGCTGCCGGGCAGCGGGTTCTGATTCACGGCGCGGCCGGCGGGGTCGGCAGCTTTGCCGTGCAGTTGGCCAAGTGGCGGGGCGCCGAGGTCGTCGCCACCGCCTCGGAGCGCAACCACGGCTATCTGCGGCAGCTGGGTGCCGATGCGGTCATCGACTACCGCACGATCCCCTTCGAGGAGGCGGCCGGGAAGGTCGACGTGGTCTTCGACACCATCGGCGGCGACACCCAGCAGCGCTCCTGGCAGCTCCTCAACCGGGGCGGCATCCTGGTCTCGATCATCTCGCCGCCGCCGGAGGATGCGGCGGCGGCCCACGGGGTGCGCCAGGCCTTCGTCTTCATCCAGCCCGATGCCGAGATCCTGGAGCGCCTCGGCAAACTGGCCACGGCGGGAACCCTCAAGGTTCACGTCGAGGAGGTACTGCCGCTCGGCGAAGCGCGTCGCGCCCAGGAATTGAGCCAGGGCGGCCATGCGCGGGGCAAGATCGTGCTGCAGGTGATTTGAACCGCTCCTACCCGTGCAGCAGCCGGAACTGGAGGATGTAGATCACCGCCCCGGCGAGATAGCCGATCAGCGCCAGCCAGCTGATCTTCTTCACGTACCAGAAAAAGTGGATCTTCTCCATCCCCATCGCGGCCACTCCCGCCGCCGAGCCGATGATCAGGATCGATCCGCCGGTCCCCGCGCAGTAGGCCATGAACTCCCAGAGAAAACTATCCGGCGGGAAGTGCACCATGTGGTACATCCCCATCGACGCGGCCACCAGCGGCACGTTGTCGACGATGGAGCTGACCAGGCCGATGATGCCGACGATCAGGTCTTGGCGGCCGATCGTCCGGCCCAGCCAGTCGGCGAGAGCGCCGAGGATCCCGGCGTGCTCCAGGGTGGCCACCGCCATCAGGATGCCGAGAAAGAAGAGAATCGAGCTCATGTCGATGTGAGTCAGCGCGTGGACCAGGGTCAGGTGCTTCTTGTCTTCCTCCTCCTTGTTGCGGTGCAGCAGTTCGCCGAGCAGCCACAGCACCCCGAGGCCGAGCATGATCCCCATGAAAGGAGGCAGGTGGGTCAGGGCCTTGAAGACCGGGACCGATACCAGGCTGCCGATGCCGCAGAAGAACATCAGGTTTCGTTCCAGGGGGGTGGTTTCGATCCCCTGCCGCCGCTCCACGATTTGCGGCGCAACCACCTCGCGGCCGCGCAGGAGATAAGCGGTGATGGCCAGCGGCACGATCAGGTTTGCCAGCGATGGCAGCAGCACTTCCTTCATGATCGCCAGGGTGGTGATCTGGCCGCCGATCCAGAGCATGGTGGTGGTCACGTCGCCGATTGGCGACCAGGCGCCGCCGGCATTGGCGGCAACCACGATGATGCCGGCGAAGAAGAGCCGGTCGTCCTGCCGGTCGAGGAGTTTTCTCACCAGCGAAATCATGACGATGGTGGTGGTGAGGTTGTCGAGGGTGGCGCTGAGGAAGAAGGTCACGAAGCCGACCATCCACAGCAGGGTGCTGAGCTGGGTGGTTTTGACCTTCGAGGTGATTACCTGGAAGCCCTCATGGGCGTCGATCACCTCGATGATGGTCATCGCCCCCAGCAGAAAGAAGATGATCTGGGCGGTCGATGCGAGGGATTCGTTCAGGTTCTCCGCCACCAGGTGGTGGTCGCCGGTCAGCACCGCATAGACGGTCCAGAGCAGGCCGGTGGCGATCAGGGCGGTGGCGGATTTGTTGATCTTGATCGGATGTTCCAGGGCAATGGCCGTATACGCGACGACGAAGATGACCACCAGCAGAATATTCATGAGCGGGTTCCTTGGCGTGGGAGGGTCGGGAAACGTGCCGGGCGGCCCGGCGGCAGTTGGCGCGGCGGATCAACCGGCGGGAGGGGGGCGGGGCAGCGCGGCCGTGCCGTCCCGGGAGCGCCCCGGCGCATGCATCGGGGCTTGCCGCGGACGCAGCAGCGTTTTTTCCGGCAGCAGCAGGCCCGATGCCCCCTGGCCAGGCAAAACGGCCCACAGCCCGGCCGGCGAACCTGCTTCGTCATCGGTTTCAGCGCCGGTGAACTGGGCGACGGGAGTTTCGGCCAGGAAGGAAAGGGACGGGTGGGAGAGCCGGTCAGCGACGGCAGGTGGGGGCAGGGCAAAGCCCTGCAGGAAGAAGGCGGCAAGCAGCAGGCCGGGCAGCAGCGGCCAGCGGGGGCGAAAGGCAGACACGGTCGGATTCACCCCCGGGCCGGACACCAGGACCGGTGCCGCCGAAACGCGTGACAGGAAAGATTGGAAAACCGGGTGCAGACCATGGCCCACCCATTTCGAGCTTCAGGGATGTATACTGCAGCGCGGACTTCAGCACCTTTTCCCCTTGTTGTCAAGCGGCTTGATGGCAGCATCGCCTTTCGGGACGCCGCCGGCGACGCTGGCCGCTGCCAGCAGCGATGTCAAATCGAAGGCGATCCGCTCGCCCTGGCGCACCCTCTCCCGCAGCAACCCCAGCTCCCGGTCGAGCACTTCCAGCAGGGCGAGGACGGCACGCTCCTCGGCACTGGTCTCGATCACCGCGGTGACCGCGCCGTTCCTGATCACCAGCCGCCGGTCGCCGGAAAGGGCAAGCAGCGGGTCGTGGGTAGCGAGCAGGACGATCTTTTCCTGCTTCACCAGCAGCTCCAGAGCCCGGCGCCGGTCGACCCCGGCGTTTTCGATTTCGTCGATGAGGACGACGGGGGAGGCACTGAGCAGCGCGACGTCGGCGATCATCAGCGCCCGCGACTGGCCGCCGGAGAGGGCGGTGACCGGCGTGTCTAGGCTGAAGGGCTCGCCGGCGAGTTCCACCGCCAGGGCATAAATTTGCTCCACCAGCTGTGGAAGCTCCGCCACCAGGCGGCTCTCGCCGTGCAGGGTGAGGAACTCGTGCACCGAAAGATCCACGACGAAGTTCATGTTCTGGGAGAGCTGGGCGACCAGCCGCTGTTCACCGGAGAGGCGGCCCGCCTGGTCGGGAGGACAATCGTCAAGGAGAATGCGACGGCCGCTCGGGGTGTCCCCCTGGGCCAGGCACTCGATGTCCGAGAGCAGCCGGCTCTTCCCGGAGCCGGTTGGCCCGACCACGCAGACCACCTCGCCGGGACGCAACTCCAGGCAGATTCCCTCGGGATTGCCGGCCTTGTCGGTTCCGCCGAGTACCGTGATCTTGCCCGGCGGCCGGGCGGCCTCCTGGCGGAAGCTTTCCATCCGGGCAATGAACTCGAGCAGGCGGCGGGTGAAACCGGGGCCATCGAGGCCCCGGGCCTCGAGCTGCTCGGCGTCCAGGGTGGCGACGTATTCGGCCCAGGTTTCCGGGCCGACGGGCAGCGGCAGGTCGAGGGCGGCGAAAAAGTCCCCCAGGTAGGAATGCCGGCACAGCAGCCGGCTGCAGGGCTGGTCCAACAGCGTTGTGGGGGTCACGGGAAATCCATGGTCTTGACGTTGCCAATCTGGCAGTCCTGGCCGATGCGGGTTTCGCCAAGGCAATAGGAACAGAGCGCGGCGGGCATCGAAAAACGCAGCCGTTCGCCGTCGAGGGCGGCGATGACGGGGGCGGCTTCGACATGGCGCTGCAGCAGCAGGCTCCCCTGGCCGGTGAGGCCGTTGACCGGCAGGACCGCCGCCTTCGGGTTGACCTGCCGGACGCGGAAGGCAAAGACCTCGCGCTCGGCCTGGGAAACGATATCCCCCTTGGTGATCACCACCACGTCGGCGCTTTTGAGCATCGGACCGATCTTTCGCGGGGTGTGGACGCCGCTGAGGTTGTCGACCAAGCAGACTGCCAGCACCTCGCGGATGTGCGGCGAGCAGCGGTTGCACAACCCGGCGCTCTCGATAATCAACACGTCGAAGCCCCGCCGCCGGCCCCACTGCACCGCCGCCTCGATGTTGGCGATGAAGAAATGGTCGGGGCAGAGGCCCCCGGCGAGGCCGGTCACCACCGGAATGCCGGCGGCCTCGTAACGCTGCTGATCGTCGCTGAAGAGGCAGTCGAACTTGACGACCCCGAGCTTCACTCCCGCCGCCGCGAGGCCCTCGGCCACCCGCAGGATCACCGAGGTCTTGCCGCAGGAAGGGGGCCCGGCGACGGTCACCAGCTTCATCCCGGCATCCCCCGCAGGGCCGGAAGAAAGATCCGGTCGATGCCCGCATTGACCTCGCTGAGGTCGTTGGACCGCAGCCAATCCCACCCCGGCCAGTGAAGGGAAGCGTGCTGGAGCTCCCCTTCGCCTTCAGCATGGGGCACCGGAAAGCGCGCCCCGACCAGGACCCGGGCCAGTTCGGGGCCGGTCAGCCAGTCCAGCACCGACTTCAACTCGGCCACCTTGTCCCGCTTCACCTGCAGGGTCACCGGACTGGCCAGCGCGCCATCGGCGGGCCAGAGGATGCGGATGCGCTCCCGGTGCTTCACCCGGTGAGCGAAGAATTCGGGCATGACGTAGAGCGCCCCGCCCCCTCCACTGTCGATCTGCTTGACCATCTGCGAAGGATGCAGCCCCTGGCGGACATTGGCTGCCAGCCTGCGCAGCGCCTCGGCGCCACCGTCCCGGTAGATGGGCAGCAGCACGGCATGGCAGAAGAAGTCGGCGCTGCCACGCAGGGTGATGTCTCGAGACCAGATCGGGTCGAGGATTTCGGCCCAGCGGCCGGGGAGGGGACGATCGCCGACCTTGTCGAGATCGGCGACGATGACCAGCGGATTGACGCCGAGAATGGAATACTCCCCCGAGGGATCGGGAAGCCCGGCGGCAACAAAAGCCGGGCAGGGATCGACCTGACCGTAACCGACCAGGTGTCCGGGGGCGACGAAGCGCCGTTGGAAGCGGTGGTAGTAGAAGGCGTTGAAGTCAGCGGAGACAATGATATCGGGGAGTTCCTCGACCGACTCGACGGTCTCCACGTAGGGATAGTAGGAGAGTTCCTGGTTGAGGTTCCCTTCCACCGCGTAAGTGAGCGAAAGCCCCTCGCGCTGCTTGAGCTGTTCGAGAAAGGGGGCGATGGCCCGGCCGAAGGGCACCTTGAGGCCGCAGGGCATCAGCGCCAGCAGGGTCAGCTCCCCGGAACGGCGAATTTCACCCAGTCCGGGGGCCTCCGGCGCCGCGCCACCGGCCATCGCCTCTTCGACCAGACGCAGAAACACCCCGGGTTCGAGCCCCTTGCTGCGCAATGCCGTCCCCAAAGTCAGAAACGGCGCCAGCACCCGCAGCCCCTCCTCGCTGACCAGCGCCGACAGACCGTGGACGGCGAAGACCGGGGCGGTTTCGGGGTGGCGCTCGAGCAGCGCGGCGATGGTCAGGTCGAGCAAGTCGTTCATGAAAGAAATTATCTCCCGAGACCTCGATAAAGTCGGATTCTCACGCAACGACGCCACGCCGCGGTGAAAAACCCTGGCAAGCCCTGCGGTGATGCCGATCCCCTCGGGCCCTTTATGCTTTTGAATTTCGTTGCGCCGTTGCGGCGTAGCGTGAGGCCGATTTTTACCCCGCCCGCCCTTCCAGAACCTCGAGGTCGAGATCCTGCCCGACCAGGCCGGCGGCGTCGGCACGGCACTGTTTGCAGTGGCGGGCCTGGGAGAGGATCAGTTCGGCCTGATTGCGAACCATCTCCATGGTCACATCGGAGGGGCCCTCGATGTCCCGGAACATGCCGACCGGGATCACCGGCATGATGTTCATCATGCTGGCGCCGAGCTCGCGGACCTTGACCGCCAGGTCGAGGGTCTCGTGGTCGTTGACCCCGGGGATGTAGACATGGTTGATCTTGACCAGCATCCCGGCGGCTGCGGCCAGCTTCACCCCTTCGAGCTGTTTCTCCAGCAGCAGCGCCGCGGCTTCCTCCCCGACCAGTTTCCCGCCGTCGAGCTTGATCCACTCGTAGACCCTGGCGCCGGTTTGCGGCGTCAGGGCGTTGATGGTCACGGTCAGGCTGTGGACGTCGTAGGCGAGGATGGTTTCGATCATCTCCGGCAGGCGCAGACCGTTGGTGGAGAGGCACAGGGTCATCTCCGGGAACGCGGCCCGCACCTGCTTGAAGGTCTCGAAGGTCTTGGGGTTGGCCAGGGGATCGCCGGGACCGGCGATGCCGACCACCTTGAGCTGCGCGCCGCCCTGCTTCTCCATGTGGCGCTTGACCAGCCGTACCCGTTCCACCGCCTGCTCCGGGGTCAGCACCCGGCTGGTGACGCCGGGACGGCTTTCGTTGGCGCAGTCGAACTTGCGCTCACAGAAGCCACACTTGATGTTGCACCCCGGCGCGACGGGCAGGTGAATCCGCCCGGCCTTGCTGTGGTCGCCGCCGAAACAGGGGTGATCGCTCTGAACCTTGGCCTTCATCATGGGACAACTGCTGGCCATGACATCTCTCCTTTCGTTCCAAAAACACGACGGCGCTCCCGGTTGCTGCCGGAAGCGCCGTCGCCAAGCTCCTGAAAAAAATCAAGCCCCGGTCGCGCGGATCGCGCACCGGGGCTTCGTTGCCGGAATCAGGGGGGGGGTACCGCCTTGTACCCGTATTCGCCTTCGATTAGAGCATAAGCCGTGCCAATTGGCGACGTCGGAAAAAAACGGCAGGAAGGCACCATCATTGTCCCCCCCTGCCCATGCCTTTGGCAATTACATCTCTGGAAAGTCGTTTTTATAGGCAAACGACCTGCCTGCAGGGGCCGGGCAGCGCCCGCCCCTACCCCTTGCCGCCGCAGCCGCAGACCGATCTGTGGGCCGTGCGCAGCACCTCTTCGATCGGGCCGGTGGCGGATACCGCCGTGATCCCGGCCTTCGTCAGTTCCTGCTTGGGGTACTCCCCGATCATCGCCGTAACCACCACGCGGCAGCCTTTGAGCGCCGCGACGATGCCGTCGAACTGTCGGTGGCGCATGGGGTTCTCGGGGTCGAAGGAACAGTATTTCTCCACCGCCACCTCCTTTACCCGACGAGCCTTGCCTGCCGCAAAGTCGTAGATCAGGAAGCGCTCGGCGTGGCCGAAGTGCTGGTCGACCTCGGTGCCGGATTTGGATGTGACGGCGATGAGCATGGTAACCTCCCACAGGTCCGATACGACGTATAGGGCCTATGCTTTAAGATCTTCAGATTTCCATCGGCTTGAAGCTGAAACATTTCTTCGGGCAGGTCACGCCGCAACCGGCGCAGCCGATACAGTTGTCGGAATTGGCAATAGTCATGACCATGCGGGTCGAATCGGTCTCTTCGTCGACCAGGTCATCGGGACCGAGGACCTCGCGGGAGCAGGCCTTGTAGCAGCGGCCGCAGCCGATGCACTTTTCGTGGTCGATGGACTCGGCGAAGGTCGGGGTCCAGCTGGCGCCCCCGCGGGTGGTTCCGGTGAGATAAGCCATGATATGTCTCCTATTTCTGGGTTGGTGGGGTTAGGGTACAGGTCGCTCGCCCTTCAGCATCGCCTTGCGCAGCCACGGCGGCGGACTGTTTCGGAGTACTTCCTGGAGTTTCTCGACGACGGCGGTGATCGGCTCGCGCTCCTTGCTCTTGATCGGGTGGATCTTCTTGGCGACCAGCCGCGCCGCAGCCGGCCCGCCGATCTCGGCGACGTAGACCAGGGCGCAGTCGGCGAGTCCGGCGCAGCGGGCCTCGATGCGGTCGGCCTCGTCGGCGCCCTCGGTCTTGACCTGCACCAGCCCGGAAAAGGCCGCCTCTTCGAGCCCGATCTCCCAGATAAAAAAGGACTCGGCCCGGCCAAAGTGCTCGTCGACATGGATCTTGTCAGTACTGGCGAATGCCACTTTCATATGCAATCCTTTCCCGGCCCGGCCGCCAACGATGTCGAATCTGCGGGTATGGATCATCGGATGCTCCCGGGGGAGGTGCGAGAGACGCGGGACGGGGATGGCCCGATCGCGTCCCCCGTCCCGCGCTCCTCGTCACTGGGTTAGCGCATCATCTCGAACCACTGGTTTTCGCAGGTCTCGTCCTTGATATCGAGGAACTTGTTGGCGATCATGGTCAGCATGTTGACCGCCCCCTGGTAGCCGATCACCGGGTTGCGGTGGAGGTTGACCCGGTCGATGATCGGGAAACCGATGCGGAACAGGGGGATCTTGGCGTCGCGGGCCGCCCACTTGGCGTGGGTGTCGCCGATGATGCCATCGACCGGATCGGTGACCAGCAGCGACCGCATGTGCCAGAGGTCCTTGTTGACGTAGACCTTGCCCTGGGTGCCGAAGGGGGAGGACTCGAGCAGCGCCTTCATCTCCTTCTCGAACTTCTTGTTGGTGCGCGAGCAGAGGACATGGTAGGGGATCGCGCCCATCTCGAGGAGGAAGGAGACGATGCCGATCAGGTAGTCGGGGTCGCCGGCGACGGCGAATTTCTTGCCGTGCAGGTACTGGTGGGCATCGGTCATGGCGTCGACGGCGAGGCCGCGCTCCTCCTTCAGCTTTTCCGGGACCGGCTTGCCGAAGAGTTCCGAGAGCTTCATCAGGAATTCGTCGGTCTTCTGGATACCGAAGGGCATCGGCATCACCAGCTTCTCACCGCTGTACTCCTCGTTGACCCACTTCATGGTAGTAAGGGTGGAGTACTTCTGCAGCGAAATGGTCGCCTTGCCGTTGATCGACTCGGCGGCGTCTTCAAGCTTGGTGCCGCCCGGATAGAGGCGGTAATTACCGTCGCAGACGGTGTCGAAGACTTCCGAGATGTCGGCCATCAGGGTATAGGGGATGCCGAACAGCTCGAGGATGCGTTTGTACTCGCGCAGGTTGCCGGTATTGCCATCGAAACCCGGGATCAGGTTGAGCTTGCCGGTGCACTTTCCTTCGACCTTCTGATCGGTGGTCAGGGTTTCGAGGATGCTCTTGAGCATCGAATCGTAGCCGTTGATGTGAGTGCCGTTGAAGCTCGGGGTGTTGGCGTAGGGGGTAAGGACCTCCTCCGGCAGATGCCCCTTGGTCTTGGCGTTACGAATGAAGGCGGTGAGGTCGTCACCGATGACCTCGGGCATGCAGGTGGTATAGACCGGGATCATCTTCGGCTTGTAAAGAGTGTAAGCGTTCTCCAGACCCTCGAAGAGGTTGTTCTGGCCGCCGAAGACGGCGCCGTCCTCGGTCATGGCGTCGCAGGTCGCCGCCGCCGGCTCACGGAAGTGGCGGCTGAAGGTGCTGCGAAAGTAGGAGGCGCAGCCCTGGGAGCCGTGGACGAAGGGGAGCGCCCCTTCGAAACCGGTGGCGACCATCTGGGCGCCGAGAGGCTGGCAGGCGTGGGCCGGGTTGACCACCAGCGCCTCGCGGGCAAAGTTCTTCTCCTTGTACTCCTCGCTATTAATCCATTCCTTGACCCGTTCGATCTCCTCGACCGGGGTCTCGGTCACTTTTTTGACTGCGGATTCGCTCATGGCGATAACTCCTTTTGAACGGACTTCTGCGAGTCCGAAAACGCGTGGTTAGGATTCTGTCTCGCCCCCGGATGCCGGGGAGCGAGGAGTTTTCCGCCAGGGCAAGGCAGCCGAGGACGGAGGCGGAGGCGTAGCGGGAGCTACGCCGCACAACGGAGACCGATGGACAACGCCGCCCTGGCGGAAAAGAACCGCTCCCTTAGAAGGGGGACTTCACCAGCTTCCAGGTCGGGCTGTTGATCGCCATGTCGATGTCACGGGCGAAAACCTTGAAGCCTTCGTAGCCGTGATAGGGGCCCGAATAGTCCCAGCTGTGCATCTGGCGAAAGGGGATGCCGGCCTTCTGGAAAACGTATTTCTCCTTGATGCCGCTGCCGACCAGGTCGGGCTTGAGCTCCTCGACGAATTTCTCCAGTTCGAACTCGGAGACGTCGTCGTAGATCAGAGTCCCTTTCGCCATTTCCGGCGAGGTGCGATCGTAGTCGTCCTGGTGGGCGAACTCGTAGCCGGCGCCGGTGATCTGGATGCCGAGGTCCTCGTAGGCGCCGACGGTGTGACGGGGGCGCAGGCCGCCGACGAAGAGCATCGCGGTCTTCCCTTCGAGGCGCGGTTTGTACTCGTCGATCACCGCCTGCATGACCGGCTTGTACTTCTTGATCACCTTCTCGACGTTCTTCTTGATCTTGTCATCAAAGCGCTCGGCGATGGCGCGCAAGGAAGCCTCGATCTTGGTCGGGCCGAAGAAGTTGTACTCGAGCCAGGGAATGTTCCACTTCTCTTCCATCACCTTGCACATGTAGTTCATGGAGCGGTAGCAGTGGATCAGGTTGAGTTTCACCGAATGGGTGGCGCCGATCTTTTCAACTTCGCCGTCACCGGTCCAGACTGACTTGACGTTGAGGCCGATCTCTTCGAGGATCGGTTTCGCGGCCCAGACGTCGCCGCCGATGTTGTAATCACCGATCAGGGCGACATCGTAAGGGCCGGCGGGCTCGGGGAACTCGAACTTGCCGATGATGTGGTCGCGGATCGAGTCATTGGAGATGTGGTGACCAAGCGACTGGGAGACGCCACGGAACCCTTCGCAGTTGCAGGGGACGACCAGTTTGTCGAGCTCTTTTTCCATCTTCTTGGCGACGGCGTTGATATCGTCACCGATCAGGCCGACCGGGCACTCGGAGAGGATCGAGAGTCCCTTGTTGAGAGGGAAGAGCTCGTTGGCCTCGCCCAGCAGCTTCTCCAGTTTCTTGTCGCCGCCGTAGACGATGTCGCGCTCCTGGAAGTCGGAGGTGAAGTCCATCGGAAAGGAGGTGACACCGGGGATTCCCTGCATCAGGTTGCGTCGGGTCCCCCAGCTGTAAACGCCGCAGCCGATCGGGCCGTGGGAGACATGGACCATGTCACGGATCGGTCCCCAGACCACCCCTTTGGCGCCGGCGTAGGCGCAGCCGCGCTGACTCATGACGCCGGGGACGACCTTCTTATTGGACTTGACCGCGCAGGCCGAGGCCGTTGGCTCATTGGCGCCGAGATGCGGGGCGCGTTTCTTCTGGGCCTTGGCCGGCATTTCGGCCAGGGTCTCCTCGATCAGTTTTTCGGTACGTTCTTTGGTAATGCCCGCGATGGGCTTTCTCTCAGCCATGTTTGATTTCTCCTTCGTCGAAATCAGATTCAAGGAGCAAGATTCAAGGTGCAAGGCGAAGGGTTCTTGGGTCTTCCTGGAGCCTCGCCTCCTTTGCCTTGAACCTGCCTTAGGCGTTCTCCGCTTTACCGACCACCGTCTCGTCTTCCGCTTCCATGATGCCGAATTCCATCAGCAGCTCCTCAAGCTCTTCCATTTCCAGCGGGGTCGGGACGACGAACATCTTGTTCTCGGAGATCTTGCGGGCCAGTTCGCGATACTCTTCGGCCTGCTTGTGCTCCGGGGAGTACTCGATGACGGTCATGCGGCGCAATTCGGCGCGCTGAACCTGATTGTCGCGGGGGACGAAGTGGATCATCTGGGTGCCAAGCTTGGCGGCGAGGGCCTCGATGAGGTCGGCCTCGCGGTCGGTGTTACGGCTGTTGCAGATCAGGCCGGCCAAGCGTACGCTGCCGGAGGCGGCGTACTTGACGATCCCTTTGCAGATGTTGTTGGCGGCGTACATGGCCATCATCTCGCCGGAGACGACGATGTAGATCTCCTGGGCCTTGTTCTCGCGGATCGGCATGGCGAAGCCGCCGCAGACGACGTCGCCGAGGACATCATAGAAGACGAAGTCGAGGTCGGGGGTGTAGGCGCCCTCCTCCTCAAGGAAGTTGATGGCGGTGATGACGCCGCGGCCGGCGCAGCCGACGCCCGGCTCGGGGCCGCCCGACTCGACGCACTTGATGTCGCCGTAGCCCCATTTAAGAACATCCTCCAACTCCAGGTCCTCGACGGTGCCGAGTTCGCGGACCTTGTCCATGACCGTCTCCTGCGCCTTGGCATGCAGGATCAGGCGGGTCGAGTCGGCCTTGGGGTCGCAGCCGATGATCATCACCTTCTTGCCGAGGGCGGCGAGACCTGCCACGGTGTTCTGGGTGGTGGTGGATTTGCCGATGCCGCCCTTGCCGTAGATCGCGATCTGACGAAGTTTTTTCTCAGCCATGATACTGTCCTCACTTTCTGTGGTGTTTATTCGGCAACCGCCGCGCCGTCCCCCGAGGCGGCATCCTCGTTGATGGGTCCGAGGTCGGTACGGTGCTTGCCCTGAAAAACTGAATTGCCCCACCCGGCCGTTCCGGGTGGGGCATCCTTGCCCGGCGGCGCCGCCCTGGCACCGCGCTATTCGTGAATAATTTTTAATAGTCCAGGAAAACAGTCAAAGCCCGCCGGAACCGTTCCGGGCGGGCTTCATCGTTGAATAAGGAGCACGGCGGCGTGCTCGATCGTGCATGTGACCCACCTTACAGCATCGGCCGTGCCAAGTTTTCAGAATAAGCCCAACTGGCCGAATTTTCAGGCTTCGCTTGGTATTGAACGGGATCATCGGAAGACCGATGAAGTGGTATCAGGTGTCCAGAACTTCAGCAGCGACTGCCCAAGGAATGGTCAGTCCCACTCCCGCACAGCCCCTGCAACCATCGACATTCGGCCGTCGCAGCTTCGGCCTTTACCGCCTGGCGGCCGCGGCAGAGCCAAGGCTGGCCGGCCGGGCCGAGCACCTGGCCCAGCACCGCCATTTCCGGGTCAAATTCGAGAACCTTCAGGAATCTCTGCATTGCGAGGGAAGCAGAGCGCCGGGTCCCCGACGAGGAACCCGGCGCTGGTCCTTCCGGCTTTGGGGAATGGTTCAGGAGAAGCCGCGACGGCTGTAGAGCTGCATGTCGCGGCCGCTGATGATTTCGGCATAAAGGCAGCCGATGCGCCGGCAGATGCCAATGACGTTGGCAAAATTGGCCTTGGGGGCGGTAAACAAGGTCACCAGGTCGGCACCGCAGGGACAGGCGTTGTAGACCGGCAGGGGCTCATCGCCGGTCAGGCAGCAGAGTTCGACGACCTCCCCTCCGGTCCGCTCGAAATCTAAAAATTTGCGGTTCTTGTCGCCGATGATCGGGCTCAACGACAGCAGTCTCTGTCGGGTTGTGGTACGCAGCTTGATGGTCAGCCCCGGCAGGCCGTCGAAGGTCGCCAGGTCGGTGAGCAGACTATGCCCAATTGTGGCAATAGCATTCGCTCACCAGGCGGTCGCGCACATTCTCTTCGTCGGTACTGACCCCGCGTGGAGTGTTTCTGCCTCCCTTCCTGAACAGGCCCATGGGTCTTTCCTCCCGTCCCGCTGCAGTTTTGCAGGCTGGCAATTCAAAACAACAGCAATTCACTGGGGTTCAGTATAGGCCCTGAACCGTGGAGGATCTGCCCAAAAGAAGCGCGGCGCCCCGGAAGCGAGGCGCCGCGAAAAAAATTGGCCGGATGCGGCCTTTGCAAAAACTGGTGGCGGTCAGTCCTCGACAAAATCAATGGCTTGGTAAGGGCAGGCGGCGATGCAGATTCCGTCGAGGTCGCAGCGGCTTTCGTCGATGACCGCGATACCGTCGACAATGGCAATCGCTCCCTCGGGGCAGGCCTTCACGCATTCCCCGGAAGCGCAGCACTTCTTCGGGTCGACCACGAGTTTCATGTCGTTTCCGTTCCTTTCCCACCCGCTTCGAGTTCACGGCTGGCGCGCCGGTACTCTTCCAGGTCCGCGACACTGAAGCAGACGAATATCACCCTTTTTACCACATTCTGCGCCGCGAGAACATCCCGAACCGTGGTCAGGGCAATGCGGCAGGCCCGGGCGAGGGGAAAACGGTAGGCACCGGTGCTGATCGACGGAAAGGCAATACTTTGCAGGCCGCGCTCACGGGCCAGTGCCAGGCTGCTCCGGTAGCAGTCGGCGAGCAGCCGCTCCTCGCCACGGTCGCCGCCGTGCCAAACCGGGCCGACGGTGTGGATTACCGCCCTGGCCGGCAGGTCGTAGCCGGCCGTGAGCCGCGCCTCCCCGGTCGGGCAGCCGCTGAGGGTGCGACACTCCTCAAGCAGACGGTGCCCGGCGGCTCGGTGAATGGCACCGTCCACCCCCCCGCCGCCGAGCAGCGACTGGTTGGCGGCATTGACGATGGCGTCGACCTGGATGCGGGTGATGTCGCCCTGGATTATCTCGATCTGCGCTTTGCTCATGGCCAGCTCTCCTCTGCGGCCTGCCCCCCCCTCAGCCTGGCGCCTGGAGGAGGTTCAGGCAGGCCATGGCCGGCGGCCAGCGGTCGACAACCATGGCAACAGGGGGAGCAGAAAGCTCATGCAGCCGTTATAGCGGGGGGAAGCGGGGGTGTCAACTATTCGCCGCGGCACTCCAGGGCGAGAGACGGGTCAGCCGCACCGCCAGTTCGTCGGCCTCTTCGCGCACGCGGGGATTGAGCTTCTTCAGCCATTTGGCCGGCAGGCTGTCGAGCCCGTAGAAGGCACCGGCGATCATGCCGGCGATCGCCCCGGTGGTGTCGGCATCCCCGCCCTGGTTGACCACGCCGATCAGGCATTCGGCGAAGTCGGCGGTGCTGAACAGGTAATGGAATACAGTCTGCAGCGTCTCCACCACGTAGGCGCCGGCATGGCCATGGTAGTTATTGAAGCGGAAGTTGGGATGGGCGGCGACCAGCTCCCGTGTCAGGGCATGGAGTTGGAAGCGGTCGGCGCCGAGGATCGCCTGCTGGACCATGCGGCCGACGGTCACACAGGCGGCGTCGGAGAGGGGGTGGTTGTGGGTGATACGGGCCTGCTCCACGGCACAACGGGCCAGCAGCTCTTTGTCACCAAGGGCAAAGAGTGCCACTGGCGCCATGCGCATCACCCCGCCATTGCCAGCGTCCCATTCATTATAGGGGACCTGCAACACCCCGTCGAGCATGTAGCTGCGGATTCCCTTGCGGCAGGTTGCACCGATGTCGATCGGCTTGCTGCGCATCCAGATCACGAAATTGTCGGCGATCCCTGGCAGGTCCCAGCCACCGCCGCCGACCAGGGCCCGGGCCAGGGCAAGGGACATTTCGGTATCGTCGGTCACCTCGCCGGCCTTGAGGTGCAGCCAGCCGCCGCCGACGATCTTGCGATGGACCTTGTAGCGGGCGCGGATCTCCCCGGGGGTCATGAACTCGGTGGTAGCCCCGAGGGCATCGCCGAGGGCGAGGCCGAGGAAGGCGGCGCGGGCGCGGTTTATGACCTCGCTCGATCTTTCTTTGGAAATTGCCATAAAGGATGTTTTGAATTTTTGGTTTTAAGTTTGGTAATTCCTAGCCAAACCGGACCAATGGTAGACTGGTTTGGCGATGAGACAGTGCCCGGAATGTGAACGAAAGTGGGCTTATAAACTCTCCGACGGACGGTTTAAGTGCCGGGCCTGTGGGCATCGATATAGTTGGACATCGGTCTGGGACTCTAGCCGTCTTTCAGAACCGACAAAGCGTCGTCTGGTTGAGCGGTTTGCCTTTGGTGTTCCAGTTTATCGCCAACGTTTCCGGGACGATGCCAGTAGTTCCGCCAAAGAGAGATTTTACCGTCTAATCCGTGCCTGTTGTGCTCACGAAGAACAACTTCGCGAAGCCTTTGCAGGAGCCATCGAATGCGACGAAACCACCTTTGGCGGGCATCGCAAGGGCAAACGTGGCTGGGGCGCCGCCGGCAAGGTAATCGTCTTTGGCCTCATCCAACGCAACGGTACGGTAAAGGCGTCTCCGATTGCAGCACACAATCGGAACGAGGTCATGAGACAGATCCAGGAGCACACTTTGCCTGGTTCGTTGTACTACACCGACGAGTGGCAAGCCTATGCAACCTTACGGTTGCGAGGCAGCCATGTTGTCATCCGAAAAGAGCAGGGTCGCCCTAAGGGACGTGACCACGTTAACGGCATCGAAGGGTTCTGGTCCTATGCGAAAAACTGGCTGACTCCTTACCGTGGAGTACCCCGCAAATTTTTCCATCTTTACCTGGGAGAAATTTGCTACCGGTTTAATCATCGCACAGAGGACTTAGAGCCGATTATTATCAACAAGTTAAAGGCGATTAGTATCCAAGAAATACGACCTCTTTTGGTCCGGTTTAGCTAGGAATTACCTTAAGTTTTGAGTCCACAACACAAAACCCAAAACATAAAACTCAAAACGGCCTTTTCTGCTTAGCCGCTCAGCACCTTCACCTCGAACTCGCCACCGATCACCATCACCTCGCCTTCCCCCTTGAGCAAAGAACGGGGAAGAAGGTCGCCCTGGAAGAAGATTTTGGGCAGTGGCACCTCGGCCTCCAGCACCCGGCTGCCGAACTCCCAGGCCCGCTCGAAATCGGTGGTGAAGGAGACCAGGTTGTTGAGCCGGACCAGGTAACG
The DNA here is from genome assembly GCA_963806685.1 of uncultured delta proteobacterium. Taxonomy (GTDB): domain Bacteria; phylum Desulfobacterota; class Desulfuromonadia; order Desulfuromonadales; family DDH964; genus DDH964. The sequence goes on from CAWDZB010000014.1 coordinate 80,092, forward strand.
GTTTTTACCGAGGGTTTCGAGGATGCGATGTTCGGCGAAGTCGTTGATGCCGCGATAGAGGGTCAGATGGGTGAGGTCGGGGTGGCGGCGCTGCAGTTCATACTGGACGAACTCGTAGAGGATGTCGAACTGCTGGTTGATGGCGTTGCTGCGAGCCGCCCCCTGCATGCGGTCGACCGTGTAGCGAAAATAGACCTCGCTGTGGATGTCCCCGATGGCCGCGCGGTGAAAGGTCGGGGACAGGCCGAGGCGGCTTTCCGCCCACCCCTTGAGCACCGCCCCCTCGCGGGAGTTGGCGTCGAACATCCAGCCGCGCAGATAGCGCAGGTAGCTGTTCTTGAGGCTCTTGCGTCCGCGCAGGCTGGCTTCCTGCTGCCACTGGTGGAGCTGAAAAGTGACATCCATGTAGTCATGGAACAGGGCCGCCCGCTGCAGGGGGTCGGCGAGACCGTCCAACCGCTCGAAAAGGAGCCGGTTGGCCTGCCGCACGCCCTGAATCTCCAGCTGCTGGGGATGGCGGTTGTAATGCCGGGAGGCGATCGCCCAGGGAGGAAGGTTGCAGAGGTTAATCATGGAGTCAGTGACACGGGACGCGGAATGCGAAATCCGCCCCTGGTAAACAAATAGTGGTCTGCTTTCGTCCCACTTCTTCCATCCCGCGTCCCTCGTCCCTCTATTCCATGAGCAGAATCGCTTCGGCCACTTCCTTGAGGGTCTTGCGCTTGTCCATGGCGATTTTCTGCATCTTGCGATAGGCCTCGGGCTCACTCATCCCCTTGGCGATCAGCACTCCTTTGGCCTTTTCGATCAGCTTGCGCGCTTCCAGGGTTTCCTTGAGGCTGGCCACTTCTTCGCGCAGGTTCGACACCGAGACGAAGTGGTGGATCGCCAGGTCGACGGCGGGGAAGAGCTGTTCTTCGCGAAACGGCTTGACGACGTAGCTCATGACCCCGGCGTTGCGGGCCTTCTCCACCGTCTCGGGATCGGCGGTTCCGGTCAGCAGAACGATCGGCGTCGGCGCCTCGATGCCTATTTTTTCGGCAGCCATGATACCGTCGAGCACAGGCATGGTCACGTCCATGACGATCAGCAGCGGCTTGCGCGTCCGGGCCAGTTCGACGGCCTGCTTGCCGTTTTCCGCTTCCAGAATCGAATCAAAGCCATATTTTTCAAGGGTCTCGGCCACCTGGCGGCGGATCAGGGGTTCGTCGTCAACAACCAACGCAGTCTTCATAAGGTGGTTCTCCTCAGTTGATGATGGAGACCCGCTCCGGGCCCCGCTGCCCGTCTGTACTGCATAAGGAATGCCGCCTTCGAAAAACCGGCCGGTGGGAAAAATTTTTAACCGGTGCTAAACTTGGGGATGGCCGCTGTCCCTGGCCGCCATTTCGGTTCGTCGAAGGGAGCCCCCGACAATGCCTGAGCCTGACATTGCCGCCCCGCGCGGCACCACCGCCCGGCCGTTGATTCTGGTGGTAGATGACGACGCCCTCATCCGCCATGCCCTTCGCGAGACCCTGGAGGCGGCCGAATTCAGCGTCGCCGAGGCGGCCAGCGGCCCGGAGGGACTGGCGCTGGTCAACGAACTGCAACCGGAGCTGGTCCTGCTCGACACTCAGATGCCGGGGAGCGACGGACTGGAAATCTGCCGAGTGCTCCGGGAACGGCCGGTCAGCCGCTACCTGCCGGTAGTAATGATGACCGAGGGGTACGACCCCACCGCCCTCCAGGAAGCCTTGGACGTCGGCGCCAGCGACTTCCTGGCCAAGCCCATCGACACCGTCCTGCTCGGCCACCGCCTCCGCTTCCTGCTGCGGGCCGACAGGACCATGAAGGAACTGCGTGAGAGCCAGGCGCGCCTGAATCAAACCCAGCGCCTGGCCCGGCTCGGCAGTTGGGAGTGGCCGGCCGGCAGCGAACGGCTCGAACTGAGCGACGAAGCGGCGCACCTGTACGGATTGGACGATTTGCAGGTTCCGGTCGAAGTGCTGCTGGGGAAGGTCGCCTCGGAGGACCGGAGCCGGGTTGAGAAGGCCCTGGCCGAGGCGCGGCATGAAGGCACCCCCTTTGCTCTCGACCACCGGGTTCGGCTGGCCGACGGCGGCATGCGCTACCTGCACAGCCAGGGACTGGTCGGCGAGGCGGGAAGCAACGGCGAATTCGTACTCAAAGGCACCTCTCAGGACATCAGCGAACGCCGCCGGACCGAGGAAAAGATCCATTACCTCGCCCATTACGACCCCCTCACCGGCCTTCCCAACCGCCTGCTTTTCAACGAACTGCTGGCCTACATCATCGCCTACGCGCGCCGCCAGCGGCACCAACTGGCCCTCCTGTTCCTCGACCTCGACCATTTCAAGACCATCAACCAGTCGCTCGGCCACCGGGCCGGGGACGAACTGCTGCGCCAGGTCGCGGAGCGGCTCAAGGGGGTGATCCGCAAAACCGACTTCATCGCCCGCCAGACCCGCGACGAGTTCCCCCAGTCCGTGGCCCGCCTCGGCGGCGACGAGTTCAGCATCTGGCTGCCGGGCGTCGAAGAAATTCAGGATGTGGTGAAAGTGCTGCGCCGGATCCACCAGGCCCTCGAGGATCCTTTCAGTCTCGAGGGGCAGGAAATCATCATCTCCTCCAGCATCGGGGTTGCCTTCTATCCCCAGGACGGCGCCGACGTCGAAACGCTGCTGGAGAATGCCGAAACCGCCATGCATCACGCCAAGCAGGAATCGCACGATCCCTATCACTTCTATTCCGGCTCGATGAATTCTGCGGCCCGACGCCTGCTGACCATGGAGGAGAACCTGCACCGGTCCCTGGAGGCCAACGAAATGCTGCTCTATTTCCAGCCCCAGCTGGAACTGGCCAGTGGCCGCATCGTCGGCGCCGAGGTGACGCTGCGCTGGCCCTACCCGGGAGAAGGTCTGGTCATGCCCGGCGAGCTCCTCCCGCTGGCCGAGGGGAGCGGGATGATCACCCAACTCGGGGAGTGGGCGCTGCACGCCGTCTGCAGCCAGGCCCGACGCTGGCAGGAGCAGGGGCTGCCGCCGTTGCGGGTAACGATCAACCTCTCAAGCCATCGGCTATGGAAGGAAAGCCTGGCGACCAGCATCGCCCGGGTGCTTGCCGAAACCGACTTCGACCCCTGCTGGCTGCACCTGGAACTGACCGAAAGTATCCTCCGGCAGAACCGGGCGGGGATCCTCTCCACCCTCAACTTCCTGCGGAATCTTGGCGTCGGCATCACCCTCGGCGATTTTGGAACCGGCTATTCGTCCCTGGCTCACTTCAAGCATTTGCCGCTCGACGACTTGAAGATCGACCAGACCTTTATCCGCGACCTCCCCGAGCGCCACGAGGCTGCAGCAATCGTCCGGGCCGTCATCAACCTCGGTCACAGCCTCGGCTTGCGGGTCATCGCCGAGGGGGTCGAAAACGAGGCCCAGGTGGCCACTTTGCAAGCCGGGGGGTGCGACTGCATCCAGGGCCTGATGGTTACCGGGCCGCTACCAGCCGGGGAATTCGTCCGTTTTTGGGGAAACTGGCGGCAGGATTCGCTGCCGGCCGTCTTCCGCGCCACGGCCGGTACCCCGGAGGGGGATGGGGCAACCGGTCCCCGCCCTGACTGAGCAATGTCCGGCAAGCTGCGGCTGATAATCGGCATGACCCTGCTCGGCCTTGCCGGCGGCTGCGGTGACAGCAGCGTGGTCATCATTATCGGCAAACAGCCGCCGGCGGTCACTGCCACCACTCCGCAGAACGGGGCAGTGAACGTCGAGCCGGCCTCCGTCGTCAGCGCGGTCTTCAACCAGGCCATGAACCCGGCAACCATCAATGCCGCCACCTTCACCCTGCGCACCGCCGCCGGCCCCCTCAATGGCCAGGTCGGCTACGACAGCACCACCCGCACTGCCCGCTTCACTCCCGACCAGCCCCTGCCGCTGCTTGCCACCTGTACCGCCACCCTGGGCAGCGCCATCCGCTCCGCCGAGGGCCTCAACCTGCGCGGCGACTACGTCTGGAGTTTCACCACCCGCGACGGCAGTCCGGCCGTCCCGCTGACCACTGCCGCGGAAGTCGGCGCGTCGCCGCCAACCACCCTGGTTACCGCGCCGGACGGCAGCACCCTGGAGGTCTGGCTGGAGGCGGGCGAGGACGGCAGGCGGGCGGTCTTTGCCGAATGCTACCTGGCGACGGCGGATCGCTGGAGCAGCCCGCCCGGACCCCTGAGCACCCCGCAGGAGGATTGTCTGGAAGCGGCCGCTGCCGGCGATGCCGAAGGGAATGCCCTGATCGCCTGGGTGTGCTCAGGGGAGGAATGGCGGGTTGTCTTCAGCCGCTACCAGGCCGCCGGGGACCGCTGGCTGGCTGCGAAGACGGTATCCCGCGAAGACAACCGAATCAGCGGTCTTCGCATCGAAACCGGCGCGGGGGGGCGATTCTCCATCTCCTGGCAGGTCGAAGACAATCCGCTGCCACTGATGCATACTCTCCACTTCGAATAACCATTCCCCCTCAAGCATGTGCCCGGTGCAGAACCCTGCCCCAATCGGAACCCGAAAAGGCACCGGGCCAACACCCGCCCGCCTCACCAACCATTGGCGGGCAGGTCGGCGCCATCGCGGAAGAGCTGCCAGCGCACCCCCGACAAGGGCCGGAACACCGCTGCGCAGCGGGCGGCGGTAGCTGGACTCCCGGTAAGGTCGCGGATGTAGATGGCGGCAACCTGCCCGGGGTGGGTGCGGGCGAGTTCGGCATAGATTTCCGGGTCCTGCTCGCCGGAATCGCCGACCAGCACGAAGCGGCGCTCCGGGAAGCGGGCGAGGAGCCGTTGCAGGCGGGGGAGCTTGTAGGCGCGGGGCGAGGTAAAGAGATTGAAGAAGCTGCGGTCCTTGAGGCGGAAGGTCCGCAGCTCGAGGCTGCCGGTGGGGAAATCCGCGCAGTGCAGGAAGTCGCGAAGCGCCGGAAAGAGCTGCCAGGGGGACGCAGAGAGGTAGCAGAAGACAGCGCCCCGGGCGGCCCAGCAGCGGTAGGCCGCGGCCATGCCGGGAACCGCCGCAAAGGGGCGCAGAAAGGTGTTGGCGAGCAGTTCCTCCTTGTTGCCGACTCCGCTGATCTTGATGGTGTCGTCGATGTCGGAGACGACGCTCACCCCGGTCGGCGGCAGCAGGGCCACTTCGCCGGAAAAGACTCGGCCGTCCGGGGCGCGAACGGTCAGGACCAGGCGCCCCTCCCCGCCGCCCTGCGGGGGTGGGGCGGGAACCAGGATCTCCGTCCGCAGGTGACCGTTGTCTCCGGTGGGACCGAGCCGGGAATCGATCCCACCGGTTTGCAGGGTGAAGCGCTTCCCGCCCTCGTTGTCGACCAGGAACATCCAGGCGCGGGCCCGGAACAGTTCATCCCGTACCGAATCGGCAGGGAGATCGAGAAGCTCCAGCAGCTCATGGACCACCGCCCGGCGCCAGAGCGAATCCTTTTCCCGCTCGAAGACCCAGGCATGGACCGGCACCCGCCAGCCGCCGGCGGTGCGGTCATAGGCCGCCGCGGTGGGAAAGAGAAGCAGTTCCTCGTCGGCCTTCAGCGGTGAGGCGAACCCCTGCCCGGCAAGGACCAGCAGGGCCGCGGCGAGGACCAGCCCCGGCAGCTTTCGCCTTGCCATGGCTAGGCGCACCGGCACCCGCTCATCCCGCCTGCAGGCGCCGGGTCCAGAGGATCAGCGCCGCGAGCAGTTCGGCGATTTTCTCGCGGGTTTTGACATCGGCCAGGCGCCCCTGTTCATCGATCTTCTCCTGGGCGAAGGGGACCATCACCTCGGGGCGATTGAGAGGGTACATGTTCAGAAAGACGCAGCATTGGCGCAGGTGATACTGGGCGCGCGCGGTTCCCAGCATCCCCACGGAGGCACCCATGATCGCCAGCGGCTTCCCGTCCAGAGCGTTGTCGCCGTAGGGCCGGGAGGCGCAGTCCAGGGCATTTTTCAGCACGCCGGGGATGGAGTAGTTGTATTCGGGGGTGGCGATCAGCAGGGCATCTGCGGCCCGGATCGCCGCCTTGAATTCCTTGACCTCGGCGATCGGCTGATTTTCCAGGTCCTGGTTGAACGGGGGGATTCCCGCCAGGTCGAAGATCCGCAGTTCCGCCCCCGACGGGACCAGTTCCTGCGCCGCCCGCAGGATGGCGCGGTTGAAGGAGTCCTGGCGGAGACTGCCGGCAAAGCCGAGAAACGATAGTTTGGATGCCATGATTTTCCCCTTTGGCTGGATTGAAAACGGGACCAAGTGCTCTCCTCCTCCCAAAGTCTAGCCCCCCCGGCCACTTCGGCAACCGGCCCCATGGCCAGAGGTCGCGCGGAAAAAGGGGAAACCCGGCGGAAGATGGTCGCCGGGCAGAACGGGATTCGGAAGGGGAATCGGGCGGGCGATGGCCGGCTGGCGGGTTGTTCACTGAAGGCCCTGGTCAGCGATCGGCCCCCCTCTCCACCGTGAGCTGCGAGCGGACATCCTTGACTCCCACGATGTCGCCGACTATTTCCAGGATTTTTTTCTTCTGCTCCTCGCTGGCCACCGTCCCCTGCAGGGTCACGACCTGATTGGCGGTGCCGACCTCGATGCCGGCATTCTCCGCCTCCTTGCTGAAGAGGAGCACCGACTTCACCTTGGCGGTGATCCAGGCGTCGCTGGCCTTGGTCTCGACCTTTTTGAGGGGGCTCTCGCCCTCCTTCCTCGGTGACGGAACCACTTCCAGCTCATCCCTGACCCGCTGAACGCCGGTGGTGTTCTTTGCCAGCTGCACGGCAAGATCGCGATGGGCGCCGGAGGCCACCGTCCCCTTCAGGGTGACAACGCCGTTTTGGGTGTCCACATCGATAGCCAGGCCGTTGGTGTTGCGGTTCCACAACAGCCGGGACTTGACCCGAGCACTGATCGTCGCATCCTCCACCCTGCGAAAGAACTCCGGTTCCCGGCGCTCGCCGGCCCCGGCTCCCGGCTCGACCCTGATATCCTCCTTGACCTTCCTGATCCCTTCGACCCCTTTGGCGATCTCCACCGCCAGGTCCCGCTCCACGTCGCTGTCGACCGTCCCACTCAAGGAAGCCACGCCGTTTTTAACCTCGACATGGATTCTGAACGGATTCAGGTGCTGATTCAGGGTGTAGGCGGTCACCAGCTTGGCCTTGAGCCAAAGGTCCGATTGTCGTTCATCACCCTGGCCCTCTGCCGCGAAGGCCGTTACCGCCAACAGCAGCAGCACGGCACAAATGGCCATTGTTTTCCTGGGTATCATGGGTGGACTCCTTTACTGCCTCCAGGTTCCGGGCCCTGCGCCGGCAACGCCTTGGCCGCTCCAAAAGAGTTCCTTGCCTCCTCGCCAGCACCTTTCCCGCGGGGCTCCGGATTGGGCCTCCGATTGCTATTAAAATTTCCGGAGATCCCCTTTTGCCTGGTATTTCCTTTATCACCCTGCCGAACCCTGTCAACGGGAATCAACCGAAGGTGGCCCTGGCCTGCTTCCTCTCCTCCGGTGCCGGCCCTTTCAAGACGCTGGCCCTACCTGGTCCAAAAACACCTATAATGGTCTGGAACACCCTATGAAGACGACCCACCAGAGGAGGACTTTCCATGATCAAGACCTACCAGGGGAGCTGCCATTGCGGCGCCGTCCGCTACGAGGCGGACCTCGACCTGAGCAAGGGGACCCTCAAGTGCAACTGTTCGATCTGCAGCAAGGGACGCAACTGGATCGTCATGACCAAACCGGATGCCTTTCGCCTGCTCGCGGGCGAAGCGGAGCTGGCCGACTACCAGTTCGGCAAGAAGGTGATCCACCACCTGTTCTGCAAGCACTGCGGCATCCACTCCTTCGGCTGGGCTGATTCGCCGGCCTTGGGGGGCAAGACCTACGCCGTCAACGTCATGTGCCTCGACAATGTGACCGCCGAGGAACTCGCCAATGCCCCCGTCGCCTACTTCGACGGCCGCAACGACAACTGGCAGTCTCCCCCGGCCGAGACCCGCTACCTCTGAGGGGAGGGGGGCTGGAACAGCGGCAGGCTCTGCCCGTTCACCACCAGCTCACCATGGTGGAAGGTGGCGCTGGTCTTGATCCTCTCCCCCTGGCGGGTCGCGAAATTACTGGCGATGACCGCCTCGAGCCGGTCGCCCGCCTGCTTTTGGGCCAGCTCGGCGATCTGCTTGTCGCTGTAGTCCGGAATCCGCCCCGCCTTGCGGGCCGACTTCAGCTGCCCCTCGACGCTGTTGGCCAGCATGAGCCTGGCCAGCTTTTCATGAACCGCCAGGTCGGCCTGGGCCTCGATCCCCTGGAGCAGGACCGCGGGATTTTGCGTAGCCATCCCCTGCCCGCCCTCGAAGCTGACCAGCAGGCTGCCGTCGACATCCCCCATCGGCGTGGCGAAGTGGAGCCGGCGAATATTCAGCTGCGGGTTGCCCGCCGCCAGCTTCGTGAGCAGTTGACCATAGAGGGGAAGGAGTCGCCCCATCAGCTCCTCGGGGCGGGTGCTCTGCGGGTCGCGGTAGAGCTCACGAACCTGCTGCTGAAACGCCCCGAGGGCCGCGCCGTCGAGGTTCTTCACCTCGACCTCGAGGGCTCCGGGGCCGTAGGTCTGCCCGGCCATGGTCAGCCCGTCGAAGGTCATATTCTGCACTCCCTCCACCAGCCCGTCCTTGCAGCTGCTGGAGGAGGAAACCTCGAACCCCTTCATCTCGAACGCGACCCGGCCCTCCCCCTTCTTTTCCGCCATATCCATTTTCAGGGTTCCGATTTGGGCCTCGCTGGTGCCGACATAGACCAGCGGCAGCGCCTCGGTCATGGCGATCTTGCCGTTGGCGCCAGCCCAGCTCAGCGTGCCGTCATCCCCATGAACGTCCAGGCCCGGCATCGAGAAGGTGCCGGCCAGGGTCTTGTTTCGGGGGGAGAAGGTGGCGTCGATGGTCAGCCCGCCCCAGTGGATCTGCTCGCCGTCGATCTGGCTCTCCAGGACCGGGATGTCCATCCGGTTGTGCTCGGTGCCGTCGAAAGCGATCGTTGACACCATCAGGGGATCCTGCAGCCAGGGAAACCGCTTCAGCAGCTTTGCGAACTCCTCGTGGCCGGGCGAGATGTCCACCAGCCGGGTTTCGATCACGGCCAGGCCGGGTCCGCTGCCGCCCGGGAAGGGGCCGTTGTGCACGGTGTGCTCGAATGCCACCTGCACCGTTTCCGCCTGCCTCTCCTGCCCGGCGGCAGCTCCTTGCTCCTTCCCAACCTTGGGCACCGTCATGGTGACCACGGTTCGCGCCCTGGAGGTGAGAAAACCGCGCTGGTAACTTTCCAGGCTGAGGGTCATGGGCCCCCAGTGCTGGTAGCGTTCCACAATCTTGTTGCATTCCTTTTCGGCCTTGGCGCCGATGACATAGGTCGCTCCGGCCCAGCCGACAGCGCCGAGCAACACGATCACGATAACCACGATGAACTTTTTCATCTTCCCTCCCGATGGGCAAGAGCGGGACCAAGCCGGCCCCGGAAAGTGAAACTCACGTGAATTACTAGGATATCCGGAAACCTGATTAGGTTCCAGCCTCAGATCCCGCAAAGTCCTCCCTTACGAAAGGGGGATGGACTTGTCCTCGCGGGAAGAATTTCCCAGCCTGGGCAGGCAATTCAGACCGGCGGGACGCGCCCCGCCAGGCGCCCTCCTTTTTGTAAGCCGACAAAAAGGAGGCAAAAAGCGGTTTCTCCTGCGGGGGGCATGCGTACGCTAGATTGCGGAGCATTGAACAACCGTGGCAACATCCAAGATCGGCTGCGCTCCGTGGTAACGTCGCGTCTCCGCTCACCGACCGTTGGCCGCATGCATTTTTTCACCTTTGTTCTGCGCGTTCAGAAGCGCTGGTGGTTTAAAGGCTTTTAAAACCAAGCAGCGCCGGTGTTTGCAAGAGCCTCGCAGCATGCCGGAATGACCGCCACCCTACGAAATTGGAGCGCCCAGAGACGCGCAGCCGTCAGCTAAAGCACAAGTAATTCGCAAGCTCGGCCCGCCGCGACAGTCTTTCATGCCGGCGGTAGCCCGGGCTCTTTTGGTTACTTTTCTGAACCGAGTCAGAAAAGTAACTCGTCCGGCGGGACGAGACCCGCCGACTTTAAGGCCCCTTTAGCGGCCCTTTCCCAAGAAGGAAATCTCCCTTGGTGAGAATCCGACCTAATCAGGTTCGGAAACCTTCCGCGTCTTCACCCGATGCAATTCCCACACCTGTCGCTCCGCTGGCCTTCAGCCCCGCCGGATCACCAGCATCTCGTTGCCGCCGCGCTGGAACTCGTAGGGGACGCGCCGGCGCTCGACGCCGTAACCCCCGCTGGCCAGTTCCGCCGTTACTGGCGCAACGTGAGGCGAGGGCTTGCCGTCCAGGGTCAGCAGGGGAAAAACCCGCACCTCGCGCGCGACGCGCAGCATCTCCCGCAGCGCCTGGAGGTGGAATTCGGTCGAGAGCTGGTTGCTGTACAGGAACAGGAAATGAGAGGAGAGCGCCAGGTCGAAACTCCCATTGGCAAAGGGCAGCGACGGCAGTGCTCCGGCAACGTAGCGGCCAGCCCCCTTGCCAGCTCCGTAATCCGCCAGGAACGTCGCCATCGCGGCCATCCTGAACCGGCCCAGTTCTTCCACTGAGGGGATGACCTCCCAGACGTAGTCGTCCCGGTTCTCCCGCGCCTGGGCCAGGACGGTCTCGCATGTGGCGGCGATGCGGCCGCGGATCTGCGCCGCGTCGAAGGCGTAGAGCGGATCGACGGAAACGACCCTGCCACCTTGCCCGGTCAGCTCCGCGTTGAAGGCCGCCGGCCCGTCGCCGCAACCAAGAATGTGCCGCTGCAGATCGTCTCCGGCAAGGGCGAACATGGCGAGGTATTCCCCGTAGGAGCGTCCCCAGGGGACGATGTCTTCGAGGGTGAAGCCCATGCTGTTCCTTTCCTTGCCCGTGGTGCCTTGATGAAGACGGCAGGACCTGCAGCCGTCCGAAAGCCGGGATTCATTCACCGCCGGGCGGCAACAACCCCAGCTCGGCAAGACACTTTCCGGAGAGCTTTTGCCCGGCTCCCAAAAAGGCATCCTTGAAGCGACCGGCGTCGCCAGCAAAGGCAAGGTCGAGCGGTCCCAGCTTCGGCATGTCCCGGTTGTTCGCCGCCCGCGTGCGGCCGATCACTTTGCCGCTCGCCGGGTCGATCATCCTCATCGCGACCTGGACCAGCAGTTCTCCGCCCGGTTCGATCTCGTAGTTGATCACCCCGACTTCCAGCACGAACATCGGTTGATCGTTATGGATATCGCCATAATTGGGAACGGGGCTGGTGTCGTTGTACCAGTCCCGGATGGGTCCCAGCCAGTTCTCCATCGTGGCGGTATTGCCGCGGTTCTTCATTCCCGGAATCGATTTCAGGTGTTGCGCCACCGCGGTCCGATACCCATGGGCGCCGAGCTGGGCCTGAACTTCCCTGGCCAGCACCTGGGTGGGAACCCAGACTCCGTTCCGGTCCAGCAATGACTGATAGGATTGGGAAATCTGTCCGCCGCGCCAGGAGGCTGCCGGCAGCTCGGCCAGAATGGCGATGGAGTTGAAGAGGGCAAACCCACGTGCCGCCTCGATGGAACCGCCCGATCCCAGCATCACGGAATTAAATTTCGGCGGGACACCGAGGGGATGCGGTTCCATGGCGACGATCCAGGCTTCCTTCAGGTTGCCCGTCACCTCCTTGGGCGGAATGATGGCCGAGCTGACGCACCCCCCCCAGCAACAGCGATAGTGACAGCCAAACAAAAAGACAATTCATCGCCCCCCCTCCGGATACCAACAAAGACACCCCGCGCGCGTTCCGCTTTCCTTAGGAGGTCCATTTTGGGATCAATGCATCATGGAAAAACGACCTGGCTCGGTATTTCTTCAAATGCGGTACCGTCGCCAAGTTGCCCCCAATTATTTGCCCCCCACCCCCACAGGGTACCGTTAGATTTCAGACCCATACCGGAGTAGCCACCTGCAACTGCGGCGGTCCAGTCGCGATCCGAGCCCACCTGTGCCGGACTGGTGACGGTGGGTTGATAATCATAAACGGTCCCCCAGTTCCAAAGGCTGCCGTCTTCCTTCAACGCCACGACATAATCGATTCCTGCCGAGACGGCCAGCCAGTTGGAGTTTGTCCCGACCTGTACCGGCAGAAGCTGGTTCACGGTATTCCCGATGCCAAGCTGTCCCAGGTCATTTCTTCCCCATGCCCACAGGGTTCCATCGGTTTTCCTGGCAATATTGAACCAGACTCCACTGGCGATCTTGTCCCAATCGTGGTCGGCTCCCACCTGAACAGGCGTCAGTCGATTCGCCGTATCGCCAAGACCCAGCTGCCCGAGGCCATTAAATCCCCAGCCCCACAACGATCCATCACTTTTCAAGGCCAGGCTGTACCCGACTCCCGTACTGACTGCGGTCCAATCACTGTCGTTCCCAATCTGGACCGGAGCCGACCTTGTCAAGGTGTCCCCCTGACCGAGCTGGCCGTCGTCATTCAATCCCCAGGCCCAGAGGGTCCCACCCGCTTTTATCAGCACGACATACGACGCACTTTTTGTCGCCAGTATTGCCCAATCGGCATCCGATCCTACCTGGGTCGGCGTTTCGACTACCGGTGGGAAGTATGTCCCGTCGGGAACCTCACCCCAGGCCCAGAGGGTCCCGTCAGATTTAATGGCGCAGGTGTAGGTACCACCGAGAGCAACCTCCCGCCAATCGCTCTGGTCGGCAAGCGGAGTCGGGACTTCCCGGTTCATAATGGTACCATCTCCAACCTGAGCGTAGTAATTGAATCCCCACCCCCACCACAAATTATCGGCCTGGCGGGCCAGTACATGACCCGAACCGGCACTGACCGTACTCCAATTGTCTGCATTTCCCACCTGGACGGGGAACTCCTTGTTCCCCTTTATCCCTTGCCCAAGCTGACCCTCGTAATTGGACCCCCAACTCCAGATCGTTCCATCGGCTTTTCTCGCTAAGGTAAAATCCTGTCCCGCGGTAATGGCAACCCAGTCGGTTTCGTTGCCAACCTGTAGTGGGATGGGGCTTTTGGGGACGAGGCTTCCGCCAAGTTGACGAAGAGAGTTGTTCCCCCAGACCCAGACGGTTCCATCACCTTTCAATGCGACCGAGTGATCATATCCGGCGGAAATGGCTACCCAGTCGGTATCACTCCCGACCTTCACAGGACTCGGTCGCTCGGCGGTTGAGCCATCGCCAAGTTGGCCGGAAAAATTCATCCCCCAACTCCACAAGGTCCCGTCGGATTTTATGGCCAGGGTATGTGCATATCCGGCAGTAACACCAATCCAGTCATTGTCGTTGCCGATTTGCACCGGGTCAGTCCGGTCCGAGGTTGTTCCGTCTCCCAACTGGCCGGAATAATTGCTGCCCCATGCCCAGAGGGTTCCATCCGTTTTCAGCGCGACGGTATATTCTCCACCCGCGACCGCATCCTTCCAGTTCCGGTCACCGCCGACTTGCACAAAACCTCCGGTATCCTTTGATATCCAGAGGGTTCCATCGGTTTTGATGGCGACATTGTGGATCAGTTTCCCACTAATTTTGGCCCAGTCGGCATCGGTTCCCACTTGAACCGGGCTTTCCCTGTCCACCTCGGTGCCGTCACCCAATTGTCCGTAATCATTTCTCCCCCATGCCCACAGGGTGCCGTCGGACTTCAGGGCCAGGTTGTGGAAATATCCACTGACGATGGTCGCCCAATCGTTATCGGCACCAACTTGGGCCAGGTTTACCCTGTTGACGAAGGTTCCTTCACCCAGTTGCCCTCGCTCATTGCTCCCGCAACTCCAGAGGGTCCCGTCGCTTTTCAGGAACACGCTGTGCGTGGCGCCCCCCGCCATCTGGACGACCTGGACTCCCTCCTCGCTGCTGCCCCCACCGTCGCCGCAAGAGGCCAGCAGCAGGGAACAAACGCCAATGATCACCCAACGAAAAACCTTTGAATGCCGCATTTCTCCTCCACGCAGAGCGCCTAAGACATTGATGGCATGTCAAAAAAAAGAATGGTCATTCCTCTTCCTTCATTCGGATCCGGATCTGGTGCCAAATGGAGAAAAATCACGACGATTCCGCCCCGGAAAAAACAAAAACAGCCGCCCATCAGCAATGCTGACCGGACGGCCTTTCTTCCAGCATCTAATTTTTAAATTCTGATCGGGCATCGCTTCCCCTCCCGGCCCCGACACCCCTGTTAAATACCCTCAACCCTCTCCATCTGTCAACAGCTCCAGCCCCTTACGGCAGGATCGTCCCGATCAGGTTGAGCAGCGGTCCGGGGAAGACGCCGAGCAGCAGCGCGGCGCCGAGGCAGACCGCCAGGGCGGCGTGCTCGTGGCTGCTGCCGGGGGACAGGTCGGGGGCGGTCTGGTCGCTCATGAACATCACGATCACCAGCCGCAGGTAGTAGTAGAGGGAAACCAGCGAGGCGAGAATGGCGAGCAGGGTCAGGCCGAGGTAGTCGGCGCGCACCGCAGCGTAGAAGATGCCGAGCTTGCCGATGAAGCCGGCGGTGGGCGGGATGCCGGCGAGGGAGAAGAGGAAGACCGCCAGCGCCCCGGCGCGGAACGGGTGGCGGTAACCGATGCCGCGCCAGTCGGCGTAGTCCATCGGCTCCTCGCCGCCGGCGGTGAAGGAGGCGACGACGCCGAAGGCGCCAACGCTGACCACGCTGTAAGCGACCAGGTAGAAGACCACCGCCGAGCTGCCGTCCTTGCCACCGGCGAGCAGCCCGAGCAGCACGTAGCCCATGTGCACCACCGAGGAGTAGGCGAGCATGCGCTTGACGTTCTGCTGCGGCAGGGCGCAGAGAGTACCGACCAGCATCGTCACCGCGGCCAGCGCCCAGAGCAGCGGCGTCAGCTCGGCGCGGCCGGAAAAGCCGGCGAGGAGGGTCACCAGCGCGGCGAAGACCGCCCCCTTGGAGCCGCTGGAGAGCAGGCCGGTGACCGGCGCCGGGGCGCCCTGGTAGACGTCCGGGGTCCAGAGGTGGAAGGGGACCAGCGAGACCTTGAAGCCGATCGCCACCAGCAGCATCCCCCACCCGAGCAGGGCGACGGGGCGCAGCCCGCCGCCGTCGGCGACCGCGCCCAACGCCTCGGGGAGGTGGAAGGTGCCGGCGGTGACGTAGATCAGGGCGATGCCGAAGGCGAGAAAGCCGGTGGCCACGGCACCGAGGACCAGGTACTTGAGGCCGGCCTCGGCGCCGGCCGCGCTGGTCTTGTTGAAGGCGATGAGGATGTAGAGGGCGAGGGTGAAGGTCTCCAGGCCGAGGAAGATGCCGATCAGCGAGGTCGCCGCCGAGAGCAGCCCCATGCCGGCGGCGGCGAACAGGACCAGGGAGACGTATTCGCCGCCGGGGAAGTCGCGCTCGTCGCCGTAGCGCAGCGAGAGGAGTAAAGTCAGCGCCGCCACCAGGCTCCAGAGCACGGCGAAGAAGCGGGCGTAGGGGCCGGTGCCGTAGAGCCCGGCGACCTCGGTCACGGAGGGCACGCAGCCGCCGGCGGTGAGCGCCGCGGCCAGCGCCAGGGCGACGCCGGCAAGGAGCAGCGGGCGGCGCGCCGGCCACCAGGCGCCGACCATCAGGACGGCGGTGGCCCCCAGGGCGAGGATCAGGATCGGCAGCAGGGCGTAGAGCTGGACGGCGCTCACGGCAGACCTCCTTGCAGGGCGGCCTGGGTGGCGCCGTGCAGCAGCTGCCGCACCGGCTCACCGATGGGGGCGAGGAAGGTCGCCGGGTAGAGGCCGAGCCAGACCACCAGGATCGCCAGCGGCACCAGGATCAGCCCCTCGCGAAAGGAGAGGTCGGGCCAGGGGTCGCGCCCCAGCGGCTCGCCCCAGAGGATTTCGCGCAGCAGGCGCAGGGTGTAGGCGGCGGCCAGCACCACCCCGGCGGCGGCGGGGATCGCCAGCTCCGGGCGGGATTTGAAGGTGCCGAGCAGGATGATGATCTCGCCGGTGAAGTTGTTGAGGCCGGGCAGCCCAAGCGAGGCGAGGCAGAAGAACAGGAAGAAAGCCGAGAGCACCGGCACCCGCGCCCACAACCCGCCGAGGCTGTCGAGGCGGCGGGTCTTGGCCCGGGCGTCGATCATCCCGACCATGGCGAACAGCGCCCCGGTGGTGATGCCGTGGTTGACCATCTGCAGGATGCTGCCGGAGAGGGCGGTGGCGTTCCAGGCCGCGAGGCCGATGATGACGAAGCCGAGGTGGGCGACCGAGGAGTAGGCGACCAGGCGCTTGGCGTCGGCCTGCACGGTGGCGATCCAGGCGGCGTAAAAGATCCCGACGAGCCCCAGCACGCCGAGCAGCGGCAGGCTCGCCATGGCCGGACCGGGAAAGAGCGGAAAGGCGAAGCGCAACAGGCCGTAGACCCCGGTCTTGAGCAGCAGGCCGGCGAGGATCACCGAGCCGGCGGTGGGCGCCTCGGTGTGGGCATCGGGGAGCCAGGTGTGCACCGGCACCAGCGGTACCTTGACTGCGAAGGCGGCGACGAAGGCGCCGTAGAGGTACCAGGGGAGCGTGCCGGCAAGGCTGGTCTGCTTGAGCGCCGCGAGGGCGAAGGTGTAATCGCCGCTCTGCTTGCCGTGGACGAAGTAGAGGACCAGGATCGCCACCAGCATCAGCAGGCTGCCGGCGAGGGTGAAGAGGAAGAACTTGACCGCGGCGTAGATGCGCCGGCCGTGCCCCCAGACCCCGATCAGGAAGAACATCGGGATCAGCATCAGCTCCCAGAAGAGGTAGAAGAGGATCAGGTCGAGGGAGAGGAAGACGCCGAGGATGCCGGTCTCCATGACCAGCAGCAGGGCGTAGTAGAAGGGGGCGTGGCGCTCGACGGCGTTCCAGGAGACCAGCACCGCGATCACCAGCAGAAAGGCGGTGAGCAGCACCATCAGCAGCGACAGGCCGTCGAGGCCGAGGCTGTAGCGGATGCCGAAGCGGGGGATCCAGGCGTGGTCCTCGGCCAGCAGCCAGCCGCTGCCGCCGTGGGGGAAGCGGGCGAAGAGCCAGACCGCGAAGCCGAAAACCGCCGTGGTGATTGCCAGCGCCAGCGCCCGTACCTCCGCAGCGTCGCGGCGAAGGAGGCAGATGAGCGCCCCGGCCAACGGCAGGAAGATCAGCAGGGAGAGCCAGGGGAAGGTCTGCAGCGGGTTCATCACGCCCCTCCCCGGCTGACCATGACCAGCAGCAGCCAGCCGAGCATCAGCAGCAGCCCCCAGGCCAGCGCCTGCAGGTAGGTGGAAAGCCGGCCGCTGGTGATCAGCCGCAGCCGGCCGCCCACGCCGTAGCAGCCGCGGGCGAGACCATCGAGGAAGCCGTCGATCAGCGCCCCGTCCCCCCCCTGCCAGAAGAACAGGGCCAGGGAACGGAAGGGGCGCAGCAGCACGGCCTCGACCGCCGCGTCGGCCTGCCAGCCGCGCAGCAGGAAACGGCTCTTCGCGCCGGGCAGTTCCTCGCCGTAGCGCCGGTAGCGCCAGTGGGCGAGCAGCCAGCCGCAAAGGACCAGCAGCGCCGCCAGTCCCGCCAGCTTCAGCTCCAGGCCGTGGCCGGCTGCCAGCTCGCGGCCGCCGCCGGTTGCGTAGAGCTGGCCGAGCAGTTCCTTGCCGCCGTAGAGCCCCGGCAGGTCGAAGAGGCCGCCGCCGAGTCCGAGCAGCGCCAGCGGCAGCAACGTCCAGAGCATGACCCCCGGCAGCGGATGGTCATGGCGCTCGACCCGCGGTGACCCGCCGAAGACCAGGTAGACGAGGCGGAAGGTGTAGACCGCAGTGAGCAGGGCGGTGAACGCCCCCACCCCCCAGAGCACCCGGTAGTAGAGTCCGCCTTGGGTGAAGGTGGCGAGCAGGATCATGTCCTTGGAGAAGAAGCCGCCGGTCAGCGGCACCCCGGCCAGGCAGAGGGCCCCGGCGAGGAAGCAGGCGAAGAGGTAGGGCGCCTTGCGCGCCAGGCCGCCCATGCGGTGGATGTCGTTCTCGCCGCCGCAGAGGTGGATGACGCAGCCGGCACCCATGAACAGCAGAGCCTTGAAGAAGGCATGGGTGAAAAGGTGGAACATCGCCCCGGTTACCGAGCCGGCGCCGACGGCGAGGAACATGTAGCCGATCTGGCTCATCGTCGAGTAGGCCAGCACCTTCTTGATCTCCCGCTGGGCGAGAGCGCAGGTCGCCGCATAAAGGGCGGTGGCGGCGCCGACGGTGGCGATCGCCGCCATGCCGAAGGGGGAGAGAGAGACCAGCGGGAAGAGCCGGCAGAGGAGGTAGACCCCGGCGGTGACCATGGTCGCGGCGTGGATCAGCGCCGAGACCGGGGTCGGACCGGCCATGGCGTCAGGGAGCCAGGTCATCAGCGGCAGCTGGGCGCTCTTGCCGCAGGCGCCGCCCAGCAGCAGCAGGGTCAGCGCGGTCAGGGTCGCCGGAGCCAGGGTGGTGGCCTGGGCGTTGATGCCGGAGAGCGACAGGGTGCCGAACAGGGAAAAGAGCCAGAGCATGGCGACGGCGAAGAAGACATCGCCGACCCGGGTGACCAGAAACGCCTTGCGCCCGGCATCGGCGTTCTCCCCCTTGCGGTACCAGTAGCCGATCAGGCCGTAGGAGCAGAAGCCGACCCCCTCCCAGCCGAGAAAGAGCAGCAGCAGGTTGTCGGCGAGGACGATGGTCAGCATGGCGAAGACGAAGAGGTTCAAAAGCGCGAAGAAACGCGCGTAGTCCTCCTCCTCGTGCATGTAGCCGACGGCGTAGAGGTGGATCAGGGTCGAGACCCAGGTCACCATCAGCGCCATGGTCGCCGAGAGGTGGTCGAAGAGGATGGTCAGCGGAACCTTCAGATCGCCGGCCGCCATCCAGGTGTAGAGGGTGGAGCTGGTGCCGCTGCCTTCGGCGCGGAACCAGAAGAGACTGGTCAAAACCGCGGCGAAGAGGACGCCGAAGACTGCCAGCGCCTCGGAGAGGAGTCGCGGCAGGCGCATGCCGAACAGGGTGTTGAGCACCCCGCAGAGCAGCGGCATCAGCGGTATCAAAAAGAGAAGCGACTCGTTCATCCCTGCATTCCGTCGAAGGCGTCGGCGTCGACCGTCCCCTTGCGCTTGCGCAGGTAGACGACCATAGCCAGGGAGATGGAGACCTCGGCCGAGGTCATGGCCATCAGAAAGATGACGAAGACCTGGCCGTCGACATTCTGCCAGAGGGCGCTCCCCCCGGCCAGCGCCAGGCCGACGGCGTTGAGCATGATCTCGGCGCCGATCAGGATCATGATCAGGTTGCGGCGGCCGAGGATGCAGGCCAGGCCCATCAGGAACATCGCCCCGGAAACCGCCAGGATATGACCGATCGGCACGATCATGGCTGCTCCTTGCGGGGCCTGCTCCCCCACTCGGTCTTGCCGACGTAGAAGGCCCCAACCGCGGCGAAGAGGAGCTGGAAGGAGACGATCTCCACCGCCAAGGCGTACTGCTTGAAGAGGGCATAGCCGAAGACCCGCGGCGAGGCGAAGTAGCGCGGCACTCCGGCGGCGCCGCCGGAGTCGGCAGCGATCAGCAGCAGGGTACAGACGACCAGCACCACCGAAAGCGCCACCACCGGCCCCCATTGGTGCCAGCCCGGCCCGCCGACCTGCTGCGTCGGGGCGAGTTCCAGCATCATGATGATGAACATGAACAGCACCATGATCGCGCCGGCGTAGATGATCACCTCCCAGGCCGCCACCAGGGGTGCGCCGAGCAGGTAGAAGAGGAGCGCCAGGGCGAAGAAGGCGTTGACCAGGTAGATGACCGCGTGCACCGGGTTGCGGCGCGTGATGCACAGCCCGGTCGCGACCAGGGCCACGGCGGAAAGGATGTAGAAGAGTGCAGAGGCCATGAAAAGTCCGTTTTGAGTTTTAGGTTTTGTGTTTTGGGTTAACTTAAAACTTAAAATTCATACCTCAAAACTGCCTTACGGCAGGTTGGACCTTATGTCCACCATCGGGCTCTCCTCCGCCCCCTCGCCGCGCGGCTGGGCGACGCCGATGCCGGCGTGGGCGTAGAAGTCGTACTCACTGTCCTTGCCGCCCCCCTCGATCAGCAGGTCCTCCTTCTCGTAGACCAGCTTCATCGGGTCGCGGTTGCAGATCTCGTAGTCAGGGCTCATCTGGATCGCCAGGGTCGGGCAGGCCTCGGCGCACAGCCCGCAGAAGATGCAGCGGGTGAAGTTGATGCGGAACCAGGCGGCGTAACGGCGGCCGTCCTCGCGCTCGGCGGCCTGCATCGAGATGCAGTCGACCGGGCAGGCGGCAGAACAGAGGTAGCAGGCGACGCAGCGCTCGTCCCCCTGGGGATCGCGGGTCAGGACGATGCGCGCCCGGTAGCGCGGAAAGGGGGTGCGCTTCTGTTCCGGGTACTGGATCGTCACCGGTTTGCGCAGCATGTTGCGCAGCGTCACCCAGAAGGGTTCGAGGGTCCCGCGAATGTCGCGCCAGAGGTTCATGGATTCTGCCTTTTTTCCATCGGTCGGATAGGACCGATAATGCCTAGCCTTGCAGCAACAAGAATACCGCCCCGGTGACGATGACGTTGAGCAGTGCCAGCGGCACCAGGATCTTCCAGCCGAAGTGCATCAGCTGGTCGTAGCGCAGCCTGGGCAGGGTGCCACGGATCCAGATGAAGACGAAGCTGACCGCCAGCACCTTGATGGCGAACCAGACCACCGGCGGCAGCAGCGGCCCGTGCCAGCCGCCGAGGAAGAAGACGGTGGTCATCGCGCCGAGGATGATCATGTTGATGTACTCGCCGACGAAGAACAGGCCGAAGCGCATCCCCGAGTACTCGGTGTGGTAGCCGGCGACCAGTTCGTTCTCCGCCTCGGGGATGTCGAAGGGGGTGCGTTTCGATTCGGCAGCGACGCTGACGACGAAGATCAGGAAGGCCAGCGGCTGGGTCACGGCGAAGGGCCAGGGGTTCTGGGCATTGACGATGTCGGTGAGGGAGAAGGAGCGCGCGCCGAGGATCACCGGCACTACCGCCAGGCCCATGGAGAGCTCGTAGGAGATCAGCTGGGCGAGGCCGCGAATCGCCCCGAGCAGGGCATACTTGGAGTTGGAGGCCCAGCCGCCGAGGGCGATGCCGTAGACCGCCAGCGAGGAGAGGCCGAGAAAGTAGAGGACGCCGACGTTGAGGTCGCAGACCACCAGCGGCACCCGCTGGCCGAAGAGAGTGATCGGCGGGCCGAAAGGGACCACGGCGAAGGCGAGAATGGCGGTCACCGCCGCCAGCCCCGGCGAGAGCATGAACAGCCACTTGTCGGCGCTGGCCGGGCAGACATCTTCCTTGGTCAGCATCTTGATCAGGTCGGCCAGCGGCTGCAGAGCACCGAAGGGACCGACCCGGTTGGGGCCGTAGCGCAGCTGCATGCGTCCGAGCAACTTGCGCTCGGCAAGGACCAGGTAGGCGGCCAGGGTGAGAATGACGCCAAAGACAAGGCCGAGCTTGACCAGGATCAGGATCAGGGTGATCAGCAGGGGATTCATGCGTCTCCCCCCTTCTCCAGCGCGCAGTCGAGGAGCGGCCCGCCGGGGACCAGGCATTCGAGGCCGCTGCCGCGCAGCCGCGGGACGATGGCCAGCCCCGGGGCCATCCCTTCCTCGAGGCGCACCGTCGCCTGCAGGTGGCCGAAGCGGGTGGTAAGCCGCGCACTGGCGCCGGCGGCGAGGCCGAGGCGCCCGGCGTCGGCGGGATGGAGCAGCACCGCCGCTTCCGGACGCAGCGGCGTCAGGGGGGCGGAGAGGCTGGAGAGAAGCTCGGAGCCGACGAAGCTCTCCACCGGCAGCAGGCGCAGCGACCCTTCCGCGACCCCGGTGGCGGTCTGCGCTGTCCCCGGGAGCCGTTGCACTCCCTCCCCGGCGACGCGGACGCCGCCGTCCTCGGGGGCGAGCCCGGGCAATCCGGCGAAGCGCGGATCGGCGGCGGCCAGCTCCCGGCGCAGGCCTGTGAGGCTGCGGTTGGCACCGGACAGAGCGGAAAGAACCGCCCAGGCCGGGCGCGGCTCATCACCGGGGGTGTCGAGGCGGAAACTGCGGGGTGGATGGTCCCCCTCGCCGGTGACCCGGATCGGGACACCGGGCTCGAAAGTCGAGGCGAAGGCAAGCTGTCGCCCCTCCTGGTTGACGTAGCTGCCAGCGCCCTCGGCGGTGACGGTGGTCGGCAAAAAAATGTGGGCGCGCTGCGCCGCCTGGCCGGGAACGCAATCGAGCACCACCACCAGCTCGAGGCGGGCCAGCGCCGCTTCAACCCGCCCCGGATCGGGATGGTCGAGAAACGGATCGTTCTCCAGGCAGATGAGGCTCTTTACCTTCCCGGCGAGGATGGCATCGAGCAGGGTGTCGGCGTCGGGCCCGTCGCCGGCCAGCAGCGCTGCCCCGTAGCTGTTGGGTGCAGCGAGCAGGACGCTGGCGCCGCAGCGCCGCTCCGGGCGATCGAGGGTTCGCGCCGCGGCAAGCAGGGCGGCGATGCCGGCGGTGCCGAGCAGGTCGCCGCCGCCGATCAGCACCGGGCTTTTGGCCTCCTGCAGGCGGGCGGCGATGCCGGCGAGGACGCTCTGCTGCTGGCGGCTGAAGGCGGCATAGTCGCCGGCAAGGAGGGCGTCCAGCGCCGCCGGCAGCTGCTCCGGGGCCAGCGGCAGGTGGGCGGCGGCGCAGGGAAGCTGCACCGGCCGCGGATCGAGAACGGCGACGTGGGCCCCGGCGCGCACCGCCTGGCGGATCGCCAGCGCCAGCATCGGCCCCTCGGCGAGGGGGTCGGCGCCGACCAGCAGCAGGAAATCGCTGTGGCGGATCTCCTCCTGGCTGCGCGCCAGATCGCCGAGGCCGGCCGCCAGGGTGCGCGCGGCATGGTCGCGCTGCGGATGGGGATCGAAAGTCAGCCTGGAGCTGCCGAGCTGCCGAGCCCACTCGCCGAGGGCCCAGTTGGCCTCCAGCGCCGCCCGCGGCGAGCCGAGAAAGGCAACGCTCTGCGCACCGTGGGCGTTGATCTGCCCGGCAATCCGTCCGCGCAGAACCAGCAGCGCCTCGGACCAGTCGACCTTGGCGCCGTCGACCCGCGGGTGGCGCGGCCGCGCCGGGTGGTTGGCGTGGCCATAGCCGAAGCGGCCGCGGTCGCAGATGAAGAAGCCGTTGGTGTGCTGGTTGACGCCGCCGCGCATCCGCTGCAGCTCCCGGTAGCGGGCGCCGGGGACGACGGCGCAGCCGAGGCTGCAGTGGGGGCAGACCGAAGGCGCCTCCTGCAGGTCCCAGAAGCGGGACTTGAAACGGAAGGTCTTGTCGGTGAAGACCCCGGTCGGGCAGGCATCAACGATGTTGCCGGAGAAAGGGCTCTCCAGACGGCCGTCGCGGAAGCGTCCGAAGTAGAGACGGTCGCGGGAGCCCATGACGCCGAAGTCGTCGCCGCCGCAATAGTCCTGGTAGGTACGCACGCAGCGGTAGCACTGGATGCAGCGGTTCATCTCGTGGACGATGAACGGGCCGAGGTCCTGGTTGCGGTAGGTCCGTTTCGGTCCGCGATAGCGACGGATGCCATGGCCGCCGGCGACGGTCATGTCCTGCAACTGGCATTCACCCCCCTCGTCGCAGACCGGACAGTCGTGGGGGTGGTTCATCATCAGCCACTCGATGACGTAAGCGCGCTGCTCGACGGAGGCCTCGTCGACGGTGGAAACCACCATGCCGTCCTTGGCCTCGACCATGCAGGACATCTGGATTCCCTTGACCGGCCCCTCCACGAACTTCATGGCGCACAACCGGCAGGCTCCCACCGCCCCCAGCGCCTCGTGGTAGCAGAAGTGGGGGATGACGATGCCGAGCCGCTTCGCCGCCTCGAGGACGTTGGCTCCGGCGGGAACGGTGACGCTCTGGTTGTCGATGGTCAGGGTCGGCATAAGTCCAGATCTTTTTTAAAACCCACGAATGGGCCTTTCAGCTTTTCGCCAGGGGACATCTCCCTAGCCGGATATGGTCCATCACTTCTTCTTCGAAGAGCCGCAGCAGACTCTCCACCGGACCCATGGCGCCCATCGCCAGGGCACAGAAGGTGCGGCCGTTGATGTTGCGGATCTGGCCGCGCAGATTCTCGATGTCCTCCACCGTCCCCTCCCCGCGCTCGAGCTTCTCCAGCAGCCAGTTGATGTAGGGGAGGCCGTCGCGGCAGGGGGTGCACCAGCCGCAGCTCTCGCGGGCGAAGAAGCGGTTGAGGTTGAGGGTCGCCCGGACCATGCAGGTGGTCTCGTCGAAGACCGTCACCCCGGCGGTGCCGAGGCGGCTGCCAACCGTCTCCGGCCCCTCGAAGTCGAGGGGAGTGTCAAGATGTTCTGCGGTCAGGTAGGGGGTCGAGGCGCCGCCGGGGAGGCAGGCCTTGAACCTGCGCCCCTGCCAGACGCCGCCGCCGTGAACCTCGACGATCTCCCGTACCGTGGTGCCGAGCGGCAGCTCCAGGCAGGAGGTCTTTTCCAGGTGCCCGGAGAGGCCGTAGAGCTTGGTCCCCGCTCCCTTCTCCGTGGCTGCCAGCGACTGGAACCAATCGGCGCCGCCGGTGACGATGTGCTGGATGTTGGCCAGGGTCTCGACGTTGTTGACCGTGGTCGGCCTGTCGAAGAGCCCCCTGACCGCCGGAAAGGGGGGTTTGCTGCGCGGATTGGCACGCTTCCCCTCGAGGCTGTTGAGCAGGGCGGTCTCCTCGCCGCAGATGTAGCGCCCGGCGCTGCCATGGACGTGCAGTTCGCAGGAAAAACCACTGCCGAGAATGTCCTTGCCCAGGTAGCCGGCCTCTTTCGCCTCGGCGATAGCCCGCTCGAGGCAGCTGCGTGCCGCCTCGTAGGCGAAGCGGATGAAGATGTAGCCGACCGGGACCTGCAGGGCATAGGCGGCGATGATCATCCCCTCCACCAGCTGGTGGGGGTCGGCCTCCAGCAGCACCCGGTCCTTGTAGGTCCCCGGCTCCATCTCGTCGCCGTTGCAGACCAGGTACTTTTCCCCGGGCGCATCGGCGGGAAAGAAGGACCACTTCAGACCGGTGGAAAAGCCCGCCCCGCCCCGCCCGCGCAGCCCCGAGTCCTTGACCGTCTCGCGCACCTCGGCCGGGGTCATGGTCTTGAGCGCCTTCTCCAGGCCCTTATAGCCGCCGCTCTTGCGGTAGCCGTCGAGGAAGACGGTCTCGCCGGGGCGGCGGTTTTTGAAGAGGATTTGCGGGGTGTCGGTCATAAGTACCTGTCAAACCTGAAATTCCACCACGAAGCCACGAAGATCACGAAGGAAAAGCAAAATCCAATTTCGATTTGTTCGCGATTTCACAACCTGAATCGAATTCCGATTTTCATCGTGAAGTCATCAGGAGGCTATTTCGCTTTTTTCCTTCCTTCGCCCTTCTTCGTATCCTTCGTGCCTTCGTGGTGGATTAGCTCTTCTCTTTTTCCAGTATCTCGTCCACCTTCTCCGGCGTCAGGTCGCCGTAAGTGGTGAGGCCGATCAGCATCGCCGGGGCTTCGCCGCAGGCGCCGAGGCAGCAGGTCGGCAACAGGGTGAAGGCGCCGTCGGCGGTGGTCTCGCCGGGAGCGATGCCGAGCTTCAGCTGCAGCCAGGAGTAGAGTTGCTCGCCGCCGCGGCTCCAGCAGCAGATCGAGTCGCAGACGTGGATCACCTTGCGGCCCACCGGCTGCCGGTAGAGCTTATCGTAGAAGGTCGCCACCTCCTCGATCCTGATCGGCGTGGTGCCGAGGACATGTGCCGCCAGTTCGACCCCCTCGTCGGGGATCCAGCCGTGGTTGGCCTGGATCGAGCGAAGCACGTCGATGACCATCTCCATCGGGTGCTCCGCGGAGGCGGCCCGGGTCGTGTAATCGTCGATCTGTTCCTGGGTCAGGAGTTCGGTCATTTGCCGTCTCAATCTTAGGAAAACCTTCAATCCACCACGAAGCCACGAAGAGCACGAAGGGAAAACTGGGGAAAGTCACAATCGACTTGGTTAATCCCCGAACATGATTTGGATGTTCTTCCGCTCTTCTTCGTGTCCTTCGTGGTGGGTTTACCGGTCCAAGTCCGCCAGCACGAAGTCGATCGATCCCAGAATAGTGATCAGATCCGCCACCAGCCAGCCGCGGGTCAGCACCGGCAACGCCTGCATGTGGGCAAAGCTCGGGGTGCGGATGCGCATCCGGTAGGGGACGTTGTTGCCGTCGGAGACGGCGTAGTAGCCGCACTCCCCCTTGGCCGACTCGATCGCCCGGTAGCATTCGCCGACCGGCGGGGTCATGCCGCGGGTGACGTTGACAAAGTGGTGGATCAGACTTTCGATGTCGCGCAGGCCGTCCTGGCGCTTCGGGATGACGTAGCGGTAGTCGTCGGCGATCCAGCGCCCGGCGGGCATCTTCTCCGCCGCCTGGCAGACGATCTTCAGGCTCTGGCGCATCTCCTCGAGGCGCACCTGGTAGCGGGCGAAGGAGTCGCCGCCGCTGGCGGTGGCGATGTCGAAATCGAAATCCTGGTAGCTCGAATAGGGCATGCTCCGGCGCAGGTCCCAGGCCATGCCGGTGGCGCGCAGGTTAGGCCCGGACAGGCCCCACTCGATCGCCTCGTCGCGGGAGATCACCCCGATCCCCTCGGTGCGGGCACGGAAGATCGGCCCGTCCGTAAGGAGCTGTTCGAACTCGCGAATGCGGGCGGCGAAATCCTTGGTGAAGGTATCGACTACTGTTTTCCAGCCATCGGGGAGGTCGTCGGGGACGCCGCCGATGCGGAACCAGGAGGGGTGCATGCGCCCGCCGGTGATCATCTCGACGATGTCGAAGATCTTCTCCCGCGACTCGAAGGCGTAGAAGACCGGGGTCATAGCGCCGACGTCGGCGGCGAAGGTGCCGACCCAGACCAGATGGTTGGCGATACGGAACAGCTCGTCGAGCATCACCCGGATGACCTGCGCCCGCGGCGGCACCTCGACGCCGAGCAGGGTCTCCACCGCGTTGAGATAAGCGTGGTTATTGAGAACCCCGGAGAGGTAGTCGATGCGGTCGGTGTAGGGGATGAACTGGTTCCAGTGCTGGCGCTCCCCCATCTTTTCCGCGGCGCGGTGGTGGTAGCCGATGTCGGGATCGATATCGACGATCTCCTCCCCTTCGAGCTGCAATACCAGGCGCAGCACGCCGTGGGTCCCCGGGTGATGGGGACCGAGATTGAGGATCATCGTCTCGTTGTCCTCGGGCAGGCGCTTCCCCTTGAAAAATTCGCCGCCATCACGGGGGATCATCGTCGCCGCGGTCGCCGCGGTGTAGGGGGCCATCTCGGTGGCGCGGAAGGGATGTTCCTTGCGCAGCGGGTGCCCCTGCCAGGAGTCGGGCATGAGGATGCGGCGCGGGTCGGGGTGGCCGGCGAAGTGGATGCCGAACATGTCGTAGACCTCGCGCTCGTACCAGTCGGCATTCTTCCAGATTCCGGTGATCGACGGTGCCTCGGGCTCCTCGCCGGAAAGCGGCACCTTGACCCGCAGGTAGCCGGGATCGTCGAAGCTGAGCAGGTGGTAGACGAGGGTGAAGTCGTGCTCCGGGGGCTTGGGGCGGGCGCTCTCGTCGACGGCGGTGATGTCCTCCAGGCGGCGGAAGCGTTTGGGCGCCTGCTCCTTGAGGAACTGGAGGAGCTGCGGGGCTGTGGCCGCGTCGGTGACGAAGGTCGGCATGTCCCGCCCGGCCGGGTCCTCCTTGACCGCATCGCCGAAACGGCCGGCAAGGGCGCGGCGCAGCAGATCGGTCGAATCCGCGAAGACAACCTTCGGCTGCGGGGGGCGCCACATGACCTCGGAGCGGCTCTGCCAGAATTTGGGGTGCTGCAGCGAGGTGCCGCGGATAGTTGCGTTGCCGTAGCCGGGACCGCGTGGATCGCGGCTTTTGCTGACGCCGTCGACCAGCACCGGCGCCGTCGTCCCCTCGCTGCCGCCGGACAGGCCCAGCACCGGGCGCGCCGGGTGTTCCTCCCGGGCGATCTTCTCCTGGAGGATCATCAGGCCCTGCATGAAGGCCTCGGGGCGCGGCGGGCAGCCTGGGACGTAGACGTCGACCGGGAGGATCTGGTTGACCCCCTGGATGACGCTGTAGACGTCGTACATGCCGCCGGAGTTGGCGCAGCTCCCCATGGAGATTACCCACTTGGGGTTGGCCATCTGCTCGTAGAGGCGCAGGATCGACGGCCCCATCTTTTTGAAAGGGGTGCCGGAGATGACCATCAGGTCGGCCTCGCGGGGCGAGCCGCGCAGCACCTCGGCGCCAAAGCGGGCGAGGTCGAAGCGCGGCGTCATGCTGGTCATCATCTCCACGAAGCAGCAGGAGAGACCGAAGAACATCGGCCAGAGGCTGTTCTTGCGCCCCCAGTTGATGGCGTCGTCGAGGCTGGCTAGGATGACGCCCGGCGGCAGTTCGCTGCTCATGACTCCCTCCCGCCGCGGGGCCGCACGTGCATCCGCGGGCCCCAGTCCAAGCCGCCCATTTTCCACAGGTAGACCAGGCCGGCAAAGAGGATGACGATGAAGAAGGTGATTTGCCAGAAACCGGCCCAGCCGAGCAGATCCCAGGCCACCGCCCAGGAGACGACGAAGATCATCTCGACGTCGAAGACGATGAAGAAGATCGCCACCAGGTAGAAGGGGACCGGTTCACCGAGCTTGGCCTGGCCGGTGGGCGCGATTCCCGACTCGTAGGCCTCCCCCTTAAGAGGACTGGTGGTACGGCGGCCGAGGAAACGGGCACAAAGAAGCAGCGTGCCGACCAGGGCGACCGCGATGACCACGTAAAGGCCGAGGGAGAGCAGCGCCGCAGCGTCAGGGGGCGCTTCTCCCCCGGGGGGGGGGCGGGCAGTGTGCTGGCGACGGCGGCGAGGAACATGCGTGACTCGGGTTAGCGGAAAAACGGGCCGGGCGGCGCTGGCGCGGCGGCGGGGAAAACGCTCAGAAGGATATCACAGATTGAACCGATGTCCACGGAGGATGACGGCAGGCTGCGGGTTACCCCTCCTGGCGGCCGGCGGCGATTGCTGCCCGCGCCAGTTCATCGCAGCGCTCGTTTTCGGCGTGGCCGGCGTGGCCGCGCACCCAGTGCCACTCGACCTGGTGGCG
Organism: uncultured delta proteobacterium; assembly: GCA_963806685.1. Taxonomy (GTDB): domain Bacteria; phylum Desulfobacterota; class Desulfuromonadia; order Desulfuromonadales; family DDH964; genus DDH964. The sequence goes on from CAWDZB010000014.1 coordinate 109,267, forward strand.
GCGGGTCTGCTCCAGCAGCTCTTCCCAGAGGTCGCGGTTGGCGACATCTTTCTTCTGGCTGTTTTTCCAGCCGCGCTTGACCCAGCCGGCGATCCACTCGGTGATCCCTTTTTTGACGTACTCGGAGTCGGTGGTCAGGTGGACCCGGCAGGACCGCTTGAGGGCGGCGAGCCCTTGGATGGCTGCCGTCAGCTCCATGCGATTGTTGGTCGTCTCCGGTGCGTAGCCGGAGAGCTCCTTGACGTGGCCGTCCCAGCGCAGGATGGTCCCCCAGCCGCCGGGTCCGGGATTGCCCGAACAGGCGCCGTCGGAGAAGATTTCCACCAGCTTGTCGTTTGCCATTCTCACCGTCTCCGAGTTAGGATAGAAAACCCGAAGACGATACCGGAATCATTTCGAAAAGGAAACCCCCTTGCCCCTTTCCCGCCCCGAGGTACAGTGCCATGGTTGAGCTGCTTTCCGCCATCGTCCGGGCATCCTGGGGAATCTTCGCCGAGTCGGCGCCCTACGTCCTCTTCGGCTTCTTCGCCGCCGGCCTGCTCAAGGGCCTGCTCCCCGAGCAGGCGGTGAGCCGTCACCTCGGGCGCAACTCCCTGGGCGCGGTACTCAAGGCTTCCCTGTTCGGCATTCCCCTTCCCCTTTGCTCCTGCGGGGTAATCCCGGCTGCAGTTGCCCTGCGCAAACAGGGGGCGAGCAAGGGCGCCGCGGCGGCCTTTTTGGTCTCGGTGCCGGAGACCGGCGTCGATTCCATCGCCATCACTTACGCCCTGCTCGACCCGCTGATGACCCTGCTGCGGCCGCTGGCCGCCTTTGTCACCGCCACTGTCACCGGCGTGCTGATCAACCTCCTCCCCGATGAACCGCCGACCGAGGTCGGGGTAGCCCCGGGCTGCGGCTGACCGCCGAAACCGGACGGGGGTTCCCCGTCCCCGCCCCCCTCACCTGCTGCGCGCCTGCGCGCTGGGCTCGAATACGCCTTCGGCGAGTTGCTGCAGGACATCGGCCGCTGGCTGCTCCTCGGCATCCTCGTCGCCGGGATTCTCTCCGCCCTGCTGCCCGCGGACTTCTTCACCCGCCACCTGGGGAACGAGCCGCTCTCGCTGCTGCTGATGCTCGGCATCGGCGTTCCCCTCTACATCTGCGCCAGCGCCTCGACGCCGATTGCCGCGGCGCTGGTCCTCAAGGGGCTCTCTCCCGGCGCCACGCTGGTCTTTCTGCTTGCCGGGCCGGCAACCAACGCCGCGACCATCGCCTGCGTCCGCCGCTTCTGGGGGGGCGCGGCCACCCTCGTCTACCTGGGATCGATCGCCGCCTGTTCGCTGCTCCTCGGCTGGCTTACCAACCGCCTTTACGCCTGGAGCGGGCTCGACATCACCCATTGGGTCAGTGCCGGCGGGCCGGCCGGCGGCCGGCCCTGGGAGGTGGCTTCTGCCGTCGTCCTGGCCGGGCTGCTTGTGCGCTGCTGGTGGCTCGGGCACCGCGCTCCGGCGACTGAATCCAATCTGAGCATTCGGCGCGATTCCGCAGCGCAATTTCTACCCCGCTTCGGTTCGATATCTCGAAGCAGAGGGATTTTCACGCGCCTCTTCCCCTTTGAGTGCGAAAATTCTCAGGGACAGGGGCCTGCAAAACCGGCGGGTCTCGTCCCGCCGGACGAGTTACTTTTCTGTATTCGGCTAAGAAAGGAACCGAAAGAAAGCCGGGCTGCCGCCGGCATGGGCGACCGTCGCGGCGAGACGGTGCTTGCGAATCATCGCTGCTCAAGTGAGGGCGGAGCGTCTTCGTTTGCTCCATCTGCGAGCGGTAGTGGTCGTTCCGGCGCGTCTGCGAAGCGGTTTTGCAACTCCGGCTCTGCTGGTCTAAAAGCATTTAAACCACCAGAGCCGTTGACCACGCAGAGTGAAGTGACGGAGAACTCGCGGTCAGACAACTCCATGACCGAAGACGCGATTGTGCCACGAAGCCCGACGGAGTTGTGTGGTTGCTACGGTTGGTAAAGCTCCGCAAACTCGCGAACGCATGCCCCCCGCAGGGGAAGGCGTTTTTGCTTACTTTTTGTCGCCGCCTGGACAAAAAGGAAGGCGCCTGGCGGGGCGCGTCCCGCCGGTTTTCCCCCCTGAAAACGACCCCGAATTGACGATAAAAGCCTCGCAGTCCCGGTCCGTACGTATTTATGTCTTTGTTCGCACCGTCTCCGGACACAAATCTCTCATTCCAACCAGAAAGGGGCCGCGCCGTTACCGGCGCAGCCCCTTTCCCATCTGCGTCACTGGCCGGATATCAGCCGGCGCCGCTTCCCCCTTCCCACCGTAGTAACGACGCTGCAGCCAGAAGGCGACATTTACCAGGCCGATCAGACGCCGGCACCTCGACCAGCGGGCCGATCACCGCGGTGAAGGCCACCCCGGAATCGAGGCCGAAGACCGCGACCGCCACCGCGATGGCGAGCTCGAAGTTGTTGCCGGCGGCGGTGAAGGCGACGGTCGCCGTCTTGCTGTAGTCCGCCCCGACCTTGATCCCCATCCAGAAACTGACCAGGAACATCACCACGAAATAGATCAGCAGGGGAATGGCGATCCGCACCACGTCGAGGGGGATCTGGACGATCAGCTCCCCCTTGAGACTGAACATGACGACGATGGTGAAGAGGAGCGCGACCAGGGTCATCGGGCTGATTTTCGGAATGAAGCGCTGCTCGTACCACTCCCGCCCCTTCGATTTCACCAGGGTGAAGCGGGTGAGCATCCCGGCGACGAAGGGGATGCCGAGGTAGATCGCGACGCTCTGGGCGATCTGGCCGATGGAGACCTCGACGATGGCGCCCGACAGGCCGAAGAGCGGCGGCAGGACGGTGACGAAGAACCAGGCGTAGACCGAGTAGAACAGGACCTGGAAGACCGAGTTGAACGCCACCAGCCCGGCGCAGTACTCGGTGTTGCCTTTGGCCAACTCGTTCCAGACGATGACCATGGCGATGCAGCGCGCCAGGCCGATCATGATCAGGCCGACCATGTACTCCGGGTAGTTGTGCAGAAAGACGATTGCCAGCAGGAACATCAGGATCGGACCAATCACCCAGTTCTGCAGCAGGGAGATGCCGAGGATGCGCTTGTTGGCAAAGACCTCGCCGAGTTCCTCGTAGCGCACCTTGGCCAGGGGCGGATACATCATCAGGATCAGGCCGACGGCGATCGGCACGTTGGTGGTGCCGACGGAGAAGGCATTAACGACATCCTTCACCCCCGGGAAGAGCCAGCCGCCGCCGACGCCGATGAACATCGCCAGGAAAATCCACAGGGTCAGGTAGCGGTCGAGAAAGGAGAGTTTTCTGGTCAGGCCGTGTTCCATGGTGAACCCCCGTCAAATGCCAAGTTCGCGGCGGAAAAAATCGCCGAGCTGTTGGCGGATTTCGTCCCGCACCCGGCGGTAGACGTTCAGCACCTCCGCCTCGTTCCCTTGCGCCTTGGGTGGATCGTCGAAACCGATGTGCAGGCGTTTGACCCCGCCGAAAAAGAGCGGACATTTTTCGTTGGCATCGCCGCAGAGAGTGATGACGTAATCGAAGGCTTGTCCCTCGTACTTGCCGATGTGGTCGGAGCTGTGGCCGGCGATGTCGATGCCGAGTTCCGCCATCACCTGCACCGCCCTGGGATTGAGGCCGTGCGGTTCGGTGCCGGCCGAAAAAGCCTCGATGCGGCCTGCGAAGTCGTGGTTGATCAAGCCTTCGGCCATCTGGCTGCGGCAGGAGTTGCCGGTACAGAGAAAGAGGACTTTTTTCTTCACCTATCTAAACCTTTCTCGCCTTTATTATCCGCATGGGCGAATTTGATGGGCAAAAAAATGGTCAACTGCAGGCCCCCTTCTCCAGGGCGGTCCCCCGCTCCCGCAGGGAGGCCAAGTCCTTGCCCACCTGCGGAAGCTCGTCTAATCGGCTGCCGAGCAGCGCCAGCAGGGCGCCTGCGAAGGGGGTACTGTCGGTGGTCAGCCGGTAGAACATCCAGACCCCCTGGCGACGATCCTCGACCAACCCGGCGTTGCGCAGATACGCCAGGTGCCGGGAGACGGTCGACTGCGGCAGTTCGAGAATGGCCATAAGGTCGCAGACGCAGAGTTCCCCTTCCCGAAGCAGGGCCAGGATGCGCAGGCGGGTTTCGTCGGAGAGGGCCTTGAAGAGACGAGCGGTCGTTTTCATGATAGAACCATATCCGCATAAGCGGATATGGTCAAGACGAAATTCGATTCGCCAGAAATCCCGCGGCAAGGACTTCGTATCCTCCCCTTCAGCCGCCGAAGAGCTGCAATCCCATCTTCACCGCCAAGAGCAGTAACAGGGCTCCGAGAAATTTTTTCACGGTCCCCGGCTTAAGCCGGTCGTGCATAAACCTGGTGCCCAGGCTGCCGCCCAGATAGGCCGCCACCGCCGCCGGAATCATCAGCCACAGCTCGGCATGCCCCATCGCCAGATAGGCAATCAGGCCGCTCAGCGAGGAGAAAGGGACGACGAAGGCGGTGATCACGGCGACCTTCTTCGGGCTGAAGCCGAGCAGGATCAACAGCGGCGCGATCAGCCCGCCGCCACCCACCCCGAGCAGCCCCGACAGGTAACCGGCCACCGCGCCGATCAGCGCCGGGGCCAGTAGCGGCCGGTCCTCCCGGTACTGGCCCTCGAATCGTCCGGCGCGGAAAAAGATCAGCATCACCCCGGAAAAAACCAGGAACAGGGTGAAGATCGCCAGGACCACCGCCGTGGGAATCCAGTGGCTTGACCAGGCGCCTACCGGGGCGAGCAGGAAGGAACTGACGATGATCGGCACGCCGAACTTGAAATCGAGCCGTTTTGCGCGGATATTGCCGACACTCGCCCCGGTCATGCTCAGGGTGTTGACCAACAGCCCGGTCGGCTTGGCGACCAGGAGCGGCAACCCGAGCCAGTGGAGGGCCGGCACCAGGGCCACCGCCGACCCGATGCCGCCGAGGGCGAAGAGAAAGCTCAGGCCGAAGGCGAGCAGGGAGACGATCAACCATTCATTCATCGTTGTCCCCAAAACCTACCCTTGGCGTTTTCGCCAAATTCCAGAGCAAAAAAATCGGGGCGATTAGGTGCACCACAGGTCAATCCTGGCCGTAGGCCTGCAGGCGATACTTCCCCGTCAGACAGGTACCGACTTCGAATTGCAGGGTCACGTGGTTGATGCCGAACCGCTCGTACAGCAGGCTTTCGATCGCTTCGGCGAGGGGTCCGGTTTCCTGAAGGGTCTCAAGTTCGGTATTGACATGCGCCTCGAAATGGAGGTCGTCATCGTCTACCCGCCAGAGGTGGATGTGATGGACATTGCAGACCCCGGCTAGTTCCTCCAGCGTCGCCTGCAGTTCATCCAAAGAGATCGACCCCGGAACCTTGAGCATCAGGACGTCGATGGCGGCCAGCAGGATCTTCCAGCTCTCCCAGCCGACATAAACGGCGATCAGCAGGCTCAGCACCGGGTCGACCCAGAACTGGTTGAAGAGCCGGATGGCCACGGCGCCGAGAATCACCGCCACGCTGGAGACGGCATCCGAGAGCAGATGCAGGTAGGCCGAACGGATGTTCAGGTTGCTCTTGGCACCGGGATGCAACAGCCAGGTGCCGATCAGGTTGGCCGCCAGGCCGATACTGGCGACGATCAGCATCATGCTGCCATCGACGGCCTGCGGATGTTGCAGTTTGGTCACCGCTTCGCGCACCAGGTAGACGGCGATCGCCAGCAGCACCCCGGCGTTGAGGATCGCCGCCAGGACCTGGGCGCGCTTGAGGCCGAAGGTGTACCGGTCGTTTCTCGGCCTCTGGCTCAAACGCAGAGCGGCGTAGCTGACGATGATGGCGATGCCGTCGCTGAAATTGTGCAGCGCATCGGAGATCAGCGACAGGCTGCCGGACATCACGCCGCCGACGACTTCGACCAGGGTGATGGTGAAGTTGAGCAGCATGGTCACGACCATCCGGAACCCGGAAGTTTCGCCCTGGTCGTGATGGTGGTGTTCCGCCATGGTTTTCAGCCCCGGCAGGGGATGCAGAGCGGCCCGCCCGGCGACTCCTGCAGCTTGTTGACGAAGGTCAGCTCCCCGCATTTGGCGCAGGGCTGAGCTTCGAACTCCGCCTTGCCCCGGGGCACCGCGACCTGCTGCACCGGGCCGATGCTCAGGAACATCTCTTCCGGCAGATTCAGGATCTTATCGACCAGCGGGTCGGCGATGGCGGCCGGGATGTCCTGGGGCGGCACGCCGGCCTTGCGCTGCTGGACGAAGGGGGACTGAAGCGCCTGGGCAAAGAATTCCGGCTTCAGCGAGACCCGCACCGCCCGTCCGGTCTTGGCGTCGATCAGGGTGAAGGCCATCTTGTTGTAATAGAGCTTCTTGATGTTCGATTTGCCGTAGGTGCAGCCGGTGGCGGTCATGATGCCGTCGAGAAAGCAGCCGGCGGCGTGGCCTTCGCCGGTCTCGGCCAAGACCCGCAACTCCTTGTCCTGCGAGCGCTCGACACCGAGGGCGTTCATGGCCGCCAGCCCGGCGCGCAGGCCCATCGGCATGGCCGGGCATTTGTGGCCGTGGAATTTCACGCCCGTTTCCAGAATTTCTTCGAAAGTCGTCATGGGCTTTCTCCCTTTCGGTTTGAGGAGCCTCTTGTTGTGGACCTGAACGCCCCGGCGTCAGGCGTAGGTGCTGTAAATTAACCACCCACCACCGGAAATAACCAGAATACCGCAGATTTTTTTGACGATCAGCGCGCCCCTGGAGCGTTCGTTCCAGTCGAGATAGCGCTGCACCACTTCGGTGAAGGTGCCGGCCAAAACGATCAGCGCGCAATGGCCGAGGCCGTAGGCCAACAACAGCGAGGCCGCGTACACCGGGCTGGCGGCCGCCCGGTTGAAGACGACGGCGAGCATCGGCGCCATGTAGGCAAAGGTACAGGGGCCGAGGGCGACGCCGAAGATCAGTCCGAGTAGAAACGCGGCCAGCATCCCCTTGCGGGCAATACCCACCCGGCCCGGGGCCGACCAGGGCATGGGCAAAAAGTCGAGCAGGTGCAGTCCGACCAGGAACAAGACCGCCGCCACCAGGTACGTCCCCCAGGCACCGACATCGCCCAGCATGCGCCCCGCCGCCGCCGTGGCCACGCCGATGGCCGCGATGGTGATGAGGATACCGACGGCAAAGAGACTGGAGATGACGAAGGCGCGCCGGGTCGGCATCCGCCCCTGGCCGTCGATGAAGCCGACGATGAGGGGAATGCTCGCCAGATGGCAGGGGGAGAGGAGCACGCTCAGGATGCCCCAGGCGAGGGAAGCGGTCAGGGCCAGCAGCGGGGCGCCGGTGACGGCGTGGGTCAGGGCGATAAAGAGCGATTCCATGATCGTTGCCCGATCAGTTGTTGAAGTCGTAGCCCAACTCCCGCCACTTGGCGAGAATGTCCTCCCGGGAGATGAAGCCCTGGTGGCGGTACAGTTCCTGGCCGGTGGGGGAGAAGAAGATCTGCGTGGGAATCATCCGCACCCCGTAGGGTATGGCCTGGTCCTGATGCTTCCAGACATCGATGAACTCCACTTGCAGCTTGCCGGCATGGCTGGTTTTCAGCGCGTCCAGGATCGGCGCCATCATCCGGCAGGGGATGCACTTGTCGGCACCCAGGTCGAGCAGGCGCGGCAGGGGTAGATTTTCGGCCGCCTTGGCCGCCCCGGACAGCATCAGCCCACCGGCGACGAGCAACAACACTGCGATCAGCTGGCGTATCGATTTCATGGTCTCTCCAGCGGTTAAAGGGTTTTTCCCAAGGCCCGGACCGTCTCAGAGGTAGGCGGCAACGGCATCCTTCACCAGCTTCGTAAATCCGGCTTCATCCCCTTCGAAGGCCCAGATATCTTCCAGGTTTTTCCGGGCGACGGGTTGGCCGTCATGGACCTTTTCGATCACCAGCGCCTTGGTAAAGAGCTTGAACTCATCGGCATAGTGACGGTTCGCGGGCAGATCCATGTTGAGCACCTGCCATTCCACCCGGCCGCCCGCCATTTCCTTGGCGAAGTAGCTATCCAGCGTCTTTTTGGAAAAGGTCTCGAACTCCAGACAGGTCGAGCAGCGCACCGTCTGGTGAAAGTAATAAACGACTACCTTGTCCCCCGCGGTGACGCCGGCCACGGATGGGGATGCGGGGGACAGAAGCAGCAGCGGCAGGACCAGCAGAACCGGAAGCAAGCGGCGGATCGACATCGGACACCTCCCCTAAGAGCGGCTGTTAACGCAGCAGTTTCTTGATCTGCTCGGCCTTGAGCACCTTGCCCTGGGAAACCACCTTGCCATCGATGGCCAACCCCGGCGTGGTCATCACGCCGAACTGCATGATTTCGTTGATGCCGGTCACCTTTTCGAACTCCACCTCTTCGCCCAGCGCCTGGGCGGCCTCCTTGGCGTTGGCGGCCAGTTCGTTGCACTTGGCACAGCCGGTACCGAGAATCTGGATCTTTTTCATTCCGTTTTCTCCTTTGCTTGGAATTGAACAACCAATCAACCGAACAACGCGCCATACAGCAGCCCGGAAATCGTCGCCATGACGATCACCAGCGAGACGAAGACCACAGTCTTTTTCGTCCCCATCACCGAGCGGATGACCAGCATGTTGGGCAGGGACAGGGCCGGCCCGGCAAGCAGCAGCGCCAGCGCCGGCCCCTTGCCCATGCCGGCGCCGAGCAGCCCCTGCAGGATCGGCACCTCGGTCAGGGTGGCGAAGTACATGAAGGCGCCCACCACCGAGGCGAAGAGGTTGGCACCCAGGGAATTGCCGCCCACCAAACCGGAGATCCAGGCCGAAGGGATCAGCCCCTCGTGGCCGGGACGGCCGAGGAGCGCCCCGGAGATCAACACCCCCAAGAGGAGGAGCGGCAGGATCTTTTTGGCGAAATCCCAGCTGGTGCCGAACCACTCGCGCAGCTCTCCATCCTCGTCGTCCCCCGTGGCCGCCAGGGTGGAGAGGCCGATGGTGCCGGCGACGAAGGGGAGTGCCGGATGCTCCGGGACGGCAAAGGCCAAGACGACCGCCGGTGCCGCCGCGACCAGCATCTTCCACTTGCCGACCTGGAACCAGGCCACCAGCATCCAGGCCAGGGCCAGGGCGAACAGACCGGTGATCAGCCACTTGGCGGCGTAAATTGCCTGCCACACGCCGACCGGCTCGGCCGGTTTGCCCCAGTTGGCGAAGACCAGGATGCCGACCATGCTGGCGAAATAGAGCGCCGTCTGCCACAGCGGGCGGCTCACCTCCGGCTCGGGCAGGCCCGCGGCCGCCTCGACCTTGGCCAACTCCTCCTTGCGGAAGAAGAGGTGCATGAGGATGCCGATGATCACCGCAAAACTGATGGCGCCGACGGCCCGGGCGATCCCCATCTGCGGGCCGAGCACCGCGGCGGTCAGGACGATGGCGAGGATATTGATGGCCGGGCCGGAATAGAGAAAGGCGCAGGCCGGCCCGAGCCCCGCGCCCATGCGGTAGATGCCGGCGAACAGGGGCAGGATGGTGCAGGAGCAGACGGCGAGGATCGACCCGGAGACGGAGGCCACCCCGTAGGCGAGAACCTTGTTCGCCTTCGGGCCCAGATACTTCATGACCGCCGCCTGACTGACGAAAACCCCCACGGCCCCGGCAATGAAGAACGCCGGCACCAGGCAGAGCAGCACATGCTCCTGGGCGTACCATTTCGCCAGGTAGAGAGACTCCCAGAGGGCGTTCGCCACCCGCGGCGACTGCTGCAGCACGTCCACGGGAAGGTAATAGCAGGCGACAAAGACGGCGACAATCGCCGCCAGTGGTTTCCATTCCCTGGACCAGTTCATCGAACATTCCCTTGATTAGAAATTTCTTTTTGGCAATATGGCCAAATACTTGGATAAAAAAAGAGGCTACTTCCCCACGGCCTGCAGCAACGCCGAATGCTCTTTCGCCTGGGACTCCAGCACCGACTCCACGCAGCCGAAGAAGTTGAGAATGCAGGGGACGCGCAGCCGATAGAAGACCTGGTTGCCGCGCTTGTCGTCGAAAACGATGCCGGCCTGCTTGAGGACCGTCAAATGCTTGGAGACGGTGGAGACATCGGCGCCGATCATCGCCGTCAGGTCGCAGACGCAGCGTTCTTCCTTCGCCAGCTCCTCGATAATAAGCAGCCGGCTCGGGTGGGCCATGGCCTTGAGCACCCGGGCCCGGGCTTCGAGATGGTTTCTGCGCTTGGTATCCATGCCGCCGTCCCTTCTCATACTTGGCAATATAGCCAAATAGCCAAGAATGTCAAGTCCCTATTTTGAACGCTTCAACGCCCTGGCACGGGACAAAACCGCGACCGTCTCTTGCAAATCCCGCCGTTTGCTTTTTAGTTTGAACAGGGCTTTATAATCGTCCCCCCGGCCAGGAAAACAGCTATGAATGAATTCCTTTGGGCGGCGGCCGAACCGGCCGTCCGCCTGGATGAACTGACCACCGCCGATCCGGCGCGCAAGGACCTCCCGCTGCGCCGGGATGTGCGCTGCCTGGGACTGCTGCTGGGAACGGTGCTGCGGGAACAGGCGGGGGAGAGACTCTTTGCCCTGGAGGAGGAGCTGCGCCAGCTGGCGATCCGCCACCGGGAACTGGCCGAGGCGCAGGGCGTCACCACCCTGGCGCCGGCCGGCGAGGCGCAGCTGCAGGAGCGGGCGCTGGAGCTGCTGCGCTCTCTGAGCCTGGCCGACTGCCACCAGATCGTCAAGGCCTTCAGCAACTTCTTCGAGCTGACCAATCTCGCCGAAACCAACCATCGCAAGCGGCGCCTGCGCGCCGCGCAGCTGGCGGGCAGCGACAAGCCGGGGTCGCTGCTGGGCACCCTGCAGCGTTTGCAGGCCGCCGGGGTGGACGGCCCGGCGGCCCTGGAGCTGCTGGGCCGGGTGGAGATCGTCCCGGTCTTCACCGCCCATCCGACCGAAGTCGCCCGGCGCGTGGTGCTGATCAAGCGCCGCCGCATCGCCGCCCTCCTCGCCGGGTTCGACCGCCTCCCCTGCGACCCGGCCGCCGCCCTGGCCGACCAGGAGGCGATCCTGGCCGCGATCACCGCCCTCTGGCAGAGCGACGAGGTCCGCCGGCAGCGGCCGACGATCCAGGACGAGATCCGCATGGGTCTCGACCACTATAAGCAGGCCCTGCTGCCGCCCCTGCCCGGGCTCTATCGGGACCTCGCCGCCGCCTTCGCCGCGGTTTACGGCCTGGAGCTGGAGCCGGCGCAGCTGCCGCAGGTGATCCGCTTCGGCTCCTGGATCGGCGGCGACCGCGACGGCAACCCCTTCGTCACCCCGGCGGCGACCCGCGAAGCCCTGCTGGCGGCCCGGGAACTGCTTCTCGACCACTACCTGGGACGCCTCGACGAGCTGCTCGGCCTGCTCACCTCCTCGGTCGGCCGGGTCGCCCCGGACCCGCCCCTGGAGGAGGCCCTGACCGCCGGTCTGCAGGACCTGCCGGCCGCCGACCCCGAGGTGACCCGCTATCCGGAGTGCGAAACCGGGCGCCGCTTCCTGGCCCTGCTCCGCTACCGGCTGCGCCTCGCCCGCCACACCCCCGAAGCCGCGGGGGCCTGCCGCCCCGCCGAATTCGTCGCCGGACTGCAGCTGCTGCGCGACAGCCTGGCCCGCAGCGGCGGCCTGCGGCTGGCCCGGGTCCATCTCGATCCGCTGCTGCGCCTGGTGCAGACCTGCGGCTTCCACCTGCAGACCCTCGACATCCGCCAGCACGCCGAGGTCCATGCCCGGGCCGTGGCCGAGCTGGCCGCCGGCAGCCAGGCCGGCGGCCTGCCGCCGCGCCCCGCGGCCGATACCCGAAAGCTGCTCGAGACCCTGCGCACCCTGGCGCTGCTGAAGAAAGAGTTTCCGGCTCCGGCGCTGCGCAGCTATGTCATCAGCGGCGCCCGCAGCGCCCGCGACGTCCTCGACCTGGTCTGGCTGCTGGAGCTGTGCGGGGTGCCGGTGGCGGCCGGCGCCGACGGCAGCGACCCGGGGCTGATGCCAGTGCCGCTGTTCGAGTACATCGAGGATCTGCGCCGGGCTCCCGAAACCTGCCGGGAGCTCTGGACCCTGCCCGCCTACCGCCCCTACCTCGACTCCTGGGGGCGACGCCAGGAGGTGATGCTCGGCTATTCCGACTCCAACAAGGACGGCGGCATGCTGACCAGCACCTGGGAACTCTACAAGGCGCACCGCGCCCTCCACGCCGTCGCCGCCGAATGCGGGGTGACGCTGCAGCTCTTCCACGGCCGCGGCGGCACCGTCGGCCGCGGCGGCGGCCCCACCAACCGGGCCATCGTCGCCCAGCCGCCGGGGGCCTTCAGCGGCAGCCTGAAGATCACCGAGCAGGGAGAGGTGATCAACTTCAAGTACGCCGACCCGGTGCTCGCCGGACGCAACCTGGAACTGATGGTCGCCGCCGCCCTCGAGGCCTTGGCCGGAGAACAGCTCGGCCGGCAGCCCCTGTCCGAGGAATGGGAAACGGCCCTGGAGGAACTGTCCCACCTCGCCTACGGCGTCTACCGCGAAAAGATCGCCGAGAACCCCGACATCCTCACCTATTTCGAGCAGGCCACGCCGGTGCGCGACTTCGAACTGGCCCGGATCGGCTCGCGCCCGGCCAAGCGCCGCGAGACCCGCGGGCTGGAGGACCTGCGCGCCATCCCCTGGGGTTTCGGCTGGATCCAGAGCCGCCACGGCATCCCCGGCTGGTTCGGCGTCGGCTACGCCCTCGAATGCTACGCCGAGCGGGGCGAGGCGGAACTGCACCGGCTGCAGACCATGGCCCGCAGCCTCCCCCTCTTCGCCGACCTGCTGCGCAACGTCGAGCTGGCCCTGACCAAGGTCGACCTGCCCCTCGCGCGGCGCTATGCCGGACTGGTCCAGGACGGCGCGCTGCGCGAGCGGGTCTTCGAACTGATCTTCGGCGAGTTCCGCCGCACGGTGCGGCTGCTGCTGCAGGTCACCGGCCAGGCGCGGCTGCTCGAGCGCCAGCCCGACCTGGCCCGCTCGCTGCGGCTGCGCAACCCCTATGTCGACCCCTTGAGCCTGATCCAGATCGAACTGCTGCACCGCCGCCAGCGCGGCGAAGGGTGGCCCGGAACTCGACGAGGTCCTGGCGGCGACCATCAGCGGCATTGCCGCCGGACTGCGCAATACCGGTTGAACCCGTCGCCGGCCTTCCCGCCCCAGCCTTCCCGCCAGATTCACTCTATCCCTTCTCCTCCAAATCGACGGGGGAGGCTCTCGCCTCCCCCGCTTT
>CAWDZB010000015.1:0-56630 GCA_963806685.1 uncultured delta proteobacterium
GTTGTAATCCTTTTGTCACGGAGGCACAGAGACACAGAGAAGACCCGGAATCCTTTCTCTAATCAAGGATCCCTGTTTTTCTCTGTGCCTCCGTGTCTCTGTGGCCAGATAGGCTTTCTGTCATGTCCCTGATCGACCAGCTCAAATTCGACGACAACGGCCTGGTGCCGGCCATCACCCGTGACGCCCAAAACGGCGAGGTGCTGATGATGGCCTTCATGAACCGCGAGGCGGTGGCGCAGACCCTGGCCACGGGCAAGATGCACTACTACTCCCGCTCCCGGCAGAAGCTGTGGATGAAGGGGGAGAGCTCGGGGCACGTGCAGACGGTGCGCGAGATCCGCTTCGACTGCGATGCCGACTGCCTGTTGGTCAGCGTTGACCAGGAGGGGGCGGCCTGCCACACTGGCCACAAGTCCTGCTTCTACCGGGTCTGGTCGGAAGATGGCTTGCGGACGGACGGGGAGAAACTGGTCGACGCCGCCGCGATCTACGGCCGACAGGACATTCTCGATGCCGTCTACCACGTGATCCAGGAGCGGCGCCAGAACCCGAGCGAGAAGTCCTACGTCGCCTCGCTCTTCGCCAAGGGGCTCGACAAGATCCTCGGCAAGATCGGCGAGGAGGCTACGGAAACCGCGGTTGCCGGCAAGGGGGGCGATCCGGAGGAGGTCATCTACGAGGTTGCCGACCTCTTCTTCCACACCCTGGTGCTGCTTGGCTGGTACGATCTGCCGCCGGAGCGCATCTATGCCGAACTGCGCCGTCGCTTCGGCCTCTCCGGCATCGAGGAAAAGGCGAGCCGCAACAAGTAACTTTCTACGACGAGGACCCAAGTCATGACCATCCAGGAACGTCTCACCGAGGCGATGAAAGAGGCGATGAAGGCCAAGGCCTCGCTACGGCTCAATACCATCCGCATGATGCGCACGGCGATCAAGAACCGCGAGATCGACGCCCGCGCCGAACTGACCGAGCAAGAGGCGATAAGTGTCCTCTCGACCCTGGTCAAACAGCGCCGCGAATCGGCCGAAGCCTACCGCAATGGCGGCCGCGAGGATCTCGCCGTCAAGGAGGAGCAGGAACTGGCGGTGGTCCAGGAGTTCCTGCCGGCTCAGCTCGACGAGGCCGAAATCCGTGAGCTGATCGAAAAGGCGGTCGCTGAGACCGGCGCCAGCTCGATGAAGGACATGGGCAAGGTGATGAAGCTGGTGAGCGCCCAGACCACCGGCCGCGCCGATGGCCGCCTGGTGAGCGAACTGGTCAAGGCGCGGCTCGCCGGCTGATCGGCCGGCCATATCCCCGGCGTGGAGCGGGAATGAACTTTTTTGACATCGCCATTCTGGCCGTGCTGGCCGGTTTTCTGCTCAAGGGTGTGCTGCGCGGGTTGCTCAAGGAGCTCTGCTCGCTGCTCGGCCTGGTGGTCGGCACTTTGTTGGCGCTCCACTTTTACGTCCCGCTGGCCGAGACCATGGCCGCCACCTTTCGGCTGCCAAAAGCACTCTGTGCCGTGATCACCTTCACCCTGCTGTTTCTGGCGGCGGTGCTGGTTTTCTGGGGGCTCGGCTTCCTGCTGACGCGGGTCGCCAAGCTCACCCTGCTGGGCGGGATGAACCGGGTGGCGGGGGGCTTTTTCGGCCTCGCCGAGGCCGTCCTGCTGCTTGCGGTAATCCTCTACGTTTTGAGCAGCGGAGGGCTGCCCAAGGCGATGCAGCCGGCTTTCAAGCGTGCCCAGCTGGTTCCACCGTTCTGCAGCTTGGGAGATGCCGTGTTCCACCGCGGCAACCAGCTGCTCGAGGTCTGGAAATGATCAGCAGGATGCGTCCGGGGACGGCATGAGCGCCGCCTCGCAGCGGCTCCTCGAATTCGACAAGGTGGTGACGCTCCTCGCCGGGTTCAGCGTCACCACTCCCGGCCGCGAGCTGCTTCTGGCGCTGCAGCCGCTGGGGAATATCGAGGCGGTCGCCGCCTCGCTTCAAGCCTGCGTCGAAATGCAGCGCCACCTCGAACAGGCCGGTGCGCCGCCTCTCGGCGGCGCTTGTGATCTGCGCGAACATCTGCGCCAGGTTCGGGCCGAGGGGAGCTGGCTGCCGACGCCGGCGCTCCTTGAGATGCGCACCAGCCTGGAGGCGGCTGGCAGCTGCCGGCGTGCCTTCGCCGCCGCCGACCATGCCCCGGTTCTGCTGGAGCTGAGCCGCGGCCTTGTCGAGTGCCGGAGCGTAGCCCGCGAGCTGCAGCAGAGCATCGGGCCGCGGGGGGAAATCCTCGACGGAGCCTCCTTCGAACTCGGCGAGCTGCGGCGCGAGATACTCCAGCTGCGGGCGCGGATCCGCCGCACCCTGGAGAACATCCTCGCCCGCGACTCCCTGGCCGGTGCCTTTCAGGATCGACTGGTCACCGAACGCGGCGGCCGCTACGTGCTGCCGGTACGCGCTGACCACCGCGGACAGGTCAAGGGCTTCATCCACGACGAGTCGGCCAGCGGCCAGACCCTCTACATCGAGCCGACCGCGGTCCTCGAGGCCAACAACGACCTGCAGACCGCGCTGCGCGAGGAGAAGCGCGAAGAGGAGCGGGTACTGCGGCGGCTGGCGGCGGCGGTGCGCGGGGTAGCCGCAGAACTGGCGGCCAACCAGGTAATCCTCGGCCGTCTCGATTGCTACGCCGCCATCGCCCGCTTCGCCCGCCAGGCCGGGGCCTGTGCGCCGCAGCTGAGCAGCGAACCACGGCTGGAGCTCTACGGCGCGCGCCACCCGCTGCTGCTGTTCGCCGCCGACGGCACGCCGCGTCCCGACGCGGCGGTCCCGGTCGATCTGCTGCTCGGTCCCGGGCGCGAGGCGCTGGTGATCAGCGGCCCCAATACCGGCGGCAAGACCGTGGCGCTGAAGACTGCCGGGCTGCTGCAGCTGATGGTCGCTTCCGGACTGCCGATCCCCTGCCGGGAGGAGAGCCGGGTTCACCTCTTCTCCCAGGTTTTCGCCGACATCGGCGACGAGCAGAGCATCGAGGCGGCACTGTCGACCTTCTCCGGCCACCTGACGCGGGTTCGGGAGATTCTCGCCGCCGCCGATGCCGATTCCCTGGTCCTGCTTGATGAGGCCGGGACCGGCACCGACCCGGCGGAAGGTGGAGCGCTGGCCCTGGCGGTCCTCGACGAGTTGCGGCAGCGCGGGGCGCGGGTGATTCTCACCACCCACCTCAACCTGATCAAGGGCTATGCCCATCTGCAGGAGCGGGTGGAGAACGCCGCGGTGGAATTCGATCCACAGACCCTGGCGCCGACCTATCGCCTCCATTACGGCATCCCCGGGGCGAGCAGCGCCTTCACTATCGCCGCCCGACTCGGCCTGTCGGAGGCGGTGCTGGAGCGCGCCGAAGCCTATCTCGGCAGCGACGAGCGCGAGGGGCTGGACCTCATCGAGCGCCTCAACACCCTGACCCGGGAGCTGGAGGCCGACCGCGAGGAGGCCCGGCGCCTGAAAGCCGCGGCCGAACAGGAACGGGAGAAGCGCCAGCGGCTGCTCGCCGAACTGGATGAAGAGCGGCGCCGCATCCTCGAGCGGGCAACGCGGCGTGGTGAGACCCTGGTGCGCAAGACCGAAACGCGGCTGCGCGACCTGCTCGATGCCGCCTCCTCCGCTGCTGCCGTGACGCCTCCGTTGCGGGCGGAACTGGCCGGCCAACTCAGGGAGGTGCGCGAAGAGCTGGCGGAGAGCCAGCCACAGGCGCCGCGGCGCGGGCAGACCCCCCGCGAGGTCGCGCCCGGCGAGCTGGTGCGGGTCGTCGCCCTCGGCGCCGAGGCCGAGGTGCTGCGGAGCAGCGGCGGCAACGTCGAACTTTCCGCCGGCGGCAAGAAGCTGCGCCTGCCGTTGAGCGCCCTGGAAGCCTTCAGCCCGCGGCGCTTTGCCAAGGAGGCCGCGCCGGCGCGGGTGCGCAGCAGCGTCGAGCGCGGCGGCTTCGAATCCCGTCTGCTGCTGGTCGGCCAGCGCGTCGACGGAGCCCTGACGCTGCTCGAAAAATTCCTCGACGATGCTCTGCTGCATGGCCAACGCCAGGTCGAGGTGGTGCACGGTAGCGGCGAGGGAATCCTGCGCCGGGCGGTACGCGAACGGCTCGCCGCGCACTGCGAGGTCACGGCGTTTCACGCCGCGGCGCCGGAGCAGGGGGGCGAGAACGTGACGGTGGTCGAACTGAGGGGCGGATGACGGGGCGGATTCCGGAAGAGACGATCCAGGAAATACGCGAGCGGACCGACATCGTCGAGGTCGTCTCCAGCTACTTGCCCCTCAAGCGCTCCGGGGCCAACCACCTCGGGCTCTGTCCGTTCCATGGCGAAAAGACCCCCTCCTTCAACGTCAACAGCACACGGCAGATATTCCACTGCTTTGGCTGCGGCGTCGGCGGCAACGTCTTCGCTTTTCTGATGCGTATCGAGGGGCTCTCCTTCCCCGAGGCGGTGCGTCGGCTCGGGGAGCGGGTCGGGGTGGAAATTCCCGAGGAGGAAATGTCGCCCGCCGAGCAGCGGCGGCGCGAGGAGGAAGAGCGGCTGACCCGAATCAACGAGGTCGCCAGCGCGTTCTACCAGCAGATCCTGCTGGAGGCGCCGGAAGGGGCGCCGGCACGCAGCTACCTGCGCCAGCGCGGCTACGATGGCGAGGCGGCACGGCGCTTCCGGCTCGGTTACGCTCCGGATTCCTGGGATGCCCTGGCCAAACACCTGGCGCAGAAAGGGTTCGACCCGGCGCTGGCCCGGGATCGGCTCGGCCTGCTGCGGCCGGGCAGGGAGGGACGCAGCGACATCGACCTGTTCCGGCGCCGGCTGCTCTTCCCGATCTTCGACCTGCGCGGCCAGGTGGCGGCCTTCGGCGGTCGAGTGCTCGACGACGCGCTGCCGAAGTACATCAATTCGCCCGAGTCCCCCCTCTACCACAAGGGGCGGATTCTGTTCGGCCTCTACCAGGCGCGGGAGGCGATGCGCCGCGAGGGGAGCGGGATCGTCGTCGAGGGGTACTTCGACCAGTTGGCGTTGGCCCGGGCCGGTTTCGACAACGCGGTGGCCAGCTGCGGTACGGCGCTGACCGAAGAGCACGCCCGACTCCTCAAGCGCTATTGCGACAAGCTGCTGCTCCTTTTCGACCAGGACAGCGCCGGTCAGAAGGCTACATTCCGGGCCATGGACGTGCTGCTCGCCGCCGGCCTGCCGGCAGCGGTGGTGGCGCTCGATCCCGGCGAGGACCCCGATTCCTTCCTCGCCCGCCGCGGCGTCGAGGAGTTTCGCATCCGGCTCGCCGCGGCGCGCCCCGTCCTCGAAGTCTTTATCGAGCAGGCGCTGGCCGCGGAGGAGCCCGGGATCTCCGGCCAGGTGCGGGCTGTGGAGTTGATCCTCGCCAAGCTGCGGCTGCTGCCCAGCGAGATCGAGCGCAGCCTCTACCTGCAGGACCTTTCCCGCCGTACCGGGCTCGATACGGCCTTGTTGGCCAGGAAGCTGGGCGGGTCGCCCGCCGCACCACGCCCGCCACAGCCGCCGTCGCAAGCGCCTGTTGCGCCCCATACGGCGCGTCCCGGAACGCGGCCGGCCGCCGATCCCAGCGAGAAGAGCCAGGACTGGCTGTTGATCCTGATGATCGCCGAGCCGGCTATCCGTCGCCGGGTGACGACCGAAGGGGTGGAAAATCTCTTTTCCAACGCCGATCGCCGGGTGATCGCGGAACGGATCCTGGCCCTCGACGACGGCCAGGAAAGGATCGAGGAGTCCCGCCTCGGCGACTCCTTGAACGAATCCCAAAATGCGTTATTGTCAGGTATTCTAGTAAAGGATGAAAAGGCCTTCGTCGAGGATCCCGAAGCGATCTTCGAAGGGTGCCGCAAAGCGGCCGGACGCGAGCGGCTGAAACAGCGCAGCCGCGAACTGACGGCATTGATCCACGCCGCCGAAAAAACGGGCGACGGAGCAGCCCAGGCAGAGCTGCTCCAGGAATTGAGCGCAATCAACAAGCAGCTGAAAACGCTGCCCAGAGTTTGACCCATAGACGTCTTCGACCACCGGACGGGTCGCGAGAGGAGAATTCGCGGAAATGGCCAAAAAGACCAGCATGGAAGAAGTGCAGCAACTGATCGATCTCGGCAAGGAAAAGGGTTATCTGACCTATGAAGAGGTCAACGACCTGCTCCCGCCGGACATGGTCTCCTCCGACCAGCTCGACGACGTGATGAGCATGTTCGGCGAGATGGACATCGAGGTCGTCGATTCTGAGCAGAAGATCGCCCTGCGCAAGGAGCAGGGGCTCGACGACGATGCCAGCGACGAGGAAGAGGACGAGGAGTCCGAATTCGAAGCCGGGGTGCTCGGCCGCACCTCCGACCCGGTGCGCATGTACCTGCGCGAGATGGGCCAGGTCTCGCTGCTGACCCGGGAAGGGGAGGTGGAGATCGCCAAGCGCATCGAGGAGGGGGAGGCCCTGGTCACCCGGGTGATCATGAGGACCCCGATCGCCTTCAAGGAGATCATCTCCCTAGGCGAGCGCCTTGAGAAGGGGCAGATCAGCGTCGCCGAGGTCACCAAGGAATACGAGGAAGAGGAAGGGAGCGAGGAGGAAGAGAAGCAGCGCCAGCGCATCCTCGGCCTGGTCGGGCAGATTCGCGAGCTCGACGGCCGCTTCATGGAACTGCGCGAAAAGCTTGCCGGCGAGGTTCCCCGCGAGGAGAAGAAAGAGCTCGACAAGGAGGCCAAGGAGGTCAAGGCGCAGATGGCGGAGTTGATGCGCCAGATCCGCCTCAAGGACTTCCAGGTGGCGAAAATCGTCGACCGCCTCAAGGAGCTGGCCCAGCAGGTCAAGAAGGGTAACGCCGAGGTCACCGCCTGCGAACAGGAGCTGAAGGCCCCGCACAAGGAGATCAAGCGCCAGCTGCGGCGGATGCGCAAGAGCGACGAGGAGGCCCTCAAGGTTTCCGCCGAGCTCAAGGTGCCGGTCGAGGCCCTGCTGGTGGTGGAGAAGCGCCTCAAGGGAGCACAGCGCAAGTTCAAGCGGGTCGAGGAGGAGTCGGGCTTCGCTCCCGAGGAGCTGCTCGACTCCCTCAAGGAGGTGCACAAGGGGGAATGGCGCGCCAAGTCGGCCAAGACCGAGCTGGTCGAGGCCAACCTGCGGCTGGTGGTCTCCATTGCCAAGAAGTACACCAACCGCGGCCTGCAGTTCCTTGATCTGATCCAGGAGGGGAACATCGGCCTGATGAAGGCCGTCGACAAGTTCGAGTATCAGCGCGGCTACAAGTTCTCCACCTATGCCACCTGGTGGATTCGCCAGGCGATTACCCGCGCCATTGCCGACCAGGCCCGCACCATCCGCATCCCGGTGCACATGATCGAGACCATCAACAAGCTGATTCGCACCAGCCGCCAACTGGTCCAGGAGATCGGCCGCGAGCCGATCCCGGAGGAGATCGCCGAGCGGATGGAGCTGCCGCTGGAGAAGGTGCGGCGGGTGCTGAAGATCGCCAAGGAGCCGATCTCCCTGGAGACCCCGATCGGCGAAGAGGAGGATTCCTCCCTCGGCGATTTCATCGAGGACAAGGGGGTGGTCTCGCCGCTGGAGGCGGTGATCAAGGGGAACCTCTCCGATCAGACCGCGCGGGTCCTCTCCACCCTCACCCCGCGCGAGGAGAAGGTGCTGCGCATGCGCTTCGGCATCGGCGAAAAGTCCGACCACACCCTCGAGGAGGTCGGCCAGGATTTTGCCGTCACCCGCGAGCGCATCCGCCAGATCGAGGCCAAGGCGCTGCGCAAACTGCGCCACCCGAGCCGCGCCAAGCGCCTCAAGTCTTTCGTCGAAAGCTGAGCCGAGCGGGAAAAGGCCTTGACATGCCTGGCCGCGAGGCCTAAAATCAACTTTTACTTTGGGCCTATAGCTCAGCTGGTAGAGCCACCGGCTCATAACCGGTCGGTCCCAGGTTCGAACCCTGGTGGGCCCACCATATAGAGCGAGATGAGTCGGAAACTCACATCAACATACAGTCGGTCCTGAAACCGAAAGGAGTGCAACCACAAAACAGTTGCACTCTTTTTTTTCCACCTGTCGCCATGCCTAAAGAACGCACCGCCCGCATCCAGGATCTAGTTGGCCTGGTCCATTCGTTGTTCCCGCCGAGTCTCGCCGAGGAGTGGGACAACTGCGGGCTGCAGGTCGGCGACCCGGCCGCCGCGGTGGCGCGGGTGCTGGTCGCCCTCGACCCGAGCGAGGCGGCGCTGACGCAAGCGGTGGAACTGGGGGCCGGACTGCTCCTCACCCATCATCCCCTGCTGTTGCGGCCGCTGCGCAGCGTTACCCCGGGTGACGAGGCCGGTCGCGTGGTTCTTGGCGCGGCCCGGCAGCAGGTGGCGATTCTCAGTGCCCATACCAATCTCGACCGGGCGGCCGGGGGGCTCAACGACTGGCTGGCGGCACGTCTCGGTCTGAACGCCTGCCAGCCGCTGGCAGCGGGGGACGCCGATCTGCTCAAGCTGGTGGTCTTCGTTCCGGAAGGGCACGAGGCGGCGGTCGCCGAGGCGCTCTTTACCGCCGGGGCTGGCCGCATCGGCGGCTACGATCGCTGTTCCTTCCGCAGCACCGGGACCGGCACCTTCCGGCCCGGCCCGGGAAGCAACCCCTTTCTCGGCCGCGTCGGCGAAACCGAGCAGGCTGCCGAACTGCGCCTGGAGACGATCCTGCCGCGAACTCTGGTGAACAAAACCCTCGACAAGCTGCGCCGCGCCCACCCCTACGAGGAGGTCGCCTTCGATCTGATCCCGCTGGCCAACCGCCGCCCCGACGTCGGCCTCGGCCGCATCGGCCGGCTCGCCGAACCTAGCAGCCTCGACGCTTTTGCCGCGGAGGTCAAAACCGCCCTCGGCTGCCCGTTCCTGCGCCTGGCCGGAAGTCCCGTGGAACGGGTCGCCAAGGTAGCGGTCTGCGGTGGCAGCGGCGCCTCCCTGGTCAGCGAGGCGGCACGCCAGGGGGCCGACGTGCTGGTCACCGGCGACATCAAATACCACGAGGCGCGCCTCGCCGAACAGCTGGGGCTGGCGCTGGTCGATGCAGGGCACTTCGCCACCGAACGGATCGTCGTCCCGGAGCTGACCGCGCTGGTCGGGCGTATTGCCCGGGAGCGGGGGCTGGCTATCGAAGTCATGGAAATGGGTGCTGAGAGCGAACCGTTCCGGGTCGTTTAAGCCCCCTTTTTCGTTTCAGGAAAACCGCATAGAATGGAGGTAACAAACGTGCAAGAACAGCTGGAACTGCTCAAGGAGCTGCAGGAGCTGGACAAGACGCTGCACCAGGCCCGGCAGAAGCGGGAGGAGCTGGAAGGCGAACAGGCCGCCCTGGAGGCCGACCTCGACCGCATCCGGGCGATGGTCGATACCCTCGATGCCAGTCTCGGGGAGTTTCGCGACCAGCGCGGCGACCTGAACCAGGCGTTGAGCGTGGAGCAGGAGAACATCAAGAAGGCCGAGGGGCGGCTGCCGGCGATCAAGACCCAGAAGGAATATGTCGCGGTCCTCAAGGAGATCGACACCGCCAAGAAGCTGACCAAAGACCTCCAGGACCGGGTGCAGGCGACCGACGAGGAGATTTCCGCCCTGGAGAAGGACCGCGAGGAAAAGGCCGCCGAGTGTGACGCCGCCAGTGAACAGGTCGAATCCCGGCGCCAGGAAATCGCGACCGCGATGGGGGAATTCGACCAGACCCTGGGGGCTGGCGGGGGGCGCCGCGAGGAACTCCTGGGCGGGCTGCCGGTGCCGCTGCGCAAGCGCTACCAAATGCTCCTCGACCGGCGCCAGGGGGTTGCCGTGGTCGAGGCCCGCAACGGCACCTGCCTCGGCTGCAACATGCACCTGCCGCCGCAGCTCTTCAACAGCCTGTTCACCGCCGCCGAGGTGCAGAGCTGTCCCCACTGCAACCGGCTGCTCTACCTGGAAATGGCCGAATAACGTTACACTTTGGTCGGAGAGGGCCAGATGATCGCTGCCCGCCGTAGCCTCTGGCGAAGGCGGGGGGAGGAAAGTCCGGGCTCCGCAGGGCAGGATGGTCCCTAACGGGGACCGGGGGCAACCCCAGGGAAAGTGCCACAGAGAGCAGACCGCCTGTCGAAGCCTCGTGCGAAGGCAGGTAAGGGTGAAAGGGTGAGGTAAGAGCTCACCAGTGCCGGCGGCGACGTCGGCAGCTCGGTAAACCCCATCCGGAGCAAGACCAAATAGGGGAGCGTTCGAGGGCGGCCCGTCCGAGGCTCCCGGGTTCGGTCGCTGGAGGCCGTCGGCAACGGCGGTCCTAGAGGAATGGTCATCGCCCCGCCGGCGGGCAACCGCCCCGGGGAACAGAACCCGGCTTACGGGCCTCTCCGGCCAAGCTTGCCACCGACGGCACCTCTGCGAGGTGCCGTCGGTTCATTTCCGGCGTCGGCGACCCAACAAGGGCTGCGGCCGCTCCGGTTCTCTTCAGGAAACCAATGAAGCGACGCCAAGCACAGGTCGAAGAGCAGCTCTGGCGGCAGACCCTCGCTGCCGTCGGCGGTGAACTGGCCGCTCTGCCCCTCGCCGAACGGGCCTGGCTGGAAGAGCACCTGGTCGTCCTCGGCCTGCTGCAGGAGCGCCTCCATGCCCTGTTCCTCGCGGCCGGCGGCCCGGCCCTGTGCCGGGAGTGCGACGGCGCCTGCTGCGGCTGCGGACGCAACCACCTGACGCTCGGCAATCTGCTGGCACTGCTCCTGCGGGGCCTTGAGCCGCCGGTCCCGGACTGGGCGGCGCCCTGTCCCTGGCTCGGTCCCGCCGGCTGCCGGCTGAGCGTCGCCCATCGTCCCTTCAACTGCGTCAGTTTCGTCTGCGAGGTCGTGGAAGCACGCCTCGGACCCACCGGCCGCTCCTCCTTCTATGCTCTGGAGCGCGAACTGCGCAGCGGCTATGACGAACTGGCCCGCCAATATGCCGGGGCCGGCCGGCAGGGACTGTTGCTGCGTGCCGAACGCCTCGGCGCCAGGGGATTTTTGGGCCGGCCGTAAACCGCGCCGTGTTATAGTTTGACCGGCGTCGCAAGGCCGCGGCGCCGCGGCCCCGAGGAGGACCCGAACCATGGAACTGCACTTCTCCCGGACCAACGGCGAAATCGATGAGCGCATCGACGAGCTGCTGCGGCTGGTCGGCGTCCACCACCCGGCGGTAATCAGGGAGATGATCATCAACGCTCTCAAGTCCGGCCACGAGATCGACTACCTCGCCGATCTCAAGCTGCTGCGTACCACCCTCAAGGAGATGCGCTACACCAGCAAAATTTTCGGCCCCTTCCGTGGCCGCCGCAAAGTAACGATTTTTGGCTCGGCACGCACCCAGCCCAGCGAGCCGATCTACCACAAGTGCGTCGAGTTCGCCCGCCAACTCAGCGCCCGCGGCTACATGACCATCACCGGCGGCGGACCCGGAATCATGCAGGCCGGCAACGAGGGAGCCGGCGCCGAAAACTCCTTCGCCGTCAACATCCGCCTCCCCTTCGAGCAGGAGACCAATCCGTTCATGGAGGCGAGCCGGAACGTCATCACCTACAAATACTTCTTCAATCGCAAGGTCGCCTTCCTCAAGGAGGCGGCGGCGGTGGCGCTCTTTCCCGGCGGCTTCGGCACCCTCGACGAGGCGATGGAAATCATGACCCTGGTGCAGACCGGCAAGAACCCGCCGATCCCGCTGGTGATGATCGACGACGACGCCGGCGACTATTGGGAGAACTGGTTCCAGTTCATCCGCAAAACCCTGCTCAAGAAGGGATTGATCTCCGGCGAAGACTTCAGCCTCTTCACTATCACCCGTGACCCCGCCGAGGCAGTGCAGATCATCGACGACTTCTACCGGGTCTACCACTCCATGCGTTTCGTCGGCCCGACCCTGGTGATGCGCCTCAATCAAGCCCTCGACTCGCAGCAGCTCGGCCTTCTGGAGAGCGAGTTCAGCGAGATCCTCCAGCCCGGCAGCCACCTGCGTATCACCGGCGCCCTTCCCGAGGAAGCCGACCAGCCCGACCTGCTTCACCTGCCGCGCCTCAACTTCGAGTTCAACCGCCGCAGCTTCGGCCTGCTCATGGCCTTCATCCGCCGCATCAACGCCTTCTAGCTCCGCCCCCACTACGTCTTCCGACCACTATTGCCGAGGCGCCCCTGCCGGCTCAGGGCGGCGGCGTGGGTCTGCGCTTCGAACTGCACTCGAGATGGTAAACTGGGGACAGCCGGAATGAATTGCCGGCATGGAGGTCACCATGTCCCCACGGATCACACTCCTGTCGCTGCTTGCCGGGTTCGCCCTGTTCGCCGGGGGCTGTTCCCCGGTCCTTTCCCGGTCCGCCCTGGAGAAGGTCGATCGCGGCGTCGACTTCGCCCAGGTCAAGGCCGATGCTGATGCCCATCGCGGTTCCACGCTGCTGCTCGCCGGCCTGATCGTCGGCAACCATACCGATCAGGAGGGGACGACTCTCGAGCTGCTGCACTACTTCACCGACCGCTGGGGGCAGCCCTCCGATCCCGACGAGGCGGGCGGCCGCTTCCTGGTACGCAGCGGGCGGTTTCTCGATCCGGAACTCTACCGGCGCGGACTTTTCGTCACCCTGACCGGCACGGTTGCCGGGGAACAGACCAAGGCCCTGCAGGGCCGGGACTACCGCTACCCGCTCTTCACGCTCGGCGAGATCCACCTGTGGCTGCCGCCGGAACCCGGGTACAACTGGCCGGGAGGACCCTACTACAACCCCTTTGCGCCCTGGCCTTACGGGTACGGCCCCGGCTGGAATCGCCCCTGGTATGGTCCCGGCTGGGGCTACCCCTACGGCGGCAGCTTCTGGTTCCCGTACTAGGGCAGCTGCGGCGCAGGAGAGCAGCTCCATGACCCTCGCTACCATCCTCGGCCGGCGCAGCATCCGCCGCTTTCGCGGCGAGGCGGTGGGCACCTCCGATCTGGAAGCCCTGTTGCGGGCCGCCATGGCCGCCCCTTCCGCCGGCAACCAGCAGCCTTGGCAGTTCGTGGTCATCCGCCGCCGCCAGGACCTCGAGGCCATCCCCACCATTCATCCCCACGCCGCCATGGCCTGCAAGGCGCCGCTGGCGATCCTGGTCTGCGGCGATCTTGCCGGCGCCCGTTATCCCGACTACTGGGTCCAGGATTGTGCGGCGGCGACCGAGAATCTCCTCCTGGCCGCCCACGCTCTTGGCCTCGGCGCGGTCTGGTGCGGCGTTTATCCCAACCTGGAACGGGTCGCGGCTTTCCGGGAACGATTCGGTATCCCGGGGGAGATTTTCCCCATGGCCCTGGTGGTGGTCGGTCACCCCGCCGAAACCAAGCCGCCGGCGGACCGCTACGACCCGGGACGGGTGCACTGGGAGTGCTGGAACGGAACGCCTTGACCCGGATCCCGTGGGGCGCCCCACGAAAGTGAGGCTTCTGGCCGTGGTGGGCCGGTTTTTTATTGTGTCCCGTTATTTAACCATCTAATATGTCCCTGTTTGTCACTGCCTGTGCTTGATTTCGCGTTGTCCCCGAGTGCTGGATTGCTGACCGGTCAAGACCCCGGTCCTTCCGCTTCTTCCCCCTGCGGGGTTCGGTGGAATGGTTGAGAGGATTGAAAAGAGTCCCGGATGTGATCCCGGTCGGCTGCTATCGGCGCCCCACGTCGTCCTGCAGCTGCTCGGAGCTTGCCAGGATCTGTCCGGTTCCGCGGAGGACCTCCGTGAAATCGTTCTTCAGGACAGCGGGTTGTGTGCCCGGATCCTGGCGGCCGCTGCCCGCACCTGCCCGGAACGGCTCGACCCGGCTGCGCCGGTAGGGTCGGCCCTGGCCGGACTCGGCCGGCCTGCCCTGAGCAGCCTCGCCCTCCAAGCCGCCAAAACCCTCATCGATACCCCCCTTGACGCTGCCCAGACTCAGTTCCTACGCGAGCTGTGGTTTTATTCTCAGTCCGCCGGCGCCCTCTGCCGGAGCCTGGCCGAGGCCGTGGCCTACCCGGCCGCCGAGGAAGCCCAACTCACCGGGATGATGCTCAACCTCGGCATGCTCTCCCTTTTCTCCGCCCACCCCCAACGCTATCCCGGCAAGGTTGGTCACTCCCTCGGCAGTCCCCAGCTCCTCGGCGAAGAACAGGGGAGTTTCGAGACCGACCACTGTCAGGTCGGAACCACCCTGGTCGGCGCCTGGCGGATCGACTCCTTCATGGCCGAGGCGATCCGCTTTATCTATCTCGAGCCCGAGGCCTGCCGGGAGGCGGCGATCCTGGTTCGCATCGCCCGGCTCGCTCAGGAACTCTGCAAAAGTCCCCTGAAGGCGGCGGCCGGCAGCGAGTCCCTGGCGACCGAGCTCCTCAATCTCGATCCCGACGGATTCAAGGCCGCCTTCCGCCGGGCCGCGGAGCGCTACCGCCCCCTTGCTCCCTTCGACAACCGCCAGGATGAATGCCTCCAGGAGCTGGAGCGAACCCGCCGGCGCCTGACTTCGCTGGCTTTCTCCCTGGCCGAGCAGGAAGGGATTCGCACCCAGCTGGCCGGGACCAGCGACCGGGAGGGGACGGTGGCGACGGCGCGCTCCCTCTACCTGCGCTCGACCCCGGCCCGGGAGGCGATCTTTTTCCTGCCGGCGGGGGTCAAGGGGCATTTCGTCGGTTACCCCGCTCCCGGCCAGCCCCGACGTATTACCGGGCTGGCGACCTCCCTGGAAGGCGCCAACCTGGTGGCCGAGGCCCTGCGCGGCGACAAGACCTGCCACTCCTTCGGCACCGGCGGCCCTCCTTCCTCCGTCTTCGACCGACAGCTGCTGGGGCTCTGCGGTACCGCCGGGATCGCCGTGCTGCCGTTGCGGTTCGACCACCAGGTGCAGGGGGCCGTGGTTCTCGGCCTGGAGGCCGCGGAAGAGGTCGAAGCCCTCGGCAGTCCCGGCCTTTACCAGCTCGGCCGGGAGCTGGCGGCTCGTCTCGGCGCGTCCCCGTCTCCCGCTGCCGGCCAGGGATCGGTGCCACCGGCCGGACCCGTGATGCGCAAGATCGCCCATGAAATCCGCACCCCGCTTGCCATCATCAACAACTACATGCGCGCCCTGGGCCTGCTGCTCGAGGGGAGCGAGAATGCCGGTGTGGTCGACTCGGTGGAGAATGAAATCCGCCGCATCGACGAGATCCTCACCTATTACACTGAGGCGGGAGAAGCGCCCGCCCCCTCCGAGGAGGAGCCGCAGCAGTCCCCCGACGTACTGGCGCTGTCGGTGATCGAGAGCCTGACGGCAACCCACTTCGCACCGAAACAGCTGGAGATCGTGACCGACTTCAACCCGGATATCGAGCCGCTGCCGGTCAGCCCGGTGGCCATCCGGCAGATCCTGGTCAACCTGCTGAAGAATGCCGCCGAAGCCCTGCCCGAAAAAGGCAGGATCATCCTGGCGACCCGGGAATACCAGACCTCCGCCGGCGTGCGCCAGGTGGTGATCAGCGTCGAAGACAACGGCCCGGGAATCGACCGGGCCGTTCTCGATCGGCTCTTCAGCCCGATCGCCAGCCCCAAGGGGAAGGGGCATGCCGGACTCGGCCTGCATATCGTCAAGGGCCTGGCCGACGATATCGGCGGCCGGGTTGCCTGCCAGAGCTCCCCCGACAACGGCACCCGCTTCGAACTGACGATTCCCCGGCCGGCCGTCGGCTGAGCCTGGGTTTACGCAAAAGGATGGGAAGAGACCATGGAGACTGAGCAGCCGCCGACTGAGCCCGTGACCGAGGCCCGACCGCGCATCCTGATCGTCGACGACGATGCCGCCATGCTGAAGAGCCTGAGTTTTCTGCTCGGGGCCAAGGGTTTCGTGACCGAAACCGCCGAAAACGGCATCTTGGCGCTGGAAAAGCTGGAGGCCCGCAGCTACGAGGTTATGCTCCTCGATCTGCAGATGCCCGGCATGACCGGGGAGGAGGTACTGCGCTACGTCACCGACCGGGAACTGGAGACCAAGGTCATCGTGGTCAGCGGCGAATCTTCCTTCGCCGCGGTCAAGGGAACGCTCAAGGAGGGTGCCTACGACTTCGTCCGCAAACCCTACGACCCCGGCGAACTGCTGACCACCGTCGGCAACGCCCTGACCCGCTCCAGCCTCGAACGCCAGGCGCTGGAGATGTCCCAGGCGCTGGAGGATTCCGAACGTCTGCACCGCTACATCGTCAACCACTCCCCCGACCTGGTCTACGTGCTGGATGCCGAGGGGTGCTTCACCTTCGTCAACGACCGGGCCGAAGACCTGCTCGGCTATTCGCGGGAGGAGCTGATCGGGCAGCACTTTTCGATGTTGATCTTCGATGAGGACATGTCCCAGGCCCGCTACGTTTTTTGCGAGCGCCGCACTGGCAAGCGCGCCACCCGGGACGTCGAGCTGCGCCTCAAGGTCAACAGCGATTCCCGGGCGGTGCGCTTTTTCGAGACCTACATCCTGCCCATCTCCCTCCACTCGGCGGGGATGTACAACCCTGACGGCAAGGGCGGCCGGACCTTCCTCGGCACCTACGGCTGCGCCCGCGACATCACCGACCGCAAGCGCACCGAGGCGCTGATCAACTACCAGGCCTACCACGACCTGCTGACCAGCCTTCCCAACCGGGCGCTGTTCCATGACCGACTCCAGCAATCCCTGGCTCATGCCCGGCGCTACAACAACCTGCTGGCGGTCATGTACCTCGACCTCGATCGCTTCAAGCTGATCAACGATACCCTCGGTCATGGCGCCGGTGACCAGGTGCTGCGGTCCACCGCCGAACGGGTGCAGGACTGTCTGCGGGACGAGGACACCCTGGCCCGGATTGGCGGCGACGAGTTCACCCTGCTCCTCCCCCAGGTCTCCCAGCGCGAGGATGCGGTGATCGTCGCTTCAAAAATCCTCGCCAAACTTCGCGGGCCGCTGGTGGTGGCTGGCCACGAGGTCTTCTGCAGCGCCAGCATCGGCATCGCCCTCTTCCCCGAGGGGGGGAGACGGTGGAAAGCCTGATCAAAAGTGCCGACGTCGCCATGTACCACGTCAAGGCGAGCGGCAAGGACGGCTACCGCTTCTTCAGCGACGACATGAACGAGTCCTATTCGAGCCACCTCGCCCTCGAGCAGGATCTGCACCGCGCGGTCGAGGCCAAACAGTTCGAAGTCTTTTTCCAGCCCAAGGTCGATGTCCGCGACTGCCGGGTGGTCGGCATGGAAGCACTGCTGCGCTGGCGGCACCCGGAGAAGGGACTGCTCTCCCCGACCGAATTCATTGCCTTGGCCGAAGAGACCCGGATGATCATTCCCATCGGCGACTGGGTCCTCGGCGCCACCTGCCGCGAAATCCGCCGTTGGCGGGACTTGGGGCTGCCGCCGCTGAAGGTCTCGGTCAATATTTCGGCGGTACAGCTCGAACAGGAGGACTTCATCGCCAAGGTCCTGGCCACCCTCGAGGAATCGGGCCTCGAAGGGAGCTGCATTGAAATCGAGATCACCGAGCACGGGCTGGTCAAGAAGCGGGATAAGATCATCAGCAAGCTCAAGAAGCTCTGCAGCTACGGGTTCACCATCGCCATCGACGATTTCGGCACCGGTTATTCTTCCCTCAGCTACCTGCAGCAGTTCCCCATCCATACCCTGAAGATCGACCGCTCCTTTGTCCAGGGGATCGAAACCCCGGGCCAGGATACCTGCCTGGTCGACGCCATCGCCGCCATGGCCTGCGGCATGAACCTGCGCCTGGTGGCCGAGGGGGTGGAGACCGTCGCCCAGCTCGAATACCTCAAAGAGCGTGGCTGTCATGAAGTCCAGGGGTATCTCTTCGGTCGCCCGGTTTCCGCCGAGGCGACCCTCGAACTGCTCGCCAGCCTGGATGACGGTCAGCTGAGATCCTGCCTGTTGAACAAATAAGCGGCTTCGCGGGTGATCATGGCCCCCAGCCGGCAAAGGGTGCATAATGGTAAAAAGGAGCCGCGCCCATGCCGAGCCACAGCGATCTCGCCAAGATCCACATTGCCATCAAGGAGTTGGGGCTGGACGACGCCACCTACCGCGGTGTCCTCTGGGACCGCTACCACAAGGAGTCGGCCGTCGAACTGACCAACGGGCAGGTTGCCGACCTGCTCGAGTTCTTCCGGCATAAGGGGTGGCGGACCGCCTCCCTCGGCCAGCGTGGTCTGATCCATGTCCTCTGGCAGCGACTCGCCGAAGCCGGTGCCGTGGCGCATTCTGAAGAGGCGGCGCTGGATGCGTTTGTCGAACATGCCACCGGCAAGAACGACCTGCGGCGCCTCACCGTCGCCGAGGCGAGCCGGGTGATCGAGCGGCTGAAAAAGTGGCTGGAACGGGTAGGGGAAGGGGAGGAGCGGCACTGAGCCGGTCTCATGCTGAGTGAAATAGCCCGGAAAGAGGATTGACTGCAGTCGCTCACTTGCAGGAGTGGGAAAAGGTATTATTTTTTCGTTGGCCAGCGGAGGGGTGCCATGAAGAAATCCAAGAATTAGCGAATCGAATCGCCCGTCCGGCCGATCAGGCCGGCCGGGCGGTCGTTTTTCTGGGGGGACATTCAGGGTTAACCCGCGGATCGTAGGAGTTCAGGATGGTTTCTAGTTTCTAGATCAATAAACTTGGAACCCACATCGATAAACCAGGTGGCTAACCATCGCATTAAGTCGGACGAAGGACCTTCCCCCGGTAAAATCGACACCTCAACCTGCCCAAAATATCTGCGAAAGCCAGGGCCGACGATCAGATTTTGTTCGGGACCCCTGAGAATAAAAACAGCCCCCGGCGATTTCTGCCGGGGGTTGTTTCGTCGTCGGAGAGTGGGCTTTGATCAGAGTTCCAGTAGCATCTCCTCCGGTTCTTCGACCAGTTCTTTGATCCGCTTGAGGAAGGTCACCGCCTGGCGGCCGTCAATGATGCGGTGGTCGTAGGAGAGCGCGAGGTACATCATCGGCCGGATCACGATTTCGCCGTCGACGACCACCGGTCGCTGCTGGATGGCGTGCATGCCGAGGACCGCGCTCTGCGGCGGGTTGAGAATCGGGGTCGAAAGGAGGGAGCCGTAGACCCCGCCGTTGCTGATGGTGAAGGTCCCCCCCTCGAGGTCGGCGATAGCCAGCTTGTTGGTCTTCACCTTGTCGACAAGGTTGGCGATCCCCTGCTCGATGTCGGCGAAGTGCATGCGGTCGGCGTCGCGCAGCACCGGCACCACCAGCCCCTTGTCGCCGCCGATGGCGACGCCGATGTCGTAGAAATGCTGGTAGACGATGTCCTCGCCGTCGATGCGGGCGTTGACGGCGGGGAATTCCGGCAGCGCCTCGGTGACCGCCTTGACGAAAAAGGACATGAAGCCGAGCTTGACGCCGTGCTTCTTCTCGAACTCCTCCCCGTGCTTTTTGCGCAGCGCCATGACCCGGGAGAGGTCGGCCTCGTTGAAAGTGGTGAGCATGGCGGTCTGCTGGCGGGCCGCCAGCAGCCGCTCGGCGACGCGCCGACGCAGCGGCGACATGGGCTGGCGGGTGATACGTTCATCCGCCAGCGGCGCTGCCGGCGTGGGCGCAGGAGGCTGCGGCGCAACAGGAGAAGCGGCCGGGGGAGGAGGTTCGGCTTTCTCTCCGGTCTTTTCCTGCGGCTCGCTGCCGGCGCCTTTCGGCGCTGCGGCCTGGGCCTCGGGGGCCGCAGCGGCCGGTTTCTCGGCCTTCTTTTCCTCCTTGCCGGGCTTGTCTTTGGTCTTGGCGGCCGGCTTCCCTTTCGGCTTGCCGGCATCTGCCTTTGCGGTCGCCGGCTTCTTCTCCCCGGCCCCTTCGGCCGTCTCCTCGAGTTCGCCGATGACGGTACCGATCTTTACCGTCTCCCCCTCCTGCACCTTGATATGCAGAACGCCATCAGCCTCGGCGTTCATCTCCAGGGAGATCTTGTCGGTTTCCAGCTCGCAGAGCAGGTCGTCCTTCTTGACGGCTTCGCCGTCCTTTTTGTGCCATTTGCCGACCTCGGCTTCGAAAATCGATTCGCCGACTTCGGGAACCTTGAGTTCCATGCAATCCTCCAGGGGCAAGACATGCCGGGGGGCGGGCGTTGGCCGGGCCCGGTCCGAGCGGGGTTACGGGGTGAGGCTCAGGTGGATGCCGGCTCCAGCGCTTCGTTGACCAGCCGCTCCTGCTCCTGCTTGTGCAGGCGATGGGATCCTACCTCCGGTGCGGCGAGACGCGGCCGTCCGACATAGCGCGGCTTGCTGCCGATGAGCTTGGCGAGCAGGTCGTGAATGAAGTTCCAGATCCCGGCGTTCTTCGGCTCCTCCTGTACCCAGCTGAACCGGCAGCCCTGCTCGATGAAGGGGGC
This sequence comes from uncultured delta proteobacterium, assembly GCA_963806685.1. Classification (GTDB taxonomy): domain Bacteria; phylum Desulfobacterota; class Desulfuromonadia; order Desulfuromonadales; family DDH964; genus DDH964. The sequence continues at coordinate 20,335 of CAWDZB010000015.1, forward strand.
CAGGGCCCGTTCCAGCAGGTCGCTGCGGATCGGGTAGAGTTGCTCGAGGCGAATGATGGCGACGTCCGCGCGCTTCAGCTCCCGGCGTTTCTCCTCCAGCTCGAAGTAAAGCTTGCCGCTGCACAGCAGCACCTCGCGGATCGCTTCGGGGGAGAGCTCCGGAACGAGGATCTCGCGGAAGCCCCCGCCGGCCAGTTCCGCGAGGGTCGAGCGGCAGGCGGGCAGGCGCAGCAGGCTCTTGGGGGTAAAGACGACCAGCGGCCGCCGGAAGGGAAGCTTGACCTGGCGGCGCAGCAGGTGGAAGAACTGGGCCGGGGTGCTGGGGTAGACGACCTGCAGGTTGTGGTCGGCGCAGAGTTGCAGGTAGCGCTCGATGCGGGCGCTTGAATGTTCGGAGCCCTGCCCCTCGTAGCCGTGGGGGAGAAACAGGGTCACCCCGCTGGCGCGGTCCCACTTGGTTTCGCTGCTGGAGATGAACTGATCGATGATCACCTGGGCGCCGTTGGCGAAGTCGCCGAACTGGGCCTCCCAGATGGTCAGCCCGTGGGGGGTTTCCAGCGAGTAGCCGTATTCGAAGCCAAGCACCGCCGCCTCCGAAAGCATGCTGTTGTAGACCCGGAAGACCGCCTCCTGTTCGGTGACGGTGACCAGCGGTACGTACTGCATGCCGTTCTCAATATCGATCAGCATCGCGTGGCGGTGGTTGAAAGTGCCGCGCCGCGAATCCTGGCCGGAAAGGCGCACCGTGTGCCCTTCGGCGAGCAGGGTGGCGAAGGCCAGGGTCTCGGCATTCCCCCAGTCGATTTCCTCCCCCTGTTCGATCGCCTCGAGCCGTCGCTCGAGCAGCTTGGCGATCTTCGGGTGGGGATGAAAATGCTCGGGGATGACCGCCAGCTGGCGGCCCAGCTCGCGCAGGCGTTCGGCGGGGACCGCCGTCTCCGGCGCCGCCGGCGACCAATTGCGTACGATCCCCTGCCACTTGCCGAGGAAGCCGTGATCGGGATCATGGTTGTCCCCCTCTGCCAAGGCTTTTTCCAGGCGCTCCTCGATGGTCCGGGCCGATTCCTCGATGGTCTCCTGGGCGATTCCCTGTTCCGCCAGTTGCGCGGCGTAAAGTTCGTGGACGGGGGGGCGGTCCTTGATCTTCTCGTACATCAGTGGTTGGGTGAAGTAGGGCTCGTCCCCCTCGTTGTGGCCGTGGCGGCGGTAGCAGATCACCTCGATGACGACGTCCTTGCCGAAAGTCTGGCGGTAGTCGAGGGCCAGTTCGGCGAGGTAGACGGCGGCCTCCGGGTCCTCGCCATGGACATGGAAGATCGGCACCATCAGCATTTTGGCGACGTCGGTGGCGTAAAAGGTGGAGCGGGCGTCGTGGGGGGCGGTGGTGAAGCCGATCTGGTTGTTGAGGACGATATGGAGGGTGCCGCCGGTGCCGTAGCCTTCAAGCTGGGAGAGGTTGAGAGTTTCGGGGACCATTCCCTGGCCGGCGAAGGCGGCGTCGCCGTGCACCAGCACCGGCAGCACCCGTTGCGGACCGTCTTCACCGTAATAATCCTGGCGGGCCCGGACCTTCCCCTCCACCACCGGGTCGACCGCCTCAAGATGGCTGGGATTGCTGGCCATGGTCAGGTGCAGCTGCCCGGTCGGGAAGTCGAGGTCGCGGGAAAAGCCCTTGTGGTACTTGACGTCCCCCTCGCCGACGAAGTTGTATTCGAGGTTGTCCTGGAACTCGGCAAAGATCGCGGCCAGGGGTTTGCGGAAGATGCTGGCCAGCACGTTGAGACGGCCGCGGTGGGCCATGCCTAGGATCAGGTCGCGGAAGCCGAGGCCGGCGGACTTTGTCACCACGGCGTCGAGCAGCGGGATAATCGTTTCCCCCCCTTCCAGGGAGAATCGCTTCTGGCCGAGGAAGTTGCGGTGCAGGAAATTTTCGAACAGCGTCGCTTCCTGAAGCTTGCTGAGTATCTGCAACTGCCGGTCGCGGGCGATGCCGGGGCGGTTGCGTACCGCCTCCATGCGGTCCTTGAGCCATTGGCGCTCGTCGGGGTCCTGGATGTGCATGAACTCCACGCCGATGGTGCGGCAGTAGGTGTCGCGCAGGACGGCGAGGATCTCTCGCAGGGTGGCGTGGCTTTTGCGATAGCGCTTGACGGTGAAGGGGGTGTCGAGGTCCCCCTCGTCGAGGCCGAAGCTCTCCAGGGTGAGCTGCGGGTGCTCGGTAGGGCGGGGGGAGAGGGGGTCGGTCCAGGAGAGCAGGTGGCCGAGGTCGCGGTAGCGGTAGAGGAGGGACTGGACCGCCGCTTCCTTGAGCGCCCGGTCAGGGGCGAGGGCCGCGGTGGGCGGTCCGGCGAACTCGAAGCCGCTGAAAAAGGCCTGCCACTCGGTGCCGACGGCTGCGGGGTCCTGCCGCCAGCGGCGGTACTGTTCGTCGAGCCACTGCGGACTGAGGTTGTGGAGAAAACTCATCGCCGATCTACCCGGCAGGAGGATACCATAGAGAAATCCCGGCCGGGACCGGGACGGCGGATTTCCGGGTCATTATAGCAGACCGGCGGGGCGGCGCAAACAGTTCCGGCCCCGGTCGGCGGCCACAGCTTGGTCTTCAACCCCCGCAAATTTAATGGCGAAAATCCTTCCCGCCGCGGACCCTTCCGCGCCCCTGGCGGTTCCCCGGGGAACTTGCTCCCAGCCGGGGGCGTGCTATAGGTTTTCCAGGGGCCGACACCTAGCGTCCGGTCCCCGGGAGGCCGCCGATGAGTTTCGTTCTGCCCCGCTTTCGTCCGCCCGATTTCGCCGTTCCCGCCCTGGCGGCGGCGCCGCTGGCCCGGTTTCTCTCCGCCCCCGCGCCGGGTGTGGCTCCGGAGAACTTCCATGCCACCACCATCTTCCCCGAATACTTCCAGCTGGCCGCCGACGACTGGCGTCTGGCCGGGGAGACGCGCATGGACTGCGTGGTGGTGCGGCAGCCGGATGATACCCTGGCGGTTCGGGAATTTCGGCACCTGCGCAAGGGGGATGCGGTGGCGGTGGGGCGCGGCGAAGGGGGGGAGGAGGGGATCTATGTCCACGGCAGCCCCTTCGAGGATGCCGAGGAGGCGGCCGAGGCCTTCGCCTTCCGCACCCTGGCCAGCCGGGAGAGCGCCTTCAGCGGCGACTACGACCAGCTCTACGAACTGCTCCGTCATGAACGGGAGGCAGGTTGCATCCTCTGGGTCGCCGGCCCGGCGCTGGTCTTCGACCACGACGCCCGCCAGTCCTTCGTGCGGCTGATCGAGTCCGGCTTCGTCCACGGTCTGCTGGCCGGCAACGCCCTGGCCGTTCACGACGTCGAGGCGGCCCTGTTCGGCACCGCCCTGGGACAGAATCTCTACCGCCGGAAGGGGGACCCCCAGGGGCACTACCGCCACCTCGATGCCCTCAATGCGGTGCGCAAAGCTGGCTCGCTTCCCCGGGTCCTGGCCGCCGGGCTGATCGGCGACGGCATCATCCGCGCCCTGCTGCGCCGCGATATCCCCTTCGTGCTCGCCGGCTCGATCCGCGACGACGGGCCCCTCCCCGGGGTGGTGACCGACAGCTGCCTGGCCCAGGACCGGATGCGCGAACTCTCCCGGCCGGCGACCACCGTCATCGGCCTGGCCACCCAGCTGCACACCATCGCCACCGGCAACCTGGTCCCCTGCTTCCGGGTGCTGGCAGGCGGCACCATCCGCCCGGTCTATTTCTATTCCGTCGATATCTCCGAATTCGCCGCCACCAAGCTCGCCAACCGCGGCACCCTCACCGCCCGCGCCATCCTCACCAACGTCCAGGACTTCGTGGTCACCCTGGAGCGGGGTCTCAACCGCCGCTGCCACTGATCTCGGTTCCCGCCTTTCCGGCCAGTGCCTCCTCCAGATCGTCAGTGGCGGCGATGACCGCCCGCCTGCCGCCCCTGGCCAGGAAGCGCAGCGCCGCCCCGATCTTCGGCCCCATCGAGCCGGCGGGGAACTGCCCGGCGGCCAGCAGCCGGTGGGCCTCGGAGGCGTCCAGGCGGCGCAGCCAGCGTTGCCGCGGGGTGCCGTAGTCGAGGGCCACACCCGGCACGTCGGTGGCGATCAGCAGGATCTCGACGCCGACTTCCGCGGCCAGCCGGGCGCTGGCCAGATCCTTGTCGATGACCGCGTCGATGCCGTGGAAGGCGCGCCCTTCGCGGATCACCGGGATGCCGCCGCCGCCGCAGCAGATGACGATGAAGTCCTGCTCGATCAGGGTCCGGATCTCCCGCTTCTCGACGATGGTCACCGGGTCCGGGGAGGCGACCACCCGGCGCCGGCCGCGGGCGGTGGCCACCGTCGGCCACGGCAACGCGGCGGCCTGCGCCTCCGGGTAGGCGGGGCCGACCGGCTTGCTGGGACGGGCGAAAGCCGGATCGGCGGGGTCGACCACCACGTAGCTGAGCAGGCTCACCAGGCGCTGGTCACCGATGCCGAGCCGCGTCAGCTCGGCGTCGAGGGTCGATTCGAGCATGTAGCCGATCTGTCCCTGGGTCATCGCCACCAGGATCTCCAGCGGCAGCTTCGGCACCTCGGCGCAGGACTCCTGCTGGAGCAGCAGGTTGCCGACCTGGGGGCCATTGCCGTGGGTGATCACCAGCCGGTAGCGGCGGCTCAGGGAGGCCAGCTGTCGTGCCGGGACCTGCAGGTTGGCGAACTGCTGGGCGGCGCTCCCCTCCTCCCCCTTGCGGATCAGGGCGTTCCCCCCCAGCGCGACCAGCAGCAGCGGGCGTCGAGTGTTCATTGCGGCTCCTTTCCCCCGGCGAAGAGCTGCGGCAGGCGCTCGCGCAGCAGCGCCGCCAGGGTCGGTTCGCCGTGGTCGCGGTAGGCGTAGGAGACGCGCAGTATCGGTACTCGGCAGGCCAGCAGCCGGGCAAGCCGGGCGGGGGTGGCCATCAGGACCAGCTCGCTGTCGCAGCGCTCGATGGTGGCGGCCAGGTCGGCGAGCTGCTGCGGGCTGTAGCCGATGGCCGGCAGCACCGGGCCGATGTGGGGATAGTTGCGGTAGACCTCGGCCAGCGCCCCAACCGAGCAGCCGCGCGGATCGACGATAGCCGCGGCACCGTGGCGGCGGGCGGCGAGAAAACCGGCGCCGTGGGGGAGGCCGCCGTGGGTGAGGGTCGGCCCGTCCTCGATCACCAGCACCTTGCGGCCGCGGATTCGCTCCGGCTCGGCGACGCTGACGGCCGACTCGGCGAGGACCTGCGCCGCTCGCGGGTTGCAGGCGGTGATGGCGGCGCGCAGCTGGGCCACCGTCCCCTCCGGGGCGGAGTCGAATTTGCCGATAATTGCGATGTCGGCGAGGCGCAGGTTGGTCTCACCCGGCCAGTAGCCGGTCTCGTCGCCGGGGCGCAGGGGATCGAGGAGGACCAGGTGGAGGTCGGGGACGAAGAAGGGGGTGTCGTTGTTGCCGCCGTCCCAGACGATCACCTCGGCCTCGGCCTCGGCGGCGGCGAGGATGCACCGGTAGTCGACCCCGGCGAAGACGGTGATCCCCGCCTCGACCAGCGGTTCGTACTCCTCGCGCTCCTCGATGGTCAGTTGGTGGCGGGCGAAGTCGGCGGCCGTCGCGAAGCGCTGCAGCACCTGCCGGGAGAGGTCGCCGTAAGGCATCGGGTGGCGCACCACCACCGGCCGCCGGCCAGCGGCCTGCAGCAGGGCGCAGACATGGCGGGTGGTCGGCGACTTGCCGCAGCCGGTGCGCACCGCGGTGACCGCGATCACTGGCCTGCGGCTCTTCAGCATGGTCTGCCGGGGCGCCAGGAGCCAGAAGGCGGCCCCGGCGGCATTCGTCCGTGCCGCCAGGTGCAGGACCTCGGAGTAGGCGAGGTCGCTGTAGGAGAAGACCGCCAGGTCGGCCCCCTCGCGGTGCAGCAGGTCGTCGAGTTCCGTTTCCGCGACGATCGGAATGCCAGCGGGATAGGCGGGGCCGGCCAGCTCCGGTGGGTAGCGGCGGCCGGCGACGTCGGGGATCTGGGCGGCGGTGAAGGCGATCACCCGGTAAGCCGGGTCGTCCCGGAAGCAGAGGTTGAAGTTGTGGAAGTCGCGCCCGGCGGCGCCGAGAATGATGACGGTCTGGGCCATGGGATCCCCCTGGGAAATCTTCTTTCACCACAAAGGACACGAAATAAAGGCAAAGAGCAAGGAAAGTTTTCTTCGTGCCCTTCGTGCTCTTCGTGGTGAGATGACTTTCAACGATGTGGAATGCAAACCCTCTTCGTTTTTCATTGTACCAGCCCGGATGCCGGCGGCGGGCGCTCTGCTAAACTTGAGGGCGGAACCGCAGCGGAGGGTAGACAATGGATGAAGCCAGCCTCAACCGGAAGATCGTCGCCCGCGGTCGGGCGCTGTTCGAAACCATCGCCGACCAGCGGCCCAGTCTCTTCGATCCGGCCAGCTGGTCGGGTCGGCTGCTCGATTGGGCGATGCGCGACGAGGCCTTCAAGGTCCGGCTGCTGCGCTTCGTCGACGTTTTCCCGGCCTTGCGCAGCACCGCCTCCCTCAATCGCCACCTCCAGGAATATTTCAGTGATGACGACCCCGCCATCCCGCCACCGCTGCGCACCGCGGCACGCCTGGCGGCGCGGGGCGGGCACCTCGGCGGTGCCCTGCTGGGCCAGACGGTGACCCGGACCATCCGCAGCCTCGGACGGCAGTTCATCATCGGTGAGACGGCCGCCGAGGCGATCGCCACCCTGGCGCGGCTACGCCGCGAGGGCTACGCCTTCACCGTCGACATCCTCGGCGAGGCGACGGTCAGCGAGGTGGAGGCCGAGGCCTGCACCGATGCCTACCTGGAGCTGCTCGCGGCGCTGGGGGCGGCGGCCCGCGACTGGCCGGCCCTGGGGGGCGAGGGCCCCGCCGACTGGGGAGCGGCGCCGCGACTCAACCTCTCGGTCAAGCCCTCGGCCTTCTTTTCCCAGTCCAAGCCCCAGGACCCGGCCGGTGCGGCGGCGGCCATCGTCGCACGCATGCGCCGGGTCTACGAAGCGGTCATCGCCCACGGCGGCTTTATGTGCATCGACATGGAGTCGACCCGCTACAAGGAGATCACCTTCGCCGTCTACCGCGAGCTGCGCCGCGCCTACCCCGACTACCCGCATCTGGGCCTCGCGGTGCAGGCCTACCTGCGCGCTACCGGTGACGATCTCGCGAGGCTCCTTGCCTGGGCCCGGCAGGAGCAGCTGACCGTCTCGGTGCGACTGGTCAAGGGGGCCTACTGGGATTTCGAGACCATCACCGCCGGACTGCACGGCTGGCCGCCGCCGGTCTGGCAGCAGAAGGCGCAGACCGACGCCGCCTTCGAGCACCATGCCCGGCTGCTGCTGGAGAATCACGACCTTTGCCATCTGGCCTGCGGCTCTCACAACCTGCGCTCGGTGGCGGCGGTGCAGGTGCTGGCCGAGGAGCTGGGGGTACCACCTGAGCGCTACGAGTTCCAGGTCCTCTACGGCATGGCCGAGCCGGTGCGCAAGGCGCTGCTCGCCGCGACCGGACGGGTGCGCCTCTACGCCCCCTACGGGGCCTTGGTTCCGGGGATGGCCTACCTGGTGCGGCGGCTGTTGGAGAACACCGCCAACGAGTCGTTCCTGCGCCAGTCCTTCGTCGAGGCCGCCGACCGCGAACGGCTGCTCGCCGAGCCGGCGAGCCTCAGCGTCGAGGCCCCGGCGGCAACGGAACGGGAAGGAGAGGCATGGCCCCCCTTCGCCAACCAGCCGGCGGTCGATTTCACCCGGTCCGAGGCCCGTGACGCTTTTGCCCAGGCGCTGGCGGACGTGCGCGAGAGCTTCGGCGCCAGCATCCCGCTGCACATCGGCGGCCGGGACGTCGTTGCCGGGCAGAGTGCCGATTCGACCAACCCCGCGGCCCCCGCGGAAATAATCGGCCGGGTCTGCCAGTCCTCGCCGATCGAAGTGGAAGAAGCGGTGGCGGCCGCCGGCGCGGCCCTTCCGGGGTGGCGACAGACGCCGGTCGCGGAGCGCGCCGCGCTGCTGCACCGGGCGGCGGCCGTTGCCCGCCGCCGGATCTTCGAGCTGGCTGCCTGGCAGGTGCTGGAGGTCGGCAAACAGTGGGACCAGGCCCACGCCGACGTCGCCGAGGCGATCGATTTTCTCGAGTACTACGCCCGCGAGATGCTGCGCCTGGGAGGCCCGCGCCAGCTGGGGGAATTGGCCGGGGAGGAGAACCGCTACGGCTACCGCGGCAAGGGGGTGGCGGTGGTGATCGCCCCCTGGAACTTCCCCCTGGCGATCAGCTGCGGCATGGTCGGCGCCGCGCTGGTGGCCGGCAATCCGGTGGTCTACAAGCCCTCCGGATTGTCGGCGGTGATCGGCAGGCAGCTGCTGGAGCTCTTCCTGGAGGCGGGGGTCCCGCCCGGCGTCCTCAATTTCCTGCCCGGGCCGGGGACCCTCATCGGCGACGCCCTGGTCGACCATCCGCAGGTGGCGCTGATCGCCTTCACCGGTTCGCTGGAGGTCGGCCGGCGCATCGTCGAGCGCGCCGCCCGCAGCGCCCCGGGGCAGACCCTGATCAAGAAGGTGGTGGCGGAAATGGGAGGAAAGAACGCCATCGTCATCGACGATGACGCCGACCTCGATGAGGCGGTGCCGCAGATCCTCGCCTCGGCCTTCGGCTACCAGGGGCAGAAGTGCTCGGCCTGCTCGCGGCTGATCGTGGTCGATGCGGTTTACGACGAGCTGCTGACCCGCCTGCTGCCGGCGGCGGCCGCGTTGCGTCTCGGCCCGGCCGAGGACCCGGCCAACAGCGTCGGCCCGGTGGTCGATGCCGCGGCCCGCGACAAGATCGCCGCTTACCTCGAGCTGGCCCGGCGGGACGGCGAGGTGCTGGTCGGCGGCGAGCCGCCGGCAGCCGGCAACCTCGTGCCGCCGACCATCGTCGCCGGACTCCCTCCCGACCACCGGCTGGCCTTGGAGGAAATCTTCGGCCCCGTTTTGGCGGTCTTTCGCGTCGCCGATTTCGGAGCGGCGCTGGCGCTGGCCAACGCCACCCCCTTCGCCCTTACCGGCGGCGTCTTCAGCCGCAGCCCCCGGCACCTGGAGCGAGCCCGCCGCGAGTTCGCGGTCGGCAACCTCTACCTCAACCGGGGGATCACCGGCGCCCTGGTCGGGCGTCAGCCCTTTGGCGGCTTCGGCCTCTCCGGCGTCGGCAGCAAGGCCGGCGGCCCCGATTACCTGCTGCAGTTCATGGACCCGGTGACGGTGACCGACAATACCCTGCGCCGGGGATTTGCGCCGCCGCCCGGGGACGCCTGAAAAAACACCTTTTTGGCGAACCCCCATTGACAGAGTTTGGCCATCTGTTTTCATTTAAGTTAAATTTTCAGTATCCCATCACCCCAGAAGGAGGAAACTACCATGCGCAAGTTCAGGATGATCATCGGCGGCGCCGCGGCGGGTCTGCTGCTGCTGAGCGGCTGTGCCGCCCACCTTACCCAGGAAGACCGTGCCCTGGTCGACCAGGCGATCGCTGCCGGCACCGCGGCGGCCGCCTCGTCCGACAAGGCCGAAGCCGCCGCCAGCAAGGCGGTCGCTGCGGCGGACCGTGCCGAGGCCGCGGCGACCCGCGCCGAGAGCGCTGCCGATGCGGCGAACAGCGCCAAGACCCAGGCCGAAGCGGCCGCTTCCCAGGCTGCCGAGAGCGCTGCCAAGGCGGCCAAGGCCTTCGAGATGGGGATGAAAAAATAGCCCTGGCAAAGCCGGTCGCTAAAAAGCCGAAGCCCGTCGGGGCTTCGGCTTTTTATTTCTCGAACCGCCGGGCCAGCTGCCGGGTGGGGGGAAGCAGGACGGTTATGACCTGGCCGGTGGCAACCGTCTCCGCCGCCAGCGGCAACGGCAACGGCCACCCGGCGTCGCGGACCGTCGCCGCCAGTTCGGCGGAGGCATCGGGGTAGCGCTGCAGGAAGTCGGGGTGCACCTCCAGCAGCAGCCGGTCGCCGTCCCGGACGGCCTTGAAAGGCTTGTAGAGAATGCGCACCGGGGTGCCGACGGGGACCCGCCTGGCGAGGTCGGCGATGTCGTCGGGATAGAGGCGGATGCAGCCGTGGCTGACCCGCCGCCCCACCCCGTAGGGGTGGTTGGTGCCGTGCAGGCCAACTCCGGGGGCGGAAAGGCCGAGCCAGAACCTTCCCAGGGGATTGTCCGGCCCCGGCGGAACCGCGGCCGGTAGCTCCGGATTCTCGGCGCGCAGCGAGGCCGGCGGCGTCCAGGAGGGATCGGCGACCTTGTTGACGATGGTGTATTCCCCTTCGGGGGTTTCCCATCCCTGGCGGCCGAGACCGATGGGGTAAATGCGGATCCGCCAGGCGCCGTTGTCCGGCTCGGCAAGGTAAAGGCGGTATTCAGCGAGGTTGATGGTGATCCCCGGCCCGATCCCCGGCGGCAGCAGAGCGGCAAAGGGGAGGGTCAGCTCGCAGCCGACCCCCGGCAGCCAGGGGTCGACGCCGGGGTTGGCCTCCGCCAGGGCCTGGAAGCCGAGGCCGGCGCGGCGGGCGATCTCCATCAGCGTCTCGTTCGGGCCGACGATATAGGGGCGGTCGGCCCCGACCGCGACTCCCGGGCGCAGTGCCGCCACCGTCCCTTGGGCGGCCAGGCGCGGATACCAGGCGGCGGCCGGATGGGGGATGCCGAACAGGAGCAGCAGGAGCAGGAGAGTCGGTTTCATGGCAGTCATCAGCAACGGGTGAAGACCTCCGGGTAGGGGTCGGAATGATCTTCGGGCATGGTTTCGTCTCCGAGCATTCGGTCCCCGTCCCGGCAGCGGGCATTTAAAGGCCCCCCGTCAGGTGGTAAACTTCCGGGCAGGCAGTGGGACACAAGGGGGACGAGCATGGCGTCAATCCGGGAAGACCGTCGACGGGGAAATGAGGACCTGCTGCGGGCCATCCGCTGGCTGGCCGGGCTGGGCTGGTTGGCTCTGTTCGGAACCCTGTTCTTTCTCGACCGGGCCCGTCCCCGGATGGAGACGCTCTTCGACCGCTACTACCCCATTGCCCTGCACCCCACCTGGGATCTGGAACTCGCCCGCTTCATCTTCTACCTGATGGTCCTGGGCCTGGCCCTCAGCCTGACCGGGTTGGTCCTCAACCTGGTCAGGTACCGGCGGCGGAATGACGAGATCCGCCTTTCGCTGGTGCTGATTGCCCTGATCTCCCTCGCCGGCATCATCAAATACTGCGTCAGCTTTTAGCGGGATCTGCAGAGCCCATCGTCGGTTCGGAATGGCGGGGACCGGCGGCGGGGAGAGGCTGCTTGGTGCCGGTCGCGTCGAGGCGGACGAAGGTGATGCGGGTCGAAAAGACCCGCCGTTCCTCCATGGCCCCCGGGGCATCGGCCCAGACCTCGACGGTGTAGGTGACGGAAGTGTGTCCCCGCTTCTCCGGCTGGATCGCGAAGCGCAGAATCGAGCCGTTTTCCACCCGGTGACGGAAGACGATGTCGTCCATCGCCACGGTGACGAAGGTACAGCCTGGGAACTCCCGGGAGGCGACCAGCCAGGCGAATTCGTCGACCCATTTCAGAAGGGCCCCGCCGAACAGGAACCCCTGGTGATTGAGGTGCTCCGGGCGGACTAAGGCAAAGGTATCCACTATCTCCTCCCCGGGGTCAATCGGGTTTTTTGCGGCCGAACATCTCCAGCGAGCAGACCGTGCTTTCCCCCTGGTCGGCCAGGCATTCGAGGTAGCGCTCGGCCTGGATCGCCGCCATCGCGCCGCTGCCGGCGGCGGTTACCGCCTGGCGGAAGTGGGGATCCTGCACGTCGCCGGCGGCAAAGACCCCGGGGACGCTGGTGGCGGTGTAGTTGCGGGTGACGATGTAGCCCTGATCGTCCAGCTCCAGCTGGCCACGGAAGAGCTCGGTGTTCGGAGTGTGGCCGATGGCGATGAACAGCCCGTCGCAGGCCAGGTCGTACTCCTCGTCGGTGCCGACGTGGCGCAGCCGCACCCCTCTCACCCCGCTCTCCTTGTCGCCGAGAATTTGCGTGGCCACCGTGTCCCAGCGCCAGTGGATGCGGTCGTTCTCCATCGCCCGCTGCTGCAGCAGCGGGGTGGCGCGCAGGGTGCTGCGGCGATGGACGATGGTCACCTTGCGGGCAAAGCGGGCCAGGAAGGATGCCTCCTCCAGGGCGGTTTCTCCGCCGCCGATCACCACTACCTCCTTGTCACGGTAGAAGAAGGCGTCGCAGGTGGCGCAGACTGAGACCCCCCGCCCCATCAGCTCCCATTCGTTCTCCAGCCCGAGCATCTTCGGCGAGGCCCCGGTGGCGATGATCAGTGTCTGCCCCCGGTAGCAGTCCTCGCCGACCCAGACCTTGAACGGAGCGGCGTCGAGCTCGACCCTGGTCGCCGTGGCGGTAATCAGGTTGCCGGTGAAGCGGCGCACCTGCTGCTCCATGCGCTGCATCAGTTCGTTGCCGTCGACCCCCTCGGGAAAGCCGGGATAATTGTCGACGGTGGTGGTGGTGGTCAGCTGTCCCCCCGGCTGCGCCCCCTGGATGAGGAGCGGGCAGCAGTTGCTGCGCGCGGCGTAGAGGGTGGCGGTCAGTCCGGCGGGGCCGGAGCCGAGGATGATGTAGCGGTGGATGGCGGTCAGGTGGTCCATCAGGGAGCCTCGCTGAACTGGCGGTCGGCGTGGTAGGAGGAGCGTACCAGCGGTCCCGCCTCGACGTGGGTGAAGCCCAGCGCCAGCAGCTCGTCACGCAGGGCGGCAAACTCCTCCGGCGGGACGTAGCGCGCCACCGGGTGGTGGCGGCGGGTCGGCGCCAGGTACTGGCCGACGGTCAGGTAGGCGCAGCCGGCGGCGCGTAGGTCTGCGGCAACCGCCAGCAGTTCCGCGCGCGATTCGCCGAGGCCGAGCATCAGCCCCGACTTGGTGGGAATGGCCGGCGCCAAGGTCCGGGCGGCGGCGAGCAGTTCCAGGGAGCGGTGGTAGTCGGCCCCCTGGCGGGCCGCCGGGTAACGGCGCGGCACCGTCTCCAGGTTGTGGCCGAGCAGGTCGGGCGCCGCGGCGAGAATCGCCGCCAGGGCCTGGCGGTCCCCCTGCAGATCGGGAATCAGCAGCTCGATGCGGCAGCAGGGGGCGGCGGCGCGAATCGCCGCGGTTGCCGCCGCGAAGGCGGCTGCGCCGCCGTCGGCCAGATCGTCGCGGGTCACCGAGGTGATCACCGCGTGGCGCAGGCCGAGCTCGGCCACCGCCCGGGCGACCTTCTCCGTTTCGGCCGGATCGGGCGGCAGGGGGTCGCCGGGGGTGACGTTGCAGAAGGCGCAGTCGCGGGTGCAGCGCTCGCCGAGGATCATGAAGGTCGCCGTCCCCTTGCTCCAGCACTCCCCCTGGTTGGGGCAGGCGGCGCTGCGGCAGACGCTGTGCAGCCCCTGTTCGCGGTGGTAGCGGTCGATGCGGGCGTAGTTGGCTCCCCCGGGGAAGCGCACCTTGAGCCAGTCGGGTTTACGGGATGGTTGGTTGCTCATGGTCTCCAGCGTAATCCATCTGCATGACCTCGGTAAAGGCGACGATCAGCGCCTCCTCCACCGCGGCCAGGGGGACTGGGCGACCGAACTCGGCGGCCAGCGAGGTCATCCGCACCCCGTGCAGGCCGCAGGGGACGATGGCATCGAAGCCGGCGAGCTCGGAAGCGACATTGAGGGCGAAACCGTGCCAGGCGACCCAGCGGCGCACGGCGATCCCGATCGAGGCGATCTTGGCGCCGCCGACCCAGACCCCGGTTCTGCCGGCGCTCCGTTCGCCGGCCACGCCGAAGTGGGCCAGGGTGCGGATCAGCACCTCCTCGAGGTCGCGCAGGTAACGGTGCAGGTCGCGGCCCCGCGGGGTCAGGTCGACGATCGGGTAGCCGACCAGCTGTCCCGGTCCGTGCCAGGTCACATCCCCGCCGCGGCCGCACGCGGCCACCTCGATTCCCCGCCGTATGAGCTCCGCGGCGGGCAACAGCAGGTGCCCGGGATGAGTCCCGCGCCCGAGGGTGATCACCGGCTCATGCTCGAGGAGCAGCAGCAGGTCCCCGCCGCTGCCGGCGCGGGCGGCTACCAGCTGCTCCTGCAGGGCCAGCGCCGTCCGGTAGGGGAGACGCCCCGGCCGCAGGGTGCGAAATTTCGGGTTAGCGGCCGGGGCGGCGGAGAACATGGGCGCTACTGCCAGTGGATACAGGCCACCGGACAGGCGTCCATCGCCTCCTGGATCTCCTCCTCGCCGGCCCCGGCGGAGTCGTGAACTTCGGCGAGGTTGTCGTCGTTCATGCGGAAGACCTCGGGGAGGGTATCGACGCAGAGGGCGCAGCTGATGCAAGAGTCCTGGTCGACATAGGGAACGCGGGCCATGATCTTTTCTCCTCGTGGGATGGAGGGAACAGCCGGATCAGACCTTTTCGAAGTCGCTCTTGCCGGCCCCGCACAACGGGCAGACCCAGTCGTCGGGAAGGTCGGCGAAGGCGGTGCCTGGAGCGACGCCGCTCCCCGGGTCGCCTTCGGCGGGGTCGTAGATGTAGTCACAGATCACGCAGCGATACTTGTCCATGGGAACCTCCTCGGGTGGTGTTGGATGGTCGGGGATCGGAAACATCTATTGTAATCGATTTGCCGGAACAGGCAAGCCTCACTCGGTGGCGACGGCCGGCTTCGCGCCGCTGCCGGCCGGCACCAGCTTGACGAAGCCGGTGCGGGCGCCGGCCAGGATCTGTGCCACCCAGTCGGCCTCCTCGGTCTGGTTGGAGTGGAGGAGCTCGCGGTGGTAGCCGCCGAGGAGCTCGTCGAGGGCCGTCAGGTCCTCCTCCTCGAGGTTCTGCAGCTCGATCCGGGCGCCGCGGGCCAGCCGCCGGCGCAGCGCCTCGCGATCCAGTCCCAGCTCCGTGTCGAGGCGGCAGTAAACGGTGCCGCCGGTCATCCCCGAGCAGATCCAGGGCCCGGGGTCGCCGAGGACCACCACCCGCCCGGCGGTCATGTACTCAAAGGCGAAGCCCTTGAGGTTGGCGCGCCCGGCAAGCTGGCCGCGGCCGTTGTCGAGGGGCTGGCGCAGGCGGCCGCCCAACACCACGTCGGCGCCGGAGAGACGGATGCAGGCGCGGCTGTCGGCGTCCCCCTGGACGTAGATGGTCCCGCCTTGGGCACCGTAGGCGAGCCCCTTGCCGACCGAACCGCCGACCCGCACCCCGTCGCGGTTCTCCCCTTTGAGGATGACGATGCGGCCGCCGGTGGCGCACTTGGCGACGCCGTCCTGGGTGGCGCCGTGGACGCGGATGTTGATCGGCTCGATGTTGAAGGCGCCGAGGCCGTTGCCGGGGATCGAGTCGCGGCGAAACTGGAGCAGGGCGCGCTTCTCCGGACCGTAGAGGCCGTCGTGGCGGGCGCGGGTCATCGCCCCGGCGAGATGGGTGCCGATCGCTCGGTCGGAGCTGGAGGCGTTGTCGTCGTCGAAGCGCACCCGGTCCTCGCCGTCGTCGAAGGCGCGGGTGACCAGGGTGGCGATCAGCTCGGTGAGGTAGTTGAGGGGCTTGCGGATGATCCGCACCCCGCTTTCCGGCCGTGCCGGCGGTGCCTCGGCGGGGGGTGCGAGGAGGCCGGCGAGGTCAAGCCGCTCCAGCCCCCGGGTCTGTTCGAGGAGCTCGGCGCGGCCGACCAGCTCCCGGGTGCGGGTGAAGCCGAGCTTGGCGGTGAGGATGCGGATCTCCTCGCCAAGGGCGCGGAAGAAGGTGGTCTCGTAGATGATGCCGTTCTCCAGCACCCGCGGAACGAAGCGCTTCAGGCCCCGCTCCCTGGCCTCCTCCTCGCTGGCGATCTGGGTGGCGATGCCGACGTGGCAGGTGTCGAGGTGGCAGCCGCGGCAGGCGGTGCAGCCGATCACCACCATCGCCATGGTGCCGAAGCCGACCCGGTTGGCGCCAAGCAGCATCAGCTTGACCACGTCGCGGCCGGTGCGGGCGCCGCCGTCGGCCCAGATCTCCAGCTTGTGGCGCAGCCCGGCGGCGAGCAGGGCGAGGTGCGCCTCGCGCACGCCGATCTCCGCCGGCAGGCCGACGAACTTGATGGCGTGTTTGCGCGCCGCGCCGGTGCCGCCGTCGTAGCCGCTGATGGTGATGATGTCGGCGCCGGCCTTGGCGATCCCCATGGCGATGGTGCCGATGCCGGCCACCGCCGGCACCTTGACCGAAATTCGCGCCTGCGGGTTGGCGGTCTTGAGCTCCTCGATCAGCTGGGCGAGGTCCTCGATGGAGTAGATGTCGTGGTTGTTGGACGGCGAGATCAGCCCGACGCCGGGGACGGCGTTGCGGGCCGCGGCGATCTTTTCCGTCACCTTGAAGCCGGGCAGGTGTCCCCCCTCGCCGGGCTTGGCCCCCTGGCCGACCTTGATCTCCAGCACCTCGGCCGAGTTGAGGAGCTCCATGTGCACCCCGAAGCGCCCCGAGGCGATCTGCTGGCCGCGGTTCTTGCGGTACCTGCCGAGCATGTCGGCGATCTCTCCCCCCTCGCCGTTCATGCAGATGATGTTGAGGCGCTTGGCCGCCTCGGCGTAGATCCGAAACGGGGTTTCCCCCTGGGAGCCGAAGCTCATCGCCGAAATCAGGATCGGCAGGTCGTGGCCGCCGACGCTGGCGTCGACCTCCTGGGGATCGACGGTCAGCTCGGGAGTGAAGCGGAAATCGAGCAGGTGGCGCAGCGCCAGCGGGTGCTCGGTCTCCAGTTCGCGGATCAGCCGGGAGAGATCGGCGTAGCTCTCCTCCATCTTCGCCACCTGGCCGACCATCTTCCAGATCCGCGGGTAGAGGCGGAACTGGGCCGGCACCGGCAGCTTCTCACGGCTGCGGGCCACCGCGGTGCGCTCGCGCTGGTTTTCTTCGAGCCGGTCCAGAGTCAGTCCCCCTTGCGCCGAGCCGCAGAAGTCGGGGGTCTCGAACAGGGCGGCGACCTCCGGGGCGAGACCGATGGATGCGAAGTATTTGCCGTAGCCGCCGATCTCGTGGGTCCCCATGGTCGAGATCACCTTCTGCAGGCCGCCGGCCAGGACCGCGAACAGCCGCTCCAGCCCCTCCGGTTCCTGCTCGGCCAACTCCCACATCAGGTAGGGGCAGAGGGCGTCGGCGCCCATCCCCAGGGCGAAGATCAGGTCGTGGAGGTTGCGCAGCGCTCCGGAGCGTACCACGATGGCGGTGCGCCGGCGCAGGTTCTCGCCGGCCGCCGGCGCCTCCTTGAGGGCCTGATGCAGGCCGGCGACGACCAGGAAGGGATCGAGAAAATCCTGGCGGCCGGCAAAGGCGCGGGCGTCGTCGACCAGCAGCAGGCTGCGACCGCGTCCGGCGGCCTTGATCGCCTCCTGCTGCAGGCGGGCCAGGGCGGCGGCGACCGTCTCCTCGCGACCAAGGGTGCAGGAGAGGCGCTTGACACTACGGCCGAAGCGGGCCAGCAGCCCCTCCAAGGTGGAGGTGGCGAAGTGGCGCGCCGTTTCGGCCTCGGCGGCGGCTGGTCCCAGCCGCCGGCCGCCGAGCAGCAGCGGTACCTCAAGCTGCAGCGCCGGGCGCGGCGCACCGCGCAGCCGCGGGCGGGAGCCGAGGTAGACCCGGGTGGAGAAGTGCTCGGCCTCCCGTTCACGGTCGATGGCGGGGTTGGTGACCACCGCCACCTGTTCCTTGAAATAGTCGGAGAGGTTCTGCCTTCCCATCGCCAGGGCCGCCAGCGGGCCGTCGTAGCCCAGCGACGCAATCGGCTCCTGGCCGCTGCGGACGATGTCGCGGAGGTTGCGCAGGTCGCTGTTCTTCCAAGCCAGGGCGGCCAGCAGGTTCTCCTGCTGCAGGCGATCGCTGCGGGTGAAATCGCGGGCGGCGGGGTGGGCGACGGCCGCGAGCGGCGGCGGCTGCAGGCTGCGCTGCTGGGCGGGCAGGCGGGTGCGGCGGCGGAACAGGCGCAGCGTCTCCTGCTGCAGCTGGGCATGGTCGAGGAGCTGGACCTTGCGACCGGCGGCGAGGCGCAGGCCAAGCTTCTCCCCGGGGGCGAGGGGCTTGGGATCGCTGACCAACTCCTCCTGGGGGACCACCCCGACCTCCGAGGAGGCAAAGTACTCGCGGTCGGTCTCACCGAACCACAGCGGGCGCAGCCCCATGGCGTCGACGCTGCAGACGCACTGGTCGAGGTGGCGGGCGATGATCGCCGCCGGGCCCTGGGCGCTGGCGCGCAGGAAACGGCGGAAGAAGGTGTAGAGCTCGGCGAACTCCTGCGGCATGGCGTCCATGGTGCTGAAGATCGGCGGGAAGACCAGTTCCATCGCCTCGAACAGGGAGAGCCCGTAGTCGGCGATCAGCCCCTCCAGGGTACGGTTGAGGTCCTGGGAGTCGCTGCCCCCCGGCGGCAGGGCGATGCCGAGCAGCCGTGCCTCCTCGCGCAGCCGGGCGATGGTGTTGATCTCGCCGTTGTGGCCGAGGAGCGAAAAGGGCTGGGCACGCAGCACCGTCGGCAGGGTGTTGGTGGAGAAGCGGCTGTGGCCGATGGTCACCGCCGAGGCGAAGTCGCGGTGTTTGAGCTCCGGGTAGTAGCGGCTCAGCAGTTCCGGGGCGCCGTGGACCTTGTAGGCGGCGACCCGGGTCGAGAGGGAGGCGACGTGGACCTCGGTCTCCAGCTCGATGGCGAGCTGCAGGCCGTGCAGCAGGCGATCGGCGTCTTTGGCCTCCGGGCAGCACAGGGCCAGCTGCCAGAAGAGCGGCTCGTGCTGCCGGGCCATCACTGAGAGGACCTCGCTGCGCACCGTGCCGGGATGCTCGACGAGCACCCGCACCCCGGCCTGCTGCAGCCGCTCGAGGATCGCTCCGCGCAGCCCCGGCTCGGCGGCAAGGGCCGGCTGCGGGATCAGCAGGTGGCCGACGGCGAAGGCCGGGTCTTCGGCCAGTTGCGGCGCCTCGCCGACGGCGGCCAGCCGCTCCTTCCAGAGCTGGCGCGGCAGGTCAGTGAGGACCCCGCAGCCGTCCCCCTCGCCGCTGATCTCGCCGGCGCGGTGGCCCATCTTGATCAGCGCCTCGATGGTGCGCTGGAGGTTGCCGTGGGTGGCGCGGCCGGCCTTGTTGAAAAAGGCGATGATGGCGCAGGCGTCGCGCTCGATGGGGAGCAGTCCGGAGGGGTCCGCGGGCCGGGGGAAGAAGCGGGGAGTGGTCATCGGTACACCTGAATTGCCGGGGTTGAAATTGCAGGGAACTTCACAGGGAAATGCAGGAGGGGGAAGCGGGCCTGCTCTTCCGGATCGTCTGCCGATCCCCGTGGAACCGGGCAAGTTGTCCTCCGGGGTAATTTTACCCCCCTCCCGGGCCGGAGGCAAATCCAATTAGCCGTTGGGTATTGCTGCACCCCCGGCCGGGAGGAGCCCGCTCTCCCCGCAACAGGCACGGGGAGAGCGGCTGCCCGTAGAGTCGGGCGTTCGGTGTCGGTGGAGCCGTGATCGCTTCCTGCCGCAGCGGGCAGGGGCTATTCCATGATCAGGACGGATTCGTCGTCGTAGCCGACCCGAATCTCTTCCGTCGCCCAAGCGAGATCCGCGAGATCGGGGGCCAGGTGGCCGGTCAACACCATGCCCAGCAGCAGCGGCATGGCCCGGTAGCAGAGGTAGAGGTTGCAGGCGGGACAGTAGGCTTCGCCAGGATTCTTCAACCGCTCGCCGCAGTAGCGGCAGGACAGGTGGAGGATTTGAGCCATGGGTACGGCCTTTCTCCCTCCCGAACAGATCATCAAAGGCAATTTTGGAACGAAATAACCTCCGCAACTGCCGGTGGTTCGCAGCTGCCTGTTTCAACTATAACCATTTTGGTCTGAATTGTAAGGAAATAATTCAAAAGGGGTATATGTAACTTTTCGGCACGCCATTGCCCGGCTTTTTCAGGGCGGTTTTTCTTTGACAGTTTTTATGGATGGATTGTAATCTTGAGCTCTATTGGGGGATGGGATGAAATCGGTGAGGGGGAAAAGAAAATTCAAGTCGTCTGGCCCGGTGAGCTATCGGCCAGGCGGCTTTTTGCTGGCGGTGTCCGAGGGGCTGAGGAGGGGAGGAATGTGGCGAATAATACGCGGGCGATGAGGGAGTATTTGAGGAGGATGGCAGAAAGGTAGGTTTTTGTCCTCCGAACTCGTCCTCCTCTTGGCGGCTTTTGCTGATTTTTTATGTGCCGAAAATTTGAGATAACCTGCCGTAACCTTGGAGAAAAAATTATCAACCTAGGACTTAAATCCAGAAGCAAACACGGGTTTTAGCCCGTCTAATTCTAGTTAAGTGCAAGAATAGGGGGGAAATTGAAAACAGCAATCCTTGAAATCTATGCCCTTGCCGTGTGTTTTGTCACAGTAGTCTGCTTTGCTATCGCCTTAGGCATTGGGATGTATGATGTTGTTCAAATTTCAATACCTCAAATAACTACTAATGGAAGCATAGGGCAGGAGATATCTGACGCAACTAAAAGCGTAATACAAATTGTCATTGTTTTGGTAATTGACGTTTCGATTTTTCTTCCGCATTGGTTTATAGCAAAAAAGGCACGTCTCTCAAGGTCATAAACAGCTCTTAACCACTCAATCCAACGGACCTGATACAGAAGTCCTTCTCAAAAAATAGGTACTGGGCTATTGGTCTTTGCACCGCCGCTGATTCTATCGCTAAATTCGAACTTGTGCTTCCAGTGCCCATCATTGGCCGCCTCGGGGACTTAGGTATGATATTTGGCGTTTTAAGACAATAGCGAGTCAGACACAAGAGCTGCTCCCGTCGGCCAGCTTCCACCGCTCACCAGCCGTGAATCACCTCCTCGCCCAGCACCTTGGCCAGCTTGTCCTGCACCTGAAAGAGCCGTGCCCCGGCCAGCTCGGCGATGTTGCGCATCATGATAAAGGCCAGGTGGTAATTGGTTGCGAAAACCTCCTGAAGCGCGTCGCGGTCGATCTCAAGCGCCACGGTCTTGCCCCGGCAGTAACCGGAGAGCCGATACAGGTGCGGGGGGACGATGGCTGACCAACCGATCGCGTCCCCTGGCCCGCTCGAAGTGATGGTGCTCGAGGGGATCTCCCGGAAGGGCATTTCGAAACGCAGATCGATGCCCCCTTCGACGATGAGGTAGAGTCGGGTGGCTTCCGTCTGCTCCTTGAAAAGGTTGGTGCCATCGTCATAGCTGTTTTTTCGGCAACGGCCGAGAAAGGCCAACGCCTCCTCTGATGACAGACCCTTGAGCAACCCGTTGCCGAACAGCTTATCAAGATCCTTCATAAAACCTCCTCCCTTTGCCCAAATGCCCAGCCCTGGTCGCGACTCTTCTTATACACAATATCCAATTCAGGCTCCTTGTCGATCTTTCCGGCCGACTGCCTTGCCGCTCCGCAGCGCATCGACGAACTGGCGCAGGGCGCTGCTTTAATGTAGAGTGCAACCTGGGCGGGTCTTTTCCGCACTGCCCGTCGCAACCATCGGCCACCCTCCAACTTCCCATGATTCCATGAGCGAATTCTTCTCCGTCTTTATCAACGTCATCATGCCGGTGTTCGGCATCGTCATCCTCGGCTTTTTGCTCGGCGGCCGGCTGAAGCTGCAGGCGCAGACCCTGAGCCGGGTCGCCTACTACGTCTTCGTCCCGGCGTTCATCTTCCAGGCCATCGGCAGCTCGAGGATCCCCCTCGGCAATGCCGCGAAAATGGTTGCCTTCATCGTGGCCGCCCACCTGGCGGCGGCCCTGATCGCCGGCGGTGTCGGCCGGTTGCTGGGGCGCTCGAAGGAGATGATCGCGGCGTTCGTGATGATTGCCGTCTTCGGCAACGTCGGCAACTTCGGCCTGGCCGTCATCCGCTTCCGCCTGGGGGAGGCGGCGGTACCACCGGCGACCATCTACTTCGTGGCGGTCATCGTCACCGCCTTCGTAGTCTGCGTCGGCGCCGCCGGCTGGGCGCGCGGCGGCAAACGCGGCGCACTGGGCGGACTGCTGCGGACTCCGGCGCTGTGGGCGACGCTGCCGGCGCTTTTGGTATCACAGGGGGGCGTGACGGTGCCGCTGATGATCTCGCGGATGATCGGGCTGCTGGCCGAAGCGATGATCCCGGTAATGCTTTTTGCCCTCGGCCTGCAGCTGCTGGAGCAGCGCCGGGTCCACTTTTCCGCCGACGTGGTGGTGGCCTCGTCGGCCCGGCTGCTGCTGGCTCCGGCTTTCGCCGCCCTGGTGGCGATCCCGTTCGCGCTCGGGCGGATCGACTATGCCTCCGGGGTTCTGCAGGCCGGCATGCCGACCGCGATTCTGGTGGCGATCATCGCCAGGGAATATGACATCGTCCCCGATTTTGTGACCTCGGTGGTGCTCTTCTCGACCCTGGCCAGCCTGGTCAGCCTGTCGCTGATCATGGTCCTGCTATAGGGAGGGAGGCGGCGGGATTTCAGGCGAGAGGTAGATGCGGGCCGGCCATGTGCCGTCCGCACCTGCCAAGGGACTGGCGGGTCTGCAGATGGAGCCGTCCTGCCGCAGACACAAAAGGCCACCCCGCAAGTCGGGGTGGCCTCGTTAGGTTTTTGGCGGAGCTGGTAGCCGGCGACTGTTTGCCGCCACCGGTATCCTTGATATCTTTCCGCCGAAGCCGATGCCGGCAGCGGGCGGTCTTCAGGCCAACCGGGCGGGGCGGATGCCACGTTCGGTCTGGATCATGGCGTAGAGGGCATCGGTATGGTTCCCTTCCATCAGCCGGAGGATCTTCCCGGTTACGGTTTCGATCGGATTCGAAAAGGAATCCAGCAGGAGAAACTCCCCCTCCTGCCCGACGAAAAACTCCAGACTGGCCTGTGTTTCCTGGATGCCCATACCTGTTTGCGCCCCCCGCAAGACAAAATCCTCTTGTGTAATTAATTGCCTCATCGGGTAAGCAATATGCGTGCCCTTCCCCTTCCGCGGTTCCGGCATTGTTCCGCCGCAGTCATTCGCGGCCAGCCTGGGCGGGAGAGCAGATTCTGCTTCGCCTCGCAGCTCACCCCTCAACCCCATTGTCCCTGCTTGACCTTCAGTCATTTCCCCGGGTTTTCCGCGGTGCTACTGGAATTAGCGGCAGGCAAGCTCCGATTAATGCCGGGGCGGTTTCAAGTTCGAAGTGCAACAGGTTTTAGGATGCGTGCATAGTATTCGCGAAAGTCGAAGTCTGGCAGAAAAATTTCCGCCGGGCACTTCCAGCCAAGGCTTTTCCTCGGCCTGGCGTTGAGTTTCAAGGCTATCTGGTCAAGCTCCTCCTGGGAGAACACCGAAAGATCCGTACTCTTTGGGAGATACTGGCGCAGAAGACCATTGGTGTTTTCGTTGATTCCTCGCTGCCAGGGACTATGGGGATCGGCAAAGTAAACCTTGATCCCGGTCTTCTCCGACAGCGTCTCATGACAGGCCATTTCTTTGCCTTGGTCGTAGGTCATACTTAACCGCCGTTGGGCTTCGATCCGGTTGAGAACATAGCTGAACCCCTTCTGGGCTGACTCGGCACTGGCATTGTCGACTTTGGCCAGAGTCACGAACAGACTGGTTCTCTCCACCAGCGTCCCCACGGCGGAAGCATTGCGAGCCCCTTTTATAAGGTCGCCCTCCCAATGGCCAGGAACCAATCGTTCGTCCACCTCGGCGGGACGCTCATGGATGCTGAGCATATTGGGAATACTGCCCCGACGATCTTCGCCACGGGTGCGCGGCCGGCGCTTTTTGCGGGATTGCCGCAGCAGGGAAATAATCTCCTTGCGCAGTTCACCACGTGGCATGGCATAGATTGCCGTGTAGATGGTTTCATGACTGATCTGGAACTGAGGTTCTGCGGGGTGCATGCGCTTCAGTGTAGCAGAAACCTGCTCCGGCGAATTCCCCGTTCCCAAGAGCGAAACAACCTCCTCCCAGAGAGCTTCGCCAAGGATGAGCCGCTTGGCCTTTCGCGGCTGGTGTGCCAGTTCTCTGGCGCGTTGTTCGGCACGTGAGGCACGATAGCCGCCTGCCACGGGTCGCCGCCCCCGCCGCCCTGCTCGGGAAGACGGGGGCTCCCAGTCGTTCCGGTGCAACTCGCGGCTTACGGTGCCCACGGAACGGTTCAAATGCCGGAAATTTATACAAAGGTTAACCGGGAATTGACATGGGTCCGTTTCAATCTCCCCATTTATCCCCTTGCCGGCGGGTTGGTAGTCCCCATCGACAAAGACCTGAAAAGTATCAAGCTGCGGCACATTTTGACCCATTGCGAGACACGGGTCCTGTTCTGCGGCGCCGAGCAGTTCGCCGCGGTGGCGGCGCTGGCGGAAGCGCTGCCCGCCTCGAGCTGGTGGTTCTCTTCTCTGTGCCGGGGGACGGGAGCCCCTTGCCAGCGCGGAGGTGGGGGCGCTGATCCGGGAGGAGGTTGCGGCCGTCTGCGGGCGGCTCGCCAACTACAAGCGGGTCCGGAAGGTTATCTTGCGCGAGGAGGAGTTTCCGAAGACCGCCACCCGGGAGATCAAGCGCTACGAAGTGGCGGGGGTGGCGCGGGGGGCCGGGAAAAGGGCTGAGTGAGTCCTGTTTCCCGGGAGGTGGCCCCGAACCGGCGCCAACAGAGGTAGAATGAAAGGCAACCTCTGTGAAAGGAGCGGCGCCATGCCCCCGAACCCTTCTCCTGGCCAAAGCGGTGCTTCCGCATTTGGTCCTATCGACCCCGGCGTCACCATCGGCCACGTCCATCTCAAGGTCGCCGACCTGCAGCGGGCCCTCGACTTCTACTGCGGGGTGCTCGGCTTCGAGCTGACCCAGCGGATGGGAAGCGGCGCCGCTTTCGTCTCGGCCGGCGGCTACCATCACCATCTCGGCCTCAACACCTGGGAGAGCCACGGCGGCTCGCCGCCCCCGGCCGGCAGCACCGGCCTCTACCACGTCGCCATCCGCTACCCGACCCGCGCCGTCCTGGCCGACGCCCTGCGCCGCCTGCAGGCCGCCAAAATTTCCCTCGACGGCGCCGCCGACCACGGGGTGAGCGAGGCCCTCTACCTGCGTGACCCGGACGGCAACGGCCTGGAGCTCTACTGGGACCGGCCTCAGGAGAGCTGGCCACGCACCGCCGATGGCAAGGTGGCGATGGTCACCGAGGGTCTCGACCTCGCCGGGCTGCGGCGGGCGGCGAAGGTCGAATGAGGAAAGGGAGAAAGGCCAGCGGCCGCCCCGGATTTCCGAAGCGGCCGCTTTTTATGCCTTCTGGGGTGTCACCGGTTGCCTGTTCGTCAGGAAGCGGCGGCAGGAGGGGCCGGCTCCTGACGCCGGCAGAGGCGCTGGAGCAGCTCGGCCAGCAGGTAGGCCAGCAGCAGCGCCGCAAGGCTGTAAAGAAAGGCCTTGGCAATCAGCACCGCGCCGCCGAGAAAGGAGGCCTCGTTGGCCCGCAGCTGGGGGAAGAGGAAGTCGGTCATCCTGATCAGGGAGCTGGAGCGCTGCTCGGCGATCCAGATGAAGAAGCCGGTCCCCAGTCCGAGCAGGGCGCCGGCCACCGCCCAGGCTTCGCCGAGCGCCCGGAGGATGACCGCGCTCGCCGCCGCGGCGGGCATCCCGCCCGGCTCCAGCTCCCGGAGCGTTCCGGCCCGGAGTAGCAGGATCTGGACGGCGGCGCCGGCGGCGACGGCGAAGAACAGTTGGTAGACGATGCAGCCGGCCAGGGCCTCCCCATCGTAGGAGAAGGCCTCCTTCCAGTTGAGGATAAAGACGAAGGCCAGGGTGATCCCGGCCGCCACCGCCAAAACCCGGAGAGCACGGGCAAAAAAGGCCCGGAAGTAGGCCGGATCGGAAAGACGGGTCAGGAACGCGGGGAGCAGGGCCAGGGGTTTCATGGTTTCTCCTTGCAGGGAATATGGGGAGCTTGCGCCCCTTCGCAGCGCCGGTTTCGGGGCTCGCAGTGGGAAGGCCATTCGCCGCGAGCCAGGTCAAATCGCCAGATAGAGCAGGAAATATACCACCTTTGCGCCCCTGAGAGGAGTGTTTCCCCCCCAGTTGCAGGTGGGCCCGGGTCCGGATCAAATCACCCTCCGGTATCTCACGGCCTGCAGCTGCCATCTCCCCGGGGCCATTGCCGTCGCGCCGGCCGGGATTTTTGGGAACCACCGTTCCTTTGCACAGTTGACTTGCGTGGCTTAGAGCGCTCATTTTTACGGCTTTCCACATATATTTTTGGCCAAGAACCCCATATTTTAAATACCCGCGAAGGGCTGCCGGGGGCAGACGGGACCGAAACGGCCGTCTGCAAAACCTCCGGAAAAGATTTCCCCCCATGGCTCGATCCTGCCGGAGTTGTGGGGTTCTTTTTGTCACCCAATCCAACCCATTGCAAGGCAGGTGGACCTGCCGCCACCCGCAACTGCAGCTGCCGAGGGAAACCATCAGGAAGGAGCAAGACCATGGAAATTGAATTGGCTGAAGCGATCGTTGCGGCCTGCGGAGAGAAGGGGGTGGGGGCCGAATTGCGGGAAAATTATTCGGCTTCCTGGATGCGCGGACGCAAGACCGCCGGTGTTGTGGTCAAGGGGGGAGACCTGGCGCAGGTCGTAACGGCGGTCATCGCCAGCCCTCAGCTGTTTATCGACGGGGAACTGCCGAAGTTCAATGTCAAAGACAAGCTCTGGGTAAGCCCTTTTCGGCTCAACCTCATCCTTTACTGATAAACATCCGGGGCCGGACTGAGTCCCGGACCTTTGCGGCTGGCAACTTTCCTTTGAGCCATTTGTCGGTGCGAAAACAAGCACAAACCATCCCGGATAATGGCGGCACCAGGTTCCGGAAAGTTGGCCGGGAAAGTGCACATTATCTCTGGAAGCAACAACCCCTTTGAAGGAATTCTTGCCATGAAGAAAGTCCTGCTAGTCCTGCTTGCCGCCGCCCTGGGCAGCGCATCCCCGGCCCTTGCCGGCAACGTCGGTTTCGACCTTAACGTCCACGTGAGCAGCCCGCTGCCGACGCCAATAATTGTCGACGCTCCTCCGTTATTTCTGGTCCCCCCGGTGCTCGGCTTCCAGGTGGCGGTGGATGTCCCCTACGACATGTTCCGTCTCGACGGCCGCTACTATGTCTGCAAGGGAAATGCATGGTTCGTCGCTCCGGGCTACGACGGCCCGTGGACCGGAATCCGGCGCGACCGCCTGCCACGCCGCCTGGCCCGGCGAAGGGTCGCCGACATCATCGTGCTGCGCGACGAGGAATACCGGCACTACAAGCGGGACCGCGATCACTACCGGGGGAGGGCCTATCGCCCGGAAAGATCAAGAAAGGAAATGCACGGCAAGGGGCACCACAAGAAGCGCCACCATTGAGCTGCTTGCCGGACGGTCGGGGTGCCCTTGTCCGAAGCATGATCGCTCGGCCGGCACCGGCAGGTCCTACCGTGTATTCACCGGCGGAAGGAGTTGCTCAATCTTAAAGAAGCATATGTGCCCGCCTGGCACTCAGGGCGGCCATTTCTTATGGAATAGCCGTTCTGGAGCATAAAAAGCCCGCTCCGCTCAGCACGTCCGGCGGGCTTTTCCAATTTTACGGCAATTATCAGGCGGTTTGGTGGCAGTTCTCAGCATATAGCCGATAGGCGGAAGATCGGCTGATTCCGTAGTGCTCGGCTATTTCCGTTTTGCTGCACCCGGGGGTTTCGTAGTCATTCGTCAACCCGGCTATCTCCTGTTTCGTTAGTTTTGGCCTCGCTCCAAATTTCACACTTCTGGCCAGGGCACGCATACGGCACTCAAGGGACCGTTCTCTGGTCAGTTCCCTCTCGAATTCACCAATCGCAGCCAAAATGTTGAATTGCAGCCGGCCATACATCGAGGTGGTGTCAATTCCCTGGTCAAACACCACAAGGTCAACTTTCTTTTGTTCAAGCTTCTGAGCGATGCTGGCGCGATCGACCACCGACCTGGCAAGCAGATCTAGTTTAGTCACCACGAAGACATCGCCGTCGCGAACAAAGTCCAAAGCGTTTTGCAGCTCAGGGCGATTCTTTGCGGACTTTCCTGAAACCTTCTCATGGAAGTTCCGGTCGCAATCCGCCATTCGCTCAAGTTGAAGTTCCAGTTTCTGACCAGAGGAACTCACCCTCGCTTAGCCGACCCGCATTCCCTTGTTCATGACTATCTCCTTTCTTGCCTCTAAGGGCATATGAGGTAGTCATAAACGTATCCTGAGCAGGGAGGATGGCCTGGAATGTGGAAATTTAACGACACTAAGGCTTTCGGCAATGAAACCCAGAGCCTTTTTTTTCTTTACATTAGATTTGTAATTCAATTTGACCATTGCATTTAACGAACGTAATGGTATAAGTCTTTAAAATAAACTTTTACTGGAGGTACTAATGGCATCATTGCTGGAAATGGCGTGGGACATAGTAGCTAACAATGAAGCAATATCCAATATGTCTAAAGAGCAGATCCTTTCAGAGATCACGCAGGTCTACCACGGCCTGACTGCCATTGAAAAGGGGGAAGCTCCTGTAATCGAAGCTGCCCTCCAGAAGGAGGTTGCGCCGGTAATTTCCAAACGTAAAGCATTCGGGAAAGGTAAAATTACTTGCATGCTTTGCGGCAAAGAAATGAAGACTCTTGCTCGCCACCTTAAAACTGCCCACGACATGAAACCAGGGGAATACAGAAAGCAATTTGGTATCCCTCGGACCCAGGCTCTCGCAGCAAAGGACTATAGCGAGTCGAGGCGCCAGATGGCCGTGGATCGTGGGTTGGGGGAGAACCTGGCCAAGGCTCGTGCTGCCAGGGGGAAGGGTAAGGCTCCTGTAACTTCTTCAGTAAAGGAAAGCAAACCTAAGGCCGTTAGAAAGCCCAGAGCTAAGAAGGTGGCTCCAACACCTGTTGAATAAGGAGGGCCGTCGGTTTCCTCTGGATTTCTACTGTAGTTGCTGAACCCCCTTGCCTTGGTTGGCTTGGGGGTTTGTTTTTGTTTCAACCAAAAGATGGGAAATTTCTTAAATCCAAGCACTTCTTGAACGGTGAACCTCGCCTGACGACCCAGGTGGGGCTTTCTGATTTGTCAGGGTCAACAAGACCCAGAAGCGGCAAACCTAAATTTTCAAATTGGTCGTTTCTGCTGACCTAGGGTTATAAATACCGGAAAAATTACCTTAAAGAAATCGACGGACCAATGAACTGACAGTGTTTTGATGTATACTGAAAAAATATCAGATTTGATTGGTTGATTGGGCTCTCTTTTTAGAAGGAGAAACTGTAATGCCAAACAAGGTCCATGTAGAATTGAAAAATGGCACTGTTTGCCGTATGGGTAAAAAAGCTTTTAACGTCTTCCTATCATTGGATGAAGTCACCAAATTTAAGCGAATTGGCGGGTGGGTTGATGTTGAAAAGGATACACTGAGAGACTTAGAAAAAGACAGCGATTACAAATTCCCCGACCGCCGGGGGCGGTTCTAAAACTCCTGGATACCCATAGGGTTGGCAAAATCATTTTCGCCTTGTCCCGGGTGGCCATTTTCATTTTTCCTCCAGTCCATGGCACACTGAAACCCCTCTTGGTTATCTCGGTGAAATTCTGATATGTCACCAATTGTGAGATACGAGAATGCCCAACCTGTTATCGCTAGGTTGGGCATTCTCGTATCTTGTTTTGCAATCCTGTCCTGAACCTTCTTGGGACAAATAGCACACAATTCAAAGGGTCCGAAAAAACAGGGGCGACCTATGGGGTCGCCCCTGCTGTCTTTCGGGTCAGGGATTGTCCACCCCTCAGCCGAGCATGATCTCGAACTGCTCGACGTGGAAGTTGGGCCGGGCGTTGATGGCAATCTGCTTCTCGAACTGGCGCTCAAGCTCCTCGATGCCATGGTGTTCCTCGTCGGAGAGGAGCGCGGCGACATCGGGATGGGTGAGCAGGGTCACCCGGTAGCCGGGCAGGCCGCGCAGTTCGCGGCGCAGGTCGCGGAAGATCTCATAGACCATGGTGGTGCGGCTCTTCACGTAGCCTTTCCCCTCGCAGTAGGGGCAGGGCTCGCAGAGGGTGCGGCCGATGCTCTCACGGACCCGCTTGCGGGTCATCTCGACCAGACCGAGCTCGGAGATCTTGAGGATGTTGGTCTTGCTCTTGTCGCTTTTGAGTGCCTCCTCGAGGGCCGAGTGGACCTTCTCCCGGTGCGCCTCTTTTTCCATGTCGATGAAGTCGATGATGATCAGCCCGCCGATGTTGCGCAGCCGCAGCTGAAAGGCGATTTCCTTGACCGCCTCAAGGTTGGTTTTGAGAATGGTGTCCTCGAGGTTGAGCTTGCCGACGAAGCGCCCGGTGTTGACGTCGACGGCGGTCAGCGCCTCGGTCTGCTCGATGATGATGTAGCCGCCGCTCTTCAGCCACACCTTGCGCCCAAGGGCGCGGGCGATCTCCACCTCGAGACCGAAGGCATCGAAGATCGGTTCCTCCAGCTCGTGGAGTTCGATGGCGTAGCTGAGCTTGGGCATGAAGGTGCCCAGGAAGCGGACGATCTTGTCGTATTCCTCGCGGGTATCGACGACGATGCGCGCGACGTCCTCGGTGAGGATGTCGCGCAGCACCTTGCTGGTGACGTCGAGGTCGGAATGGATCAGCGCCGGCGCGCCGCTGTTCTCCCGGTGGCGGGCCACCTCGCGCCACAGCCCGACCAGGAATTCCATGTCGGCGCGCAGATCCTCCTCGCTCTTCCCCTCGGCGGCGGTGCGGACGATGAAGCCGGTCCCCGGCGGGCGGATCGCCTCGACCAGTTCGCGCAGGCGGATCTTCTCCTCCTCGTTCTCGATGCGCCGCGAGATGCCGACGTGGTCGACGGTCGGCATGTAGACCAGGTGCCGGCCGGGGAGGGAGATGTGCGAGGTGATGCGCGCCCCCTTGGTGCCGATCGGCTCCTTGGCGACCTGGACGAGGATCGTCTGCCCCTCCTGGAGCAGGTCCTCGATAGGGGGCAGCTGCTGCTCCTCGTCCCCCCCCTCGCTCGGCTTGGCGTGCTGGCTGTTTCCCTCGACGAACTGCTCTACCGCCTCCATCTCGTCGTGGACGTCGGCGACGTAGAGGAACGCCGCCTTTTCCAGGCCGATGTCGACGAAGGCGGCTTGCATCCCGGGGAGCACCCGGATCACCCTGCCCTGGTAGATGTTGCCGACGATCCCCCGTTCCCGGCTGCGCTCGATGTAGAGTTCGGCAATATGGCCGGCCTCCAACAGCGCCACGCGGGTTTCGTGGGAGGTCGTGTTAATGACCAGTTCCTTGGTCATGGAACCTCCGTAAGTTTGAAAGATGTAAAAAAGAAAACCGCGAAAGCGGAAAAATTCTATAACGAGGCTCTAACCCGTAGCTGCACTCACCTGAGAGCATGGAAGACCAGGGAGAAAACCTTGAGGCAAAACCTGTATTCGATCCGCAGATTACGCAGATTGCCCAGATGAAGATCTTTTGAATTCAGATAAGGGCCATTCTTGAAGGCAACCTGCTTGGGGGATACCGTTGAATCGTTTTGGCCCTTGGCTTTAATCTGCGAAAATCTGTGCAATCTGCGGGTGCTGCTCTTGCCTAATCCCCCAGCAGCGCCGCGGTCTTGCGGATCTCCAGCGCCCGCGCCGCCTCGACTTCGAGCCCCAGCAGGTGGGCGGCGAGCAGTACCGGGCTCCCCTTGCGCAGGCGCAGCCAGAGCACGCCGTCCTCCAGTTCCAGGTCGAGGACGTCGGGGCGCAGGTCGACATCGACCTGCTTGTGCCCCTTGTCGCGGCTGACGGTGACAGTCGAAGATGCCAGAAAGGCAGCCACCCGCCCGGCCAGATCGGCCGGGGCGTCGGTGGGGAGGGCGACGCGGTAGACGACCTCCTTAATGCTAACAGAGGGGGAGGGGGTCTGCCAGTGCAGCGCCGCTCCTTCGAGGACCCGGAAGCCGGCGGGGAGCTGGGCGTTCAACCCCGCCACCACCGCCTGGGCGGTCAGCGGCGCGAAGAGCTCGACGTCGATGATCTCGGCGTCGCTCGCCACCCCGGTCGGCAGGGCGTCGGGGAAGGATATTCGCGGCTGGGGGTGGAAGCCGCCGGAAAAGCGCACCGGCAGCCGGGCCCGGCGCGCCGCGCGATGGACCACGGTCATGAACTCGAGATGGCCTACGAAGCGCGCCTTGCCGTCCTTGCGCAGCCGCAGGCGGATCTTGTAGCGTTCCTCGTCGCCGGCCGGCTGGGAGGGCGGGGCCGGCGGCAGCTTCAGCTCGCCGTGCTCGACCTGGCGCATGCGCAGCGCCTCGAAGTCGCAGACCCCGCAGCCGCTGCAGTCGCCGCCGCGGCAGTCGGGGGTGTAGTGCCGCTCCCTGGCCCGCCGGCGTTCGCTGCGGAAGAAGGGGGCGGGAATGCCGCAGTCGATGTGCGCCCAGGGAAGGAGCTCCTCCTCGCCGCGCTCCCGCAGGTACCAGGCCGGGTCGAGGTTGCAGTCGGCAAAGGCCTGCTGCCAGAGCTCGAAGCGGAAGTGGTCGCGCCAGCCGTCGAAGCGACAGCCGAGCTGCTGGGCGCGGGCCAGGACGGCGCCGAGGCGGCGGTCGCCGCGGGCGAAGACCCCCTCCATGAAGGAGAGTTCCGCCTCGTGCCACTTCAACCGCAGCTTTTTGCTGCGCAGCCCGTCGCGCAGTAGTGCCTGGCGGCGCAGGGTTTCTTCGATGCCGAGCTGCGCCTCCCACTGGAAGGGGGTGTGGGCCTTGGGGACGAAGGTCGAGACCGCGACGTTGACATCGGCGCCCCCCTCGGTCCCCTTGCCGGTGCGCTTGACCCGGGCGGCGAGATCGACGATGGCCCGCAGGTCCTCGTCGGTCTCGGTCGGTAAGCCCATCATAAAATAGAGCTTGAGGATCCGCCAGCCGAGGCCGAAGGCGCTCTTCGCGGTCTCCAGCAGATCCTCCTCGCTGATCCCCTTGTTGATCACCTCGCGCAGCCGTTCGCTCCCCGCCTCGGGAGCGAGGGTGAAGCCGGTCTTGCGCACCTTCTTGATCTGTTCCATCAGCTCCGGGGTCAGCGAGCCGACCCGCAGGCTGGGGAAGGAGATGGCCACCTTCTCCTCGGCGTAGCGTGCCATCAGCCCTTTGAGCAGCGGCTCGATGCAGCTGTAGTCGCCGGTGGAGAGGGACAGCAGCGAGACCTCCTCGTAGCCCGAGTTGGCCAGCGACTGCTCGATGATGCCGGCGATCCGCTGGGGATCCCGTTCGCGCACCGGCCGATAGATGTAGCCGGCCTGGCAGAAGCGGCAGCCGCGGGTGCAGCCGCGGGCGATCTCCACCGCCACCCGGTCGTGAACGGTGTTCATGAAGGGAACGATCGGTGTGGTCGGGTAGGGGACCGCATCGAGGTCGGACAGGAAGCGCCGCCGCACCTTTTGGTACCCGGGAACCTGTGGACGGATGGCGGCGAGGCGTCCGTCCTCCTGGTAGTCGACGGCGAACAGCGCCGGGACGTAGAGCCCCTCGATGGCGACCAGCCGCCGGAAGAGAGTCGGGCGGTCCTCGCCGGCGGCCCGGGAGGCCCGGACTGCGGCGCAGAGCTCGACCACCGCCTCCTCGCCGTCGCCGATCACCGCGCAGTCGATGAAGTCGGCGAGCGGCTCGGGGTTGAAGGCGCAGGGGCCGCCGACCACCACCAGCGGGTCGCCGGCGGTGCGCTCTTCACGGCGCAGCGGGATACCGCCGAGCTGCAGCATGTTGAGAACGTTGCTGTAGGACAGCTCGTACTGCAGGGTGAAGCCGACGATGTCGAAATCCCCCAGCGGCCGCTCGTTCTCCAGCGAGCGCAGCGGTTCTTGCTCGCCGCGCAGATGGGCCTCCAGGTCGGGCCACGGCGCGTAGACCCGCTCCGCCGCCACCCCGTCACAACCGTTGAGGATATGGTAGAGGATGGCGAAGCCGAGGTGGCTCATTCCGACCTCGTAGACGTCGGGAAAGGCGAGGGCGAAGGTCAGGTCGACCTGGTCGGCCGGTTTGCGCATGCTGCCCCGTTCGCCGCCGAGGTAGCGGGAGGGGCGGTTGATCTGTGGCAGGAGCTGCTCGAGGTTCATGGAAAATCGACTCCGGGAAATGGCGAAACAAAAAAAATAGCACGGCCACAGGCACGGTTACAACCCTTTTCCCCCGGTGCGGTCCCGCCGATGGCGGGGCGAGGTTCAAGGTTCAAGGTTCAAGGTTCAAGGTTCAAGGTTCAAGGTTCAAGGATGGCGGCTCACGGCTCACGGCTGGAGGCTGATAGCGATTTTTGTTGCCAAGAAGTTTTAAGCTGGGTTATGTAGCGGGCAGGAAATTTAACCAGGCTGAAAATCGCCGGCAGGAGGCACCATGGAACGACTCTTCAAGGGGTACATGAAGTTCCGCCAGGAGGATTTTGCCAGTCACCGGGAACTTTTCCAGCAGCTCGGCCGCAGCCAGGCCCCGCACACCCTGTTCATCGGCTGTTCCGATTCGCGGGTGGTGCCCAACCTGATCACCAATACCCACCCCGGCGAACTCTTCATCATCCGCAACATCGCCAACATCGTCCCCCCCTACCGCAAGACCCAGGAGTACGTCGCCACCACTTCCGCCGTCGAGTACGCGGTGCAGGCGCTGAAGGTCGACAGCATCGTGGTCTGCGGCCATTCCAACTGCGGCGGCTGCGCGGCCATGAACCAGAGTGCCGCGGAGTTGGAACAGCTCCCCCACGTCCGCAAGTGGCTGGAAGTCTCGAAGGAGGTACGCGGCCGGGTCGACCGCCTGATGACCGGCGATTCGCCGGAAGAACGGGAGTGGCTGACGGAGCAGGTCAACATCCTGGTGCAGATGCGGAACCTGCTGACCTATCCCTATATCCGGGAGAAATACGAGCGGGGGGCAATCAGCATCTACGGCTGGCACTACATCATCGAGACCGGGGAGATCTTCAGTTTCAACGATGCCCGCCAGCTCTTCGAGCTGATCTCCTGAGGGCGGCGCACCTCAGGCCGGCGGCGGGGCGATGACCCGGAAGCGCTTATCGAGATAGGGTTCCAGCAGCGGTCGCACCTCTTCCCAGGCCAGTCCGCCGCCGCCGCAGCCGGGGCGGGGCAGGATGACCAGGGGCCAGCCGCGGCGGTCGGCCAGCTGCCGCAGCTGCTGCGCGGAGCGGGCGATCAGGCGCAGGTCGGGGCGATCTAGCCAGTGCTGTTCCACCGGGAAGTTGAGCAGACCGTGCCCCAGTTCGAAGACCTGGTTGCCCTGCGCGGCCAGCAGCCGGCCGAGGGTCGCCGGCAGTTCGGGGAAGCGCTCCCGGGCCTGGCGCGCGCAGCCCCGCGGCATCGGGCACTCCCCCCGGCGGTTGACGCTGCCGTTGGTGGTGATGGTCACCATTCCCCGTTCCAGCCAGTCCCAGAGGTTTCCGCTGATCTCAACCATTCTGCCCCTCCCGCGTCCGGTACCGGTGTTCACAGCTCGGTCTTTCCTCCCCACAGCGGATCGCCGGCAAACTGTTCGCGCAGCCGTTCCTCCGGCGACTGCTCCAGGAACTCCTCGTGGCTGAAGCAGAACCGGTAGTGGCGGCAGTAGTCGCCCAGCAGCCGGTAGGCGGCGTTGACGCGGCGGATGGCCGCGGGATCCTCGCCCCCTGCATCGGGATGGTGATGCCGCACCAGCTCCCGGTAGCGGCGACGGATTTCATCCAGGCTGGCCCGTTCCCCGAGGCCGAAAACGGTCAGCGCCTGGCGCAGTTCCTGGTAAGTCATACTCGGCTCCTGAAGATTTCAAAACAGCCCGCAGCTCCTGAATACCACGTTTAACGGCCCTGGGCAACGCCGGCGCCGGCAGCGGGTGAACAGCGTTATGCTTTTTGAGGTAAAAAATACCTTGACTAGCATCCGGTTGATGCTAGCATGTTCCTCATTGCTCCAGGGTGGTTCAACCTCATGTCGGGAGGACAACGATGGAAGATCTCTGGAAATTGCGGGACATGGGCTACCGGGTCGACGATCTCGGCGATCGCGCCGAGTATGACCGGCTGTTGCGGCGTTTTCACGAGGAAGAGCAGCGTAGCAACCTGCGCAACCTCCTCTATGGCGACGCCATCCTCAGCGGCGACGACAAGGCAGACCACGGCGGCTGAGCCCGGTTCTTCTTTCCAGTCCCGTCTTTTTCGACGCCCCCGGCTCCCCCGCCGGGGGCGTTGATCGTAAACGGAATGTTCCTTGCCAGGGCCGGCCCTAATATGCTAAAAAGTCTGACTTGCCGATCCAATCTCGCCGTGCCCGGAGGTCGCCCCATGGAACTGCAGATCCTGCCCCTCGCCAACCCCAAGCCGC
>CAWDZB010000016.1:0-61549 GCA_963806685.1 uncultured delta proteobacterium
GATACTGCAAGCGGAGAGCCCCAAGAGCATGAGACCTTCGAAAATCCCGTTGAGGAGGATGGAGAGAATGAGCCTCTGCTGCCGCTGACAGTCGTTTCCAAGGGCCGCCTGCTCATTATCGATGAGAACCTGGAGAGAGCCCTGCGTCATGCTGCATTTTTGCGGACAGAGGGGCTTGATGTTGCCTTGTGCGTGCCGAAGGGCGGCGCTGGCGTGACCGGATCCACGATCGATTCCTTTCCCCTGGTTGAAGTCGACTCGGTGGCCGTAACCGGGGTTTTCGGCAGCTTCAACACCATCATTGCCGATGCGGATGGTCACGGTATTTATCTATCCGATGTGGCCGGACAGCAATTCGACTCTTTCGATCTCATTCTAGATCTGCAAAGCACTCCTTGCTATACCGGAAAACAGTTGCCGCTCGGCTATTATGCAACGCGCGGGAATGAGACTCACCTACAGGAGGCCATGGTGGAACTTCCCCGGATGCGGGGACGTTTCCACAAACCGCAGTTCATCGTTTGTCGGCCAAACCGCTGTCTACATGGTCGGTCACGATTTCAGGACTGCCTTGAGTGTGTCGATGCGTGCCCGGTCGATGCCATTACCCCTCAGAAACAAGAAATCCTCATTGACCAATACCTCTGCCAGGGGTGCGGTTCCTGCGCCCTGGTCTGTCCGGCGGATGCCCTGGAGATGCATAGTCCATCAAATGAGGAATTGTTGTCCGATATCCTCAGCCAGATATCTGCCGGGTCGGACTCGCCTGGACGGGAGCCTGAAGTCATCCTCTATGACAGGCAGATAGATGATGGTGCGGTCGACCGCGCTGCCTGGGCAGCCAGGGACCGTCTTCTGGTGATCGAGGTTGATGAGATCGGCCGGATTGGTTTGGAAACGCTGCTCCTAAGCCTGGTTCATGGGGCGGCTGCAGTCACCCTGGTCTGTGCATCTTCGCGTCCGTCAGAAGTGCGGCAGGCTCTTGCGAGACAGGTTGATCTGGGTCAGGAGATCCTCCAGGGGCTGCATTGGCCTGCCCAATGTGTCCGCTTTGCCGTGGATGTGCCCGAAGCGGCGGATGACGAATGGTCGAGCCGGAATATGGCGCAAGCGGCTGCCGGATCGTTTCGGACAGGATCTTCTTCTTTGTCATTTGCCGCTGACAGGCACACGTTGATTCGCCAGGCGACCCAACTGCTGGCCCAGGAAGCCAGTACGACGGATGGGATTATCGCCCTGCAGCCGGGTGCCCCGTTCGGCGCCATCGCCCTCGATCACAGGTGCAGTCTCTGCATGGCCTGTGTGACCGCCTGTCCCAGCGGTGCCCTGCAATCCTGTGATGACACGCCGCGGCTCTCGCTGATGGAGTCCCGCTGTCATCAATGCGGTCTGTGCCGGGCGGCCTGCCCGGAACAGGCGATCGAGCTCGTTCCCCGGCTTCTGTTCGACAATGAAGAAGCCGAAAGGTCTGTTGTGCTGCGCGAGATGGAGCCGTTCAATTGTGTCGAG
Organism: uncultured delta proteobacterium; assembly: GCA_963806685.1. Taxonomy (GTDB): domain Bacteria; phylum Desulfobacterota; class Desulfuromonadia; order Desulfuromonadales; family DDH964; genus DDH964. The sequence continues at coordinate 1,510 of CAWDZB010000016.1, forward strand.
TGCGGCAGGCCTTTTGCCTCGGCGACGATGATCAGCTGCATGCAGGAAAAACTGAAAACGCATTGGATGTATGCCAGCGACAGTCAGGCCCGACGACTGCAGATGTGTCGTACCTGCCGCACCCGGGATGCACTTTCGACAGGAGATTATTTCGCATGAATACGACACCTGCCCGCCAGAACATGCCCCCGTGGTTCGGACCCCACGGGTCAATGCGCACCGATGCCTATGTCTTGCTTGCTGCATTGCTGAGGGATTCACCGTCCCCGGAGGCCATCGATCTGGTGCGCAACCTGAGCTGGGACGAGGACCTCCCCCTGCGCCTGCAGATGGCGCTGAGCGAGCTTTGCCGGGCCGGAGCCGAGTGCCCGATGCAGAGCATTTGCGAAGAGTATCAGAGAATTTTCATGGGTTTGGGAAGTGGAGAGCTGGTGCCATACGCTTCCTGGTATGTAGAAAAAATGATCCAGTCCACTCCCCTGGCGGAAATCAGGGGCGATCTCCTGCGATTGGCGATTGTCAGGCAGACGGATTGTTTTGAGTCCGAGGATCATGTCGGCGTTCTATGTGAAATCATGGCCCTGCTCAGCGCACCGCAGAATGAAATTCCCCTGAGCGAGCAGGCGGCCTTTTTCAATCATCATCTTGCCACCTGGATGCCGCTTTTTTTTAAAGACCTGCAGGGGCTGAAGAATATCCGGTTTTACCGGACGGTGGCAGAATTCGGCCGGTGTTTTCTCGAGGCCGAAACGGAATTTCTGCAAAATGCCGAAAGCTGTGAAAAATACGCCTCATTGCGGCATAACGAACAAGTGTCGGCCTGAACCCCAGGCAGCGATGATGGACGTTATCTGCCAGGAAAAGCTCATGGCAGTTACAGCAGATGGCTTCTGAAACATTTAACGCCAAGCGGTTGAGGAGGACATGACCATGAAGGAACAGTATTCCGAACAGAGACGTGCTTTTTTGAAAACGATATCTATCCTGGGGGCTGCAGCCTTATGCCTGGGGACTGTGAGGAAAAACGAAGCCAGGAAGGCACCGGCCTTGCGGCAGGCGCAACCTGCATCGGCGCAGGGGTACCGGGAAACCAGCCATATCAGGAAATATTATGAAACGGCGCGAAGCTGATCGCTGCTTCTCAACTGTTCAGGCGTCAATGGACAAACTTTTGCTTAGAAATCGGGGCTAATGTGAAACAAATATGCCCCCCAATGTTCATCAACTCCATGGGTGACAGCGGACAGGTTGAATTTCAGGGATGATCAAAACAATGCGGACGCGGGAGAGCCTGATATGACACAGTCCAGGGAAAAGTGGCTGAAAAAGGTCGACGAGGAGCCGGTTCGGGAACAGGGAATTGACCGCAGAACTTTCCTGCGCCGCAGTGGCATTGCACTGGGAAGCGGCGCTTTGATTGGGATATTGCCTCTATCGGTTGTGCGCCAGGCATCTGCTCAGGAAAAAGAGAATATCCCCAAGCCGGATGTAAAAATTGAGAGGCGACGTTCTATCTGTACTCACTGCGCAGTAGGCTGCGGCGTCATTGCCGAGATCCAGAACGGAGTGTGGACCGGCCAGGAGCCCGACTTCGAATCACCTATCAATCTCGGTGCCCACTGCGCAAAAGGTGCATCGGTCAGGCATCACGGCATGGGGCATCGCCGACTGAAATATCCGATGAAACTGGTAAACGGCACCTGGCAGCGCCTTTCCTGGGAACAGGCCATCAATGAAATCGGCGACAAGCTGCTCGAGATCCGCAACACTTCCGGCCCCGATTCGGTCTTCTGGTGCGGTTCTTCCAAAGCGAGCAACGAGGGCTCCTACCTGCAGCGCAAATTCGCCGCTTTCTGGGGAACCAACAACATGGATCATCAGGCCCGTATCTGCCATTCCACCACCGTCGCCGGGGTGGCCTCCACCTGGGGCTATGGCGCCATGACCAACTCCTACAACGACATGCACAACAGCAAGGCCATGCTGTTTGTCGGCTCCAATGCCGCCGAAGCTCATCCGGTGGCAATGCAGCACATCCTGCGCGCCAAGGAAAACGGCGCCAAGATGATCGTCGTCGATCCGCGCTATACCCGCACGGCCGCTCATGCCGACATCTTCGGGCGCCTGCGGCCCGGCACCGACGTCCCCTTTATCTACGGTCTGCTCTGGCATATCTTCAAGAATGGCTGGGAAGACAAGGAATACATCGAAGCCACAGGGTCTGGGCCATGGACGACATCAAAGCCGAGGCGAAGAACTGGCCGCCCGACAAGGTCGAAAACGTCACCGGCATGCCACCGCAGAAGGTGGAGGAGATCGCCCGGACCATGGCCGAGAACCGACCGGGTACCATCGTCTGGTGCATGGGCGGCACCCAGCATCATATCGGCAACAACATCACCAGGATATTCTGTATTCTTCAGCTGGCCCTCGGCAATATCGGCAAGGCCGGCGGCGGTGCCAATATTTTCCGCGGCCACGACAACGTCCAGGGGGCTACCGATATCGGCCCCAACAGTCACACTCTGCCAGGTTATTATGGATTGTCAGAGGGGGCCTGGCAGCACTGGGCGCGAGTCTGGGGAGTCGATTACCAATGGCTGAAGAACCGGTTCGACATGACCCGGAAGTATGATGCCGGCAACGGCAAAATGGCCTACACCATGAATATCCCGGGTATTCCGGTGTCCCGCTGGATCGACGGGATCCTCGAGGACAAGGCCAACCTGTCGCAGCGCGACAATTTCCGGGCGGTCTTTTTCCAGGGACACGCCTGCAACAGCCAGACCCGCGGTACGGAAATGAAGGACGCCCTGGAGAAGCTGGAGATGGTGGTCATCTCCGATCCGTATCCTACCCACATGGCGGTGATGAGCGATCGCAAGGACAACACCTATCTGCTGCCGACCTCTACCCAGTTCGAGACCTATGGATCGGTAACCGCCTCCAATCGATCCCTGCAGTGGCGCGAGAAAGTGATCGAGCCGCTCTATGAGTCGAAGCCCGACCATGTCATTCTCTATACCTTGGCCAAAAAACTGGGTTTTGCCGGGGAGATGTTCAAGAACATTAAAATTGTCAACGGGGAGCCGCTGATCGAGGACATCCTGCGTGAGGTCAACCGTGGCACCTGGACCATCGGCTACACCGGCCAGAGCCCGGAACGCCTCAAGTTGCAGGCCAAACACCGGCAGACCTTCAACACCACCACCCTGCTGGCCGAGGGCGGTCCCTGCGACGGTGAATACTACGGCCTGCCCTGGCCCTGTTGGGGCAAACCCGAAATGAAGCACCCGGGTACGCCAATCCTCTATGATCCCAGCAAGCCGGTGTCCAAAGGCGGATTGACCTTCAGGGCCCGTTTCGGCACCGAGCACGATGGTGAAAATCTGCTGGCCGAGGGCGTCTATTCGAAAAATTCCGATTTGACCGATGGCTATCCGGAATTTACCGATGCGATGCTCAAGAAGCTTGGCTGGTGGAAGGAACTGACTCCCGCGGAACAAAAGGCAGCCGAAGGTCGCAACTGGAAGACCGATCTCTCCGGCGGCATCCAGCGGGTGGCCATCAAGCATGAATGCGCACCCTTCGGGAATGCCAAGGCACGCTGCAAGGTCTGGGAATATCCAGACCCGGTGCCCATCCATCGCGAGCCCCTGTATACGCCGCGCTTCGATCTGGTGGCGAAGTATCCCACCTACCAGGACCGCAAGGCCTTCTGGCGTCTGCCCACCCGCTACATGTCGATCCAGCGGGAAGACCATTCGCAGAAATATCCGCTGATTTTTACCAGCGGCCGACTGGTCGAATATGAGGGCGGTGGCGCCGAGACCCGATCCAATCCCTGGCTGGCCAAGCTGCAGCCTGAAATGTTTGCCGAGATCAATCCCAAGGATGCCAACGATGCCGGAATTTCCAACTGGCAGTACATCTGGCTTGAGGGTGCCGAAGGCGGACGCATTAAGGTACGGGCCATGATTACCCCGCGGGTCGGTCCGGGAGTGGTGTGGACGCCGTTTCATTTCGGCGGCTGGTTCCAGGGGAAGGATCTCCTTGATAAATATCCCGAGGGAACTGCGCCCTATGTCCGTGGTGAAGCCTGTAACACTGCCACCACCTACGGCTACGATTCAGTGACCCAGATGCAGGAAACCAAAGCCACGCTTTGCCGCATCAGTCCGGCGTGAAAGGAGAGGACCCATGGCTCGAATGAAATTCTTCTGCGACCTCGAACGTTGCATTGAATGCAATGGTTGTGTCACTGCCTGCAATAATGAAAACGATGTCCCTCAAGGAATCAACCGCCGGCATGTGGTCACCCTGCGCGACGGCGAAAAAGGCGAGAAATCCGTGTCGGTTGCCTGTATGCACTGCACCGATGCTCCCTGCGCCGCAGTTTGTCCGGTGGACTGTTTCTATTTCACCCCCGACGGCATTGTCCTGCATGACAAGAATTTGTGCATCGGATGCGGCTACTGCTTTTATGCCTGTCCCTTCGGCGCTCCCCAGTTCTCCGAAAAGAGTGCTTTCGGCGCCCGCAGCAAGATGGACAAATGCACCTTCTGCGCCGGCGGTCCGCCGGCGGACAATTCGGTGGATGAGTATATGAACTACGGGCGCAACCGCATCGCCGAAGGGAAGCTGCCGCTGTGCGCCGAGATGTGCGCAACCAAGGCACTGCTGGGCGGCGATGGCGACATCGTCTCTGACATCTACAGCAAGCGCGTGATGAAACGTGGCGGCAATCTCGATATGTGGCGCTGGCAAACCGCCTACGGTTCCAAAAAGTAAGAAAGCGTCATCGGCATCCGTCCCCGATGGCGGCTGCCGATAAGGAGGCCTATCCATGAAAACCACGGTATGGTTACTGATCGCCTTTTTCCTGCTCCTCGGCCTGCCGGCCTGTTCCGACCAATCTCGGGACTTCACCTGGTATCAACCCGGCACCTATAAGGGAGGCCATGACCCCCTTCTGGCCAAGAATCTGCACCAGGAACTGGACAACCGGCTCAAGATGGGGCAGACCGATCGCTGAATCGCCGTAGCGCGGAGGGAATTATGACGACCCTGACCAAGAAACCACTGAATCGCTACCTGTTATGGGGAGCGGCACTGCTTATTCTCCTCGGCTGCGCCATCTACCTGCAGGCCGCCACCGAACAGGCCAATCCGCGGGCCGACTTCTGGCGTCTGGTCAGAAACGGGGTGTCCGGCTACACCTCCGTATCCTCCAAGGGACACTCCGTCCTGATCCAGAACGGTGGCGAGAACTGGCGCGAACTTCGCAACCTGGTCATCATCAACATCACCCCCTGGGTCCTCGGCCTCGCCCTGGTGGCCATGGGACTGTTCCACCTGGTGGTAGGCGGCGACAAACTGCATGAGCCCCGCACCGGGAAAATGATCGAGCGTTACAAGCGGTGGGAAATAGTGCTGCACTGGTATACCGCGGTGCTGTTCATCATCCTGGCCCTAACCGGGCTCTCCATCCTTCTCGGCCGAGGCCAGTTGATCGCCCTCTTCGGCCACGAGGGGTTCGCCGCCTACCTGGCCGTTGCCAAAATCATCCATAACTGGACCGGCCCCCTGTTTCTGGCCGGTGTTTTCCTGCAGGCCGTGGTCTGGTTCCGCGACAATATCCCCCGCAAGAGGGATCTCCAGTGGTTCAAGAATATGGGCGGTATGATCGGCAGCGGTCCGCGGCCGCCGACGGGCAAAATCAACCCTGGCGAAAAGGGCTGGTTCTGGCTGATGATCGTCAGCAGCATCGCCGTGGGGGTTACGGGTTTTCTGCTCGATTTCCCCATCTGGGGACAGGATCGCCTGGTCATGCAGGTCTCCGACGTGATCCATAGTGTTGCGGGGGTGCTCTTCGTCACCGCCTCCTTTGGTCACATCTACATGGGAACAGTGGGTTCCGAGGGGGCCTTCGAAAGCATGGTGCGCGGCAAGGTCGATGTTGCCTGGGCCAAACAGCATGCCGAGCTCTGGCTGGAGGAAAAAAGAAAAGAGGAATAGTGCCCGTTCAAAACGAGAATTTTCGTTCGGGATCAAGGAACCACAAAAGATTGAAGGATTCAGCAAGGGCAGGCGCAGCGTTAAAGACCGATCAGGAGGAGTCGTGGCTCAGAATAGTCTGCGCACCATCCAATCCCTGAAAAACGGAAGACTCCAGGTGTCCCAGCGCCGGGTGGTCGAAGAATACCCGTTGCGATTGCGCGTCAACGGCCGCGATCTGGCAACCCTGGTCTGCTCTCCTCAAAATCTCAATTTCCTTCTGGCCGGTTTTTTTCGCCTTCAGGGCTTCATCGAATCGCTGGACGATATCCTGTCCATGGGTGTCTGTGATGATTACGGCCTTGCAGAAGTGAGGTTGCGGGGTGATCTTCCGACCGACCTGCGGCCTATCCTGACCTCCGGGTGTGGCACCGGGATAAGCTTCAACCTGCCTGCGTCGTTGCTCACCGAAAACCAACAACGCCACCGAAGCTATAGCAGCGCAGGTCTGTTGCGGTTAACGCGGGATCTTCAGGGGTTGGCGGAAAAATATCGCGATCATGGCGGCATCCATTCAGCGGCCATCGGCGATGAGGACGGTCTGCTGCTTTACGCCGAGGATATCGGTCGCCACAACACCCTTGATCGCTTGGCCGGCGAAGCCTTGTTTCGTCAGATCGATCTTCGGGGCAAGATGCTGGTCACATCCGGACGGGTTTCCACTGAAATGGTCGCCAAAGCTGCCCGCCTCGGTATCGGGCTGATCGCATCTCGCACTTCCCCTACCGACCGGGCCATCGAGCTAAGTGAACAGGCCGGCATCACCCTGATCGGCTACCTGCGCGGTCGCAATCTCGAAATTTACAGCCATCAAGAACAGCTTGCATTTGTCGATTCCGAAGAACGTATTCCCGGGGTCTGTGGAGTTATCCTTGCAGGAGGGGAAAGCCGCCGGATGGGGAGCGACAAATCATTGTTACCCATACAGGGAGCCCGATTTATCGACCACGTCTATGCACGTCTCAGTGGGTTGTTTGACGAGGTGATTATCGTTACCAACTCCCCCGAGCTCTATCGGGAGCTTCCCTGCCGCAAAGTCCCTGACCTTTACCATGGTCAAGGGGCCCTCGCTGGAGTCCATTCGGGTCTAGTTCATTCCCGCACCGATAAAATCTTTGTTGCTGCCTGTGATATGCCCTTTATCAAGAGTGAGGTTGTGAGGGCGATCTGTGCCCAAGCCGACCGGGGAGACTTGGTCATCCCCTATAGTCCAACCGGACATGAGCCGCTGCATGCCCTCTACCGTAAATCTTGTCTACCAGCCATGGAGCGGGTTTTGGATGCTGGTCAGCACCGTATCATGCGTTTCTTCCATCAGGTCCGGCTGGCCGAAATACCGGTCGAAGAGCTGACATCTCTCGATCCTCTAGGGGAAAGTTTCCAGAATATCAATACCCCGGAAGATTATTTCCGCCTGCGTTGCGCCCGGAGTAGCCACATCGATTCAGGGGAGTGCCAACAGCAGCGCTAAAGGGAAAAATTTCGGACCCGCGTTAATTCCGGATTTTCAAAATGGAGGTGACCAAAAAACCGCTGGTCTCGCGGCAGAACGCCATCAAAAAGATTCTCCGCACTGCAAAGCTTAAGGGTTTTTCTCAGGCCGGTGGTCCAGAAGAACCTCTTGGTCCATCTCATGGGACACGCATCGAAGCAAATGATCTGACGCTACGTGGAAGGTCTTGAAGAGGGCCGGCAGGGCATTCTGGCATATTTCGGCAGTGACTTCCTGGCCGCTGGTAACCGTCGATTGGAAAAGCGGGATTGAATAAAAGGAAAAGGCAAGGGGACGCTTCGGCAACATCTGCCTGGTCGTCCCCTTGCCTTGAAAAAACGTTAACCCCGGCTGCCCGCGAAAGTGCCTGCGAGAACCGGGGTTAAGTGTTTGTTTTAATTGGAGCGGGAAACGGGATTCGAACCCGCGACCTTCAGCTTGGGAAGCTGACACTCTACCACTGAGTTATTCCCGCTCAATGTGGGGGCGATTATAGGGCCTCGCCATTTTTTTTGTCAATGGTTTTTTCCCTTAATAAAATCAGAAACTTCCTCGCTTCATCCGGGTTTTGTACGGAGCCGGAAAGCTCCGCTGCGCGCAGGGCTGCTACCAGTTCTCCCAACTGAGGCCCCGGTGCAACATCAAGATTATGGGCGATCCAGTGGCCGTCGACGAGATCGGGGATGCGCCCGTCATGCTGAAGATCGAGCCAGGCCGCCAGAATCTCAAGCAGTGCCTCCCGGGCCGCCGGGTCAGCCGTCAGGGCGGCGGAAAAAAGCAGCCAGTCCTCGGCGTAGGCCTCCGGTTCGGCCCAGCGGGCCCGGGCGCGCGGGGTCGGTAGGGACGGCGGAAACGCTGGTGTCCCTGCGGCGAGGGGATGAAGGCGCTTCAGCGCGTCCAGCGTCTCCCGGCCGAGAGCCAAGCGGGAATCGAGGTCGGAAGCATCCAGCGGGCCCGGGCCAAGCAGGCAGGCCAGCCGCAGCCGGCCGAGCCGCGACAGGGAACGGCCGACCGGAACGGAGAGTAAATCGGCCAACTGCGGTCGGTGGTGATGGAGCCAGGCGGCGAAATCTGCCAGCCGGGCCAGCCCATCCTCAGCCCTTTCCAGCCATCGCGGCTCAGCGCCTGACCTCTCTCCGAAAAGCTGCGGCACCAACCCCAACCCGTCAAAAAAACCCAGCCCAGCGGCGGCCCGGGGATGGTTGACGATGCGTACCACCTCGTCCCCGCGCCGTTCGGCCGGGACATAGGCCAGCAGGTCGGCGTTGTTCGCCGCCCGCTCCCGGGTGGTGGATTCGATCGTAAAGTCGAGGGTCACCGCCAAACGCACCGTGCGCAGGATACGCAGCGGATCGTCGGTGAAGGCGTTCGGAGCGCATTCTCGAAGGAGACGGGCCTCAAGGTCCCTCGCCCCATGGAGGGGATCGTAAAGCTCCCCGCTGCCCAGGGCCAGGGCCAGAGCATTGACGGTGAAATCGCGGCCGCGCAGGTCGCCGTCGAGGTTGGCGGCGCGATATGGGGCGAAATCGAAGGTCAGAAGGGAGCCTTCCGGGGTGGTCCAGACCACCCGCGACTGGCTGCGTGAGGCATCGAGTACGAACCAGCGTCCCTCGCAATGGGCGGCGAACGCCCTTGCCAAGGCGGTGGGGTCGAAAGGAGTCACGAAGTCGAAGTCGGTCACCTGCAGACCGAGCCGGGCGTTGCGCAGCGCTCCCCCCACCAGGAAGGCCTCGGCAGCAGCGGGGAGCGGCAGCAGCGCGGTGGGGAGCGGCGGGGTGGTGAGGAGCTTTGTGAAGATTGTCATATGAGAAATCTACCAGAACCTTGCGTTTTTGCTGTTTTGCCGCTGTCACAAGGGAAAGATTTTAAACCAGAAACTAGAATTGTCACTCAACGACCCGACGAAAATCCGGGCCATAGCAACTGGGGACGGGATCCCAATTTATTTCCTGATTAGGTCGGATTCTCAGCCAAAGAGGTTTCCCCTTTGAGAAAGGGGTGCTAAAGGGGATTCAAAGTCGGCGGGTCTCGTCCCGCCGGACGCGTTACTTTTCTGATTCGGCTCAGGAAATAACCAAAAGAGCCCGGGCTGCCGCCGGCATGGGGACGCAGCGAGCGGAGTATCCGAACTCCCCCTGGTGAGATAGGGCCGGCGCGTCTGCATTTGCTCCATCTGCGCAGGGTGGTGATCGTTTCGGCATGCTGCTTTGCGGAGCGAACTCCGGCGCTGCTTGGCTTTAAAAGCTTCTCCACAACCAGAGCCTCTGACCGCGCAGACCAGAGTTGCAAAAGAGCATGCGGCCAACGACCCGCGATCGGAGACGCGATGGTGACCCCGGAGCCCCGGCGGGGTTGGTTGTCGACGAGGGAGAGTCTGGGCACCGGAACTGCGCGAGCGCATGCCCCCCGCAGGGGGAAGGCGTTTTTTCTTACTTTTTGTCGCCGCCTGGACAAAAAGTAAGGCGCCTGGCGGGGCGCGTCCCGCCGGTTTGGGCTGGTCCCCCAGGCAGGGAAAATCTTACAGCGAGGACAGGGCAATCCCCCTTTCATAAGGGAGGACTCTGGAACGAGCTGAGAATGGAACCCAATCAGGATTAATTTTGTTTGAACGTTGCGTCATCGCGGCGTTGCGTGAGGCTGTCCTTCAGGTTGTTACGACTTATTGAGAGACAATCGGCCATCCCGAGACAAAAAAAACGGCCCGCCTGTTCAGGCGGGCCGTTGAGGTGAGGCCGGTAACCAGCCTCGTCTCAGGCGAGATCGTTGGCGGCCTGGAAGATGAGGTCGAAGAGTTCCTGGATGTCCTCTTCGGCGATGCAGGAGAAGGCGATGCGCAGGTCGGTCTTGCCGATAGAGATGGCGCCGACCCCGTACTTGTCGAGCAGGTGCACGCGCAGCTTCTCGGCGTCCACCTTCTTCAGCTTCAGGCACATGAAGTAGCCGGAGTTGAAGGGATAGTAGCTCCAGGCGCCGTCATACTTGCCGCTGTCGAGGACCTGCTTGGTCTTCAGGGCCCGTCCCTTCATGGCCTGGAATTTTTCTTCCTTCTGCGCCAGGAACTGAGAGGAACGCAAGGCCTCGATGACGAAGGTCTGGGAGGGGTGCGGGCAGTTGGAGATCTTGGCGCGGATGATCCCCATGGTCTTCTTCTCCAGGGCGGTGATCACCGGCGCGTTCTCGTAGTCGTTGCCGTCGGCGAAGGTGATGAAGCCGGTGCGAAAACCCCAGACGAACTCCTCCTTGGTGGCGCCGTCGAGCTTGATGGTGAGGACCCGCGGGTGGAGGTTCGCCAGTTTGCCGAACAGCGACTCCTTCATCGAATCCTCGTAGAAGAGGCCGAAGTAGGCATCGTCGGTGATGGCGACGATGTTGCAGCCCCCCTGGGCGACCTCGAGGATCGACGCCACCAGGGCATCCCCCTCGGCGACGGTCGGGGTATAACCGCTCGGGTTGTTGGGAAAATTGAGCAGCACCACCGCCTTGCCCTTCTCCTCGGCAGTGTTCTTGAGGACCGCCTTGAAGGCGTCGACGTCGAAGCCGCCCGACTCGGTGAAGGTCGGGTATTTCTTGACGATGGCACCGTTGCAGGTACCGAAGGTCAGGTTGTAGTTCCCCCACAGCATGTCGGGCAGGACCAGGTGATCGCCGGCATCGATGAACATGTCGCCGACGATGGAGAGGCCGTGGGTCAGGGCGTTAGTGACCACCGGGTTGGAGAAGTGCTTGCCGGCCATGCTCGGGTTCTCGCGAACCATCTTCTCCCGCCACAGGCTGCGCAGCTCCGGCTTGCCGGCCGGCGGCGCGTAGGGGTAGATATCCTTGGGATCGAATGCGGAGAGTTTGTCCTGGATGCACTGCAGGAACATCGGTCCGCCCTTTTCCGTGGCAATCCCGATGGTGGCGTTGAACTTGTGTGCCTTGTCCTTGGCCTCCGCCGACTGGGTCAGGATCCCCTTGGGGAAAAAGAGGTTCTTGCCGAGATCCGACAGCATGTCGAGAACATGGGGGTTGTGCTGGGCAATCTGCTCGTTGAGCTCTTGGGCCAGTGGATTCATTCTCTCCTCCCTGGGCGGTTGATGTTCGCGATGAGGCATATTCGCCGCTCGCCGGTTGGCTATTAAATCAGGCCAATTGGCGGCTGTCAACGGGAATAAATGGTTTACAGCTCAGGGTTCCACTGCGGCTTCGATCGGCAGATTCTGACTCTTTTTGCTGTTACGGCCGAGGCGGTCTTGCGCCTCCCAGTCGACCTGCAGGGGATCACCGACGGCGAGGCCGGCGGCGAACGGCGGATGGACCACCACCGCCATGTCGAAGACGCCGAGAAAGCGTTCCCCGGCGATCTCCCGGGCCTGGGCATCGCGCAGCGCCAGGTGATTGACCTGGACCGGCCGGTCGAAGAGGAGGGCCAGTTCCGGCTGCCCCCGCGAGAACTCGCTCTGCCCGAGGCGGACGGCCAGCAGCAGGGGCGGTCCCGGGTCGGCGACGCTGGCCGGCGAAGGGCGGTAGCCATCAGCGGGTTGCCCCTTGACGGGCTTCCCGTCCAGCGAGAGGAGAAGGCGAGTTCCGCCGGGAAACTGTTCGGCGCTGTGGGCCAGGCTGCGCAGCATTCCCGACGGGTCTCCGCCGCCTCCCGGGGGGAGCCGCAGGTCGATGCGTATCAGGCCGCCCTGCTGGCTAAGGCTGTTCAGGCGCGTGCCGATCGGAAATGGTACCGTCAGGCCGGCGCGGGCGGCAATCCCGCGGTCGAAGGTGAGTAGTTTCCCGATCACCTGCTTCAGAAGGTGGTCGCGGCGGAAAGCGAACATGGGCAGTGGCCGCACCCGCGACGGGTCCGCGGCCGGCGGCAGGTAGCCAACCATGGCAAAGCAGCTGCCGGTGGCGACCGTGGGCGGAACGCCGAAGATACTTTCATAGGCCGGGGTGGCGGTCACCGCCCCTGCGGCTGCCGCAGCGTCGTGGCTGCTCGCGGCAAGGATGGCAAGCAACAGCAAGCCCGGGACGAGGCGATACATGGGGGCTCCTTTCCTTCCGGACGCGGTCATTTTACCACCAGTACCGGCACTGGCGAGTGGGCGATGACCCGCTCGGTCACGCTGCCGACCAGGACCCGGCGCGGACCACGCCGGCCGACAGTCCCCATGACGATCAGGTCGGCGCCGGTCTCGGTCGCCATCGCCAGCAGGACGCGATGGGGAACGCCGACCCGCACCTCGCAGCTGAGCGGGATCCCCTGGGCGCGGGCCCACTCCCGGACGGTGTCGAGATACCCTTCACCACTTTTCTCCATGCGGGTGATAATCTCCTCTTCCGGAGAGTCGGTGTAGCGGGCGAGATCGGCGGCGTTCTCTTCGTCGACCACGTGCACCGCCATGACCGTCCCCCCTTCGCGGCGAGCCAGTCGCAGGGCAAAGCGGGCGGCCTTGAGGGAGCTGTCCGAACCGTCCACCGGGATCAGCAGGCGGTGAAAAAAGTGCGCGCTGGTGGTCATCGGCCCTTTCCTTTCAGCAGCTTCATCTGGTAGAAGTTTTCCCGCTCCCGCTCCTCGAGGCTCTCTTCGATGAACTTGACGGTCTGCTGGTACTGGGGGATGAAAAGGTTCTCCAGGGCCCGCTCGCGGCGCAGCGTTTTGCGGGTTTCGGTGGCCAGCCGGTAGATGGCGGTTTCGATCTCGGCGACCTCGAGCAACCTGGCGAGGGCCTCGAACAGCAGCTTGCCGGCCCGATCCGCGGCCAGGGAAGCCGCCGCCAACCCGTAGCGGACCTCCCATTCCACCTTCGGCTTGTCGACGATCGGCACCACCACTCCCATCACGCTGCGCTCGCGGACTTTGATTTCCGGCAGCGGCGGACTGGCCAGAGCCAGCCGCCCCATGCCGTCGAAACCGTTCTGCACCGCCGCTTCGGCAAAAGCCCGGTAGGCCGTCGCCAGCAGTTCGTCGAGCTCGTCCCTGGCCTTCTGGGCATCGTCCTGCAGCCGCAGCAGCTCCATGACCAGCACCTCGCGCTTCTGGGTCAGCAGTTCCTTCCCCTCGCGGGCAAAGGCGAGCTCATCCCGGATGCGCAGCAGCGCGCTTTTGGTCGGCGAAACTCGCAGCCGTTCCATCTAGCCCCGTCCTTTCAGATAACGCTCGATTTCCTCCTTGGAGACCCGCACCAGTTCCTCCCGGGGGAGGATCGCCAGACACTCCCAGCCCAGGCCGAGGGTCTGCTCCAGCGCCCTCCCCTCCTGGCGCCGCTGAGCGATGAAGCGCCGTTCGAAGGCCTGGCCGAATTCGCGGTAGAGGCGGTCGACGGCGGAGAGTTCTTCGCTGCCGATGATCGCCGCCAGCCGTTCGATCTGCCGGGCCTGGGCGTAGGAGGCATAGAGTTGGGAGGCGAGCCGGGCATGGTCTTCCCGGGTTTTGCCACGGCCGATGCCGTCGTTCATCAACCGGGACAGGGAGGGGAGCGGATTTATCGGCGGGTAGATCCCCTTCTGCTGGAGATCGCGGTCAAGCACGATCTGCCCCTCGGTAATGTATCCGGTGAGATCGGGAATCGGATGGGTGATGTCGTCGTTGGGCATGGTCAGGATCGGCAGTTGGGTGATCGACCCGGCCCGGCCCTTGATCCGCCCCGCCCGCTCGAACAGGGAGGCGAGGTCCGAGTAGAGATAGCCGGGGAATCCCTTGCGGCTCGGCACTTCCCCCTTGGCCGTGGCCACCTCGCGCAGCGCCTCGCCGTAGTTGGTCATGTCGGTGAGGATCACCAGCACCTGGCGATCGAGATCGAAGGCGAGGAACTCGGCCACCGTCAGCGCTACCCGCGGGGTCAGCAATCGGGCGACGGAGGGATCGTCGGCGAGGTTGAGGAACATCACCACCTGACGGCTGGCACCACCCGACTCGAACAGCTCGTGGAACATCCGCGCCACGTCGTGATTGACGCCGATGGCGGCGAAGACCAGGGCGAAGTTCTCGCTCTCGCCGATCTTGGCGTGCTGGATGATCTGCGCGGCCAGGTCGTTGTGGGGGAGCCCAGAGGCCGAAAAGATCGGCAGCTTCTGGCCCCGGACCAGGGTGTTCATGCCGTCGATGGCGGAGATCCCGGTCTCGATGAAATCCTCCGGGTAGTCCCGGGCCACCGGGTTGATGGGGCTGCCGTTGACATCCCGCTCCAGGGCGGAGACCACCGGCGGCCCGCCATCGAGAGGGCGGCCCAGCCCGTCGAAGACCCGCCCCAGCATTTCCTCGCTGACCCCCAGGTGGAAAGGGCGGCCGAGAAAGCGGATTCGCAGCTCGGGGAGGAAGAGGCCGCCGGTCCCTTCGAAGACCTCGATCACCGCCAGCTTCTCGCCGACCTCCAACACCCGCCCCTGCCGTTTGCTGCCGTCGGCCAGGGCCAGTTCGACCCGCTCGTTGTAGCCCACCTCGCTGGTGTTTTCCACGAACAGCAGCGGCCCGTGGGCCCGCTGGGCCCCGACGTATTCACGGATCGCCAGATCCGTCATCCCTCTTCTCCCCCGGCCTCGGCCGGCAGCGCCGCCTCGCCGAAGAATTCCCGCTCGGCGATGGGGAATTGCCGGTACATTTCCTCTTCCATCGACCCGATCAGGGTTTCGATTTTATCGGCCTCGTCGTTGGCGATGGTCTCCTTCATCCGCTGCAACTCACCGAATGCCTCCAGTTCCCGCAGCCGGTAGGCCGGGACCCCCTTGCGGACCAGCACCATACCCATGTCGCAGAAGCGCAGGATCGCCTTGAGCATCTTCAGTTGCTTTTCCGGCAGGGCGTACATGTCGACCGGGTCGAAGGCGTTCTGCTGGAGAAACGCCTCCTTGATCAGCCTGGCCGCCATCACCACCATCCGCTGCTCGTCGGGGAGCGCATCCTCGCCGATCAGCCGGACGATCTTCTGCAAGCTGTTGTCCTCGCGCAGGAAGTGGCGGGCGCGATCGCGCAATTCGACCAGGCTCTCCCCGGAGTGCTCCTCCCACCAGTCGGCCACCGCCCGATCATACTCGCTGTAGGATTCCATGGCATTGATGGCTGGAAAGAAGCGCGCCGAGGCGAGTTCTTTGTCGAGGGACCAGAAGCAGCGCACGAACCGCTTGGTGTGCTGGGTGACCGGTTCCGAAAAATCCCCGCCCGGCGGGGAGACCGCACCGATGATGGTGATCGAGCCCTCGGCGCCGGCCAGGGTCCGCACCAGCCCGGCCCGTTCGTAAAATTCCGCCAGCCGGGTGGCCAGGTAGGCAGGGAATCCCTCCTCGGCCGGCATTTCCTCCAGTCGCCCGGAGATCTCCCTCAGCGCCTCGGCCCAGCGGGAGGTGGAGTCGGCGAGGACCGCCACGTGGTAGCCCATGTCCCGGAAGTATTCGGCAATCGCCACCCCGGTGTAAATGCTGGCCTCCCGGGCGGCCACCGGCATGTTGGAGGTATTGGCGACCAGTATCGTCCGTTCGATCAGGGGATGGCCGGAACGGGGATCCTTTAGCTCGGGGAAGGCGGTGAGCACCCCGGTCATTTCATTGCCCCGCTCGCCGCAGCCGATGTAGATGATCAGGTCGGCATCGCACCACTTGGCAAGGTTGTGCTGGGTCACCGTCTTACCGGTGCCGAAGCCGCCGGGGATGGCGGCGGTGCCCCCCTTGGCGATCGGGAAGAAGACGTCGATAACCCGCTGGCCTGTGAGCAGCGGTGCGGCCGGCGCCAGCCGCTCGCGTACCGGCCGGGGGCGTCGAACCTCCCACTCCTGGTACATGGTGAGCTTCACCTCCCCCGTTTCGCTCTGCACCGTGGCAATGGTCGCGTCGACGGTATAGGACCCCGCGGCGCAAATTGCGGCCAGGGTGCCGACGACCCCCGGAGGAACCAGGATGCGATGTTCGACCAACGGCGTTTCCCGGACCACGCCGAGAATCTCCCCACCGCCAACGGCCGTCCCCGGTTCGAGGCGGGGGACGAATTCCCATTCCCGTTCCCGGTCGAGGCGCGGCGCCGCCACTCCGCGGAGGATGAAATCGCCGGCCAGCTCCTGCAACCTTTCCAGGGGCCGCTGGATGCCGTCGATGACATGGGTGACCAGCCCCGGGCCCAGTTCGACGCTGAAGGGAGCGCCGCTGCATTCCACGGCATCACCGGGGCACAGCCCGGAGCTGTCCTCGTAGACCTGGATGGTAGCGACATCGTTGTCGATGGCGATCACTTCCCCGATCAAACCGGCGCCGCCGACCTTGACCACCTCGAGCATGCGAAAACCGTGCAGCGACCGGGCGCGGACCACCGGCCCGTTGACCCACACCACGGTGCCCCGGTGCTGCCCCGCCTCCCTCTTCATGGTGCGCCTCCGAACAGGACTGCCTCCAGTTCCGCCTCCCGCTCCTGCCGCAAGCGCTGCAGCAGTCGTGGGATGGTGCCGTCGCAGTGCAGGCGCCCCTGTTCCACCTCGACCAGCAGCCCGAAAAGCTGGCGTTCGGTGGCCACGGTCATATCCTCGCGTGCGGCCAGGCGTTCGCCGAGGTTTTCCAGGCCGGGACCGAGCCGGACCAGAAGCGGCTCTTCCGGCAGCAGTTTGCGGCAATTTTCAAAGACCCTCGCCATCAGTTCGCCGTAGGATTCGGGATCTGTGTCCTGCATCCTGGCCAGCCGCTCGGCGGCCAACTGGAAGACCCGGTCCAGCTCCTGGTGTCTGAGCCGCAACAGGGCATTGCGCTGTTCCTGATCGATCCTGGCCAGGGTGCGCCGGGTGCGCAGCTCGCACTCCTCATCTAGGCGCCTAGCTTCCTCGGCGGCCCGTTCCCGCGCCCAGCGCCCCGCCTCGGCTTCCAGGGCCTCCCCCTGCTCCCGGGCACGGCGGCGAATGGCATCGACTTCCGCCTCGATTTCCTTTTGCAGCTCATCCCGAAGGGTCGATTCGAGGGGCATGACAGTATCCCTTACAGATTGATGCCGAGCGCATGACGGACCAGATCGAGGGGTGTTCGGCGTTCGCCGGCCGGCCCCTGGATGCCGGGAATTTCGACCACCAGCGGACCGGCGGGATCGAGTTTCATTCGGTCGATCTCCTGCCGTTCCAAAAGGGCGATTCCCTCCTCGATCACCAGGATTCGCGCCAGGCCGGTCACCGCGGGGTCGGCGAGGGCCGCCCGCAGGGCCGACCTCCCCCCGATCTCCCGCCCGGGCAGGCCGGCCAGCGCCAGGGCCGCGACCACCTCCCGGCTGCCGAGGACATAGACGTCCATCAGAACTTGGCCAGGATCATGACTGCAACGATCAGGCCGTAGATGGCGATCCCCTCGGCCAATCCGAGAAAGATCAGGGCCCGCCCCCCCAGTTCCGGTTTTTCGCTCATCGCCCCCATGGCGGCGCTACCGACGGCGGCGACGGCAACGGCGGCCCCCAGTGACCCCATGCCGACGGCGATGGCGGCGGCCATCACCCCCCAGATGCCGAGCAGGCTGCCGCCGGCGGCGGCAGTCTCCGGCTGAGCCAGGGAGTTGCCGGACCAGACCAGGATCGCAATGACGGCGACGACCACCACCAGGTTGAAGACCAGCAATGATGCAACCATGCGTTTGCCGCGCATATCAGAGCCTCCTTTCCGTAAGGGGGTCCAGGGCCAGGGGATGGAAACGGACCCCGCCGCCCCGGAAGAATTTGCCGAAAAATTCATAGAACTCAAGCCGGACGGTCTGGATGGAGACGATCAGCCCCTCCAGAACCAGGATCACCAGGTTTCCTAGCAAATGCACCACGCCGGCGAAGAACAGCCCGAAGGGGAGCTGCAGGGCCTGATCGGCCAGAGCGAAAACGGCGATGGAGAGGCCGACATGGGCCAGGCCGAAGGCGGCCACCCGCAGGAAAGAAAAGGTGTTGGCGAGAAAGCCGAGAACGGTTTCAATGACCTCGACCACCCCCTCGGCGCAGAGCTGATAGGCCGGTGTATCCCCCTGCCCTTCTCCCGCCGTGAAGGGATGAAGGAAGATGGTCGCCAGGGGCAGAACCAGCAGCAAGAGGTAGCCGGGGGCCAGCAGCGCGCGGTAAACCAGGAACCCGAGCACCAAGCTGCCGAGATAAAAACAGATTCCGGCAATGCCGAAACGGTCGGTCAGCACCGTGGCCACCGGTTCGTGGCGCAGGCCGTTGACCACCCGCAGCACCATGCCGGCGGTCATCAAACCTACGCCCACCGCGAGCGCGGCGGCCATCAGCCGAGGGATATTGGCCAGGGGGGAGAACCAGAGGGGCTGGAAGAGCTCCTCCCAGCCGAAGACGCTCCCGAACAGGAGGCCGAACAAGGCGGAGAAGCAACCGACCTCAGCCATGATCAGCCCCTCCTCCCGCCATTTGCTCCAGCGGCGCAGGGCCAGCCCGGCCAGGACCAGTACCAGCCCATGGCCGAGATCCCCGAACATCATCCCGAACAGCAGCAGGAAGCCGAACCCCAAAAGGGGGGTCGGCTCGATCTCCCCGTAGGAGGGAACGCCATAGGCGGCAAGAATTTTCTGAAAGGGGCGCAGCAGCCCCGGGTTGCTTATCAGCACCGGGGTTTCGTCCCCCCGGGCGGCGGTCTCCCGAACCTGGAAGTGTCCCGAACAAGTCTTTTCCAGGAGGGATTGGAGTTCCGAAAAGCGGCGGGCGGGGACCCAGCCGCCGATGGCCACGGTGCGCCGGGTGTAGCCGAAGTCCCGCTGCCGCTCCAGGAGCTGCATTTCCACCTCCACGCTGTAACGACGGTCCTGCAGCAGGGTCTCGTTGGCCGCCCGCAAGGCCGCGATCTTGCCCAGCAATTGCCGCCGGCGCCGGCGCAAGCGAGAGCGCAGCAGGTGAACCCTGCGAATGCTTTGGACCATTTCACCCCGCACCCGCTGGAACAGGGGGATCGGGTTGAAAGCGAGGTTGTTCAGTGTCCGGTCGAGGATTGGCTGCTGGCGGCGCAGAGCAAGTACGGCGACCAGCCTCTGCTTGCCGAGGCGCGCCAAGGGATAGACGCGGCAGCCGCCGGGGAGCAGCACCAGCTCGGCCAGGCCATCACTCGGCAACAGCCCCAGGCGCAGGCAGGAAAGACGAAGCATCGCCAGCCGTTCGAAGGACTCCGGGAGGTGCTGCAGCCGGCGCAGGAGAAGGGCCATGGCGGCCAAGCGCAACCTGCAGCGCTGCAGTTCCCGTTGCCGGCGGCGCAGCCCTTCGAGCTGCTCCAGCAAAGCAGCGGACCAGGCATCCCAGGCGGGAAAATCATCGTGATCGAGCACCCGCCCCGCCTTTGCGGGCATCCCCAGGCCTTCCGCCAGGCGGTCCATCCGCAGCACGAATTCCCGGTAGCGGGCGAGCTGCTCTTCATCTTCCCCAAGAACCTCATGCTTTTCGCCGGCGTCCGCCTCGATACCGTAGAGATGGATGATCCGGGCCGCGGCCAGGGTTCTCAGGCACGGCTCGAGGTCACGCCTCAACAGGAGGATCTCCACCTGGCGCATCGACCGGGGACGGAACATGGCCTATCCCTTCAGGCAGCTGACAAAGGGGCCGATCTCTTCGGGGCCGAGTCCATAGCGAAGACCGGCGAGAATCCCCTGCAGGTCCATGACCTCCAGCTCTTTGAGGAGGAGGGCACTGAGGGGCACAGAAATATCGAAGGGGGCGGAAACCAGGCTGCGCCGCAGCTCCCTTTGCAGTCGGCGGCGCAGGGCGTTTTCGAAGTGGTCGTCGCTGCCATCACTGCCGACGGCACGCTGCAGCAAGTGGCGGAGTCCGGACTCGGGAGCGGACGATTTCAGAACGCGGCGCAGGCGGTCCAGGTCGAGGAGCCGGGCCAGCGGCGGCCAGAAGCCCAGCAGCTGGTCGCCAGCCAGCCCCGCTTTCCGGCCCCGCCTGAGGATGCGCAGGGCGTCGATGTCGGCACGCAGGCCGAGGATTTCCCGGGCCGCGAACCGGTCGAAGGCCGGTAGCCGGTCGGCGCTGGCCGCCACGGCCTGCCAGTAGGCCTGGAGCAGGCGATTTTCAATGAGGGTGGGAAAGAAGCTATCGGTGGTTTCCGGGAAGGTTTGCAGGGCCTGCCGGTAAGGCCCGGCGGGAAGGTGTGCGGCAACCTCGTCAAGGGAGGCAACCTCGCCGGGTTCCGGGAGGGGGAAGAGGTCCAGGACCGGCAGCGGTTGCGGCCGTTCCAAAGCGGGGGAAGAACGCTGGACGATTCGGCACAGGGCCTGGAGGTTTTCCACCCAGTTTCGCTCAAGATAGGTTCGGAGCAGGTCTGCAGCGGGCTCCGGCAGGGTCCGGAGGATCAGGCGGCCGTAATCGAGCCAATCCGCCTGCAGGCGGTGCTCGATGGGTTGTCGCGCGGTGCCGGGAGGGAATCGCCGTTCGAGAAGGAGGGTTGCCTGTTCCCGGGAGCGGCTTTCGGTCAGCTCGCCGACTTCCATCGGCAGCAGCAGGCGGGTGGCGAGGGCCCGGGAGCGGGCATTGCCGTAAGGGTAGCTCAGCAGGCGCCCGATCATCCGCCCTCCCCCCCCAGCCAGGCCAGGACCTGAGCGATGGCCGCTTCCCGGTTGTGCTGCGCCTTCCGCCCCAGATCCTCCTTCCGCTCGGCGAATCGCTTCTCCAGCTGACCGCTGCGCTCGGCCAACTCCTGCTCGAGCCGGGAGAGGCGCTCTTCCCGTTCCCGGACCAGGCGCCGCTCCGTTTCCTGGCGCCCCTGCTGGGCTCGCTCCCGGAAGGTCTCGAGCAGACGCCGGGCCTCGGCCTCGGCTTCCTCGATCCGCCGTTCCCCTTCCCGTTCCAGTTCGAGCACCGTCTGCAGATCGGATGTGAGCATCCCCATGGCCACCTCGACGCACCTCATATAGAAGAAAATTATCAGTTTTCCCGGGAGTTTCAAGGCGATTGCCGGCCGCAAAGAGCCATTGCCAGGTGCCAGGTGCCGTGGTAAGGTCCTGTCATCCGACGCCGCTGTGAGTGCAATGCTCTTCTTCCAGGTCCTTCTCCCCGTCTTTCTGATCATCTTCGCCGGCTTCACGCTGGAGAAGACGCTGCGTCCCGATTTTCGCACCCTGACCGACTGTTCCCTCTACCTGTTCACTCCCGCCCTGGTCTTCTCTTCGTTGATGCGCCAGGAACTGCACTTGGATCTGGCCGGCAAGCTGTTCCTGTTCATGCTCCTTTATACCGCGGCGATGCTGGCGCTTTCCATGGTGATCACACGCCTGCTAAGGTTCGACGCCGACACCCGTAGCGCTCTGGCGTTGACCACGGTGGTGATGAACGTCGGCAATTACGGCCTGCCCCTGGCCTACTTTGCCTTCGGGGATGCCGGCCTCAACGTTTCGATCCTGACCTTCGTGATGTTCAACATACCCCTGGGCACCCTGGCCATTGTTCTCGCCCAGGGGAACCGGGCGCCCCTGGGCCAGGCCCTCCGCAATACCCTGCGAATCCCGATCTTCCACGGCGTCCTTCTGGCGATACTGTTCAAGGTCTTCGACTGGCAGCTGCCGGAAACCCTGCTGCGTCCCTGCGAACTTCTTGGCCAGGCAGCGATTCCCTTGATGCTGGTGCTGCTCGGCATGCAGCTCGCCCGCACCAGGCACTTCGGGCAGCCGGGATTTCTGACCCTGTCTGCCGCCCTGCGCCTGGTCGCCGCCCCCCTGGTGGCCTGGCTGCTGACCGCCCTGCTCGGCGTCCAGGGGCTGCCCAGGGACGTGGTCATTCTCCAAACCAGTACCCCGTCGGCGGTTCTGCCCCTGCTCTACGCGGTTCGCTTCGGTACCCGCCCCGACCTGGTCGCCGGCGCCATTTTCGTCACTACCCTGCTCAGCGCCGCGACGCTCACCGTCCTCCTTTACCTCCTTCACTAAATAAAAAGGACGAGGCCAGGCCTCGTCCGATTTCAGGGAATTTCACAGGAAGCGGCACCGTTGCCGCCAAATTTACGTGACTATTTCACCACCCGGGTCGCCAGGCTCAGGACCTGGAAAGGAACGGTCAGGCCGAGATCCTTGGCAACCTTCATGTTGATCACCAGCGACACCTTTTTCGGGGTCCGCACCGGGAGGGTCAGGGCCTTCTGGTTGGCAGCCAGGATCTGCAGCGCGTGAACGCCCACCAGCTGCCCCTGTTCGGTGGGATCGGCTTCGAGGGTCATCAGCGCCCCCATGTCACTGAGGCCGGGAATCTGCGAGATGGTCGGGACCCGCTTCTGGTTGGCGGTTTCGAGAATCTGCGGCAGCTGCATCTGCAACAGGGCACTGTCGGCAACATACAGCGCATCGACCCGGGCGCAGAGTTCCGCCGTTTCCCTGGGAAGTTCGGCTGGTTTGCGGACCCCAGTGCGGACCACCTTGAGGCCGAAGCTGGCTGCCGCCTTCTCCAGGTCGTCCACCTGCAGGATCGAGCCCTTGTCGTTGGGACTGAACAGGGCACCGATAGTCTTGCCCTTGGAAACATCGCTAAAAGCTCGGAGCAGGGTCTCGACCGGGGTCTTATTGCTCACCCCGCTGATGTCGCCGCCCGGAACGGCGAGGTCCTTAACGATTCCCAGCCCAACCGGATCGTAAACGTCGGCGAACAGCACCGGCAGCGAGCGGGCCTCCTGCTTGGCGACCAGGGTCGCCGGCGCGCCATAGGTGACGATCAGGTCGGCGCCAACCCCGACCGCCTTGCGGATGCTGTTGGCCCAGGACATTGGATCGGGATTGGGAGTTTGCACGTAAATCTCGACCTTGTCCTTGGTCAGCCCGCCGGCCTCCAGGATCTTCATGAAGGCAGCGTTGGCCTGCTGGTAGCGGGGCAGGTCCCCGGTAATGATCACCGCGACGAACTTGTCCTTGGCCATGACCGGAGTCACGGCCGACGGCCCGGCCAGGAACAGCACGGTAAGCAGCAAAACCAGCAGCCAGCGAAATCTCATACCGGAAATCCCGACATCCCCCTGAAAAGCCATTACCAGGCACGCGCCAGGGTCATGGTCACGGTCTGGGCCGAACCCTCGAACAACCCGGTCAGATTGTCATTGTAGTCGTCGTAACTGTAGCGTGCCGAACAGGTCCAGTAACGCCCCATGCGCCAGTCGAGTCCGGCCTTGACCCCGAACTGCTGGATGTCGAGGTCGGAAATTTCGCGCAGCTGGTCGGAGGTGACCGGTCGGGGCAGGGTCGTCCCACCGCTCAGGGGAAAATCCATGAAAGTGGCGAATTGGGGGTCGTAATGGGCCCTTGAGTGGCTGTAATGCCCTTCCAGCAGGGCCGAAAGGGCCTTGACGATCTGCCAGTTGGCCGCAGCGGTGGCGGTGTGGACCTGCTGCTGATAGGCGACGTCGGGGTCTTCGAGGGTCAGCAGGTTGACGGTATCCTGGCCGAAGACCAAATCCTGAACAGTCCTGGTCCAGAGATAACCGTAATTGAGGCTGAGATGCAGGGTTTTGCCGGCGATCACCCAGAGGCCGGCGCCGACGTTGCCGTTCAGGTTGCGGCGCTTGATCGGGTATTCGGCCAGAGTCCCCACCGTGTCCTGGGCCTGGTATTGGGCGGCTTCGTTGTTCTCGCTCCAGGCCAGGTGCCCCTGGAGAATTCCCGCCCCAGACCCCGGCGCCGTTATAGTTCAAAGCCGCGTACCCCTCGTGGCCCCGGGCGATGGTCGTGGCATAGGCCGGGTCGTCGGAGGTCCGGTACTGGTACCAGCTGTTGAACTTGAGGCCGCGGACGGTGGTGGGATGCAGGTAGGCGCTGAGCCGGTAGGTGTTCTGGGTCTCCTTTTCCGGCAGATCCCAGGTCGAGTCGTCCCCCGGTCCCCCGGTGTTGCTGCGATCGATATCGATTCTGCGGAAATCCCCCTTGAGGGTAAAGGCCCGGGTCGGCCGCCAGGTTCCGGTTGCGGAGTACCAGGCGCGGGTCAGGTTGATGTTGTCGCGAACCGATACGCTGGCATGGGTGGAGGCCGGATCAATGGCAAGGATATCGTTGAGGACCTGCGCGTTGCTGTTGCTGGTGTCCATGTCCAGCAGCCGGTAGCGCAGGTTGAAGGTCCAGTGGGGATCGGGAATGTAGGTAACGTCGCCCACGGTCTTGGTGAAATCGGTTTCCGCTTCCACCGGGGTCACCGTCGTCAGGTCGGACTGGTTCTTGCGGGTGCCGTAGGTAAAGCCGGCCGCGGCGTTCAGTCCCCCGGCCAGGGAGGTGTGGGCCTTGACGGTACTCTCGACCAGCCGCGCGTCGGGGACTTCGTCATGCTGCAACAAGGCCGGGTTGGCGGTGCGATAGTTGTGGGGTTCGAAGGTGTCCTCGGGGATCGGTTCCCGGTTGTGAAACAGCCGGACCAGCTGTTCGAAGATCAAATCGACGGGGCCGAGGTGGGCATCGATCGAACCGTTGAATTCTTCGGTCACCCGGTCGATGGTCCTGCTGCGGCTCTGCTTATGGCAACCACCGCAGCTTTCATCCACGTAGCGCAGCTGCTTCTCCCCCTGGCGGTTCAACCGCCAGTAGGAGAGATTGATATGGGCGGGATAATTCGGGAGTTTGCCGCGCACCTCGACGGAGGATTGCTGGACTTCCATGTGGTACACCGCGCCCGGATTCTGGTCCTCCACGTACAGCGGCGGGGTGCCGGTGACCGGGTTGGGGACGGCCTGGGCCGGATAGGGGATGTGGTCGAGGTTGTGGTAGAGGCTTTCCCCGTAGGCGCTTATCCGCAGCAGCCCCTTGTGATCGAAATGGAGCTCGGCGTTGTAATCGGCATCGTTCAGATAAGAGCCTTCCAGGAAGAAATGCCGCTGCTGGCTGAAGGCGTTGATCCCGATGTCGCCAACCACCGAATTTTTCTGGCGGGTGTATTCCGCGGCGCGGCCGATCACGCCATTGGCATCGGTCGCACGATAGCCGAGGGAGAATCGGGAGCTGTAAAAGGGAGCATCTGCGGCATCATCGCCGGTAGCGGCCCAGGCGCCGGAGCCCAGCAAGAGGGTTACGGCCAGCACCGTGACCAGCAAGATTCCTGTTTTTCCGCTAAGTACCACAGCAGTTCTCCTGACGGATGGAATGTGGATAGCAATTCAGGTTCGCCCCTAGTCAGCGGGCGATGAAACTTCCCTTCCCTTTTCCCGAAGGGATATCGCTGCCATGAATCTGCGAGTGGCAATCGGTACAACGGTTGTAGAAGGCCGGCTTGAAGCTGGCGCTGGGGTCGCCGGGGTCGGTCGCCAGGGCCTGGTGATGGCTGTCCTGGTGGCCGGGATGGCACTGCAGGCAGAGGAAGGGCTGGGCAACGGCCAGCAGGTTGTCGTTCGGGGAGCCGTGGGGCTTGTGGCAATTGGTGCAGTCTTCGGTCAGGTCGCCATGCTCGTAGATGAAGGGGCCCTGCCGCTCCATGTGGCAGCGGGTGCACATCTCCTTGATGGTGGTCCCGCGCAGAATGTGCTCCTGGGGGCTGCCGTGGGGGTCGTGGCAGTCGGTGCAGCCCATCTTGTGCTCAGGAACCGGGTGGTGGGAAAACTGGGAGAACTCGAGGCGGATGTCCTGGTGGCACTGAAAACAGAGATCGGCCACCTCCTGCCGGCTGACCTTCTGCTGCGGCCCCTGGTGCAGCTTGTGGCAGTCGAAGCAGGAGACGCCGCCGTTGGCGTGGGCGCTGGCATTCCAGTACTGCAGGTTGGGGGTCGACGAGGCCGAATGGCACTTGAGGCAGATCAGGGCCTGGGCCTGGGAGGGGAGGTCTTTGAGCTGGAGGAGGGTTTCGAACTCGCAGCGCCCCTTCTCCTTGGCATGTTCCACCGCCAGGCTGCCGGGACCGTGGCAGGATTCGCAGTTTACCAGCGGCAGGCCCGAAGTGGCCTCGATCTGCTCACCGTGAACCGATTCCTTGAAGTCCTTGGCGATCTTGTCGTGGGCGTGGCACTTGGCGAGACACTGGTCGTTGCCGATGTAGTCGGCGTCGAGACGACCGACGATCATCCGTTCGTAGTCGCGAACCGGCAACAGGGGATGGTCATTGCGCAGGGTGGCAACATCGCTGCAGGCGGCGGCGGCCAGGACCAGCATGGCCCCGCCCAAAAGGACGAAGTAACGCAAGGGGAAACCTCCTGAACAGGAATATCAAATCCACTCATTCGACCGGCAGGCAATCGCCGACCATACCCTGAGTGGTAATGCAAGATTCATGAAAAATTTGCCACTTTCCCCAAGGCGGCGGAAAAAACAACAAATTAAAAGGTTTTTTCCGTTGCTGTCGGCATCGCGGAGAAGAAAGTCGGGCAAATAGCCGGGTGAAAAGCCGAAAGCGGCGTCTTTGCGCGGGATCCCTGAGTTGCAGACGGTCAGAAAAGTGTACCGACCACCGTCCCCAGGGCCGACACCGTCCCGGAATCACTGAGGCCGTCGGCCGCCTTCTCGACCTTGTGCAGGGTGGTCTTGGCATCGTGGTAGAGATCGTCGTCGTTAACCAGGTGACCGAGGGTGCCGCTCCCCTCGTCGATCTTGGCGGCGATGCTGGCGATCCTCGACATCGCCTGGCGGGTGTCCAGGTAGAGCTGGTCGTCGTTGACAAGCCGCCCCATCGTCCCCTCTCCGCGCTTGACCTTGCCGCTGATGTCGCGGATGTTGGCCAGTGCATCGCTGGCGTCATTGTAGAGACGGTCCTCGGTGAGGAGCTTGCCGAGGCTTCCCTCTCCGGCCTTCAGCCGCGCCGAGATTTCCTGCAGGTTGGCAGCTACCTGGCTGACGTGGTCGTAGAGTGCCGGATCGTTAAGGAGCTTGCCGAGGCTCCCATCCCCTTTTTCGAGGCGTGCCGAGATCTGCCTGATGTTGCCGACGGCGGCGTTCAGTTCATCGTACAGATGAGGATCATTGACCAGCCGGCCGAGGCTCCCGTCCCCAGCATCGACCTTGCGGGCGATGCTGTCCAGGCGGGCGACAGCATCGACGAAGGTGGTCCGGGTCTCCTCAAGGAGATTGCCGAGGGTGCCGAAAACCCGCTCCTGGTTTTCATCCAGGTGGGTGATGAGCTGATCGATATTGGCCCCTTCCCGCGACGGGATTTCGGAACCGGCAGCCAAGGGGGGGCTTTGTGGTGTGCCGAAGGCGAGACCGAGGAACTGCCCGCCGAGGAGGTTCATCTGGCGGATGGAGGCCAGCGAGTCCTGGCGCAGATCGGTCCCGGCCACGACATAGAAATCGACCCGGACCCGGGCGTCCTCAAGGGAAATGTGGCGGATCTTGCCGACCTCGACTCCCGCCAACCGGACCGGGTCGCCGGCCTTGATCCCGACCGCGGAATGGAAATAGGTGTGGTAGTCGATCTGGTTTTCGAAGGGGCGCCAATCCTCGACCAGTTCGATCATCACCGCCAGTGCGACCAGGGCGGCGAGAAAAAAAAGTCCGACTTTCTGCTCGGTAGACAGGGTCATCTCATTCCTCCCCCTTGATCCCCTTGGTGGTCGTATAGATGAAGTTGCGGACCACCGGGTTGCTGCTGGCCTTGATCTGTTCGGGCGTCCCGATCTCGACAATCCGGCCCTCGTTGATCATTGCAATCCGGTCCGACAGGTACATGGCGAAATTCAGGTCGTGGGTGACGATGATCGTGGTCAGGTTGACCTGCTGTTTCAGCTGTTGGATGACCCGGGCCAGTTCGTCGGAAGTTACCGGGTCGAGCTCCGCCGTCGGCTCGTCGTAGAGGATCAGGTCGGGATTCATGGCCAGCGAGCGGGCGATCGCCACCCGTTTCTTCATCCCCCCGGAGAGGGCTGAAGTCTCCACCTCCTCCTTGCCGGACAGGCCGACCAGGCGCAGCTTCTCGCGGATGATCCGGCGCACCCTGGCCTCGCTGCAGACCCGTTTTTCGCGCAGCCAGAGACCGACGTTCTCGCCGACGGTCAGGGAGTTGAAGAGCGCCGAGGACTGAAACACCATGCTGAAGCGATAACCGCTCCCGGCGCTGGAGGGAGCCTCGGCGAGGATATTGTGGCCGTGGATTTCGATCTCCCCCTGGTCGGGGCGGAGCAGCCTGGCCAGGTGCTTGAGCAGCACGCTCTTGCCGGTGCCCGAAGGACCGATGATGGAGAAGGTTTCCCCGGCGCGGACCTCCAGATTGATGTCGCGGAGCACCGGGTTCCCGTCAAAGGCCTTGGACAGGTGGGCGATGCGGACCTCGACCCCCTGCGAGGCTTCGTAGGGGGAGCCGAGCGGCCCCTCGACGAAGGTCACGCCGGTGAAGCCGTGCACCATGCGGCTGAAGAGGCTGCGTCTGCCGCCGTTGTCCGCCGTGCTGTGGAGGGTATCCGCCATAAGCAGCCTAGAGCATGAAGCGGGTCAGAAAATAGTTGGCAACGAAGATCATCAGAAAGGCCACCACCACCGCCCGGGTGGTCGATTCGCCGATCCCCCGCGCGCCGCCGCTGGTCCGGAAACCGACGTAGCAGCCGACCTGGGCGATGATGCCGCCGAAGACCGTGGCCTTGAGCAGCCCCTTGAGGATATCCTGGTAGCCGAGCGCCCGCACCATATTGTCGTAATAGACCGTGAACGGCACGTTGATCACCGGGTTGACACTGCTGACCAGACCGCCTCCGGCGATGCCGATGATGATGGTGAAGGTGACCAGCATGGGCACCCCGACCAGGCAGGCGATCAGCCGGGGCATGGCCAGGTAGCGCACCGGGTTGATCTCCAGCGTCTTCAGCGCATCGATCTCCTCGTAGACTTCCATTGCGCCGACCTCGGCGGCCATCGCCGAGCCGACCCGGCCGGCCACCAGCAGGCTGGTCATCACCGGCCCCAGCTCCTTGACCATGGAGAGTCCGACGATCGCCCCGATCGCTTCCTGGGAGCCATACAGTGCCAGCTCGGCGCCGGTCTGCAGCGCCAGCACCATGCCGATAAAGAGCGCCATCAGCGCCGCGATCGGCAGGGTGCCGATGCCGACGACGCTGATCTGCTGGGCGATCGTCGGCCAGTTGCGGGGCGCATCCTTGAAATAGTAGAGGGTCTCCAGCAGCAGGGCGAGCAGCTCCCCGGTGGCTTGAGCGGTCCTGAGCAGTTTCCGGCCGATGATCCCCAGCATGCGCAGTCGACTATCCTCGATTGGTCCCGGCTGCTTCGTCCGCCCGCCAGGAAAACCCCCAGGGGAGATAAAACAGCTTGATGTTACGTTTCCGTCCGTCACGCTGGTAGCGGAACAGGCCCTTGAGCAGGGCGAACTCTCCTGACTCCTTCCCCGACTCGCGCAGGGAAAAGAGGGGAAAGAGTTCCATGGCCAGGCCTTCGGGGCGCCGCTCCAGCCAGAACAGGTTCCACAATAGGCTGTCGACCCGGTTGCCGTGGCGGTCCCACTTCCCCTGATAGATCCGCCAGAGGGGCGCCCAGTTGCGCTCCACCCCCTCGCTTTCGGGGAAGATCGGCTCTACCAGGGCCAACAGGCTGAACTGCGCCACGCCGCGGTAGCGTTGGTAACGGAACAGCGGCCAGAAGGTCACCCGGTGCAGGCGCTCCCCCTCCTCGTCGGCCGACCATTCGCGCTGGTCCCGGTAAAGGAAGAACAGCACGCTATGCCGACGGCGTTGCAGTCCGGGGGAGTCGAGTCGGTCGAAACGGTAGAGCGGCCAGAAAAGCCAGAGCTTCTCCCGCTCGCTGTCGACGTCATGGGCGTAAAGCGGAAGGAAACGATTGCCATAGCGATGCTCGCCCCGGGTGATGCCCCAGATCGGCCAGGGGAAATCCCACTTCTTATACCCCTTTTCCCGGTCATCCCGAAAGGAAAAAAACGGCCAGAGCACTACCCGACTGGTCCGACGCGGGCTGCTGTCGCTGCCGTAAAAGGGCCAGAAGGTCCGGATATGCCGCGGCTGGTCGGTGTCCAAATCGAGGTCGTAGTCAAAGACCAGCGGCCAGAGGAAGAACCGCTTGCGGTAGACGCCCGACTTGCTGCTGGCGCCGAACAGCGGCCAGGCTTTGAACCCGGCCTCCTGTTCGCCGTCGATGAATGCAAAGAAGGGCCACAACAGGTTGGTCACCGTGGTCGTCCCCTTGCGGGTCTGGCCATAGAGAGGGAAAAGCGCAAAGCGGATTTCGTCGCGCTGGAAGCGATGGAGGATGCGGCCACCGAGGGGGAAGACGGCGAAACTGGTTCCCCCCCGGTCGGAGCGGTCATAAAAGAGGAAGGGGAAGAGGGTGAAGGTATGCCCGCCTCCCGCATCGGGGGTCCGATCTTCGTCTTCCAGGAGATTGATGCTGTTAAGGGAGGAGTAGCCGCTGCCGCTGCGGGTACGCACCAGCGGAAACAGGATATCCCCCTGGCTGGATTTGGCGCTGGTGGCGAAAAAGAACAGCGGCCGCAGGGCGATTTCCCGCTCCTCCCCCTTGGTTTCCCATTTGCCAATGGGGCCGAGCAGGTGCAGAGCCGTGTAGTCGGTCTGCGGCGAACTGCGCCAGTCGACAAGCGGCCACAGGGTCAGGACCGACCCCGGCTCAGGACGGTCCGCCCCGCTTGCCGCGGCCGGCACCAATAGCACCAGCAGGCAAATGCCCGTGACCAGCTTCGACATCGCAATTCCAGGGTGCATGCAGCAGCTCCAACCCGGCCCATGGGCCGGGGTCAGCGGCGGGACCGGTCGTCCCCATCCTGACAGCCAGCAGCCACGGAGGGAGCTGAACCTTT
The DNA here is from genome assembly GCA_963806685.1 of uncultured delta proteobacterium. Taxonomy (GTDB): domain Bacteria; phylum Desulfobacterota; class Desulfuromonadia; order Desulfuromonadales; family DDH964; genus DDH964. The sequence continues at coordinate 32,676 of CAWDZB010000016.1, forward strand.
GCCGGTCCGGGAGCGGCCGACCAGCCACAGGATCCCCCAGATCAGGGCGCCGATCAGGACGATAAAGAGGAAATCCGCAAGCTTCGGATCATGCATCATGGCCAGGCCCCTCTCCGAGTATCCGTTCCCGCCCCTCCAGGGCAGGCTGGTAACCAGGATCCAGCTCCAGGGCCTGGTCGTAGGCGGCGAAGGCGCCGCCGGCCTCGCCGGTCTTCTCGCGGCAGAGGCCGAGCAGGAAGTAGAATTCCGCAGCCGGAAGCTCCTGCGGTAATTGCCCACGCTCCTCCAACCGGTCGAGGAGCTTGCGGGCTTCGCCAAAGGCGCCCTCCCCGCACAGCTCGAGGGCGGCGCCAACCGCCTCAAGGTCTTCGACCAGGGCGTGCTCGGGCATCCCGGCAGCGGTGATCCGTTCCAGTTTCGCCGCCAGGGCTTCGCGGGCCGGAGAGGGTTCCAGCAGGTCGAGGAGAAGCCGCCAGGAGCGGGTCGCCGCCGGATAGTCGCCAAGCAGGAAATCGGCCTGGCCGAGGACGTTGAGGGTGGTCGAATCGTGCGGCTGACGTTCCAGGGCCAACTGCAGGTGTTTCAGTGCCTGCTGCAGGTGGCTGCGGCTGGAGGACATCTCCGCGTAGTTCAGGGCGAGGTGGAACCAGGCGAGACCGATCTGCTGCTGCAGCCCGGCATTGTCCGGATCGAGCAGGGAGAGAATTTTCAGGTAGTTGATCTTGCGCCGGATGTAGGGGGGATCGACCTCCTTGCGATCTAGCATCACTACATGGGCGCCGAGGTCGGCCAGGTAATGGGGATAGGCGTCCCGCAGCAGTTCGGCATAAATCCGGTTGTGGTTGCAGTCCGGGTACTGGCGCAGATAGTCGTAGACGCCACCGCCGATGGCGTCAGCCGACGGCGCCCCTTCCAGCAGCGCCCGGCGATGGACCGGAAGCGCTACCGTGGGCAGGGGTACCGGTCGCTCCTCGGGACCGACCGCTACCGTGGTTCCAGTCGGCGGGGTCCAGAAGCGATATTCGAGAGGGGCCTTGCGGCCCGTTTTCGGTGGTTCGGACATGATTGACTCCATCGGTTCAGAAGTGCCGGTCGGGGAAGGTATCGATGCCGCTGTCGACCCCCGGTACCTTGTAGATTTTCACGCCGTCCCAGGGTCGTTCGAGGATGCCGTCGTGAATCGCCCAGCTGCGCCCGCGGACACTTTTTTCCATCCCCGGCTGGCGGAAGGGGGAGGAGCCGTCAAGGCGCCGAAAGAGAACCCCGCCGGGGCGGAATTCGCGATCGATCCAGAGCATCAGCTGTTTGCCGGTTGTATAGTCGAAACCGTAGCGCTCGTAGCGAATGGCATTGTTGTACGAGAGCGGCTCGGCGACGATCATGTCGACGCCGAGGGCGGCGACGAAGGCTTCAAATTGCTCGAAAAACGGGGCAAAGAGATGCAGCCCCCGGCGCACCTGGTTGGGGGACAGTCCGGCTCGCATCGCCTTTAGCTCCTCCCCAAGGTTGCGGCGCAGGGTGCCGAAATCATTGTCGCGACCCGTTTCGTCCCGGTCGATGTCAAAGCGCGGCGCGGCCGGGTCGTTGACCAGGCAGAAGGACAATTCAACCTGGCCAAAGGGGGTGTCGGCAATTTCCACGAAGAAGAGGCAGTCGTGGTCCTCCGGCTGCAGCCGGACCTCGATGCGCAGCAGGCCAAGCCCCTCAGGGCAGATGAAGCGGACCTTGCGCCGGCCGTCATTGCCGCGCAGGCTCTGCCCGTCGATGCCGAAGCTGGCAAACAGGGGGCGCGGGATGAGCTGGCGATATATCTTCTCCTTTGCCGCTGACGGCAGGCGGTTGATGTCCCGCAGCGAGAGAAGGGGCAGTCCGTCGGGGCCCTGCAGGCAGGAAACCGACAGTGCGCTCATCGGCTCGCCCTCCCCGGCCAGGCTCCGTGCAGCGGCTCCAGGCGCCGTTCGAGATATTCGAGCACCCGGTCGAGATCCTGCTGGGCACGGGAGAAGTCGCCGGGCTGGGCCAGGTGCGGCGGATCCCTCAGGGCATCGCCGGACCCGCCCAGCGCCCGGACGCGAGCGGCGAATTTCGGCGGCAGCCGGTCAGGGAGTTCAGTCCCGGTGGCGGTTCCCCAGAATAGCGCCCAGCCGCGGGCGACATTGAGCTTGTCATAACCGCCGCCGCCGAGGATCACCCAGGGGATCTGCAGCTCGCGCAGGGCTCGCGCCGCGAATTCGAAGGAACGGGTAGTGAACTCGAGGCGGCTCAACGGATCGCCGCGCAGTCCGTCGACGCCCGCCTGGGTGAAGAGCACATCGGGGCGATAGGCCGTCAGCAGCGGCAGGACCATCCGGGTAAAGGCCTGCTCGAAGATCAGGTCGTCGGCGTGGCGGACAAAGGGGACATTGACGGCATACCCGTACCCCGCCCCCTCCCCCAGTTCGTCGGCGAAACCGGTATGGGGATAGAAGTCCTTGCCGGTCTCATGCAGGGAGATGGTCAGCACCAGGTCGGTGGAGTAAAAAGCCTGCTGCACGCCGTCGCCGTGATGGGCATCGAGATCGAGATAAGCTACGCGCAGGCCGCGACGGACCAGGGTGCCGATGGCAATGGCCGCGTCGTTGAGATAGCTGAACCCCGAGGCGCGGGACGGCTGGGCATGGTGATAGCCGCCGGCGGGGTTGAAGACCGCCCGAAAACCGCCGTCGACCACCAGCCGGGTCGCCTCAAGGGTGCCGCCACAGCACCACCGGGCCCACTCGTACATTCCCGGGAAGATCGGGTTCTCCACGTCCCCCAGGCCGTAGCGGAAATCGGCCCGGCCACTGCCGGCGACGCTGAATTCCCGTAGCCGCGCCAGGTAGTCGGGATGGTGGAAACCCGCCAGGACCTCTTCCGGGGCCAGAGGGGAATCGACCGGGATGACGCTGCCGCCGTCGAGCAGTCCCAGTTCTGCCAGCAGTTCGTAGCTCATCCGGTAGCGCAGTGCCTGGAACGGATGGTCCTCGCCGAAGCCGGCGTCGTCGAAACGCTGCGAGGCGATCACCCCAAAGCGCGCGCAACTTTGCGAATTCACCGCCATTACACGTTTGTACACTCCGCAACGGTAAAGGTCAACGGGCAAATGGCGGGAGTTCGGGCGGATAGCGGGCATAAAAAAAGGTGGAGCGAGGCTCCACCTTGGTGCCCCCCCTCGGGGAGGCTGGTACTGGTGATCCCTACGGGAATCGAACCCGTGTTACCGACGTGAAAGGCCGGTGTCCTAGACCGCTAGACGAAGGGACCTTATATGGGTCAACCGCGCATTGCGCGGCGGGTGAAGCTGGCTGGGGTGCTAGGATTCGAACCTAGGAATGACGGAGTCAGAGTCCGTTGCCTTACCGCTTGGCTACACCCCAAAAGGAGATGGAGTATTTAACAAAGTTGATCCGGCGAGTCAAGGGAAATTTTCCCGACGTCAGGTCCCGAGCATCCCCCGGGCGCGGCGCAGCCGCTGCAGGGATTCCTCTTGCCCCAGCACCTCGAGGACCTCGAAGAGGCTCGGGCTGGTGGTGCCCCCGACCAGCGCCACGCGCACCGCCGGGCCGAACTTGCCCAGTTTGAGGCCGGTGGCCTCCATCACCCGGCCGAAGGCCGCTTCGATCCCGGCATGGTCCCAGCTTTCGGTGGCGGCCAGTTCGGCAAGCAGGGCATCGAAAATCGCCGCCCGGTCGGGAGTAAGGAACTTGGCCACCGCCTCGGGATCGAATTCGACCTCGCGACGATAGTAGAAGGCCGCCCCCTCGGCCATCTCCACCAGGGTCCGGGAGCGTTCCTGCAGGGTTTTGACCACCGCCGCCAGGGAGGGGCCGGCGGCGGTTTCGACCCCCCTGGCCGACAGTTGTTCGGCGAGCAGGCCACCAAGGCGCTCAGGGTCCCCGGTCTTGATGTAGTGGGCGTTGAGCCAGAGAAGCTTGTCGGGGTTGAAGACCCCGGCGGCGCGGCCGACGCTTTCCAGGCTGAACTTCTCGATCAGTTCCTCGCGGCTGAAGATCTCCTGGTCGCCATGGGACCAGCCGAGGCGAACCAGGTAGTTGACCATCGCCTCGGGGAGGTAGCCCATCTCCCGGTAGGCCATCACCGAGGTGGCGCCGTGGCGCTTGGAGAGGCGGGCCTTGTCGGCCCCGAGGATCATCGGCACGTGGGCGAACTCCGGCACCGGGTAGCCGAGAGCCTGGTACATCAGGATCTGCCGCGGGGTGTTATTGATGTGGTCGTCGCCGCGCACCACCAGGGTCAGGCCCATCTCGGCGTCGTCGATCACCACCACGAAGTTGTAGGTCGGGGTGCCGTCGCTGCGCTGGATGATCAGGTCGTCGAGTTCGTCGTTGGCAAAGGTGATCGGGCCCTTGATGCGGTCGACGAAGGTCGTCTCCCCTGCCTGCGGCGCCTTGAAGCGGACCACGTAGGGGAGATCGGGATGATCGCTGCGCTGCCGGCAGGTGCCGTCGTACTTCGGCTTGCCGCCCGCCTTGAGGGCCGCCTCGCGCTTGGCTTCCAGTTCCTCGGTAGTGCAGTAGCAGCGGTAAGCCTTCCCGGCGGCCAGCAGCTCCTCGACCTTGGACTTGTAGAGGCCGAAGCGCTGCGACTGATAGAAGGGCCCTTCGTCGTAGTCGAGTCCCAGCCAGTCCATGGCCTGCAGGATGGCATCGACCGACTCCTGGGTGGAGCGGGCGACGTCGGTATCCTCAATGCGCAGAATGAAGGTGCCGGCCTCCTTGCGGGCCAGCAGCCAGTTGAAGAGCGCGGTGCGGGCGCCGCCGATGTGCAGGTAGCCGGTCGGACTGGGGGCAAAACGAACTCGCAGGTTGGACATCCAAAGCTCCGATGCTGGGGGTAAGCAAAACCACGCAAAAGGGCCGTCTCTCGGACGACCCCGCTGTTTATACCGAATGCCACGGCCGCTGACAAGCCTTTTCCCCACCCCACCTCATTTCGTCCCGGGCGGCCAGATGGCGACCCCGGCATAGCCGACCACCTCGCGCTGGTCGCCAGTGACGTCTCCGGAATTGCCATAGCGAATCAGCTCGGCCTCCTTGCAGCCGAGCCTCCCGGCCGCGGCCAGCAGCACCGTAGCCGGAAGCACCCCGCACATGGTGGTGTGGTCTGCCTGCACCGTCCGCAACAGCCCCTCCGGATCGAGACGGAGCACCTCGTCGATGGCCCGTAGATCCTTGCGCCTTGCAACCTCCCCCGGTTCGTAGTGGGTCATGTCGCTGCTCGCCACGATCAGGGTCGGCTCGCCGTCGGCGGCGATCAATCCGCCGAGCCCCTCCCCGATGGCGAGCAGGTCGGCCAGGGAAAGGCGGCCCAGGCAGATCGGAACGATGCGCAGCCGGTCATTGCACAGCTGCAGGAAGGGGACCTGCACTTCCAAGGAATGTTCGAGACGGTGGGCGCCGGGGTCGGCGGCGGTTCCCGGGCAGGAGCGAAGCAGGGCAGCGGCAAAGGCGGCATCGACCGGAACACTGCCGAAAGGCGTCAGCCAGTTTCCCTCGGCATACACGGCAGCGGGGTGCCCGAGGCCGTGGTGGTTGGGACCGAGGATCACCACCCGCTGCGGCACCTCGATACGGGCAAAGGTCGCGCCCGCAATCGCCCCGGAATAGACGTAGCCGGCATGGGGAACCACCACCCCGGCGGCCGGGCGGCGCGGAAAGTCGCTATCCAGCCACGGCCGGAGCATCCCCCGCAGTTGCTGCGGGTCGTCCGGATAGAACTGGCCGGCCACGGCGGGCATTCGGGTCATGGCCACCTCCCAAAATTATCCCAAAAGGGAGCGGAATAGCAGGTTGCCGCCGATCAGCAGCTGCAGGATCGCGAAGATCATCGACAGTTTATCATGGGGGACCCGCCGGGCAACCCGCACCCCAAGGCGGGCGCAGACCACCGATGCGGGCACCACCAGGGCGACCACCAGCAGGTTGACGTAGCCGAGGGAGAAGTCCGCCAGCCCGGGGCGTCCCCAGCCATGAAAGATGTAGGAGGCGGCGCCGAAGGTCGAGGAGACGACGATCAGGGCACTGGCGTTGCCGACCGCCAGGTGGATCGGCAGCTGCAGCGCCAGAACCATCAGCGGCACGGTGATCACCCCGCCGCCGATGCCAAAGAAGGCGGAGAAACCGCCGCCGCACAGCCCGACCAGCAGCAGCGAGCGGATCGGCACCGCTGTTTCCCGTTCCGGCGGCAGGTAGTGTTTGGCGAGGAACATCTTCAGCCCGACCAGGATCAGCATCAGCCCGAAGAGACCCTTCAGCCGTTCGCCAGGCAGGTGGGCGGCCAGGGTTGCCCCGCAGATAGCGCCGGTGGCGCCCCCCATAGCGAGGAACAGCACATGGTGCCAGTTGACATTGCCGTGCTTGCGGTGGGCCAGGGCACTGCTGCAGGCGGTGGGCAGGATAACGCCAAGGCTGGTGCCAATGGCGGCATGAACCAGTCCCTCCGGGGCGAAGCCGGCCAGGGGAAAGCACCAGAGGAAGAGCGGGATCAGGATCACCCCGCCGCCGATCCCCAACAGCCCGGCGCAGAAGCCGGCCAAGGCGCCGCTGGAAAGGAAGATAACGACGATCTGCGGAGAGTAGATGTGCATGGCGGGAGTCCCAAAAAGGAAAAGCCAGCCCCTGGAAGGGGCTGGCTTGCTTGGCGAGTGGAGGCCCCGACCAGATTCGAACTGGTGATGGAGGTTTTGCAGACCTCTGCCTTACCACTTGGCGACGGGGCCACACGATGCCGATGCATCGCGAAAAGCTCGGTATTGATAACAGATCGATTTGCGGGTGTCAAGGAGAAATGGGCGCTTCACCGCAGCCCGTCTGGCATGCTGCGGCAGTTTTAAGTTTTGAGTTTTTAGGTTTGAGTTGGCAACCCAAAACTCAAAATCCAAAACTCAAAACGGCCCTTCCACTACCTACTCTTTCTCCTCCCCATGCAGGTAATCCCCCAGTAGACTGCGGCTGTGTTCGTCGTCGTGACAGTCGATGCAAAGGTTCTCCCAGTTGCTGCCGTCGGGCGGATTGTTGGCATGATTGCCGTCCTTGTGATGGACAGTGAGCAGATGCAGGTTGCCGGCATGAAACTCCCGTCCGCACTTGGCGCAGATCCAGCCGTGGATCTTCAGCGACTTCTCCCGGTAGTTGGCGTTCTGCTCCTGCTCCGCCTTCATCCGCCTCACCCGCTCGTCGATCTCCGCCTGGGAGAGGGCGGGACGGGGACGCCGGGGACGGCCGCCGCCGATGCGGCTCATCGCAGCAGCTCCATGTAGATAGCCATGACAGTCAACCTCCTTTGCTGGATGCGGTAATGCGATAGACCACCCCGGAGCGGTCGTCGCTGAGGTAGAGCGCGCCATCCGGGCCGACCGCCGGGTCGACCGGCCGGCCCCAGGCGCTTGCCCCTTCCAGCCAGCCGCGCAGCAGGTCCTGCGGCGGACCGGCCGGGCGCCCTTCGGCAAAGGGGATGCCGATCAACTTGTAGCCGGTGGGAACGCTGCGGTTCCAGGAGCCGTGGTAGGCGACCAGCAGCATCTGCCGGAAACGCTCAGGAAAAGCCAGGTCGGCGCCGAAGGCAATCCCCAGCGGGGCGGAGTGGGCCGGCAGTTCGACCGCGGCGGGAAGCGTCGCCGCACAGCGCTGGGGACTGCCGAGTTCGGGGTCGGGGATCCTGGCGCCGTAGCAATAGGGCCAGCCGTAATCGCCCCCCGCCACGATGCGGTTGATCTCGTCCGGAGGGAGGTCGTCGCCGAGCAGGTCGCGGCCGTTGTCGCTCGCCCAGAGCGCTCCGCTGCCGGGATCGAAGGCCAACCCGACGCTGTTGCGCAACCCGCGGGCGAAGGGAACCGCCTTGCCGCCAGCCGCCGGAATCCTGGAGATGGCGGCGCGGCGCGGGTCGCGCTCGACGCAGGCGTTGCAGCCCGACCCGGCTGCGACGTAGAAATTCCCCTCCCGGTCCGTCACCACGCTGCGGGTCCAGTGCCCGCCGCCGTCGGGGATGTCGGTGGAGAGGATTTCGACCCGGTCGGCGCGCAGGTCGCGGTCCGCGTCGGGCAGGCGCACAAGGCGGTGGTTTTCCGCCACCACCAGGGCGCCGGCGGCGAAGCAGAGGCCATGAGGCCGGTCGAGGCCGCTGACGAAGTCGAGGCGGCGATCGGCCACCCCGTCATGGTCGCGGTCGGGAAGGATGATTACCCTCCCCGCCCCCGGCAGCGAGACGTAGAGGTCCCCGGCCGGGCTGAAGGCGAGCATCCGCGGATCCTCGAGGCCGGAAGCGAAGACGGACACCTGCCAGCCGGGCAGTACCGCCAGGGAGCGGTCGGTCGGAAAGCCGTCCCGCCAGGTCGCCGGAACCTGCAACGTCACCACGGAGAGTCCGTCTGCAGACGCATGCCGCGAGGGTTCCCCCAGGCAGCCCCGCGCCCAGAACTGCAGCAGCAGGGCGGCGGCGATGAAGGCAGCACACCCGCCCAGGGCCCATAACCAGCCCCTGGCGCGACCCAGCAGCCGCACACCTGACAGCAGCAGGGCGGCCGGGAACAGCCAGTACCAGGCAGCGGGCGGCGGCAGGAAGCGCAGCAGCAACGCGACGGCACAGCCGATAACGATGGCGAAGAGGCCGCAGAGGGTCGGCAGGGGGCGGTTCATGGCACCTCGCAGCGGGTCGGAAATCTCCCCCACAGGATACCACAGCCCGGCGCCGCTACCGGGTCACCCGGTGCTCTAGAGGAGACCGACCACCGCCCCGGTCATGCAGGTCGCCAGGGTGCCGGCGAGGATCGATTTGAGTCCGAGGGAGACGATTTCGCCGCGGCGTTCGGGAACCATCGTCCCCATGCCGCCGATCATGATGCCGAGACTGCCGAAGTTGGCGAAGCCGCACAGGGCGTAGGTCATGATCAGCCGGCTGTGCGCGGAGAAGGCGTCCGGCGGCAGAGCGGCGAGGTCGAGATAGGCGAGCAGTTCGTTGAGGACGGTCTTGGTGCCGAGCAGGCTCCCCGCCGTGGCCGCATCCTTCCAGGGGATGCCAAGCAGCCAGGTCAGCGGCGCCAGCAGCCAGCCGAGCAGCCGCTGCAGGGTCACGGGTCCTCCGGCCACTGCCGGCAGCAGGCCGAGGGCGAGGTTGACCAGGCTGACCAGCGCCACCAGCACGATCAGCATGGCGACGATGTTGAGCAGCAGCGACAGCCCCTCGGCGGTGCCGCGGGTGATGGCGTCCATGGCGCTGCGGTCGCCGCCGTCGAACTCGACCGCGCCGGCGCTGCTTCCCTCCCCGGGCGGCACCATCAGGGCGGCGACCACCAGCGCCGCCGGTGCGCTGATCACCGAGGCGGTGAGGATCTGGCCGAGGGCGTCGGGCAGGGCGTGCTGGAGGATCGAGGCGTAGAGGACCAGCACGGTGCCGGCGATGGTGCTCATGCCGCAGGTCATCACCGCGAACAGCTCGCCGCGGCTCATCCCTGCCAGGTAGGGGCGGATGAGCAGCGGCGCCTCGACCATGCCGACGAAGATGTTGGCTGCCGCCCCGACCCCCACGGCACCGCCGATGCCGAGGCTCTTCTGCAGCAGGAAGGAGAAGCCGCGGACGATGGCCGGCAGGACCCGCCAGTAGAAGAGGAGGCTGGAGAGGGCGCTGATCACCAGCACCAGCGGCAGGGCGCGGAAGGCGAGGATGTAGGAGGCGCCGGGAGCAGTTTCGGTGAAGGGGAGCGGCCCGCCGCCGAGGAAACCGAAGACCAGCGAGGTGCCGGCCGTGGTCGCCTTCTCCAGGGCCGCCGCCCCCTGGTTGAGGGTCAGGAACAGGCTCTTGCAGAGCGGCAACTTGAGCAGCAGCAGCGCCAGCACGAACTGGGCGATGACGCCGCCGAGAACGATGCGCCAGGGCACCCGGCGGCGTTCCTCGCCAAGCACCCACGCCAGCAGCAGCAGGCAGGCGATTCCCAACAGTCCACGCAGTTCCATGACAGCTCCCGGGCAAGAAATGGCGGGTCGACGAACCGCCTTATACCACGGCGGTGCCGGCCTTGCCTATCCCCGAAACCACTGCCGGTTTTTTTAACCCCGGCCAGGCAGGTGCGTTGAACTGTCTCCCGGCCGCGGTAAAATATGAACCTAGGAAGTCATGTTTTGGCCGGTCTCCGGATGCCGGAGGGAATGCCATGAAATCAAGTCGTCCGCAGGGCACCAGGATGTCCCGCAGCACCAAGCCGAAAGCCTCTCCGCGCCACCCTGCCGCCATCGTCGCCATCGGCGCCTCGGCCGGCGGGCTTTCCGCCCTCGAGGACTTCTTCGACCACATGCCGACCGACAGCGGCGCGGCCTTCGTCGTCATCCAGCACCTCTCCCCCGATTTCAAAAGCCTGATGGACGACTTGCTGGCCCGCCATACCACCATGGCCATCCACCGGGTCGCCGACGGCATTGCCCTGGAACCGAATGCCATCTACCTGATCCCCCCCAAGTCCCATATGACCGTCGCCGGCCGGCGTCTCTACCTGACCGACCGAAAAACCGATCGGCAGCCGGAGTTGCCCATCGACCTCTTCTTCTCCTCCCTGGCCAGGGACGCCGGCAGCGATGCCATTGCCATCGTCCTCTCCGGCACCGGCAGCGACGGCTCGCGAGGAATCCAGGAAATCCATCAGGAGGGCGGCCTGGTCCTGGTGCAGTCATTTGCCCTCCGCGGAGTTCGACGGCATGCCGCGCAGTGCGCTGGCGACCGGCTGCTGCGACCTGCAGGCGGCGCCGGAGGAGCTGCCGGAGATCATTCTCGGCTTCATCCTCACCCCGCCCGGCAAGCGCTCAACCTTTTTGCAGCGTTTCCAGGACCTGGACGAGCAGGGCCGCTTCCAGCAGATCTTCGCCCTGCTGCGCACCCGCTTTTCCCTCGATTTCGGCAAATACAAGCCGACGACGGTCACGCGGCGCATCGAACGCAGGATGCAGTTCTGTCACCTGGACGACATCAGCGACTATGCCACCCTCCTGGTCCAGAAACCGGAGGAGTTGGACACCCTCTACCACGACCTGTTGATCGGGGTGACCGAATTCTTCCGCGATCCCCGCGCTTTTCAGTACCTGGAGCGTTCGGTCCTGCCCGAACTTCTTGTTGAGCATGCCCGGGACCGGGAGCTGCGGGTCTGGACCGCCGGCTGCGCCACGGGAGAGGAGGCCTACACCCTGGCCATCCTGCTCACCGACCTGGCCGAGGCCTGTAATTTCAAGGGGACCGTCACGATTTTCGCCACCGACATCCACCGTGCCTCGCTGGAAGCGGCCTCGCAAGGAATGTACGAGAAGAAGCGCCTGAAGAACGTGTCGGCAGCCCGGCTGAAAAAGTATTTCCTCGACGAAGGAGAAGGCCGGTACCGGGTCAAGCCCTTCCTGCGCCAAATGATCGTCTTTGCCCCCCACAACCTGCTCAGCGATCCCCCCTTCACCCGTATGGACCTGATCTGCTGCCGTAACATGCTGATTTATCTCCAGCCCAAGGCCCAGGAGCGGCTTATCGCCAATTTTCACTTCGCCCTCAACCCGGGGGCCGTTCTCTTTCTCGGCAACAGTGAAGGGCTCGGCAACCTGGCCAGCCAGTACCAGCCGCTGGACAACTCCTTCAAGATTTTCCGCAAAGTCGGCGACCTGCGGGTCTCCCTCGACCTGCCCCAGGCCATCCCCCAGCCGGCCTTCGTTTCCGCTGCAGCCCAGCGCCAGTTACCGGACCGCAACACCGTCCCCATCGACCGGCAGCTGCTCGACGACTACGACCGGCTCCTCGACCGCTACCTGCCGGCCGGTTTCCTGGTCGACCCGGCCCACCGCATCCTCCACTGCTTCGGAGAGGTGGAGCACTTCATGGTCGGCCACCGGGGGCGCTACCAGAACGACATCGTCGCCCAGGTCAAGGAGCCCCTGAAGCTCCCCCTCTCCACCGCCCTGCACCGGGCGCAGAAGAACCGCAACCAGGTGATGGTCCGCAACCTTGCCTTCGAAGCCGACGGCAAAAAGGAACGTTACGACCTGTCCGTCGACTACCTCCTCCACGAAAAGAGCGGCACTCCCCACCTCTTCATCGCTATCCATCCGGCCACCTCCGGGAAGAAGGCGGATGACGGTGAGGCGCCCGTCGCGGACGTGAGGGACATCCCCGAGCACCTGCAGCAGCGCATCGTCGACCTGGAGCTGGAGCTGGAAGGGAGCCGGCAGAGCCTGCAGTCCTCCATCGAGGAGCTGCAGGCCACCAACCAGGAACTGCAGGCCACCAACGAGGAGTTGCTCGCCTCCAACGAGGAGCTGCAGAGCACCAATGAAGAGCTGCATTCGGTCAACGAAGAGCTCTATACCGTCAACGCCGAGTTCGACCTCAAGAACCAGGAGCTGAAACAGCTCAACCAGGATCACGAGAACCTGCTGGCCAGCACCGAGGACGGGACCGTCTATCTCGACATGGACCTGCGCATCCGCAAGTTCAACCCGCCCATCACCAGGTTCTTCAAGCTCCTGCCCCAGGATGTCGGCCGACCCATCGACCACATCGCCTACCACCTCTCCCGCCAGGGGCAGCTGATCAAGGACGTCCGTCAGGTCCTCGCCAACGGCGAACCCCTGGAAACGGAAATCACCACCCCGGACGGCCACTGGCTGCTCAAGCGGATTATTCCCTTCCGCACTGAGGCCGGCAAGATCGAGGGGGTGGTACTGACCTTCACCGACATCACCCGGGTCAAGGCGGCGGAGCGGGCCCTGGCCGAGATGAACCACCAACTGGAGCGGCTGGTCGCGGAAAGGACCGAGGAGCTGCAGCAGGCCAAGGATGCCGCCGACCGGGCCAACGCCGCCAAGAGCGTCTTTCTGGCCAACATGAGCCATGAAATCCGCACCCCGATGACCGGCATCTTCGGCACCGTCCAGCTGCTGGAGACAACTCCCCTCGACCCGGAGCAGCGGGACCTGCTGCGGACCCTGAAGACCTCGGCGGGGAACCTGCTGCGGATCCTGGACGGGATCCTCGACTTCTCCAAGATCGAGGCCGGCAGGATCGAGCTGCTCAACGAGCCCTTCTCGCTGGCGGAATTCATCGAGGAGGTGCTGGGGAGCCAGCGGCCGGCCCTGGAGGCCAAAGACCTGAAACTGGAGGTGCACCTCGACCGGCAGCTGCCGCGATCGGTGGTCGGTGATCGGCTGCGGGTCAGGCAGGTCCTCTCCAACCTGCTCTCCAATGCCGTCAAGTTCACCACGGAGGGACGGGTGGCCCTCGGCGTGGAGGTGCTGAAGCAGGCCGAGGCGGACGTTACCCTGCGATTTTCGGTAATCGACTCCGGCATCGGTCTGGCGCCGGAGGTCCTCGACAAGATCTTCCAGCCCTTCACCCAGGGCGATTCGTCGATCACCCGCAAGTACGGCGGTACCGGCCTCGGCCTGGCGATCTCCCGGCAACTGGTCGAGCAGATGGGCGGCAGCATCGTCCCGCAGAACAACCCTGCCGGGGGCGCCGCCTTCCACTGCACCCTCCCCTTTGCCCTGGCAGCTGCCGACCGCCCGCCAGGCCGCTCCCGGCAAGCCCCTGTCCGCAACGCGCTGCAGTCCGGCGGGGAGCCGGGCTGCAGGGTGCTGCTCGCCGAGGATGACCAGACCAACCGCAACCTGATGCTCCTGCTGCTGGAGAAAATGGGACACCGGGTGACCGCGGTAGAGAACGGCCGCCGGGCGCTGGAGGTCCTCACCGCCGAGCCTTTCGACCTGGTGCTGATGGACGTGTCGATGCCGGAGCTCGACGGCCCCAACGCCACCGCCCGGGTCCGCGCCCTGCCGGAGGACCACCCCAACCGGTCGATACCGGTCATCGCCCTCACCGCCCATGCCCGCGAGGAAGACCGGGAGGAGTTCCTCGGCGCCGGGATGTCCGAAGTCCTCGCCAAGCCCTTCACCATCGAGGCCCTGCGGGATCTGCTGCAGCGCTTCGAGCCCTGCAAGGAGCCGGAACCTCCGGCTGCCGGCTAGCCTGCCCCGGCGAAACACTCTTCCCCGGAACGAAACCGGCCCCTTCCACATTGCGAAAGGGGCCGGTTCCTGGTCGGAAGCATTTTCCCAGCGCTTGATGACATCCGTCTATTCCGTAAAATTAGCCGACAAACCTTTGACTTAAACAACATTCATTCAGATTGATTCTAGCCTCAATGTCCTCAGGAACGATTTCGAACCCCACCATCATTCCCTTATAAAACCCGGCTATAATAGGGACAAAGGGGTGTACGGCGGCACCGCCGTCCGCATCCCGCAACGCGGGAGATGAGCCATGAAACGTCTAGTCACGCTGATCGCAATGCTGGCCCTGCTTGGCGCCTGCGCGGCTCCGATGGGCCCCAAGGAAGGAACCGGGACCCTGCTCGGCGCCGGGACCGGGGCACTGCTTGGCGCCCAGGTCGGCAGCGGCACCGGGCGGCTGGTGGCCACCGCCGCCGGGACCCTGCTCGGCGCCCTGGCGGGCCAGGATATCGGCCGCAGCCTCGACCGCGCCGACCAGGCCTACATGGTGAGCGCCGCCCAGTCCTCCCTGGAGCGCTCGCGCACCGACGAGCCGACCACTTGGGTCAACCCCGACAGCGGAGCCAGCGGAACGGTGACCCCGACCCATACCTACCGGGCTGCCGACGGCCGCTACTGCCGGGAATTCACCCAGGCCGTGACCATCAACGGTGAAGTCCAGCAGGCCTACGGGACCGCCTGCCGCCAGGCGGACGGCACCTGGAAGTTGGTCACCGAGCCGCAGGCATCGCCGCACCGGGTGGTGGTCCGTGAACGGGTGGTGCCGGCCTATCCGCCGACCTATTACTACCCGCCGGCCTACTACGGGGGCTACTACCCGTACAATCCCTATCCTTCCTACTACCCCGGCTACTTCTGGCCCTTCCCCACCACTTTTTCCTTCTCCTGGGTGCACCGTTCCGGCGGCCATCGCGGCTGGGGCGGCGGTGGCCATCACGGCGGCTGGCGCCGCTGAGCGCGGACCAACCGCCCGGCAAACCGGACCACGGCGCCGCACGGCCTGACAAGCCGGGCGGCACCGTTGTCTAGGGGGTCTGCCGGCGGTCGGCGACCAGCGTACCGCCGACGGCGACCTGCTCGGGGCGGTTTTCACGGATCAAGACGATGATCGTCTCTTCCGGCAGGGCATAGGCCCGGGCCGCGGCGGCGGTGAGGGCGGCGACCAGGCTGCGACGGGTTTCGAGGTCGGCGATGGGCGGACCGTCGAGTTGGAGGATCGGCATGGCTTGCTCCTTGGTAATTGGGAGTGGTTTTTTTGGGGCGAGGCTGGCTTCAGGTCGTCGCTGCACGCCCGACCGCGAGCAGCCCCCCTTGCAATTCCCGGAAATCGGGATAAACAGAAATCAGGAGAACGGGTGTGCCCCAGGCCGCCCTCATTTTTTTCTGCGGCCCGGGGGTTGGCAAGCGCCCTGGGATGTTCCCGTTCCGGAAGCCGCCCGAATCATTGCTGCCCCGCACGCCGGCTATCCTGGGCCGTGCGATTGCCCGTACAACGAACTCTCACCAGCGAAGGGGACGAACCATGAAAAAATCCGTTTGGCTTGTTGGTCTGCTGGCCGCCCTGCTGATCCTGCCGGCCTGCAGTAAAAAGGAAGAAAAACCCAAGGAGACGGCGATGGCCCCGCAGCAGCAGGCCCAGCCCGCCGCGCCGGCGGCGACTTCGGAACAGGCGATGCCCGCCGCGGACTCGATGGCCATGGGGGATATGGCGCAGGGCGAAAAGGTCTACAACGAAAGCTGCAAGGCCTGCCACGATGAAGGGATTGCCGGCGCTCCCAAAATCGGCGACCCGGAAGCGTGGGCCGACCGCATTGCCCAGGGAATGGATACCCTGGACAAGAACGCCATCGACGGCTTCACCGGCAAGACCGGCACCATGCCGCCCAAGGGGGGCAACGCCGCGTTGAGCGACGAGGATGTCAAGGCAGCGGTGGAGTACATGGTGTCGAAGAGCAAGTAGGCTGATCGGGCAGCGGGGGCGAGGGCGGGGCCCGGCCAGCCATGGCCGGGCCCTCCTGCATCTGGAGCGTCGGGACTGGTGGCTGGAACTCCCCGGCCGTTACCAGCGCTTGGTGATTTCGATCAGGTGGTAGCCGAACTGGGTTTTGACCGGGCCGAGGACCTTGCCGACCTCCCCGGAGAAGACCACCTCGTCGAACTCCTTGACCATCTGCCCGGGGCGGAAGGCGCCGAGGTCGCCGCCGCGCCGGCGGGAGGGACAGATGGAATGCTCGTGGGCGACTTCGGCGAAATCGGCGCCGGCTTCGATGGCAGCCTTGAGCTGCAGGCACTCGGCTTCCTCGGCAACGAGGATGTGACGGGCAGCGGCGGTCGGCATGGGCGTTCCTCCTCTGCAGAGGCAGGCTGGAATTCGAACTCAGGTACAGTTTAAGGCTGAGGTCCCGACTTGTCTACCGCCGAAGCCATGGTTACCGGATCCCCGCCCTCGGGAACGTTCAGGTCTTCCTCCTGCTCGGCCGCCAGCTGCTCTAACTGCCGACCGAGCAGGCGCAGGGTCTGGCGGATCAGGCCGACCAGGGCGTTGGCCGCGGTTTCCGGGGGGGAACTCTGCACGAAGGTGCGGTAGACCCCGAAGGATCGCGCTGAGCGGCAGGCCAGCTTGCGGATCGCCATGGCCTGGGGATGTTCCTCCCCCCACATCGGCAGCCCGCGCAGGCGCAGGAAGTCCTGGTAGTAGATGAGCAGTTCCTCCAGGCGCACCCGCGCCGCGCGAAACAGCGGGAGCCCGGCCGGCGGCGAGACCGCCACGGTCCGTCCCCCCTCGGCAATGTACCGCATGGCACCGCGCGAAGCATCCACCATCTGCGCGACGGTTCGCGAGCGGCGCACGATGAAGCGCTCGCAGAAACTGACCGTGGCCTCGCAGATGATGATCGCGGACTGGTGCAATTCGATTTCCTGGTCATCGTTCTCCGGCATCCCGACCGGCAGGGTGTCTCGATCAACCCCCTCCATGCCTTCTCCTTTCCATTTTTAATTTCATCATAGGTCGCATAGGTCCCACGAAACCTGGACAGCGACAAGTCCCGCCAACCCGGCTAGCTTCGCAGCGCCCAGACATTCCCCCAGGGGGCCCTTTTCAGCCCCTTGGCGTTTTCGATTGGTGGCGTAAAAAAGGGAAAGGTCTTTCATCCACCCTCCATTGGTAATGGCCTGATCCGGGACCAAAGCGGCCCTCTGGAATTTGACCGGCGGGCCTGCCAAAAATTGGCCACCATTTTGCCGGGAAATGTCAATGCCAGCGCGGCCGGGATCGGAAATCCGCTCCCCCGGCTTTCGCAACCGCCGCCGAACGCCGGCAGCGGTGCTCAATCCGGCCGGGAAGGACCCCAGAAAAACGCCGTCAAGATGGCAGAAATTAAGCCTTTTCGGCCTTCTCTGGAGCACCGTTTCAAGCTTTTTTCTTTAATATTTATTAGGGGTTAGATACAGCAAGGGGCGTGCCAAATGAGGGCGGCGAAATCAGGGGGCGAGCAGACGATGGGTCCGGTGGATGAGGCAGATCAGAGTGTTGGCCAAGGCCCCTAGCGATGATCCGGAACGACTCCAGCGTCCCCGTCCTGCCCGGCGCCGGCCGACAGCTTCTGCCACAATTTGCCATAGGGGATGGCGCTGAAAGCGAAAACCAGCCGCTCTTTTTTGGCCCCGGGGACAAACCCCCGCTTCAGCACGGCCGTCTGGATGGCCGGCATGTGCATCGCTCCCCAGGCGACAACAACGGTGTCGTAGTGTTGCGAGGCTTCGCTGCAGCGCGTCGATCACCACCTGGTTGCGCTTGTCGAGAATATCGGCCAGCAGTCCCGACAGCCACTCCGGGGTCACATTGGTCTGCGCCCAGGCGGTATATTCCGCGAACCCCTGGGCCAGCGGCTTGCTGCCGAGCACCGTACGGCCGAGGACATTGAGGAACTCTACCGTCTTCGGGTTAAAGCGGTTGAGGTCGATGTCGGCCCGCACGATATCCGGCCTGGTCTCATCCCGCCCGAGTTCGGACGGCACATCCAGGTCGACCGGATTGCCGTCGAGATGCATCGACTCCTGGGAGTTGAGTCCGATCAGGCCGGCCAGGTTGCCGTAGTTGAACCGGGTCTTCAGCAGCCGGTCATGGTCGGTCACCCCCTCGGCGAGAATGACCGTCCTGGCCGCCGGCAGCGAATCGAGCAGCTCCTTGTAATACCCCTTCCGGGCGATATGCATCATCGCCACCAGGCGCACCACCTTGCCGTCGTGACGAAAACTGCGCTCGGAGGTGTAGATGCCGACCGGACTCAACCGCATGAAACCGGCGGTCTCCTGGTAGAGATAACAGCCGGCCGTCGCCAGCAGGGAATAGACCAGCAGCAGGGGGAGCAGCAACAGGTTGACGCCCGAAAAGACCAGCGTGTTGCGCCAGCCGAACCGCGGCTGCTGAAACAGCTCCTCGGGCAGTTGGTTGCCGCCGTAGAAACTGCGCAGCGTGATCACGACGACCCCAGCGATGAAAACCTGCCCGAAGGAGACCATCACCCCGAAGGATTCGCGCGGGAACATGCCCAGCAGCGGCCACAGCGACAGGGAGGCCCAGAAGGCGTACAGGGTCAGCGGCAGAAAAACCCGCTTCGGCAGCCGCCGGTCGATCCCCAATAGGGAGTAAACCACCAGGGAGAGAATGATTACCAGGAAGGCGACCAGGTTGCGGACCCCGGAGAGCGCCGGCAAGGGCGTTCCGAACACCGACAGGAGTTCATCGGTCAGTGAAAGGCCGGCATCGATCAGAAACAGGACGATATAGAAATTGGCGAAACGCCGCATCGAGTATCCTCGCAGTTAATGGTTGCGGGAAGCAAAACGGTCGAAAAAAGGGATTGACTGGTCCGCGCCGGAAGATTTTTCCTGCCTGGGCGACCAAGCGAAACCGGCGGGACGCGCCCCGCCAGGCGCCTCCGTACTCCTCGGCAACTCCATTCTGCGTGGTCAGAGGCTCGGGTGTTTTAAAAGCTAAAAAAACCTGGCAGCGCCGGCGTTCGCTCCGCATAAACGCATGTCGGAACAATCACCACCCTGCGCAGATGGAGCAAACGAAGACGCGCCGTTCCTACCTCACCAAGGGCAACTCGGATGCTCCGCCCGCCGCGTCCCCATGCCGGCGGCAGCCCGGGCTCTTTTGGTTACTTTTCTAAGCCGAATTAGAAAAGTGACTCGTCCGGCGGGACGAGACCCGCCGGTTTTAAATCCCCTTAAGCCCCCCTCCATCTTCAGCTGAGCATCCACCTTATCAGCATAAATTCAAGCCTGCTCCGGATCCCCCTCTTTATTCATCCCCCTCCATCCCCCAATTCCAGGCCAGCACCGGCGTCCTGCCGCCCAACGGAAAGAACCGGACCTCCATCGACGGCAGGCTCAGGATCGCACAGGTATGGTTGAACCTGGTGCTGCCGGGATTGACGACCAGGACGTCTCCCAACCGTTCGGCGAAGACCTGATGGGTGTGGCCGACCACCAGCACATCGAAGAGGAAAGTTTTCAGATAACCGGTCCAGTGATCCCTTTGCTCCGGGTTGAGCGTACCATTTTCGTCCAGCAGGGTGATCCCCTCCATGACGGACTCGGGCGGGCTGGCGTGGACCATGTAGAGCTGTTTGCCGGCCACGGAAAGCTCGAGCATCGCGGGCAGGGACCGCAGGTAGGCCTCGACCGCCCGCCTGCCACGCAGTCGGGGTCGCCCAGCCACCAGAGATCATGATTGCCCAGTACGGCCCGGCAGCCGCTGTCGACCAGCAACTCAACGGTCGATTCCAGTTCGGTTCCGTAGCCGGCGATGTCTCCCGGGCAGAGGATGGTATCGACCCCTTCCCGGCGGAGGATCGCCAGGGCCTCCTTAACGGGGCCAGCGGTAGCATGGACATCGCCGATCAGGCCGATTTTAACACTCACGCCGAACCTCGCCAGGCAGACAGGAGATTCTTGAACTGTACAGGGGATATACGGATGGTGAGGGCGGGAATGGGTCAGGATGATCGGGCCCGACCCGTTCCTTCAAGTGTCACGTGCGGTTAATTCCATCCATTAATTCCGGCCCTTTTGCCCGCTGGCTTCGTTCCGTCTCCTCGGCTTAGCTTTGGCTAGGCCTGCGTCGACGCGCCTTGCCATCAGCCAAAATTGTTCGGAATTACTTGAAAGGACTAACCGCACGGGACACTACTCGAGCAAAAAATGATCCCCGGGGTTTTTCAGATCCTTGAGCTCCGGCAGGATTTGCTCCAGATCCCTCAAGAATTTTTCGGTGTTTTTGAAAATCCCCTTGATATCGGAATTCCAGGCGATTTGCGCCTGGAAGCCGCAGTGGGTGCAGGTATCGGTGGCCTCGCTCCCCGCCGGAACAGCCTCGTAGACGGTGTAATACCCGCAGGCGGAGCACTTTTGCCGGTGCAGTATCGGCTTGACGCCTCTTTCGACGATCATGGTTCCTTCACCCTTCAGGTTCCGGGATGGGGATTGGCCGGCCCGGCCGCATGCCCCCTCCCCCGCTACCCTCTTTATGGCTCATCCCGGAGCAGGAGGTCAAGTTATCCCTTCCGTTTCTCAGCAAAAGCGCGACCGAAGCAGGACTCCCGATATTTTTCGAAGGCGACCGCTCCTGAACTCGCAGCCCGGTTCCGGGAAGATGCCGAAGACAGAAAAACCGCCCGCGCCTTCTCGTCGGCGGACGGTTTTCATCCTGTCTGCTGCCCTCCCGAAATTCGGTCAATGCAGCCGGCTTATGGACTGCCTGGCCAGGTCAAACGTCAATCCGTACTCGGGAGAAGTCTGCAGCAGATGCTCCTGGCAGGGCATCATGTCGTCCCGGTTGTCGAGGATCGCGTAGCGGGTCACATCCTCAAGGGACAGCTCCAGCCAGTAGGCGATCTCGGCTCCCCGCGAGGCGCCTTCGAGCCAAGGGGTCCTGCCCAGCACCCGGCCGGTGGCGTGAATCCCGGCGCCGTTGAGGATCTCCTCCCACTCGCCGGTCGAGGCGCTCAGCCGCCAGGTGGAGGAAAGGACGATCCCGGCCGTGGTGGCGTCGAGGATGGCGTTAAGCGCCCTGACGTTTACCGGATCGAAGAGTTCGCCGCGCTGCCGTGTCGAAAGGGTGTTGAGCACATCGTCGATGTCCAGAAAGATCACCGAGACCGTGGAAGTCATCCTGCCCTCCTTTCATCACATCACTCGTTGACAGACGTTCTGCTGGCCTTCTCCAGGGCGGCGTCCCGGATGAACTGGCTCGGCTTCAAGCCGGCCTGGCGCGCCGCCTCGACGACAGTTTTCGCCTCCCGGTTGTTCCAGCGGGTCTGGAACCTGATCCGCCGCTTATCCGCTATCGGTTTTCGCCCGGCCCCCGGGCGCCTGCCACCTCGCATCTTAAAGGCTCCTCCATTTTCTTCAAGCCTAGGTCAACTTTGTTTTTTGTCAATACTTTTTTCAAAAAGAGTTCAGGTCTCCAAATGAGCACCAGTCTAGATCCAGGCGGTTTTTCCAGGCGAAGTGACAAGGGGGAATCCAGGGATGGGTCCCAAGCGGGAATGGTGCTTCGGCGCCCCTTCCGGGAGAGCCGAAGGGTGTACCGGATTGCAGAGGTCACAGGATTTGGATGTGCAGATTCCGTTACAGCGACGGCCGCGCAGGTGGGATGGTTTTTGAACTGGGGAGATTCGGAGGCTGGTGGGAGGGGAATGTCAAAAAATCAGTCCTGACCCGGGGATTCCCACTGTTACATTTTTTGCAGCAGTTGCCGTCCGGCTCAGCTCTTCGCTTTGGAAAATTGCTCGTGAATGCCTGGAAACAACCGATTTGTCACGCTGAAAAAGGTCCGCCATCTGATTCAAGTTCAGCCAGACGGTCTCGTGATCAAGCTGACTGTTGCCTGCCTGACTCCGACCCGCGAAACAGTCTTTCGGAACTTCCGAATGACTGTCTAGAGCAATATGCATCTTTTTCACATTGCTTTTTGAACGACCGAGGAAGCCACGGCTGTTGTTACAATACCTTGATCCGCCGCAGTTTCCGATTGACCTCTTCAAGGTCGAAAAATCCCGGGTCGTACCCCTCCCCCAGCCAGTCCGCCGCATCCTCATGCCCGGGGTGCTGGGGGTCGTCCAGCGCCTCCAGCAGATCGCAGTAGCCGTAAGGACCGCCGCTGTCCTCCGGCGGGGCGGCATGTTTTCCTTCGATGCAGACCGGGTAACGCACCCCCTCTTCCGCCGGCAGGATCTTCTGCAGCAGCACATCATGCTGCCAGTCGTCGCCGAAATCATATTCGTAGATCAGCTTGCTGCGCACCTTCGGCAACAGTTCGCAAAGTGGCACCGACCGATCGCTCTTCCCTCCGGGCAAGCTGGCTTCGGTCGATTCCGGCGCATAAGTGTCGTTGCCCTTGACGAATTGGTAGAGATGGTAGTTTTCCCATCTCATCACCCGCTGGATGACCTTGTGCAGGTTGCGCAACGTCTTTTCCGCGGGCACCTGCACGATGCGATAGATTTTCGGCTCGATGTCGAGCAGGGTGATTTTGAGTTGCAGGATCTGCATGATGGATTCTCCCAGGGTCAGTCCCGCTCCCAGCGCGGCCCGGGAAGCCCCTCCCCGTCGCTGTCGACCCAGTGCAGAAAGTGCTCGATTTCTGTCCTGATTTCATCACGGATCCGGCGGATCCCCTCCAGCCGTTTCTCGGGGGTGCCGGTCAGAGAAGAGGGATCGGTGAAAACCACCCGCAGCCGGTTGTTGTGGGCTCCGGGAAAGATCGGACAGTTCACCTCGCTGTTCCGGGAGCAGACCGAGATCACGTACAGAAAGGCTCCGCCGCGGAGATAGACGTCGAAGACGCTCTGCGACCCTTTGTCCGAGAGATCCACCCCGGCTTCCCGCATGACCTCGACGACCATGGGCAGGATCGGGCGGGGTTCGAACCCGGCGCTTTCCACTTCAAAGCGGTCCCCGGCAAGGAGCTTCAGCCATGCCTCGGACATTTGGCTGCGGGCGCTGTTGTGATCGCAAAGGAAAAGGATCCGTTCTTTCGCCATGCAATGCTCCTGAAATCTGGCCTGGAATTCGGTCTGGTTTTTTCCATAAAACAGCCTACCAGAAATAGGGGCACCTAAGGAAGATTATTGACGAAATGGCTCTGCGGGCCTTGGCCGGGGGAGGCCCGGGAATTTGTTGATGTTGGGGATCACCGGGAGGTAAAAAAGGAGGGAAGAAGGGTTGCGAGGAGGTCCAGGTTTGAAGCACCTCCGCTACGGTTCAATCGCCCTCCTCTACCGGCCGGGTCGCCCGGCAGTCTGGATATCCCGAACAGCCCCAGAACCGGGAACCGGCATTGGCAACCACGGCCGGGTCGGGGTGGTCGAGCCAGGGGGAGTACGTTTCTCGTTCAGACCGATGTATCCCATTTGGCAAAGATCTCGTTCTCAACTACCGCCTTCTTGTCCGGCCTCCACAGAAGGCATCGACGGCAGTAACCCTCCACGCCTTCTTGTTTACCGAGACTTCCAGCGGCCAGGAATCCAAGAGCAGGCTATAGCTGCTTCCAGGGTAATTGATGGGAAATGATTTCAGGTGGACAACTCTTCCGTCGTTGTTCTCCGCTTTGGCAGCAATGACCAGTTTTGTGCATGGGCCACCATTATTGACCCGGCCTTCCAGCTTTAAATGGGTACCATTGTGGGAAACCGAGACTCTCAGGGAATAACCGTTTGATTCGAAAAAATCAGCGTTGGCCAACCCCGGCAACATAACCAGCAGAAAAATGAAAACTCGCATTGTCCCCCTCCTTTGCCAGCTGAAAAAAACCACCCCAATTATTTTCAGGTCCCCTCCCCCAGATCCTCCGCTATCAGCCGGCACGGCTCCAGCGCCGCCTCCCTACCCCCAGAACACCCCGGTTTCGTCCTTTTCCTCCTCCTGCAGCAGTTTCTCGAGGTCGCGATGATACGGCAGCGGCGAATGGGGTCGCCACTTGCTGTTGCGGTCGGCCCAGAAAAGCTGCCAGGTCTCAGTCTTCGGGTCCTTCTTGAAGCGGGCCACCTTCATCGAGATCCACTCGCCGCCGCCCTGCCAGTGCGGACGGCTCTCGAACAAGCTCACCTCGTTGCCGCGAATGGTAAATTCGATCCGGATCTGGTCGCGGAGGTCCGGCGGGATCTTGGTCTCGCAATAGGCGGTCAACAGCTTTTCGACCCGTTTCTTTTCAAATTCTGATAAGGCCATGGCTGTCCTCGGTGGCTCGATCGATTCTGTGCCGGGCAGAAGGGTCTGTTCAGCCCGAGATCACGGACAGGTGGAAAGGAAGGCTCCCTTAGCGGTTCGGTTTTCCCAGTGAAGGGCGCCCTTTACGCTTTGAAATCGGCCAAAAATGACCGCGAACATACATGACATCGGCCCGACTCGGAAACGGACCGGTTTTGCGCAAACACTTACGTCGGTTATCCAACGGCGGTTTTACCGCCACCCTCCGGCGCCGGAGGAATGGTGGACTTTGGTGATTTCCCTCGATGCAGGTCGTTCGCGGTTCGGCTTTTGGAGCTAGCACCGGTCTGCGCTGCCAGCAGTCTTCTGACCTCAGCCAAGGGGCTCCTTTCGGCGAGCAGCGTCACCAGATATTGATTCATGCTGACACCGTCTCGTTCGGCGCCTTTGGCCAGTTGCTGATGCAGCGATTTGGGCAGGCGCAGGGCAAATCTGCCGCTGTAGCGTTCGGCCTGCATGGACTCGGGAAGCGGAATCTCGATATCGTCTTCAACGGCGGCGGTCAGCCAGGCCTGCTTGGCGTCTTCGATCAATGCCAGAGCCTCGGCCATTGTTTCGCCGACCGTCATGCAGCCATCCAGCTCCTTGATTTTCGCAAAATAACTTCCGTCATCGGGGGTAATTTCAACGGTGTAGGGGAGTTCCATCAGTTCGTCAACGGGTTTGTTCTTCATGCCATTCCTCCAGGTTCAACAGCTTGATGACCTGCTTCACGTAGGTCTTGTTGACCGGCTTGTCTTTCGGCACCGTGATCGGATTGCAGCCCGGCTGGCGGAAGGTATAGTGGCTGCTGCCGCCTCTTGGCTGGCGGCATTCGTAGCCGAAGCCTTCGAGGAGTCGCCGCAAGTCGTCGAAATCGACATTTTTCGGATTCCTGAGTATCTTGTCGACCAGTTTGACAAGGCGCTTATCAGCCATGGCGGGTTTCCTTGAGGCCATGGATGATATCACATACGATATCACACTCAAGAAAAATTTTCAGATCCCCTTCCAAGAAAATCACTTGATCTCTCTTTACCGCTGCTCCGATATCGTACTCTGTTATTTTTCCAATTTCGTGAATCGACCTAACGACGTTCTTTCGTCAGTTCTCAAAAGGCGCAACAGCAAGAGTCCCTCAGCGGTTTCTGCGTCGTGACGCTTTGGCCATTTTCTTCCTTTTCTTGCTGCGTGTTTTTTTCTTCCGCGGATTTAGACTGGGGGCACTGGTTTTATGCATCGGCTGCCTTTCGAAATTTTCACACATGGCGACCAGCCCTTCGATTTCGTCAGGGAGCCGCCACTCCAATTCCCTTCTCAGACCGTTCAAAGCCTCTTCGCGCCCGCCTGCAAGGGTCTCTTCGAATTCCTCAATGCGAATAACTCCCGTCAGGATAAGCCCGTCGGCATATCCTTTTCGAACCACCTCCATGACATCGGCCGGATAGAGGTCGCAGAGAGAGTTGACGACACCGCTCCAGAAGTGGGAACCGCGCTCGGCCTCATCGCCGGTCAGGAGACCGGCGAGAAAACCGATGATCTCATCACGGTCAGCCAGACCGACGATTACAGCCAGGCACAGGGTCTCCATGGCCGCCCAGCGGACAAATTCGTCGGCTTCGCGGTTGAGAATGAGCGTCTTGATCCCGTCGAGAGAACCGCCGCAGGTGCGAAGCAGCAAAGCCGGCAGAGCTGTGGTCTGCATGTCGCCGACCAGGTCGTGGGTCAATTCACCCGGCAGGCTGAAAAGCGACAGCATCAGGGAGTGGGCGCGCTCCTCGCGAAAGTGGCCCAGCAGCACCAGCGCATAGGGGAGCAGGTCGTGATCCTCATTCAGGTAGCCAGCGGGGTCGGCAATAACCTGTTCAAGGTGCGCCAGCAGGTGCGGGACGATCGCGCCCCAGCGTTCGGTAGCTTCATGGACCAGATGAATTTTCGACCGGCCGGTCCAGAAATCAAGGTCGGCAAGGATGTCTTCAACGGGGCGAGGCTTTGGGGATTCTATCCCGTTTGTTGTTGTCATCGTTCTCTCCGTTTTGCCGGGTCAGCCGATACCGCGTTCCGCGTTTTTCGCCTTCCTGGGTTACCTGCCCCTATCACCTGCTCGAAATCCACCGAGGAAACCTCTTTCCCCAATACCTCCGCAATCAGCCGGAACGGCTCCAGCGCCGCTTCCAGATCCTGAACGATCTCGGCAGAGAGAGCCGACTCACTTATCGTCTTCGATCGTCACAACCTCACCGCATGCCGGACAAACGAAGTGCCTTTCATCGAGTTCCCTGAACCGCAGCCCGCTATCCGCCTGAGAGGAATCGTCCTTCTGATATACCAAAAGCAGCCCCTCGCAGTTCACATGCTCCCACAAACCGCAGGAAGGACATTCCAGCAGGTCCCGTTCTTCGACAAACATCCTAGGGTTCGAGCCTGGCATTTGGCTTCCTGCATCCGTCGGACGGCCGAAAGCAGATTATCCATTTCAGCCTTCTTCACAATTCAGATTCTGAGGATCGGGTTTTGCGGCCTTTTTTCCATAGGCTTCCTGGCTCTCAGCCACATGCACTTTCGCCCCGTTCTCCACCGGCTCGAAAACAACCCGCACCCGCGCATGCAGGGCCTCGGCGACGCGGCGGAGCATGCTGAGCGAATGGCCTTCGTAGCTGGTGGATTCCAGACGGCTGATCTGCTGTTGTGATGTATTGAGGAGCCTGGCCAGCTCTTTCTGGGACAGCCCGGCCTGCCGGCGCAAGGCGGCAATCTGCATCCCGACGTCCCAGGCCTCGCCGGCCCGCTCGAAACGGGCGGCAAACTCCGGGTCCTGCAGCTGCTTTTCAAGATATTGATCGAAGTTGGTCTTGTTCATGGCCCCTCTCGCTTCTGCCAGTCGTGCATCCGCTCCCGGGCGGTGGCCAGATCGCGGGCCGGAATCTCCTGCCCCTTGTTGCGAATGCCGTGTACGGCGACGATGCGGCGATTCCTGACGAAAAACCACAGTACCCGGGTATTGAGCTTGCCCACGTGGCGCAGCTCGAACAGCCCGTTGCCGAGCGCCTTGGAGAGCGGCTCGCGATGATACTGGCGGTTGCGCAGTTTGGCCAGTCCGGCCAGCACCGCGGCAAAGTCGTCCGGATCGCTGGCTTTCAGTTCCTCCAGAAACTCGCGAACCGGGCAGGCTCCGCCTTCCGTCTCATAGAACTCTACCCTGAACTCCATGCTCACTCAACATCATTTTTGATGTTGCCCCCTCCCCTCAAATGTCACAATGTCAAGCCTGACCCGCCCCCTCCCATCCTTGTCTTGTCACTCATTGGCCTCGGCCAACGTCCTCCCCCAAATCCTCCGCAATCAACCGAAACTGCTCCAGCGCCGCCTCCAGATCCTGAACAATCTCGGCGGCGATCACGCCCGGCTCGGGGAGGCTGTCCGAATCCTCCAGCGAGTCGTCCTTGAGCCAGAAGATGTCGAGGCTGGCCTTGTCGCGGACGACCAGATCGGCGTAGTCGTAGCAGCGCCAGCGGCCGGTCGGGTTCTCCTCGCTCCAGGTGGCGGTGCGGGGCTTGGCGACGTAGAGATCGACGAATTCGTCGAGATCGGATGCGTTTCAGGGGATTGGTCTTGAGGGTGAAGTGCTGGTTGGTGCGCAGGTCGTAGATCCATAGCTTTTTGGTCCAGGGCGTCTCGCTGGCCGGCTTGCGGGTCAAAGAAGAGGACGTTCGCCTTCACCCCCTGGGCGTAGAAGAGGCCGGTCGGCAGGCGCAGCAGGGTGTGGACGTCGCATTCGTGCAGCAGCTTGCGGCGGATGGTCTCCCCTGCCCCGCCTTCGAAGAGGACGTTGTCCGGCACCACCACGGCGGCGCGGCCGTGCTGCTTGAGCAGGGTCTTGACGTGCTGCATGAAGTTGAGCTGCTTGTTGCGGTGGTGGCCCAGAAGTCGTCGCGCTCGATGGTCTCGGTCTCGCGGTTGATCTTGCCGTCCTCGGCGACGATGGTGGTGCTGCTCTTCTTGCCGAAGGGGGGATTGGTGAGGATGATGTCGAAGCGCTCCCCCGGATCGGCGGCGAGGGAATCGCTCACCGCCAGCGGCAGCGCGCTGTCGCCGCCGCCGATGCCGTGCAGCATCAGGTTCATGGCGCAGAGCCGCGCCGTCGACTGCACCAGCTCCCACCCCTTGAAGGTCCCTTCCTTGAGCGTCTTGCGCTCTTCCTTGGTCATGTGCGGATGGCCGTGGACGATGGCAGTCGTGGGCGGCGAGCAGAAAGCCGCCGGTGCCGCAGGCCGGGTCGCAGACCGTCTCCCCCGGCTTGGGGGCGATGACGTCGACGATCGCCTGGATCAGCGGCCGCGGGGTGAAGTACTGGCCGGCGCCGCTCTTGGTGTCCTGGGCGTTCTTCTCCAGCAGCCCCTCGTAGGCGTCCCCCTTGACGTCGGCGCTCATCACCGACCAGTTTTCCTTGTCGATGAGATCGACGATCAGGCGGCGCAGCTTGGCCGGGTCCTGGAACTTGTTCTGCGACTTGTTGAAGATCAGCCCGAGCAGGCCCTTCTCGTTGCC